>JAPYOS010000008.1 GCA_029938085.1 Oceanospirillaceae bacterium | reverse complement strand
CACCTTGTTTATTTACACTGGATACGAAGGCATACGTAATCGCTCTGATTATTTCTTGAAACAAGGGTTTGATCAATTCGTTGGGGCACATCAGCTAACTTCTTATTTCGGTGACATGCCAACCAATGTTTGGGGTGGTGAAGATGCCTATATGTATGAGTATGCCTCTGATGTGCTGGACGAGCAAACCCATAATCAGCAACCCTTGTTTATTGTAACCTTATCAACGACCAACCACCCGCCTTATGCTGTGCCATCGTCGTATCAGGAACATGTTGTAAGCGGCGTCAATACGTTATCTGGAAACATTGGTAACTTACCAACGGAATCGCTAACCACTTATAAATATACCAATGACCACCTTGGCCATTTTGTAACCCGCGTGAAGAAAAGTGGCCTGGCCAACAACACAATCGTTGCCATTACAGGGGATCACGCTGTGCGTGGTTTGACGGGTTTTCAAGGTTCTGCATTACGCAATGTGGCTGTGCCGCTTTATATGTATGTGCCAGATGCCTACAAACCCGTACAGTTAGTAGAGCTAGATCAACTCGCGTCGCACAAAGACATTATGCCTACCTTGTATCACCTGGCCTTGTCTGAGGCAACATACCCCAACTTAGGGCGGAATATTTTGAGTACGCTGGAGAATGCAGAGCACCGGTTCTCTGAAAGTGCTCGATACTTGGCCGTAGAAGCTGGCGTGGTATTAAAAGACCGACCAACCATGGTTTACCCGTTTGTATCCGACAGGCGGTTAGTGTTAGGTGAGCCTATGCTGCTTATTGATCACGATGAGGCGGTCCGTCAGAAATTCTTAGCAGCGATGGCTTACGATGACCTTGTTGATTGGATGATGCGGTATCAGCTCGTTGGTGGTAACTAGCAAAGTTCTTGACCATAGCCGCATCTAGACTATGCTTTAAGTAAGTACATAGGCTTATGCGGAGCAAAGGATGATGCACAGTATTTCAAGCCTCTTATCGGTTGCAGCAAGGTTTTTAACCTTGGTATTGTTTTTTTCAACTCTACAAGCCTGTGCCTTGGTGCCCACCACGCCCTACGATTCCTCTACAGATAAATCCATTACCCGCTTACAAAAACGTACTGCTCAGCATTTTGTGGCGCTTGCTGCGTTGCAGGGAGCGGGGCCATGTGACTATGCTGAGTTTACTGATTTTTATGATGACTCTGCCGTGGCCTTTGGTGGGTTGTTGGTGCGGGCTAAGGCCTTGCCTCGTAATGGGGTGACTGTTGAACAACTGTTGTTGCTGCAGTCTAGTTTTGAATCCTTGGCTAAGTTGCACCTCTTAGGGTGCTTGTCGCCTGTGCAGGTGGTGGATGTATGGCGTAGTTTTGATACTAGCTTCAGTGCCATTTTGCGGCTTGAGTTGGCGAAGAAGTATGGACGAGAGTGATGAAGATTAAAGATGATTTGTTGGCGCTGCTAGCGGCAGAGTTGGCGGTTCAGTTGGGTGATCGCCGTGGGGTTGTCTCACCTGGTGTTGAGCAGTTGTCAGACGAGCTTGCTGACGAGCTGGAAGCCATTCAAGCTATGTTAGTTGCAGGTGAGTTATCTGCTGAGCAAGCCCGTTTGCATAGGCAGTTGCGTTTGAACTCATTTAACATGAGCTTATTGGCCCTTGAGGGTGTAGGTGATATTGCTCTTGAGCAAACGTTGGTTGGTTTGGGTAAGGTGGTTAGGCGCTTTTATGGGGTTTAGTAAGTGGGTGCATCTAAAGGTATTGAGAGGCAAATTCAAACAACTTTAGGTAATCCCTATTTTTTAACACGGTGGTGATTCTTGCTGCGTCTATGTCTAAGTAGTCATGTACTATGGCATTGCGCATACCGATGACTTTGGTCCATTCAATGGTGCCATTGTCCAGGCCTTTAGCAGCCAGTTTTTCGAATGCTTTTCTAGCTTCCGAAGGGGGTGTGCAGCCTTGTCCTTTAAGGACCCGCTTAGCGAGCCCAATGCAGGCTTCCACTAGTAGTTGCAGGTTGCGTTCTAGAGCTCTGTATTCGATGGCACTTAAGGGTCCTTGCGCCAGAATGTGCTCTAGTTCTTGCAGTTGCTCTTTAAGCTCTGCCAAATGTTCTTTAATTGAAGCGGCATAGAACCTATCCAAATTGACGTTGATGGTATTCATAATCTAGCTCCCACATTGATGTGATGCGATTTTCTTCCCTAGCAAGGCGCAGGCCACTGCCTTGGTGTAATAGCACACCATTATGTATGATGCCCATGGCTAACGGCAATGGTGCCAAGTTGATATCCACAACGGATACTTGGTTGCTTTTTAAGTTCAGCTGATCTGACCATTCTAAGGCTTTTACTTCTGAGCGCAATCTACTTTCTAGTGTGTTGCCTTGTGGTAAGGTAAAGGCAATCGCTAGGTCGTAGTCACTTTCAGGGGTTGCACTAGCATCTGCTTGTGAGCCGTATATCCAAAGGAGTTCTATTTCATGATCCTGGGATACTAGTTGAGTTATCTTCGCAATTAGTGGGTTGTTCACTACATTTTTCCTTGTCATATATAGCAATCTAGCGGCTAATCCATTGATTATAGTCTGCCTGTATATGGCTAGCAATAATGATAAAATTTAGCGCATGCTTCAAAGCTGTGTTCAATGATCCATACTAAAAGTGGGCTTGGCTTTAGGGCCACGTGGGGCGTATTCCTTATCTCTTAGCGGCTGGCTTTAGCGGCCCTGTCTACTGAGCAATATGGCGACCTACATTTAGTATTAGGTGACACGTGTCTCACGTCACTCCTGCGTAGACGGTCCGTCATTCCGGAGCAGGCTTACCGTCTTTCCGGCGTAGGCCGGAAGCTAGAGGCCCTGACCTGCGTCAGGGCGACGGGGTGGTCAGGGCGACGGGAGGTTTTTAGTTAAACGATCCAATGGCAAAGTCAGAGAGCAACTCCACCCCGGTTTTGGTTATGCGCACTTGTTGCTCTAGTTTAACGCCTTCTTTTTCGCCGATGCCGCCGGTGTAAGATTCTACACACACCACCATATTTTCATGAAAATGACCGTCATAGCCTACCTTGTCATAGTCCTGCGGGTGGTAAATGCAGGGGTATTCATCAGCTAGGCCAACACCATGTACCGAGCAAGAATAACGGTTGGGGGCAAATCGGTCGGGTAGCTTCCACGATTGGTCTACAAAGTCACGGAAGGCCAAGCCATCTTTGAGTAACCCCATGTTGTAAGTGATGTGCTCCATGGCCACATCGTAAATTTCTTGCTGAGTTGCTGAGGGCCGTTCGTGGCCCGCAATCCAGGCGCGTGAGATGTCGGCGCAATAGCCGTAGGGGCCAATAAGGTCCGTGTCGAAGGACACAATGTCGCCTGTTTGGATAAGGGCGTCAGAGCTTTCGCGCATCCATGGGTTAGTGCGCTCGCCTGCAGAAAGGATGCGAGTTTCAATCCACTCACCGCCGTTACGAATGTTTTCAAAGTGCAAATGAGCCCAGAGCTCGTTTTCGCTAATGCCCGGTTCGCAATGATCCCACATGCGCTGCATGCCTTTTTGGCACACTTGAATTGTCCATGCCATGAGCTCTAATTCGTCGGTAGACTTAATTAAGCGCGCATGTTCAATGTACTTCATGCCATACAGGGTTTCTATGCCGTGTTTATGCAACTGTGCCATGCCTAACTCTTCACAAATATCCACTGCAAGGCGTTGGTTGCCTCCGCCATATTGTTTCATTAGTGAAGCAATGTCATTACCCCAACGTACGGCCTGTTCTGGGCCGCGTTCTCCAGCCGCAAAGTAAGCCCAGGCAATCGCAGGTCGAATTTCGTCCACCGTAAGCTGGCCGTTCGGCAGGCGTTTGTCGTCGTGTAAATGGCCGCAATTGTGGTAATCAAACAGTAGGGCAGGGCCATCGGCAAAGATTAACGCGTAACGCGAGGGGTTGTGCATGGTCCACAGCTGCATGTTGGAGGTGTCGGTAGCGTAACGAATATTACAGGGGTCGTACAATAAGGCGGCAGCAATGTCGTTGTCTCTTAACACCTGACGGGTACGTTCAAGGCGATACTCACGGGCGCGCCTAACAGTGGCTTCGGCAATGGGGTTTTTAAGCGCTACGTCCGCCGCACCTTGGTTTAAGTAACGTTTTTTATCATCAATCACGGTGATAACTCCTACTTATGGGGCTTCTTTTAGAATCCACTGTTTAACTTGGTTGATGTGTTCAGACCGGTGGTCTGAGGGTTCCATTAATATGTAATAACCCCAAGGTTTAGGGATGTGTAAGCGTTCACTAAAAGGTGCGACCAAACGCTTGGTGCTTATCAAGTTTTCGACAAACTCGCTCCAGCCCAAGGCCATACCTTGGCCCGCTTCGGCGGCACTGTATAACATGGGGATATTGTTAAACTCGATACTGGTGCGAAGGCCCTTTAGCGGGCTATGTTGATCAATGAGCCAGTCTTGCCACTTAACCCAGCGCCATTGATTATCATCTAGATCGATGAGGGGTACTTGAGTTAATTGAGACAAGTGGGAGAGCTGATGTTGCTCGGCCATGGCGGGGCTACATACGGGATAAATATCGCCAGACAACAAATACGTCGACTCGGTTTTAGGCCATGTGTTGTCGCCGTACTTAATAGCAATGTCGGCATCTTCGTCTACGCCGCCTAAGTGGTTCTCTGAGGTGAGTATTCTTAGGTCGATGTTGGGGTGTTGTTGGATAAAGCGCCCTAATTTGGGCAATAACCACATTTGTGCAAACGCGGTGGTGGCCGCCACGGTAACGGTTTTTATGGCAGACGGGGAGTTCAGTTGCTCCACGGCATCGGCAATTTGGCCCAGCCCAGAGGCAACCGCTTGGTAGAGTAATTTGCCTTCTGAACTCAAGCGCAAGGAACGGTGTTGACGCACAAACAGCAAATGGCCTAAACGTTGTTCTAGGTTGGCGATTTGTTTGCTAATTGCCGCTTGGCTCAAATTGAGTTCGACCGCCGCGCGGGTAAAACTCAGGTGACGAGCGCTGGCCTCAAACATAATTAAGCTGTTGGGTGATGGAATTTGTTTGAGTCTTGATATCATAACTTGTTGTTATTCAACGCTGTGTTATTAAAAGATTGTTATGGCGCTAAAGAGAGCAATTTAACATAACAAAAGAGTGAAGATCAATGCCTGTATAAGCACTGTATAAAGATAATTTTACCAGTCCGGATGGCGCGAATTTTTGGCACAAGAGCTAGGTGTGTAAGGGCCTAGTCAAATAACCACAGGTTATCCAGCGCATACCTTTTTGTCGTTTGACAGGCCGCCGTAGTGCCCCTAGCATCAAACACATTGTGGCTGCTAATACAGCCCTTTGTTGACTAAAATAGGGGCGTTAAAGCATGGCACCAAAAACAGGCAGTACTCATCGGCGTAGGGCCGGTGGCCGCACGGGTAAACAAAAAAACATTGAGCCGCTGCAAGGCCCTGCTTATTTAAAACGCGAAATCCCTATTTATGAAATGCTTAATGAGGATGCATTACAAAAAATAGAAGACAATGCCGATGCCATTTTGCAAGAAGTGGGTATCGAGTTTAAAGAAGACGAAGAAGTGCTGGAAATCTGGCGTCAGGCAGGCTGTGACGTGCAGGGTGATCGAGTGCGCTTTAAGAAGGGCATGTTGCGCTCTATTATCAATGCCACTTCGCCCAAGCAATTTACCCAACATGCGCGTAACCCTGCCCGCTCTATAGAGATTGGCGGCGACAACATGTGTTTTTTCCCGTGTTATGGGTCACCTTTTGTACACGATCTTGATCAAGGCCGACGCTACGCCAAAAATGAAGACTTTAAAAACTTTATTAAGCTAGCCCACATGTCGCCTTGGCTACACCACTCTGGGGGCACTATCGTTGAGCCCATGGACCTGCCGGTGAATAAACGCCATTTTGATATGGTGTATAACCACATCAAGTACAGCGACAAGTGTTTTATGGGTTCTGTAACGGCACCAGAGCGGGCGCAAGATTCCATTGATATGGCCCGCATTGTGTTTGGCGAAGAGTTTTTAGAACACAACTGCGGCATTATTAGCGTTATTAATGTTAACTCCCCTTTGACGTACGATGGCACCATGTTGGGTGCATTAAAAACCTACGCCAAGGCCAATCAAGCGGTTATTGTGACGCCCTTTATTCTTATGGGTGCCATGGGTCCCGTTACCTTAGCAGGGGCTTTATCTCAGGTGCTGGCAGAAGCGATGGCAGGCTTGGCCTTGATTCAACTTATTCGCCCGGGCGCACCTGGGGTGTTTGGCACCTTTACTAGTTCTATGTCTTTAAGGTCTGGAGCGCCTACCTTTGGCATGCCAGAGCCGGCACTGGGCTATATTGCCTTTGGCCAATTGGCAAAGCGCTTGGGTGTGCCTCTACGGGGTGGCGGCTCGTTAACGGCCTCCAAAATCCCGGATGCCCAAGCGGCCCAAGAAAGCGCAGATACCTTGTTTCCTACTATGCTGGCGGGTATTAACGTGGTGTTTCAAGCGGCCGGTTGGTTAGAAGGGGGCCTCACTATGGGTTACGAAAAGTTTATTTTGGATACCGACCACTTGGGCATGATGCACACCATTGCCAAGGGTATAGACGTGAGCGACAACGGCCTAGCCTTGAGTGCTTACCACGAAGTGCCACCTGGGCAGCACCATTTAGGTACAGCCCACACCATGGCCAATTATAAAACCGCGTTTTATGACTCCAGCACCGCCAACCACGAATCTTTTGAACAGTGGCAAGAAGAAGGCAGCTTAACGGCGGCGCAGCGGGCTAACCGCATCTATAAAAAAATGCTCAATGACTATGAGCTACCGCCTTTAGATGCAGATATAGATGCTCGCCTACAAAAATATATGAACCAGCGTAAAGCCGCCTTTCCAGATTCCAACGTTTAAACTCGCCTTACCCCAATGTCGTAGTTTCAGCGCAGCTAAGTTGCGCTACTATAAGACTAATATTAATCTGTATTAGTTGAGTCATTGCCCATGAGTTACGCCGCATCCTATCAACAAGCCCTTACTAACCCACAACTGTTTTGGCAACAACAAGCCGACTGCTTGCCGTGGTTTAAGGCCCCCACGAAGATGGTGGATACCAGTCAAACAGCCACAGGGCGCTGGTTTACAGACGGCGTAATGAATACCTGTTACATGGCACTAGACCATCACGTGGCTAATGGCCGTGGAGATCAAGTGGCGATTTATTACGACTCACCCGTAACCAACACCCAATCTAGCCTCACCTATAGTCAGTTGTTGCGTCAGGTTTGCCTGTTTGCCAGCGCTTTGCGTGATCAAGGCGTGAAAAAAGGCGACCGGGTGGTTATTTATATGCCCATGGTGATGGAAGCCTCGATTGCTATGTTGGCTTGCGCGCGTTTAGGCGCAGTGCATTCAGTAGTGTTTGGCGGTTTTGCTGCGGCCGAGCTAGCCGTACGTATCGACGATGCGCAACCCACTGCAATTATTAGTGCCTCTTGCGGTATTGAAGTGGCCAAAGTCATTGCTTACAAACCTTTGTTGGATGAAGCCTTAGACCTCGCTCAACATAAAGTGAAAAGCGTAGTGGTATTACAACGGCCACAGCTAAAGGCCGATTTACAAGCAGGGCGAGACCACGATTGGGTCAGCTTAATGGCCCAGGCGCAAATTCGAAATGATGTGGTCGAGGCCGTGTCTGTACAAGCCACCGATCCACTGTATATTCTCTACACGTCTGGCACTACTGGCAAACCTAAAGGCATCGTACGCGATAACGGCGGCCATGCTGTGGCCCTCAACTACACTATGAAAGCCATTTACAACATGGATGCGGGAGACGTATTTTGGGCCGCATCTGACGTGGGTTGGGTGGTAGGCCATGCCTACATTGTTTATGGACCATTGATTGCTGGCTGCACGAGTCTTTTATACGAAGGCAAACCGGTGATGACGCCCGATGCGGGTGCATTTTGGCGTGTGATCGAAGAATATAAGGTTAAGGCTATTTTCTCTGCGCCAACGGCATTTCGAGCTATTAAAAAAGAAGACCCTCAAGGCGAGTTGCTTAAAAAGTATGACTTAAGCAGTTTAGAAACCGTATTTATGGCGGGTGAGCGGTTAGACCCTCCCACCTACGACTGGGCGGTAGAAACCATTGGCCGTCCGGTAGTGGATCACTGGTGGCAAACAGAAACCGGTTGGTCCATCTGTGCTAACCCTGTGGGTCTGGATGATTTGCCCGCTAAGCCAGGTTCGTCTACGGTGCCTATTGCTGGTTACGATTTGCATGTGTTATCTGATGCGGGCGAGCCTGTCGGCGCCAATGTAAAAGGCAACATCGCCTTAAAGTTACCATTGCCTCCAGGCTGTTTAGTGGGTATTTGGGGCGACGAAGGCCGTTTGCACGACTCTTACCTTAAAGAGTTTCCGGGTTACTACACCTCCGGTGACGGTGGCTACCTAGATGACGATGGTTATGTGTTTATTATGGGCCGCACCGACGACGTTATTAATATTGCAGGCCATCGTTTGTCCACCGGCGAAATGGAAGAGGTTGTGGGTGCCCATGAGTTGGTGGCCGAGTGCGCCGTAGTGGGTGTTCAAGACTCACTAAAAGGTCAGTTGCCTATGGCACTGGTATTGCTTAAGGCAGGTGCACAAATTGATGACCCGCAACTCGGCAAAGAATTGGCAGCCATGTTGCGTAAAACCATTGGCCCTATTGCGGTACTCAAAAGCGCACACATCGTGCCGCGCTTACCAAAAACTCGGTCTGGTAAAATACTTCGAAAAATCATCCGCAATATTGCTAACGGCGAAGACTATGTGGTGCCTTCCACCATAGACGACCCAGCCAGCCTAGATGAAATTAAGGTGTTGGTGAGTAGTAAATAAAGACGTTAGGTGCAGTGCTGGTCGACCAACGCTTGTAATAAGTCTACGAAGTAGGCGAAGTCATAGGTTTGGAGGCCGGCGACTTTGCCTGCGTCGTCCAGTAAGCGCACTTGAATAATGTCTTTTAAGTGCGGATTAGCTTCGAACTCAAGCACTTCGGTGGCCGACATAGGGCCGCCTTGTAATTGTAACGAGTGTACCGAGGCGGCACTGAGTTGTGAGAAGTACTCGCTACGGGTGGCGCAAAGGTACCGTTTGGCTGCCACATGATGGCGTACGCACTGAGTCACCTTTGCTGGAAAGAATGGTGCCAGCACCTTGGCACCAAACACTTCGTGTTGCCGGTCATGGGTGTCGGTCATGGCAAAGGTGCCAAATTCACTGGTGAAATGACCAATGTCATGTAATAAGGCCGCTGCAATAACGGCGTTAGACAGGCCTTGATGCACTGCAAGGGAGGCACCTTGTAACATATGCTGGGCCATTGTTACCGGTTCACCTAAATATTCTTCGGCCCCACAGTGCTCAAAAACGTCACCCAAATGGGCCACGATATTACTGGCGGTGAGTTGCTTAAAGTGGCTTTTCATCAGCCTTCTCCTAGCGCATTATTGAGTACGGCTAAACGCGAGCGTAAGCCATCCATGTCGGCATAACAACCCTGTAACCAGCGTGTGCCTGCCCCAGAAAATGCCTTTCGAGCATGCAATACGCGGGTATTATCAATTACAAAGCAGTCGCCTGGATTAAGCCTAAAACCCACTTCTGAGGTCGGCTTATCTATAATTTCGCCCAGTTGCCGATACGCTGCATAATAGTCTGCCATATGCTCAAACGGAATGTCGGTAAAAGGGGCCGCAGAGCGATTGTTAAAACGGATGCCTTGTAGCTGGCCGTCGGGCGCCAGTTCAATCATGGGGCGCTTAGACTGCAAGCACACGTCCGCTTCGCCAGCATACTCAAAACGCGCACAATATCGGCTCAATAAATCAAAACCGTGGGGGTTTTCTTGTTGTAGTTGCCTGGCTGCGTTAAAACCATCCACCAACACATTGTCACCACCGGGTGCTGAGCTTTCAAGGCAATAGAGCACTTGCATGGTGGGCACGGGGTTGCGGTAGGGGTTGTCTGTGTGGGCCTGCAAGGCTAAGCCGGTATAGGCTAAGTTAGTGGGTTTTTCTTCAACCCGCACTTCAAAAATACGGCCGTAGTTGGTTTCACGCAGGTGGCCAAATAAATCCACCACTTGGGTTAAAGCGCCTGCTTTTACAGGGCCAGCATTGAGCTTGGCAAAACCAAAACGAGCAATGCCCGCAAGCCATGCCTGCAAGGCCTGTGGGGAGTTTGATACTGCTTCAAAGTCGGCTTGTGGTAATTGGTCCATCAGGTTGTGATTCCACAGGCTTTGACTAGCGGGGTGCCAACCTTTGGTGCTAGCTTGTGGTTTGTCATAGGCATGGGCTGCTAGCCAATCCAGTGGAAAGGTTACGGTCTTTTGCTCAGGCATAAAGGTGACTTGCAACACCTCGGCCAGCACTTGGGCGTGGCTAATGTAAGTGGTGACGTCTATGTCTCTTAAGGCGATTAAACGTTGGCCATTAGTGCTGCTTTTTGTAGCAGCATCTAAGGCGTTGTCGCGCAGCCAAATGGCATGAAAACGCATGGTTTTGTTGGCGACGGTGAGACTCACAACGAGCCCGTCTGAGCTCAAAGAGGCGTGAGACATACAAATTCCCTAATTGATGTTGATTAACTCAGTTTAAGTTAGATTGAACATAAGTTATATTTACTTAAATTAAATCTAAGATGTGGTTTTAGTTATGGCAGAGGATAAGTTTAACGATTTGCCGTTGGAGTGGGTGCGGGCGTTTGAGGCCGCTGGGCGTTTAGGTAGTTTTACCGCCGCGGCAAAAGAAACAGGTTTAACTCAGGCCGCAATAAGCCAGCGCATCGGTTATTTAGAACGTCGTTTGGCGTACAAATTGTTCTTACGAAAACCTAGGGGTGTGGCCTTAACGGTACATGGTGAGGCTTGGTTGCCGTATGTATCCAGTGGCCTTAATACTATTGGTCAAAGCTCTGCGCAATTATTTGGCTTACGGCGCACACAGCTCACCATTGCTGCCAGCGCTTCGGTGATTCAGCAGTGGTTAATGCCACGTTTAGTAACCCACAACAAACCTTTGCAATTGACCTTTAGCACCATGGTGGTCGAAGCTGATTTTAAGCAGCAAACCGCAGACGTGGAGGTGAGGTATGGCACTGGCCAGTGGGCTAACCGCACTTGCACGCCTTTATTTGCAGAACAACTTACACCCTTGGTAAGCCCCGCTTTGTTAGCCACAGTGAAACATTGGCAGCAGTTACCCAAGTTAGCGGTGTCTGGCCCGCGCTTGGGTTGGCACGATTGGGCACAATTCACTGGTGATGCAGCAAGCCCCATGGCTCTTTATCGATTTGACTCACAAACCTGTGCCTTGGCGGCAGCGCAACAAGGTTTGGGTGTGGTGTTGGCATCCTTGCCGTTGGCGCAGCAAGCGCTTAAGTCCGGTGAGTTGGTGGAGTTATCGCCGCAACGTCTCATTAGTGCTGCGGGGCCTTGGTTAACTGCGCCAAAAGACCAGCTTTCGCAACTGGATTGGCAGGAGTTGAGCGACTTGTTTTGTAGCTAAGTTTGGAGCTATCGGCCTAGACGCCTGTCAAACCAGTGAGCTACACGCGCTCCGGTATTGTAGTAGTGCGCTTTAATACGAGAAAAGTGATCGGTTTTAGGCAGGGTGATGGCTACTGGTAAGCATGCGGGGTCTGCACCCATGGCCCATTGTGCCGCGGCTTTACCCAGCACCGTAGCAGGGCCAATGCCACGGCCGCTATAGCCGTACAGGCTGATTGCTTGGGGGCCTATGTGGGCTATTTTTGGCAGGTGATCTGGGGTCATGGCGATGCAGCCACTCCAGGCATACCGAAATTGGTAATCGGTGACTTGTGGGAATAAGGCGTTGAGTTGCCGGTGGGCCCAATTGATGTGGGTTTGTTTGCCCGCGTCTTCTACACAACCTACACCACCAATAATAAGCCGTCCCGCATTATCGAGCCTAAACGACGACATCACCTGCGCCGTGTCCCAGCAACCTTCACCCTGGGGCAAGATGCCAATGCGCTGCTGCTTGGTTAACGGTTGGGTGGCAAACTGGCAAAAGTGGACCGGCGTATGGTGAGGTATGGTGGTTAAATTTAAATCATAGGCATTGGTGGCCAATATGAGTCGGTTAGCCCTAATACTCCCCTTGGCGGTAGTCACGCACCATTGGTTACCGTGGTGCTGGTAACTCAGCGCTGGTGATTGGGTGTGAATGACCGCTCCTGCTGCAACCGCCGCGTGGGCTAAACCAAAGGCATAGTTTAACGGTTGTATGGTGCCTGCTCGAGGATCAAATAAGGCACCCACAAACCGGGTTGACCCAATGCGGCTTTGAGCGGTGCTAGCGTCTAGAAGTTGCACCGGCGCATGGCGTTTTTGTTGTTGTGCTAAGCGGCGCTTTAGATCTGCCAAACCGACACTGTTGTTAGCGCAATGAAGGGTACCATTACGCACCGGTTGGCAATCAATCTGGTGTTGTTCGATTAGCTCAAATACAAGATCGGGTGCCGCGGCGAGCGCTTGGTTGAGGGTGTGCCCTGCATGGTAGCCCAGTTGAGCTTCCACTTGGTCTGGCGGTACCCATAACCCGGCATTGACTAAGCCGACGTTGCGGCCAGACCCGCCAAATCCAATGGAGTGGGCCTCTACAACCTGAACATCAACACCTTGTTGTGCCAAATGTAGGGCTGCAGACAAGCCGCTGTAGCCGCCACCAATAATCACCACGTCAGTGGTCACGTGCGCCTCTAGCGGAGGGCTAGCAAAGGTATTTTTAGTGCTAGCACACCAGAGGCTATTAGCGGGTTTTGACGCAGAGATAGACGCTTTCAATGGTCATTACCTAACAAAAGTTTTCAAAAATGCATCAACCCGAGCTCCATAGGGAGGGTACAGGTTGGATAAGGTAGACTTGCGAGCTTGCTTAAAAATAGGCCGTAACTTACTCATGGTCATAAAACCCTCTGCGCCATGGTAGTGGCCCATGCCACTTTCGCCCACACCGCCAAACGGCAGGTCGTGCTGACTCACTTGCAAAGTGGTGTCGTTGATACACACGCCTCCGGAGCGGGTTTTGTTTATCACATCCTCCTGTAACTGCTTATTATTACTAAATAAATACAAACCTAAAGGCCGGTCGTGGTTATTCACATAGTCCAGTACGTCGTTCATGTGGGTATACGTCATTATAGGTAATAGCGGGCCAAAAATCTCTTCCTGCATTACCCGCATGCCGTCGTTTACGCCGGTTAATAGTGTGGGAGGTAGCTTGCGCAGCGTGGCGTCGCTGGTGTGACTGGTAATCATGGGGATGGTCTGAGCTCCAAGAGCAACGGCATCTGCAAGTGTGCTGTTGAGGCGTTGATAGGCGGCTTCATCAATAACCGATGTGTAATCGGTGCTGCTAGTGTCGGGGTAGCGAGCACTGACAATGGTTTTAGCAGCAGCAACAAATTCGTCCACCTTACTCTCGGGCACAAACAGGTAATCAGGTGCGACACAGGTTTGGCCCGCATTAAAGCATTTGAAGAATAATAAACGCTGCGCGGCTTTGGAAATAGAGTAGTCTGGGGCAATGATGGCCGGTGATTTACCACCCAATTCCAAAGTTACCGGGGTGAGGTTGTCGGCCGCCGCACGCATTACTTGGCGGCCGGTACTACCGGAACCGGTAAACATTAAATGATCAAACGGTAGGGCGGAAAAATCGGAGCCTTTGGCGCCGGGTATAATGGTAATCATGTCCTCAGCAAAGGTTTCTGCAAACAAAGCCTGTAACAAATGGCATAAATTCGACGAGTTGGCCGCCATTTTTATCATGCAGCGGTTACCCGCAGCAATGGCGCACACCAATGGGCTAATACATAGAAATAAAGGGTAGTTCCACGGTACCACAATACCCACTACGCCTAGCGGCTGCGGAATTACAGTGTTACGGGCACCTAAGGCCCAAATGCCGACGGATCGTTTTTGGGTTTTCATCCACTTGGATAGCTTTTTTCGCGCATGGTTAATGCCATCGATGGATGGAAAAATTTCGGCTAAACGGGTTTCTTGGTGCGCCCGATGGCCGTAGTCCTTACAGATGGCGTCAACGATGGCCTGTTGGTTGGCCATAATCAGCGATTTAAGTTGGTTTAAGGTCTCACGGCGCTGCGCTAGGTTAGGGATACCCTGCGACAAATAGGCTGATTTTTGTTTAGTAAGTGTAGCTCTGAGTTGGTCCGCGTTGACCTGAGGCTGGCTTACGGGTGTTGGCATGCGGTGTATTCCTGTTGCTGAGAGAGCTAGTCTGATCAGGGATCATAACTAAACCAACAACAGAATACTGCAGATGACCGAGAAACCACAGTTAAATGTGGCCCCGCCTTTACCAGAGTAAAGACGGGTGCGGGGTTACGGCAAGCGCCGTTCTACTAAGGTAAGGATGCTGTAGAGCGCTACTGGCGTGTCGTGCTGGTTGCGTACTTCTACATCCCATTCCACTACACCTGTGGGCTTTTTGTCGTCAGGGCGTTGATCTTTATAAGTTTTTTGTTTGCAGCTTAGGCGCACTTGGATGGTGTCACCAATACATACGGGTTCCACAAAACGCAAATTCTCTAAGCCATAGTTAGCTAAGACTGGGCCCGGGGAAGGTTCTACAAACATGCCGGCAGCGGCAGAAATTACAAAATAGCCATGGGCTACACGTTCGCCAAATAAAGAGTCCTTGGCAGCAATTTCGTCGAAGTGAGCGTAAAAGTGGTCGCCAGACAGGCAACCAAAATTAACGATGTCGGCTTCGGTTACCGTGCGTCGGTGCGTGATTAAGGTTTCGCCAATTTGTAGGTCTTCAAAGTATTTCTTAAACGGATGCACTTGGGTGGTGATTTGTTCTGATCCAGGGTGGAATTCCTTGGTCACCGCCGTCAGCATGGTAGGGCTACCCTGCAGTGCCGTGCGTTGCATATAGTGCTTTACTGCACGGATGCCACCCAGTTCTTCGCCGCCACCGGCACGGCCTGGGCCGCCATGGACCAACATAGGCAAAGGCGAACCGTGACCGGTAGATTCTTTAGCGCAGGCTTGGTTAAGTACTAACAAACGGCCATGGTAGGCAGCGGTGCCAAGCACAATTTGCTGGGCTTCTAGTGGATCGTCACTCACTAACGAGCCTACTAAGCTGCCACGGCCCAATTTGGTGATAGCAATGGCTTCGTCGATGTTATTGTAAGGCATTAAGATCGACACTGGGCCAAAGGCTTCTACTTCGTGGGGTAGGGTGGCCGTTAGCGGGTTATCACAACGTAATAAGGTGGCCGGGAAAAACGCACCGCCCTCTCGGCTGCCACTATGCAGGGCAAAGTCTTGGGTGCCACCGTAAACCACTTGGGTGTGTTGCTTTAACCGATTTAACTGATCCCACGTGTCGGCAACTTGGTCGCGGCCAACTAACGGCCCCATACGTACGCCTTCTTGTGCGGGGTCGCCTATGGTGATTTTTTGCAAACGTGTACTCACTGCAGTGGATACGGCATCCATCAAGTTGGCAGGCACAATGGCACGGCGAATAGCGGTACATTTTTGGCCCGCTTTGACGGTCATTTCGGTGACTAAAGACTTAACGAATAGGTCGAATTCTGGTGTCTCGGGCGTGGCTTGCTGGCCAAGAATGCTGTAGTTAAGGGAATCGGCTTCCATGGTGAAGGGAATGTTGTTGGCCATGATGTTGGCATGGCTTTTTAGTTTTTGGCCGGTCACAGCGGAGCCTGTGAAGGTCACTACATCTTGTTCGTTGAGTTGATCTAACAAGTCGCCTACACCACCACAAATAAGCTGGATGGCGCCTTCTGGTAACAAACCAGACTCTACAATGGCTTTTACCATGAGTTGGGTTAGGTAGCAGGAAACACTGGCAGGTTTAACGATTACAGGAACACCCGCAGCTAAGCTTGGGGCGATTTTTTCTAACATGCCCCAACAAGGGAAGTTAAAGGCGTTAATGTGTACCGCTACACCCTCTTTAGGTACCAAAATATGCCGACCCACAAACGTGCCGCCCGCAGACAAGGCTTCGGATGGGCCTTCTATGGCATAGGTTTCGTTAGAAAATTCACGTCGCACCATGCCCGAATAACTAAATAGGGTTTGAATACCACCTTCAATGTCGACCCAGCTGTCCAATTGAGTGGCGCCGGTGCAGGCTGATAAGGTGTAAAATTCTTGTTTACGCTGCAATAAGTATTTGCCTAAATGCTTAAGCATATTGGCGCGCTCGTGCAAGGTCATCTGCCGTAGGGCTGTGCCGCCGACATTACGGCCATAG
Organism: Oceanospirillaceae bacterium; assembly: GCA_029938085.1. GTDB lineage: Bacteria > Pseudomonadota > Gammaproteobacteria > Pseudomonadales > Balneatricaceae > Njordibacter. The sequence goes on along the minus strand of JAPYOS010000008.1, from coordinate 119,192 downwards.
GTTGCTACTGCTGCAAAGTCGATGCCTTGGCTGCTGATTTGAGCGACTGGATCACCGCTAACCGCGTGGTAAATTTCTACCCCAGCATCGTTGCTCGTATGCCACTGGCCGTTAACGTAACTTGATACTTTCATGTGCTGTTCCTTTAGATGTCGTAGTCTAAGACGATTTTGGCGCTGATGGGGTAGCTTTGGCAACTCAGTACGTAGCCGTCTTTGATCTCGTAGTCTTCTAGGGCGTGGTTAGTGTCCATTTCTACTTCGCCTTCGAGTACTTTACATTTGCAGGTGGAGCAGACGCCGGCTTTACAGGCCCAAGGTAAGTCTGCGCCTTCGGCAAGGCCTGCTTCAAGAATGTTTAAACTGTTGTGGGCTAACTCAAAACTGCGGGTGTGGCCGTCTGCGCGGATACTGATCTCGCTGGTGTTAGCATTGGTTGCCTTAGGTTTACGCTTACGTGCTGCGCTGCCAGCTGTTTGTGTGCCAAATAGTTCTAAGTGAACCTTGGCTGCCGGTATGCCGGCCTTAATTAAGGCTTGTTGGCAGTCTTTGCTCATGTCTTCTGGACCACAAATAAAGCATTCACTGATACGGTCTGGGTGTACCCACTGACTTAACAGTTGGTCGATTTTAGCGCCATTGATGCGGCCGTTAAATAGCTCGATGTCTTGTTGCTCTCGGCTCATCACGTAGATAACGTTGAGGCGTTGCATGTATTTGTTTTTAAGGTCTTCTAACTGCTCCCTAAAAATAACGCTGCTGGTGGCACGGTTGCCGTACACCAACGTCACCTTGGAGGTGGCTTCGGTTTCTAACATGCTGGCGGCAATAGACAGGATAGGGGTAATGCCAGAACCTGCGGCAATAAGTAGATATTCGCCGACATGGTGTGTGTCTAAGGTGCTAGTGAAGCTACCTTGAGGTGGCATTACGTCAATTTGTTGGCCGACTTCAAGTTGCTGGTTGGCCCACGTAGAAAATTGACCATCGGCCACTTGTTTCACGGCCACACGTAATTTTTGCTGGCCTACGCTTTCACAAATGGAGTAGGCCCGACGAACTTCTTGACCTTCAATCTGAGTACGAAGGGTGAGGTATTGGCCTTGTTGGTAGTGGAACTTGTCGGCTAAGTCGGCCGGTAAATCAAAGGCGATGGAGACGGTGTCGCGGGTCTCGTTGGTGAGTTGATTTACGGTGAGTGGGTAAAAATTCTTCATGGTCAAAGGCTCATCAAGTTAAATCGTTTTGAAGTAGTCAAACGGTTCTAAGCAGTTATTGCAGCGGTACAGGGCTTTGCATGCGGTTGAGCCAAACTGGTTGAGTAAGGCTACATTGCGGCTGTCGCACTGGGGGCAAGCTAAGGTGGTAATGTCGTCTAGAGGTGGTGCAATGCCGGCATCTTTTAGTGCTGTGCGGCCTTTTGGCGTCATCCAAGAGCTGCACCAAGCCGGTGCCAACACGGTTTCAACACGGTTGGGTACACCGGCACGCTTGAGCGTATGGTGTACTTCGCTGGCAATAAAGTCGGTGGCAGGGCAGCCCGAATAGGTGGGCGTCACTTGCACTAGCCATTGTTGCTCTTGTGTACTGTTGGCGGGCTGTAGCTCAGCGCTACGCACAATGCCTAAGTCCACTACGCTCACCATTGGTAGTTCTGGGTCTGGCACCAGCTCTAACAATTGCCACACCTGGTTTTCTGTCGGTGTAGCGTGATGAAAGTCGAGCTGACGGCCCCGGTCGGTGAAAATCAGCGGCTGCACTTCTACCATACTGCACCAGGGTGGGCGCGATACAGGCTTTGCATTTCGGCTAACATTAACCCAAATGGCTCGCTGTGCTCACCTTGCTTGCCACCAAATTTTTGGAAACAATCGGTGGGTAACGTTAGCGTGGCTTCAGCCATGGTTTGGCTTACCGTGGCACGCCATTGGACTTCAATGCTGGATTGGTTAGCGGCAATACCTTGGGCTACGAGCTGTAATTCGTCGTCGCCTTGCACGAACAATTCGTCGCTATAGGACCACAACTCATTGATGGCCGACTGCATGTAATCGTGGCTCTGCTGGGTACCATCGCCTAGGCGAATCACCCAGTTACGCGAACGTTGTTCGTGGTAATCCACTTCTTTGATGGACTTGGCCGCAATGGCAGCAATTTGGCTGTCTTGGCTTAGGCATAGGGCCTGTAGCGTGAGACGATGCCACACATCAAACAAGTATTGACGGGCCATGGTGTCGGCAAAGTTGCCGTTACCTTGTTCGCACAATAGTAGGTTTAAAAAGTGGCGCTCGTCGCGGCCCATGGCAAGGGCGTCGCAGTCGCCTAGCTGGGGGTTTCTGGCGACGGCATAGTCGAGCCAATTGCGCGCTTGACCAAAGAGGTCGAGACTGGTGTTCATGAGCGCCGTTTCTTCTTCTAAGATCGGTGCATGGGTACACAATTCACACAAGCGTTGACCCAGTACTAATGGGTTGTCGGCCAAGTGGAGGATGTATTGATTGAGTGAGTCGTGGCCTTGAGTGGCGTAACAGTCGCTCATTACATTTTATCCACGCTGGCAGGCAGCTGGTAAAATGAAGGGTGACGGTAAATCTTTTCTACCGGCGAGGTAAACATGGCGTCTTTTTGCTCTGGTGCACTGGCGCAAATGGCGTTGGAATCGACTACCCAAATGCTGGTGCCTTCGTTACGGCGAGTGTATAACTCACGGGCATTTTCCATGGCCATGGTTTCGTCTGCGGCGTGTACACTACCTACGTGTTTGTGGCTTAAGCCATGACGGCTGCGGATAAACACTTCGTATAAAGGCCAGTCTGTTTTGTTCATGTTTATGCCACCTTGTTGGTATTGGATTGTTGGGACTTGATGTTGGCTTGTTTGTCTGCATAGGCAATAGCGGCTTCTCGCACCCAAGCGCCATTTTCGTGGGCTTGTACTTTGCGCGCTAAGCGTTGTTTGTTGCAGGGACCATTGCCTTTAATGACGGCAAAAAACTCGGCCCAATCAATGGTGCCGTAATCGTAATGGCCAGTTTCTTCATTCCACTTAAGGTCTGGGTCTGGCACGGTGCAGCCGAGTACTTCTAGCTGAGGTATGGTTTGGTCGATAAACTGCTGACGAATTTCGTCGTTGCCTTTACGTTTAATTTTCCACGCCATGGATTGTGCAGAGTTAGGCGACTCGTCATCCGTAGGGCCAAACATCATTAATGATGGCCACCAAAGACGATTAATGGAATCTTGTACCATGTCTTTTTGTGCCTGAGTGCCTTGTTGCATCATCGTAAGCAGCAACTCGTAGCCTTGGCGTTGGTGAAAACTTTCTTCTTTACAGATACGTACCATGGCCCGTGCATAAGGGCCGTATGACGTACGCTGTAGCATCACCTGGTTAACAATGGCCGCGCCATCCACTAACCAACCCACGGCGCCAATGTCGGCCCAGCTTAGGGTAGGGTAGTTAAAAATACTGGAGTATTTGGCTTTGCCGGTGTGTAAGTCGTCCAGCATTTGGGCGCGGCTTGTGCCCAAGGTTTCGGCGGCACTGTAAAGGTACAAGCCATGGCCACATTCGTCTTGAATTTTGGCTGCTAGCTGTAGCTTACGCTTAAGGGTGGGCGCACGGGTGAGCCAGTTACCTTCGGGTTGCATACCAATGATTTCTGAATGGGCATGCTGAGAAATCTGCCGTACTAAAGTTTTACGGTAGGCGTCGGGCATCCAACTTTGAGGTTCTATTTTGTCTTCAGCATCAATTTGCTGCATAAACGCCGCTTCTTGGGCGTCCATGTCGGCGCGGTCTTTGACTTGCTTAACACCGGTTTCAACCATTTGTGCATACATAGGGGAGCTTCCTCGTAAATTCTTGGTAAATGATACAATAAATTAATATTAAGTCAATGTTTTTGTATCACTTATCGTAAGTCCTTAACACGTACGGCTTTGCCTTCGGAACGCGGCAAGCTGCCTGGTGCGCAAATATTGATACGGCAGCTAATGCCAATAAAGGTTTTGATTTTGTTGCCCAGCTGTTTAACCACCTGATCTTTTTGCTCGGCATCAAGGTGTCCATAGTTGGGGTTTAGCTCAATGTTAATGGCAATGGCATCCATATTACCGGCTCGGGTTAAATCGATTTGATAATGCGGCGACAGCTCGGGCAGGGTGAGCGCTAGCTCTTCAATTTGAGACGGAAAGACGTTAACGCCGCGAATAATCATCATGTCGTCACTACGACCGGTGATCTTGTCCATACGGCGCATAGGTCGTGCGGTGCCGGGTAACAGACGAGTTAAGTCGCGGGTGCGGTAACGAATCACAGGCATGGCCTGTTTGGTGAGGGTGGTGAACACCAGCTCGCCATATTCGCCGTCTGGTAATATTTCGCCAGTTGTTGGGTTAATGATCTCTGGGTAAAAGTGATCTTCCCACAAGGTAGGGCCATCTTTAGTAGATAAACATTCCATGCCTACACCAGGCCCCATGACTTCTGACAAACCATAAATGTCGAGGGCATCAATCCCCATGCGTTGCTCAATGGCGGTGCGCATGGTGTTGGTCCAGGGCTCGGCACCAAAGATGCCAAGGCGCAAGTTTAAACTGTGAGGATCAATGCCCTGTTTTTCCATCTCATCGGCTAGGTTAAGCATGTAAGACGGGGTGACCATGATAATGTTGGGGTTGAAATCTTTGATTAATTGCACTTGTTTTGCGGTTTGACCACCGGACATAGGAATGACCGTACAACCTAGTTTTTCGGCACCATAATGTGCGCCTAGGCCACCGGTAAATAGGCCATAACCATAAGATACATGCACCATATCCTCGGCGGTACCGCCTGCTGCACGAATCGAACGGGCCATCACTGTGGCCCAAGTGTCAATGTCGTCTGCGGTATAACCCACTACCGTAGGTTTGCCGGTGGTACCACTGGATGCGTGCACGCGCACCACGTCTTTTTGTGGCACAGCGAACATATTGAATGGGTAGTTGTCTCGTAGGTCACTCTTAGTAGTGAACGGGAATTGGCTTAAGTCAGATAAATTGGTTAAGTCGCCCGGCGCAATGCCTGCGGCATCAAAGCTGTTTTTGTAATGCGGCACGTTGTCGTAGGCGTGTTGTAGGCTCCAGCGCATACGCTCAAGCTGTAACGCACGAAGTTCGTCAATGCTGGCTGATTCTATGGCTTCTAATTGACTCATTCTATGCTCCTAAAGATAGGGTGGTGGGGTCGATAATATGGCTGCCTACTTGGTGGGCGCGGCCACGAAATTGGGCGATGAGCTGTTGCTCTGAATTAGTGATTTCTACGTCGTAGAGGCCAGTTCGTTTGCCACGAGACAAACGTTTAGCAGTGGCCGTGAGTAAGTCGTTGGCCTTGGCCGGGCGTATAAAGTCGATGCTGCAGCCCGAGGCTACCGTAGGGCGGTTGTCGCTATTGCATGCAAAGGCAAAGGCAGAATCGGCCATAGCGAACAAAAAACCACCATGGCAAGTACCGTGGCCGTTGAGCATAAACTGCTTAACGCTCATGGTGATGCAGGCGTGGCCTTCGTCTACCTGTTGCATTTCTATGCCTAAGTGTTGGCTGGCATAGTCGTTTTGCCAGAGCTGTTGATAACAGGCTTGGGCTAGCTCTTTAGACTCACTCATGGTTGCTCCTATCGGCCTGTATAGACAGGGGTTTGTTTGTTCATAAACGCCTGTACACCAATTTGGTAGTCCTCACTTCGGCCGGCTTTACGCTGCAGTTGGCTTTCTAGGTCTAACTGGGTATCAAGGTCGTTGCTGAAACTGGCATTGAGGCTTTGTTTGATCAAGCCTAAACCATGGGTCGGTTGGGTGGCCAAGTGTTGGGCGAGCTGTTGGCAATGAGGCATGAGCTCATCGTCGGCTTTTACGTCCCAAATAAGGCCCATTTTTTCGGCTTGAGTGGCACTGAGTTTGTCGCCCAACAAGGCTAAGCCTTTGGCTTTGGCTAAACCCACTAAACGGGGTAGCACCCAAGTGCCGCCGGCATCTGGAATTAAGCCTAAACGGCAAAAGGCTTGAATGAAGCTGGCGCTTTGAGCCGCAATGACGATGTCGCACGCTAAGGCAATGTTAGCGCCAGCCCCAGCGGCTACACCGTTAACGGCGCAGATGATCGGCATGGGAAGGTCGCGCAAGCTTTTGATAAGCGGGTTATAGTAGGTGTTGAGGGTGGCACCTAAGTCGGGGGCTTGTTGGCTATCGTCAAACTTACGGTCGCCTAAATCTTGCCCAGCACAAAAACCGCGGCCAGAGCCTGTGATTAATACACAACGTACGCTCTGATCTGCTTTGACGCTCGCCATGGCCTGTTGCAGCTGTTGGTGCATGTCTAGGTTAAAGCTGTTGAGGTTTTTGGGGCGGTTAAGGGTGATGGTAGCCACGCCCTCGTGGATGCTTAATAAAATAGAATCTGACATTTTTTGGTCTCTTTTAAATGACATGGATCAATGATAATCTAGCCACACGATAAAAAGATACAAAAATAAGAAAATTAATTCATTTCCTGTATCTCTTTATAGTTCTGCGCTACAAAACCCCTACAATTAACCAAGGAAATTGACTCATGCCCTGTTATCAAATGGACGGTATCACCCCCGTAGTAGATCCCACAAGTTATGTGCATCCCACTGCCGTGATTATTGGAGACGTGATTATTGGCGCCAATTGTTACATAGGGCCCGCGGCCTGTTTGCGTGGTGATTTTGGTAGGTTGGTGCTAGAACAAGGGGTTAACGTGCAAGATACCTGTGTTATGCATGGTTTTCCGGGTTCTGACACGGTTATTGAAGTAGACGGGCACATTGGACACGGTGCGGTAGTGCATGGCGCCCACATTGGCCGCAACGCCTTGGTGGGCATGAACGCAGTGGTGATGGACGGTGCTCAAATAGGCGCCGAATCTATTGTGGCTGCATGCGCCTTTGTAAAAGCTGGTTTTGAATGTGGCGAGCGCAGCATGGTGGTGGGTATGCCCGCTAAGGTGTTGCGACAGGTGACCGATACCGAACTGGAGTGGAAACACAAGGGCACGCTAGATTATCAAGACTTAGCCGTACGATGCCAGCAGACGCTACGCGAATGCGAACCCTTAGCGCAGGTAGAAGACAACCGTCAGCGTATGCAACCTGCTCGCTCTACGCCCTTGTTTCAAAGCAAGCGTTAGTGGGGTGTTAGTTTTAGCGAACTAGCTTGCAGTCGTACAGGGCAAACTTTGAATCTGCCGTCATAATTTTGTAGTTGCGCGACATGCTCTGAGATATAAGCATGCGATCGAACGGGTCTTTATGGTGGAATGCTAGGGTTTTTAGTGGCACCGCATCCTGAGCACTATAGTCTAGCATTGAGAAGCCGCTCTGCTGCGCGAGCAATATGGGGTCGAAGTCTAAGGTTAACTTACCGATTGATGATTTGATCATCATTTCGGTAATACTCACCGAACTTAACCAAATTACATTAGTTGATGATTCAAGTTCATAACGGAAGCTTTTGCTTAACCGTTCTGGGCAGGAGAGCGCCCATAAGTAAATATGGGTATCTATAATGATGTTCAACGATCACTGCCGTAAAACATTTCATTAATTTTGTCATCTTCGTCCATGAGGCTGTTGGGCAGGTCTAACTGACCCAATAACAGACCTAGCTTCCTTGTGGGTTCGGCCTCGTGGGCAACAATGTCTACCAGAGGTATGTTGTTTTTAAGAATGACAACTTTTTCGCCAGCGTGTGCCATATTAACCAGCTTTGACAGGTTGGCTTTAGCTTCTGAAATGTTAATTTGCATTTCGAACCTCCAATTAATTTAGACCAGTATAGTCTAAATTAGTCGTTTTGGTCTATGTTTAGGCTAAGCCGCCAAAACGTTGGTGGAAATGATCGCTCGCCGCGGGTATCTCGCCGGCGGCAGTTTCAAAGGCGCTGGTTATGTAGACTTCGGCGGCGGCCCACAGCTGCTGGTACAAATCTTTGGCCAGTTGCCTTGCGTCATGACCGGGCCAGTTAGGGCCAACCAGTTCGTCCGGTAACAATGGGTCACGCAGGAGAATACGACGGTAGTCGTGAATCAACAAGGTGCGGGCCATAAAGGCCTCTTGTGGGCTTAAAGCCTGTTGTTTGGCCGCCGTTAATAACGGCGTAAATAGGCTTAAAAATTCTTGATAACTGTGGCTTAACGCCGAAAAATCCCAATAGCTACGCACTTGCTCGGTGGTGGAAACACTCAACGGATTGGCAGGCACAGCTTGATCCAACACCAATACTTTCCCGGTTAATTGTAACTCTTCTAATAAGGCGTCTAAATCCTCGTGCTCTGCCGCAGGGTGGAGCATGGTTTGTGGGCATGCTTGGCCATAACCTAACCACTGCAACCCTTGTTTCAGCTGTTTGCGCTCGTCGTTTTCTAATTGCCCCATCAGTACCAAGGTCCAAGTACCATCCCAGGGAGGACTTTGGTGGGCATAAATCAGTTTAAACGCCTGCTTAAAGTGGCGTTGGCCAAAATCGGTCACTTCGTAATAGCTGCGCCGACCAATAGGGTTGGCAGTAAGCCAGTGGTCTTGGGTGAGGCGAAATACCGCGGTACGTGTTAAACGGGGGTTTAGCCCAAACGGCTCTAGCGCCTTAATTAAGCTACCCAGCCACACTTCACTGCCATGGGGCACTATGGCGTCACCCAGCACCGTGGTAATGAGCGAGCCTGCACGAATAGGCCGACGGTTTTGGAAGTGTTGCAAAATGTGTGCGAGAGACGGGAGCATAAGTAGGGGTTGTTATAAGGGTTTGTAGATCGTATGGATTCATTATCCATGAGCTACGCAGAAATGTCGATCTGTGGAATTGGCACAGTGATTGCATTACCTACGGCAAGAGGGAGATATTCATGAAACTTTGCCGTATTTTTGCCATTTTAGCCGCTGTTTTGGCTGCCAACCTAGCCAAGAGCCAAGTATTGCAAAAAGCTGGCACCGCCATGCTTTCACAAGCCAACGCATCCACCCAAGACATACTGAGCCTACTTAAGTAGGCCTGATGTCATTCCGGCGCATTAGAACCTCGTCATTCCGGCGAAGGCCGGAATCTTAAGGCCCTGACCTTCGTCAGGGCGACACTGCGCCCCTTTCTTTGAAGTACCCCATTACCCCTAGCTAACCACTAGGGGGACTTTCCCCCACCTGTCATTGCGAGCGAAGCGCAGCAACCTAAACCCACCAAGTTATATTCAAATGGCAATTTAACGCCTACAATAACCACTGTCAGCACAAAATATAACTCAATCTAAAAGAAGCCAATGAGCCAATTTTTCCAAATACACACCGAAACACCCCAGTCACGCCTAATCAAACAAGCCGCAGAGATAATTCAAAAGGGCGGCGTAGTGGTGTACCCCACAGATTGCGCCTACGCCATTGCCTGCCATCTCGGTGACAAAAAAGCAGTAGACCGCATCAAACAAATTCGCCAACTTGACGACAAACACCACCTCACCATCGTCTGCGAAGACCTCAGCCAAATTGCCACCTACGCCAAGGTAGACAACGAAGCCTACCGCATACTTAAATCCCACACCCCAGGTGCCTACACCTTCATACTTAAAGCCAGCAAAGAAGTACCCAAAAAACTACTTCACCCAAAAAAGAAGACCATAGGCCTGCGCGTACCAGACAACGCCATAGCCCTAGCGCTGCTTAAAGAGCTCGGCGAACCCATGCTTAGCAGCTCATTAATCTTACCCAATGATGAATTTCCTTTAACTGATCCTTACGATATCAGGCAAACTCTAGAACATAGTCTAGACTTGATTATAGACGGTGGTTATTGCGGCATGGAAGTCACGTCTTTAGTGAGTTTGGTAGACGGTGAAATAGAAGTGTTACGAGAAGGTATGGGTGACATCAGCGACTTCGTCTAAGTATTTTATGCTAACCATATCTCTGTAAGGTGTTGTTTTAGGAATAATTCCTAAGCATCGTGATCTATACTAAAGCCATATTTTCAGGAATTGTATCTATGGTAATTGCAGCGGAATTCTGGCAGTTATTACGCTACACAGGAGGCGCTTCATGAACTCACCTAATTGGTTGCTATTGCAGGTTAAGCCTAGGCAAGAGTTGCGTGCACTAGAAAATCTAGAACGCCAAAACGGTGAATGCTATTGTCCACAAATATGGGTAGAAAAACTCAGCCGCGGTAAACGTGTTCAAGTTCAGGAAGCTCTATTTCCTGGTTATTTGTTTATTAACGCTCAGCCAGAAGAGACAGGCTTAAGCTATACCAGTATTCGCTCTAGCCGAGGTGTGAGTAAAATAGTGGGTTTTGGTATGGAGCCGTTAAGAGTGCCAGAAGACCTTATTACACTTATTAAGTTACGTGAACAAGCGGGTTTAGCAAGCGAGACTACCGTCAGCGCTCCGGATGTGCCGCAAGCGGGCGACAGGCTTAATATATTAGACGGGCCGTTTAAAGGGCTAAAAGCGGTATTTAGCCACACCGATGGCCAGAAACGATCAGTCGTCTTGATTAATTTATTAAGCCAGCAAACACCCACATCGTTAGCCAATACCCAAATCAAAAAATTTGCATAATTAATTTCTGGTCATTCAAACCAAGACGACTATTGTGTCAATGTTAATCAAACGTTCAACAGTTGAACGTTTATAGCTTGACCACGTCACCAGCAGCTGGCTACGCCACCATCACCTACTAGAAACTCACTTCTTCAACCTTTGTGCTATCGGCATCACCACGGCTTGCTTTGGCAACGATTTCTTCTACGGACGCAGTGTGTGTATTGATCCCACCTAATGCATTCAAGAGATCGTTGATTAGGGCGCTTAATTCAATGGTCATCACAGAAAATTCAATATCAAACTGTTCGGCTTGGCTTTGTGCGTCTACATCGTCGACTTTCTCGCGTACCTTGTCCTCAAAGCGTAAACGTTTGATGGCTAGCTGGTCATCCAATATAAAGCTTATGCCTTCCATCCAGTTTAACGCTAGCTTAGTAACCAACATGCCAGACGCTAACAGGTTGGCAATTTCGGCCGATGCTAAGTCTTGTTGTTTACAACGAATAACGCTACCCGCATCTTTGGCATCAGCCAGTTCACATTCTTCGCCAAGGACGATGTTTTCAGGTGCTAGGTTTTGGGATACCCAAGTAGTCATTGCGTCTAAAGGTTGCTGTAGGCTGGATAGTGGTACCACCGCCATACTGCCTAAGGTGTCGCGTAAGGTGTGTATTAGCTCTTCTGCTTTGTTGGCTGATGCAGCATCTACAACCAAATAACCTTGCTCTGGTGCAATGTACGCGTATTGCAATTGAGAGCGCGTGAAGGCCCTGGGTAAAAGATCCATCATCACTTCGTCTTTAAGCTGTAAACGCTGCTTTCTACCCACTTTGCGGTCTTCGGCATCTTGTATGGCATTCACCTTTTCGGCTAGAAACTCATTCACAACCGCCGCAGGTAACACCTTTTCTTGGCGCTTGGCACAAACCATAAGGTAATTTTGGCTTGCGTGAGCAAAGCCGCTTGCCTCTACTTGGCCGGTAATAGGCGACACCCAACCCATGCGCTTTTGGTCTTGACTACCGCATGGTTCAAAAGCCGCTGTGGATAGAGCTTCATCTAGCTGCTCTACAGACAAGGTGAAAGGCTTGGTAAAACGGTAAATTCGGATATTTTTAAACCACATGCAATTAGTCTCTTTGGGTCGTTGTTTCTTAAGTCGGTGTAGGTTTGATTTTTTACAGGCACAAAAAAGCTGCATCTAAGCAGCTTATTTATATTTTGGATGGCTCCTCGATCTAGGTTTGAACCAGCGATCAATAGATTAACAGCATCTAAAACAGGAGCATTCAGTGAATTATAAAGCCATGAATTGTATGAGATTTTAACAAGTTTTTAGTTTGGATAATAGGCTGTTGAATCTGGAACTATTAGGTGACAACTAACTTGGTCAGTTTCCACAAAGGCAGCGTCTAATGGCACACTTCTTCTGGGGTGCTGGCAGTCAATATACGGTCGCTCCACAAAAGTAGCGTATCGCAGTCTGCGTTAGTAATCTTAGCTTCTATGGATGCAGAAATTCCACCAAATTTTGATTTCATTAAGCGGGTGAATATTGCAGCCTCACCTTACTGCATTCCTTGCTGCATTCCGATGTTTTGATTGCGCTGGGTGAAGGTTTCCATTTGCTGAACCTCGTGTGGGTAATGATGTTGATATTGCTTAGTTGTGCGTAGATGTCGATGAAGTCGATGTATTTGTCTTGTAGGGCGGGGTCGCTTTCTAGTTGTTGTAGGCCTCGAAATGCTTGGGCATATACGTGGATCTTGTCTTTTTGTTCATAGTGCATATTGGGCAGGTTGAGACGTGCAACAATGTTGCTGCTATGTTGGTATTTTTGCCACGGGAGTTGAGATAATAAGCAGCTTAAATAAATGAATTCTAGATAGGTATGGCGGTTTCCTCCCAAGCGTAACGACAGATCGAAGGTTTGGCCGCGTAGAAATATCACAACGGGCACCACTCGTTTTGTGTTGCGCAGTTCAGATAAGTCTAGGCAGTAGTGAGCTAAGCGGTGGGTAGAAAAGCGCCGTGGATCTGTTTCTTCCTTTAGGACGAAGAGCAGGGCTTCTTTTTCGCCATTGGGCCAGGTGACTTCTAACGGTACGTCTAACTCTCTAAAACGATCCCCGAGCTTTCGTTTAAGCTGCTCTTGTCGGATTGGAATGATGCTTACTTCGGGCCCTAGGGCGTCTGCTTCTGGTTGGGCAAACAGTTGTTGAAGTGCTTGGAGGGGGTAGTTTAATATCAAATTTTTGGTCGTGGCTTTCCATTGATAGCGGCCTCAACTTGATGGTGAAGAATGAAAGGCGGCGGGGCATCCTGCCCCGCACTTTTACACCAGCATCCGTGCTGGCAAAACACTGCCTTAGTGGCGGGTTGTCCTTAACTCGTACTTCATACCCGTGTCCGTGTGGGTAAATACTATGTCGGTCATGGTCATGGAAGACGTAGAAGAGGAGAGGTTGACCCAAAGCGTATCGCTTGGATCCTTCATGTCTTACAGTTGCAGTTCCGTTTGCAGTGTTTTGTTAACCACCAACTCTAGGGGGCGGGTTGGTGGCTTCTATAATACGTATTATTGATAAAAATGCAATAAAGTGTATATACCGAATTTTAATTATGTTATGTGTTTTTGGTATATGGGGTGGGGGATTCTGACCTTCGTCAGAATGACAGGGTGGGGTCAGAATTACAGGTAGGGTCAGAATAACGGGGTTTGGGGAGGTTCCGGCCTTCGCCGGAATGACGGTGGGGAGGGGTTAGGCTAGCTCTTGTTGCACCAGGGTTACCCAGTAGGCGGCGCCGGTTTCGGCGATGTCGTCGTTAAAGTCGTAATGGGGGTTGTGGAGCATGCAGCCACCGACGCTATCGATACCGTTGCCTAAGAAGACATAACAGCCGGCTTTGACTCTGAGCATGCTCGCAAAATCTTCTGAGATGGTTTTTGGGCGGCAGGCTAAATCTACTTTTGCTGCGCCTAACAAGGCGACGGCGGCTTGGCCTGCGGCTTGGGTTTCTGTTGCGGTATTGATGGTGGCCCAGAATACGCGGTCGTAAGTGAATTCATGGTCTGCGCCATGGGCGTCACAGATGCCACGTACCAGTTGGCCCATGCGTGCTTCAATTAGGTCTTGAACGTCTTCCGAAAAACTTCGGCAATCGCCGGTAATAGTGACGGTGCTAGGAATGACGTTAACCGCGCCGTCGGTGACAAATTCAGTGGCGGAAACAACGGCCTGAAGTTCAGGGTCGATGTTACGCGAGACGATGGTTTGTAAGGCCAATAATATTTCTGCACCAATCACTAATGGGTCAATATGGTGATGGGGTTGTGAGGCGTGGCCACCACGGCCTTTGATTACAATTTTAAAGTTGTCTTCGCTGGCCATAACGCCACCGGCATTCATGGCCATTGTGCCTGCTGCCATGCCCGGCATATTGTGCAGGCCGTAGATGGCTTGCATGGGAAAGCGTTCAAACAAACCGTCATCAATCATGCATTGCGCACCCGCGCCGTGTTCTTCGTCGGGTTGGAAAATAAAATACACGGTGCCATCAAAGTTGCCCGTGGAGGCGAGTTCTTGGGCAGCGCCCAGCAGCATGGCCGTATGGCCGTCGTGGCCACAGGCGTGCATATGGCCGTGGTTCTGTGACTTGTAGGTAAACTCATTGAGCTCTTGAATGGCGAGGGCGTCCATGTCGGCACGTAAACCGATGGCTTTGTTAGAAGTGCCGCGTTTGAGTACGCCCACCACGCCAATTTCACCAATCTGGGTATGCACCTGTAAGCCGAATTCGATGAGTTTTTGGGCCACAAACGCTGCCGTGTCATGCACTTCAAAGCCCGTTTCTGGGTGTTGATGCAGGTGTTGACGCCAGTGCGACATCTGATTTTTGGAGGCGTGTTTTAGCGTGGTCATACTTGGCATCTTCAGAGCTTTGAAAGACGCCAATAATGGCATAGTTGTCAGTCGTTAGTCACTAATATGTGGCGGATAACTGCCGTTTAAAGGGTTAAAACATTACCCTATCGCGATTAGTCCTACCGCTTCTATGCCAGCTATAGCTGCCAACAAATCGTTGTCAGACGTGTCGCCAGTCACACCTAGCGCGCCTAATGTATGGCCGCTTTCATTTTGGATCAACACACCACCCGGTACGGGAATCATTTTGCCGTCTAAGGCTGCGTTTGCAGTGACGATAAAATAAGGCTGAGCTTCGGCCCTGGTCATTTGTGCACTGCCGGGCATGCCTAACATCACCACACCATAGGCTTTGGCTTGGGCGATAGCAAAACGACCAGGAGAGGCGCCGTCTTGGCGTTCAAAGGCCTTAACGTGGCCGCCACTGTCGAGTACGACGACGGATAACGGGTTGAGTCCAAGTGCCTTGCCTCTGGTAAGGGTGGCATTAATGATGCGCTTTGAGCGGCTTAATGATAGTTCGGCCATGAGAGGCTCCCAATAGTGTGGCGTATTAGACACAAGAATTTTGTATGGGCAACATCATAGCCGAGTTAGGCATGTAAAATTAGCCTGCATTCGACTTTAGTAGGGCTTAAACGGCCATATTCATCATCAATATGGCTTATGCACCGTCACGGATTTGGTTTAACGTTAGGTTGGGCGTTAACGCTTGGGGGTCTAGTTTAATGTGAATTAACGCGGGTGTTCCAGCCGCCATGGCAGCCTCTAAGGCTTGAGGAAACTGGTCTGTGTGGGTCACTTGTGTGGCAAACGTACCATAGGCTTTGGCCAGCGCGCAAAAGTCTGGGTTAACCAAATCTGTAGCACTAACGCGGCTGGGGAAATGGTGCTCTTGATGCATACGGATGGTGCCATACATGCCATTATCAATCACCAATACAATAATGTTGGCCTGTTGTTGCACCGCGGTGCCAAATTCCTGCATGGTCATTTGAAAACAGCCATCACCAGCAAAACAAACCACGGTTTTATGAGGCTCGGCGATTTTGGCCGCAACGGCCGCTGGTAAACCATAGCCCATAGATCCGCTAGTGGGTGCTAACTGCGTGCCATAGTGGCTAAATTTCCAAAAACGATGAATCCACGTGGCGTAGTTGCCGGCACCGTTGGTGATAATGGTATCGGCGGGTAGGCTGTTGCTTAAGTGGGCCATAACGGCTGGCATTTGCACAGCACCTGGGTGTGCCTGAGTAGGCAAAGTGGACCACTGTTGATAATTGTTATGGCAGTGGGCCACATGGTCTACACGTTCTTGTGACGGTTTAATAGTGGGCGACAGCTGAGAAAGCCCAGCGGCCAGCGCTTTAGGGCTGGCGTGAATGGCTAAATCAGCACGGTATACACGTCCTAGCTCTTCTGCACAGGCATGGATATGAATCAATTGTTGGCGAGCACTTTGCACCCCTAACAGTTCATAGTTTTGCGATGGCACCTCTGAAAAACGCCCGCCCATGAGGATGACTAAATCGGCGTCGGCAATGGTGGTTGCAAGTTTAGGGTTAATGCCTAAACCCACGTCGCCGGCGTAGTGGGGGTGATGGTGGTTAAACAACATTTGGCGACGAAATGAGCAGGCCACTGGCAGGGCAAATGCCTCGGCAAAGGCCTCAACCTGAGCCACAGAGTCGGCACACCAGCGGCTACCACCTAATACTATAATAGGTGCATTAGCTTGTTCCACCCTGTGCGCCATTTGCTGCAAGTGTTCAGGGCTTGGGTAGGTTTCTAAGGTGGTAAAGGGTTTGACTTTGGTGCTGGCGGCCTGCCCCGATAAGGTGTCTTCTGGCAATACTAATACCACCGGCCCTGGGCGGCCGCTGGTGGCCACAGACCATGCACGGCTCACCATTTCGGTAATGCGTTCGGTGGAATCTATTTCTGCCACCCACTTGGCCATGGAGCCGAGGTATTGACCATAATCCACTTCTTGAAAGGCTTCGCGGTGGCGCAATTGGCTATTGATTTGGCCAATAAATAAAATCATGGGCGTCGAGTCTTGCTGGGCCACATGAATACCGGCACTGGCATTGGTGGCGCCGGGGCCACGGGTCACAAAACAAATGCCCGGTGTGCCGTGGAGTTTGCCCCAGGCTTCGGCCATCATGGCGGCACCGCCTTCTTGGCGGGCACTGGTGGCGGTAATTGGGCTGTCATGTAGTGCGTCTAAAACTTCTAAATAGCTTTCGCCGGGCACACAAAACAATTGTTTAACGCCATGGGCTTCTAAGGCGTCTACAACGAGTTCGCCGCCTGATTTCATATGAGTGGTCATTGGAGATTCCGTTTGTAAGTTACAGGCGTTGAAGTGTTTTGTAGTACGCCTCTACTGCCACTAGGCGGCATAGGCTTTGTTCAGTTAAGTGCAGGCCGGTGGCGGTTTCATCACTAATGATAGCGTTGCCTTGATCATCAAACGACACAGGTACAATACTGCTGCGGAAGTTTTCTAATTCTGTATTACTAATCAAATATAGCTCGGCATCGGCGTTAAGTGAGGCTATTTTAACCTTGAATATGGCGCTGTTTTTAACCGAGCTCACGTCTTTGAGTTGAGATTCGACCGTAGGGCCAGCATCAAAAATATCCACATAACCGATGTGCTGAAAACCTTCTTTTTCTAACAGGCGTAATGCCGGTTTGGTTTTTTCATGCACATGGCTGATGACCGATTGGGCTTCTGGGCTCAGTAAGTTCACATACAGCGGGTATTTGGGCATTAGTTCGGCAATAAACACTTTGTTGCCTAAGCCCACAAGGTAATCGGCCTGCTTAAATTCCATGGAGAAAAAGTGGGTGCCTAACCAGTGCCAAAACGGCGAATTGCCAGAGGCGTCATTAACTCCGCGCATTTCTGCAATCACTTTGCTGCCAAAACGCTCGGCAAATTGCGCCATAAACAAAAACCGGCTTTTAGACAACAAACGGCCATTGGTACCGTTGCGGTGGGCCTCTTGCAAAAACAAGGTACATACTTCGGCGCAACCCGTGTAATGGTTACACAAGGTGAGCACTTCCATTTTGTTATGGACTTCTAAAGTGGGTGACGCGTGTACTACGGTTTGGCGATGGTAATGATAAAAGGGCGCGCGGGTGCCAACGCTGGCTTCAATAGCCGTGGTGCCCATCACTTCGCCGGTTTCTGTGTCTTCTAGTACAAACAGATAACCTTCGTCGTCGGGAGCGTCTAAGGGTTTAGAAAAAGATGCAACGGAGCGTGCAATTTTTTCGTTAAGAACGTCGCGGTTAATGGGTAGGGAAGTAAAACCTACACCAGAATCTACGGCAATTTGATACAAAGCGTCTTGGTCTTGTGGACCGATAGGACGGATAACTAACATTGTGAGCCAGCCATGAGTAACCAATAAAGGCTTATTATACGGGCAGTTGCCTATTTAGGGGCAAGGCTTAAGTTGCACAAATGCGTCGTAAATCTTCGCAAACCTGTTTGTGGCCTGCGCAAGGTAGGCGATACAGGGCGCCTTGTTGAATAATATAGCCATTAATCGCCTCGATTTCTGTAGTACGGCCGGCTAGGCAGTCTTGCAGCATGGACGATTTGTTGTTGGCGGTTTGTTGTAGTATCCGCCTGCTGGTGTTGAGCAAGCCTTGGCCCATTGGCACCACCCCTTCTCTGGCCATCACGTCTTGAGTTTCTGCACACAATTGTTGTAACCGTGGCCAAGCCGACGGGTGATCAATTAAGCTGCCGTTTGAGCACTGGTAGATCGCCGTTAGTGCATTAATCACACTGTTGATGGCCAGCTTGTGCCACAGTGGCACGCGGATGTCGGTGTGCCATGCCAACTTAAGGGTGGGCGGCTGTTCTAGATGACCTAATAAGTCATGTATGGCAGGAGGAATTTCGGTGTTGTTCAAATGGTCACTAAAGCTGCCAATTAAGGTTTGGCCCACACCCGCACGTACCACATCAAAAGGGCCTTTGCGCCAAGCTCCATCGGTGCTGGTGGCACAATAAATGTTAGCCTTAGGCAATACCGTTTGTAACGCTTGAGCGCTGCCCATACCATTTTGTAGCAATACAATGGTGGCATTGTCGGCTAACTGGTTGCGCCATGGCAGCACGGCGTCTAGGGTGGCATAGGCCTTACAACAAACGAGTAGGTGGTGGATGACCTTGGGTGGCTGGGCTGGAGTATAAGCCTGGGGCGTGGCCACCCATGTTTGCACACTATCCAACAAATGGATGCCAGCCGTTGTGTGATATTGATTGAGTTGCTGCTCATCCTTGAGCAATAGGCTCACGGGCACACCGTGCTGAGCTAAACTGCTAGCCCAGAGGCTGCCAATAGCACCAACACCAGATATGTGCCAAGGGTAGGATGAAAGACGAGTCATGGGTTACAATATTACCATTAAAATTTGTCCCGTATTTTAACAAAGGAATTTACTAATGCCATCATTTGATGTGGTTTCCGAACTTGACGCCCACGAAGTGTCCAACGCCCTTGACCAAGCTAACCGCGAAGTAACCACCCGTTATGACTTTAAAGGGGTTAACGCGAGCTTTGATCAAGGCGAAGACATGGTTACCATGCGTGCCGATGTTGAGTTTCAGTTGCAGCAAATGTTGCCTATTTTGCACGAAAAGCTGATCAAGCGGGGTATTGATATCCGTTGTTTAGAGGTTAAAGACCCAGAAACCACCAATATGAAGAGCAGCCAAGTGGTGTTGATGAAGTCGGGCTTAGAAAGAGAGTTGGCTAAAAAAGTAGTTAAGTTTCTAAAAGAGAAGAAGCTTAAAGTGCAAAGCCAAGTGCAGGGCGATCAAGTCCGTGTTACGGGCAAAAAACGCGACGATCTACAACAAGCCATTGCCGGTTTGCGCGAAGGCGAATTCGACATGCCGCTACAGTTTACTAACTTTAGAGACTAACCCTCTCAATCTCTGTGTACTATAAAAGGATTTAAACAGCGTATGACCACCCCAGTAAAACTCGTCAGCTTTGTGGTTTTTTGTGCCTGCCTGTTGCTTGCCGTTAACTTTGGTATGCGCTCTTCGTTTGGCTTTTTTATGGCGCCTATTTCTAGCGAATTTGGCTACGGTCGCGAAGTGTTTGCCTTCTCCTTGGCGTTGCAAAACTTATGTTGGGGCTTGTTTCAGCCTATTGCGGGTGCCATTGCCGATCGTTTTGGCACGGTAAAATCCATTGTTATTGGCTCGCTAGCCTATGCCTTGGGTTTATACATCACCGCTACCGCCGGTGACCATTGGGACTTACACATTGGTGCAGGCATCCTTGTGGGTATGGGCATTGCGGGCACCGGTTTTGGTGTGGTGTTGCCGGCTTTGGCACGCATGGTGGCCGAAGAAAAACGTGGTTTTGCCCTCGGTTTAGGCACAGCCGCAGGCTCGTTTGGTCAGTTGCTGGTCATACCCGTAGCTCAAGAATTCATCACCACTTACGGCTGGCAAATTGCACTACTTATATTGGCGTCAGGCTCTTTGTGTATGTTGCTATTGTCGGTGCCATTTCGTGGTGATGCGCAGCAACGTAATGCAACCGGAGCAGATGACCAGCAAACCTTAAACCAAGCGTTAAAAGAAGCCAGTGGTCATGTGCATTATTGGTTGTTGATTGCAGGTTTCTTTGTATGTGGCTTTCAGCTGGCCTTTATCACCGTACACATGCCAGCCTACTTGTCGGACAATGGTTTTGGCGCTCATGTCGCCGTCATCAGCTTGTCGCTCATTGGTTTATTTAATATATTTGGCTGTTTATTGTTCGGCGCTTGGTCTAGCAAATATTCTAAAAAGAACTTGCTGGGTATAATTTATTTTTGCCGAGCCGCGGTCATTGCCGCCTTTATGTTAGCGCCTATTAGCACCACCAGCGTGTATTTGTTCTCCATTGTTACCGGCTTTTTGTGGCTTGCCACCGTACCCCCTACATCCGGTTTAGTGGCTCAAATGTTTGGCCTTAAACACATGGGCAGCTTGTACGGCATTGTATTTCTTAACCATCAGTTAGGCTCTTTTTTGGGGGTTTGGATTGGCGGTTATTTATACGACACCACGGGCAACTACGACAAAGTATGGTGGGCAGCTGCAATCATTGCGCTGATTACAGCAGCCATTCATATTGTCATTGATGAGCGGCCAGTTGCTCGTTTGAGGCTAAGTGTTAGTTAAAGCTTTAGCTTGCTACCGTACACGGTTGAGCAGGGCGGCAGCAGCGTTACGCAGGTCGTTCAGATTTATTTAGAGTTCTTTATCCCGCTGAGCCTGTTTTTTATCCGCTTTAGCTTGGCGTCGCTGGGCAATGGTTTCAATGGCATCAGCGCCAAGGTGGCCTTCGCCGCGCTGTTGGGATAACTCCATTTGACGCTGACGCTCTTCAAAACGCTGGCGTTGGCCCCATGAGTGTTTGTCAAAACAGTGGGGGCAGCTAATGCCTTCTAAGTATTTATCGCTGGTTTGTTCTTCTTTGGTGATGGGTAATCGGCAGGCGTGGCACTGGTTGTACTGACCTTTTGCTAGCTGGTGGTTTACCGTAACGCGGTTGTCGAATACAAAACATTCGCCTTGCCACATGGTGTCCTCTTCGGGCACTTCTTCAAGGTACTTAAGAATGCCGCCTTCAAGATGATACACCTCTTCAAAGCCTTGTTCTTTAAGGTAAGCGGTAGACTTTTCACAACGAATGCCGCCAGTGCAAAACATGGCTACTTTTTTGTTTTTCTCAGGGTCTAAATTGTCACTAACGTACTGAGGGAATTCCCGAAAGGTGGTGGTGTCTGGGTTGAGTGCGCCTTCAAAGGTGCCTACTTTCACTTCGTAATCGTTTCGTGTGTCTACCAATACCACGTCTGGGTCAGAAATAAGGGCGTTCCAGTCTTGTGGCTTAACGTAGGTGCCAACCACTTGTTTTGGGTCTATGCCTTCTACACCCATGGTGACAATCTCTTTTTTGAGCTTCACTTTGGTGCGGTAAAACGGATTCTCGGTTTCAAAAGACTCTTTGGTAACGATGTGTTGCAAACGGTCGTCTTTTTCAAACCAAGTAATCAATGCGTCAATACCTTTGCGGCTGCTGGCGACTGTGCCGTTGATACCTTCTGATGCGAGTAGTAAGGTGCCACGAATGTTGTTGTATTCCATCACCTTGAGTAACGGCTGGCGTAGGTCTTGAAATTTTTCTAGGGTGACGAATTTGTATAGCGCACAGACAACAATCTGCGATTGATCTTGAGACATGAGGAGTTCCTTAGCGAGCCGAAACGTAAATCCGGAGCGGGGGTTTAATGTGAGACGCTATTTTACGGTATACGCGGCAATAAATCCAAATAACCTTAGCTGGGGCTGCGTGGCTGAACTAAAACAAGGCCTGCTATCATAAAGCCCAAAGCTAGCCACACTAAAGCAGAATGGCTTTCGCCTAATATCAACATGCCAAACAATACCCCTGACAAAGTGACCACATAAGCCACTTGGCTGGCAAATACAGCCCCGGTTCGACCCACTAGCCAGATGTAACCGGTGTAAGTGACGATGTGTAATGAAGCGTTGGCCAAAATAGCCCATTCCACGGACGTCCACGAGTGGTTAAGGTCTGCCCATGAATTCGTCATGAGTGTGATGGGTGTACAAATGCAAAAACCCACTATGGACGCACCTCGTAAGGTAGTAAATGGGTCCATGTTGGGTGGTTTTTTAAGCGAAAGATAGTTGCCTTCGATACCGTAAAACAACGGTGCCACCAAAGCCAATAACATAAACAAACCAAGGCCTCGGCTACTAAAATCGGCTTCTGGACCTAAAATCAATGCAATGGCCACGCCACCTAGGCCAATGCCCAACATACGACGCCATACAAATTTTTCATTGCCAATGGCCAGTGCGATTAACAGGGAAAACATGGGCACCGTGGCTAAACCAATGGCCAGTAGGCCTGCGGGAAGGTGAGACGCAACGATGTAGGAAAAAGTATTGGGCAATATAGTGCCCACTAAGGCCACTATGGCGTAATAACGGACGTTGACCCACCCCAAAGGTAAGGGTTTATTTTTCGCTTTGCCTAAAGCGGTAAGCACCACCGCGCCTAAAGTCAATTGCCAAAATATGAGCCCTAGAGGTTGGTAACCCGTAGACACGGCATGCTTCATCATGACAATGGTACTGCCCCATACGCTGCCAAGTAATAACAAAAAAGACAGAGCGTAAAAGGAAGGGAGCTTGTGCATGGGAGTGGTTCATCTATTCGGGCGACTAATGTGGGCTGACTGTGCATCTATAGCACAATAAAAACAAGGCAAAGATGAATTAGGGTCGCCACTGATACTGTTGCATGGCCACCTTGTGTTTGTGTAACCGCACACCTTCTTGTTCGAGCTTTTGCCGTTGGCGCACATAGTCTGCTGTCGCCGGTGGGAAAGCCAGCTTGCCGCTTGCCGTAATGACCCTATGCCAAGGTAACGACGAATCTTTAGGTAAGTGACGCAAACACCAACCTACCCAGCGCGCAGCGCCTACTTGCCCGGCTAAGGCGGCGAGTTGGCCATAGCTGGCAACCTTGCCCATGGGTATGGCGGCAATGGTTTGGTACAACTGTTGGCGGCGCAGCAATTGTTGGTCTTGTGGCTCTTTCTGCTTTTGTTGCTGGGGGTCTTTCATTTTTCTTGTATGGCCGCATATAGGGAACATAGTGAACACAATTAACTTAACTAAGACTACATTATTATGCGTTTTCTTTTTGCCTTATTTATTGCCGTGCCCATTGTGGAGATGGTCGTACTTATTGAAGTAGGCCAACAAATTGGTGCGCTATGGACCATTGCCTTGGTATTGCTTACTGCCTTTATTGGCATTAATTTGCTACGTCATCAAGGGCTAGCCACCTTAAGCCGGGCTAACTGGCGTATGCAGTCGGGTCAAATTCCGGCCCAAGAGATGTTAGAAGGCATTTTATTGGCTGTAGGCGGTGCGTTGTTGCTAACTCCGGGTTTTGTGACCGACAGCATTGGCTTTTTGTTGCTGCTGCCGTTTACGCGTCAGTTCTTTGCGACGCGTTTGATGGGCCGCTTTAAAATGTTCTCCAAAGCGAATGCCGGTGCTACCGGTGGTTTTGCTCAAGGCGGCTTTGGTGCTGGCTTTAATAAAGACGAAAGTATAATAGAAGGGGAGTTTGATGCCCCGCAGAATAGCCACAAGAGCAATAAGATTGAATAAAGTTTAGTTTTCTAAACATTTTTTGAGGTTTGCTATTGAAAACCGCACTTCACCCCATATCTAAGAACTCGATATTAAAAACAATTCCGGCTTAGTCGGAGATACGTACATTTTAGGAGTACAAACGTAATGAGCATCCGTCCTTTACAAGATCGTGTTGTTATTCGTCGTCAAGAAGAAGAAGCAACTAGTGCTGGTGGCATCGTGCTACCTGGTAGCGCTGCAGAAAAGCCTAACCAAGGCGAAGTATTGGCAGTAGGCCCTGGCCGTATTACTACCAACGGCGAACAGCAAGCTATGAGCGTTAAGGTTGGCGACACAGTATTGTTTGGCCCATATGCTGGTAACAGCACCGCTAAGATCAATGGCGAAGAAGTGCTTATCGTTAGCGAAAGCGAAATTTACGGCATCCTTGAAGCCTAATTTAACTCTATTATAGATACAGGAATTTTTGACATGGCAGCTAAAGAAGTAAGATTTGGTGATTCGGCTCGTAGCCGTATGGTAAATGGCGTAAACATCCTTGCCGACGCCGTAAAAGTAACCTTAGGCCCTAAAGGCCGTAACGTTGTTCTAGACAAAGCCTTTGGCGCACCGACCATCACTAAAGATGGTGTGTCTGTTGCTAAAGAAATCGAACTTGCTGACAAGTTTGAAAACATGGGCGCACAAATGGTGAAGGAAGTTGCTTCCCAAGCTAACGATGTGGCCGGTGACGGCACTACCACTGCAACTGTTTTGGCTCAAGCGATCCTAAACGAAGGCCTAAAGGCTGTTGCAGCTGGCATGAACCCAATGGACCTTAAGCGCGGCATCGACAAAGCGTCTGCTGCTGTGGTTGCACAAATTGAAGCAATGGCTACACCATGTGCCGACACCAATGCTATCGCTCAAGTAGGTACTATCTCTGCTAACTCCGATAGCACTGTTGGCGGAATCATTGCTGAAGCAATGGAAAAAGTAGGCAAAGAAGGCGTTATCACTGTAGAAGAAGGCACTTCACTACAGGACGAGCTAGACGTTGTAGAAGGCATGCAGTTTGACCGTGGTTACTTGTCGCCTTACTTTGTAACTAACCAAGACAACATGACTGCTGAGTTGGAAATGCCTTTCCTACTATTGGTAGACAAGAAGATCTCTAACATCCGTGACTTGCTTCCAATCTTGGAAGCTGTGGCTAAGTCAAGCCGCCCATTGTTGATCGTTGCTGAAGACGTTGAAGGCGAAGCCCTTGCAACATTGGTAGTGAACAACATGCGCGGCATCGTTAAGGTTTGTGCTGTTAAGGCGCCTGGTTTTGGCGATCGTCGTAAGGCGATGCTAGAAGACATTGCTGTGTTAACTGGCGGTACTGTAATTTCTGAAGAAATTGGTTTGTCTCTAGACACCGCCACTCTTGAGCAATTAGGCCAAGCTAAACGTGTGACTATGTCCAAAGAAAACACCATCATCATCGACGGCGTTGGCGAAGCCTCTGCCATTGAAGGTCGTGTTACTGCGATCCGTGCACAAATTGGTGACACTTCTTCAGACTACGATCGTGAGAAGCTTCAAGAGCGTGTTGCTAAGCTTGCAGGCGGCGTTGCCGTAATCAAGGTTGGTGCAGCGACCGAAGTAGAAATGAAAGAGAAGAAAGCTCGCGTAGAAGACGCATTGCACTCAACTCGTGCTGCCGTTGAAGAAGGCGTAGTACCAGGAGGCGGTGTTGCTCTTATCCGCGCCCTACAAGGTGTTGAAGGTCTAGAAGGCGACAACCCAGATCAAACTGTTGGTATTAAAGTAGCCCTTAAGGCTATGGAAGCACCAATGCGCCAAATCACCAGCAACTCAGGCGACGAAGCCTCTGTTGTTGTAGACAAAGTTAAGGCTGGCACTGGTAACTTTGGTTACAATGCTAGCACTGGCGGATACGGCGACATGATCGAAATGGGTATTCTTGACCCTGCCAAAGTTACACGTACTGCGTTGCAAGCGGCTGCATCTGTAGCTGGCATGATGATCACTACTGAATGTATGATCGCTGATGCACCTGCAGACGAAGCAGCTGGTGGCGGCATGCCAGACATGGGCGGCATGGGCGGCGGCATGGGCGGCATGGGCGGCATGATGTAATTCATCCCCCAAGCTAACCATTAGCTTCTAAAAAAACCGGCCCCAGTGGCCGGTTTTTTTGTGGCTAAAATCAGCAAGTGTGGTTATATTGATGGTCTCTATTCGGGACATAAAAAGGACATGGTAATGATCGAAATCAGCAACTTGGGCAAGCAGTATGCCAGTGGTTTTGTGGCGCTAGATAACATTAGCCTGAGCGTTAAAAAAGGCGAAATATTGGCTTTGCTAGGCCCCAACGGCGCCGGCAAAACCACCCTTATTTCTTCGGTGTGCGGCATTGTAAATCCCACCTCTGGCTCGGTGACTGTCGGTGGTTTTGATATTATTAAAGACTATCGCAAAACCCGTAGTTTAATTGGCTTAGTGCCGCAAGAACTGACCACCGATGCGTTTGAAACCCCCTGGGATAACTTGACCTTTAGCCGTGGCTTATTTGGTTTACCTAAAAACCCGCAAGTGGTGGAAAAGGTATTAAAAGATCTGTCCTTATGGGACAAAAAAGACGACCGTATTATGACCCTGTCTGGCGGTATGAAACGCCGCTTGCTCATTGCCAAAGCCTTGGTGCACGAACCGCAAGTGCTGTTCTTAGATGAGCCTACAGCCGGTGTAGACGTGGCCTTGCGGCAAGACATGTGGCGCATGGTGGATGAACTTCGTAATCAGGGTGTTACTATTGTACTCACCACCCATTATATTGAAGAAGCCGAAGCCATTGCCGATCGTATCGGTGTCATCAGTGGTGGTAAGTTGTTGCTGGTGGAAGACAAGGGCACGCTGATGGCACGTATGGGCCAAAAGCAACTTAAAGTAGAGTTGATGGACACGCTAGAGGCTTTACCCAAGGTGCTAGAAAAGCAAGGGTTCTGTTTGGCCGACGATGGCCTTAGTGTTGTGTATCACTACGACAAAGATGCAGAAGAAATAGACATCGGTGGGTTACTGCAAGCCGTAACTAGTGCGGGTTTGGGTGTGAAAGACATACACACACAACAAAGCAGCCTAGAAGAAATTTTTGTAGACTTAGTGGAGGACGCGGCATGAATCTAAGAGCTATGTGGGCCATTTATTCGTTTGAGATGTCGCGTACTAAACGCACGGTGACCCAGAGTATTGTGTCTCCTGTGTTGTCTACCGTGCTTTATTTTGTGGTTTTTGGCGGAGCCATAGGTTCACGCATTGAGGAAGTGGGTGGCATTAGCTATGGCGCCTTTATCGTGCCGGGTCTTATTATGTTATCCATTATGACTCAAAGCTTGTCTAACGCGTCCTTTGGTATCTATTTTCCGCGTTTTTCGGGCACCATTTATGAGGTGCTGTCTGCGCCCGTGTCATTTTGGGAGGCTACCGTAGGTTATGTGGGTGCTGCAGCGACAAAATCGTTGATCATTGGTTTGATTATACTTGCCACGGCAGGCTTTTTTGTACCGATTCAGATCGCTCATCCGTTTTGGATGTTGGCATTTTTGATATTAACCACCATTACCTTTAGCCTGTTTGGATTTCTTATTGGTATCTGGGCCGATGGGTTTGAAAAGCTGCAATTGATCCCGCTGCTTGTGGTCACGCCGATGGTGTTTTTAGGTGGTGCTTTTTACTCTATCGACATGCTGCCTAGCGCTTGGCAAACGGTGACGATGTTTAACCCTGTGGTGTATCTGATCAGTGGCTTTCGTTGGAGTTTTTACGAAATATCCGATGTTAGTGTGGGGGTTAGTTTAGGCATGGTGATGTTGTTTATGGGTATTTGTTTAGTCCTTATCGGCTGGATCTTTAAAACCGGCTACCGACTCAAGCAGTAGCGCGTGGTTTGGTTTAAACGAGTTTTTTGGTCTGGTCTAGGACTAACTATTGGCCTTGGCAAATATAAATACGCAGATCCCGAGTCTATTACTCACCCATAACCCTGATGTTTTTCCTAAAATCCCTGTAGATATTATCCTCACTATTACCGGTCATACTCACGGTGGGCAGGTTTATTTACCACTCATTGGTCGGCCTATAGTGCCGTCTTAATATGGCGAAACCTACGCTGTTGGTTTTATAGTAGAGCAGGGAAAGCAACTGTTTGTGAGCACTGGTTTAGGTACCAGTATAATACCGGTACGTTTTTTAGTGCCACCCGAAGTTTCGTTATTGTATTTAAATTAGGACCTTATTTATGTTTACTATTTGTATGAAGGACACTGTCAGGTTTTTCTTAACGCACTGGTGGAAGTTGGCGCTCATTGTAGTTCCATTGAACCTGGTGGGCGAACTCATACGCGGAGCGTTTTCGCCTACCGCAACTGATCCACTACAAACAGGTAGTTTTGGGCTCTATATTACTGTGGTGATACTGGTGTCAATTATAGCGAGTGTTGCCACCATACATTACATAGACTCCTCCATTAAGGCAGCACCCCTGTCGGTAACTCAGTCGTGGTTATTGGCGGTTACTAAGTTTTCCGGTTACTTGGTTTTAAGCCTGTTGTCGTTTTTAGCGGTAGCTACAGGGTTGCTGGTATTCATTATTCCCGGCATTGTGGTGATGGCGAGAATTTCATTGGCTAGCTACATCTATTTATTAGAAAACCGAAGCGCCAATGAGTCCATTAAAGAAAGTTGGGCGCTCACAAAGGGCCACTTTGGTGACTTGTTCTTTGGTACTATTTTGTTTTCAATACCGGGAGGCGTAGTGGGCTACATGGTGGCAGGTTCCGGTGACCCTATGAATTCGAGTTTAGAAGCTGCTGTGGCCAGTTCACTCGAGATGTTCTTTGGCGTGTTGGTGACGGTATTTTACTACCGCGTTTATTCCTACCTTAAAGGTGGGGTGTAGCAGGTTATTGGTTTGCCTTTATCGAAGGAGGAGGTGTCTATGCTCGCCGTGAACAAGAATATTACTAACCGAAAAGGCATCTTTTTAATGCTTGCTGCGATGGCGGGCTTTACCCTAGAAGACGCCTTTATTAAGCAGCTTTCTAGCACCATCTCCATTGGTCAGATTTTGATGGTTGTTGGCTTTTTTGGCGCTGTATTTTTTGCGTTTTTGGCCCTCACCCGAGGACGTAAAATAGCTGTGCCCAGCGTTTGGACATGGGCAACTATTGCTCGGATGGTTGCAGAAACTATTGCCGCTGTGGCATTTGTTACGTCATTGTCTCTTGTGCCTCTATCAACGGTGGCGGCGGTGTTTCAAGTTACCCCGTTAACCATCACTATGGGCGCTGCGCTATTTTTAGGTGAGCGAGTGGGGTGGCGTCGGTGGACTGCCGTTGGTGTGGGTTTTAGTGGTGTGTTACTGATTATAAGGCCTGGATTTACAGGTTTTGATCCATCGGTTTTGTGGGTGCTGGTGGCGGTTTTAGGGGTGGCTGTTAGAGACTTAGTGACTCGCGCTATTCCTAAGACTGTGGAATCATCCATCATTTCTTTTCAAGCGTTTTCGTCTCTGGCTGTTACTGGTGCATTAATGCTCTTGGTTAGCCCCCAGGGTATTGCTCCCATGGCGAGCAACGAATTAGTTTATTTTGGCTGTGCTATCGTTTTTAGTGTGGCGGGTTATTACGCCATTGTGGCGGCAATGCGAGTGGGGGATGCTTCTGTGGTCTCGTCTTTTAGGTATACAAGACTGCTGTTCTCGCTATTGGTGGGGGTATTTGTTTTCAACGAAAGCGTGGATGTGCCCACGCTCATTGGGTCTGCGATTATTATAGCCACAGGGTTGTACACGTTTGTAAGAGAGCATCGCGTGGTGATGGATAGGCGAGAATACGGCAGTGCGTTATAGGTATTTTCGATAGAAAATGGCTGGTTATTCAACGCTAGTTGCTAACAATGCCTTTAAGTCGAGCGCGGCCATCGGCATTCACCATGATAACCGCTCTGTGGGGGTGGTTAAGTTGGTTTTCTAGGGCTATGGCTTTGTCTTTAGGTGCAAAAAAGGCTTCGATGCCGTAGCTTACGTCGACCATGGGTGCGCCTTGGCGATGCCAGTTTTTGCCTGTTCTGCCGCGAATAAATAAGCCGCTAGTAGGCTTTTTTTTGTACATACCACGGCCTACGAATAGTTCGCTTGCAGCTGCAGGCTCTAGGGCGATATATACCACCATTGCGTTAGGAATTGCATTACCATCCTGCCATGATTGGGGCACTGCTTGTTGGCTTATATTGTAGGACAAAAGTGCGTAGTTACCACGAAACAGGGAGCGGGGATCTACCGGTTTTGTCTGCAGAGAAATCTCGGTGCCAAACCACAAGGGTAGTTGGGCGCTGATATACATGCCTACCAGCACGCACACCTGGAAGCTCGCCGCAAACACTAGGCCCAGAGTCAGGCGCTTATTCATTAGCCAAGGCCTCCTTGTCACCGGTTTTCACGTTATGGGTTTGCCAGTATTTAGCGGCTGACAAGAGGATAATAGCAAACACAAAAAACAACACGGCGCCGCCGATGTAACCGCCCACTAAATCAAAATAACGGGCAAAAGCTGTAGCCAATAACGTGACTAATCCCAAGAAAAAATAATGTGACTTGCCGCTGTTGATGGCGTTATAAATTAGGGTAATACCACTGCATAACAAAGCCATGTTGACCAACCAGCTCGTCGCCGTTACGCCGTAGTTTTGTGGGTTAAATACTAACAATGCAGCACCAGCACCCAACAATGTATACACACCCATCAGGCTCAATAACAAGCCACAACGCCAGGCCATAATAGTTGTTAAGGTCATGATCAGGCCAGTAATAACCAACATGGAGGTGACATGATTCCACTGGGCCGATGTAATGTTGTCGAGGGTTTCGCTAAAACTCATCACGAACAAAAATATCAAACCAAAACGAAGGCACCAAATGTCGATTAGACCACCGTACTCTTTAACGTCGTTAGACGCTTTGTGTTGGAGGCCGCGCCCGATAACAAATAACAGCATGAACACGGCTACGGTGACAATGGTTTGCTCAATATGGCTATCTATTAGAGCCCGAGAACTCCACAACGCCATCAAGCTAAACTCGATCCAAGCAATACTACAAATCAGCAAGGTTAAGAGCAAAGAGATGCTCCTTGGGCCTGTTGTTAATAACCAAAAACCGCACAATAAAAATAGGCCAGCGCTGGCAGGGTAAATGCCATAGTCTACTTCCAATAAGAACCAGATGGCCGCCAGGATCAAGGTTTGGATCATCAATAACGGGTTCTTTAACAACAAGGCCCACGGCAAACAGCCTAGCGCCCACCAAAACACCCCGGCTGGCATGTGTTCACCGAGGTGGTAAATTTGAGCAATTAGAATAATGGAGGCGCCATAGGCAAAGTTGCCTAACAAAGCGAAGCCTGCGCTGGCCTGATGCTGGGCTAAACGGTACTTCCATAATGCAGCGGCCTGAAGGGCTGCAGTAAGGGTAATTAAGCCGCCCATGCGTAATCCGCGTGGTATGGCGTCCCAGTTTTCTCCCAAAAGTACGATCAGTGCTAAACCTAGGAAAAGGATGCCAAATAGTTGGAGCAACCGGTAACCAACAGAGTTTCTATCGGATGGCGGGTAGCTGGTGCCGTAACGGGCACAAATGGCTTGTGCTTGGTCTGCGCGGATGACACCTTGGTCTACCCACTCTTCAATTTCGTGGGCAAGGTCTTGTTTTAAGAAACGAATTAAACGCATCGATTTAAGCCTGTTTTCTGTGACCGCTCTACTCTGGCATAAGCAGCTCGTGACCTACTACTTCGTCCATGAGGCCATAGGGCACCCTATAGGTTTTACCCTCTAACTTAATTAAAGCATAATTTTTGCACATTTTTACTACGGTGCAGTTAATAATATTGCCTTTGTCGTTAACCCGTACAATATTGTAGTTGTGTAACGACAGGCTGGCGGTGGAGGAATGGGTCATTTACTCTCGCTCAAGGCTGCAAATTTAGCCACAATAGAATCGGGTATAACGCAGCTTTTAAGAGCCTTGTAGTCATAATATACATTTAAACCTTTACCCTGCGCTACTAAGCGATTTTGCCTCGTGCTCCATATCTTGTGGTCTAGCTCGACTTTTTTGGCACCGGTTTGGGTGGCAGTGCTGAACACTAACAAAGTGTCTGGGTAGGTCACCGGTGCCAGATAATCACACTGAATAGAGGCGAGTATAGGCCCGATATGGAGCTCGCTCATGTCGCTGGTCATACCGAGTTTTTCAAACAAGTCGATACGACCGTCCTCTATATAACGGATGTAAACGGTGTTATTAACATGCTGAAAGGCATCCATTTCGCCCCACTTTACTTTAATCTCGGTGGCTACGCTGTATTGCTGTTGGAGTGTGTGTAAATCCATGTTGTTGTTTCCTATTTAACTTCAAAACCGTGGGCGTAGGGGTCGCTTGGGTCGACAATAATGCGGTTATAACCGGTGACTTTAGCCCAGCCCTGCACGCTGGGCATGATGGCGGGGTATGGGCCCACTTGGGTGGTGGATTCTACGCGGCCAATAAATTGACTGCCGATAATGCTTTCGTGTACAAACTGTTGGCCTGTTGTTAGCCGGCCTTGGGCATGTAATTGCGCCATGCGAGCGCTAGTGCCGGTGCCACAAGGGGACCGGTCGATAGCGCCACTGCCATAAAATACCGCGTTAGACGCGCTAGAGCCCTCCCTTTGTGGCTCACCCGTCCACATTACGTGGCTTATGCCATTAACGCTGGCATCCTCGGGGTGTATACACGTGGCCACTTTATTAACGGCTTCGCGTATCAATGGGCTGTAACGCAATACTTGGGCGGCACTAAACTGGTGCAGGCCAGCAAAGTTGGCTTGTGGTTCAACAATGGCGTAATAATTACCGCCATAGGCAACGTCGATCTTTAGCTCGCCTAATCCTGGGCAGTGGATGGCTATTGCTTGGTGTGCGAGGTAGCTTGCCACGTTAAAAATGCGCACAAATTCAACCTGACCGTCATCGTCCTGTTGGTATTCTATACGAATAACACCTGCTGGCACCTCTAATGTGAGTTGACCTGCGACCTTGGGCGTCCACAGACCTTCTTGCAATGCGGTGGTGACGGTGCCGATAGTGCCGTGACCACACATCGGCAAACAGCCACTGGTTTCAATAAACAAGATGGCGCCGTCGTGGTCGGGATTGCTTGGCGGGTAAAGTATGGACCCCGACATCATGGCATGGCCCCGGGGTTCAAACATCAGCGCAGTGCGAACCCAGTCGTGATGGGTTAAAAAATCCTGTCGTTTAGCACTCATGTTATCGCCCACAAGTTCGGGCCCACCTTGAGCCACTAAGCGCACAGGGTTGCCGCAGGTGTGAGCGTCTATACATTCAAAAATATGCGATTGCATGGTCATCAATTCTGCCTTTGTTTTTTGCGCATCATGCTTTTCTGGCATGGTACAATGGAAATACAATTTTTACCTAACCTTGTAGGTCGGCTGGCTCATCAGTCACCACCTCAGAGACTTGTGATTCATGAAGCTACTTATCGATTTTTTACCCATAGTCATCTTTTTTATTGTGTATAAGATGACCGGCGATCTTATCCTCGCTACCGCTGTGCTCATTCCAGCCACCATGTTGCAAATGGCTTATACCTGGGTCACCACCAAAAAAATAGAAAAAATGCAGCTTATCACCTTGGTTTTAGTGGTTGTTTTAGGTGGCCTTACGGTGGCCTTGCAAGACGGCCAGTTCATCAAGTGGAAACCTACCATCGTTAACTGGTTGTTTGGCCTAGGCTTTTTGGGCAGCCAGTTTATTGGTAAAAAACCCGTGGTGCAACGCCTGATGGAGAAGGGCGTGCAGTTACCGAACCGTATTTGGCGTCAGCTCAACTTAGCATGGGTGGTGTTCTTTGCCGCCATGGGCAGTATAAATTTGTATGTGGCCTTTAATTTTGATGAAGCCACATGGGTCGATTTCAAGTTGTTTGGCATGTTGGGTTTGACCTTTGTATTTATCATGGCTCAAGGTTTATACATGTCACGCTACATGCCTAAAGATGCAGAAGCAGAGGATAAATAATGCTATTTGCCATTATTGCAGAAGATGTACAAGACAGTTTGGCTGCACGTATTCAAGCCCGCCCCGCACATGTTGAACGCTTAAAAGCCTTAGAGGCCGAGTCGCGTTTGGTACTTGCCGGCCCGCACCCACACATTAACGGCGAAGGTTTTAGCGGCAGTCTAATTGTCGCCGAATTTTCCGACTTAGCCACTGCAAAGGCATGGGCCGATATCGACCCGTACATCACTGCGGGCGTGTACGATAAAGTCACCATTAAACCGTTTAACAAAGCCTTGCCAGCATAGGACCTGTCGCCATGAAAATGATTAAGCCATTACTAGTAGCGCTGTTAGCTATGGGCCTTAGCCTAAACCTTTGGGCCCAAAACCCGCAGGTGGAATTAGAAACCGTACATGGCCGCATTGTGGTTGAGTTATACCCAGACGCTGCGCCGGTTACCGTTGAAAACTTTTTGCATTATGTTAATTCGGGTTATTACCAGTCCACTATTTTCCATCGGGTGATTGCTGGGTTTATGGTACAAGGCGGCGGCTTTGGCACCAATGAAAAGCCCAAGAAAAGTAGCCAGCCTTCAATTGTTAATGAAGCAAAAAATGGCTTGTCTAACTTGCGCGGTACCATTGCGATGGCCAGAACTAGCGCTCCAGACAGTGCCCAAGCGCAGTTTTTTATCAATCATCAAGACAATCTATTTCTAGATAAAAGTGCCAGCAGCGCAGGTTATGCGGTTTTTGGTAAGGTGATTGAGGGGATGGATATTGTAGACCGAATTACCCAAGTGCCTACTAAAACCCACGGTATGTACCGTGATTGGCCAGCAGAACCCGTGTACTTGTACAACGCCTACCACCTGAATAAATAAACCGTAGTTTATGAAGCCAAACACCAATAAACGGCCCTTCGCCGACCCTCAGTGTTTGGCTGCTAGCGATGATTGGCGTCTCGCCAAAACCTGTGCCAAACAACGTTTAGCCGAACTCAAAACGCAGTATGCAGCCAGCGGGTTTTTCGACAAGGTAAGTCGATCGCAAGCGGCGGTGCAGGTGTTTGACGGTGAGTTTGGCAGTGGTTTGGACTTTTTGCTCACGTGGCAATGGTGGAACACTGTGAATAGCGGTGGCTCGTTAATCTACCTAGCCATCTGCGAGCAGCCGCTAACGCTAGATCAGTTGCGCCAAACCCAGAAGCAATGGCCACAACTAAACAACCAATCTCTGGCCCTACAAGCGCAATACCCGGGCCCTATCAAAGGCTTTTATCAGCTCGATTTTGGTGAGGTTAAACTGATCTTAGTTCAAGCGCCTAGGGCTGAGGCCATAACACAAATTAGTGCAGAGTTTGATGTCTGCCTCAATCAATGTACGCCCAATTCACAAACCCAGAAGCTCTTTGCTACATACCTGCATCCGTGGCAGCGGCCTAATAAATCCATGGCTCAAGGCAGTCGTGTGGCCGTTATCGGCGGCGGTATCAGTGGTACAGCCACGGCCTATAGTTTGAGTCGTCGGGGTTTTGATGTCACTATCATAGAGCAAGGCCAAAGCCTTGCTAGCGGGGCCTCTGGCAACCGACAGGGCATGCTTTATGCCAAGCTGCCAGACAACGCTACGGTGGCAGGCCAGTTCCATCAACAAGGCCTACAGCATAGTATGGCCTTGCTCAAACGCAGTTTGAACAGCGCCCATTGGCGAGCTTGTGGTTTATTACAGTTGGCTAAGTCGCCGCGAGAACAATTACAAATGCAGACTGTGATGGCACGTGAGTATCCCTCGTCTTGGCTGCAATATTTTAGTTTGGACGATGCCCAGGCCATCGCCAAACAACCCCTCGCTGCGGGTGGGTTGTTTTTTCCTGCCAGTGGTTGGGTATCACCAGCGCACTGGTGTCTGGCCCTGTTTGAGCACAGTAGGGCCCGATTGTGGAGTGGTAGCCAGGTGCAAGCCTTAACCCAGGACGACGGCTGGCAAGTGCAGGTGCAAGGTGATCACCAAGGAGTGCATCATTTTGATGCCGTGGTGTTAGCCAATGCCAATGATGCAAAAACCTTGGTGCCTCAGCACCAGCTGGCGCTTAAGTCCATTCGTGGCCAAGTGAGTTACGTACAAGCACAGCAAGGGCCCGATGTAGTGGTGTGTGGCGAAGGCTACGTGACCCCGGCTCAATCAGGCGTGTTAGCAGCGGGAGCCAGCTACAACCTGCATACGGACGATGTGGGCTTATCAGAGCAAGACCATCTAGACAACTTGCAACGCATGGCCGATGTGTTACCTCAAGCCTCAAACAGAGACTTAAGCGATGTACAGGGTGGGCGAGTTGGTTTTAGGTCGGTAACGCCAGACTATTTGCCCATGGTGGGTCAGATCGCCGATGAAAACACCGTGATTGAGCGTTTTGGCAAACTCAGAAAAGACGCTAACTATAAATTCCAACAAGCCATGCCATACTTACATGGCCTGTATATTAATGCCGGTCACGGCTCTAAAGGCTTGATTAGCGCACCCTTAAGTGCCGAAATATTGGCCAGCCAAATGGCTAATCAGGCCTTGCCTGTGGCACAATGCGTGGCATGGGGCTTGGACCCTAATCGATTCCTAATTCGTGATTTGATTCGTCGTAAACGTTAACTGAGATACTCCTCGTGAACCCAACCAAAATCAAACTACACAAAAGTAGCAATACCCTAGAGCTGAGTTATGCGGAAGCCCAGGGCGAAATCAGTTATACGCTCAATGCAGAATACCTGCGTATCTCCTCACCCAGTGCAGAAGTTCGTGGCCACAGCCCAGACCAAGCGGTTTTGCAGGTGGGCAAAAGTAAGGTCAAGCTGGTGGGTATTGAGGCGGTGGGCCATTACGCCGTGAAGCTTGAGTATGATGACGGTCACGACTCGGGGCTTTATACATGGGACTACTTGCGTGACCTTAGTGTTAATCAAGCTCAGCACTGGGCCGACTACCTAGACGCGTTAAATCAAGCCAAACAAAGCCGTGATCCACACACCAGTGTGGTGCAGTTTGTTTAGTTAGTCGCACCCCCGTTTTTCCCGGCTACCCAGCCGGTTCCATCACGCCAGCCTGTACCGTCATCCCAGCCTATTCCGTCATCCCAGCGAAGGCTGGGATCTCAGATTCTGACCTGCGTCAGAATGACAGTATTGCGCAGCGTCAGAATGACCACAATACGTCTTTGCGAACGAAGTGAAGCAATCCAAGTCCACGGTAGTGTAGCGTCAGAATGACAGCGGTAGCGGGGCTATATAATCACCAAGTGATTGGGTAATTCGTCGTTGTCGTGGGTCGACGGTACCTTGTCGGCTAATAATTCGCCGCAGGCATTGATGGCACCAGTGAGTCCAGCTTCGGTATTGCCGGCTTTTATTTGACCTAGTAGGTCATTGACGATGTTACTCCATGCGTCATCGGCTACCAGCTTGTTGATGCCTCGGTCGGCTAGTATTTCCACATAGTGTTCGGCTTCTGAAACAAAGATCAGCACCCCAGTTTCTGCTTGGGTGTGGTGCAAACCTTGGGCTAAAAACTGCTGTTTAGCCACCAATGAAGCGCGGGCGTACTTGACCCGCTTAGGCACTAAGGCGAGTTTTAAGGGCTGCCAACGAAATACGACAGTTAAGGCCACGAACTCTATCAACTGAATCCATAATAGGTCGGTTTGGCTTAGCCATAAGTTGGTTTGCAACAGCAACGCCGGGGTGACTAAGGCGATCAACGCGGCCCACATGGTCGGAATAAAGTAATAGTCGTCACTTTGCCCAGCCAGCACCGTTACTAACTCGGCATCGGTGTTGCTTTCGGCCTGTTCAATGGCTTGCTGTACTTTGATTTGTTGTTGTTCGTTAATTAATGTCATGTTACCAACCTCCCGACGCACCGCCGCCTCCGAATCCGCCGCCACCGCCGGAAAATCCACCAAAACCGCCGCCACCTGAGCTACGGCCTCCGCCACCACCAAGAAACAATAGTGGCAACATCCACAAACTGCTACGACCACCGCGGCCACCGGAAGGTGTGCCAAGGCGGTTCATGGCGCCTATAGACATAAAAATGAATAGAAAAATGAGGCTAGGCAAACCAGAACCGGAACCTTCACCTTTGCCACTGGCAGAAGGTGCAACATACTGACCACCTAAAGCCACTACAATGGCCTCTGTACCTGCCAATAAACCCCCGCTAAAGTCGCCTTTTTTGAACATGGGCAACATGATTTGCTGCACAATGCTAGCGCTAACAGCGTCCGTCATCAGGCCTTCTAAACCGTAGCCAACTTCTATACGAACTTTACGTTCTTTTTCTGCAAGGATGAGTACAATGCCGTTGTCGGCATCTTTTTGACCGACACCCCAAGCACGGCCCATGTCTACACCGGCCTGTTCGATGCTATAGCCCTGTAGGTTTTTAAAGGTGGCAACGACCACTTGGTTACTAGAGGCTTGTTCGTGGCCTGCCAGTAACTTGTTGATGCGCTGCTGCGTAGCGCCATCAATCAGCTGGGCTTGATCGAGTATGCGGCCAGTGAGTTTGGGTACTTCGAAGTTGGCCCAACTAGGAACAGAAGTAAAACTGAGCCCTATAACGGCGCTGATAAAAATACCTTTTAACCAAGAACGGGCCATTAGAAGCTTACCTTTGGCGCCGTTTCTGCATCTTGGGTGGTGGCAGTGTAGACGTCACGTAGTTTTAAATCGCTGTACAAAAAGCTGTGCCACAGTTTACCTGGGAAGGTGCGAATCTCGGTGTTAAAGCGTTCGGTGGCCGTAATATAGTCTCTGCGGGCGACACTAATACGGTTTTCAGTGCCTTCAAGTTGTGACTGTAGTGCCAAAAAGTTTTGGTTGGCCTTGAGGTCTGGGTAACGCTCGCTGACCACCAATAAACGCTTTAAAGCGCTGCCGAGCTGGCCTTGAGCTTCTTGAAACTGCTGCATGGCCTGAGGGTTCTCAAGCAGGTTTTTATTCACCTGAATAGAACCCACCTTAGCTCTAGCGTTAGTGACTGCAGTGAGGGTGTCTTTTTCGTGGGCGGCATAGCCTTTAACCGTGCTCACCAAGTTAGGGATAAGGTCGGCGCGGCGCTGGTATTGGTTTTCTACCTGTGACCAAGCAGACTTTACCTGTTCGTCGTAGGTGGGAATGTTGTTTACGCCGCAAGCAGAGAGGGCAAGTGTAGAAATTACTAAAGTGAGCACGAGGCTCAAGCGTTTTAATGACGGCATAGACAACATCCAAAGGTTCTTTGATTAAGCATTAATAATGAGGCAAATAATCGATTTTGCAAGCACCATCGATGTATTTAAGGCCAATACGGGCTTTTGGATAGGGTTTAACTAAGTAGTGTAGTGCCAAGGGATTTGGGCAGCTTTAAACCATTGAGCGGCACTTGTTGCTGCAGACGGTCAGAACCACAGTGGCTACAAAAATTCATGCTTAGGTGTAATTTATTTGCTTTAGAGCAATGGCGCCTGCGGCTTGAACATGAGCCACGCAGGCTTGACGAGCCGCTTCCGGGTCGCGCTTGGCAATGGCCTGCATAATATTCTGCATTTCAGTAAGGCTGTCTTTCCATCGTCCAGCTTGGGAGATGGTGCCTGCGCGCAGTACCATGATGCGTGCTAGTAAACGGTTGAGGCTAGTGCCTAACTCTAAATTACCACTGCCTTCGAGTAATTGGTTGTAAAACTCTTTGGTGCAAGCCAAAATTTCACTCACTTCAGAGCGATCAAACGACGCTTTTAAGGCATTGGTGGTGTCTTGTAACTGCTGCACTTGTTGATCCGTTGCACGGCTACAAAATAGCTCGCCTGCAAGGCCTTCCAAAGCGGCCCTTAGTTCGTAAATGTTCTTTACATCTACAGCATCGAGTACGGTAACGCTGGGGCCGCGTTGGCCGGCGTATTGTACCAAACCTTCGGATTCTAAATGACGCAAGGCTTCGCGTACGGAGGTGCGGCTCACGTCCAGCACTTTGCATAATTCGCGTTCGACCAATCGTTGGCCTGGTTTAAGTTGGGTGCTGATAATAGCATCACGTAACTTATCTAATACGATTTGGCGTAGGGTGATGGTATTACGGGTGATTTTTAGGTTGGTGAGATTGGCAACCATGAGTTAACACTCAGCCTGTTTTTCAGCGGCCATCTCGTTGATGACCTCCCTTGCAGTGCGAAAGGCATCAATGGAGGCCGGTACACCACAGTAAATCGCAGACTGTAATAACACTTCACGAATCTCATCTTGGCTACAACCATTGTTAAAGGCGCCACGGATGTGTAGCTTTAATTCATGGGGGCGATTTAACGCAGTAATCATGGCGAGGTTAATGAGGCTTCGGGTTTGCTTAGGCAAACCCTCTCGGTTCCAGATGCTATCCCAGCAATATTCAGTCACTAGCTCCTGCAAGGGCCAGGTAAAGTCATCTGCAGCAGCAATGGATGCGTCAACATAGGCGTCACCTAGAACTGCTTTACGGGTTTTTAGTCCGGCTTCAAACTTTTCTGAACGGTCTCGCAGGTCTGTCATCTGGGTCTCTCATTGTGATGGTGCTAGGTGGTTTATAAACCACCCATTAACATGTATTTGATTTCTAAGAAGTCTTCAATGCCGTAATGGGATCCTTCACGGCCCATGCCGGATTCTTTGACACCACCGAAAGGTGCCACTTCGGTAGAAATTATGCCTTCGTTGATGCCTACAATACCATATTCTAGGCCTTCACCGACACGCCATACGCGGCCAATATCGCGAGTATAGAAGTATGCGGCTAAACCAAACTCAGTGTCGTTGGCCATAGCAATGGCTTGCGCTTCGTCGGTAAACTTAAAGATAGGGGCTAAGGGGCCAAAGGTTTCTTCGGTGGCTACTTTCATGTCGGTGGTGGCATTGCCAATGATGGTGGGCGTAAAGAAGCTACCACCCAGCGCATGGCTCTCACCACCACACACCAAATTACCGCCTTTGCTGAGGGCATCTTCAATGTGTTCTTTTACTTTATCAATGGCGCCGTGGTTGATCATGGGGCCTTGGGTTACGCCCTCATCCATACCGTTGCCTACCTGCAATTCGGCCACTTTGGCAGCAAATTTTTCGACAAAGGCATCATACACACCTTCTTGTACAATAAAGCGGTTAACACACACACATGTTTGGCCAGCGTTGCGGTATTTGCCTGCAATAGCACCGGTCACAGCGGCATCTAAATCAGCGTCGTCAAACACGATAAACGGCGCATTGCCGCCGAGTTCTAGAGACACTTTCTTTAAGGTGGGTGCACATTGCTGCATCAATAATTTGCCCACAGGCGTAGAGCCTGTAAAGGTTAACTTACGCACCGTAGGGTTACTTGTGAGCTCGGCGCCAATGGGGCGAGACTTGCCCGTAATGACGTTAAATACGCCAGCAGGAATGCCCGCTTCTTCTGCCAGTACTGCCAAAGCTAAGGCAGAGAAAGGTGTCTCGGCAGCAGGGCGTACAACAAAACCACAGCCAGCTGCTAAGGCCGGGCCACACTTACGGGTGATCATGGCAGAAGGGAAGTTCCAAGGCGTAATAGCGGCGACGACACCTATCGGCTCCTTAGTCACTACAATACGAGCATCGGCTTTATGGGTGGGGATAATATCGCCGTATGTGCGTTTGCCTTCTTCGGCAAACCATTCGATAAAGCTAGCGGCATAGGCAATTTCGCCCTTGGCTTCGTTAAGGGGCTTGCCTTGCTCAAAGGTCATGATTTTACCAAGGTCTTCTTGGTTGGCCATAATTAAGTCAAACCAGTGGCGCAATATAACGGCTCGTTGCTTGGCCGTGAGCTTGCGCCAGCTAATCATAGCTACGCGTGCAGCCTCTATGGCGCGCGCGGTTTCCACCCCGTTCATATCTGGAATGCTGCCAAGTACTTCACCGTTTGCTGGGTTGGTGACTTCTATGGTGGCGCTCGAATCAGCGTCTAGCCATATGCCATTAATGTAGGCTTGTTGGCGAAATAAGGCGGGGTTGGCTAGTTGCATGGGATCGATCCTGTAGTTAAAAATAGCAATTTGCTAGGTGTATTGTATATTACATCAAAGCG
The DNA here is from genome assembly GCA_029938085.1 of Oceanospirillaceae bacterium. Lineage (GTDB taxonomy): Bacteria > Pseudomonadota > Gammaproteobacteria > Pseudomonadales > Balneatricaceae > Njordibacter. The sequence goes on along the minus strand of JAPYOS010000008.1, from coordinate 77,223 downwards.
TTCAATATATTAAACATTTCGGTGTGAATTTTAGATTAACATGTTAACTAAAATAGGTGCGTGTGTCATCATCGCATTGTAAATGGATCCACCATCGGTTCGCTAGAAGTATTGATCCATACTGTTTTTAGCTGCGTGTAATCTTTCACACCGTCAATGCCGCTTTCACGCCCATAACCGCTGGCCTTAAACCCGCCTATGGCGCCCATAGGCGATACTGCACGATAGGTGTTGACCCAAATGATACCGGCTTGTACGGCTTTGCTCATGCGGTGCACGCGGGCGTTGTCGCGGGTCCAGATACCTGCAGCTAAGCCAAACTCACTGTCGTTGGCAAGCGTAAGGGCATGAGCTTCGTCACTAAAACGCATGATGCTGGCGACCGGGCCAAAGACCTCCTCTTGCATAATGCTGCATTGGTTAGATTCAACAGCAAGGATGGTCGGTTCATAGTACCAGCCATCTCCAGCCACTGACGCACGTTGACCACCGTGTATTAACTGGGCACCTTGGGCCAGTGCCGACGCGACCATTCGTTCTACTAGCGCTAGTTGGGGCTGCGTTGCCATGGGGCCCATTTCTGAACTAGGGTCCATTGGGTCACCAATGACGATACTTGCCACCCGTGTTTTTAGTGCGCTTAGGAACTCATCATATACGGCGTTTTGTACTAGTAAGCGGCTACCTGCCACACAGCTTTGCCCCGAGGCTGCAAAAATGCCCGCAATCACACCATTAACGGCGCTGCCGATGTCGGCATCATCAAAGATGATGTTGGGGGATTTACCACCCAGCTCTAAGCTTAACTGGGCTAAGTTTTCTGCACTATTTTTAACCACGGCTTTGGCCCCTTGGCCGCCGCCGGTAAAGGCAATACGGCGCACCAAGGGGTGTTTGGTTAGGGCGGAGCCCGTGTCGGCACCAAACCCTGTGACCACGTTAACCACACCGTCTGGGAAGCCAGCTTGTTTGACTAAATGCATGAGCTCAACAATAGTGGCAGAGGCATGTTCGGACGGTTTGAGTACCACCGTGTTACCAGCAGCTAACGCGGGGGCTAGCTTAACCGCCGTTAGGTACATGGGGGAGTTCCACGGAATGATGGCAGCCACCACGCCTAATGGCTCGTGGGTGGTGTAGGCGAACATGTCTGTTTTGTCTAACGGCAGGGTTTGGCCTTCCAGCTTATCGGCCTGGCCGGCGTAGTAATAGAAGAACTCAGGCATGTAGCCTATTTGGCCTAGTGTTTCGCGTATCAGTTTGCCATTGTCGTTGCTCTCTAATTGCGCCAAACGTTGTTTGTTGGCGGCTATCAAATCCCCCAGTTTACGTAATAATTTGCCCCGCGCAGTGGCGTGTAAATTACGCCACGCTGGGTTTTCAAAGGCGTTTTGTGCCGCTTGTACCGCGGCATCCACATCGGCTTCTTGTGCGTGTGGAAAACTCGCCCATGGTTGCGCGTTAGCCGGGTTTAAACTATCAAAGCGGCCGCCATCGTGGGCATCTAGCCATTGGCCATTGATGAACATTTGATACTGTTTAAGGGACTGTGTGATGGACATTATGCCGCTCCTACACTGGGTATTAAATAATTAGCGGTTATGCCGCGCTAAAAACTCGTTTAAGCACTGATTGACTTGGTGTGCGTTCTCTACGGGCATCATGTGTCGAGCCTCGCTGATGATATGGGTGCTGGCCATGGCAATCTTGTCAGCTAGCGCATGACTCATGGCGGGCGTTGAGCCAGGATCTAAGGCCCCTGTCATCACTAACGTGGGGCAGCTGATTTGGTCTAGCTGTGCCACAGCGGCGTTGTCGCCTTCGCCAAACAGGCGGTAACAACGGCTGTAACTCGGCCGGTGGTTGTTTAATACCTTGTTACGCAGCTGCATCATATACGTTGGGTTGGCACTAGCATACGCTGGGCTAAACCAACGTTCTAGGGCCTGATCAATATTGGCACTGGGGCCATGTTCATCCACCTGTGCGATACGATCGAGGATGGCCGATGTTAAGTGTGCGCTGCGGTTGAACACCGAGTTCATAATGACTAAGCTAGTTAACCGCTGCGGGTACAGGGTAGCAAATACTCGGGCCATCAAGCCTCCTAAAGAAAAGCCTACCAAGTTGACCTTGGCCAACTGTAAATGATCCATTAGCTGCAGTAGCTGTTGCGCAAGGGTCGCTAAATCGGTTGCTGAGGTTGCATGATGACTCATTCCATGACCGGTGAGGTCGTAGGTGAGTACTTGGTAATTTAAGGCAAGGTCGCGCACTTGGTTTTGCCACATGGTGTGGTCTAGCCCCACGCCATGGACCAGCACTAAAATGGGCTTAGTTGCATCTCCATGCACCTGGTAATGGGTACCTTGGTGCATTTGGAGTGGCAAACCTACACGACCTTCTACAGACATTAGGCTTCTGCTGCGGCTTTTTCTGCTGCAATTTCTTCCAAGTCCATGTAGCGGTTACCAATTCGTGGGTGTGCACGGCCGCCATCTGAACCGCCTAATACGACGATGATTTCATCGGCTGCGGGAGCGTCTTCAATATGCATTTCTAAGGTAATGTAGTGAGAACGGAAACCCGCGTCATCTTTATGCATCATTGGTATTTGAATAGAAGTGCCGGCGGGGCCACGTTTGTTGGTAAAGCTTAAGTAGCTTTGGGCATTAACCGCGTCACGGAAGTGGTTGCCAAAACGTAGGGTGTGAATGATGCCAGAGGCATGCTCAATTTCGCCATTTAAGCCAATCACAGCGGCTTTACCGTAGGCTTCAATGGCGTCGCCACTGGGGAAATGAGACAGGATAGCCGCCACTATTTCTTCACCCAATTGAGAGCACCCAGCGGTGATTTCTGGGCGTAGGTTTTCCACAAAACCTTGGCCAGCCCATGGGTTTTTAATTACATAAGCTACGCCTACCATTTTAATCGGTGTGGCCGCTGCTTTGCCGCCTTCAATACGGGTTTCTTCAATGTGGGTAACGACTTTTCTGACTTCAAAATACATGTTCTTATTCCTGATTAAAGTTAGGCATAACTTTGTCTATAAATAACTGCAACGACTTTTTCTTTTCGACATGGGGTAGGCCGTTGTCACTCCAAAAGCTAAATTGGGTGATGCCAAGGGCTTCATAGTGTTTGATACGCTTGGTCACCTCTGTAGGCGTGCCAATAAGTAAATTTTGGTGTAGTTCGTCTAGACCAAAACCTGGCATTTCACTCATTTGGGTATCGCTAAGGGGTTTCACAAAACCATCTACAGGCTCTTGGTCATTTTTGAACCAGGCATAAAAATAGCCGTACCAATCTCTAAGGGCCTGGGCACCTTTGCGCCAATCTTCGCCTTCTTCATGCACCCACGTATGGCGTAGGGCGAGTAATTGTGGCGTCGGTTTGTCTGGATTGTTAATACACGCCTGTTTAAAGCGTTCGCTGGCCATTTCAATCACCGCGTCACCGGCAATAAGAGGCGTCACCATAACGTTACAGTCACTGCTCACTGCGTAATCGTGGGACTCTTGCTCGCGCGCCGCCACCCACATTGGAGGGAAGGGCTTTTGCGTGACTCGAGGAATGGCCGTAGAGGTTGGAAATGAGTAATGCTCGCCTTCGTGGGCGTAGTCACCAGTCCACAATTTCTGTAGAGCTGGGATCATTTCGCGTAACGGACCGCCGCCTTCTTTGGCAGGCATGTTGTCTGTCATACGGTCAAATTCAGACTGGTAAGCACCACGAGCAATGCCAAAATCTAAACGGCCATTGCTCATCATATCGACCAATGAGGCCTCGCTGGCCAATCGCACTGGGTTCCAGAAGGGCGCAACAATGGTGCCTAAACCTAAACGAATGGTTTTAGTAATAGGCGCAAGGTAAGCCATAAAGTTAAGCGGGTTAGGGGATATGGTGAATTCCATCATGTGATGTTCACCAATCCAAACCGTTTCAAAACCTGCTTCTTCCGCCATTAATGTGAGTTCTACCAACTCATCGAAGAGTTCCTTATGGGGCTTGGCTGGATCCAATCGTTCCATGTGCAGGAATAAAGAGAATTTCATATCGGCAGCCCCCCGTGAGGCAGATTTGTGCGTTTGTATTATGGTATACCAAAAACTTAGGGGTGCATTTCAACACTACAGATGGTGATTGTCAAGGTGGGTGAGGGCGTGATTAGGTGCGGATGCCGCAACCTTTGAGGATAATGTGTTTTATGGAGGCGGCAGCTTCTTGAAAGGCTGCTTCAGTCAATGTATCGGTTTGTGTGGCAATCAATATTTGTGGTTCAAAATCGGCGTAATACTGAGTGCTAGACCAAATCATAAAAATCACGTGGGCGGGCTCTATGGCATCCATTTTGCCCTGTTTAATCCAGCTGTCGAAGACCGACATGCGCTGCTTAAACCAGAGCTGATAATCTTCTTGAAGATAGGCGCTTAGGTGCGGCGCGCCACTGATCATTTCTTTGGCGAACAGTCGCGAGGCCGTTGGGTGGGTGCGTGAGAATTCCATCTTTGCATCGATGTAACGGCTGAGCACATCGGCGGGGTCATCGTTGCTGGACAGTTCGTTAAACACTGTGTCCCAGAGGTTTAATGTATTTTCTAACACAGCACCGTATAGGCCCAGTTTGTTAGTAAAGTAATAATGAATATTGGCCTTGGGTACCTGAGCAGCTTCTGCAATACGTTGCATGGTACTGCCTTGAAACCCATGGCGAGCAAACTCGACTTCGGCCGCTTGTAAAATGAGTTCGCGGCTTTGCTCTCTAATGCGGCCGGGTTTGTAAGACCCTCGGGACGGGCTTGCTGTCATACGTTGCTCCTTGTGAAAACCGATAGTAGCAGTAGAGGGTGAACCGCATCAACCTGAAATCTTGACTAATTGGACAGCTATTGAGAAGATGGCAGCATGATCATCTAGAGTAGCCCACATGCGCTTGTTATTGAACCAGACACTTATTGAAGTCGCTAACCCTAGCGCCGATGTCACCTTGTTGCAATGGCTACGAGAGTGCCAATACCTTACCGCCATCAAAGAAGGCTGCGCGGTGGGCGATTGTGGCGCCTGTACGGTAATGATTGGCCGATTGGTAGATGATGGCATTGTTTACCAAAGTGTTAACGCCTGTATTGCGTTATTAGGCAGCTTAAACGCCTGTCATGTGGTGACCTTAGATTGCTTACAGGCTGAGCCCTTACACCCAGTGCAGCAGGCAATGGTCGATTGCCATGCCAGCCAATGTGGCTTTTGTAGTCCTGGGTTTGTGATGTCGTTGCTCGCGTGGTGGCTAAATACGCCGGCTAAGGTGTTGACCAGTGTGGCCGATTTTACCAGTCACAGGCACAGTGTGGAGCTCGCCTTGTCGGGTAACTTATGTCGCTGTACGGGCTACCAACCCATTTTACTCGCTGCAGACCAATTGGCTCCCCTTGATCGCAGTACTGACACTCTATTCAGCGCCTTGGGTGGTTACTTGCATTGCCTAGATACGCTTAGGGCGATGTCTGCAGAGCAACACCATGGCAGGGTTAATGCCTATCAGCAGCCACAAGACTTGAACCAATTGGCACTCGCCTATGCCGCAATGCCTGAGGCTAGGTTGGTTGCCGGCGCCACTGACCTTGCCTTGGACATTACCCACGGGCTTAAATCCTTTAAAAATTTGATAGACATCAAATCGGTTGCTCAGTTACAGGCTATTGAAGAGGACAGTGGTACCTTGGCCATAGGCGCAGCGGTTAGTCTGAGCGAGTTAGAAACCTATTGTCAGACTAAGCTGCCGTGTATGACGCAGTTGCTCGGCCGCTTTGCCTCTCGCCAAGTACGTAATCGTGGCACCTTAGTCGGTAATATTGCAAACAGTTCGCCCATTGCTGATACACCGCCGTTATTGCTGGTGTTGGACGCGCAGCTGATATTGCAGCGCGGTCAAGGTCAGCGCACCTTAGCCTTGGCTGATTTCTATTTAGACTATAAAAAGACGGCGTTAGAGGGTGGGGAATTTATCCACAGCGTCATCTTACCGCTGCCGACTGTACGGCAACAGGTATTTGTAGAGAAAGTTAGTAAACGGGCTGAAGATGATATTTCATCCACCTGTGTGGCTCTGAGTGTAACCTTGAACAACGGCGTGATTGCTCAAATCAATATCGCCTGTGGTGGCATGGCCGCTATACCTAAAATGGCTAGCCACACCCAATCTCAATTGCTTGGCCAAGCTATAGAGCCATCACTGCTTGCACAAGTGCCCCAGTGGTTGGCGCAAGATTATCAACCCATTGATGATATGCGGGCCTCTGCAGACTACCGTCAACGGGTTACAGTAAATCTTATCGTGGGATTTTTAAAGCAGGCGGTGGCATGAGAAAACTACCAGCAATAAACCAACAAGTAACGCCTAAGCCAGACTCCGCCGTGGGCAAGCCTACCCCCCATGAAAGTGCTGTTTTGCATATGTCTGGCCGGGCTCACTATGTGGACGACATTACGGCGCCGAATAACTGTTTACATGCCTACGTGGGCATGGCGTCCGTGGCTAGCGGTGAGGTTAAAAGCCAAGACTTATCGGCAGTAGAGTCGGCCGCAGGGGTTGTGGATGTGATCACTGCCGCAGATATTCCGGGCCAGGTTGATATTGGACCGGTATTTGCCGGCGACCCCCTGTTAGTGGAACAACACATTACCTATTTTGGTCAGCCACTGTTTGCGGTCGCCGCCACCAGCCGCGATGCTGCTCGCAAAGCGTGTTTGTTGGGCCAAGCCAATATTGAATCTAGCCCCGCATCGTTAACCTTGGAACAAGCCCAAAGCAGTAATAAACAAGTGAGGCCCAGCCATAGTTTAGTTAAGGGGAACAGTCTCCAGGGGCTGGCTAATGCGCAGCATCAGCTGACTATAAAACAGCAGGTGGGGGGGCAAGAACACTTTTATCTTGAGGGGCAAGTGAGTCTAGCCATCCCCCAAGATAACGGCGGTGTGCTCATCCATAGTTCCAGCCAACATCCTAGCGAAGTACAAAAGTTAGTGGCCGAAGTATTAGCCTTGCCCATGCACAAAGTAGTGGTGGATATGCGTCGAATGGGTGGTGGTTTTGGCGGTAAAGAAACCCAAGCGGCGCAATGGGCTTGTTTAGCGGCGCTACTGGCCGTGCGTAACCAAAAAGCCGTGAAGTTACGCTTAAGTCGTAGCGACGATATGGCCCTAACCGGCAAGCGGCATCCGTTTGTTAACCAAGCGCAAGTGGGGTTTGATGCCGATGGGCAAATCCAGGCACTAAAGGCCGATTTACATGGTTTATGTGGGTGTAGCCCCGACTTGTCTGACGCCATTGTCGACCGCGCTATGTTTCATACAGACAACGCCTATTATCTGCCTAATGCCACAATTTCTGGCCATCGTTGGTTTCAAAATACCGCATCCAATACCGCCTACCGTGGTTTTGGTGGCCCCCAAGGCATGATGTTGGCCGAACAAATGTTAGACGATATTGCCAGAGCCGTTGGCAAAGACCCACTATTGGTACGGCAACAAAATCTATACGACAACCATGATCGTAATATAACGCCTTATCACCAAACCGTGACGGGTGTAGATTTACCGCGCATTATTGATGAGTTGGTTGTGTCTAGCGATTATTGGGCTAGGCGCCAAGCAATAACGTCATATAACAATAGTGCCCGAGCCCAAGGTGGGCGCTACGTCAGAGGTTTAGCCCTCACGCCAGTAAAGTTTGGTATCTCTTTTACCGCTATGTTTCTTAATCAGGCGGGTGCTTTAGTGCATATTTATACCGATGGCACCGTGCAAGTGAGTCATGGTGGTACCGAAATGGGCCAAGGCTTGTACACTAAAATTGGCCAGATTGTGGCTGCCGAACTGGGTCTGCCGCTGGCTGCCATAGAAGTGACCTCTACACGTACCGATAAAGTGCCCAATACCTCACCTACCGCTGCATCCAGTGGCACCGATCTTAATGGCCAAGCGGCCCGCAACGCGGCGCTCATTATTAAACAACGGCTTATCGACTTGCTGGTGCAGGAACATGATATTGAGGCGGCAGAGATTGAATTTAACGCTGGTCTGGTCACATGGGCAGACCAGTCTATGACCTTTGCTGAGTTGGTACAGCACGCCTACATGCAGCGTATTTCCTTATCTTCTACTGGGTATTATCGCACGCCTAAAATTCACTACAATCGTCAGCAAGCCAAAGGCAACCCGTTTTTCTATTACTCTTGTGGCGCATCGGTGAGCGAGGTAGAAGTGGACACCTATACGGGAGCTTACAGTGTGTTGCGGGTGGATATTTTGCATGATGTGGGCGAGAGCATTAACCCTGCTATTGATATAGGCCAAATTGAAGGTGGCTTTATTCAAGGCATGGGCTGGCTTACTACGGAAGAACTGGTTTGGGGTGATGATGGCCGACTCCAGACTAATGGTGGAGCAAGCTATAAAATTCCCGCAGTGGGTGACACACCTAAGCAGTTTAACGTGGCGTTGTTACAAGACAGTAAAAACCAAGAGGCGACTATTTATCACTCCAAAGCCGTAGGCGAACCGCCGTTTATGCATGGCATATCGGTATGGTCGGCGTTACGTGATGCCATTTGGCAAGCGGGGGGTGAAACAGTTAACCCGCAGCTCGATACCCCTGCCACACCCGAACGGGTGTTGTGGGCCTTGCAAGCTGCGAGTCACACCTCATGAACGCCTGGCTACGCGCGCAGTTACACTACGAACAACACAACCAAGCGTATGTGTTAATCACTATCGTGGCCTTGAAGGGTTCTTCTCCACGGGGTGTGGGCAGCAAAATGCTGGTCACGTTAGACGCTCAGTTTGACACCGTTGGTGGCGGGCATTTGGAGTATAAAGCGGTTGCCGAAGCCAAGAAGCGATTGCAGCAAGGCGGCACGACGGGTTTGCTAGACTATGCTCTGGGTGCTAACTTGGGGCAATGTTGTGGTGGCAAGGTGAGCTTGATGTACGAAGTGTTTAGCCAGACAAAAATGCCCGTGGTGGTGTTTGGCGCGGGCCATGTGGGCCGCGCTTTGGTGCCTTTGTTGGCACAACTACCTGTGCAAGTGACTTGGGTGGATGGGCGTTACGACATGTTGCCCAAGGAACTGCCAGAGGGGGTGACGGCAGTACACGAAGAACACCCACAAGATCACATTGTCGACTGTGTCAAAGGTACTTGTTATCTGATTATGACGCATCATCACGGCGTCGACATGGCGTTAACCGAGGCGGTGATAAAGCGCAACGATGCTTGCTATTTAGGGGTAATTGGCTCGGTGACTAAAGGCCGAAAATTTAAGCAACGGCTGGCTGCAAAAAACGTTTCACAACAACAAATTTCGCAGCTAAATTGCCCCATGGGTAAAGTCGGTATTCGAGGTAAACAGCCCATGGAAGTCGCGATTGCCATTGCTGCTCAAGTGATGCATTTGTATCAGTCGTCTGTCGCTATGGATGCGGCTGAGCAGGATTTATACGTACCTCAGGTGGAGGCCGAAGAATATGTCTGAACGCCTTATACGTGGCCCACTGCTACATTGCCTTGCCGAACCCGATAGCCAAGAAGGCGCCGTGGAATACATTGCCGATGCCCTGTTGTGGCTAAAGCATGGACGGGTTCACCAACTCACAGACTATGCAGAGACTGATGCATTATTAACGCTAGAGCAGCGTGCTAGTGTTGAAGACCAAGGTGATTATTTGATGGTGCCGGGGTTTGTGGATTGCCATATTCATTACCCACAAACCGAAATGATCGCCGCCTATGGTACACAATTGTTGGAATGGCTGAATACCTACACCTTTCCAGTGGAATCAAGTTTTGGCGATGTGGACAAAGCCGCCACCGTTGCCAAGGTGTTTATTGATCAATTATTAACCAATGGCACCACCACGGCACTGGTATTTTGTTCTGTGCACCCTGAGTCTGTGGATGCGCTGTTTAGTGAAGCACAACAACATCAGATGCGCCTTATTGCTGGTAAGGTGATGATGGATCGCAACGCCCCTGAGTCGGTGTTAGATACGGCGCAAACAAGCTATAACCAAAGCAAACAACTTATCGAACGTTGGCATGGCGTTGACCGCCTGCAATACGCGGTGACGCCACGCTTTGCACCCACCTCTACAGATGAACAACTACAGGCGGCAGGGCGGTTATTGGCAGAACATGAGGGGGTGTATTTGCATACGCACTTGTCTGAAAATGTGGATGAAATTGAGTGGGTCAAACAACTGTTTCCAAACGCCAAAAACTACCTAGACGTCTACGATCAAGCGGGCCTGTTGGGTAAGCGCAGTGTATTTGCCCACGGTATACACTTGTGTGATGGCGAATGTGAGCGTTTGGCGCAAACCGATTCTGCCATTGCCCATTGCCCAACCTCTAACATGTTTATTGGTTCGGGTTTATTCCCTATGCAGCGGTTGCAGGAACACGGCATCAAAATAGGCATGGGTACCGACGTGGGCGGCGGCACCAGCTTTAATATGTTACAAACCCTGGCCGACGGCTACAAGATGCAGCAGCTCAATGGCCATAACTTGAGCCCAGAACAGAGTTTTTATTTAGCCACGTTAGGCGGTGCTAAGGCCTTGGATATGGATGATAAAATAGGTAACTTTGAAGTCGGTAAAGAGGCCGACTTCTTGTTACTAGACCCAAATGCTACAGATTTATTACGGTTTCGTACCAACCATTGTAAAGGCTGGCGCGACCTATTGTTTGTATTACAAACCTTAGGTGACGACCGGGTGATTGCTCAAACTAATATAATGGGGCAGCCCGTTAGTTTTACGGCGTTATAGTAGCGGTGTTTCTATTCCCACTCCATTTTTTCGAACACCCTCAGGGCGTTGCCAGGCGCAATTTCTTTGTAGTTTAACAGGTGGCTAAAGGCCGATTGGTCAACTTGGCGAATATCCATCAGGTCTCCGCCTGCATCGATAAATTCCCCCACGTGAGTACGTAGGTGCACCAAGTAGCCATAGGTTTCTTGTTTCAGGCGGGTCATGGTGGAGACCTGCCCGTGGCCCGGCACTACCTGTTGAGTGTCGAGCTGCGCCATGGCTTCGAACACCTCAACCCAAGATTGGCTGTCGGATACATCGATAACACCCAACATGCGATCTCCGTAGGCAATGTCTCCAGTAAATAACAACTTTAGCCGAGGAATATATACCCAGCTGTCACCAGGGGTATGGGCAGGGCCTTGGTGATGAAGGTGAATGTCTAGGTTGGCAAAGTTAAATTGATAGTCTTGCTCGAAAGTTATGTCGGCGGTAGTGGCTGCTAAACCCGCCATGGGGTCGTGCCCGAGAGCATTGGTGAGGCCTTGGAGTTGGTCTCCAGCGCGTTCGTTGTGATCCTCCGTTGCAGCTTGGCTGGCAATTATGTTGGCTCCTTGCTGCTGGAAATAACTGTTGCCGAGCCAGCGGTGGTCTTGGCCACCTGTGTTAATCACATGGCTGATGGGTAATAGTGTGATTTGGCGAACCTGCTCCTCAATGGCTTTGGCGGCTAAGGTACCGGCACCTGAGTCGATTAATAAAACGCTTGTAGGCCCTACAATAAATCCGAAGTTGGCGTTGTTTCCTAAATTTGTGGCCGAGCGATTGTTGGTTTCGCCGATAATGGCATAGGCCGAACCTGATAATTGAACCGTGGTTAAGGCCATACCGCTGGTGGAGAATAAGCTAGCAACCGTGCCCACAATTAGGCTGGCTACTAAGGCCAAGTAACGACTGAGGCATTGCATAATGTCTATCCTTAATATAAATAAATACTAATATAAATTAAATTGGCTAATGATAGTAGTCAGACTTAGCTAACCGGCTAAAGTTTAGTAATTACAGTTTCACCAAGGCCGAGACAAGCACAGATACTTGTTTTCACAAATGCTATCGTCACTATTTAGGCAGGGTTCGTCCAACAGTGAACTCACGTATCCAGCCGCGCTATTTACAGCGTTTTAGCACTTTACGGCTGACCATTTTAGGTTAAATCGTTGAAGTTGTGATGCTGGTGTAAGCCTATTGCGCTTATGCTAATATACCTATAACTAATTTGTGTGAGCATATGCTATACCCTGATATAGGGTCGGCTTCGATAAGTTCTAACTACGATTTTGTGAAACCCTATGAAAAATTATCTATTATCACTTGCTTTAATTGTCTCAAACACAGCATTTTCTGATGAAGCTCCACAAACGGGAGCGAAAATGCTGGCAGCTGCCAGCCAGGCCATTACCAATATTTCTGCGGAGCAACTGTTACTGCAGGTAGAGCAAAACCCCGACACGGTGGTGATAGACGTACGTACGCAAAATGAGGTGAGTTTGCTCGGTACTTTGGGTATCTATCAAAATATTAACATTCCTCGGGGCTGGATAGAGTTTGATGTTGCCGATGCTGTTGCATCCTTTGATACGCCTATTGTGGTTTATTGTGGCAGGAATATCCGTAGTCCTATGGCGGCAAAAACCCTCATGGAAATGGGCTACACTAATGTGAGCAACTACGAGGGTGGCTATTTCGAGTGGCAAGAAAAGGGTTTAGAAACCAATATGGGCACCCTTGATTCTTCAACGTTCCTATACCAGCGTCCGGTACAGGTTATAGATGGTGTCTATTCTGCTATAGGTGCTACAGCGCCTTCTACCTACGATAATTCGGGCCACAATAATAACCTTAGCTTTATTGTGGCTGAAGATGCTGTGGTGGTATTTAACGGCGGTGGTAGCTACTCGCTCGCCAAGGCCATGCACGAAGAAATTAAACAGGTCACAGACCTGCCGGTTAAATACCTTATTTATGAAAATGCTCAAGGCCATGCTGTGTTTGGGGGGAGTTACTGGAAAGAGCAGGGGGTAGAAATCATTGCTCATGAAAATACTCCAGAAATCCTTGAACATGAGGCCGACAAAATGCTGGAGCGGGGACAGGGCAGTCTAAGAGATAAATTTTCTAACTCCCACATCGTGATGCCAGACCGTACCTTCGCCGAAGAGTATGTGGTACCCGTAAAGGGTAAAAAGGTTGTACTTAAGCACTTTGGACACGCCCATAGTCCAGATGATATACAGCTTTGGTTACCAGAAGACGATCTGCTAATTTCTGGCGACTTTGCCTTCAATGAACGTATGTTGCCTGTATTGGAACATACAGACATGCTGGCGTGGCAGGAAAACTGGAGCAAACTTGAATCCTTGAATCCTAAAATCATCATTCCGGGTCACGGTGGGGTAACAGACCTGGACACTGTAACTTACTATACGATGGGTTATGTTAACTATATGGTCGATGAAGTTCAAAAGGTGCTGAATGACGGTGGTGAGTTAACCGACGCCTATGAAATTAATCAATTGGCCTTTATGCAGTGGAAAACCTACCGCGAGTTATCGTTGAGAAATGCTGCTGAGCTATACAAGATTGCTGAATTTGATTGGTAAGCCGAGGGCAAGTTAAGCTTCCACCCTTGGCGTGGTAGGCTCGGGCTCAACGGGTCATTCCGGCGCAGGCCTCCACGTCATTCCGGCGTAGGCCGGAATCTCAAGAGATCCTGACCTGCGTCAGGATGACTCTAGTTTAGTCAGGATGACTGCGGAGCTGTGGATGTTAAAACTCGGTAATAACCGTTACACCCAAACTTGGGAACTGGTCGAAGGATTGTAGAATGTCCACCCCTTGTTCTAAATTGACCGTGTTTTGTACTAGCTTCTCAGGCTCTAAGGTGCCCTGTGCAACCATTTGAAGCAGCTCTGGGTACTTGTAGGCCGCCATGCCTTGGCTGCCTAATAATGTGAGTTCCTTGCTGATCACACGGTCCATAGGTACTGCGTCGGTCGAGTCCATCATTAGACCCACTTGTACATGGCGCCCGTGGGTGCGTAAGCAGCGAATGGAATTTCGACAAGTAATAGGGCTTCCCAAAGCGTCGAGGGAAACATGGGCACCACCGCCACTTTGGCCCATTATGGCACCGGGTACAGACTTCACTTGATTAGCATTGATGAGAGCTACGGCACCGAGTTGTTTGGCAAATGCGAGCTTTTCGTCGTCTATGTCTACGGCAATCACATTAGCCCCAGCGGCAACGCCAATCATAATGGCTGACAAGCCTACGCCGCCACAACCGTGTACTGCGAGCCATTCGCCCGGTGCGATCTTTCCTTGTTGCACTAAGGCACGAAAAGCCGTGGTAAAACGGCAGCCAAGGCTGGCAGCGGCGGCGTAGCTCATGCCTTCTGGTAGCGCTACTAAGTTAACATCGGCGTAATTAATGGCGACCTCTTCAGCAAAGCTACCCCATGCATTAAAACCAGGAAGAAACTGGTTGTTACACACTTGATGCTCACCGCTATGGCACTGATGGCAACTACCACAAGCCACTACAAAAGGTACCGTAACACGGTCACCTATTTTCCAATTTTTAACGTCTCGCCCTACACTTTTAACTGTACCTGCAAGCTCATGACCGGGAACGTGAGGTAGCGTCACGTTTGGGGTGTGGCCCATCCATGTGTGCCAATCGCTACGACATATGCCGTTGGCTTCAACTTTAACTACCACGCCGTTGTCACTGGCGATTGGGTCGGCAACTTCTTCAATAACTAGGGGTTGGCCAAATTCTTTAATAACGGCTGCTTTCATGGTGGATGTCTCGTCTATATTAGGTTTTACGCGGCGTGGTTGAGTAAGCGCTGCATATGTTGGTCACCGGAGCCCATAAGGGCGTTGATACAGGTTAACCGTTTGAAATAGTGTCCCACATCTAACTCGTCAGTGATGCCCATGCCGCCGTGTAGTTGCACAGCAGTTTGTCCGACCAAACGAGACGTTTGAGCTAACTTTACTTTAACCATGGACGTTGCTCGGTTTCGGTCATCAGCATTAGAGGCAATTTTTAAGGCAGCGTAGTAGAGCAAGGACTGAGTAGATTCGAGGGCCATAAACATGTCTGCCACGCGATGTTGTAGCACTTGAAATTCGCCTATTTTACGACCAAATTGTTGTCTGGTATGTAGATGTTCACCAGTGGCGGCCAACAACTTTTGCATAATGCCTAAGGCCTCTGCCGCCAGCGCAACAATGGCTTCATCTCTACTAGCATCAAATGCCGATTGAGCATTTGTACCACTGTCTAGTCGCGCAGAGGTTAAAACTTCAACTTGATCAAAGGTGATTTCAGCAGCTCGGTGACCATCATTGGTGGCGTAGTTATTAAAACTTATGCCCGCCAATGATGGATCGACCACAAATACGCCAAGCCCCGTGTCTGTGTTAGCAGTAACCAACAGCTGATCGGCGCTAGGGGCACCTAATACCACACATTTTTTGCCTTGCAATAGGTATCCGGTGCCCGTGACAGACGCGCTTGTGGCGCATTGAGTGACTTGAAAGCTCGAATTTTGTTCGGCATAGGCCACTGCAAATTTGGTTTCGCCGGCGGCAATTTTTGGTAACCATTGTTGTTTGACGTCATCGTTGGCCACTTTGCTGAGTAATGACGCGCTATGGATAGCCGTGGCGAAAAAAGGCTCTAGGACAAGGCCTTTTCCAAGTTCAATTTGTAACAACATAGTGTCTATAATGGTGCCACCTAAGCCGCCATATTGGTCGTCAATAGGCAGGGCTAACCACCCCATTTCTGCAAAGGTTTGCCACATATCCTCGCTGTAGCCTTGCTTTGTGGTAAGTAATGATTGGCGTGTTTCAAAGCCATATTCTTGGCTTATAAAACGTTTGACGATGTCTTGCATCATGGTTTGATCGTCTGACAAAGAAAAGTCCATAAGTGCCTCCTAAAAGCCCAAAATTTGTTTGGCAATGATATTCTTTTGAATCTCATTACTGCCGCCATAAATGGAGACTTTGCGATTGTTATAGTAATGCGGCGCCGTGTTGGCGGCATAATGAGGTTCCAGATTGTCTCCTGCGTAGCCCAGACTATATTGGTCGGGTACAAAGGGCAGGGCATGTAAGCCTGATAAATCTAAAAACAACTCATCAATGGCTTGCTGAAGTTCTGTGCCTAAAATTTTAAGAATAGACGACTCTGGTCCAGGGGCATTGCCGGTGGCGATACTCGACAACACTCTCAATTCAGTATATTCCAGTGAGACTAAATCAATTTCGACGGCCATTACCCGTGCCATAAATACGCTGTTAACGTGGGGTTGGTCAGGAGTGTCTTGAAGTTCTTTGATGCGAGCTTGCAGCAGACAAAAACGTTGTTTTGATTCTGCCACGCGAGCAATGCCGGTGCGCTCGTGGGTGAGTAACACCTTGGCATAGGTCCAGCCTTTGCCTTCTTCGCCAATCAGGTTGTTGGCAGGCACCTGTACGTTATCAAAATGCACTTCGTTGACTTCATGTTGCCCGTCTATGGTGATAATAGGCTGTAGGCTAATGCCGGGGCTGTTCATGTTGATCAATAAAAAGCTTATACCTTGTTGCTTACGGCCAGAATTATCGGTACGTACTAGGCAAAAAATCCAGTCTGCATATTGTGCAAGGGTGGTCCACGTTTTGGTGCCATTGACGAAGTAATGGTCGCCTTGTAGTTCGGCCTTGGTGCTTAGGGATGCCAAATCTGAACCCGCGTTAGGCTCTGAGTAGCCTTGGCACCACCATACTTTAGACGACAATATGTCGGGCAAAAATCGTTTTTGTTGCTCTTCATTGCCAAACTTATAAATTACTGGGGCCACCATATTGAGCCCAAAAGGCACAATTCTGGGCATGTTGGCTTTGCTCGCCTCATCAAAAAAAATGTATTTTTGGGTAGCGTTCCAGCCGGAGCCACCATGTTCTACCGGCCAATTAATGCCGGCCCAACCCTCTTCAAAGAGTGATTGTTGCCACGCGACCATGTCATGTTTGTCCAGCCGCAAACCCGCAGTTTGTTTGTGCTTAACGGCGGCGGGAGCCCTTTTATTTAGGAAGTCGCGCACTTGATCCCTAAACAAAAGTTCTTCTGGGGTAAATGAAATATTCACTTGCAACTCCAGTGGAGTTTAATATGGGTATCAAACTAACATGTCTTTTATCATGTTTCAATAAGCGAAATCTTGTTCCGCAGAGCGAAACTGTGTTAAGATTCTGAGCATTCAAAGCGCCAACTATTTCATTGCCTGTTATGTCGTCTGAAGAACCACAATCTGCACCCAAAGATCGCAAGTTTGTAGAAGCGCTAGCCCGTGGGTTGGAACTACTGCGCGCGTTTAGCGACAGTCATAGTGTCTTAGGTAATCAGGAATTGAGTGCCATTACGGGGCTCCCAAAAGCCACCGTGTCGCGCATGACCTACACTCTTAAGCAGTTGGGTTATTTGGCTAACGACCCCCACAGTGACAAGTATCGCCTCGATGCTGGTGTGTTGGCGTTAGGTTATGCCTATGTAGCTAACGTGCAGGTTAGTCGCCTTATTCAGCCTTTAATGGAAGACTTAGCCAAGCAGCATCAAGTGTCTGTGGGCCTTACCGTGCGCGAACGCTTGTCGATGATTTACGTAGAAAACTGTCGCCACCATACGGTGCAGAGCCTTAGGGTAGAGGTGGGTGCGAGCATCCCTTTGGCCACGTCTGCGGCAGGCCGTGCTTATTTGGCGTCCCTAGCGGCGCACGAGCGGGCCGAGTTTATCAACTACCTTGGCGAACGCCAAACGCAAGATTGGCAGCAACAAGTGGACGCCATAGATGAAGCCGCAATCTGTTATCAAAACCACGGTTATTGCCTGTCGTTAGGTGATTGGAATCGTACGGTTAATGCCGTTGCGGTGCCGTTTCAAGTGCAAGGTGGCAAGACTATGGTGCTTAGCATCGGCGGCCCTAGTTACCTTGTATCCGCACAACAAATTGAACAAACCTTTGCTCCTCAACTGCTCCATCTAGTTGAAGAAATTAACAAAATGAGACTTTAATATGAATGATTACGCCTATATTTATGACACTGCCCGTAGCGCCTTTGGTACCTTGGGTGGCGGGCTTTCTTCAGTACGCCCAGACGACTTGTTGGCCCACGTTATTCGTGAACTGGTTAACCGTAACGGTTTTGATTTAAACGAATATGAAGACGTGATCGCCGGTAATACCAATCAAGCCGGTGAAGATTGCCGTAACGTGGCGCGTTTTGCTGGGTTATTGGCGGGTTTGCCGATCAGTTCTGGCGGCATTACGGTTAACCGTTTATGTGGTTCGAGTATGGCAGCGACGTTAGATGCAGCCCGTGCGGTGCGGTGTAACGAAGGTGAACTGTTTGTGGCTTGTGGTGTTGAGTCTATGAGTCGTGCACCGCTAGTGTTGTCTAAAGCCAACAACGCCTTTGATCGCGGCCAGCAGTTGGTTGATACCACCATGGGCGCGCGTTTTACCAACCCTAAAATTAGCGCCGCCTTTGGCGACGATAGCATGCCACAAACGGCGGATAACATTGCGGCCGATTTAGGCATTAGTCGCGCACAATGTGATGAGTTTGCCGCGCGTTCACAAGCTAATTACCAGGCTGCTAAGCAGGCGGGCCACATGGCTGCGCAAATTGTGCCGATAGACGTGCCTCAAGGTCGTAAAAAGCCAGCGATTACCATTAGCGAAGACGAACACCCTCGTGCAGGCTCAACGGAGCAAGTGTTAGGCGGTTTACGTACTTTGGCCAATGACGGTGTGGTAACGGCAGGCAATGCGTCGGGCCTTAACGACGGTGCTTCAGCCATCATTGTTGGCAGCCAAGCGGTGGGCGAAAAGTATAGCGTTGCCGCTAAGGGGCGTATTCTTGCGGGTGCTGTGGCGGGTGTAGAGCCCCGTACTATGGGCCTTGGCCCTGTGCCAGCTAGCCAAAAAGCCCTTGCTAGAGCGGGCTTAACCCTTGATCAAATGGATGTGATTGAAGTGAACGAAGCCTTTGCCGTACAAGTGTTGGGCTGTTTGCAATTGTTGGGAATCGATTTTAACGACAGCCGTGTTAACGCTAATGGCGGCGCTATTGCCGTGGGTCACCCCCTAGGTGCCAGTGGTGCGCGTATTATTCAAAATGCCTTGGCACAATTAGAAGCCAAACAAGGCCGTTATGCCTTGGTCACTATGTGTATTGGTATAGGCCAAGGCATTGCCGTAGTTATTGAGCGTATTTAAGCAAGCCGTATTAGTACAGGGTAACAACATGAGTGTAGTGAGCTATAACATCAATCAACAAGTGGGTGTGATCAGTATTAATAACCCACCGTTAAATCTTCTGGGCCATGCGTTGCGCGACGGCATTTTAAACGCCATTACGGCAGCCCAAAATGATGCCAGCAAAGCCTTGGTGATTATCTGTGAGGGGCGTACGTTTTGCGCCGGTGCAGACATCAAAGAATTTAACCAAACGCCTAAGGCACCTTCGTTACCGGACTTAATTGCAGCGGTAGAAGCCTCAACAAAACCAGTCATAGCTGCCTTACATGGCAGTGCCTTAGGTGGCGGTTTTGAACTGGCTCTGAGTTGTCATTATCGGTTGGCATTGAGTTCGGCTAAAGTGGGTTTGCCAGAAGTGAAATTAGGGCTGTTGCCTGGTGCTAGTGGTACTCAAAGAGTGCCAAGACTCGTGGGTGCTAAGGCTGCCTTGGACTTTATGACGACAGGCACACCTATTTCTGCAGCGAAAGCGCTAGATATCGGCTTACTTGATGAATTGACGGAAGATAATTTACGTGCGGCAGCCCTAAACTATGCCCAACGGCTTATTGAGCAGCAGGCCAATTGCCGCAGGGTGAGTGAGTTAAGCGTAGACAGCAGCAGTTATGATGCTGATTTTTTTGCTGAATATCGCGCCAAATTGGCAAAAAAAATGCGTGGTCAGAAGGCCCCTCAATGTATTGTTAATTGTGTTGAAGCAGCCACTCAGCGTCCCTACGCAGAGGGACTTAATTTCGAACGCGAACAGTTTATGGCGTTAAAACAAGCGCCGCAATCGGCAGCCTTAAAGCATGTGTTTTTTGCTCAAACGCAAGCCAAAAATGGCGCCAAAAAATACCAAGCGCAAGTTGTCAGTGATCAAACCGTCACCAGCGTCAAACGTGTAGGTGTGATTGGTGCGGGTACTATGGGCACGGGCATTGCCATGTGTTTTGCCAATGCGGGCCTGCAGGTGACGTTAGTAGAGATTAACCAACAAGTGCTTGATAGCGGCATGGTAATGATCAACAAGCGTTACCAGTCAACCCATGCTAAGGGTCGATTAACCCAAGTGCAAATGCAACAACGTTTGCAATCCATTACGCCCACCATGGACATACAAGATCTTGCGCAGGCCGATTTGGTGATCGAAGCGGTGGTGGAAAATTTGGCCGTTAAACAGCAAGTGTTTAAACAGTTAGATAACATTTGTGCGCCCCATGCTATTTTTGCCAGCAATACCTCTTACTTGGATATTGAAGCCATGGCAGACGAAGTGAAGAGGCCACACCAGTTAGTGGGTATGCACTTCTTTAGCCCAGCTAACATCATGCCTTTGTTAGAAGTTGTGCAAGCGCGCAGAACCGACAATGCCACACTAGCTGCGGTTATGGCGGTGGCTAAGGCGATTAACAAAACCGCTATTGTTGCAGGCGTATGTTATGGCTTTATAGGCAACCGTATTTACAGCAAGTACTTACGCGAGGCTAACCTGTGTTTAATTGAAGGCGCTAGTGTAGAGCAAGTGGATCGCGCTATGTTTGAGTTTGGCATGGCGATGGGGCCGTTTAGTGTAGCCGATTTAGCCGGCCTAGATATTGGTTATAAGGCGCGTCAAACGTTGAGTGCAGAAGCGCTGGGCGCCACTAAAAACTACCGCGTGCCTAACCTGTTGGTTGAACAGGGGCGCTTAGGCCAAAAAACAGGCGCCGGATTTTATCGTTATGATGCCACCACGGGTAAGCGTGAGGTGGATCAACAGGTGATGATTTGGGTCGAAGAAGCGGCCCTAGCCGAAGGCATTCAACGTAGCCCCATGAGCGATGAAACCATTGTTAAAAGGTTAATAGGCGCGGTAACTGATGAAGGTAATCAAGTGCTTAACGATGGCATAGCGCAAAGCGCTAGCGACATCGACTTAGCCTTTATCTTTGGCTATGGCTTCCCTGCCTATCGTGGTGGACCTATGTTTTATGCAACACAGGTGACTGCTGCAGAATAAATTGGGCGGCTTTTTCGGCAATCATAATGCTGGTGGCGTTAGTATTGCCGCTAATCAGTTTAGGCATGATGGAGGCATCCGCCACACGTAGGTTCTGGATGCCTTTGACCTTGAGGTTAGAATCAACCACAGACATATCATCCGGCCCCATGCGGCAAGTGCTAACGGGGTGGTATTCGGTTTCTGCGTTGGCTCGAATATAAGCATTTAATGCATCGTCGCCTTGGCATGTGTTGCTGGGTGAATAGGTATGGGAAATGAGGTCTGCAAAGGGCCCGCTAGCAAGGATTTCTCGGCTAATGTGGATGCCTTCACGCATCCGTTCAATATTGCCTTGGGTTTGTAAAAACCGTTGATCAATGAGTGGTGCTTGGCGGTGGTCAGCACTGGCAAGCGTTATTTCACCCATGTCGGTGGGCCTGAGGTTACAGGCATGGATGGTGACACCATGTTGATTACTATCTGCAACTGTTTTTGGGTAGACCATCAACGGAATAAAGTGCAGTTGTATGTCGGCACGGTCGGGGCTGAATTTGGAGCTATAAAAGCCACCACTTTCTGCCCCGTTGGAAGCCCCTTGGCCTGATTTATTCCATAGGTATTGGATGGCGGTTGTCGCCGCCTTAAATCCCTTGTCGATACCATATAAACTAATGGGTTCTTTGGTTTGCGCCAATACCGAAACATTTAAGTGATCCTGAAGGTTTTTACCGACTCCTGGCAGGTCTAACACCATGGGAATGCCATGTTCAGCGAGCTCTGCTGCAGGGCCAACGCCGGACAAGAGCAATAATTGCGGGGATCCAATAGCACCTGCTGACAACACAATTTCGGTGCTAGCTATGGCTTTGTCTACGCTATTGCCCACTTGGTACTCTACGCCAACAGCACGTGTGGCGTTAAATAATATACGCCTAACTTTGGCGTTAGTGATCATACTTAAGTTAGGACGATCTACCATCGGGTGTAAAAAAGCTGTGGCAGAGCTACAGCGTTTGCCATTAGATTGGGTGACTTGATAGCGGCCGGCCCCCAGTTGATGGTGGCCATTAAAGTCATTGTTTTTGGCTAACCCTGCAGCTACAGCCGAGTCAACAAAGGCGTCGCTAAGGGGGTGGGTGTAGGAGCGGTCGTTGATTTGTAGGGGCCCCTTAGAACCATGGAAACCCTCGTCTATATGTGCGCCGTGGTTGGTCTCTGAACGTTTAAAGAATGGCAATACATCGTTATAGCCCCATCCTTCGTTGCCCATGTCGCGCCATTCATTGTAGTCCTGGGCTTGGCCGCGGATATGCACCATGGCGTTAATTGAGCTAGACCCACCTAACGTACGGCCTCTGGGAACGGGGATTTGCCGTTCATTCATGGCCGTTTGTGGTGTGGTTTTGTAGTTCCAGTTAAGCGTTTTATGATCGATTAACTGAGCGATGCCGGCTGGCATATGGATCAATGGGTTGCGGTCTTTAGGCCCTGCTTCTAACAGTAGAACTTCGGCATTGAGGTCGTTACTTAAACGGTTAGCTAGTACACAGCCAGCAGAGCCACCGCCGACGATGATGTAATCAAAATGGTTGTGCATTAATATAGACCTTTGAAAAAATATTTAACGCCACACAGGCGTAGCTTGCATCGACTCAGGAATGTCGACCCCCATGCGCTGTAAGATGCTTGGCGCAAGGGCGGTTTGGTCGATAACATAATCCGTAGGTGGGCCGTCTAAGGCGTTATCTGGGTTGGCAAAATAGTAAATAGGGATATCCCGCATAATGGCTTCTGTACCTCCGTGATGGCCCCGGGCACTTTGTCCGTGGTCTGCCGTTACAATAACGTCATAACCTTGTTCTTGCCAGCGAGGGATGAAGTCACCCAATGCTGCATCGATGACGTAGCAATTTTGGTCGATCTCAATGGAATCAAAACCATAGTGATGGCCGAGGCTGTCTAAGGTGCTGGAGTGGAACAAAAAGTAGTCTGGCTGATGGCGTTGAATGAGTAAGCTCATTCGCCAAAATAAATCGATGTCGGAGGGCGTGGCTGGCTGCGCTTTGTTTTCACCCGCCATGGTGTAAAACCGAGCATGTTGGATGGGGCGATTAATGTCATTCACTTCCATATCGCGCAGGTGGTTAAATGGGCTGTCCTGAAAATAGTCCGAAAAAAACGAATGAGCCACGGCTGCGGTGGTGCCGCCGGCGGACTTTACGGCACTAAAAATGTCGGGGTCTTCGAGTTTGCCTTGGTGGTAATTGCTAGTGACACCATGTTCTTGGGGTGTAAGCCCTGTATGGATGCTGGCATAACAAGGGCCAGATACCGACGGCAACACGGATTGGCCTTTCCAAAGTGAGGCTTCTCCAGAATCCACCCAGCCTTCTAAATTGCCCATGAGTTTGCGGGCGTAGCTGTATCCAAGGCCGTCTAGAATAAGCAAAATCACTTTATTTTTCATACTGTTATTACCCATTTAATCTGTAATGACATTAGCATTATTGAACATTTGTGTTACTCTAAAGCGTAGCTCGCAGTTTGCCATTCTAAGCCAGCGCAGCGCAAGCCCACCCGCGA
The DNA here is from genome assembly GCA_029938085.1 of Oceanospirillaceae bacterium. Lineage (GTDB taxonomy): Bacteria > Pseudomonadota > Gammaproteobacteria > Pseudomonadales > Balneatricaceae > Njordibacter. The sequence goes on along the minus strand of JAPYOS010000008.1, from coordinate 53,481 downwards.
TAATTTTTACCAGCCAGAGGCGCATATCGACCCTGTATCAGACACCAGTATTACTCAGCTGCTCATTGGTTTAGCAGGTGGCGTAGCTTTGCTTATTTGGGGCTTAAAACGGGTACAGCAGGGCATGAAACGCGCCTTTGGTGGCCGCCTTACGTATTTTATTCGTGATCGTTTTGCTGGCGTATGGTCGGCCTTGGGTTTGGGTGTAATGCTCACCATGATTCTGCAAAGCAGCACTGCATCGGCGTTGTTGGCTGCCTCATTAGGCGTACAAGGCGAAGCAGGTTTAGCCTTGCTGCTCGGTGCCGATGTAGGTACCACCTTAGTGGCCCTTATCCTTTCCTTTGATCTTAGTGCGTTAAGCCCGTTATTGGTGGCTACGGGCGTGTTTATGGAACTGCGCGCTAAAGACAAACGCCAGCACGGTATAGGCGAAGGCCTGATGGGTTTAGGCCTGATGTTGTTGGCCTTGGGGTTGTTACGCCAGCAAGCGGTGCCGTTACAAGGTTCTGAGCTGTTTAGCGACATGCTACAAAGCCTCATTGCTGAGCCTTGGCTAGCCATTGTGTTTGCCGCACTACTAACCTTCTTATTACATTCAAGCCTCGTAATGGTGCTGTTATTGGCAGGCCTTGTGGGCGCGCAGGTGATCGGTGTTGAATCGGGTTTATTGCTAATTTTGGGAGTTAACATTGGCAGCGCCTTTATCCCGGTGTACTTATCCCGCAAATCCAGCAATGCCAAACGTGTTGCACCTTTAGGTAACTTAATTTTACGCTCCTTAGGCGCGTTAGCATTTGCACCATGGGTGGCGGAAGTCCATGTGGGGCTCAATTACGTGAGTATGGACCCGGCTTGGCAGCTGGTGTTGATGCACTGTTTGTTTAACGTCACTGTGGCCGCATTTGGCATGCTGATTGTCAGTAAGCTTGCCGGTTTGATTGATTCACGCTTACCCAGAGAAACCCTTGCGCCGCTGCCGAGCCCTAAATACCTTATAGACGTGCAAGACACCGCTCCCTCTGCAGCTCTGGCTAACGTAGTGCGAGACACCCTCACCATGGGTGAGTTGTTGGAAGAAATGCTGCGAGAAGTGCACTTAGGCATGACCGAACGCTATGACGCTTTGGAGAAAAAAATCCATCAAAGTGATGACATTATCGATGACTTTCACCAACAAATTAATGCCTATTTACTCGAGCTAGGTGGCCAAGACTTAACCGAAGAAGAGCGTTACCGGTGTCAGGACTTACTGCTATTTATCACCAATATTGAACATGCAGGCGATACCTTGGAACGCAGCATGACGTTATTGTTGAAGAAAAAGAATAACCTGCATATAGACTTCACTGAATACGAACACGAAGCCCTAGACACCAGCATGAAAGCCATATTTAAGGTGATGCCCATGTCGTTTCAGGTGATGATGAGCGAAGACGTGGCGAGTGCCCGCGGCTTGATTCAAGCCAAACACCAATTTAATTCCACCCATCAGCAATACATGGATGGCCAACAAATGCGTGCTATGCAGGCCGACAAAGCCAGCCCTGTTGCACATTCGTTGTTTACTGATTTGATGCGTGACATCAAACGCCTGCATTCGCACTTCACGGCGATTGCCTACCCCGTGCTTAACCGTGAAGGTGAGCTACGAACCAGCCGCTGGCGTGGTTATAACGAAACCAAGCCAGCTATACCCGAAGTTGCGCCTGACACTGAAAGTGAACCAAAGACCACCACACTATGAAGTTAAAAAATATTAAAGGCATTGTGTTTGATAAAGACGGCACCTTGCTCGACTTCCATGCGACATGGGTACCCAGAGCAAAAGCGGCCGTATTGTTGGTGGCCAAAGGCGATGAAAACTTAGCCCTCACTATGTTACAGGCGACCGGTTACGATCTAGCGCAAGAGCGGGTATTAGGGAGCTCTATTTTAGCCGCTGGCAATAACCTAGACATTGCACAAGTATGGGCGCCCTTGGGTAATCAATCCGTAACTGAGGTAGAGCAGCAACTGAACCATACCTTTGCCGACGAGCAATATGGTGCCAGTGTGCCGGTCAACCACTTAGCGAGTAGCTTACAAAAGCTTGCCGACTACGGTTTGGTTTTAGGTATAGCCACGATGGACAGCGAAGCGGGTATCGAGGCCACTCTTGGCAATTTTAATTGCTTGCATTTATTTGATTACAAGGTGGGCTATGACTCTGGTCACGGCAGCAAACCCGGCCCCGGCATGGTGCTAGGCTTTTGCCAACAAACAGGCCTAAAACCAGAGCAGGTGATGGTGGTGGGCGATAACACGCACGACCTGCACATGGGCAAAAGTGCGGGTGCTGGCGTTAATGTAGGCGTACTTACCGGTACCAGCCACGCAGCAGAGCTCGAAGTCGATGCTGATTTGGTGCTTGAGTCTATTGCAGACTTACCGGCGTTGTTTGGTTACTAAGGTAAGTTATCTCGATATATTGTTAAAATTTCTATCTTCTGACCTTTTATGCGATAGATAAAGCTATATCGTTTATAAACAACTCGGCGCAGGCCAAGGCCTAAATTTGAAATCAATCGAGTCTGACCCCTTAGATCGATCGAGTCTGACCCCCTTAGATCCAGACCCCTTAGATCACCACTGATGCATACGCTCTTGATGGGAATGCGTGGTATGCTGATCCAGCAATAAAAATAGCTCGTTTTAGGTGCTCGGCTGATGTTACAAAAGTTTGATTATATTATTGTTGGAGCGGGCACCGCTGGTGCTTTACTAGCGAACCGTTTGAGTGCCGACAGTTCTAAACAAGTGTTGTTGATAGAGGCCGGGGGCAAAGATAATTATCACTGGCTTCACATTCCGGTTGGGTATTTGTACTGCATCGATAACCCACGCACTGATTGGCAATATAGGACGGAGCCGGAAACCGGGTTAAACGGTAGAAGCCTATTGTACCCCCGTGGCAAAACATTGGGCGGCTGTTCGTCGATCAATGGTATGATTTACATGCGTGGCCAAGCCAGAGATTACGATCAATGGGCGCAGCTTACTGGTGATCCAGAGTGGTGCTGGGATGCTTGCCTTGAGGACTTTAAAGCTCACGAAAACCATTATCGGCTTGATCAAAACGCTGCGCCTATTAATAAGGACGTAAATGACATAGCCCGTTTTCATGGTTCGGGCGGCGAGTGGCGAGTAGAGCAGCAACGCTTAAGTTGGGAAGTTCTAGATGCCTATTCAAAGGCAGCAACTCAAACGGGTATACCGCCCACAGATGACTTTAATAGCGGCGACAACACAGGCACCGGCTACTTTGATGTTAATCAGCGCAAAGGTTGGCGTTGGAGCAGCTCAAAAGCGTTTTTAAGGCCAGTGAAAAAGCGCAAAAATCTGCAAGTATGGACCCATGCTCAAGTCACCAAGCTTAACCTGACTAAAGCTGCTGATGGTCAAAAAAAATGTACGTCTGTGAATGTCTGGCGCAATGGTAAAATGGATACCCTACAGGCCGATTTAGAAGTGATATTAAGTGCAGGGGCTATTGGCAGCCCTCAAATATTACAACTTTCTGGCATTGGTGCACCAGAGCAGTTAGCTAAAGTAGGTATTAAAGTAGAGCATGCTCTTGAAGGGGTTGGCCGCAATCTGCAGGATCATTTACAAATTCGCACGGTATATGGAGTTGAAGGCGTTAAAACTTTGAATATGATGACTGCAACGTGGTGGGGCAAAGCCGCAATGGCGCTTGAATATGCCATCAAACGCACTGGCCCCATGAGTATGGCCCCGTCGCAGCTAGGTATATTTACCAAAAGTGACCCAAGTCTCAAACATGCTAATATCCAATTTCATGTGCAGCCACTGAGCTTAGAGGCTTTTGGCCAACCGCTGCATAATTTTCCAGCCATTACTGCCAGTGTTTGTAATCTCAATCCTACCAGCCGCGGGACTGTATTTCTCAAGTCTGACGACCCGTTTCAAGCCCCCGCGATTGCGCCCCATTATTTAACCACCCTCAAGGATCAAAAAGTTGCTGCTGATAGTGTAAGAGTAGTGAGAAATATCGCCCAGCAAGAAGCACTGGCGCAGTATAGGCCCATAGAAATTAAGCCCGGTATTGAATACCAAACCAACGATGAACTCGCCCAAGTTGCAGGTGACATCGGTTCGACCATATTCCATCCCGTAGGCACAACCAAAATGGGCCGCAAGGATGATCTGCTTGCGGTTGTAGACAGTAAGCTAAGGGTGTTTGGCATTCAAGGTTTGCGCGTGGTTGACGCGGGTATTATGCCCACTATTACCAGTGGCAATACGAATAGCCCTACACTGATGATTGCAGAAAAGGCAGCGCGCTGGATAATGCAAGAGCACTAGGATTGTGTCTTAACCTTTAAAAAAACCGGCTCAATGTGGCCTTAATCGCCCCCGGCCTGCTATTATCTATGTACATATCTCATTCTTTATTAAGGCACACTCATTATGGCAAAAACCATCATCGCAACCGACAAAGCGCCAGCCGCAATTGGCACTTATTCGCAAGCCGTTAAGGTCGACAATACCGTTTATATCTCTGGCCAAATTCCGCTTGTACCAGACACTATGCTGATGGTAAGTGATGACTTTGCGGCCCAAGCCACGCAAGTATTTGAGAATCTAAAGGCGGTAGCGGAGGCCAGCGGTGGTACTTTGGCAGACGCAGTAAAACTTAATATCTCCATGACTGATTTAGCCAACTTTCCGACCATTAACGAGATTATGGCCACTTATATTGATCAGCCTTATCCTGCCCGTGCTGCGGTTGGTGTTGCGGCGTTACCTAAAGGCGCGCAAGTAGAAATTGAAGCTATTTTGCACTTGGGTTCGTGCTGTTAGGCACGTCCATTGAAAGCAAGCGCTCAACGCGGCTACGGCCAGCACAAGGTAAAGGACCTTAAAGAACTGGAATTAATGGTTCTGCTAAAGGCTTTGTGGCCGTACCTTATGATTCATAAGGTACGGGTGATTATTGCTATGGCCCTGTTAGTAGGCGCAAAAGGGGTGGCTTTAGTTATCCCTTTGGCATTCAAACATATCGTAGATGCCCTAGACGGAGGCACCCCAGAACAGCTATTAGTCATCCCCTTGGGGTTTGTATTGCTCTATGGTGGCTTGCGTTTTGGTGCGGTGTTTTTGGGTGAGCTGCGAGACGCGGTGTTTAGCCGAGTGACCGAAAGTGCCATGCGTAAAGTGGGGTTAGAAGTTTTTGCCCATTTGCATCAACTCGAACTCGACTTTCATCTAAGCCGCCAAACCGGTGGTATCTCGCGCGATATAGATCGCGGTACCAATGGCATCAATTTTATGATGCGTTTTATGGTGTTTAACATTCTACCCACCATGCTAGAGCTGATAGTTGTGATGCTGATCTTGCTGTTCGCTTTTAATGCTTGGTTTTCTGCCGTGACCTTGGTGTGTGTGGTGGTCTATGTGGTGTTTAGTATTAAAACCACAGAATGGCGCACGCGCTTTGTGAAAGAGGCCAACCGCCTAGACAGTAAGTCCAGCACGCGCGCAGTCGATAGCCTGCTGAACTACGAAACGGTGAAGTATTTTAATAACGAAGCCTTTGAAGCCCAGCAGTACGATGTCAACCTAAAAGCATGGGAGCAAGCCAGGGTCGATAATCGTTTGTCACTTGCGCTGCTTAACTCAGGCCAGGCTCTGATTATCGGTTTGGGAGTTACGGCGCTCATGTACCTTGCAGCCAAAGGCGTGGCCGAAGACACCATGACTATTGGTGATTTGGTAATGGTCAACATGTACCTGTTACAACTGTTTGTGCCGCTCAATGCTTTAGGCTTTATCTATCGTGAAATTCGCCGGGCTTTGTCAGACGTAGAGAATATGTTTGGTTTGCTGAAACGGGCACCCACCATACAAGATCAGCTCAAGGCAGAACCTATAAAGGTCTCAAGCGCGGCGATTGAGTTTGCTCAGGTTGATTTTTCCTATCAAAGCCAGCGCCAGATACTAAAGCAACTGAGCTTTAAAGTTGCACCAGGCGAAAAAGTCGCTATTGTGGGCCCCAGTGGTTCCGGCAAATCCACCATAGGGCGATTATTATTTCGTTTTTACGACGTCAACAGCGGCTCCATTACCATTGATCATCAAGATTTACGCCGTGTGCAACAGCTTAGTTTGCGTGAAGCCATTGGTGTGGTGCCACAAGATACGGTGCTGTTTAACGACACCATCTGGAATAACGTGGCTTATGGGTGTCCTGAAGCCAGCGATGAAACCATATGGAAAGCCATCGACATGGCCGCATTACGTACGTTTGTAGAATCGATTCCTGATGGTGTAGAAACGGTTGTTGGAGAGCGTGGTTTAAAAGTGTCCGGCGGCGAGAAACAACGTATTGCCATTGCCCGTGTATTGCTCAAAAATCCACCCATTTTATTGTTTGATGAAGCCACATCGGCACTTGATTCGGAGTCGGAACGCAGTATTCTTGAAGCACTGGCAGAAATTTCGCAAAACAAAACTACCTTAGTGATTGCTCACAGGCTCTCTACCATCATTGACGCGGACCGTATCTTGGTCATTGACGATGGCAAAATAGTAGAGCAGGGCAGTCATCAACAGCTACTCAAACAAAGCGGCCACTACGCACGGTTGTGGAAAATGCAGCAGCAGTAAAGTCCCATTGAGTTTAGGTTTTGAAGAATCTAGTTAACCGTTCACAGGCGGTCTTTAATAACGTCAAGTCTGTGGCATAAGACAAACGAAAATGACCCGCCATACCAAAGGCGCTGCCGGGCACTAACGCCACACCCGTGTGGGTGAGGATGGCTTTAACCAAGGCCACATCGTCCTCATAACCTAGGCGCTCAATGGCTTGTTGGCAATTAGGAAAGGTGTAAAAGGTACCTTGGCTTGGTAACACGTCAAGGCCTGGGATCGCGCTAAGCTGGGCAAGCACATAGTTATGTCTTTGTTGGTAAGCCATTAACATAGGCTGCAATAAGTTCTGCGGGCCGTTTAATGCCGCCTCTGCGGCCGCTTGGCTAATACTACTGGCACAAGAACTCGATTCCACCTGTACTTTGGTCATGGCGGCAATGATGTTCTCTGGACCCACCGCGTAACCAATACGCCAGCCGGTCATAGCATAGGCTTTAGATACGCCATTCACCAATACACATCGGTCCGCTAGGTCTGGGCAAACGTTCAACAGGCCAGTGAGTGGCGATTTGGCCCAATAAATATGCTCATATATATCGTCACTCATCACAATTAACTGTGGGTGCTGCCGTATTACTTCGCCTAGGGCTTGCCAATCGTGTGCTTGATAAGCTTGCCCGTTGGGGTTGCTGGGGCTGTTGAGTATCAATAGCTTAGTGGCCGGGGTGATGGCCGCTGCAAGCTGCTCTGGGGTCATTTTAAACTGCTGCTCACTAGGGCATTGCAAAATAACCGGCGTAGCACCCGCCATGGAGACCATGGCACTGTAGGACACCCAATAAGGCGCGGGAATGATGACTTGGTCACCTTCTTCTAACAAGGCTACGGTTAGGTTATAAATGCTTTGTTTGGCACCGTTGCTCACTAACACTTGCGAAGGTTGATAATACAGCTGGTTTTCAGAGGCGTATTTAGCACAGATGGCATGCCGTAACGATGCGGTGCCACCCACTTGGGTATACCGAGTTTGACCCGTTTGCATGGCATGAGCGGCAGCCGTGATAATGTGTTCTGGGGTGTCAAAATCGGGTTCGCCCACGGCGAGGTTAATCACGTCTTTGCCATCATCTGTCATTTGCGCCGCAAGGTTGCTGATGCTCACGGTGGCCGAAGGCTGAAAAGATTGAATTCGCTGCGAAAGTGGCCACGTCACGGGCGGAACTCCGTTATACTATTGGGTTTGCTGGGTAGGGTATCACGCTGGGCCTTACATAATGAATCGAAATGAACAGAATAATGAATCGTCCGTTTGAATTAACCTCTAAATTTGAACCTGCAGGGGACCAACCCGCTGCGATTAAAGCGCTGGTGGAAGGCATAGACGCGGGCCTAGCCGCCCAAACGCTGCTGGGTGTCACCGGCTCAGGTAAAACCTTCACCATCGCTCAGGTGATCAATAAGGTGCAGCGCCCCACCATTGTCATGGTGCATAACAAGACCTTGGCGGCGCAATTGTACGGCGAATTTAAAGAGTTTTTTCCTAACAATTCGGTGGAATACTTCGTTTCATACTATGACTATTATCAGCCAGAAGCCTATGTGCCGGCTTCTGATACCTTTATCGACAAAGACTCATCGGTTAACGAGCATATTGAACAAATGCGTTTATCGGCCACTAAAGCCTTGCTAGAACGTTCGGACACCATCATTGTAGCCACCGTGTCTGCCATTTATGGTTTGGGAGATCCGGAGTCTTATCACAAGATGGTGTTACACCTTAACCGAGGTGACACGTGGGAACAGCGCGATTTAGTGCGCCGATTGGCCGAGTTGCAGTACAAACGTAACGACCTCGATTTTCATCGCGCCACTTATCGGGTGCGTGGAGACGTGATTGATATCTTCCCGGCAGAATCCGACGAAGAAGCCGTGCGTATCGAATTGTTTGATGATGAAATTGAACAGCTGAGTTATTTTGACCCGCTTACCGGACAAGTGTTGCGTAAAGTACCGCGCCTCACGGTGTACCCCAAAACGCACTATGTGACGCCACGGGAAACCTTGTTAGCGGCCATTGATGAAATAGAAGTGGAGCTCAAAGACCGACTCGAGTTCTTTCGTAACAACAATCAACTAGTCGAAGAACAGCGCTTAGACCAGCGTACGCGCTACGACATCGAAATGATTCGCGAATTAGGTTTTTGTTCGGGTATCGAAAACTACTCTCATTACTTGTCTGGACGCAAACCAGGCGAGCCACCACCAACCTTGTTCGATTATCTACCGGATAATGCCATGTTGGTCATGGATGAGTCTCACGTTACGGTGCCGCAACTAGGCGCGATGTACAAAGGCGACCGGTCACGTAAAGAAACACTAGTGCAGTACGGCTTTAGAATGCCCACAGCGCTGGACAACCGGCCCATGAAGTTTGAAGAATGGGAAGACATCGCACCGCAAAAAATCTTTGTGTCGGCCACGCCTAGCGTGTACGAACAAGAGCATGCTGACAGTGTGGTTGAGCAGGTCGTCAGGCCCACAGGTTTGGTAGACCCGCAAATCGAAATTCGCCCAGCTACCTCGCAAGTAGACGACCTAATGTCGGAAATTAGTATACGGGCTGCCAAAAATGAGCGGGTGTTGGCCACGGTTTTAACTAAACGTATGGCCGAAGACCTTACCGACTACCTACACGAACATGGTGTGCGCGTGCGGTACCTCCACTCCGACATTGATACCGTGGAGCGGGTGGAAATTATTCGTGACTTACGTTTAGGTGAGTTTGATGCGTTAATCGGCATCAACCTGCTGCGAGAAGGTTTGGATATGCCCGAAGTTTCTCTAGTGGCCATTTTGGACGCTGATAAAGAAGGCTTTTTGCGTTCCGAACGTTCGCTTATTCAAACCATAGGCCGTGCCGCCCGTAACTTGAATGGCCGCGCTATTTTGTATGCCCAACGTATCACTGGCTCCATGCAAAAAGCCATGGACGAAACCGAGCGGCGACGGGTTAAACAAATAGAACACAACACGCTTAATAACATTACGCCAAGGGGCGTTATTAAGTCGGTACAAGACATTATGGAAGGTGCTTATGCACCGGGTTCTGGTAAAAACCGCGATGGTAAATCCAATAAAAAAGTGGCTGAAAAAAGGCTTGATTACACTACTAATAGCAGCCAATTAAACAGCAAACAACTCGCTAAACTCATCAACCAAACTGAAGATGCCATGTACGAAGCGTCGAAGAATTTGGAATTTGAGCAAGCCGGCCGATACCGCGACCAATTGCACCAACTTAAGGGCCAGTTGATGAGCCGCTAAAAAGCGCAAAACGTGGAAAAACAGCTTGAAATCAAGGCCTAAAATCCGTATTATTCGCGCTCTAGACTTTCTAGGACTATAGCTCAGTTGGTTAGAGCGCATCGTTGACATCGATGAGGTCGGCGATTCGAATTCGCCTAGTCCTACCAAATTCAAATGCCTCGCTTGTTAGCGGGGCATTTTTGTTTCTGAAACTCTAAAGTCTCGCAACATTGCAACCTGTATGGCGCTCTATTAGACTCAGGTGGTCACCTTGAATAGAACTACAAAGGCGCAAGTCATGAATAATAAACCTATTTCTGGGCACGTGCTACCGCGGTTTGCAGGTATAGCTACGTTTATGAGGTTACCTTATGTGGCCTTGCCCGAGGCCAATGACATTGATATTGGCATCATTGGAGTGCCCTGGGATGGAGGCACTACCAATAGAGCCGGTGCAAGGCACGGGCCTAGGCAGATGCGCGACCTATCCACTATGACACGCAACGTGCATCATGTGCACGGTATTGCGCCTTATGAGCTGGCTAACTGTGCTGACTTAGGGGACACGCCGGTGAACCCTGTAGATTTGATGGATTCCATCGACCGCATTCAACGGTTTTATGACCAAGTGTGTGAGCAAGGCATTATGCCGCTTACAGCGGGTGGTGATCATTTGTTATCGTTGCCTATATTACGGGCGTTGGCCAAAGTTCACGCAGAGCCTCTTGGAATGATTCATTTTGATGCTCACACAGACACCATGGATCGCTATTTTGGCGACTTTGAATACACCCATGGCACTCCCTTTAGACGGGCCATAGAAGAAGGTGCTTTAGACCCTAAGCGCACAGTGCAAATTGGCATACGTGGCGCCCTTTATACAGCGCAAGATAAGGATTGGGGGTTAGAGCAAGGTATTCGGGTGATTGAAATTGAAGAATACATGGACCTTGGACCTGACAAGGTGATGCAAGAAGCACGGCGTATTGTGGGTGATGGAAAAACCTATGTTAGTTTTGATGTGGATGCCCTAGACCCCGTCTATGCCCCCGGTACCGGAACGCCTGAAATTGGCGGTATTAGCACCCATGATGCACAAGCCATGTTACGGGATCTGCGTGGTTTAAACCTTGTTGGCGCAGATGTGGTGGAAGTGGCGCCACCTTTTGACCCCAGTGGTAACACGGCGTTGGTGGGTGTAACCATGATGTGGGAAATGCTGTGCTTGATGGCCGAAGTGATAAGTAAGCGGCAGGGCAACTAAGCCTGTTACATACGTTAACCTATTTCTGGAGCTCATATTGTACCTTTCTCACATCAATACTTACCCGATTAAGTCGACGCACCCCATTGCGCTAAATTCCAGTTATTTGTTCAATACCGGTGTTGCCTACGATCGACACTGGATGCTGGTGGGTGCAGATAATGCCATGCTGACCTCGCGCAAACACCCAAAACTATTGCACATTACTAGCCGCGTAGACGCAGGAAGTTTGGTGGTTGAGTTGCCGTATGGTGATTTTTTACTGCCATTAAAACCGCAAGCTCGACAAGAACTATGGGTTCACCACTGGGGCGACGAGCCGCTCGCTGCTTGGCCCCAAAATTCGGCCTTGGATGCGGCCTTAAGTGAATATTTGGAGTTGCCTTGTCGGTTGGTATATAACGCGAGTTTGGGGGCTGGATCTAACGTTCAAACGGCGGTTTCATTTGCCGATGCCCAACCATTATTGCTGACTACCAGCGCCTCGTTAGCGGCTTTGAACCAGCGTTTAGAAAGTCCCATTGGCATGGACCGTTTTCGTACTAACTTAGTGGTTAACAACAGGATTGCAGATGTTGAAGATGCTTGGCAAAAAATACGTATTGGGGTTTGTGAATTGGAAGTGGCATATCCTTGTAAACGGTGTGTGTTAACCACTATAGATCCTGTCACTTTGCTACCACACGCTCGGCAAGAACCGTTGCGCACATTGGCGCAGTATCGCCGTTTAGGGGGATCTGGTGTGGGTTTTGGCATTAACTTGACGGTGGTAAAAGGTGGCGTGATTAGTGTTAATAGTCGTGTTGAAATATTGGCTTAGTGTAATAACGACAATACAAAGGACCAGGGTTTGACGACAAATAACCTAACTTACGACTATATCATTGTTGGTGCAGGTTCGGCCGGTTGCGTGGTGGCTAATCGGCTTAGTGCAGATCCATCGGTGAGTGTATGTTTAATCGAGGCCGGAGGCACAGGCAAGAGCCCTTTAGTGAGAATTCCTGCGGGTATTTTTGGTCTGTACGGTAATAAGACTTACGACTACAGCTTTGTAAGCGTACCCCAAAAACACCTTAATAATCGTAGAATGAATGTTAACCGTGGCAAGGCATTAGGCGGTTCTAGTGCCATCAATAGCATGGTGTACATTCGAGGTAATCGCAAAGATTATGACGGCTGGGCGGCGCTAGGATGTAGCGGTTGGTCCTATGATGAGGTGTTGCCCATATTTAAACATATGGAGGCCAACCAAATTGGCCAAAGCGCCGAATATCACGGTTTTGATGGTGAGCTACTGGTTTCTAAGCAGCAAGATCCAAACCCTGTAGCTAAGGTTTTTGTAGCCGCCGGTGCAAACGCTGGCTTACCAGAAAATGCAGATTTTAATGGTTCATCTCAACTCGGCTTGGGTCTCTACAACGTCAAGCAGGATCGCGGTGAACGGGTGAGTAGTTATACCGCCTTTGTTAAGCCTATTCTTAAGCGCAGCAACCTGACTGTTATGACCCACACCCAAGTGCTGTCGTTGCGCATTGATGGCGACCGAGTGACCGGTTTAGACATCGAACAGCAGGGCTTGGGTCAGCAGTTGATGTGCAATAAAGAAGTCATATTGTGCGGTGGCACTATTCTTTCACCACGTATCTTATTAGCCTCTGGCATTGGTGACAAGGACGAACTTGAGGCCTTAGGTATTGCATGCAAACACCATGTGCCTGGAGTTGGAAAAAATTTGCAGGACCATGTTGATAGTATGGTTACCGTGCGTTCGGCTAAAGCTGACACCATGGGGCTGTCTTTAAAAACCTTATTACCCCATGTCTTGCCTGCACCTTTTAAGTATTTTTTGGCTAGAAAAGGCTGGTGGACGACCAACTATGTAGAGGCAGGTGGGTTTGCTAAAACCGCCTTGGCGTTATCTGCTGACCAAAGCAGCCTTGATGCGGAGCCTGATGTACAGTTTCACTTTACACCCTTGTACCGTAGTCACCGAGGCAAAAAGTTCGAATGGGGGCATGGCTATTCGGTATTCTCTTGTGTGTTGCGGCCCCTGAGTACCGGCACGGTGACCTTGGCCAATGATGGCAGTCGCCGCAATGTGCTGATTGATTTCAGTTTTTTGGCTGACCAACGAGATCAAAATGTATTGGTAGAAGCAGTAAAGATAGCCCGCGAAATACTTGCATCTCCAAAATTTGATCACTTAAGAGGCGAAGAAATGGCGCCAGGCAACGCGGTTCAAACGGATACACAAATTCTTGATTATCTACGTCAAACAGCCACCACGGTATACCATCCGGTAGGCACTTGTAAGATGGGCATTGACGATATGGCCGTGGTAGATCCAGCCACTCTCAAAGTGAAAGGAATGGCTAACTTACGCGTGATGGATGCCTCGGTAATGCCGCGTATCACCAGTGGCAATACGTCTGCGCCTACTATGATGATTGCAGCAAAGGGTGCGGCTATGATGCTTTCGGACGGTTAGCTCAGTGCAGAGCCAAGGCCGAGCACTTCACCCGATCTAATCACATCGTCGGCGTATGCCTTACGGCCGAACACAGCGTGTACTTTAGGGGCGAAAAACGCCAATGGTTGGTTTTTGTAGTTGGGGTCAAAGCAATTTTGATCCCAACGTTCACAAAAATCGACTGCCGTTGGGTAACAGGGGTGATGGTTATATTGGTCGCGCTCGTTAGGGTTCCAACCGTGTAAGTGGTGGGCGTAATAAATCATTTGAAAGGCGCCGTGGTGTTCGATCACCCAGGTGACTTCTTCGCGCACAAATGGCCGGATGATTTCTGCCGCCATACGGTCATGGTTTTGAGGCGCAAGGCCGTCGCCTATGTCGTGTAGTAAGGCGGCCACAATCCAATCATCGTCTGCGCCGTCCTGCCATGCGCGCGTAGCCGATTGCAGGGCGTGACCTAAACGACTGATAGGGTACCCATCTAGGCTGTCTTGGCCTTGACGTTCCAACTCGTTAAGTATTCGTTGCGCCGTCTTAGCATGAAACGGGTGCTCAAGTTTTTGTAGCATTGCGTAGTCTGCGTGGGTGCCGTGTTTCATTTGTGTGAAGCTGACTGTAGCCATAGTGCTTGCCGCCTGATTATTGTGATGTATTACCTTGGATGGCTTTAAGATTGGCATCCAAGTCTTGTTGGTAATGCCAAGCGTCTAGGTCAAAGGCGGTTTGTGCAGGCCGGTCTTGATGGAAGTGGTGATATTGATCCACCCCACGTACCAGCATGGCGGAATCATAGTCCTGCTTTATTTGCCGCACTTCGGGCCGTATGTATTGGATGTTTAAACCGATACGCCGGTCATCACTGGTGTTGGGTTTGGATGAATGTAAGGTCCAGCCATGGTGCAACGAGGCTTGGCCTGCGGCTAGCGAGGTCACTACAGCGTTGGTAGTGTCTAAATTGGTCACCGTTTGGCCGCTTAACAGCACGTTATTTTTGTCTTGGGTTGTGTGGTGTTGTTGCTGGCCGCTGGTGTGGCTGCCGGGAATCATATGCATACAACCACTGGCTTCGCTGGCGTCAGATAAAGCTAACCAGACACTGACTTGGGCGTCGGAATCTAAACCCCAATAAGTCAGGTCTTGATGCCAGCTTACGTGGCTTTCACTGTGGGCTTCTTTGATGATGTAGGCCACGCTATACAGCAGTATGTCGGGGCCGATAAGCTGTTCGATTATATCTAATAAATTAGGTAGGGTGGCTAACTGATAGGGTGATTGCATTACCGTATGCACTTTATACTGATAGTGCATAGGCCCGCGTTGCGCTTCAACCTGCTCTAGGTTGGTGCGATGTAATAGCGCTTCTGCAGGGCTAATAATGGGCACGCCGGTCAGAAACCCTTGCTCGTCATACAACGACTTTAAACAACCCACCATAACCATGCTCCTCTGCAGTTATGGCTGCAAGAGTGCCAGCATCTTGGTTGCTTGGCAAGGCCTTTCTAAGTGCCTGTGCGTAAGGCTTCTGCGGGGTCTAGTTTGGCCGCATTGCGGGCCGGAATATAAGCCGCTAATAAACACATAATAAGGATCAGTGCGCTGCTCAAAGCAACGCTCACTAGGTCTAACGATGCGGGAATAGACCCTGCCACGGTAAACATTGTTTGTGGGCCTCGACCAGTAAAGGTAAGCTCCTGAATGACCGTAATGGCTATTTGAGCCACCACTAAACCAGCGCTGGTGCCCAAAATCGCAAGGATCCCTGCTTCGTAGATAAACAGGCGAAATACATTGTTGGCTTGAGCACCCATGGCGCGCATGTTGCCGATTTCTGCAATACGTTCTAACAAGACCATACGGTAACTATTGGAAATGCCCACAAGGGTGATCAATAGCATAATCACAAATATGGCTTTAGCGATCCAGTCCAATGTATTCACAAGGCTCATAACTTGTTGAGTCACATCGTCTAAATTGGTGACTGTAAACTGTGTGCCCTGCCAAGGGTTGTCGACATAGGTACTGCCGGTGCCACCCATGCGGCGCATTCCAGAAAATAGTCCCGACTCTTCTACCTCTGGTTTGGCTTTATTTAATGTGGCGAGTTGGCGCTTTAAGGTGTCGGTAACTTGCTGCATTTGGTTCATATCGGGCAACACCAAATTTATTTTTTGGAATTCGTTGGTCTCGATGTTGATGAGTTGATTAACGGAACTAAGGCTGGCATAAGCGTTGCTGCGTCCAAAGCTGCCTTGGTCTACAATAATGGCCACCAACTGCCATTGTAAGAGATTTTGCTGGCCGCTGGTGGTATTGGCTTTAACTAACACAGTGTCACCTATGTTGGCGCCTAGGGCGCGCGCCTGTTTAACGGGCAGTGCGATGGTATTGCTTTGTCCTAACTGACTAAAGTCGCCTCGCCGCACCTCAATACGTTTGGCAAGTTTAGTTTCATTGTTAAGGTCTATACCCTGAATACTGATTGAGTCCGACTGGCTACCAAAAATCACTTGCCCGCGCACGTTTGATCGATATTTTACTTCCACTAAATCAAAACCAGAGTCTGCAATCAGTTGTTGAATAAACTCAGGTTCGTTGATTCGGTTGCTCGTGTAATTGCGAGGAGATACGACCTCACCAGAAATATACACATGGCCTCCTAATGCGGCGCTAAAATTTGTTTTTACTGCCGTACCCATCGCTAATGTGAGACTGTTCAGCAAGGTGATAGCGAGCATGCCAAAAGCAATTGCGCTAGCTAATAAAATGCTACGCTTTTTTTGTCTAAAGACGTTACGAAAAGCTAATCTTAACCATGTCATGTTAGGTTTCCTAAACTTATTGTGTATAGGCATTAAAAGGCGAGATCAGCCTTCCATTGCCACCACAGGGTTCACTTTTAAGGCTATGGTCAGGGGGTAGTAACTGGCGACTAATGCGGCTGACACCATCATTAATAACGCGTTAAAGGTTTCTTGTATTGCAAGCGTTGGGTAGAGTGGCTGACCCCCCAATAACAAAGCAAAAAAATCTCCCGGTGGATTAAGCCCTATCCAGTGTAATAAACCAATAACCAGTGCGCCGATGATGATGCCAATAATGCTCGCCGAAACCGATAAGACTAGGGTTTCTAAAATAATTAGTCGGCGCACAAGGGATTTCTGTGCGCCTATAGCTCGCATGGTGCCAATTTCCGTGAGTCGCTCAGTGACGGAAATAACGAGGGTGTTCATAATAATGATAATAGCAATGACGCCAATCAAAATCATGGCACCATTAAGTATCCAGCCAATGCTGCTGGCCATGGTGGCAATAAAGCCTGCGGCTTGTTTCCAATCACCCACCTTCCACGGTAGGCCGTTTTCTTGGATCCAGGTTTCTAACAGGGTTTGAGCCTGCAGTGTATCCTCGCCCTGCGACAGCTGCACCGTTATAAAGTGGAACTCATGTGGCGCGTTTTGCGTCTGGTTACGGTGGCTGGCTAAGCTGGAGCTCAGTTCTGCTTCGAGTTGATTGGCATCGATCACTAGGTCGGTGGACGCAACAAATAATTGATTTGCAAACAAACTATCGTCACTAATATTAGTAATTAAGGCTTCATCGGCAGCGGTTAATTGGCTTGCCGAATCAGTGTCAGTGGTTAAACTAAACAGAGCTTGGCTACTGGATAAGTTAACCAAACTCATAATGTTGAGTTGCGGTGCAGCGTTGCTGTGAAAAGAAAATATTCCCGACACAACTAGGCTGCGTATTTTGGTGCCGGCATCACCACTCACCGAGACCTGAATTTCGTCGCCCACTTTAAGTGCTTGCCCCGAACTTTGTTGGTAGGCGTCGGCCACTTGGCGATTAATGGCAATGCCTAGTTCATCATCAGCCCAAAAATTGCCTGTGTGCCAAGTGAGGTACTGACTAAAGCCTAGCTGTTTCCATGCATCAGGGTCCACTCCCCAAAATAGACTCACAGTTTGCGCGCCTAGGCCGTTTTCAATGCGGCCCATGCCCACGGTTTGAGGAGAAATCTGATCGATGTAAGGCAGCGCCAACAGGTCGTCTCTATTGATTGTATAGTCTGGCAATACGGTTTTTTTACCACTGCCAAAGCTACGAAAAATACTGGTATTGTCTTGTTCATCTGCGTTGCTTTCAGCGCCTTGAGGGCCTGAACGATTGGCGTCCGCAGTCTGCTTTTTCCGGTTTATAGATGGCTTTTTAGTTTGAAGTTCGATCGCTTTTTTGTCTGGATAAATAAATAAATCGCCGCTATATTCGTGAGTAAAGCTGGCTTCCATCTTGTTATCTAGCGACACCATAATGGAGTTGCCTACCACCAGTAAGGCCACACCAAGAGCCATTAATGCACCCACAATCAAACTCTTTGATCGGTGTTGGAGTAAGTTTCGTACGGCCAGTTTTGCTAACATACTCATGTCCTCAAAGGGTACGGGTTCTGTAGTCTGCGTCCACTTGGCCATCGATGATTTTCACCACGTGGTCGGCCACATCGAGCACTTGTGGATCATGGCTGGAAAATACAAAGGTGGTGCCTAAGCTTTGGTTCATGTCACGCATCAGTGTAATAATTTGATCGCCGGTTTTAGAATCTAAGTTGGCTGTGGGTTCATCGGCCAATACAAGTACAGGTTTAGTGGCTAAGGCGCGAGCAATGGCAACCCGTTGCCGTTGACCACCGGATAATTCTGCAGGTTTTCGATTGGCGTAGTCCCCTAATCCAACTTCTTGTAATAAGTGTTGCACCCATTGGCGTTTTTCTTGGGCGGACCAACTGGCATATGGATCGTTTTTACCGGCGCCCAATAACAGTGGAAACTCTACGTTTTCGTACACGCTTAATACCGGAATAAGGTTGAAGTTTTGGAATATAAAGCCTAATTTTTGGTGGCGTAAACATGTGATTTGCTTGTCGTTTAGGGTCGAGGTAGCAATGCCGTCGATGATGACGTCGCCTTGAGTGGGCGTATCGATACAACCAATCATATTAAGTATGGTTGACTTGCCCGAACCCGATGGCCCACTTATAGTCACAAAATCACCTTCATCAACCTGCAGACTCACACCACGTAATGCATGCACTTCGGTTTTACCCAAGGGGTAGGTTTTGTGGACTTGTTGAAAATCGATAAACGACATGAAAAACTCCAAGGGCGAATAATTGACCTTAAGTATGCCAAATGAGCCACTGTTTAGTTAAGAGAAAATTCAGTAAAGTGTTCGTAAATACTGTCAATAATGTGTAAATAGGCCCTATTGTTGGCTCGGCTTGAGTTATATTGGTTCAATATATTTTTGATCAAATAGGATTTTGTATGACCCTAAAGATGCAATTTAACACTGTTTTAGTGCTGCTTGTTGCGTTGTTTTCGCCATTGTCTATGGCCGAAAACGCGATCCTACGGAGTATAGATGACAATACCAATCGTCATGATGTAGACGTGTCCATGGTGGCTACCATGATAAAAGAAGATGTCGATGAAGGCACAGACAAACGAGTGGTTCGTATGTTTCGGCGTGATCGCAATGATACTTTTTTAATGCTGTTTCAGGAACCAAGCTATAAAACGGGCCAGGGTTACCTACGTATTGAAGATGAGTTGTGGTTTTATGATCCGGAAAGTCGCAAGTTTTCCCATCAGTCCATGAAAGATCGTTTTGACGGCTCTAGTGCCCGTAACTCAGATTTTAAACGATCTAGCCTAGGTAATGATTACAGCGTAGTGAATCAAGTCGATAGCCAACTTGGCCAGTATCCGGTGTATGTGCTCACCCTAGAAGCTAAACATGAAGAGGTCACCTTTCCTAAAAAGGTCTTGTACGTATTAAAACAACCTAACCTTATTCTAAAAACACAGGAATATAGCCTTAGTGATCAGTTGGTGCGCAGTGTGTATTTTCCTTCTTTCACTAAATCAGGTGATATTTATGTTGCCACCAAACGTATTTTTGTAGACGAAGTGATTATTGGCAATAAAACCACGTTTATATTTGATCAAGTGAGCACAGCACTCTTGTCCGATTCAACCTTCACTAAAGCCTATGTAGAACGAGTTAACCGTTAGCCGCTATGATGCAGAGGAGAATAGTCATGAAAACAGCAGTTTCATTGGTGGTGATTACAGGCCTAACAACGGCTGCATCTGCGTATGCTGGAGACGAACTGTTTGACGATGCCAGCCTTTTTGGTGGAGACGGATTGATTGAGCAGTCAACCATTGATCAAGTGGACCTTGCACAGGATTTTCTCACCGCAGGCGAGCCCGTGACCGTTACGGGAAGTTTTGCGGTAAAAGCAAAACATAGCATCGTTAATGCAGCATCACGCGCCATCCAAACTAAAACTAAGGTCACAGCGGGCGGCGTAATAAGCATAGGTGTTCGACCTCAGCCTGCTTATCGACTACTGCTTAAGACAGACTATGATATTAATCAAGACAAGGCCAGCATAAGCCTAAGAGAGGGTTTTGTTGACGCCAGTTTTTTAGACAAAGTGTACACCCGTACTGGCCGTCAAACCCTGCATTGGGGTGCTGGCGTTTATTACAGCCCTGCAGATTTAATTAGCTCTGACCGAGTAGACTCCAGAGACCCTGAAGCCGGCCGTAAAGGTACCGATGCGATTAAACTACACTGGCCTCAAGCGACAAATAATTATTATGTCTACATTATTGATGATCAAAAGGGCCACTACGATGTTGCCCTAAAGGGCGAGTGGCTAGTGGATTCTGCAGAAGTCAGTGTTGGGCTGGTGTCTAAAAACGATGGCCAAAACAGTATCGCCCTGACCGTTGCTCAACTCGAGCCGTGGGGTAAATGGTACGGCGAGTATGTGCTGCATCATGGTGTGGTCAGTGACGCCCTCGATGCTAACGCCGTTGCCAGTGATCGCAGCCAAGACTTGTTGCAGCAAGCCACCTTAGGCGGCAGTTACACCTTATCCGACGCCGATGATTACAAAATTAGCGCTAGCGGCCAGTGGTACTACAATGGCTTGGGCTACAGCCAAGCCCATTGGCAAAATAATACTAGCCAATGGTTAGCGTTGGCGGCTGCCGGTACAGTAGAGACTTACCTTGCTGGGCAAATGTATGTGGCGTCCAGCTTGCGCTGGAGTGATATGTACCAAACGGGCATTACCGCCTCTCTAACACATTTGTATAGCGCAACCGATGGTTCGTATAGTGACAGTCTGGGTGTCAGTTACAAGTTTACAGATGAGTTAAGGCTGTCATTTAACCTTGGTAATACGGCATCTGGTAAGCTTGGTCAGTACAGCCCATCTGGGCCACAAACCAGCTACAGTTTGACTTTAAGTATGCTTAACTACCAGTTTTAGTGTGATTGGTCAGCAGTGGGTTGGTGGTCTCTATAAGGTACGTACGCCGTGCTGTACTGTTTGGCGGACCAATAGCAGCCATATGAGCTAACCATTTACCCTTTACTCAGGTAGACTAAGTATCCGTTTCCCTAGGGTACTATTTTCCATGGCCAGTTTGCACCAAGACGTTCTTCGAGAACTCGGCATTTTACAATTAGAACTGCAAACATTAGGGCTGTGGAGTGATATTGCGCCGTCGGAGGATGCGCTCTTGAGTACCGAGCCATTCTGTTGCGACTTAATGGGTTTTGGGGAATGGCTGCAGTGGATTTTTATACCACGGCTGAGCTATTTGGCAGAGCGTGAAGGGGAGATACCTACCAAGAGCGGCATCTACCCAATGGCCGAAGAAGCCTTTAGGGACCTAGACGGTACCACTAAAGGCTTAATGGGTAGCATTAGCCGCATGGACGGCTTGTTAACCCGGTAGGCTAATCTATGCGGCGTAACGTTGGCCTATCCAACCACCGATGATTAAGGCGGGCAAAAACACCACGGCTTCAGCTGGGTTGATCATGGCGTTGAGTATGCCAGGGCCTGGGCAGTAGCCACTTAAACCCCAACCTAAGCCAAATAGGCTCGCACCTAAAACCAAACGCGCATCGATGCTGGTTTTTACAGCCATGTAAAAACGATCGGCAAAAATTGGTGTTTTGCGCTTGAGAATGAAGCGAGAAGTGACCAGAGTCACTGCGACCGCGCCACCCATAACAAAAGCGAGACTAGAGTCCCAGTTGCCAAACAGGTCTAAGAAATCCTGTACTTTGGTGGGGTTAACCATTTCGGAAATAACCAAACCTGCACCAAAGATTAGGCTAGAGATTAAAGCGATAATTATACGTTGCATGAGTCTAGTTCCTAGCCGATAAACTGGCGTAAAATGGTAACAGTGATGATGCCAGCGGCCATAAAGGTCACGGTGGCAACAACGGAGCGGCCAGCCATTAGGCCGATGCCGCAAACGCCATGGCCGCTGGTGCAGCCGTTGCCGATGCGCGTGCCAATACCTACCGCTAAACCTGAGGCAATTAACAGCCATTGTGAGTAGCCTTGGCGTAACTCAAATTCAACCGGTAACATGAAGTAACCGCCAGCCACTAGACCCACCAAAAAGGCGATGCGCCAACCGCGCTCTGCACCACTGAGTGGGTTGAACAATAGGTTGTAGAGAATGCCGCTAATGCCGGCAATGCGACCATTAAAGGCAAGCAGTAGAGCGGCACTGATGCCGATTAAGATGCCGCCAAAAAGGGCTTGAGAGGGGAGTGCTTCAAGCATGTTAGATCCTTGTATATTAGTAATAACTAATTCAATTATGAGTCAAAAAATGACCTCTGTCAATTAATGATTAGGCCTTTTTTGGTATTTACCAAAGAAATACTACTTAGCTAAGGGTTCTGTAGCAACTCAGTATCAACAAATGCGCCAGTTCGTGCTATGTTTAGCTTATGTAATTTGTTTTCAATTAAATGGATAGTTTGTAGATGCCCAGAAATGATGACTTCGGTGATTTGCCTAGTTTAATGCCCGATTCTGACGAAATTAAAGCGACGACGAAGCACTCCAAAGCTGCACCTAGCGCCAGTCGGGGCGAAGCAGCCATCCCACGCCAACCTACGCGACATGTCGCTACGTCTCGCGCGGCTCAACCTAGTCATACGCTACCAGCGGTGGGTAAAACCAGTGGTACGCTTTGGACCCTAGTGTTGCTGATGCTGTTGACCGTGGTGGGTGGGGGCTATTGGGCCTATAACAAGTTAACCGACGTCGATTTGTTATTAACCGTATCGCGAGGTGAGTTGGACCATGCCCGTAAACGTATTGGCGAGCTAGAAGCCTTGGTCGTGGCGACCGACGTCAATTCCAACAAGTCGGGTACGGTGGTACAAACTCAAGTCAAACTCATTGATAACCGTGCCAAAGAGCGCAATAAATTTCTTGATACAGAGATCGATAAGTTATGGGGTGTGGCTTATCGAACTAACCGCCCAGCGATAGAAGAAAACCAAAAAGCCACCGATAATAATACTGCCACGGTTAAGCAGCATAAAGAACAGATACAATCACAAGGCCAGCTATTTGAGCAACAGCAAATTGCGTTGCAAACTCAGCAAACCCAAGTGGATAAAGTAACACATACAAGTCAACTAGCGGTACAGCAAGTAGAGGACCAACTGCATAAGCTAGTGTTATTGCAAGATAAGTTGGCGCAAGTACTGAGTACAGTGTCAACTCACGAAAAGGCATTGTCGGATCAAAATAAGACCAGCTTAGGTCACGCGCAATTGGCACAACAGCAGGCTCAAAATGTGGCCGCGTTAGAATCAACGATACAGCAACAGCAACAAACGCTGGCTGTCTTTGAGTTGACAGTGCAACAACACGAGCAAGCGCTGGCTGTCTTTGAGTTGACAGTGCAACAACACGAGCAAGCGCTGGTAGAAATGACCGTGTTATTGGAGTCTGCAAGCAGTGCTGATCAAACCGATGCTTTGTCATCACGGGTAAACAGGCTAGAAAGCAGCACTAGGCTAGTGACAGCCTTGGAACAAAATGCCAGTCAAATGGACGAGCGGGTATTTATGGTGGAGCAATCCTTGGATTCTGTGGATAGTTTTCGCCGCGATACTAATCGCAGCTTAGATCAAGTGCGTGCTCAAATACGGAATTTAGCCTACGGCGAGTAATCCCTATATGCACAAGATACCTTTAGCTAAGCTTGAATTGGGTCATTGGCCTACACCATTAGAGCCTATGCTTCGCCTCAATCAAATGCACCAGGGCCCTGAGTTGTGGGTCAAGCGGGACGATTGTTCGGGCTTGGCCATGGGTGGTAATAAAACCCGTAAGCTAGAGTATTTGTTAGCTGATGCGCAACAACAAGGTGGCACGACGTTGCTTACAGCGGGTGGCGTACAATCTAATCATGCCCGTCAAACCGCCGCTGCTGCAGCAAAGATAGGCTTGGGCTGTGAATTGTTTTTGGAACAAGTTGACGGTTTGGGCGAACCGGACTATCAGCATTCGGGGAACTTATTACTCAACCAACTGTTAGGTGCTCGGGTTCATCAATTACCCGCTGGCCAAAATTTAGACGAGGCGATGGCATTACGTGCTCAAACCCTGACCGCATCTGGCCAAGTGCCTTACATCATGCCAGTGGGGGGCAGTAATGTCGTGGGTGCTATGGGTTATGTGGCTTGTGGCTTAGAGCTAGCTCAACAAATGCAAGACCAGTCACTGACTTTTAATGCCATTGTCTTAGCCACAGGTAGCGCTGGTACTCAAGCGGGCCTACTCGCGGGTTTGGCCTTGGCGGGCTTGGATATTCCTGTATTAGGCATTACCGTGAGCCGTTCTAGCGAAGAACAATGCAGCAAAGTATTGGCGTTGGTGCATGAGGTGCAAGATCGCTTGTCACAACCTCACTTGCATGAAGATCATGTCATTTGTTTTGACCAATATTATGGTGCTGGCTATGGTCAGCCTACCCAGCAAATGGTTGAAGCCTTACGTTTAGCCGCGAGTTTAGAGGGGCTATTGCTTGATCCTGTTTATTCCGGAAAAGCCTTTGCTGGGCTGTTAGATTTAGTGCGTCATGGCTATTTTTATCCATCAGATCGCGTCTTGTTTTTACACACTGGTGGCACCCCCGGGGTATTTGCCTATAGTCACTGCCTGAGTGAGTCGTAAGCTGCCGCCAGTCCAGTGCTTAGCTGATGATTTGCTTAGGCACGGATAGGTACTTGCCGCGGCGGGCAAAGGTTTCTGTAATAATATTCTCCAAAGCTGCAGTGGCGGGCATCTGCTGCTGATGCCGGGATTGCAGTAGCGCAATGTGCCGCTTAATCTGTGGTTCTTCAATCAGTCTAAAAGCCAACTCTGTACTGTCCTTAGGGAAAGCCATCCAAGGTAGTGTGGTAATACCCGCCCCTGCTTCGAGCATAGCCACTAACGATGTCATATTGGTGACTAGCATGGGCGCCAGTAAAAACCCGTGGGCTGGCGTATTTTCTACTAAAGGGGTGGTGCCGTTACGAATTAGTTTTTGTTGATGTAGACCTGGCCAGTCAATGTCGTTACCCAATTGCATCCAAGGGTGGGCTTTGCGAGCCACTAGGCCCACGCGGTCGGCACATAGGGGTGTATGTATTAAGTCTGGTTCGGTTTGCCAAATACTACTGATCGCCAGATCAATGCTGCCATCCAGTACCTTATCTCTTAAGTTATCTCCGTTATCATCTTGTACTTGAAGGTGAACGTGTGGATGTTTGCCAAGAAAGTATCGAATAATTTGACTCAAAACGGTTTTTGCAACAGAGGGCAAAACACCGAGTTTAATGGTGCCTGTTTGTCCTTTAGCCATGCTCAGGCCACTATGAAGTGTGGCTTGGTAATGTTTGTAGAGGGCTTTGGCTTCGGGCAAAAAGGCTGTGCCGAAAGCGCTGAGTTCGCCATGCCGTTGGGGGTCGAACAACGGACTGCCTAACAACTGTTCAAGTTGTTTAATCGCCAAGCTTACGGCTGGTTGTGAGCGATGTAACAAGCGCGCAGCTTGGCGGAAGTTCTTGCATTGAGCTACCGTGAGAAAGGTATTGATTTGGGCAATTTTTATATCGGGTAGCATTGGCGTCAACTCCTAATTAAACTTATCAAATGATACATTTAATTAATTATTATTATCAAGTAAAAAAGCGTAAGCTGGCGTTAACTAATATTAATGAATGCCTGCAGGGCAACATGGGAGCTAAAATGAGCCAAATCCAAAAGAACTACATCGCCGGCCAATGGGTTGAAGGTGAGTCTACCGTTAATAACATTAACCCGTCTAACCACAGTGAGTCTGTGGGTACGTTTGCCCAAGCTTCTGCTGCGCAGGTGGATGAAGCCATTGCTGCTGCACGCACAGCACAAGTTGAGTGGCAGGCGACTGGCCTAGAAGCCAAGCAGCGTGTTTTACAGGCGATTGGTGATGAAATGATTGCCCGATGTGACGAGCTTGGTGAAGTGCTTTCTAGCGAAGAAGGCAAGCCGCGCGCTGAAGGCCGTGGTGAAGTATACCGTGCGGGTCAGTTCTTTCAGTACTACGCTGCTGAAGTGTTACGCCAAATGGGCGACACTGCTGATTCAACCCGTCCGGGTATTGAAATTGATGTACGTCGCGAGCCGATGGGCGTAGTGACTGTAATCAGCCCATGGAACTTCCCAACCGCCACAGCGTCTTGGAAAATTGCGCCAGCCCTTGCCTTTGGTAACGCGGTTATCTGGAAGCCAGCCAACCTTACACCTGCCAGTGCTGTGTTATTGGCCGAAATTATTGCCAAGCAAGACATTCCAGCCGGTTTGTTTAACTTAGTCATGGGTTCTGGCGCTAGCGTAGGCGAGAAGCTCATTACTTCTCCAGACATTGATGCCATTACCTTTACTGGTTCTTTGGCTGTTGGCAAGCGAGTTGCGGTTGCAGCGGCTACCAACTTAGTTAAGTTTCAATTAGAAATGGGCAGCAAGAATGCCTTGATCGTATTGGACGACGCCGACTTAGACAACGCCGCAGATTGTGCAGTGGGCGGCGCCTTTGGTGGTACTGGCCAAAAATGTACCGCTTCTTCACGTTTAATCGTTACAGCAGGTGTGCATGACGAATTTGTGGCGAAAGTACAAGAGCGTATGGCTAAGCTAAAAGTTGGCGGCGCATTAGAAGATGGCGTGACCATTGGACCCGCTGCAGACGCGAAACAATTTGCACAAAACAAAGAGTACTTCCAGTTGGCTCAAGACGAAGGCGCAACCTTGGTTTGTGGTGGCGAATTTGACGACAGCACGGGTTACTTCATGACCCCAGCATTGTTTACTAACACCACCAACGACATGCGCATCAACCGCGACGAAGCCTTTGCGCCATTAGCCTGTGTGATTAAGGTTGCCGACTACGAAGAAGCCTTGGCTACCTTAAACGATACTCAGTACGGCCTTACGGGCGGTATTTGCACCACGTCTTTGAAGTATGCGACTCACTTTAAGCGTAATGCTAAAACCGGTTGTGCCATGATCAACTTGCCAACTGCTGGCACCGATTACCATGTGCCGTTTGGTGGCCGTAAAAACTCTAGCTTTGGCTCACGTGAGCAAGGCAAGTACGCGGAAGAGTTTTACACCGAAGTTAAAACCACTTACATGAAGGCTTAACACCTTTTAACAGGGCCGCGCTGCTGAGCGCTTCGCAATGAAGCAATCTGAGTAATACGTAAAAAGAGAGCAGAATATGTCTAAAATGATGATGATCGATGGTTTGCAATACAGCCATTGGAGCCGTAAAGTTTTTGAACAAATGCGCGACGGTGGATTAAGTGCGGTGCATGTCACCATTGCTTATCACGAAGTTTGTCGTGAAACTTTGTACAACATCGGTCACTGGAATCGCATGTTCGAAATGCACAGTGACCTTATTGTTCCTGTGCATAGTGCCGCTGATATTGAAGCGGCCCATGCGCAGAATAAGGTAGGCATCATTTTTGGTTTCCAAAACTGCTCTCCAATAGAAGATGACATTGACCTGGTGGCTATTTTTAACCAGTTAGGTGTAAAGATTATGCAGCTTACCTATAACAACCAGAGCCTGTTAGGTGCTGGTTGTTATGAGTCTACCGATGCGGGTATTTCCCGTTTCGGTAAGGTGGTGATTAAAGAAATGAACCGTGTAGGTATGGTTGTTGATATGTCCCATAGTGCTGAAGAAAGCACCTTGCAGGCCATTGAAATATCACAGCGCCCCATCGTCATCAGCCATGCTAACCCCACCTTTTTTGAGCCTGCTAAGCGTAACAAGTCTAATAAAGTCTTGTCTGCCTTGGCTGAAAGTGAAGGTTTGCTCGGTTTTAGTATGTATCCGTTTCATCTTAAAAATGGTCCCAAATGTCGTTTAGACGAATTTTGCACCATGGTGGCAGAAACCGTGGACCTGATGGGTATTGATCGTGTGGGTATGGGCAGTGACTTGTGCCTCGATCAGCCACTTGAGGTGTTAGAGTGGATGCGTAATGGTCGTTGGACTAAACAAATGGACTACGGAGAAGGTTCTGCTAGCAATGCGGCTTGGCCTGAGTCTTTGTCTTGGTTTGAAACCAGCGCGGATTTCCCTAACATCGTTGTGGGTTTGCGTGATAAAGGTTTTAACGCAGTGGAAATTGAAAAGATTATGGGCCGTAACTGGCTAGACTTTTGTGCTGCGGGTTTTGGCCCTCAGTAGTTTAATTAAGGTTAGCGCCCATCACCAGGCTTGTTTTGAGGTATAAGTATGAGTCAAATTATCTTGCGTCCGCCTGCTCTAGCAATGGCTTTAGAGCGTTTAGGTGCGGGTTTTGCGAGCCGTTTGAGTTTTATGCGGACGTTGGTTAGGCACATGGTGCAGGACCAGTGGGACATTAGCTACAGTCAGTTTGAACTAGATCAAGATGGTTATGGCCATGCGGTGTTTGATATTAAAATGCCCCATAGCCAACTGAGTTTTGTAGTGTTTTCACAATATTTGGCCCCAGAAGAGCGTAACGATCGTGTTATCGCTGAAAAATGGGACCTAACCATGACGCTGGTTGAAGGCGAAGTCGATGACCTGTGGCTAGAGCGCTTAGCCGCCAACGTACCGCTTCAAGAAGCGGGGCGTATTGACGCGCGAAGTTTGTCTCTAGCTCGCGGTAACCGTAGTGCACGTGTGTTTGATTCGTTGTTGGCTCAGCTACGTAGTGGCCAACAGCCTGATGCTAAAAAATTGGCCGAAGTAGGCTACTTGTACCGCACCACCGCAGTCTATGGGTCGGGTAAGTTTGGTGCTTGTGATTGGGATAAAATTGCACGTCATCACCCAGACTTAGCACGACCTTTTTCAGCCGAAATGTTGGTCTGTTACTTGTTGCGCCAATTTAGCTTGGATCAGTTACATCACTTAGTGCATCAGCCTGCCTACCCCGATGCCGTAGACCTAGACATTAATCTGCAGCGTTATTTGGGGATTGGCAATTCAACCGGCCTTGGTATGGCACCTTACCTGATCAACCACCCGTTGCTTATGAGCCAGTGGATAGGTCAGCGTGAACAAGCCTATGCTGAAGTGTTAGCGGCACCAGTGGACGCAGCCAAGGTGCTACAGCTACAAAATATTCTCAAGCAGGCCATGCAGCATGTGCGCGAGGTGAGTACTTTTGATGAATGGCAGACACATAATAACGCTCAGTTATTGCTCGACACCCAAGACCTAGCAGACTGGCTTGCAGGTCATGCCGAGCAAGTGTCCGATTGGCGTCAATTACACGAATGGGCGCAGCAGCACTATAGTTTGGAAGCCCAAGAGTTATTGGTGAGTTTGTTGATGGAGTTATTCCCAGACATCGTCAATGCCAAAGAAGACTCGCTGGCGATTAAGGAGAGCTTGACCTATGACCCTACACAGCAGGCGCAAGGCTTAGCCGATAACATTCAAGACAGTTATGATTGGGTGTTTGACTATGACTTTAGCCAAGCCGATGAGCATCAAACATTTTGGTATTATTCGCAACAAAAAATCGAACCACGTTTAGGTAAAACTGGGGTGGACGAGGGTGCCGAATTACAAATGTTTTTAGGCATCGCCAAAGCCGTACAAGCGTGTCACGATGACCTTTTGGCCTTGATTGACCAATCTCCTGATGCCAGTGTGGCGGAGTTTTTGTTACTCAAGCCAGGTCATTTAGGTATTGTGTCGCGCATTGCTACCATGGCGCAAACTCAGTATGGCGAAATTAGAGCTAACCTATTGCACAAAGACGTTTTGCCGATGCACCTGCTGCGTTGCAAACTCGCCTTTTTTGGGGTCAGCAAATTTGACCCTAAATCGGCCCTTTGGGTGCGTAATACCATGTTCCAAGGTGCGCCCGTGTTGTCTGACCTCAAGGGTGAGTTTAACGACGACTGGTACTTCCCTGTAGCGCCAGTGTTGCCTGCAACCCTGCAAGCTGAAGAGCAGGAGTAGGCACATGTCTGAATTAATACAAATATCGGCTAACGAACTTAAATTCTTGGTTAAGCGTAGTGTGGAAGGTTTGGGTTTTGCGCCCGGTGATCAGCTTGCTGCAGGTATCAAGGCCGCCAGTGCGTTTCAGCTTGGTTTGGCCAACAGCGGTTTGTTAAATCAAGCACTGGATGCGTTGAATAGCAACATGAAAGCGCCTGAACTGATTGCTTCTAGTGATCAAGAGTTAGTCTTTGATGCCCATGGCCAGTCGGCATTAGTGCAGGTTGAATTAGCATTAGGTTTGGGTTTGGCTCGCTGTTCACCTCAGGTGCGGGTCAAAAATGTAGTTGCCGCCGCTTTTGCTGCGTCGTGTGTGATGAACTGGTTGACCCAGCCTTTGAGTCAGCCTTTGAGTCAGCAATGTTATGCCTTGTATTTTACCCACCGTAGTGGCGCGCAACGGTGTGTGTTAATTGCTGCTGATGGCCAGCCCCTTGGTTTATACCAGCCACGTGAGCAGCGGGTAGAAGCGAATGAGCTCATGTTATCGATGGGTGAGGCCGATATAGATGGGGTGATGATCACCGATGGTGCCGACTTGTTGGGTTGGCGCGAACGTTGTTTAGATCAAGGTGTGCATGTGGATGCCAGCTTGCTGGCCCGTTTAAAACAAATGATGCACGCCTCTTTAGTGCCCGAAACCGAAGCCTCCCGTATGGGTGCTGGCCCAGGCTAGCTTTGGTTCTGCCCCATGAGCGCACCGATGGCTTGTATGAGTTGTGGGCTGCGTTCAGGCGCACGAAAGGCTGCTAATACCACGCAGCGAAGTTTAGGTCGGTACATTAACTCCTGTACCAAGCCGTTGAAGATGCCTTGGTCATGAGCGCACTGGTGTAAAAACAGCCCCATTAATTGCTGATCTAATAAATCATTACTGCACTTGCTGGTAATGGTGGCCAACACTTCCACCCCGGTAATAATGTCTGACGCCATGAGCTGGGTTAGCCATTGTTGGCGTGAGCCTGCATCTGGGGTTTGGCTAATTGCACGCAAGCAGGTCACTTTTTCCCCTTCTACGCTGCTTGCCTGACCGCGTTCGATAAAGGCTTTGGCCAACTTATGGTTGAGTTGTTGGTTTTCTAGTTGTACAGCCAAAGTGTCCAATACTGGCGCGGGTAATTGAGCCACTTGTTGGTGCCAGTCGGCATGTGTTTCCAAGCGGGCAGCAAAGTCTGCGAATCCCTGTAAACCTAGGTTTTGCCAGTTTTGATCTAGCTGGTTCGACCTCATGTATTGGCTTACCGCTTTATAGTACGAGGATGCGGGTTGCTCCAAGACCAAGCTGGCATGGGCATGAAAGGCTGCCATACGTGCCTGTTCGGGGGTAAAGGCAAGGTTGCTATGTTTAAGCTGCTCGGCCCATTCACTGGCTGCTGCTTGGTCCAGCATGTTGGTGCCGATGGTTTCTAATAATTGATTTAGAAACTCATCTCGCGAGGCTTGAATCAGTTGGCCACGTTCGTCTAGGGGGAATTTTAAGAACCAAATGGTGGGTGTGGCTTGAACCTGTTGTTTTTCTTGCGGCCATAACAAGATACCCACCCAAGCGTGACGTAACCACGGCAGTGGGTAGGCCTTTTGACCGGCTTCAAAGGCTTGGAAGTCGGCGCTAGAGAGCTTGCTCAAACGACAACCCATGTCATAGATGCGATACTGGCCTTGTAGCTGTTTGAAGAGGTCCGATAAAGATTCGATGGCTTGCATTTGGTGTGATCAACGCTGTAGGTTAAAATGGCCCGCATTATAGCAGACCTAAGGGGTATGGTTTAGTGGCACAAGCGGATTCAAAGCTCTGGTGGGTGTATATGGTGCAAACCCAAGGTGGGCGTTTGTATACTGGCATTACCACCGATCCAGAGCGACGTTTTAAGGAGCATTGTAAGGGCGGTAAGCTGGGGGCGCGATTTTTTCGTAGTGATCCTGCGCGGTCTATGGTCTATCGTGAGCCGCAACAGAACAGATCCACCGCCAGCAAGCGCGAGGCAGCCATTAAAAAATTAACCCGTACTCAAAAATTAGCCTTGGTCGAGTTTGGCGGGTAGCGACTATTTCTTCTTTGGCTTTCGAGTGGTGGGTTTTTCTAACTTCTCCACAGGCTCCGGTTTTGCCGGTGGTTTGGGCATTTCTTGGGCATTAAATCGTTGCCCTGTAGTGCCTTTGCTATCTGACCCCATAAGGAATTGGTACACCGGCATGATGTCTTCTGGCGTCAGGTTAATGGCAGGGTCTTCGCCTGGGTAAGCCTGGGCGCGCATGTTGGTTCGCGTAGCACCGGGGTTGATGATGTTAACTCGGATGTTACTGGTGTTTTCGGTTTCTTCTGCCAAAATTTGTGCCATGCCTTCGGTGGCAAATTTAGATACGCCGTAAGCGCCCCAATAAGCCTTGCCTTTGGTGCCTACACCAGAGCTGGTGAAAACTACCGATGCGTCCGCAGATGCTTCTAGTAGCGGCATTAACGCTTGAGTCATCATGAACGGCGCAGTCACGTTTACGTGCATCACTAAGCGCCAGGTACGTGATTCATAGTTTGATAAGGGCGTGCGTTGGCCCAATGCCGAGGCGTTGTGGAGTAGGCCGTCTAAACGGCCAAACTCGCCTTCAAGTATTTCTGCTAGCTCAAGGTAGTCTTCGTCTTTGGCTGCGCGCAAATCGAGCGGGTATATGGCGGGTTGGCCGTGGCCTGCTGCTTCTATTTCATCATAAACCGCTTCTAGTTTTTCAACTGTGCGGCCCAATAAAATAACCGTAGCGCCTAGGCGGGCGTATTCCATGGCTGCAGCGCGGCCGATACCATCGCCTGCGCCGGTGATTAAAATCACCCGTTTTGCTAATAGGTTGTCTGGCGCAGTGTAATCAAACATGAAGATTCCTGTTGTACATAAAAATAGTCATTAGGACTAATAGTTAACTATCGACCGGTTGGGGTGCATCTTGAGCTTTGGTGGCATAGACGAGGTAATTAACATCCACGTCTCGAGCTTTTAAAGCGTAGGTCTGGGTGAGTGGGTTGTAGGTCATGCCGGTCATGTCCTCACCACAGAGGTTTGCTTGGCGCATGTAGTCGTGCAATTCAGAAGGCTTGATAAACTTTTTGTGGTCATGGGTGCCTTTAGGCAGCATTTTAAGTAGGTATTCTGCCCCCACAATGGCAAATAAGTAGGCCTTGGGGTTGCGATTGATGGTAGAGAAAAAAGCCTGGCCACCGGGTTTGAGTAATTTGGCGCAGGCGGCAATCACTGCGCTGGGGTCGGGTACGTGTTCTAGCATCTCTAAGCAGGTGACAACATCATAGGTGCCTGCTTCTTGGTCGGCTAATTGTTCGGCGGTCATTTGTCGATAGTCCACCGCCACGCCGCTTTCTAAGCTGTGTAATTGAGCTACTTTGAGTGGCGCTTCGCCCATGTCGATGCCTGTGACTGAGGCACCTCTTAATGCCATTGCTTCGGCAACAATGCCACCGCCACAACCGATGTCAGCTACTTTTTTACCATGTAAATGGGCCCGTTCGTCAATCCAACCGATGCGTAATGGGTTGATGGCGTGTAAGGGTTTGAATTCGCTGTCTAAGTCCCACCAGCGGGCGGCGAGAGCTTCAAATTTGGCGATTTCTGCTGGATCTACGTTTAGGGTCACGGTTGAGTTTCGGTCCGATGAAAAATTACTGCCAGTATAACGTGTAAATGCTTGGCCTGCATCCGCAAAGTTGTAGGTTTGAGTTGTGTTGTCGGGTGCGTGATAGGCGCTTTGCTGGTGGCTAATGGGCCTCTTTTCGTGCTAAAATTATGGTTTTTGTGACGTCCATTTAGGGCGTTGTTCACAGGGGCTCCATAAGGCGAGCTCGTAGCGCTAGTCGCACAAGGAAATTGGCTTAATTATGTCTGAAATGGCTAAAGAAATATCGCCCATTAATATTGAAGACGAACTCAAACAGTCGTATTTAGATTACGCCATGAGCGTTATTGTTGGGCGCGCGTTGCCCGATGTACGTGATGGTTTGAAACCAGTACACAGGCGCGTGTTGTTCGCCATGAATGAGCTGAGTAACGATTGGAACAAGCCTTATAAAAAATCTGCCCGTGTGGTGGGTGACGTTATTGGTAAGTATCACCCCCACGGTGATACGGCAGTGTATGACACCATTGTACGTATGGCACAGCCGTTTTCTATGCGTTATGTATTGGTGGACGGCCAAGGTAACTTTGGTTCGGTAGACGGCGACTCTGCTGCTGCTATGCGTTATACCGAAATCCGTATGAAAAAAATGGCCCACGATTTGTTGGCCGATTTAGAGAAAGATACGGTTGATTTTGTGCCTAACTATGACGGCACAGAAATGATTCCTGACGTGCTGCCCACACGGTTGCCTAACCTGTTGGTGAACGGCTCGTCCGGTATTGCCGTAGGTATGGCTACTAACATTCCGCCCCACAATATCAACGAAGTGATTAGTGGTTGTTTGGCGTTAATTGAGAATCCTGACATTGAAGTGGATGAGTTAATGCAACACATCCCAGGCCCGGATTTTCCTACGGCGGGCATCATCAATGGTCGTGCGGGTATTGTGCAAGCATACCGTACCGGTCGTGGCCGCATTTACGTGCGGGCTCGCTACCATGTAGAGATGAACGAAAAAAACCAAAAGCCGTCAATTATTGTCACCGAGTTACCATATCAGGTGAACAAAGCGCGGTTGATCGAAAAAATTGCCGAGTTGGTTAAAGATAAAAAGCTTGAAGGTATTACGGAACTGCGTGACGAGTCTGATAAAGACGGTATGCGTATGGTGATTGAGTTACGTCGAGGCGAAGTGCCCGAGGTCATCATTAATAACCTTTATACCCAAACGCAAATGGAAAACGTGTTTGGTATTAACGTGGTGGCCTTGGTAGACGGTCAGCCGCGCACTTTAAACCTTAAGCAAATGTTAGAAGCCTTTGTGCGTCACCGCCGCGAAGTGGTGACGCGCCGGACCTTGTTTGAATTGCGCAAAGCCCGTGAGCGCGGCCATGTGTTAGAAGGCTTAACCGTTGCTTTAGCTAATATTGACCCGGTGATAGAGCTCATTAAGACCTCTCCTAACGCCGCCGAAGCCCGTGAAAAGTTAGTCGCACAAAGCTGGCCTGCCGGTCAGGTAGTGGCTATGTTAGAACGTGCAGGGGAAGACGCCTGTAAGCCGGACACCTTAGGGCCCGAGTTTGGCCTACACGGCGACGTCTATCAGTTGTCTGACGTTCAAGCGCAGGCCATTTTGGATTTACGTTTACACCGTTTGACCGGTTTAGAGCAAGACAAACTGGTTGCCGAATACCAAGTGTTGTTGGAGCGTATTGCCGAGTTGCTGGAAATTCTTGCATCTGCCGAACGTTTGATGGAAGTGATTCGTGAAGAATTAGCCGAAGTGCTTGAAGCCTACGGCGACAAGCGTCGCTCAGAAATCATTGCGTCGCGCCAAGACCTTACCGTAGCCGATTTAATCCCAGAAGAAGACATGGTGGTTACCATTTCTCATGGTGGTTATGCCAAGACTCAACCAGTGAGTGACTACCAGGCCCAGCGCCGTGGTGGCCGTGGTAAAGCCGCGACAGCAGTAAAAGAAGAAGATTTTGTAGAACATTTATTAGTGACGTCGTCCCACGACACTATTTTATGTTTTAGTAACCACGGTAAAGTGTATTGGCTACGAGTATTCGAAATTCCGCAAGCCAGCAGAACCGCTCGTGGTCGCCCCATTATTAATATTTTGCCGTTAGACGAGGGCGAACGCGTTACCACAATCTTGCCATTGCCAGAAGGTGGTTACCAAGAAGGTCACTTCATCTTTATGGCCACTGCCAACGGTACCGTTAAGAAGACACCTTTGACTGCCTTTGCACGGCCTAGAACCAGTGGTTTAATCGCCCTTGGTTTGGATGATGGCGATACCCTTATTGGCGCCACAGTCACCGATGGCGAGCAACAGATTATGCTGTTTGCCAATAATGGTCTGGCCGTGCGTTTTGATGAAGGCGACGTTCGCGCTATGGGCCGAACAGCTCGTGGTGTACGTGGTATCCGTTTGGCAGAAGATGCTCATGTGATCAGCTTGATCATGCCGCAAGAGGGTGGTCGTATCTTAACCGCCAGCGAAAATGGCTATGGTAAACAAAGCCGTAACGAAGATTACCCGGTGCGTGGCCGTGGTGGTAAGGGTGTTATTGCGATTCAAATGTCAGACCGAAACGGCGCGCTTATTGGTGCCGTGCAGGTGTTTGACGGTGATGAAGTGATTCTGATCAGCGATCAAGGCACTTTGGTGCGTACCCGCACTAGCGAAGTATCTGTTCTGGGCCGTAATACTCAGGGTGTGACCTTGATTAAGGTGCAGGAAGGCGAAAAACTCGTTCAGGTGGCCCGTGTTGCGGAAACCATGGAAGACGAAGAAAGCGCTGGCGACGATGCTGGTACTAACGTTGACGATACAGAGCAAGAGTAACCAGTATGAGCAAGCGCCAGTTTAATTTTTGCGCAGGTCCTGCTGCGTTGCCTACGGCAGTGCTCGAACGGGCCCAAGCTGAGCTGCTAGATTGGCAAGGGCGTGGTGTGTCGGTGATGGAAATGAGTCATCGACATCCTGCGTACATGGCGATGGTAGCAGACGCTGAAACCAAGTTGCGTCAGCTTATGGGTATTCCTGAAAACTACAAAGTGTTGTTTTTACAAGGCGGTGCAACCGCGCAATTTGCCTTGCTGCCGTTGAACTTGTTAGGCCAAAAAACATCGGCTGATTATATCGATACGGGCATTTGGTCGACTAAAGCAATAGACGCCATGGCGCCTTATGCAAAAGCTAAGGTGGTGGCGTCAAGCCAGTCTAATAACCACCTTCAAGTGCCTACGCAAGCGCAGCTTGAACTCAATGCCGATGCGGCATTTGTACATTATTGTCCCAACGAGACCATTGGCGGTTTAGCCTTTGACTATGTGCCCAGCACCGGTAATGTGCCGCTGGTGGCGGATATGTCATCCACCATCCTCTCAGAGCCGATCGATGTCAGCCAATTTGGTGTGATTTATGCGGGGGCGCAAAAGAACATCGGCCCCGCAGGTTTAACCTTAGTGATTGTACGTGAGGATTTGTTAGGCCAGGCGCGTGACGATACACCGCGGCCATTTAACTATGCGTTGCAGGCCGCAAATGATTCCATGCTTAATACACCACCAACCTATAGTTGGTACCTAGCGGGCTTGGTGTTTGACTGGTTGTTAGAGCGCGGTGGCGTGAGTGCCATGGCTCAGCTAAACCAGACTAAGGCTCAAACCTTGTATCAAGCCATAGACAGTAGCCGCTTGTATAGCAACAACATTGCTGTGGCTAACCGTTCCAAAATGAACGTCACTTTTAGTTTGGCCGATGCTGCCCTTAATGCTCAGTTTTTGTCTGAGTCGGAAGCGGGTGGTTTGTTAAACTTAAAGGGCCACCGTAGCGTGGGCGGCATGCGTGCAAGTATATACAATGCAGTTCCTCTGGAGGCGATTACTGCGTTAGTTGCCTTTATGCAGGATTTTGAACAACGCCATTGGGCTTAGAGATAATATGAGCAAGCCAAAACTGACACAAGAACAACAACTCGGTCAATTGCGCCAAGACATCGATCACATAGATCAACAAATTCAACAGCTAATTAATGAGCGCGCTAGCTGTGCTCAGCGTGTTGCCCAGGTGAAAGAATCTCATCAAGGCGTTAAAGACGCTGTTTTTTATCGTCCTGAGCGCGAAGCTCAAGTATTGCGTAACGTCATGGAGCGCAACCAAGGGCCGTTAGACGATGAAGAAATGGCACGGCTATTTCGTGAGCTGATGTCGGCCTGTCTGGCTCACGAACAACCCATGCGGATTGCCTTTTTGGGCCCCGAAGGTACCTTTACCCAAGCGGCTGCATTAAAACATTTTGGCCACTCAGTGATCAGTGCGCCACTAGGCTCTATTGACGAAGTGTTTCGCGAAGTGGAAGCCAAGAGCGCTCATTACGGCGTGGTGCCCATCGAAAACTCGTCCGAGGGTATGATTAATAATACCTTAGATAGCTTTCGTCATTCGTCGTTAGTGATTTCTGGCGAAGTGGAAATGCGTATTCACCAAAATTTATTGGTGGCGCAGGGCACAGATTTATCACAAGTCGAACGTATTTATTCCCACTCTCAGTCGTTAGCTCAGTGTCGGTCTTGGTTAGATAACCACATGCCTCACGCAGAACGTTTTGCAGTGAGCAGTAATGCCGAAGCTGCACGCCGAGTGGCCACTCAAACGGGCGACGACGTGGGTAAGGTGGCGGCGATTGCCGGTACCATGGCGGCCGAGTTATACGGTTTGCAGTTGCCCCACGAGAACATTGAAGATCAGCCAGATAATACCACTCGGTTTTTGATTATTGGTCATGCTTCTGTGCCTGCATCTGGCCAAGACAAGACCTCGTTATTAGTGCTTGCGCGGAATAAACCCGGTGCTTTGTACCATATTTTAGAACCCTTTCATCGCCACAACGTGAGTATGACCAGTATTGAATCTCGGCCTTCAGGTCAGGGTGCGTGGGGCTACGTATTTTACATCGATTTTGAAGGTCATCATGAAGATGAAAAAGTACAGCAAGTCCTGCAGGATTTAGATCAAGACTCCGTAGAAGTGCGTTTATTGGGTTCCTACCCACAGGCGGTACTCTAGTGAGTGAGACAACCTTTTGCCATAACAAGGTGCTGGTGTTAGGCCTTGGGTTAATTGGTGGCTCTTTGGCTACGGCCTTAAAACGCACGAAAAAACATCAGGTGTGGGGCTACGACCTTGATGTTTCGAGTATGCAGCAAGCGCAAGACCAAGCCGTTATCGACCATCAAGCCGTGGATTTAGTGGCCACTCTGCCACACATGGATGTGGTGGTATTGGCAGTGCCTGTGAAAGCCATGGAAAAAGTAATGGCCATAGTGGCTCCACATCTTCGTGCCAACACCTTGCTCACTGACGTGGGCAGTGTAAAGGGCAATATCATTGCTGCGGCTTATGATATTTTCACCACACCGCCAGCGGGTTTTGTGCCAGGTCATCCCATTGCAGGGTCTGAACGCAGTGGTATTAACGCGGTGAATATTGATTTGTTTGTTGATCACAAGTTCATCATCACGCCCTTGCCGAGCAGCCACCCACAGGCGATTGCGGTATTGGCCGATTTATGGTCTGGCATTGGCTGTGAAATCCTCACCATGGACGTTGAGCGGCACGACGAAGTGTTGGCCGCAACCAGCCATTTACCGCACTTATTGGCGTTTTCTTTAGTGGATACGTTAGCGTCAGATGGCGACAATAAAGACATATTTCGCTACGCGGCGGGTGGTTTTCGAGACTTTACCCGTATTGCGGGCAGTGACCCGACGATGTGGCACGATGTGTTTGTGGCTAACCGCGATGCCTGCTTAAAAACATTGGATTCCTTCACTCATGGTTTGGCTCAGTTGCGTACGGCAGTGGCCGATGGCGACAGCCAAACCATGATGGGTATTTTTACTCGCGCCCGCAGTGCGCGACATCATTTTGAAAAAATATTGGCAGGCACTGCCTATACCGGAACTATGACAAATACAAAACATTTTAATGTCCACCCTGGTGGTCAAGTCCAAGGTCGCATCCGTGTGCCGGGTGACAAGTCGGTGTCACACCGTTCGATTATGTTAGGTGCGTTGGCTCAAGGTACCACACATATTAGTGGTTTTTTAGAAGGCGAAGACGCCATGGCTACGTTACAAGCCTTCCGAGATATGGGTGTGGTGATTGAAGGCCCCGATGACGGCAAAGTGGTGGTGCATGGTGTCGGTTTACACGGTCTGCAGGCACCTCCGGGGCCACTTTATGTGGGTAATTCGGGCACTACTATTCGCCTGATGGCGGGGTTAATGGCCGGTCAAGCGTTTGATGTGGAGTTGAGCGGCGACGTTTCCCTTAACAAAAGGCCGATGGAACGCGTGGCTAAACCCTTGCGGCTCATGGGGGCTGTGGTTGATACGGCGGATGGTGGTTGCCCGCCTATGCGTATTAAGGGTGGCCAAGCATTACAGGGCATTCATTACGATTTACCCATGGCCAGTGCACAAGTCAAATCCTGTGTAGTATTGGCAGGTTTGTATGCCCAAGGACGTACCAGTGTGACCGAGCCGGCCCCAACCCGCGACCATACCGAACGTATGCTCAAGGGTTTTGGTTATGCTGTTGAACGAACCTCTGATACCTGTGCCATTACTGGCCAGGGTGAGTTAATGGCTACCGACATTGATGTGCCGTCAGATATTTCTTCGGCCACCTTCTTTTTGGTGGCGGCGGCCATTTGCCCAGCCTCAGATTTAGTGGTTGAGCATGTGGGTATGAACCCCACCCGGGTTGGCGTAATTAACATTTTACGTTTAATGGGTGCCGATTTAACGGTGCTCAATGAGCGCGAAGTCGGTGGTGAGCCGGTAGCAGATATACATGTTAAATACGCGCCCCTTACTGGTATTCATGTGCCGGAAGATCAAGTGCCGTTGGCGATTGATGAATTTCCAGCTCTCATGGTAGCGGCGGCCTGTGCCAGTGGCACAACCACTATCACCGGTGCCGAAGAATTGCGGGTTAAGGAAAGTGACCGTATTCAAGCCATGGTAGATGGCTTAAAGGCCATGGGTGTGACCATAGAAGGTACGGCAGACGGTGCTATCATCCAAGGCATGGGAGCAAATCAGCACTTTTCCAGTGCGCAAGTGGTGACCCACCATGATCACCGTATCGCCATGGCCTTTACCATTGCCGGGCTGCGCGCCGATGCCAATATAAAAATTCTTGATTGCGCCCATGTGGCCACATCGTTCCCTAATTTTGTCGAATTGGCGCGTACCGTAGGTATGACGCTCGATGAGGAATTTCAATCGTGAAAACTGTTCCTATTATTACCATTGATGGCCCTAGCGGTTCTGGCAAAGGCACCTTATGTAAGTTACTGGCGGAGCGTTTGGGTTATCACTTGTTAGACAGTGGCGCTCTATACCGGCTAGTGGCTTTGGCCGCCGAACACCATGGCGTGAGCCCAGAAAATGAATTGGCCGTAGCTGATATTGCTGGCTGCTTGGACGTGCAGTTCAAAACCAAAGGTGATGATATTCAAGTGGTGCTAGAAGGCGAAGACGTCAGCTTAGCTATTCGCACTGAAGCCTGTGGTATGAATGCATCTAAAGTGGCTAGCCTAACTTTGGTGCGCAAGGCGCTACAAGAGCGCCAGCGGGCATTTGCTGAGCTACCAGGCCTAGTGGCCGACGGTCGTGACATGGGCACGGTGATCTTTAGAGAAGCTCAGGTTAAAGTATTCTTAACTGCTAGCGCGCAAGAACGAGCAGATCGACGCTATAAACAGTTGAAAAATAAAGGTTTGGATGCTAGCCTGTCAGATATACTGATGGATATTCAACAGCGGGACGAACGCGACGAAAACCGTAGCATCGCTCCCTTGAAACCTGCTGACGATGCATTAGTGATCGATTGTACACAAATGACGATTACAGATGTGGAACAAAAGATCCTTACATTTATTCATAACAAAGGCATTTTATAAGGCTTTTGTTAATTATTAACTAACTAAGAGGTGTCTCGAGACGCCCGCACTGCCAGCCAGTTCCGAGCGTATCGTCATCCCCAGCGAGTATAGCTATGGGCGAAAGTTTCGCAGACCTGTTTGAAGAAAGTCTTCAACAGGTAGAGATGAAGAAGGGTTCTTTGA
Organism: Oceanospirillaceae bacterium; assembly: GCA_029938085.1. GTDB lineage: Bacteria > Pseudomonadota > Gammaproteobacteria > Pseudomonadales > Balneatricaceae > Njordibacter. Next base: position 11,580 of record JAPYOS010000008.1, on the reverse strand, counting down.
TTACCGGTGTAGTCATTGCTATTGATAGTGAAGTCGTCACCATTAACGTGGGCTTGAAATCAGAAGGCGTGGTGTCACGCGCTGAATTTCTTGATGCGGCAGGCGAACTTGAAGTAGCGGTTGGCGATGACGTATTGGTTGCCTTACAAGAAATTGAGGATGGCCTAGGCGCCACTCAAGTTTCCCGTGAACGTGCTCGCGAAATGGAGCGTTGGCAACAACTCGAGAAGATCCAAACGGCTGATGAAACTGTTACTGGTGTAATCAGTGCCCGTGTTAAGGGTGGCTTTAACGTAGAGTTAGGCGGCATCCGTGCATTCTTACCTGGCTCGCTCATCGATACTCGCCCATTACAAGATATCTCTCACCTTGAGGGTATAGACCTCGACTTTAAGATTATCAAACTCGATATCCTGCGTAATAACGTGGTTGTTTCCCGTCGTGCATTGATGGATGAAGCGAATAAAGCCCAGCGTGAACAAGTGTTATCGACCCTAGAAGAGGGTGCAGTTGTTAAAGGCTTTGTGAAAAACCTTACTGACTATGGTGCCTTTATCGACCTGGGTGGCCTAGATGGCTTATTACACATTACCGATATCGCCTGGCGCCGTATCAAGCATCCAAGCGAAATGCTAACGGCCGGTGCCGACATCGAAGTTAAAGTGCTTAAGTTTGATGCCGAAAAACAACGTGTGTCCCTAGGTTTAAAACAGTTACAACAAGACCCTTGGACTAGCTTTACCGACACTTACCCTGTGGGTAGTCGTTTACCTGCCACCGTCACTACCGTCACCGATTACGGTTGTTTCGCTCGGGTCTCCGATGGTATTGAAGGTTTGGTGCATGCGTCTGAAATGAGCTGGATGAAGCGTAACGTGCACCCATCCAAGATGGTCGCCGTAGGTGATGAAATCGAGATTATGATCTTGGATATCAATTCCGAGAAGCGCCGTTTGTCGTTGGGTATGAAACAATGTAGTGAAAGCCCATGGGTGGCCTTTGCTAAACAGTACTCAGAAGGCGATAAAGTCACCGGTAAACTTAACTCAAAAACTGATTTTGGTTTGTTTATTGGACTTGAAGATGGCATCGACGGTTTAGTCCACGTTTCAGATGTTGACTGGAACAAGAGCGACGAAAGTTTGCTTGAAGAATATCAAAAAGGTCAGCAGGTTGAAGCGGTGATCTTATCCATCGATAGCGAGCGCCAGCGCGTTGCATTAGGCATTAAACAAATGGCAGGCGACCCATTCTCTGACTTTGTCAGCGCTAATGGCAAAGGTTCGGAAGTGACGGGTACCATTGCCGAAGTGACGCTGGGTGGTTTACTGGTTAACTTGGCTGAAGGTGTGCAAGGTTTCCTTAAGCGTGGTGAATTGGCTCAAGGCCAAGACTTGTCTGACTTCAGCGAAGGCCAAAGCCTGACCAGTTTTGTGGCTAGTGTAGATCGTAAAGCGCGCTCTATCGCGTTAGCTGTTCGTGCCCAAGAAGCCGCTCAGCAACGAGCACAAATGAAAGAATTGAATACCCAATCCATTGAATCAGAAGGCCCTACCACCATTGGTGACCTGATCAAGGAACAGCTCAAAAAATAAAAAGAGGGGCACGCTATGCGTAAGTCTGAGCTCATTGAAAATTTAATTGATCGCTTTCAGGGTATACCTGTAAAAAATGTTGAGCAATCGGTGAAAGCCATTATTGAACATATGGCAGATGCTCTGGCGGCGGGGGATCGAATTGAAATTAGAGGTTTTGGCAGTTTTTGTTTGCATTATCGAGCACCACGGACTGGGCGTAACCCCAAAACCGGTGACTCGGTAGAGTTGGCCGAAAAATATGTGCCTCATTTTAAACCCGGTAAAGAGCTACGCGATCAGGTAAACGATAGTCTATAATAGACTATCGTTTATTGACATCGAGTGCTGTGGCTCGACGCCGCTGATTAGGTAGAACCCTTGAAACTCATAAAGACTTTACTCTTCGCTATTACCGTTATTGTGGCCTTGGTAATTGGTGTGCTGTTTAGTACACGCAACAGCCAGGCCTTCTCCTTAGATCTTATCTTTTTTCAGTCCCACTCTATGAGTATTGCTATTTGGTTACTCTTGAGCTTGGCATTGGGCATGTGTTTGTCAGCCTTTATTTATAGCGTTGTTGTACTTAAATTGAAGCGTCAGAACGCACGTCTTGAACGCCGTTTGAGTTTGATTTCTAGTACCAGTAAAGACCCCAAGGTCTCGGTCTGACAATGGATTTAACCTTGTTGTTGGTGTTGCTTGCAGCACTAGGTATTGGTTGGTGGCTAGGGCAGCGTGAACGTAGCCAAAAGCGCCATAAGGAGATGGGATTACAGGCAGATTATTACCGCGGCCTCAATTACCTGTTAAATCAACAGACGGACGAGGCGCTTGAACTATTCATTCATGCCCTAGATGTAAACCCCCAAACCGTTGATACTCACTTGGCGCTAGGTAGCCTTTTTCGTCGCCGTGGTGAGGTTGATAAAGCCATTCAAATCCACCAAAACTTATTAGCGAGTAAAGGTCTAGGCCAAGAACAGTTGATGTTAGCAGAGCTGGAATTGGCGCACGACTTTATTAAAGCCGGTTTGTTAGATCGAGCGGAAGAATTACTGCTCGATGTAGCGCAACAACCGAATCAGCAAAAAGCCAAAGCAACAGAATTGCTGGTGGACGTATATCAGCGCGAGCAAGATTGGCACAAAGCCTTAGAAGTAGGCGCCGCAGCGAATGTGTCGGCCAGTGTAGAATTGGCTCAAAGGTTGTCACATTTTTGTTGTGAACTGGCGGAAGAGTCACTAGTCGACGGTCAAGAAAAGCAGTGTTTGTTGTATTTAAAACAAGCCAAGCGCCATAATGCAGACAACCCTAGGGTGAGTTTTCTACGAGCTAAGCTCAGTATGCAGCAACATCGCTATGCAGATGCAAAAAGGCATTTGTTGGTGATGGCTCAACAAGACGTGCAGTTGATGCCGGAAATTATACAACCCTTGCGGCAGTGTTTCACTCAGTTAGAAGACATCAGCGGCTGGCGTGCGTGGCTGAGTCAAGCCATGAGCCTACACCCCAGTACTAGTTTGGTGTTAGCTCAAGCCAAAGAGTTAAGCCAAGACAGCGATTCCGATGCGGCGGCCTATGTGACCGAGCAACTAAGGCAACGGCCGTCTGTTAAGGGGTTTAATTACTTGATCGATTTGCACATGCAATGGGCCTCTGCCAACGCCAAAGACAGCCTGCAAGTGCTCAAGGGGTTAACCGTAGCCTTGCAACGAAGTAAACCACATTACCGCTGTAGACAATGCGGTTTTGCTGGTAACTCAATGCACTGGCAATGCCCTAGTTGTCATCAGTGGGGCAGCACCAAACCTATTTATGGATTAGAAGGAGAGTAAGTTGGATCACAACTTAAAACAAAGTTCACCCATTGTAGTCGCCTTGGATTATGAATCACCGTCCCAAGCGCTAGCTATGGCTTCACAGTTGGACCCTCAGCGGTGTCGTTTAAAGGTGGGAAAAGAGCTTTTTACCGCTGTAGGCCCCCAGTTAGTTGACCAGCTACAGCAACAAGGATTTGAGATATTTTTAGATCTTAAGTTTCACGATATTCCCAATACTGTAGCCAAAGCCGTATTAGCGGCGGCGCGTATGGGCGTGTGGATGGTCAACGTTCACGCCAGCGGTGGTGCAGAAATGATGCAAACCACACAGGCGGCATTGAAGGCTAAGGGTGGCCACCAACCACTACTAATAGCCGTCACGGTTCTTACCAGCATGGACGCTGCAGGGCTCAAAGCCACGGGCATCGACCAAACACCGGCGCAACGGGTGTTGTCGCTGGCGCACCTGAGTCAACAATCCGGCTTTGATGGTGTGGTTTGTTCGGCCCAAGAGTCAGCCCTATTAAAAGCAGAATTAGGTGCTGAGTTTAAGCTGGTGACCCCAGGCATTCGGCCTTCATTCGCTGTGGCGGGCGACCAAAAACGCATTATGACACCTGCTCAAGCCATGCAAGCTGGCAGTGATTACCTGGTTATAGGCCGACCAATCACTCAAGCCAAAGACCCTATGCATGCTTTAGAAATGATTGAGCAGGAACTTGCTTAAAGCAAAATAATCACTTTGTGCTAGGCTTAATATGTCTTCTGGATTTGAAGACATATTATGTTAATCAAGGAGTAGATTATGAAAACTTATCGTCGATTATTAGTGCTGTTGTTTGCCACTGCATTAGCTTTTTCACCGATAACCCGCGCTGCAGATGCCTTACCCATTAATATCAATACTGCAACGGCAGCACAAATAGCCGAAGCGCTTGATGGTGTGGGCACCGTTAGAGCGGCAGCTATTGTGTTATTGCGTGACCAAATGGGTGGCTTTACCCGTGTAGACCAATTGCTCGATGTGAGCGGCATTGGTGCAGCTACGCTAGAACGCATTCGCTCTTCAATCGTGCTAGAGTAAGGTAGATTAAATACACTACCTACGGGTATGCAGCGCATACCCGTTAGCAGCACAAGGATTTCAATGATGGCCATGACATGGCAAGGTTTGCTGGCTGATCAGCGTTTTGGCAAACCCTACACAGAACAGCACCAGCAAGGCCGCACCCCGTTTCACAAAGACTATGACCGCCTTATCTTTTCCAGTGCATTTCGGCGTATGGGGCACAAAACACAGGTGCACTCATTGTCCCATAATGACCACGTACACAATCGCCTGACTCACAGTTTAGAGGTGGCCAGTGTCGGCCGCAGTTTGGGGATTCAGGTCGGTCATCAACTAAAGCATCAAGCACATTGGCCTGAGTGGATTGAACCCCACGACTTAGGGGCTATCGTGCAGTCGGCCTGTTTAGCTCATGATATTGGTAATCCACCTTTTGGTCATTTTGGCGAGAGTTCGATTCGGCATTGGTTCGAAAGCTTCGCCGCCAGCGGTGGTTTGCAACAACTCACTAGCTCTGAGCAAGCTGATTTGCTCAATTTTGAGGGTAATGCTCAGGGTTTACGTACGCTCACACAGCTGGAGTACCACCAGTTTAAAGGCGGTATGCGTCTGACTTACGCAACCTTGGGCAGTTTTGTTAAATACCCTTGGCTAGCTGATTCGGCGCAATGTGAACGCAAATCTAAATTTGGCGCGTTACAATCCGAAAAACATATTTTAGCTGATATTGCTGGACGTTTGGGTTTGATCCAACAAGGGGATTATCAGTGGTGCCGGCATCCATTAGTGTATTTAATGGAAGCTGCCGATGACATTTGTTATGCCATTATCGACCTAGAAGACGGGGTTGAGCTCGGCATTATTGATGAACAGGACGTGCTCGAATTATTGGCCCCGATCACTGGGCCGCTGGCCGTGCCAGAGCGTACACGCATGGTCGATGCCTATTATTCCACCCGTCGTTTGGCCTTGTTGCGAGGTAAGGTCATTGATTACTTAGTTCAGTCTGCCGCGCATACGTTTATACAGCAAGTGCCTAGCTTACTTGCAGGCGAACTCGAAGGTGACTTGATTGCCCATTGTGACCCAGTCACACAACAAATTATTGGCGATGCCAAAGCCTTGGCCAAAAACCGTATTTTTCTGGCCCCCGAGCGCCATCGCACCGAATTGGCAGCCTACTCAGTGTTGGAAAAGCTGCTTGATGGTTTTGTACCTGCTGCATTGGCTGTGGTCCAGACCACTGATGGCGCAAGCCCATTATCGTTTAAAGCCCAGAAGCACCTCGCTTTAATGGGCACCCACCGGCCTACGCAAGACAACAGTGCATACCAAGCTCTGTGTTCCACAATGGACTTTATTGGGGGCATGACCGACAACTATGCGGTTGACCTTGCGCGCCAACTGAGTGGTGAAATGAATTAACGTCAGCAGTTCTAAATATATCGACTAATATTAAGGCATCAAATTTTAGTGCATGGATGCTTAGATGCCAGATATACCACTCTACAACGCCGTGTCTTTACATGATGCTATTGCATTAGCAGACATAGTGCTAGAAGCCGCAGCCACAGCAGGCGCCTCAGACCTGCACTTAGAACCCCAGCCCAAAAGTATGCGTTTACGTATGCGGGTGGATGGGTTGATGCGTTTTCTGCAAGCCCCCTTTGATCACCTGCCTGCGAGCGCCGCTGATGCATTGGTGGTACGTTTTAAGCTGTTGTCTAACATGGATATTGGTGAACGCCGAAGACCCCAAGATGGCAGCTTTCAATGGCAATTACAGTCTCGAAAAGTGGACATTCGTATCAGTAGCCTGGCTGGTCATTGGGGCGAAAAACTGGTGTTGCGGCTCCAGTGGCAACAACAAAATACCCAACTCGATCAGCAGGGTCTAGCGCCCACTCAATTAACCCAAGTCAGGTCGCAACTGACCAAACCTCAGGGTTTAATTTTAGTTACCGGGCCCACGGGTAGTGGTAAATCCATGCTGCTCTACAGCTGTTTGAAGCAGCTACAAGCGCCGCACCTGAACCTAGTGAGTGCCGAAGATCCAGTGGAAATTGCCTTGCCTGATATCCATCAAGTGGCGGTGAATACCGATATTGGATTGAATTATAGCCCGATTTTAAGAGCCTTATTACGCCAAGACCCAGACGTGATAATGCTTGGCGAATTACGCGATGCCGATAGCGCTGATGTGGCTCTTAAAGCGGCTCAGACGGGTCATTTATTACTCACCTCTATGCACACCAGTAGCATTGGCGAGGCCATGCATCGGTGTCACGGGTTAGGTGTTGATATGCTGGCCTTGAGCTATTGTTTGAGCTTGATCGTTAACCAGCGGCTCGTGCGACGTTTGTGTGATCTGTGTAAGCAGCCCATGAGCGCGGCTGCATTAGAACAGCTTTCGAGCGACATGTGGCAAGCGGCGCAGGCGGATTACGACGGTTGCTACGGCCAATTTAACCCCTGTATTGCGGTGGGTTGCCCAAGTTGTAACGAGGGCTTTAGAGGGCGTTTTGGTATATTTGATATTCTGGTCATGGATCAGGCTACACGCGAGTTAGTGGTAGAGCGAAGAGTTGACCAGTTAGACTCAGTGGCAGGTGTCCGGCGACAAGGTTTGTGGCGTGTAATGTCGGGTGATACCACCATGGATGAAGTTAACAGGGTGACCTGGTGATGGCGGCCTATTGGTTGTGGCGAGGCGTCGACAGCGAGGAGCAAGAGTGCCAGGGTTTGATCCAGTGTGGTAGCCGTATGCTGCTGCAATTACAATTGTCTCAACAAGGCATCGGCTTGATAAACAGCCAACGTGTTTGGTATTGGCACAGGCGTTGGCCCAAAAATATTGCCGCGCAACATTTGCAGCAGCTGCTACAGCAGTGGTCGCAGTTGCTGGCTGCAGGCCTGCCGTTGTTGTTATGTTTGCAGTTAACGCAGGTTGATAAGGCACCTATGCGTCTCAAAATCGAATTGGTGAAAATACAACAAAGCCTGTTAAGCGGTGCTAGCTTTGCCGGCGCCATTGCCCGCAGTGGGTTATTTACTTCAGCCTTGGTACACCTCATCGCCGCAGGAGAAGCGAGCGGCGAGTTGCCCCAACTATTGGCTCAAACGCACACCCAGTTGATGGCCAATAACGATCTAAAACGACGATTTCTGCGTACCATGATTATGCCTGGCATCACCTTGTTTAGTGGAGTGTTGGTGAGTTTGCTTATTGTTTATTGGGTCGTGCCCCAGGTGGCTAACTTGTATGCTTCGGCGGATTACGGTTTGCCTGTGATGACCCAATGGTTACTTCTAGCAGCCGAGTTGCTAAGGCACAAGGGTTGGGGTTTACTGGGTCTGTTAGTGGTATTTAGTGCCCTTGTGATGGGGCTGTGGTCATTGCCTAGGGTAAGGTTAACTATGGAAGTGGGCTTGTGGCGGGTGCCAGGTATTGGTCGATTAATGCATCTACATGGGCAAGCGGAGCTGTATTTATTGTTGAATTTAACATTTAATGCGGGAGTTTCGTTATTAGAAGCCATTGCGCTGGCAGGCAATGCGAGTTCATGGCGCTGCATCAGTCGCGACTTAACTGTTGCTACGGTCAAACTGAAGCAAGGGCAACGCTTAAGCCAAGTATTTGCAAGTGTAGGTGTACCGCAACACGCCGTGCAAATGATTCGTATGGGCGAGGCCAGTGGTCACTTAGGTACCAGTTTTAACCAATTACAAAATTATTATCAACAGCAAGCCCAAAGCCATAGTCTGTGGTTAGAACAGCTTATTGAACCCGTGCTACTGCTGCTGGTGTCAGTGTTTGTAGGTGGTATTTTAGTTGCGCTTTATTTGCCTCTGTTTCAGATGGGTCAGGTGATGTGAGCTGGCGCCGTGGCTGGTATAATGACCAGCCTAGTCTGATTTAATGGGAAATGGGTATGATCGTCGGCCTTACAGGCGGAATTGGTAGCGGAAAAAGTGCAGTTAATGGTTACCTAAAACAATTAGGCGTTACCTTGGTGGATGCCGACAAAGTAGCGCGAGAAGTTGTGGTCGCAGGTAGCCCAACGCTGACCACCATAGCGGCCCATTTTGGCCAGCAAGTGCTGTTGCCAGATGGCAGCCTAGATCGCGCTGCATTACGCCAAAGCATATTTTCAAATAAAGCCCAAAAAGACTGGTTAGAAGCACTCTTGCACCCGCTTATAGGTGCATCTATTGATACCCAACTGGCAGCTGCCTGTGGGCCTTATGCTGTGCTGGAGTCACCCTTGTTACTGGAAACTGAACAGCATACCAAAGTTGACTTTATTGTTGTGGTGGACGTGAGCGAAGCCCAGCAACTACAGCGTGCTAGTCTTCGAGATAATAATTCTGCCCAGCAAATAAGCGCCATCATGGCCAGTCAAATGGAGCGCCAAAAGCGTCTAGACCGTGCCCATTGGGTGCTAGACAATCAGCAGGACCTGAACCACTTGCAGCAGCAAGTGGCGCAATTACACCAACACCTTTGCCAGCTTACGGAAACCTCTACATGAGCCAATACCCTTGCCCGCAGTGCCAAAAAACCTTGACTTGGAATCCCGACAATCCAGATCGGCCATTTTGCAGCGAACGTTGCAAACAAATTGACCTAGGTGCGTGGGCCAGTGGTGATTACGCCATTGCCGGAGATGAACTGGAAAATGACTTTTCTAGTGCCCTGCTAGAGTCCGCTGATCAGCAGGATTAAAACGCGAGACCAGCAGTTTTATATAATTGGCCTATAATTTAGGGTACAACTATTTTTCATAGGAGCGTGATATGTTGGATTCTAAGGACAGTAAATTCCTTCACTACTCGCACATTCAAGGTTTTTCATTACTTGAATTATTGTTAGTAGTGGCCTTAATCGGTATTTTAGCCGCCTTTGCCGTGCCCACCTACCAAAGCTATTTGCAAAAAACTCGATTTATGGAAGTGGTGCAGCAAAGCCATGGGGTACGCATAGCTCAGTCGGCGTGTTTGTTGCAAGCAGGCGAAAACCTCACGGCTTGCGACACCTTTGCAGAATTGGCGTACCCGGCCCCGGCGGCCAGCGATAACACCCAAAGCCTTACGGTGGCCGCCTCAACGGGTGTCATTACCGGTACTGCTACCGCAGCGGGAGGTGGCTACACTTTTGTGCTCACACCCAGTATCAACAGTGCAGGGCAGCTGAGTTATGAGCATGGTGGCACCTGCCTGGCTATAGGGTACTGTAACTAACCATGGTTAATTACCATTGGGTTGCCTTGGGTGAATCATGCCTTTAGTGGCTTTCGTTTATATTCCGCTGTACTCGACGTGTATGGCCACGAAGGTCTGAAATTATGGCCGATAGTTGGTTCACTAAAATGTCGGCTTTATCTAGTTTTTGTTCGAGCATTAAAGTTTCACTTAGCTCGGGTGCTGTGACTTCGGCGGGCGATTCGGCGCCAGCGATTAACCACAAAACGGGTACGTTTAAGATACCGGAAAGCTCTATGAGTTTATTCGCTCGGGGGCTAGTGCGGCTGGATTCCCAGTTGGCAACGGTGCTTTTTTTAATGCCCATTCGAAGCGCTAATTGGGCTTGGGTAAAGCCGCTGGCCTCACGGGCATTGATAATACGAGTACTTAGAAAAAGGGCAGAAGTGTCTGGTTCTGTATCAGGCATGGAATCTCGGTGGGTTGTGAGTGAATCTCTACCATACGTGGTCAACCCACTAAAATCAAAGTCGTATCCCTGCACGTCAGAAACAGCTAAAATTGCGGCCCCCTTATTTACACTGATAGCAAAATTGTGAAACACGCTTCCAACCATTACGATGTGATTATTCTCGGCGCTGGTGCCTCTGGATTACTTTGCGCCTTTACGGCAGCACGCCGCGGTCGCAAGGTGCTGGTGTTAGAGAAATCGAATAAAGTGGGTAAAAAGATTTTGATGTCGGGCGGTGGTCGCTGCAACTTCATTAACTATTATGTTGAGGCTGACCACTTTATCTCTGCTAACCCGCACTTCTGTAAGGCTGCATTGACCCGTTATAGCCAATGGGACTTCATCGCTATGGTCGAGCAACATGGCATTGAATTTGAAGAGCGTAAACACGGCCAGTTATTTTGCCAGCACTCTGCCAAAGATATCTTGAACATGCTACTGCACGAATGTGAACAAGTGGGTGTTGAGATAAAAACACGCTGTGAGCTTAGTGAAGTAAAGGCTATGCAGGCTGCCTCAAGCCGTTACCAGCTTAGTGTTAGCCAAAACAATCAGCCCCTTAGTTTAGCTTGTGAAGCGTTAGTGGTGGCCACCGGGGCCTTATCCATTCCGACACTAGGAGGCAGTGGTGTTGGTTATGAGATTGCCCAGCAGTTTAATTTGGCACTGGTTGATCGGCAGGCCGGGTTGGTTCCATTTATGTTTAGCGACAACCTCAAGCCAATCTGCGAGCGTTTGTCTGGTTTGGCCTTGGAAGTAGACGTGACCTGCAGGCAACAGAGCTTTAAAGAGAATCTACTGTTTACCCATCGAGGCATGAGCGGTCCTGTTATTCTGCAAATTTCGAACTATTGGTCTCCTGGCGACGAAGTGATAATTAACCTGTTACCCGACGATGATGTGGCCCAGTGGCTGCTCAAGGCCAAGCAGCAACAAGGGAAGAGTTTATTAAAAACCCTACTCAACCAGAAGATGGCGAAGTCTTTGGTCAGCGAAGTACAAAACCTATGGTGGCCAGAACTAGCCACAGCGTCACTGACAGATTTTAGTGATAAAAAACTTGCGTTCATCGCCGAGAAAATCAGCAACTGGCGTATCAAACCTTCTGCGACCGAAGGTTACCGCACGGCAGAAGTGACCTTAGGCGGCGTAGATACCGATGGTATCAGCTCCAAAACCATGGAGGCCAAACAGCAACCAGGATTGTTTTTTATAGGTGAAGTATTGGACGTAACCGGCCATCTTGGTGGCTACAACTTCCAATGGGCTTGGTCTTCGGGTTACAGTGCGGGTTTGGTGGTTTGATTAATTACAGGCACAAAAAAGCCGCATCTAAGCGGCTTAATAGGAGTGGCTCCTCGACCAGGACTTGAACCTGGGACCAATAGATTAACAGTCTAC
>JAPYOS010000015.1:1337-12293 GCA_029938085.1 Oceanospirillaceae bacterium | reverse complement strand
ATCCACAGCTTGTGTGTATAACGTTTTGAGTGCCGTGTAGCGCTGCGGTTTGCGCTGTTTTTCCAACCCATAAAAATATATTGATGGAGTAAAGTGTTGAAATTATCGTCTTGTTTAACAAAAATATTAGTGACTCGTGTGAAGTCTTCATTGATGGCCTTCTTGTTAGTATTGACTGCTGCACACGCAAGCGCCGGAGAAGCGTTAGAAACAAAGCTCAGTTTGGTGAATGCGTGGGTCAAAAAGCCCATGCCTGGCATGATGATGACTGCGGGTTTTGTTGAAATTACCAACTTGAGTGATCAGCCTTTGGCACTGATCGGCGTCAGGACAGCGGTGAGCAAAGTGGCAGAATTACATGCGATGGAGATGGTCGATGGGGTGATGAAAATGCGCTATGCAGATCAGGGTTGGCAAATTGCCGTGGGTGAGACCTTGGCGCTGGCCCCAGGTGGTAAACACGCCATGTTGATGGGTCTACAGGAGCCCCTACAAAGCCAGCAGCAAGTGCTATTAGAATTCAATTTCGCAGGTCTAGGTTGGATTACCGTGAATGCGGAAGTGCGCTAATTCTATTCCTAGCCTCAGAGTTAAAATCGGGTTAAAGCCGCGGGTGTTAATACGCCATCTAAGGCTTGGTCGTATTCTCCTTTAACCACAAGGTCCACTTCTTGTTCGGCAAACGCTAGGCCAAATACCTTCACCTGTTTGTGCTGCCTTAATTGGTCTAGGGTGCGATCGTAAAATCCACCGCCGTAACCTAAGCGATAACCCTGTAGATCAAAGGCCAATAAGGGCGTCAATATCACATCCGGGTCGAGTTGTGGTTGATCATCTAAGGGCTCTTTGGTGCCAAAGCCAGCTCCTTGAAGTTGATCACCCGGCTGCCAGCGTTTGAACACTAAGGGTTTACCCGCACCCAACATCACCGGTAATACCATGGCATGGCCTAAAGTGTGGAGTTGGGTGAGCAATGGCAGGGGATCTAACTCGTCGCCCAATGGCCAGTAGATGGAAATGATTTGCTTAGGCGGTAAATCGACTTGGCTACACCAGATATCACAGGCCTTTTGACCTGCATTCGTTTGGCATTGGTAGGCCAGCGCACGGCGCTGTTTCGCCTCTTTGCGTTGTAATTGTTTTTGTTGGTCTATACTGTTCATTGGTATTTGACTCATTGATTTTGATAATTTTTTTTCAAGTTGTTAGACTGCTGCCTAGATAAAAACTAATGCCTCACGAGAGTAACGTATGTCAATCGAAAGCTTGTTGGCCATGAACCAGCAATGGGCGGCCAAAGTTGCTCATGAACAGCCCGAATTATTCGCAACCTTAGCCAAGCAACAAGCCCCAAAGTACCTTTGGATCGGTTGTTCAGATAGTCGTGTCCCGGCTAATGAAATTGTAGGTCTATTACCGGGCGAACTGTTTGTGCATCGCAATGTAGCCAATTTAGTGAAGCATGTCGACTTTAATTGTCAGTCGGTGATTCAATACGCCGTAGATGTGCTCAAAGTAGAACATATTATCGTCTGCGGCCACTACGGGTGCGGCGGTATTAAAGTTGCACTGGAAAATACCAATGCCGGTATCAGTGACTATTGGTTAAGATCAATAAAAGACATTTTTTTGCGCCATCGAGAAGAACTAAAAGAGTATAAAACTGAACATGAACGTCTAAGCCGTATGTGCGAAATCAATGTGGTAGAGCAAGTGGCAAACTTGGCCCACAGCAAAATTGTACAAACGGCGTGGCAGAAAAACCAACCATTACAAATTCATGGCTGGATCTACGGTTTGAATGACGGCGTTATTAACGACTTGAGCGTCACTCGCAAAGGCCTGTCTGATGTTGATGATATTTATCAAGTTGATATGTGATTTGTTAGCGGCCTGAAAAAATAAAATAAGAGAAAATTCTCAATAGTACATTGAATTCGCGAGATTATAGACTATACCTAACCTATGATCTCTTTCGGGTCTAAAACAGCGAATTCTAGAGCGCTACTAACACAGCCCTTCAAAATGCCAATTATGCGCATATAGACACATTATCTGAGCTACAGCAGGTGGTCGATTCTGCCATTACTATCTAATATATGCTCTAATATTTAGCTCACTCTCCGCTGGCGATAAAGTGAGGGTTAAGGATGTTCATTTTTCCGTATACCATAGCCTCGCCAGAGGCTTGTTTAACACTGCCTCCAGCTCCCTCCAGCACCGCTTGGGCGGCTGCGGTGTCCCATTCACAGGTGGGGGCTAGGCGGGGGTAATAGTCGGCTAAACCTTCGGCAATCCGAATAAACTTGAGTGAGCTGCCGGCTTGCACTAATGTCACTGGGCCAAGTGTATCTATGAGACTTGTGGTGGCCGTATTGAGGTGGCTTTTGCTGGCTAATACGCGTATTGGGTTTTGGGCGCTAACGCACTCAATAGGGGTGGCTGGTTGTGAATTGTTTTGTAATTGCTTAAAGGCACCAAGGGTATAACCACCCCAATACACGGTATTGGCCACCGGCACACCGACTAAACCAAAGCTGGGTTTGTTGGCTTCTATTAACGCCAAGTTAACGGTGAATTCGCCATTTTTATTGATAAATTCTTTAGTGCCGTCCAGTGGGTCTATGAGCCAATAACAAGCATTGTAGTGGGGGATTTCTAATGAATCTGCATCTTCTTCAGACACCACCGGAATGTGTGGTGTAAGACGTTTGAGGCCGGCCATAAGAAAATGATGGGAGGCTAGGTCTGCGGCCGTTACGGGGGATGCGTCGGCTTTGCTTTTAATGCCAAAGTCATCACCATGGTAAATTTCTAAAATGGCATCACCCGCGTCTTTGGTGAGCTGCACAAGGTCGGCAAGAAGCTGAGTATTGGTGACTATTTTTTGTGCTTGTAACATGATTATAACTCCAGTTCTGCAACTACTTGTTGGACTAATCGTTCGGCAATTCTCTCAGCGCTAAGAATACTGGTATCCACTTCAAAGTCGGCATTAATGGGCGGTTCGTAGGGGCTGTTGATACCGGTGAAGTTAGGGATTTCTCCCCGTCGTGCCTTTTTGTACAAGCCTTTTGGGTCTCTTTGTTCTGCTACTTCTAGGGGGGTGTTAACGAATATTTCTACAAACTCGCCATCTTCAAAACGCGCCTTGGCGGCGTCCCGCTCGGCCCTAAAGGGTGATATGAAGGCGGTAATCACCACTAACCCGGCATCCACCATCAGATGAGCGACTTCGGTAATTCGGCGTATATTCTCTACCCGGTCGGCTTCGGTAAAACCAAGGTCTTTGTTGAGGCCATGACGTACGTTGTCGCCATCTAGTAAATAAGTACGGATGCCTTGTTGGTGAAGCTTTTGCTCTAGTAAGTTGGCGATGGTCGATTTGCCAGAACCGCTTAGGCCGGTAAGCCATAACACTTTTCCACTGTGGCTGTTGAGCTGGTTACGTGCAGTTTTACTTACTGTAAGGTCTTGTTTGTGGACGTTGCTGGAGCGTCGTAACGCATGGGTGATCATGCCTGCGGCGACGGTCGCATTGCTAAAACGGTCTACTAATATAAGGCTGCCTAAGGGCTGGCAGTCGCTAAAGGCTTCATACGCAACGGCTTTGTCGAGACTTAGCTTGACCACAGCAATGTCATTTAACCCAAGGGAGCGAGCTGCGTTTTGCTCCAAGGTATTGACGTTGATGGTGTGTTTGATGTGAGTTATTTGGGCATTCACCCAGTTAGTGCCAATTTGTAGGCCGTAAGATCGACCGGTAAAACCTTGTTCTTGATTCAACCATACCAGTTCTACTTCAAACTGGTCAGACACTTGGCAAGGGTCCTGGGCGGCGACTAACATGTCCCCCCGAGATGCATCTACGTCTCTGTCTAAGGTAATGGTTACGGCTTGACTAGCGCGGGCGTTAGGTAAGTTTTGATCGAATAAAACAATGTCTTTTACTTTGGCAATGGAGCCTGCGGGTAAAATACGGATTTCATCCCCAGACGCAATCACACCAGCAGCTATGGTGCCCGAAAAACCCCTAAAATCCAGATGAGGGCGGTTAACCCATTGTACGGGCATCCTAAAGGCATGTTGTTCCAAACCTTTGGCGGTGGGCACAGTTTCTAAAAACGCCATTAAGGTAGGCCCTTTAAACCATGGCATGTGGCTGGAGCGGGCAATAATGTTGTCGCCTTTTAGGGCCGACCCCGGAATGGAGGTGATTTTTTCAAATTGAAGTTGTTTGGCAAATTCAGCAAACTCTTGTTCGATGGCAAGGAATGTGTCTTGTTTATAGTCCACTAGGTCCATCTTGTTAACGGCTAACATCACCTGTTTAATGCCTAACAAGGAACAGATGAACGCGTGGCGCTTAGTTTGCTCTAACACCCCTTTGCGGGCATCGATTAAGATCACGGCAAGGTCTGTGGTAGAGGCGCCGGTGACCATGTTGCGAGTGTATTGTTCGTGCCCTGGTGTGTCGGCCACAATAAATTTACGTTTGTCGGTATTAAAAAAACGATAGGCTACGTCGATGGTAATGCCTTGCTCACGCTCGGCGGCTAAGCCGTCTACCAGCAAGGCATAGTCGATGTCGCCGCCTTGAGTACCGTAGGTGGCTGACTCGTTTTCTAGTGATGACACTTGGTCATCAAAAATACATTTGGCCTCAAATAATAGGCGGCCTATGAGGGTAGATTTGCCATCATCTACACTGCCACAGGTGATAAAACGCAATAGGTCTAAGTCGTTTTGTTGCTGTAAAAATTGGTCGATATGGGTGATGGACTGATTGGCATGAGTCATTAGAAGTACCCCTCCTGCTTCTTCTTTTCCATGGAGGCGGCGCTGTCACTGTCTATAGCTCGCCCTTGGCGTTCGCTGGTGCGTGCTTGTAATAGTTCTAGAATAATCTTTTCCAAGCTGTCTGCATGGGATTCGATAGCGCCGGTTAACGGGTAGCAGCCTAAAGTTCTAAAACGAATGTCTTTGATGGCTACAGATTCGCCAGGCATGAGTTTAAGGCGCTCATCGTCTACCATCATTAACATGCCGTCGCGTTCTATAACGGGCCGTGGTTGGGCAAAATAAAGCGGCACAATCGGAATGCTTTCCCGATAAATATATTGCCAAATATCCAGCTCAGTCCAATTGGATACGGGGAATACACGAATACTCTGTTTGGGTTGTTTATGGCCGTTGTACAGGTTCCATAATTCGGGGCGTTGGTTTTTTGGGTCCCAGCGATGGCTCTCGGTACGAAAGGAAAATACACGTTCTTTAGCGCGGCTTTTTTCTTCGTCACGCCGTGCACCGCCAAAAGCCACATCAAAACCATGTTGGTCAAGGGCTTGTTTGAGGCCTTGGGTTTTCATAATGTCTGTATGTAAGGCGCTGCCGTGTTCTAGAGGGCTAATGTCGCGCTCAATACCTTCTGGGTTGGTGTGTACAATCAGCTCCATAGCGGCTTCTTTAGCCATATAGTCACGGAACTGGTACATTTCCTGGAACTTCCAGCGGGTGTCTACATGTAACAGTGGAAACGGCGGTGGACTAGGGTAAAAGGCTTTACGGGCGAGGTGTAACATGACCGCGCTGTCTTTACCTACGGAGTACATCATGACCGGTTTTTCGGCGGTAGCCATGACTTCACGCAGTATGTGAATGCTTTCTGCTTCTAGGCGATCTAAATGGCTCAACTCGTTAGAATGTTTTGATTGAGCGGGTTTGCGGGCCATGTCCTGGGCTATGTGTAACTGGCTAGGGTAAGCGGCTAAGCCTAAGCTAGCTTGGCCGCATGGGGTGGCTAGTTGCTCTGGGCTATTATTACGTTGTATCTTGCGGGCTAGGCTGGTGCAGTGACCATGGGGCAAAAATAAGGTGTCTTTACCGGCGTGCAGGGTTAACGCTTTGAGTGCCTCTATTAAGCTGTTGGCCGTGTAAGCGGCTTCGCTCCATAACCAACGGCGGCCTTGGCGTGCATCATTGGCTAGTAAACCATGGTGGCCGTCTGCGGTGGTGAATAGCTGCAACATCAACACGCTATGGCGGCGTTTTTTGGCTTGGGTTAGTAGGTGATCTAACACTTGGGGTTTGAGCTTGCTGCCGGTTTCGTCACGCAGCTGGTCAGTGTCTAATACGTTAGGTAGTAGGTTGGTTTTTTCTAACCATCGGTCTACCGCTCTGCGGTTGTCTGCTAACCCTTGTTGTAATAAATGGTCTTGTAATTGCGGTGTGTCCCAAACCAATGGGTTTTGGCTGAGGTGGGTTTGATAGGCTGTGAGTTCTTGCATAAAGCACCGTGTCTTAAATCGTTGTATTTAATAAATACTTATGTAATACCTTGTTTTAACAGATACTAAACCTCATTTTAATAATTTTAAATACATTTTAAGACAATCCGGCTTATTGCGAGCGAAACGTGGCAATCCAAATCCGCCGTCTATGGGTTGCCACTTCGTTCCTGTTAAGACGTGAAGGCTAGGTAACGGCCTGTTTTGCTAGAAATTTTGGTTGCTTCCATAGATCATGGGTCATGATGTCGACCAAGGCATCCACCGTGTCCCACAGGTCTACATAGCGCAGGTACAGTGGAGTAAACCCAAAACGCAGGTGGTCGGGTGCTCTAAAGTCGCCAATAATGTTGCGCTCGATAAGCGCTTGAATAATGGCATAGCCTTGATCGTGAACCAGTGACACTTGACTGCCGCGTATGGCTTTGTCTACCGGAGAGCTTAGTTGAAACCATGGACAACGTTGCTGCACCAGCTGAATAAACAAGTCGCCCATGTGGCTTGATTTTTGCCTGACTTGGTTTAAGTCGGCCTGTAGCATGACGTCTAATGCCACTTCCAAAGCGGCATTAGCTAACACAGGCGGCGTACCACACATAGCCTGTTGTATGCCGTTAGCACCTTGGTACTCGTCGTTAAAATCAAACGGTTTAGCGTGGCCTAACCAACCTGTTAGAGGTTGCTCGAACTCAGCCTGGAGACGCTTGGCTACATACACAAAGGCAGGGGAACCTGGGCCGCCATTGAGGTATTTATAAGTGCAACCTACGGCCAAATCGGCGTTGACTCGATCTAAGTGAATGGGCATAGCGCCGACCGAATGGCACAAATCCCACATCATTAAGGCGCCGTGTTGCTGCACCTGTTGTGTTACAGCGGGCATGTCCCACATGGCACCGGTTTTAAAATGCACATGGGTAAGTAGTACTAGGGCCGTGTCATCATCAATGGCGTCTAACACTTGCTCGCGCGGTAAAGCCACCACTTGAACTTGGTCGCCCAGTAACTTGGCTAAACCTTGTAGTAGGTATAAATCTGTGGCGAAATTTCCGGTTTCGGTAATTAGCTTGCTACGGCCGGGGCGCATTTTTACGGCGGCGGCTGCCAGTTTAAAAATGTTTATAGAAGTGGTGTCGCAGGCTAATACTTGGCCGGCTTCAGCGCCTATTAATTGTCCGATTTTGTCACCGAGTTGCGCAGGCTTTTGCATCCATTGGTTGCAGTTCCAGCTACGAATAAGGTCCACGCCCCATTGCTGGGTGATCACCTGTTGGACATGGGCTGCCGTGGCTTTGGGGAGTACGCCTAGGGAATTGCCATCTAAGTAAATTAGGTCTTGTGCCAAACTAAATTGATCGCGCAAGGGGGCGAGAGTATCGTTTTTATCTAACGTTTCAAAGTCGGCTCGGGTGAGGTTCGTCATGGTTCTGTGTCTCTAAAGGGCGGTTCTTACGGACCAAAGCTCTGGAAAAAACTGCAGCGAGAGGGCTTTTTGTAAGTAGTCCACACCCGAAGTGCCACCAGTGCCGTGTTTATGGCCAATGATGCGTTCTACTGTTTTCATATGGTTAAAGCGCCACTGTTGAAAGTGATATTCTAGATCCACTAGTTTTTCTGCCAATTCATACAAATCCCAGTAGGTGTCGGTGTCTTGGTAGACCTTTTTCCAAGCGGCCTGCACGTGTTTGTTTGCTGTATACGGCTGTTGCCAGTCGCGTTGGGTGTGGCTGGTGGGAATGTCAAAGCCACGTTGCTGCAGCAACTGTAGGCATACATCGTAAAGGCTTGGAGCATTTAACACCGTTTGTAATTGTGCGTAGTGTTGTTCATGGTTTTTGTGGGCTTCAACTAAGGCCGCATTTTTATTGCCTAACAAAAATTCAAGTTCACGGTATTGAAATGATTGAAAACCAGAGCTTTGGCCTAGGCTGTCACGAAAGCTTGCGTAATCGGCAGGGGTCATGGTTACCAGCACTTCCCACGCATTAACCATTTGTTGCTGAATGCGGGCTACACGGGTGAGCATTTTAAACGCAGGGCGTAGCTGATCCTTGGCAATCAGTTGTGCTGCGGCATGGGTTTCGTGCAAACACAGTTTCATCCACAATTCGGAGGCTTGGTGAATGACGATAAACAACATTTCATCGTGTTCGTCACTGCGAGGGTTCTGTTGTTGTAACAAGCCTTCTAGACCAAGGTATTCGCCATAGCTCATGTCTTGTTGCCAGTGGATATTTTCATCACTGACGTCAATGGCTTCGACAGTGCCGGTAGAGTAGGGGCAGGAATAGGCCATTTAGGGGCTCCAATAAAGTTAAATGTGTAGGTATCGGTAAAGTTTATGTTGAGTTTAGGTTGATGTAAATGTCATAATTTAAGCTGTAATTATGAAATAAATGCATACATATGGCGATTAAATTAAGTATTAGGCAGTTGCAAATGATTCGGGCCCTAGAGGTGGCGGGTAGTGTGTCTGCAGCCGCTGTCGCTTTGCAGGTCAGTCAGTCGGCACTCAGTCACCGTATTAGAGAGGCTGAGCGATTATTGGATACCCCTTTGTACAGTCGTCAAAACAAAAAACTAACAGCAACACCCGCGGGTTTACGGGTGCAGTTTGCTGCGCGCAGTGTGCTGGCAGAGCTAGAACGTACTGAGCAGGACGTTGCGCACATGAGTGGTGGAGTGACGGCACGAGTGCGTTTGGGGTTAGAGGCCTATGCGTCACATCATTGGCTACCTGGCTTATATCAACGCTTGGCTCAAGAGTGCCCCTATATAGGTCTGGAAATAGCAGCTGATGTGGGTTTGAGTCCAGAAGCAGCGCTTAGGCAACATACCATAGACATTGCGTTGGTGTCTGGCTCCACCCCAGCGACAGATTTTAATAACTGTCATCTTGGCCATGACCCATTGCTGGCGATGATGAGCAAGAACCATCCATTAGCCCAGCATGACTATCTAACCCCCTCCATGTTTGCAAATTATCCTTATATTGCTTACCACACTAATCCAGAACAAGGCCGGGAGTACGACTTGGTGTTTAGGCGTCATCATTTATTGCCGAGCCAAGTTATTAGTGCAGGGGTGACCGAGGCTGTGCTGGCCTTGGTGGGCGCATCGCAGGGTATTACTATTTTACCGGCTTGGACTGCCTTGGCCCATGCCCAACAATATGACCTTATTACCCGTCCCATTGGTGCAGCAGGGTTGAGCATCAATTGGTATTTAGCCGGTCTGCATCAGGTGGCTAATCGAGAGGCCATAGCAACGGTGATGGCGTTGATTGAAAAAATGTCGCTGATCAAACACTAAAGGCTGCGTGATGGCGTTATTTTAGGTAAAATAGGCCTCCATTTTGTTCTTGAAACCCCTTTCTATGTGCTCTGCTTACAACGTACTTGCTGTTAATGATGACCTTCCTATTGCCACCGACTTACCGGTGCACAGTGGCAAGGTGCGCAGTGTTTATTGGCTCAATGCTAAACAAAGTGCTCGGCTTATTGCAGATAAAGGGTATAACGTTGCTCCGGATGCACCTCTAGCTATTATGGTGATTAGTGACCGTATATCGGCCTTTGACTGTATTTGGCACGGTGAAGGCGGCTTGCAAGGGGTGCAGGGTAAGGGCGCTGCACTTAACGCGGTAGCCAACCATTGGTTCGCGCGTTTTCGTGAGCATGGTTTGGCCGATAGTCACATTGTGGATACCCCGCACCCGTTAGTGTGGATTGTACAAAAAGCTAAGCCGGTGATGGTGGAAGCCATTGCCCGCCAATACATTACTGGCTCTATGTGGCGTGCGTACGCCAACGGTGAGCGTGAGTTTTGTGGCATCACCTTGCCCGAAGGCCTGCAACAAGATCAGTGTTTACCTGAATTACTCATTACCCCTTCCACTAAAGGTATTCTCAAGGGCATTCCAAATGTGCCCGAGGCCGACGACGTTAACATTACACGGGCTGACTTAGCAGCCAACTACAAAGCCTTTAATTTTGCAGCACCAGCGGACATTAATCAGTACGAAACCTTGTTGCGTGAAGGTTTTTCTGTGATCAGTAAAGACTTATCTGCTCAAGATCAGGTGTTCGTGGATACTAAGTTTGAGTTTGGTTACGTGACCGATGCTCAAGGTCAAGAAAAGCTGATTTATATGGATGAGGTGGGTACCCCGGACTCATCTCGTATTTGGGATGGTGAAGCCTTACGCGATGGCAAGGTGGTAGAGAATTCTAAAGAAGGCTTTAGACAGTTTTTGCTCAATTATTTTGACGATGCCGATATTTTGCTTAATAAGCAGCGCATGGACGAACGTACTGCGCTAGCGCGTGATAATGCGTTGCCATTAGAGGCCATGCAGGATATCTCGGATACTTATATTGGTATCGCAGAAAAAATCATCGGTCGTAAACTCGTGGTGAGTCAGCAGCCTAAAGAAGAAATTATTGACGTGTTGAATCAAGAGTATGGCTTGATTCGATAGATTCCGGCCTGCGCCGGAATGACACAAAGGCTGCGTCGGAATGACACGACGTCATCCTGACGAAGGTCAGGATCTGTCCCAACAAATGCTGCGCCGGAATGACACGACGTCATCCTGACGAAGGTCAGGATCTATCCCAACAAATGCTGCGCCGGAATGACACGACGTCATCCTGACGAAGGTCAGGAT
>JAPYOS010000015.1:0-1237 GCA_029938085.1 Oceanospirillaceae bacterium | reverse complement strand
CTATCCCAACAAATGCTCTAGGTTCTTTATAGCGGCTTTACTGGCTGCGCTCAAGGGCATTACTGGTAAGCGGGTCTCTTCACTACACAAACCTAATAAAGACGCAGCGTATTTAACGCCTGCTGGGCTAGGCTCAGAGAACATCACCGCATGTAAAGGCGCCAACTCGTCATGGATGCGCATGGCTTCTTTATAGTCACCGTTGAGACAGGCTGTTTGCATGGCTGAACAACGGCTCGGCGCAACGTTGGCGGTGACCGAAATACAGCCGTCTCCACCCGAAACGTTATAAGCTACGGCAGTCATGTCTTCACCCGACAAATAGGCAAAATCGTCACCCAGTGCCATGCGTTCTAAACTAATACGGGCAATGTCACCGGTCGCGTCTTTAACACCCACAACATTGGGTAAAGCGGCAAGTTTGGCCATGGTTTCTGGCTCAATATCAACAATGGCTCGTGGCGGGATGTTGTAAATCACCATGGGGATGTCTACACCTTGGGCAATATATTCAAAGTGAGCATAAAGGCCGTCTTGGTTGGGGCGGTTGTAGTAACCTGCCACACACAAAATAGCATCCGCGCCTAAATCTTTAGCGTGGCGTGCATAGGCTAAGGCTTCCACAGGGTTGTTAGAGCCAGCGCCTGCAATCACTGGTACACGGCCGTTCGCTTCTTCCACTACGATTTCTACAACCCGTTTGTGTTCTGCTTCAGACAAAGTAGGAGATTCACCTGTGGTTCCCACAGGCACAAGTCCATGGGTGCCTTTCTCAAGCTGCCAGTTAACGATGCGGCGCAGGGCAGCCTCGTCTAATTTGCCGTTTGAAAAAGGGGTAACTAAAGCGACGTATGAACCACTAAACATTGGGGTCTCTCCTAAGACTAGATGGCGCTAATTTTAAACCGTTAGGGGTGTGTCAACAAGCCTCTAATAGCGGTTATTTAATCAAATCTTCAGTTGGAAAATTCTCAAATACAGGAACTCCTGGCTGGTAACGAAATGATTTACGTCCCAATGGGGAATGCAGCTTCCGAGATGGAACACCTTAAAAGGTGGGCGCTTCGGCCTCGTAACTGGCGTTCTGCACTAAACCACTTTATGATTGTTTTTGATGAACGATTGTCTGATCACGTCTAACTAAGGCACATGCACAGCGTTATTTATAGGATTGAGTCAACTTAACTTAACTTAACTTAACTTAACTTAACTTAACTTAACTTAACTTAACTTAACT
>JAPYOS010000001.1:124142-389264 GCA_029938085.1 Oceanospirillaceae bacterium | reverse complement strand
GGGTAAATGGAAATTAGATCAAAAAAAGGGAAATAAGGCTAACAACGTGCGCCACAGGGCATGGCGCACGATCGTGTTAATCGACTACAGTCGATTCTGTGACATCGTCTTCTGCGTCATCATCTTTGCTGGGATTAACAAACCGACCCACCAAAATACCCACTTCGAACAACAACCACATAGGCACAGCCAATAGTGTTTGCGATATAACGTCGGGCGGCGTAATCAACATACCAATAACAAAGCAGCTAACTAATACGTAGGCTCGCTTCTTAGCCAGATCCTGAGGTGTTGCAGCACCGGACCAGATCAGCAAGACGGTGGCGATAGGAATTTCGAACACCACGCCAAAAGCGAAGAATAGCTTCAATACAAAATCAAGATAAGCGGAAATGTCGGTCATTACCGCCACTTCTTCTGGGCCTGTGGCAGTAAAGAAGCCAAAAATCAACGGGAAAACCACGTAGTAGGCAAAAGCGATGCCGAGGTAGAACAACACAATACTCGAGGCCAGCAACGGAAACGCTAAGCGTTTTTCTTTCTTATACAGGCCTGGGGCAATAAAGCTCCATGCCTGATGCAAGATAAAGGGCATGCTCACGAACAACGCCAGCACCATGGTTAACTTAAACGGTGCCAAGAATGGCGACGCCACTTGGGTTGCAATCATGGTGGAGCCTTCGGGTAGCAAGCTACGCAACGGATCCGATAAGTACAAGTAAAGGTCGTTAGAGAATGGGAACAAACACGCAAACAATAGAACAACCAACAGCACCGCCTTGAGTAGGCGATTACGCAGTTCTATAAGATGGCCCATTAGCGGTAGTTCGGAATCCTGCTCGGAGTTGGCGGCCGTGTTATCGGTCATGAGGCCGCTTCCTTTTCTTCAGTTGCTGTTTCAGCCACAGGCTCTTGCGCTTCTGCAGCAGCCGCTTCCGCGACCGCAGGAGCTTCTTCAGAGGCGTCAGTAGATTCTGTTGGCGCAACCGAAGCCGCTGCCACTACAGGCGCTTCCATGAGCTCGGTTTCTTCCTGCAATTCCTGCATACGACCTTCAATGGCTTTGCGATTTGCATCTGCCTTTTTGCGAATGTCGTCAATACGCAGCTCATCCTGAATCTCTTTTTGTACGCCGCCGAGGGTGCGTTTAACTTTTCCCACCCACATGCCAACCGTACGCACAGCAATAGGCATGCGTTCTGGACCAAGAATAAGAAGGCCAATAACACCCACCAAAATAAGTTCTGTAAAACCGATATCAAACATGAACTAGGCCGTTATTTCTCAGTTTTTTCGGTTTTTTCAGCTTCTTTCTCGACACTAGCTTCTGCATCAAAAGCGGCATCTTTCTTTTCGTCGATTGCCTTAGGCTCGTCTTTCATCGCCGACTTAAAGCCCTTAACAGCATTACCCAAATCACCACCGATGTTACGCAACTTCTTGCTGCCAAATAACAATAGGATAATTGCTAATACAATCACTAACTGCCAAATACTAATACCACCTAAACCCATACTAAACTCCTAATTAAATCAATTACTGGCTACGGCCAGCTTTTTCTACTAAACCAGATAAATCAAAACGGCGCTCTAATTCTGCCAACACTGCTTGATGATCCTGCCCCAAATGGGATAACAATACCAGACAATGGAACCACAGATCGGCCGTTTCAGCAATGACGTCTTTAGTCGTAAGCTCATCTTTAGCGTCTTTTGCGGCCAAAATAACTTCCGTCGCTTCTTCGCCAATTTTCTCCAAAATCTTATTCAACCCTTTGGCATGCAAGCTCGCCACGTAAGACGACTCAGGGTCTGCCTGTTTGCGCTCTTGTAACACTTGCTGCAGTGCGTCCAATACATCACTCATGATTATAGATCTCCAACGGATCCTTAACGACTGGCACATTTTCGATCCATTGACCGTCTTGAAAATGCTTGAAAAAACAATGGGGCCTGCCCGTATGGCAAGCAATTCCGCCAATTTGTTCTACCGACAATAGCACTACATCAGCATCACAGTCTAAACGTAAATCGTGCAATTTTTGTACGTGACCAGATTCTTCACCTTTACGCCACAATCGGCCCCGCGAGCGGGACCAATAAACTGCGCGTTGCTCTTGCTGCGTCAGCAATAAGGACTCTCGATTCATCCACGCCATCATGAGTATTTGGCCACTTTGGTGGTCTTGGGCGATGGCGGGCACTAACCCTTTATCATCCCACTTAATTTGATCTAGCCAACTGACGTTCGCCATTATCGGTTCCCTCGATGCCACAAGATTAAAGCGCCCACTATGCCTAACATTACGCTGGCTGGAGACACCCACAGCTGATCGACTTGGCTCATGAGGTGCATACACACCGAACTCACCAATAGACCAAGGCCAATCAAACCGCTCCACGATTTAGCTGGCGCAGGCTGCTGCGTGCTAGGCGCGTTATCGGCTATTCTGGGGCGCGCTGTTTGTTGTAATGCATCATGCACCAAACCCGGCAAGTGAGGTAACTGTTGGGCCAAATCTGGCCACTCCTGTTTGAGTTGCTTATACACTTGCTTAGGGCTGACTTGCCGCTTAAACCAGGCTTCTAGTATCGGTTGCGCAGTTTGCCACAAGTCTAACTGTGGATACAACTGACGCCCTAGGCCTTCTATATTCAACATGGTTTTTTGCAACAATACCAATTGTGGCTGTACCTGCATGTTAAACCGGCGCGCCGTATGAAATAACCCCAACAATACCTCGGCGAAGGATATCTCTGCCAAAGGTCGGGCAAATATAGGCTCGCTCACGCCGCGAATTGCACCTTCGAATTCATGAACTTTAGTGTCCGCCGGCAGCCATCCACAATCCACATGTAGCTGGGCAATTTGGCGGTAGTCGCGATTGAAAAAAGCCAGCAATATACGTGCTAAATAGGCCTGATCTTCAGCAGTAAGGCTACCCACGATACCAAAGTCGACTGCCATGTATTGAGGATCATTGGGCAACTCGGGATTGACAAAAATATTGCCAGGGTGCATATCAGCATGAAAAAAACTATCGCGGAAAACCTGAGTGAAGAAGATTTCCACCCCGCGCTTAGCCAACTCTTCACGGTTGATGCCCGCCTCATCGATGGCTTCGATATCGTTGACTCGCAGCCCATGTATACGCTCTTGAACCAACACTTTACGGTTACTTAAGTGCCAATGGATCTTGGGTATATATAACAAATGAGAGTTATCGAAGTTGCGTTTTAGCTGACTCGCATTACCAGCTTCTCGCTGCAAGTCGAGTTCATCAAAAATGGTTTTTTCATACTCATCAATGACACCTTGCAAGCGTAGGCGGCGTAAATTTGGCACCCCAACATTGATCAACTTTGCCACCAATCGCATAAGCCGTAAGTCGCGCACAATAATCCGTTCGATACCCGGACGGATGACTTTAACCACCACCGACTCGCCACTACTTAAGCGCGCACTGTGTACTTGCGCAACAGAAGCGGAGGCCAAAGGCTGCTCATCAAACTCTGCAAAGGCCTCTTCTACTTTCTGTTTTAAAGCTTGCTCAATCAATTGTTTTGAAAGCTGGCCATCAAACGCCGGCACCTTGTCTAGCAAGGTGGCTAATTGTTCTGCCAACTCGTCATCGAGCATATCGCGTCGAGTAGACAGCAACTGGCCAAATTTGACGAACACGGGCCCAAGATCGATCAGAGCCAAACGGATACGCTGTGCAACCGTGCCCCGTATGGGGATTAATAGGCGCCACGGCATACACCAAAACAGCAGCCTTACCGGCAAAGGCAAGGCATACCCCAATAAAGGGACGTCTAACCGATAACGGATCATGACTCGAACAATAGAAAAACCGCGAACAATTGCTTTCATGGAGATGTATTAGTTCCCGTGCTACGGCTTAACGCCATAATGCAATGCCACGATACCACCGGTCATATTATGGAAGCGGCAATTAACTAAGCCTGCGGTTTCCATCATACCCTTGAGTGTAGCTTGGTCTGGATGCATGCGAATAGATTCGGCCAAATAACGGTAACTGTCTTCATCGTCGGCAATGAGCTTGCCAATTTTCGGCAAAATGTTGAAGGAATAGGTGTCGTATACTTTGGTTAGCATTGGATTTTTAGTTTTTGAAAATTCCAATACCAACAACCGCCCACCGGGCTTCAATACGCGACGCATAGACGCCAGCGCTTTGTCTTTATCGGTCACATTACGTAAACCAAAGGCGATGGTAATGCAGTCAAAGCTGTTATCAGGAAAAGGCAATGCTTCGGCGTTAGCTTGGACGTAACTAACGTTACCCACCACGCCCTTATCGATTAATCGATCGCGCCCTACTTTGATCATGGACTCGTTAATGTCGGCTAAAATGACGTGGCCATCGACGCCCACAATATCGCTGAAGCGCATGGTTAGGTCGCCCGTACCACCGGCAAGGTCGAGCACCGAATCACCGGTGCGAACACCACTCATTTCGATAGTTTGGCGCTTCCAGAGACGATGAATACCCATAGACATGAGGTCATTCATGACATCATATTTAGCGGCCACAGAATGGAATACGCCTGCGACTTGGCTGACTTTGTCGCCAGTGGGTACTTGTTTAAACCCAAAGTGCGTGGTTGGTTTAGGGCCCTGGTCAGTCATGAAGCTACTCGTTAATCACTAGTTAGACTAGCATTCTACCCTGCCGCCAGACACTTGTCGTGGTCTCAGTTGAAATGCTTAAGGCTGTTATTGGCTTTCTAGGTCAACTAAATAGTCGACTACGGCCAACATGCCTTCATTGCTTCCTGCCATAGTGGTATTGACCATGTATTTGCCATTCACTAACATCGAAGGCACACCGGTAATCTTGGCGCGGGCCGCCAAACGCTTGCCTTGACGCATCTTGTTTTGTAAATCGAAGGAATCGTAGGCTTGGTCGAAATCCGTCTTGCTAACCCCGTGCTCCGCAAAGAATACAGCTAACGCTTGGCGGTTAGTCATACGGCGCTCGTCAACGTGAACCGCGTTGTACATGGCTTGGTGGGTTTGATCTAAAATACCCAGATTAAGAGCGATGAAATAGGCCTTTGCATAAGGTTCCCAACTACGACCAAACACCACTGGGATGGCCATAAAGTTTACGTCTTGGGTCTGCTCTTGCGCCCAGTGATGCAACAATGGCTCAAAACTGTTGCAATGAGGGCAGGTATAGCCAAAAAACTCGTTCACAACCACAACGTCGGCATTGGACGACTTAATAGGCTCATCAAGTACTAAGAAGTGTTTACCCGCTTGGTAGTCAGCGGCCAACGCTAACGCTGGCAGGCTAGCCAAAACAAAAATGGCGGCGATTTTTTTCAACATGTTGATGTCCTTTATTTATTGATTGCGGCTAGTTAGCTTCATCATAACGCTTAACACGCCACAGGCGAGCGGATTTACAGTGTCTTTACCTAGGGCACATAAAAAAGGCGGCCTTAGCCGCCTTTTTTATGTTTGTTGCTACTAGTTAGACAACCCTTGAATGTAGCTTGCCACTGCGGCAATCTCTTTATCACTCATTAAGGCTGCAACTTGGCGCATGATCTTGGCCTTGTCGTTAGTCCGCGTTTCTGTACGGAACGCCTTTAACTGGGCGATGATGTAATCGGCATGTTGGCCGCTCAACGCAGGGAAAGCCGCTTGTGGGTTACCAGCGCCTGTAGGTGAGTGGCATGCAGTACATGCTGCAACGTCTTTGGCAGCGTTGCCAGCACGGTACATTTGGCGACCCAAATCAACCATGGCTGGGTCAGTAGCACCGATGCTGCTCGTTTGCGCAGCATAATATGCTGCAATGTCCGCTAGATCTTGGTCCGACAATGAGGTCAATAGACCTGCCATTTGCGGCACTTCTCGAGCACCGTCACGAATATCCATCATTTGTTTAACCAGGTACAGTTCTCCTTGGCCAGCCAGCTTAGGAAAGCTTGCGATCAAACTATTGCCGTCGGCGCCGTGGCAACCGCCACAAACTGCGGCCTTACCTTGTCCTGCATCGGCGTCTCCACCAGCATAGGCAAAGCTCATCCAGCCAAGGCCAATCATCAAACATGCAACTAGTTTCTTCATGGATATTCCCGTATTTTTTCAAAAGTAAAAATTTCAATGCAGGCATTATAAGGTGCAGGTCGCACGACTTCAATGATACTTCACCGATGTATCCCTCAGATCGGACCTTTAACAGGGTTTATTTGCGCAAAAATCAGGTAAAATGCAGTCTAATCTACAAATGACAGACGCCATGACTGAACAACACATAAAATTTCGCTCCGCAGAATTCTTCACTAGCGCTAGTAAAGTGAGCGAATGCCCCGACGATTTAGGCGCCGAAGTCGCCTTTGCTGGGCGCTCCAACGCCGGTAAGTCGAGCGCCATTAACGCCCTGACGCGCAATCCACGCTTAGCCCGCACCAGTAAAACGCCGGGGCGTACGCAACTACTTAACTTTTTTAACCTCAACCTCGAACAATGTAGATTGGTCGATTTGCCAGGCTACGGTTACGCAAAAGTACCTATGGCTATGCAACTCAACTGGCGCAAACACCTTAACCAATATCTAGAGGTGCGGCAAAGTTTGGCGGGTTTGGTGTTGGTGATGGATATTCGTCATCCGCTAAAAGAGTTTGATCGTATGATCATCGATTGGTGTATTGCTTCGGACTTACCGTTGCATTTGTTGTTGACTAAAGCCGACAAGCTCAAGAAAAACGGCATTATGAACGCCAAAACAGAAGTCATAAAAGGCCTACCTGAGCATCCTCAAGGATTGATCACCATGCAGAGCTTTTCTGCCTCCAAGGGCGACGGCATTGCTGATCTTGAGCGCCAATTAGTGCATTGGTTAAAGCCAGTCGGAGATGATTTACCAGACGCAGAACCTGAATCCGAGTAAGTCCTCATCCTGTACATAAAAAAACCCTGAAGACCGAGGGGAACGGTGTTCAGGGTGGGGCGTCTTTGTTATTTTTTATATCATGTTGATGACGCTAGGCTAGTTACCTACTATGACGACGCATTTGGAGTTTAGTTCCCACTAATTTAAAAAATAGTTAAATAAATTGAATTTAGTGGGCCTGATCCCAATTATCGCCGCTGCCCACATCGACAATAAGCGGCACCGCAATTTGTGCCGCGCCTTCCATACAGCGCTTTACGCCTTCAATTAAGTCTTCTAGTTGAGCCTTATCGACTTCAAAAATCAATTCATCGTGCACCTGCATAATCATGCGCGCATCCAACCCGCTCTGACTTAACCAAGCGTCCACATCAATCATGGCGCGCTTAATAATGTCTGCCGCTGTGCCCTGCATGGGCGCATTAATGGCGGTGCGTTCCGACGCTTGACGAGCAATGGCGTTACGGGCTTTGATATCTGGCAAGTACAAACGACGGCCATAAATCGTTTCGACAAAACCTTGCTCAGAAGCCTGCGCCTTGGTTTGCTCCATGTATTCCTGCACCCCAGGATAACGACTAAAGTACCGGCCAATATAATCTTGGCTCTGAGCCCTGCTGATACCTAGCTGTTTAGCCAAACCAAATGCCGACATACCGTAGATCAAACCAAAGTTAATGGCCTTGGCACTACGTCGCTGGTCTATAGTCACTTCTTCTAGCGTCACACCAAATACTTCTGCGGCCGTGGCCTTATGAACATCCTGCCCCGTAGCAAAGGCATTAAGCAAACCTTCGTCTTTAGATAGGTGCGCCATAATCCGCAATTCAATTTGAGAGTAATCCGCCGCTACCATTACTTTGCCCTTTGGCACTACAAAAGCCTGCCTTATCTGACGGCCCTCTGCACTACGAATAGGGATGTTTTGTAAGTTAGGATCACTAGACGATAAGCGCCCAGTGGCCGCAACAGCCTGATGATATGACGTATGAATACGGCCGGTGGCAGGATTGATTTCTAATGGAAGCTTGTCGGTATAGGTCGATTTGAGCTTGCTCAGGCTGCGGTACTCAATCAGCAGTTTAGGCAGTTCATGCTCTTGCGCGAGTTGCTGTAATACCGCCTCTGCGGTTGATGGCTTGCCTTTTGGTGTTTTTTTAATCACTGGAATACCCAGCTTTTCATACAATATAGCGCCTAACTGCTGCGTAGAGGCCAGGTTAAACACTTCGCCTGCCAAATCGTAAGCTTGGCGCTCCAACTGGGTTAAACGCGTCCCAATAGCTTGGCTTTGCTCGCCCAATATTTTGGCGTCAACCAAGGCGCCGATCCGCTCCATGCGGGATAACACACCAATAAGCGGTTTTTCAATGGTCTCGTAGACCGATAACAAACTCTCTTCCTGCGCTAGGCAGGCGCCAAAATACTGAGCCAGCCGCAGGGTGATGTCTGCGTCTTCTGCGGCGTATGGTCCCGCCTGCTCCAAATCAATTTGGTTAAAGGTCAGTTGTTTTACCCCTTTACCTGCAATGTCTTGATATTTTACGGTTTGGTAATCAAGGTAGTGCTGTGCCAAGGCGTCCATATTATGGCGGCTGGCTGTGGAGTTGAGCACATAAGATTGCAACATACTGTCGACGATCTGCGCGCCCCACTGAATGTCGTAATTGGCCAGCACGTTCATGTCGTACTTGAGGTTTTGTCCGGCAATGATTTGAGAAGGATCTTCCAGCAATGGCTTTAATACTGCAATTAAGTCTGGCCGACTAATTTGCTCTGGCGCACCCACGTAATCATGTCCGCAAGGCACATAAACTGCAGCACCGGCGTCGATACAAAAAGACACGCCAACGAGCTGTGCTTCCATGTAGTTTAAACTGGTAGTTTCTGTATCAAAAGCGAATATAGGCGCCTTGCGGCACGCCTCTAACCAAGGTTCAAGCTCTGCCAAAGTTGCAACAGTGGTGTATTGAGTGGCCGCCACTTGCGCAGGTATTGGCGCTGCTTTTGAAGGCGCCGCCTCAGACTCCGGAGCCGAAGAAGAGCGCCCTGTAGAACCCGGCAATGCCACCACTGGCTGGCTATTGGCAGTGACGCCGGCTTGGATAAGAACGTTGGCCCACGATCTAAACTCAAGGTCTTCGTACAAAGCCAATAACGCAGCCTGATCCACTGGCTTAGGTTCAATTTGATCTAGCCGTTGCTCTAACTCCACATCTAACTTGATGGTTGTTAAGGCTTGCGACAAAGGCAAAAACGCTAACGCGTTACGTAATTTTTCGCCTATTTTGCCACCAATGTCATCGGCGTTAGCCATTAAGGTTTCTAAGTTGTCGTAGGCAGCCAGCCACTTTACCGCCGTTTTTGGCCCTGCACCGGGCACACCCGGGATGTTATCGGCTTTGTCGCCCACAATGGCTAGATAATCAATGATTTGATCTGGCCTTACACCAAACTTCTCTACCACACCGGCTTCATTAAGGTAGGTATTGGTCATGGTATTCACCAAACCCACATGGGGGCTAACCAACTGCGCCATGTCTTTATCGCCGGTGGAAATTAGCGTATCAATACCTTGCTCGGTCGCTTGCGCCGCTAAAGTGCCAATCACGTCGTCTGCTTCAACCCCGGAAATCATTAACAAAGGTAAACCCATGGCTTTAATGATCTGATGTATGGGCTCAATTTGTGGACGCATGTCATCGGGCATGGGCGGGCGGTGTGCCTTGTACTCGGCGTACATTTGGTTTCGGAAGGTTGGCCCTTTGGCATCAAACACCACCACGATATTGGCGTTAGCATAGTCCCTTGCCAAGCTACGCATCATGTTGACCACGCCCTTGATAGCCCCTGTCGGCATGCCTTTACTGTTATTTAGTGGCGGCAACGCATGGTAGGCCCTAAACAAGTAGGATGAACCGTCTACCAGTACAACGGGGGTGGAAGCTTTTGCGGTCATGGAGGTGTCTCAGACAAAAAATTAATACTCAGCCCCAAAGAATAGCATAATGCATGCTCCGAAACTTGAATTGAAGCCGGTCACAGCGTACTATTTGCAACCGATTTAGTGACCTAATTAAGCATTACACAGTAGCAATCTTATGGCCGTATACACCCATCTCACCAGCGCTCAAATTAGCGCTTACATAGCCCCTTTTGCTGTTGGCGAATTGGTGGATTTCAAGGGCATTAGTGGAGGCATCGAAAACACCAATTACTTTGTCACCACACATATTGCGGGCCAGCCAGAACAGGATTTTGTACTCACCTTGTTTGAAGACTTAGGCTATGACGAGATCCCCTACTTTGTAGACCTAACCGAACACTTTGTTTCTCACAATGTCACCGTACCCGCCCCCTTGCGAGACACCCAAGGCACTGCGCTCACATGGTTAGCGGGCAAACCGGCACTGCTGTTCCCGCGCTTTGCTGGCGATCATTTGGCTCGTAGTGAAATTGGCGTGGCCGAGTGCGTCATCATGGGTGCCGAATTAGCCCGCTTACATGTGGCAGGCCAAAGCTTTACCACCGACCGCCACAGCCATCGTGGCGCTTCATGGTGGAACCAATTAGGCCCCCGAGCTGCCAGCTGCATAGATGAAGAAGATGCCACCATGTTAATGATGGCCATTGGCCAATATGATGCTATGCAAGCACAGGCCCCAGACCTACCCATGGGCGTAGTACACGGTGACTTGTTTCACGACAACGCCCTCTTTAACCACGGCCAACTCAGCGCCACCATCGACCTTTACAACGCCAGCAATGATTATTTGTTGTTTGATGTCGCTGTAACCGTCAACGATTGGTGTATTGCGCCAGACGGTAGCATTGAACCTGCGCTATATGACGCATTTTTATCAGCCTATGCGCAAGTACGGCCCTTTAACGATGCTGAACGACAGTACTGGAATGCCATGTTAGTGGCGGCGGCTATGCGTTTTTGGTTATCTCGCTTAGAGACTTTCCACGGTTTAGATACACACCAACGCGAAGAAGGCGTGACGGTACTTAAAGACCCAGACGTGTTCCGCGATATTTTAAGCCACCGCATGCGGCAGTTTCAGCAGCTGCCTTAAGCCACAGTGCCGCCTACGCCTTTTAGAGTTAGCGACCACAACTCAATAAGGCCTGCTGTAGCGCAGTGATGTATTCGGTCAGGCTGCGGCTGTTGACCGCCAAAATATCAATTTCGATGCGCTTAACCTCTGGCCCTAACACGGCATCAACAAGCTTATGCTTAACCTCATGGTCTACCAAAATACAGGCCGTCTTACCTTCTTGCGCCAGTTGAGCAATACTGGCTAATCGTTTGGCCCCCGGGGCCTGGTCATCGGCACCGGTAAAACTAGCCAGGTGGGCTAAACCAAAATAGGCCTCAAACCCATCTAATCCATCATGATAAATAAGGTAACCTTGATCCTTGTAATTCAGTTGCTGTGCATGCCGAGCAAGCTCAAGCTGCAACTGGCCCATAGTCTCTAGCCACGTCGAATTGTCCCGCTTTGTACCCAAACGTTGGCTAAGTTGGTTTATGCCTTGTAACAAATACGCAGGGCTAGTCCATGGATGTTTTCCGTAATTGGCCTCTGCACTTGAGCCTGAGTCGCCATTACTAATGATGAGTTGCTGATGGGCCGGTATACGCGCCATGGCCTTCGCTAAGTAGGGTTCAAGCTCAGGCCCAAGCCAAACTACAAGCTCGGCACTGTGAAGGCGACGAATGTGACTTGGTTTAAGGCTAAAGTCATGGGGTGAGACATTGGCCGGCAATAGCGGCTGAGCTAACGTTCCTGAAACTTCTGCAACCACTAGAGCCAACGCTTGTGTACTGGGTAAGACATTGGGCGCAGCCGATGCGGTGGTGTTTGCGAACAAAAAGATGAAAACCGTGCCGGCTAATGACAAAGAACGAGTAACAAAAGACATAGTAGTGGGTATTTTCACGCAAGATTAGAATTTGCTGGCAATGTTATGTTATATTATAACAATCGTCAACTGAGAAACACACCGCTATGCAGGCTACCGCCTTTGGCCCCCACGACCACACCCGTTGTATCTCCAGCGCCATTAGCCAAGCTCAAAGCTTGTGCAAAAGCCGTGGTGTACGCCTAACGCCTGTACGGCAACGGGTATTGGAGTTAGTTTGGCAAAGCCATCAACCCCTAGGAGCCTATGACTTACTGGCCAGCTTAGCCGCCGAGGGGTTTAACTCGGCGCCGCCTACGGTGTACCGCGCACTTGAATTTTTGGGCACTCAAGGCCTATTACACAAACTGGCAAGCATTAATGCCTACGTGGGTTGCTGCAGCCCAGAAAAACCTCACCAAGGCCACTTTTTGTTGTGCCAAGATTGCCACCAAGCACAAGAGCTAGACAGCCAATACCTTAACTTAGCGTTAAAATTGAGTGCCGATAAACATGGCTTTACAATACAAGAACACACCATAGAAGTGGCCGGCACTTGTGAGCAGTGTGCCAGCAAAAATGCCACCAACGAGGCCTTTGTATGAGCGATTTACTGTTATCTGCCCAAGGTCTGGGTGTTAAACGCGGCGACCGATGGCTTATTAAAGACATTCACCTTAACCTACAGGCAGGCCAAATCACCACCGTCATTGGACCTAATGGTGCAGGCAAATCAACCTTGGTTCGTAGCCTGTTGAAACTCATGAAAACCGATGCTGGCCAGATTACCACCATGGCCGGCCTG
This sequence comes from Oceanospirillaceae bacterium, assembly GCA_029938085.1. GTDB lineage: Bacteria > Pseudomonadota > Gammaproteobacteria > Pseudomonadales > Balneatricaceae > Njordibacter. The sequence continues at coordinate 376,620 of JAPYOS010000001.1, read as the reverse complement.
CGCATTGGTTATATGCCGCAAAAATTAAAACTGGAGGACACCCTACCGCTGACAGTGCAGCGGTTTTTAGACTTAGGTCGCCATAAACAGCACCAACTAGACGCCGACTTATGGCAACAATTGGTACTGCAGTGCCGCGCAGAAAAGCTGCTTAACCAGCCCATGCAACAGCTTTCGGGCGGCGAAACTCAGCGTATATTGTTATTACGCGCGCTGCTACGCAAACCTCACTTACTGGTATTGGATGAACCAGTGCAAGGGGTGGATGTCACCGGGCAAGTGGCATTGTATGACCTCATAAAACAGGTTCGTGATCTCCTAGGCTGTGGCATTTTGATGGTTTCTCACGACCTGCATTTAGTCATGGCGGCGACTGATCAGGTCATTTGTTTAAACCAGCACATTTGTTGTTCTGGGCATCCTGAACAAGTGAGCCAAGACCCTGCCTTTACCGACCTATTTGGAGCACAAGGCGCTGGCAGCTTGGCCCTGTATAACCACCAACATAACCATCACCACACCAGTCATGGCGATATCATTGCCGGGCAACACCACGAGGGCTGTGATCATGGCTAGTTTTTTATTATGGGCATGGTTGGGTGGTTTGATGATCGCCGCAATAGCCGGGCCATTGGGCTCATTTATGGTGTGGCGTCGTATGGCGTACTTTGGTGACACCTTGGCCCATGCCGCATTGTTGGGCGTTGCCTTGGGGCTGTTGTTGCAGATCAACCTGAGCCTTGCTGTGGTATTAGTGTGCTTATTGTTGGCCATATTACTGAGCACATTGATGCACCGTCGCATTATTGCCACCGACACCTTACTGGGCATTCTGTCCCACGCCAGCCTGTCCCTAGGCCTTGTTAGCCTGAGTCTATTCGACCACCAAAACCTTGATTTGATGGGCTTTTTGTTTGGTGATCTGCTGGCCATTAATCAGCAAGACTTAATTTGGATTGCTGCAGCTTGTCTACTGGTGTTAATTATTTTGGTGCCGATTTGGCGGCCCTTGTTAGCCATTACCGTCAACGAAGAACTGGCCCAAGTCGAAGGCATAAACGTTGCCTGGATGCGTACCTTGTTAATGTTATTGGTCGCCATCGTCATCGCCGTGGCGATGAAAGTGGTGGGTGTGTTACTCATCACCTCGTTACTCATCATTCCTGCCGCAGCGGCCCGGCGGTTATCGTCTTCGCCGGAACAAATGGCTTTGTTAGCGAGTTTATTGGGCATGATCGCGGTGAGTGGAGGCTTAGCTTTGTCGTGGTTCTACGATACGCCAGCGGGACCTTCGGTGGTGATTATAGCTAGTGCATTATTTTTTGTGTTATTTAGCCTACCTCGATCCATTAGGCAAACTCATTGGTGACGCAATTGATGGCTAAGTGGGCGCCTTACCAACCGCGCAGCCAGCACATGCGCCAGCTGTGGTACTTAGCCTGGCCTTTGATCTTGTCGAACATCAGCGTGCCCTTATTGGGCCTCGTTGATGCCGCTATTATGGGGCACTTAGACGCGCCACAGTATTTAGGTGCGGTGGCCTTGGGAGCCACTTTGCTGTCATTCATTTACTGGGCCTTTGGTTTTTTGCGCATGGGCACGGTAGGCCTCACGAGCCAAGCTCAAGGGGCCGGTGATACCCAAGCGTTAATGCGGCTGTTCATCATGTCAAGCCTGCTGGCCCTGCTCATTGGTTGCTGTATTGTGGTATTACAAAGCTGGCTCATTCCCCTGGGCGTACAGCTCATGGGGGCCAGCGCTGCCGTGTCGGCCTTAGCTAATGAATATCTATCCATCCGCATATACAGCGCACCAGCGGTACTCATCACCTATGTCTGTTTAGGCTGGTTGTTAGGCCGCCAAGACAGCCGCAGCCCACTCATATTGTTAGTCGTAACTAACCTGAGCAATATCGCCTTTAACTTAGTGTTTGTGATGGTGTATGACATGACCAGTGCCGGTGTTGCCTTGGGCAGTTTATTAGCCGACTATTGTGGCTTGGTGCTGGCTTTAGTATTGGTTTGGCGCCACCTTAAACAACTTGACCAGCGTTTTAGCTTTAATATTGAGGCCTTTGCCACACTGGCTAAAAAGTTGGCAAAGCTTAACAGCTACCTGTTTGTACGCACCTTAATGCTGTTATTTGCCTTTGCCTTCATCACCTCTCAGAGCGCCCGCATGGGTGATGACGTATTGGCCGCTAACACCTTATTACTACAGTATGTGGCTCTACTGGCATATGCACTAGATGGCTTTGCCTTTGCGGTTGAGGCGGCCTCGGGCGAAGCCATTGGCGCTCGGCAAAAACAGCGTTTTTATCAGCTATGTAACGGCGCTGCCGTGTACTCTTTGTTGGTCGCCTTGCTGGCGACTATGGGGTTTTGGTTACTTAGCGGCTATTTTATCGACGGCCTAACTAACATTGAAAGCGTGCGCCAAATCGCTCGCGAACATGCCATCTGGGTCACCTGGGTGCCACTAGTGAGCGTGTGGAGCTATTTGTTTGATGGCATTTTTGTAGGTGCTACACAGGCCAAAGCTATGTTTTATTCGGTGTTAGCTAGCTTAGTGGCCCTATTGCCCCTTTGGTATCTGCTGTTACCTTGGGGCAATGACGGTTTGTGGTGGGCCTTTTTAGGTTTTTGTGCTGTTCGGGCCTTAGTCGCTTTGGCGGGTTATGTATGGTTGAGCTACAAACAGGCTTGGTTTGTCGCCTAACTCCGAGGCCAACTATTGCAATTTTAACGGCTGGGCTTCCACCTCTTGTACCGCATTGGCCTTAGTGCTTTGATTAACCCGTGTGGGTACTTCTTGCCTCGCTGCTGCGCCTTGACCTAGGTGCTCTTCGTGGCCACAAGTCACACAATCCCGCAACTGTTCGTCCACCTCTCCTGCTTCTGCAATGTGAATACGGACACTGTCTTGGGCGCCACACTTAGGGCACACAATACCTGCTATAAACCTGACTTTCATAACCTACTCGCTCCAGTTAAACCTTTATGACGCATCAACGCATCCACTGTGGGCGTACGGCCCATAAACTGCACAAATAAATCCATGGCGTCGCGACTGCCCCCTTGGCCGGTAATATCACGCCACAAGGCAGCGCCGGTTTCGGGGTTAAAGATGCCGTCTTGTTCAAACCGGCTAAACACGTCTGAGGCTAATACTTCGGCCCATAAGTAACTGTAATAACCCGCCGAATAGCCGCCTGCAAATATGTGTGCAAAACCATGCTGAAAGCGATTCCATGACGGCGCTTGTATCACCGCTACTTCTTGGCGCACAGCATCCAGCACCGCTTGCACCGATTGTGGTTGGTCGGGTTGGTAATTCATATGTAAACGTAAATCAAACAGCGAAAATTCCAACTGCCGGACTAAAAACATGCCGGCTTGAAAGTTCTTTGCCGCTAGCATTTTTTGTAGCAACGCTTCTGGCAGCGGTTCTTGAGTTTGATGATGTTTTGCGAACATACGCAATGACTCTTCTTGCCAACACCAGTTCTCCAACAATTGGCTCGGCAGCTCAACAGCATCCCATGCGACGCCATTGATACCGGCAACACCCGCCACATCGATATTGGTCATCATGTGGTGTAAGCCATGGCCAAACTCATGAAATAAGGTGGTCACTTCGTTGTGCGTTAATAGCGCCGGTTGATCACCCACCGGCGCAGCAAAGTTACATACTAAATACGCCACCGGCAGCTGCAGTTCGCCATTGGCTTGATATTGGCGATTGCGGCACTCGTCCATCCAAGCACCACCGCGCTTTTGATCTCGCGCATACAAATCAAAATAAAAATAGCCTATGGCCTTGCCCTTATAGGCGACCTGATAAAAACCTACATCCTCGTGCCAGGTGCTTACGCCGGTGCAAGGCGTGACTTCAATGCCATAAATTCGATTAACTACGGCAAATAGCCCGGCTTGCACCTGGGGTAGCGCAAAATAAGGTTTTAACTCTTCTTGCGACAAGTCATACCGGCTTTGACGTAACTTTTCACTGTAATAGGCCACATCCCATGCCGCTAAAGGGTTAGGGCCTTGCTGCCCTGACGCGTAAGCCTGTAACTGCTGCATATCGGCTTGGGCTTGAGGTTTGCATCCGCGAGCTAGGTCCATCAAAAAGCGTTCTACAGCGGGTGCTGAGTCGGCCATTTTGGTAGCGACTGAGTATTCTGCATAATTGTCAAAACCCACCAGTTGAGCCACTTTGTGGCGCAAGCTCACAAGGTCGGTCATAATCTGGCTGTTATCAAACTGTCCACCTTGCGGGCCTTGGTCCGACGCTCGAGTATTAAAGGCTTGATACATTTCTTGGCGCAATTCACGCTGCTCGGCAAAGGTCATTACTGCGTGATAACAGGCAAAATCTAGCTTTAGCAAATAGCCCGATTTATGTTTCGCTTTGGCCGCCTCTTGGGCCTGCTGCAAAGCCGATTCTGGCAAGCCAAGTAAGCCCTCACTATCTTTAAAATGCTTTGACCACGCCTCTGTCGCATCCATCAAATGATTTGAAAACTGTGTGGACAGCTCCGCCATCTGTTGTTTTAGCTGCCCATATTCAACTTTTTGTTGTGGATTCAGAGCCACACCCGCAAGCTTAAAGTCTCTAATTTGTAGCCCCACAAACTGCTGTTGCGATTGGCTAAGCTGATTAAATTTCTGGCTTTCGGCCAGCGCCACAAAGGCCAGATACAGACCTTTATTTTGCCCCAACTGGGTGGCGTACGCGGTGAGCTTAGGCAAACATTCATCGAATGCCGCTCTTACGTCTGCCGTATTACTCACGCCGTGCAAGTGGCTTAACGGCCCCCAAAGCTTACCAATGTCATCATCTAACACTTCTAGAGCAGGCACTAAGCTGGCGTAGTCTAAGGTATCTTTCTGGCCCACCAGCTGCTCGATGGCCTGTAGGTTTTGTGCCAGTTTTTGGTCTAACTTGGCGGCTAGTCCAGCAGGATTTAAGGCGGTAAAGTCTGGTAGCTTTAGTTGCTGTGCAAGAGATTGACTAGCCATGGTGTTCCATCGATTGTTTTGTATGTTAGTGAGGTTATAATAGTGACTCTTTTAGCATTACCCAATGCCTTGGCTAAAAATAAGCCCTCGTTTGGCAATAATTAGGAATAACAATGGCTCTTCGCCCATTAAAACACGTACAACCTCAAGTTCACGCCAATGCCTTTATTGATGAGCAATGCATCATCATCGGTGATGTGCACATTGGCGCAGATTCTTCAGTCTGGCCCTACAGCGTGGTGCGTGGTGATGTGAATCATATCCGTATTGGCCACTCTACCAGCATTCAAGACGGCTCCATTCTCCATGTCAGCCACAAAAACACCAGCAACCCAGCGGGCTACCCTCTCATCATTGGTGATCAAGTGACCGTAGGCCATCGCACCATTTTACATGGTTGTATCATTGGCAACCGGGTATTGGTTGGCATGGGCAGTACCATTATGGATGACGTGGTCATCGAAGACGATGTGATGATTGCCGCTAACAGCCTAGTGACGCCGGGCAAACGTTTGGTAAGCGGTTTTTTGTACGCCGGCAGCCCAGCAAGGCAAAAGCGCCCACTCACCGAAGCCGAGCTATCTAGCCTCACGTATATGGCCGACAACTACGTCAATCTTAAAAACCAGTATTTAGCACAGGACTTAACATGAGCAACCCCTACAACAAAGACTACCCGATCTCTTGGGAAGAACTACACCGTAACGCTCGCGCACTGGCGTGGCGCTTGCTCGAACAAGGTCCTTGGAAAGGCATCATTGCCATTACTCGTGGCGGCCTAGTACCCGCCGCCATTATTGCTCGTGAGCTAGACATTCGTTTAATCGACACCATTTGTATCTCTAGCTACGGCCAACTTGAAGAAGGCGTAGAAGCCAGTAAACAAGGCCAACTAAAGTTGCTTAAAGGTTTTGACGGCGACGGCGAAGGTTTTTTGCTCATCGATGACCTAGTCGATACGGGCAAAACCGCCGCTGCGGTACGTACCATGGTCCCTAAAGCCACCTTTGCTACCGTGTACGCCAAGCCAGCCGGCAAACCCACTGTAGATCTCTACATTACCGAAGTCAGCCAAGACACTTGGATTCGTTTTCCATGGGATATGGCACAAAGTTTTGCTACGCCTATTACAGACCTCAAAGATTAAGCTAGGCAAGCCATAAGGAACCGGCGTGACGCAATTTTTATATTTATCCACCGTGCTCATTTGGGGCACCACTTGGATTGCTATCCATTGGCAATTGGGCCAAGTGGCGGTGCTCACTTCGGTGTTTTATCGATTTGCCATTGCGGCGGCTATTATGCTGCCCTTGGTGCTTATAAGCCGCCGCTTACAAACTACCAGCAAAGCTGACCACGGCTTTATGGTACTGCAGGGCATGTGTTTGTTTTCTATGAACTTTGTTTGCTTTTATAGTGCGGGGCTGTCGATTTCTAGTGGTTTATTATCGGTGATATTTTCTTCCGCCACCTTATTTAACGCAGTAAATAATCGTATTTTTTGGCAAGAAAAACCAACCCGCGCCGTATTTGGCGCAGGGGTTCTAGGTATCATTGGCTTGAGCTTAATGTTCTGGCCGGAGCTACGGTCAGATTCGGACAAAGGTGTGGATGTTGCTAGCATTGGCCTTGCCTTTTTAGGCACTTTTTTGTTTTCCTTGGGTAACATGATTTCCGTCAGGCACAATAAAAAGGGCCTAAAACCCTTTACCAGCAATGCCTACGCCATGATTTACGGCACCTTGTTTTTGGCCGCCTTACTCGTTATTACCGGCACCCCCCTCGCGTGGGATGCTCGACCCCAGTACTTGGGCAGCTTATTGTATTTATCAGTGATAGGCACGGTTGCAGGCTTTACCGCCTACCTTTCTTTGGTGGGCCGCATCGGCGCCAACAAAGCGGCCTATGCTACGGTGATGTTCCCGGTAGTCGCACTCGCTATATCTACTGTGTTTGAAGGCTACGTGTGGAGCCTAAGTAGCGTGAGTGGTTTAGCGCTTGTATTGCTCGGCAATGGGCTGATTTTAGGTATCAAATTGCCGTTTTTTGGCAAACCGGCCAGTCTAGGATAAGGGTTATACGTTTATACAATTCCATGTTTGTCACTTCAAAGGCGGGCAGACTCAAGCTATCTTTGAGGTTTAGCGTGCTGGCACGGGGAGGCCTTGTGGTAGGTTGGTGAGCTGCATCAATCGCCCCTAATGACTAAGTAATGGCGTAGTAGACCACATAAACCCAAGAAAAAAGGCCGTGGATGATAGCCCACAAAATGGACTTATTCACAGACCATGAGATGGTAATGGCCAACGCTGCACCAAAACTAATCCCCGCGGTTGCGTAATTGATGGGTTTTTTGTTCATACTAAGGCCCCTATGTGTTTGGTAACTAACCAATCATTTATTGTTGGTTGGGCGGATATCCATAATGGGCATCACTCCATCACCCATCATGGTAGTGGGCAGCCTTCCGTCCCATGCTTGGGCTTCAGTTAACTTCACAATGAGGGGATTGTCTTTTAGCGCTTTACCCTTGGCTTCAATCGCTTGGGCCTCGGCCATACCTTTCAACAAAATAGATTGTGCTTCTGCCTCGGCAATTTTTAGGATTCCCTTGGCTTTAGCATCGGCAGTGTTTACCGCCCTTAGCGCTTCTAGGCGTTGGCGTTCTAACTTATGTTCTTCGGCTGCCGCTAGGTTTTTTTCTGTTTGTTTGATTTCGATTGAATTGATATATTTTTTTGGCAACACGATATTCTCAATTTGAATATTATCTACCACAACAGGAAAACCTTCCATTTCTTCGGCCAACCTACGCTCAATACCCTGAATGGCCGAGGCTCGGTCCTGTATTAACTGCTCGGCCTCGAACTGTGGAATAGTGTCCTTAGTTGCAGAACGGAAGCGCGGGTCTAAGATTCTTTGTTCAAATTGGGATAATCCACCGTAGCGTTTAAACAACTCTAGCGCTGCTTCTTTATTGACGGCCCAGTTGACTGAAACTTCTACCGTCACTGGCATTTGTTCTTTGGTGCTCGACGCCATCTTTTCCGCATTTTTTCGTGTTCGAACCTCAATCAACTCTACGGTTTCGATAAAGGGTATTTTAAAATGCAGCCCTGGATTTTCTTGGCTTTTTGCTTCACCGAAGCGCTTTACGACACCGACGTGACCCTCGATAACGATAAAATATGAGTTTAATACGGCGAGCAGCAGTAACACGCCGAAGAGGATTTTTGCAATATTTGCTGGGGTGATTTTTTCCATAAAATTCATCATATCGTCCTTTTACAATTAGTACTTACTGAGCCTTATCACCTAAGTATAGTTGAACTAAAATGAATAGCCTCGCCTCGCTACTATGGGCAAGGTTGTTAAGGCGTCGGCAATCTGGGTTGCTATTGGTGGAACAGCAAGCACAGGCACTCTTAGTGTCCAACCAATCAACCATAAAAGGCTGAGTGTTAAAATGGGTTTATTCGAAGTGGGAAGCAACATCCGTTGTACTCAGTTATATAAATAGATTTCAGCGCCATCGCTCAAGCTTGGGTATGCCGCGCGTAACGATCCATGCGAAGAGGCCATTAATGCCATCTTTCTTCATTTCTTGTATGCAATAGGTTTGAAACTTAGCTGCCGTATCAATTTCGGCTGGGCTAAAAAACGAGCCATCAACATAACACATGGAGCAATATAGGCTACTCACCGAACTATCCGCATTAGACCCGCCACCTCGCTTATCTTTGTGCATAGGAAAACCACAGCTTTGACAAAACTTACTCATTACCCTCTCCCGCCAACCACTTGTACATAACCAACGCATCAACGTAGCCGTTACTGGGGTGTTTGAACGCTTTAGGTAATCTGCCTACAGTCTCAAACCCTAATTTATGCCATAGATGCAACGCACCTTCGTTGGTCTCTGCGACAAAGTTAAACTGCATGGCGTGGTAGCCAAGTTGCACTGCCATTTGTTGGGAATGTTGGCACATGGTAGTGGCGAGTCCGCGGCCCCTTGCCGTTGGGGCAACCATGTACCCGCAATTACATACATGCCGGCCGGGGCCTTGCTGATTGGTTTTAATAAAATACGTGCCGAGTATTACCCCGGCTTCTTCACACGCATAGGTTTTACGCGGCGCTTCAAGCCATATATTTTGGGCTTGTAGTTTAGTGATGTCTGTCGCGTAAGCATAGGTCTCGCCTGCGGCAACGATGGTGTGGAAAATAGGCCAAATGGCATCAAAGTCTTCTGCAACGGCTTCGCGGATATTCATTGCGTTAATTCCTAATTTATTCTTAGCCCACCTTAGACTTATCACGGAAGTTTACAACTGTAGCTTTCACCTGATCAAATATACAGGTAAAATTGATTAGACATTTTCCACCGGACACATACTATGGGCAGAGCCTACCAAAACAAAAAGTTAGACATCGCCAAAACATCCGACGCTAAAGCTAAGGTGTATAGCAAATACGGCCGTGAAATTTACGTTTGTGCAAAGGCCGGTGGTGTTGAACCCGATGGTAACTTGTCACTTCGCTCGCTAATAGATAAGGCCAAAAAAGATCAGGTGCCAAGCCACGTCATCGAAAAGGCATTAGATAAAGCCAAAGGTGGTGGTGGAGAAGACTACTCAACTGCGCGTTATGAAGGTTATGGCCCAGGCAGCTCTATGGTGATTGTAGATTGCCTTACCGACAACCCCAACCGTACGTTTGGTGACGTACGTCAGTGCTTCACTAAGACCAAGAGCAAAATTGGCACCTCCGGCAGTGTAGCCCACATGTTTGATCACAGTGCTATTTTTGTATTTGCCGGTGATGACGAAGATGCCGTACTAGAAGCACTGATGGAAGCCGACGTGGATGTGACCGACGTTGAATGTGAAGATGGTATGGTTACGGTCTTCGCACCCAATACCGAGTACGGCAATACTAAACAAGCCCTGATTGAAGCCTTAGGTAACGACAAAGGTGAATTTGAGTTTGAAGTGGATGAAATTCAATTCATCCCGCAAAACACCAGCCCTGTCACCGGTGACGACGCAGTAATGTTTGAAACCTTTTTAGACATGCTGACCGACCTTGATGACGTGCAAAACGTGTATCACAACGCCGAACTTGGCTAAGTACCTCTTAAGTGTTGTCTAATGCTACCGCCACTGCGCTTTGAGCGTGAATGGCGGTGGTGTCATAAAGCGGCACTTGAGTGTCTTCTTGCTCTACCAGTAAGGTAATTTCTGTACACCCTAATATCACAGCCTGTGCGCCTTGATTAAATAGATCCTGAATAACCGCTAGGTACTTTTGTTTGGAGTCTTGATTAATCTGACCAAGGCACAGCTCTTGATAAATCACTTCGTGCACCATGGTTTGCTGTTCTGCATTGGGCACCAGCACTTCTATACCAAACTCTTGGGTCAACCGACCTTTGTAAAACTCTTGCTGCATGGTAAATGCCGTGCCCAGCAACCCCACCTTGGTAATGCCACCTGCTAACAAACGCTTAGCTGTAGCATCGGCAATATGTACCATAGGAATGTTAACCGCTGCCTGCACCTCTGCCGCCACCTTGTGCATGGTATTAGTGCAAATCAAAAACAGGTCGGCCCCACCTGCCTCCACTGCTTGGGCGGCCTTGGCTAATATAGCGGCGGTCTCTGCCCATTTTCCTTGGTGCTGCAGCTGTTCTATATCATGGAAATCAACGCTATATAGGCAAATTTTTGCACTGTGCAATCCACCTACGGCTTGCTTAACGCCTTGATTGATCTCACTGTAATAAAGGCTGGTAGATTCCCAACTCATGCCACCAATAAGGCCGATGGTTTTCATAAACTAGGGCTCCAATATCTGCCTTGCATTCCGCACAACCTTAAATATGTGCTGCGGGAGCACCGCGTAATAACCCCTGGGTACTCAAGTCTTCATCTATATCCGGCCAATGAATACCATACCCAGCTCCGCAGGTTTGCCAATTCGCCTTTTCATCATTGGTGGCCGAACTCAGTTTAGGGTACCAGTGCAAGGGTACTGAAATGATCCGTCCGTCTTTTAGTCTTACCGTTAACAAATCATTAGACACATCAACATCTTCTACTCGCTCATCCGCGGTGTTCGCTAAAATAGTCATTCCATGCCTCCCACAACTCTTGTTGGTTTTTACGTACAATGGATCCAATCTTTTTTAATTCGCTTGCTGAAAAACCATAGTTATTAGCTAACCTAGATCCCAGCAACCAAATTTTTGCCGATGAGCTATCTCTGTCCACATGTACGTGTGCCGGTTCACCTGGCTCGTGGCTATAAAAATAAATTCTATATGGGCCTTCCCTTAGAACAGTTGGCATTCCGTGCCTCCCATCAAACATAAGTCCCTTAAGTTTAGTCTATGCCCCTAAATTTGCTTTCGCAACTCGCTCCGCAAAGCCAGCAGAATCTCCGCCGTAGGCGGCAACACGCTACGCCACAGGTTAAAGGACTGAGCCGCTTGTTCTACTAACATACCTAAGCCATCGTCGGCTGCCGCTGCGCCTTGGCCAAGAGCCCAAGCATTAAATACGGTGGTTTGGGCGCTGTACATCATGTCGTAACAACGGCTTGTGTTGGTGAGCAAACCCGCGGGTAATGGCGGCAGGTCGCCAGCTAGGCTGGCCGATGTGCCGTTAATGATCCAGTCGAATGGGCCTTGAAGTTGCGCCATGGGTACCGCTTCAATCAGTCCTAAATCGGTAAATGAAGCGGCAAGGTCTAAGGCTTTACTGTGGGTTCGGTTGGCAATAACTACCTGCGCTGGCCGCTGTGCCAGAATGGGTTGTAATACCCCCCTCACCGCGCCACCAGCACCCAATACTAAGATTCGTTGGGCCTTTAGCTCGCCACCAAGGTTGTGGCAAATGTCTCGCACTAAACCCATGCCGTCGGTATTGTCCGCAACTAACTGGCCTTGTGGGTTCACATAAAGGGTGTTGGCGGCTTCCGCCTTTTGTGCAGCAGGACTAAGGATTTGCGCCATAGCAAAGGCCCGTTGCTTAAATGGCACGGTAACATTAAGGCCTTTGCCGCCGGACTCAAAAAAAGCCTTCACTGTGGCTTCAAAAGCATCTTCGGCCACCAGCTGTGCTTGGTAATTGATGTGCTGGCCTGTGGCCTCAGCGAACGCGCTGTGAATATTAGGCGACTTACTTTGGTGGATGGGGTTACCCAACACACGGTATTGATCGATAGCGGTATCAACGGCCATGGCTTACTCCAACCCGTCTTGAGCGGGCAGCCAATCTTGAGCGGGTAAAAAGTCCCGCCCCAAAATAGCTTCTTCTGAGCCTTCGGCAATTTGGTAGTCGTAACTCCAACGTACTTCGCTAGGCAATGACATAAGAATGGACTCGGTACGGCCTCCGGTTTGTAGACCAAATAAAGTGCCCCGGTCATATACCAAGTTAAATTCTACGTAACGCCCACGCCTATGTAATTGAAAGTCGCGCTGGCGTTCGCCATAAGGCGTGTCTTTGCGCCGCTCGATAATAGGGCCGTAAGCCTTAAGATAGCTGTCTCCCACACTTTGCATGATGGCAAAGGCGGTTGCAAAATCGGGGTCGTTAAGGTCATCAAAAAATAGCCCGCCCACACCTCGTGCTTCTTCACGATGTGGCAGATAGAAGTATTCATCACACCAGTGTTTAAGCCGCGGGTACAGTGCTTCACCAAACGGGTCACATGCGGCTTTAGCCGTGGCGTGCCAATGCTGGCAGTCTTCTTGGTTGCCATAATAGGGCGTAAGGTCATAACCACCACCAAACCACCATACGGGGTCTTCGCCGTCTTTTTCGGCGACAAAAAACCTTACATTGGCGTGAGAAGTGGGGGTATAAGGGTTGCGGGGATGTATGACCAAAGACACACCCATTGCTTGAAAGCTACGACCTGCCAATTCTGGCCGATGGGCCGTTGCAGAGGCTGGCATAGAATCGCCCATCACATGAGAAAAATTGACGCCGCCCTTTTCTATCACCGTACCGCCTGCTAGCACACGGCTAATGCCACCACCCCCGGCTTCGCGCTGCCATTCATCGGCGATAAATTGAGCCCCGCCGTCCAACTCTTGCAGAGCGGCACAAATAGTTTCTTGTAGGCCTAATAGGTATGTTTTAACTGCATTGATGTCGACGTTGGACACTGGCTATTCCTTAACTATTACGGTTACGCAGGACGAATGATTCGGCCTGACACTAAATCTTTAACTTGGCTTGGCTGTTTGTTTAGGCCTAATTGGCCATTCAATACATAGTCGAGCTCGCCACCAAACCGTTGCTCGATATGCAATCGACTCATGGCGGGATTACGCCCCGCCACATTAGCTGAGGTGGAGACAATGGGCCCGCCAAAGCCGTCACACAACGCCTGTACCACTGGGTGGGAAGAAACCCGTATCGCCACACTTTCATGTTGGCCTTTGATCCACGGCGGCACCCACGACTCTGGATCTGGCAGTAACCATGTAGTCGGGCCGGGCCAGGTCTGACGCAACTGCTCTATCTGTGCATTTGACAGGTGTTTAATGAGTGGCTGCAACTGGCACAACTGCGACGCTACTAATATCAGCCCTTTGTGCATAGGCCGTTGTTTTAGATTAAGCATTCGAGCCACGGCCTTGTCGTCCCAGGGATCACAGCCAAACCCCCACACGGCTTCTGTGGGATAGGCAATCACGCCGCCAAGTTTTAAGTTTTGAGTGGCACACTGTAAATGCCAATAGCTCGGCTGCATGAGTATCCTGTAATCAATTAAAACACTTTTTCATAACCCGCGCCGGTCACACGCACAAGGCCCAGCAACTCTAATTCGATGAGTTGAGCTGCAACAATATTATAGGGCTGCGCCAGCTGAGTGCAAAGTATATCAACTGGCACGGGGTCATAGCTAAAAAGGCGTAACAAAAGTTGTAATTCTTCTGCCAGGCCTGCGTCGCAGGTAGCGTCCTTGGCTGTTTGATTGTCTGGCGGTTGATACCGCTCTAATAACGGCCTGAGCTGCAGTGCCAATTCGGTAATTATTTGCTGTGGCTGATCGACGAGAATGGCACCCTCTCGAATGAGTTGATGGCAGCCTTGGGCCTGGGTGTTATGTATACTAGATGGAATGGCAAACACTTCACGGCCTTGCTCCATAGCCGCCTTGGCGGTAATCAACGAGCCACTTCTTAGGGCCGCTTCAACCACTAACACCCCCAGACTCAAACTACTAATGATGCCATTGCGTGCAGGAAACCGGTAGGCCAACGGTTTAGCCATTAACGGCCATGGTGATACCAATAACCCGCCGCCATCAACAATTCGTTGGGCTAAGGCCTGATGCCTAGCTGGGTAAATTTTACCTAGGCCAGCGCCCAGCACCGCCACCGTATCTCCCTGCACATCTATAGTGCCCTGATGACACGCTCCGTCAATGCCTAGGGCTAAGCCACTGACTATGGTGAGGCCGCTGCTGGCAAGGTGACCTGCAAACTGCTTAGCCATGGCCATGGCTCCAGCCGTTGCTGCGCGGGCCCCCACCATGGCTATGGCGGGCTCGTTCAACAATTGTGGGCGCCCACGCAGCCACAAAAAAGCCGGCGCGTAATGCATACAGCTGAGGCTATCTGGGTAGTCTAGGTCGTCAAACAATAACAACTGTGCTTGGTGTTGTTGTAACCATAACAATTGCTTTTCCAAACTTTGCGGCAAAGGTTTTTGGGTTAATGTCGCCAGTGTTTGTTGTTGCTGCGTATTGAGTATTTGCTTCACTAGACCAGAGTGCTGCTGTTCTAGTATGGTCGGCCCATGGCCTAACTGCTGTGCCAGCAGCCGGCTCTGTTTAAAACTCAGATTTAGTTCGGTTAACGCCAACCATGCTAAGTGATGATCATCCATAATCATTGCCCTTCGGTATTGCTACTATTTGCCATGTCATTTAACAACTAACCGGCGACGGTACTCCATCCCACCAAGCAGTTAGTGGTATAATTCTAGTCAATGAATCCGCTTTCTGCCTTAGCGGACTATATTTCGCAACGTTTTACCAAATTGAACTGATATCACCATGGCTTTACTCCCTATTTTAGAATTTCCCGATCCACGTTTACGCAAAATTGCTGTAGCGGTGGATACCGTTACCGACGACATTCGCAAGCTAGCCCAAGACATGCTTGAAACTATGTATGCCGCTCCCGGTATTGGTTTAGCGGCATCGCAGGTCAATGTACACCAGCGTATTGTAGTCATTGATGTGAGTGAAGAAGGGGACGACCCACGCGTGTTGATTAACCCTACTTGGGAACCTTTGTCGGACGAAATGCACAAGTATCAAGAAGGCTGCTTGTCGGTGCCGGAGTTTTACGATGACGTAGAGCGCCATAGCAAAATCCAACTTAGCGCCGTCAATGAAAACGGGGAGCCTATATCGGAAATGGCCGAGGGGTTATTCGCCGTGTGTATTCAACACGAGCTAGACCACTTAAACGGTAAATTGTTTGTTGATTACTTGTCGCGTTTGAAGCGTGAGCGCATCCGTAAGAAGCTGGAAAAGAAACACCGTGATGAGATTAAAGATGCCCTTTACGAAGCTAAGCTAAAGGCACAAGAGCAAGCCCAACAGGACGCCCAAGCGTGAGCCAAACCGGGTTAAGGATTATCTTTGCAGGCACACCCGATTTTGCCGCACAACATTTACAGGCTCTGCTCAACAGCCCGCACCAAGTGGTTGCGGTATATAGCCAACCGGACCGCCCCGCAGGCCGTGGCCGTAAGCTCACTGCCAGTCCAGTTAAAGAGCTCGCCCTTGAACATGGCATTGCAATAGAACAACCCTTAAGCCTTAAAGATAGCGACGCCCAAGCGACCTTGGCCAGCTACCAGGCCGACATCATGGTGGTCGTGGCCTATGGTTTATTGTTACCGCAAGTCGCATTAGACACACCTCGCCTAGGCTGTATCAACGTACACGGTTCTTTGCTCCCGCGTTGGCGCGGTGCTGCACCCATCCAACGGACGATTTTGGCAGGTGATGAACGCTCTGGTGTGACGGTAATGCAAATGGCCGCGGGCCTAGACACTGGCCCCATGTTACTCAAGGCTGAAATACCCATTGCAGACACCGACACCAGCGCTAGCCTGTATCAAAAACTCGCTATTCTAGGCTGTAGCAGCCTGGTAGATGCATTAGATCAACTACAAACCAACAGCCTAACTGCTCAAGTTCAAGACGATGCTCAGGCTAACTACGCCGCCAAGCTAGTTAAGGCTGAAGGCGCTATTGATTGGCATCAAACGGCGCAGCAAATAAGCCGCCAAGTGCGTGGCCTTAACCCATGGCCCGTGGCTTACAGCGATTGGCAAGACAACCGCCTACGTATTTGGCTGGCCCATGCCATAGACACACCAAGTGACCAACCCGAAGGCACGTTATTGGCCCTAGATAAAACCGGCCTAGAAGTAGCTTGCGGTACCGGCCGCCTTAAAATCACCCAAATGCAGTGGCCCGGTGGCAAAGCCTTAAGCGACCATCAACTCATCAACCTAAAACAAAAAATGACCCTCGGCCAAACTTTCACTAGCCTCAAGGCGGAATCTTAACCATGGCAAATCCACGTTTATTAGCCGCCCAAGCACTCACCTCAGTGTTGTGCCACAAGGGATCATTAGCCTCTAGCTTGCCCAAAGCGCTTGAAGCTGCGGAACATGGCGACCGCGCACTCATACAACAACTGTGCTACGGCACCTGCAGGCACTTTCCGCAGTTAGAATTGATTGCCGACCAGCTGCTCCACAAACCCATGAAGACCCAAGATCAGGACATTTACGCGCTCATCTTAATGGGTTTATACCAAATTAAAGCCATGCGTACGCCAGATTATGCCGCCGTAGATGCCACCGTCCAAGCCGCTAAAGCCAGTGGCAAACGCTGGGCGGATAAGCTCATTAACGGCGTATTACGCTCCTACATTCGTGGTGGCGCAGACTTGGAAGAAGTGCTCAATGAGCATGATGCCTATCGCCATAATCACCCCCAATGGTTCATTTCTAAACTGAGTAATCACTGGCCCGACCATTGGCAAGATATCTTAGCCGCCAACGACCCTCAAGGGGCCCTCACCTTACGTGTGAATACGCGCAAGGTGAGCCGTGACAACTATTTAATCGCCCTATCCGAGGCCGGGCACCCTGCCAGTGCATGCGCATATAGTGCGGTGGGTGTGCAACTAGACAAAGCCTGTGAAATTACCCAATTACCCGGCTTTGATGAAGGCTGGTTTAGCGTGCAAGACGAAGCACCACAGCTTTGTGCAGACCTGTTAGAGCTAGAGGCGGGCCACCGCGTGTTAGATGCCTGTGCCGCGCCCGGTGGCAAAACCTGCCATTTATTGGAAGCCGAAGATGTTACGGTTGTGGCGGTAGAACTGGAAGAACGACGCATAGGCCGCATGGAAGATAACCTGTTCCGCATGGATTTACAGGCCCAAATCGTTTGCGCCGACGCCAGTGAACCAAGCCAATGGTGGGACGGCGAAGCGTTTGATCGCATTTTATTGGATGCCCCTTGCTCCGCTACCGGTGTCATTCGCCGCAACCCAGATATCAAAATGCTGCGCACCAACGAAGACATTTTGGAGTTGGCGCAATTACAGCTGAAACTGCTTACTAACCTCTGGCCTTTATTAAAACCCGGCGGTTATCTGCTGTACGCTACCTGTTCGGTGCTACGCCAAGAAAATGATCGCCTTGTCGGACGTTTTTTAAAGCAACAAACCGACGCGACCCACTGTGCCATTGATGCAGATTGGGGTATAGGTATGGAAATAGGCCGCCAGTTATTGCCTAACCCTGCCAGCCACGATGGTTTCTATTATGCTAAATTACATAAACCCACCGCCTAACGTTAAACAGCTGGTCGCTAAGCTAGGCTGAGGCTTAGCTTCTGCTTAACCATCTGCTATGATAGGCGCAATATTCAGCTGTTGAGGCACTTCGCTCTAGTATGAAAATCATCATTCTTGGTGCCGGTCAGGTCGGCCGCACCCTTGCTGAAAACTTGGCCAATGAAGCCAACGATGTAACCATGGTGGACCAAGACGCAGGTCACCTCAAAGACCTTCAAGATCGTCTCGACATTCGTACTGTTCGTGGCCGTGCCTCATTGCCCAACATACTAGCCAGCGCCGGTGCCGAAGACGCCGATATGCTGGTGGCGGTCACCAATAGTGATGAGGTCAACATGGTGGCCTGCCAAATTGCCAAAACCATGTTTCAAACCCCGACTATTATTGCCCGTATCCGCGAGCACCAATACCTCGTAGAACGCGACACCTTATTCAAGCAAGAGCCTAGGGCGTTTCCTATTGATGTCATCATTAGCCCCGAGAAGCTGGTCACCGCTCATGTCCAGCGCTTAATCCAAAACCCAACGGCTCTTCAGGTGCTCGATTTTGCCAAGGGCCGAGTGCAGTTGGTGGCGGTAAGCGCCTGTCATGGCGGGCCTTTAGTGGGTAAACCCGTGTCGGATCTGCGGCGTCACATGCCTAACGTAGACACCCGTGTAGCGGCTATTTTCCGCAACGACCGCGCCATTGTGCCTACCGGACAAACCCACATACACGTAGACGACGAAGTGTTTTTTATTGCCGCTCAGCCCGACATCAGCAAGGTTATGAGTGAACTTAGACGCCTAGAAAAACCTTATAAACGTATTATGATTGCCGGTGGTGGCAATATTGGTGCACGGCTAGCACGCAACTTACGTAAAGACTTCCGAGTGAAAATCATCGAGCGTGGGCTAGAGCGCTGCGAACAACTTGCAGATGACTTAGACGGCGTAATCATTCTGCATGGCAGTGCCTCTGATAAAGACCTATTGATCGAAGAAAACATTGAGTCCACCGATGTTTTTTGCGCCTTAACCAACGACGACGAAGCCAATATTATGGCCTCCATGCTGGCCAAGCGGCTAGGTGTACGTACTGTAATGACCCTCATCAGCAACCCAGCCTATGTCGACTTGATCGAAGACGGTTCCATCGACATTGCTATTTCGCCACAACAGTCCACCATTAGCAGCCTGCTTACCCATGTACGCCGTGGCGACATCGTCAACGTTCATTCATTACGTCGGGGTGCCGCAGAAGCCATTGAAGTGGTGGCTCATGGCGACCCTAAAACCTCTAAGGTGGTAGGCCGCAGCATAGACCAAATTGGTTTGCCCGAGGGCACCACCGTGGGTGCCATTGTCCGCGGTGACGAAGTGATCATTGCCCACCATGACACCGTCATAAAAAATGACGACCATTGCATACTGTTCTTAACAGACAGGCACATGATTCATGACGTCGAACGTTTGTTCGCCGTTACTCTAGGGTTCTTTTAGGCCTCACTATGCACTTTAAAGTCACCTTAAAAATCATCGGTATGTTGTTGATGGCCTTTAGCGCCTCGATGATACCGTCATTGCTTATCTCATTGAGCTTAAATGACGGTGCGCACTGGTCTTTTGGCTATGCGTTTTGTATTACCTTCATTGCTGGTTTTTTAATATGGCTGCCATTTTCCACCCACACTAAGGTACTTCGCACCCGCGACGGCTTTGTTATTGTGGTGATGTTTTGGACCATTTTGGGGTTGTTTGGGGCGTTGCCCTTCTACTTTTCTACCCCTTTGTCTACCCTTAATCCATCGTGGAGCTATGTAGACTCGTTGTTTGAGTCATTGTCTGGCCTCACCACCACCGGTGCCACCGTAATCGTGCACCTGGACGACTTACCCACCTCTTTATTGTTTTACCGCCAGTTTCTGCAATGGTTTGGTGGCATGGGTATTATCGTTTTGGCAGTGGCCATCTTACCTATGTTAGGTATTGGTGGTATGCAGCTGTATCGTGCTGAAA
The DNA here is from genome assembly GCA_029938085.1 of Oceanospirillaceae bacterium. GTDB lineage: Bacteria > Pseudomonadota > Gammaproteobacteria > Pseudomonadales > Balneatricaceae > Njordibacter. Next base: position 356,686 of record JAPYOS010000001.1, on the reverse strand, counting down.
CGCCAGGCCCTGTCAAAGACTCCAAGCTGACACCCAGAATCACGGAAACGGCTAAACAGCTGTGGTATATCTACCTTACCCTGACCATCACCTGTGCAGCCGCCTATTGGCTTGCGGGTATGAGCGTTTTTGATGCCATTGCCCACAGTTTTTCTACCGTGGCTATCGGCGGCTTTTCCACCCACGATGCGAGCCTAGGTTATTTTAATAGCGCCGCCATAGAAACCATAGCCATCGTCTTTATGCTCTTGGCAGCCGTTAATTTTAGTCTGCACTTTCAGACTGCGCGCACCATTCGTAATCAGCATTATAAGGCCAGTCTCAGCCATTATTGGCACGACGAAGAGTTTCGTTTTTTCCTCAGTGTCATCGCCACCATTTGCCTTATTACCGTTGGCACCCTATGGCTCACCAACGGGATGAATTTTAACGACAGCTTCCGCCAAGGCGTGTTTGAAGTCGTGTCGATTGCCACCACCACTGGATTTGCCACCGCCGATTTTTCACAATGGCCGGCAATGCTGGCGTTCTTGCTGTTTAGCGCTGCGTTTATCGGTGGCTGTGCCGGCTCCACGGGCGGTGGCATGAAGGTGGTACGCGTACTCATCGTGCTAAAGCAGGGTCTTCGGGAAATACGAAGGCTTATTCACCCTAACGCCATCATCCACGTTAAATTGGGTTCCAGCCCTATTCCAGACCGCGTGGCTGAAGCCGTATGGGGATTTTTCTCTGTCTATGCTCTGGTATTCATCATTATGATGATTGCCTTACTAGGTACCGGTATGGACCAAGTCACCGCTTGGTCAGCCGTAGGTGCTACCCTTAACAACCTTGGCCCAGGACTTGGCGATGTGGCACAAAATTACAGTGACGTTACTACAGCTGGAAAATGGATTTTGTGTTTCTCAATGCTCTTAGGGCGGCTCGAAGTATTTACCTTATTGGTGCTCTTTACACCTATGTTTTGGCGCGACTAGCTTATTATATTTATTAGTTTTTCCCAGCCTATTCACAAACTTATCCACAGGACATCAAGCCATGCCTGACCGCTGGAATCAACGTTATAGCCTAGCTCAGGATATACCTTCGGTGAGTTATGGCCTCACTCACTACCAACACTTGCTACCCACAAATGGCACTGGTTTAGACCTCGCTTGCGGCCTTGGTCAAAATTCTATTTTCCTTACAAAACATGGACTTAGAATGCAAGCCTGGGACTATTCCCAGGTGGGTTTGGAGCAGATGTTGCGCCATTGTATCGGCCAGAAAGTTGAAGTAAATCAACGTTGTATAGACCTTACTAATGCACCATGGCCAGACCTGAAGTTTGACTTGATTTGTGTCACTGCCTACCTTGAGCGTAGACTTTGTCCACAGATCGTCGACCAACTGAAACCAGGCGGCATACTGGTGTACCAAACCTTTAACCAAGTCACTGAAATTGCAGGTAAAACTCTGCCCAAACCGAAGCGGCCACAACTGTTATTGGGCAAAGGAGAGTTGCTAGAATTGTTTACTGAGTTAACGCCACTGATTTATCACGATGAGCAGCAACTCGCATCCATAGAGCATCCGCTAGCAGGCAAAGCGCTGCTGATTGCTCGAAAGCCTAGTTAGGCTTGATCTAGGGTGTGCTTAAAACGACGGTATTCCCACTGATACTGCTCAGGGGCTCGCCTCACTAATGCTTCTACCGCTTGATTAAGGGCCGCCACGCTGTCTTCTATGGTTGCCAGTCGACACTGCTGGGTGATGTCTTCCAGCTCCAAAGCAAAACCTTGGCTTGACTCTAAGCGCCGTGCAAAACCGAGGATTATGCGCGTGTTATTGGTATTGGCCAATTGGTTAGCTAAGGTCATTGTATAGGCCGGTTGATTAAACCACTGGCTAAGTGTACCGGCGCTAGGCGGGGGCTCTTGGTCTGGCAGGATTAAATTTACTTGACCTTTGATGAGTGCACGTTTCAGCTTCATCACGCCTTTGGCCGTGGCCGGTGCTAACTGCATACCCGCACGGCTCCTTGCTTGATGTATGAGCGCATCTAAACCCTTCAGCTTGGCGGGTTTGTAGAGCGCGGTAAGCGGGTAATGGTGCGCGGCCCAATTGGCAAACAACTCCCAGTTACCTAAATGAGGGGTAAGCAATATCACGCCCCCCTGTGCCTGCGCACTCGTTAACTGCTCAGCACCGGTCACCGATTTAATAAACTGCAAGCCGATATCGCTGGTTTGGGTCCAGTTGATGCCCATTTCTAGCGCCGCATACAGCGTATGCCGCAAGCTTTGACGTACTAAGTTTGCTTTTTGTGTGGAGTTAAACTCTGGAAAACATCGCTCGATGTTGATTTTTGTTTGTCTATGACTTTGGTTGGGAAAAATTAACAGGAGAAAAATCAACGCGTTAGAAATTCTGTGCAACCACCTAAGGGGGAGTTTCCCAAGCAGGGTTAATACACCCACGGCGAGTGATGATTTAAGGCGTTGAGACATAGTTACAGTTGCAGGCTTAGGGTTGATTACAGGCCTTCATGATACCTTGTATAAGCTGCCTAGACGAGCCTTGCCCTAACGTATGCCGAATAGACCCATGCCACACAGTGGCAGCTAGTGTATAATGTGGCGCTTGAATCTCGCCTTGTGCACAGCGCACTTGAGCGGCCCTCTTTTTACTTTACCTGTGGACTCAGTCGTGGATAAAACAACCGATACTAGCACCTTTCAAGGTCTCATTTTCGCCTTGCAACAATACTGGTCTGCGCAAGGCTGTAACATTATGCAGCCGCTCGACATGGAAGTCGGCGCCGGCACCTTCCACCCAGCAACGTTTTTAAAGGCCATTGGCCCAGAAAGCTGGAGCGCAGCGTATGTACAACCCAGCCGTCGACCTACCGATGGCCGTTACGGCGAAAACCCAAACCGCCTACAACACTACTTCCAGTTTCAAGTGGTCATTAAGCCCTCACCTGATAATTTTCAGGAGCTCTATTTAGAGTGTTTGGATCACCTAGGCATTGATACCCAAGTACACGATGTGCGTTTTGTAGAAGACAATTGGGAGTCGCCAACATTGGGGGCTTGGGGTTTGGGCTGGGAGATCTGGCTCAATGGCATGGAGGTTTCTCAATTCACCTATTTCCAGCAAGCCGGCGGCATCGAGTGTTACCCAGTGATGGGCGAGATTACTATTGGTTTAGAACGTATTGCCATGTACTTGCAAAATGTTGATAGCGTTTATGACTTGGTATGGAGCCGCGCAGCCGATGGCACCACGGTGAGCTATGGCGATATTTTCCATCAACAAGAAGTAGAAATGTCTACTTACAACTTTGAACAAGCCGAAGTTGACACCTTGTTTAGCAATTTTGATCACTATGAAGCCGAATGTGCTCGTATGGTTGAAGCCAAATTACCACTGCCTGCTTATGAGTTTGTACTTAAAGCGTCCCATGTATTTAACTTGTTGGATGCTCGCCACGCCATATCGGTTACCGAACGGCAGCGGTACATCCTCAGGGTACGTACCCTTGCCCGCCAAGTTGCCTTAGAGTATTACGCCAAGCGTAAGGCCTTAGGTTTTCCAATGGCGACACCCGCATTAAGGGATGAATTATTAAAGGACGAGGAGCAAAGCTCATGACCCATGCCGATTTTTTGTTTGAGCTAGGTACACAAGAGTTACCACCCAAGTCGTTAACAGCCTTGTCTAACGCGCTTGAAACTAGCATTGTTAACCAACTTAGGGAGCTGGGCTTAACCCACGCCGAAGTGACCTCATACGCCACACCTCGCCGCTTGGCGGTAACCATTAACCAACTGTCTAGCCAACAGGCCGACCGTAGCGAAAGCCGTCGCGGGCCGTCTGTAAAAGCCCCAGAGAAAGCGGTTGAAGGTTTTGCCCGCTCGTGTAAGGTAAGCTTGAAAGAGCTCGCGGTTGTTGATACAGACAAAGGCCAATATTACGAATTTGAGCGCCACATTAAGGGTGCAAAAACTATCGCTCTGCTCGCCGATGTCATTGATAAAGCTCTTGCTGGCTTGCCCGTAGCTAAGCGTATGCGCTGGGGTTCATCACGTAACGAATTTGTGCGTCCCGTGCAATGGTTTATCCTGAGTTTGGGTAATGAACTCATCGACACGCAGTTGTTTGGCTTAACCAACGACCACCTGACTCGCGGTCACCGCTTCCACAGTGGCGGCCAGTTCGCCATTCAATCTGCCAGCAGTTATGCACAACAACTACGTACCGAAGGTCATGTTATTGTCTGCTTTGATGAACGCAAGGCCATGATTCGACAACAAATATCTGAGCAAGCCATTGCGCTTAATGCAACCGCTGTGATCGATGAAAAATTATTGGATGAAGTGACGGGATTGGTGGAGTGGCCAGTTTGTTTGACCGGCCGGTTTGATGATGCCTTCTTGCAAGTCCCTGCACAGGCACTTATTTCTTCCATGAAGGAGCATCAAAAATACTTCCATTTTGTTGACCAAGACGGTGCCATTTTGCCGCTATTTTTGACCGTCAGTAATATTATCAGTAAAGATCCCACCAAGATCATTGAAGGCAACGAAAGAGTCATTAGGCCTCGCCTAGCCGATGCTATGTTCTTTTTTGATACCGATAAAAAATCCACCCTAGAAAGCCGTAACCAAGCCCTTGGTAAAGTTGTATTTCAGGCGCAACTTGGCACGGTATTGGACAAGACTCAACGCGTCGCTCAACTGGCGGGGCACATCGCAACCTCTATTGGCGCCGATGTTGGCTTGGCTCAACGTGCGGCTAGCCTCTGCAAAGCCGATCTCAACACTGAAATGGTGCTGGAATTTAGTGATTTGCAAGGCCTTATGGGTCATGTGTATGCCCTTAACGATGGCGAAAACTGCACCGTTGCGGCCGCCCTTGAGCAACATTATTGGCCTAAATTTGCCGGTGACCAGTTGCCCCAAACTGACATTGCTAGCGCAGTGGCCATCGCTGACCGCCTAGACACCTTAGTGGGCCTGTTTGGTATTGGCCAACCTCCTACAGGCAGTAAAGATCCGTACGCCTTGCGCCGTGCCACAGTTGGCCTGCTGCGCATCATGATCGAAAACAGCTACGCCCTAGACTTGACCACTTTGGTTCAACAGGCCTATGCCCTGCATGCTGACTTGTCCGTTACCCAAGCAGACGTAGAACAGAAATTGCTTAGTTTTGTTTTTGATCGCTTACGCGCCTATTACGACGACCAAAACGTCTCGGTAGATATCTATCTGGCGGTAATGGCTAACAAGTCCAACTCGCCTTTAGACTTTGATCGCCGCGTACAAGCAGTAAGCCGCTTCCTTAAACTGGATAGCGCTCAGGCCCTTGCGGCCAACAACAAACGGGTCAGCAATATTTTGGCTAAGAACGGTCGCGGTGCTGCCCAACTAGACCCAGCACTTCTCACTGAGCAAGCGGAATCCGCCCTGGCTCAACGCCTGACAAGTGTACAAACTGCCAACGCACTGGTTATTGCAAAGGGTAACTATACAGACGCGCTTGAACAACTGGCTCAGCTGGCCGAACCGCTTGATACCTTCTTCTCGGACATCATGGTGATGGCTGACGATGAGGCCGTTAAGAACAACCGCCTTGCCCTCTTGTCAGCACTACAAATTGAATTGGGCCGAGTTGCTGATATCAGTCTATTAGCCCACTAAACGTATCTTTGTAGTCCGGTGGTTATTGACTAATGTTTCACGTGAAACATTAGTTTAGTAAATTCCAGCCAATAAAAAAGCCTCAATTGAGGCTTTTTTTGTGCTCGACATTCACATCCTAGAAATCGAGGTTTGCTACCCGCAAGGCATTTTCTTCGATGAAGTTACGGCGAGGCTCTACTTCATCGCCCATCAAGGTGGTAAACATTTGGTCTGCAGCGATGGCATCATCAATGGTGACACATAACATACGACGCTGATCAGGGTCCATGGTAGTTTCCCAAAGCTGTTCTGGGTTCATTTCGCCTAAGCCTTTGTAACGCTGTACGGCCAATCCACGACGCGCCTCTTTTAAAAGCCATTCCAAACCTGCGGCAAAACTTTGAGTTTCAAAGGTCTTTTCGCCGCGCTTAATGTAGCCGTCTTGCTCGAACAGGTCGGCTAATGCGCCATTGAGAGCAGCAATAGAGCGATACTCACCGGAACTTATGAAGTCGAATCCAATCATAAAGTCGGCGTCAATACCGTGAGTGGTAATGGTGACCATAGGCAAGTAGCCATCACGCTCTGGATTGGTTTTAACCTGACCGTCGTAGGTGGCAGCACCCACTTCCTGACCTTCTAGCTTCTCAAGTAGCTGATCAAGCCAGTTGGCGACTTTGTCTTGATCATGAAGATCATCAACATTAAGGACTGGTGCATAAATCATTTGCTCAAGAATAACCGCAGGAATGATGCGCTCAACGCGCTTAATGGTGGCCATTACCTGACGGTACTGGGTAGCTAAACCTTCTAATCCTGTACCCGATATTGCTGGGGCGGAAGCGCTAGAATGAAGCGAAGCATTGTCCATAGCACCTTGTAATAGGAAGCCATCAAGGGCGGGATCATCCTTAAGGTACTGTTCTTGCTTACCCTTTTTAACCTTGTACAAAGGTGGTTGAGCGATAAACAAATGACCATTTTCGATCACCTTAGGTAAGTGACGGAAGAAAAATGTGAGTAACAGCGTGCGAATGTGAGCACCGTCAACGTCGGCGTCGGTCATGATAATAACACTGTGGTAGCGTAGCTTTTCAATGTCAAATTCGTCACGTCCAATACCACAACCTAATGCAGTAATGAGTGTGCCCACTTCTACAGATGAAAGCATCTTGTCAAAGCGAGCCTTCTCTACGTTAAGGATCTTACCCTTTAACGGTAAGATGGCCTGCGTGCGGCGATTACGGCCTTGCTTTGCAGAACCGCCAGCAGAGTCGCCCTCCACTAGGTATATTTCTGATAGGCCCGGGTCTTTCTCTTGGCAGTCTGCAAGCTTGCCTGGCAAACCAGCAATATCTAACGCGCCCTTACGCCGCGTCATCTCACGGGCTTTTCTGGCGGCTTCACGAGCGCGTGCGGCATCAATCATCTTGCCGATAATGGTACGCGCTTCCTGTGGATTTTCTTGCAAGAAATCAGATAAACAGCGGCCTAGCTCTTGCTCCACAGCAGACTTCACTTCAGAAGAAACAAGCTTATCTTTGGTTTGTGATGAGAATTTGGGGTCTGGAACTTTTACGGAAATGATGGCCGTTAAGCCCTCACGCGCATCATCACCAGAGGTGGACACCTTTGATTTCTTTTGTGCAGACTCAGATTCTATATAGTTATTAAGGGTACGTGTTAACGCCGCTCTAAAACCACTTAAGTGGGTGCCACCATCCCGCTGTGGAATATTGTTGGTAAAGCAATGGATACTTTCCTGAAACGAATCATTCCATTGCAACGCCACCTCAACACCCACACCATCGGCATGCATAGTATTAAAATGCATACACTTGTTAATGGGGGTTTTGTTGGTATTTAGGTATTCTACAAAAGCTGACACACCGCCTTCGTAACAGAAGAGCTCTTCACGTCCCGAACGTTCATCTTTTAGCCTTATGGCAACACCGGAATTAAGGAACGAAAGTTCGCGTAGACGCTTAGCCAAAATATCAAAATGGTACATGATATTAGTAAAGGTGTTTGGAGAGGCGGTAAAGGTACAGGTTGTTCCCGTTCCCTCAGTGGTGCCGACCACGGCCAAAGGCGCCTTAGGGACACCATGATTGTATATCTGTTCGTGTACTTGGCCATTACGGCGGATGGTGAGTTTTAATTCTGTCGACAAGGCATTTACCACACTAACACCCACGCCGTGTAAACCACCGGAAACTTTATAGGTATTATCGTCAAACTTACCACCGGCATGCAAAATGGTCATGATCACTTCTGCTGCCGACACCCCTTCTTCTGGGTGAATATCAACTGGAATGCCTCGACCGTCGTCGACGACCGTTACCGTATCATCAGATTGGATTGTTACACTGACTTCAGTACAGTAACCCGCAAGCGCTTCGTCAATACAGTTATCAACGATCTCAAACACCATGTGGTGCAAACCGGTGCCATCATCGGTATCACCAATGTACATACCAGGCCGCTTACGTACAGCATCTAGCCCTTTAAGCACTTTAATGCTGGACGAATCATAGGTGTTTTCGCTCATCAATTACTCCAAATCATTTTCATAAAATGGGTCCCAAACCAGTTTTTAGTTTGGCGACACCTGTCCGTGTTTCACGTGAAACATTTTAACTTGTATATCTTCTGGCCAACAATCCGTTAGCTCATTTGGGCCAACACTGGTAACAAACACTTGCGTGTTCAATTCGGCCAACTGCCGGCATATCTCTCGTCGATGAGCCCAGTCTAATTCCGCCGCCAAGTCGTCTACCAAGAACACACACTTGCGCCCCTGTATTTCGCTAAGCAACTTACCCTGAGCCAACTTTAACGCGACCACTACCAGTTTTTGGTGGCCACGCGATAAACGCTCTGCCGCACTGAAGCCATTGAGCGTTAACTTAATATCTGCCCGCTGAGGCCCTCGTTGCGTGTAACCTAAGTGCAGGTCCCGCTCAAGAGTTTCATCTAAAATGTCGGAGTAGGCTCGATTTGTGGTCCAACCGCAATAGTAACCCAGCTTCAAATCAGGCAAGTCTACCAAACCAGCAAGGAGCTCAAAGAACATGGGCTCAAGCTGCCTTAAATAGGCCTCTCTGAGGCCATTTATCTGTTCCGCGACCTGCACCAAGCCGGGATCAAAACTAGCCCTTACAGAGGCGCTCATTGTACCACATTTCAAAGCACTATTACGTTGTTTTAACAGCCTCTGAGCCTGCTTCCAGAGCCCAAAAAACGCGGCATTATGGTGATACACACCCCAGTCCAAATACTGCCTCCGAAGGCTTGGACCACCCTCAATTAAACTGGCACTAGAAGGGTCAATTAACTGCACAGGCAGCAAGCTTGCTAGCTCAGCGGTAGAGGTTAGGCTTTCACCATTAAGACGTATTGTATGATCCCCATCGAGACGCCGATTCATTCCCAACGCGACGGGCACGCCTTGTTGGTTTTTCAATTTGGCAAACAACAGGCAATCGCTTTGATTTTGAGCAATCACAGAAGCCAGCTTAAGGCTACGAAAAGACCGCCCAAGGCTGAGCATATGAATCGCTTCCAACACGCTAGTCTTACCACTTGCGTTAGCGCCGTATAACAAATTGATGCCAGAACCGAAGCTCACCTCAACATGGTCAAGGTTTCGCAACCGCTGGATGCTTAGTTGTTGAACAGACATAACCTTACCGGCCTGTGGATAACATTAAACACAAGCTGTGCATAACTCACCATAATATGCCAAATTGAAAGCCCATTAAGCACCCAAAACAAGCCCGTTTATAGGCGCATCGGCATGATGACATACTGGGCTGCACCGTTGCCACCATCGGCTAACAAAGCACTAGAATTGGAGTCGCTCAGGGTCATTTTTACTTGATCGCTGTGAAGTACGTTGAGCACGTCCAACACGTAACCAACGTTAAAACCAATTTCAATTTGCGCGCCCTGGTAGTCAACCATCAAACTTTCTTCAGCCTCTTCTTGCTCAGGGTTGTTAGCCACTACTTGCAAGTTGGTATCGCTTACGGTCATCCGTACGCCACGGTACTTTTCGTTAGAGAGGATGGCTGCACGACTTAAAACACCACGCATTGCCAATCGATCAACTAGCACGATCTTGTCGCCATTACGCGGCAATACGCGCTCATAATCTGGAAATTTTCCATCAACAAGCTTAGAAGTAAAGATGAATTCACTGGTAAATGCACGGATATGGCTTGCACCAATCACCAATCTCACGGTGCCGTCTTCTTCGGTCATCAAACGCGCCAACTCTAATACACCCTTACGCGGTACGATGAGCTGCTGAGCCGCCTGATCGGGCAAACCTACCGGCATGCAACTAGTAGCTAGTCGGTGGCCATCGGTGGCCACGGTACGTAACTGAGCGTCTTTTATTTCAAACAACATGCCGTTAAGGTAGTAACGCACATCCTGCTGCGCCATGGCAAAACCGGTCTGGTCCACCAACTGCTTAAGGGCCATTTGCGGCACTTCAAACTCAAATGACTCTGGACTATCTTCGACATTAGGGAAGTCGGCTGCGGGCAATGTGGATAACTTAAATCGACTACGCGCCGAGCGGACTACAACATGTTCATCCGTTTGTGCGACCTCGATCATCGCATGATCAGGCAAGGACTTACAGATATCCATCAACTTACGGGCGGGAATGGTGACACTACCATCTTCGCCAACCTGATCTAAGCTCACCCGACCCACCAACTCCACCTCTAAGTCGGTACCTGTGAGTGTTAATTGATCCCCTTCAATCACCACCAATATATTGGCAAGTACGGGCAAGGTCTGACGCCGCTCAACAACACCTGCAACAAGAACGAGGGGTTTTAGAAAGGCTTCTCGGCTAATGGTAAATTTCATACTTCAATCCTGTTAAGGCCTAGGTTCGGTAAACGGTCTACTAAACTGTAAGTGAGCGATATAAGTTATCATAATCGTCGTGAATGTCACGGTCGGTTTCACGTAATTCTTTAATTTTTCGGCATGCATGTAACACCGTGGTGTGATCACGCCCGCCAAAAGCATCACCAATCTCTGGTAAGCTGTGATTAGTTAATTCTTTTGCCAAGGCCATAGCCACTTGCCTAGGCCTTGCCACAGAACGCGAACGGCGTTTTGATAAGATATCAGCAATTTTAATCTTGTAATAGCTGGCTACAGTCTTTTGAATATTATCAATACTCACCTGCCGGTCTTGCAGGGCCAATAAATCACGCAGCGATTCTTGTATAAAGGGTGTAGAAATAGCTTCCCCTGTAAAATGAGAATTGGCCACCACACGTTTTAAGGCGCCTTCTAGCTCTCGCACGTTTGAACGAATCTTTTTGGCCAAGAAGAAGGCCGCATCTTCCGGTAGGGCAATGCCTCCCTCGGCGGCTTTCTTCATCAATATGGCGACTCGCGTCTCCAATTCAGGCGGCTCAACCGCAACCGTAAGGCCCCAACCAAAGCGTGACTTCAAACGATCTTCTAAGCCCGCAATCTCTTTAGGGTAGCGATCACAAGTCAGGATCATTTGCTGGCCACTTTCGAGCAAGGCATTGAAAGTGTGGAAGAACTCTTCCTGCGAACGCTCTTTACCAGCGAAAAACTGTATGTCATCAATCAACAAGGCATCAACTGAACGGTAAAATCGTTTAAAATCGTTAATCGCGTTTAGCTGCAAGGCTTTAACCATGTCAGCTACGAACCGCTCTGAGTGAAGGTAGACCACCTTGGCATTAGGGTTACGCTCTAATAGCGCAGCGCCCACGGCATGCATCAAGTGAGTCTTACCTAAACCAACACCACCATATAGAAATAAGGGGTTATACGAACTGCCAGGGTTCTCCGCCACTTGCCTAGCCGCCGCCAAAGCCAATTGATTGGACTTACCCTGCACAAAGCTAGAAAAGGTAAACGCGCGGTTAAGGTAACTCTGATGCCTTACCGAGCCTTCTACCTGAACCACCCTCTCGGTGACAGGCTCAAGATTGAACGGCGATTGGATAATAGTAGACGATTGCGGGGGTGTAGCGCTTGTGGGTGGCTGTCGGTCGATAATAGAACGAGGGGCGGGCCTAGAGCGGGTTGCCATGGCTCCACTAGGCGCGCCTTTTGGTGGCGCCACGAGCAACTCCACATTAAGGGTATCGTCAGTCGCATAGTCGGCGACCAATTGGCGAATCCTAGAAAAATACTTATCTTTAACCCAATCTTGCACAAACCGGTTAGGTGCCAATAACTGAATCACCCGATCAGCCTCATTAACCTTTAACGGGCGAATCCAGGTATTGTATTGCTGGCTTGGCAATTCGTCTTGAAGACACGCCAAACATTGCTGCCAAACCGCTTGCGACATAAATTTAATAACGCCTTAAATAGGACCCGAACCAACACTGTAGGGTATACACAATCGCCTGCACTATGGGAATAGCTTATAATAGCGACTAAAGAGGCCTATTTTATCATCAAGTGGATAAAGTTATCCACAGGCGAAGTGTGATTTTGTAGATAACCACACTAAATTAATAATTAACTCAGAAACAGGCTTGCCTTAGGTGGCGCTATCTCATATACTTGCGCGCCTAGATTTTCAATGCCAAACTTTTGGCCTATACAACTATTTTGCGAGACCGATCATGAAAAGAACGTTTCAACCTAGCGTCCTAAAGCGCAAGCGCACTCACGGTTTCCGTGCACGCATGTCAACTGTAGGCGGCCGTGCCGTAATCAATGCACGTCGTGCTAAAGGCCGTAAGAGCCTAAGCGCTTAAACGACTGTTGCACGCTTAGCGTATGACTGAATTCGACTTTTCCCGGCAGCGGCGCCTGTTGAATGCTGGGGATTATCGAAGGGTCTTTGATCAAGCTGACTTCAAAGTTTCGGATCAGCACCTACTGATCTTGGCCCGTCCAAGCTTACAAGACCACTCCCGTCTGGGATTGGTGATTGCTAAAAAAGGCATAAAACTAGCTGTTCACCGTAACCGCGTTAAGCGCGTTATACGTGATAGTTTTAGAACCCTTTGTACGCAAGACAACGAGTTCTCCCCACCTTTGGATTTGGTGATTTTATCACGCAAGGGCTTGGGCGAACTCGATAATGCCACACTGCATCGCTTAATTACCAAGCAATGGGCAAGATTACGTAAAAAAACCGCACAATCCAGCTAGATTTAGGCATCCACCCATGCCAGCCCATTGCCAACACGCGCACAGGCACTATAATCACTGTTGGATTTTTACCAACTAACGATGATTTGCTTCTATGGATTTTCAACGCATTATTCTGATTGCCGGTATCGCCATCATTTCTTACCTGATGGTGCTGCAATGGAACCAAGACTACGGCACCAGCGCCGTCGCACCCCAACAGGTCACTAGTGTTTCTGCCTACAATACCGACATAGTCACCACCGACTTTGCCGTAGCCGCAGATGTGTCAAACAACAATACCGACATTACGGTTACCAGCGCAGCCAATGCCAGCGCCGGTGTACTGGTGGAAGTGAACACGGATACCTTGCAAGTTGTGATCGACACCCAAGGTGGCGACATCATTCAAGCGTCTTTGGTCAACTATTTGGCAGAAATGGATCACCCTGATGTGCCATTTACCTTGCTGGAACAAAACCAAAACCGCACTTACGTTGCCCAAAGTGGGCTCATAGGCGCTAACGGCACGGACCTTAAGTCACGTCCTATTTTTAAGGCTCAACAAACAGCCTACACCATGTTAGATGGACAACAATCACTGCAAGTCGTGCTCAGTCTTACGGATGACACTGGTGCGGTGATTAATAAGATCTACACCTTTAATCGTGGTAGCCATTTAGTTAACCTGACGTATGCAGTAGACAACCGTGGCAACCAGCCTTGGTCTGCCAACCTGTTTGGCCAAATCAAACGCGACCGTTCTGCAGACCCTAGCGCGACTGGCGGCATGGGCATGTCGGCCTACTTAGGCCCAGCCTTTTCCTTCCCAGACGACAAATACTTCCGTTACGATTTTGACGACATGGATGACGCTAACTTTAAGCGTAGTGGCCCTGGTGGTTGGGTAGGCATGTTGCAACACTACTTTGTAAGTGCATGGGTACCTAACCCAGAACAACAGCACAACTACAGCACTCGCGTTAGCAAGGGCAGCTACATTGCCGGTTTTGTGAGCCCCGCACTGGAACTACAAGCAGGCCAATCAGGCGCTACTTCAGCCGACTTTTATGCCGGCCCGAAGATCCAAGCCGACCTAGAAGCTATTTCGGAAAACCTTGACCTTGTAGTGGACTACGGTTGGTTATGGTGGATTTCTCAGCCATTGTTCTGGCTGCTTAACACCATGTTTGGTTTTGTCGGTAACTGGGGTGTAGCCATCCTACTAGTGACTTTGTGTGTAAAGGCGTTTTTCTTTTACCCGTCGGCTATTTCGTACCGTTCTATGGCAAAGATGCGTGCTCTAGCACCAGAAATTGCCAAGCTTAAAGAGCAGTACGGTGATGACCGCGCCAAGATGTCCAAGGGCATGATGGAGCTGTATAAACGCGAGAAAGCGAACCCACTCAGTGGTTGTTTCCCGATCATCATCCAAATGCCTGTATTTATCGGCCTCTACTGGATGCTGATGGAAACCGTTGAACTGCGTCATGCCCCATTCTTCTTGTGGATTCAGGATCTGTCGGTACAAGACCCTTACTTCATTTTGCCAGTGATCATGGGCGCCACCATGTTTATTCAGCAAATGCTTAACCCAGCACCGACTGATCCAATGCAAGCCAAAATCATGAAGATGTTACCACTCGTATTTACGGTATTCTTCCTTTGGTTCCCTGCAGGTCTGGTACTTTATTGGGTATGTAACAACATCTTGTCGATTACACAGCAATATGTGATTACCAAACGCATCGAAAAGTCTATGGCCGCACGTAAGCACTAAACAGCAGCCCATAAACATGATACAAAGGCCTCTTAATGAGGCCTTTTTTGTAATTATCGCCGATACTACGGAGCCTAAGGTTTCGGAGTAAGGTTTTGAGTTTTAGACCGTCACTGGCCATGGATGGCCAGTGCGAGCCTACATGGACGTATTTACGGCGTGTCAAAAACTCAAAACCTTGCTGCGGAGCCAGTCTACATATGCAATCAGACCAAGATACCATTTGTGCTCAAACCACACCCCCAGGCCGCGGCGGCGTAGGCATAATTCGTCTGTCTGGGCCAAAGGCGCTGACGTACGGCAAGCAACTCAGCCACAATAAAGGCCAGCTGCGCTATGCCCACTATGGCCCCTTTTTAGATCACCAAGGTGAACAAATAGACGCGGGCATTAGCCTCTTCTTTAAAGGGCCCGATTCGTTTACCGGCGAAGACGTATTTGAATTTCAAGGCCACGGCGGGCAAGTAGTGATGGACTTGTTACAGCGGGAATTAACTCACTTGGGCGCTCGCATTGCTCGGCCTGGCGAGTTTTCAGAACGCGCCTTTTTAAACGACAAGTTAGACTTAGCCCAAGCCGAATCCATTGCCGACCTTATTGATGCTAGCTCCGAACAAGCCGCGCGTAACGCCTTACGTTCATTACAGGGGGTATTTTCTACCCATATCAATGCCTTGGTAGAGAGTCTCATTTACCTACGCCTCTATGTTGAAGCGGCCATAGATTTCCCCGAAGAAGAGATCGACTTTCTAGCCGACGGCAAGGTCGCTGCATTGCTAGAGCAAGTGACTCAAGACCTAGATCAAGTCCTCGCCCAAGCCCTGCAAGGTAGTTTGCTACAAGAAGGCATGCAAGTGGTGATCGCCGGCGCGCCCAACGCAGGTAAATCAAGCTTACTCAATGCCCTGGCCGGACAAGACCGCGCTATCGTCACCGACATCGCAGGCACCACCAGAGACTTGCTTAAAGAAGCCATTCATATTGATGGCTTGCCATTACATATTGTCGATACGGCAGGCTTAAGGGAAAGCCCAGACACGGTGGAAAAAATAGGTATAGAAAGGGCCCTTAAAGCCATAGCCGAGGCCGATCAGGTATTGTTATTGCAAGATGCACAAGACCCCGCCTCGCCATCTGAACATTGGATTAAGTTGATGGGCGAAGCTAGCATGCCAAAACAGATCACCTTGGTACGCAATAAAATCGACCTAGCCAACACACCACCCCAACTCACCCAAGTCGAAGGCGTCGACTGCATCTATCTAAGTGCCAAGCACCACCTTGGCCTCGATTTATTACTCCAGCAGCTAAAACAGGCTGTCGGTTATCAAGCCACTTTAGAAGGGGGGTTTAGTGCCCGCCGCCGCCATTTAGATGCCTTAAAGCGCTGCCAGCAACTGCTCAACGACGGCGCTGCACAATTGGCATACAGTCAGGCGGGCGAACTGTTAGCAGAAGACCTACGCTTAGCACAAGAATGCCTCAACGAAATCACCGGCACCTTCACCAGTGATGACTTATTGGGCCGCATTTTTGGTTCCTTTTGCATTGGAAAATAAACCACTATGTCGAAACCTAACCCCAGTCATGCCCACATTCTTTGCATCGAGGACGAGCAGGATATCCAAGAAATTATTGCCTATAACCTGCAAAAAAACGGCTATACGGTAAGCCTTGCTGCCGACGGACAAGCGGGTTTAGAGCTGGCTCAAACACAACTGCCAGACCTAGTGTTATTAGACATCATGTTACCCAAACTCAACGGTATGCAAGTGTGCGAGCGCCTCAAAGCCGATACCGCTACTCACAACATCCCCATCATCATGCTCTCAGCCCGCAGCGAAGAGGCTGATGTTGTCGGTGGTCTAGGCCAAGGTGCAGACGACTACATCACCAAACCGTTTAGCCAAGCCGAGCTATTGGCACGCATCAAGGTAGCCTTACGCAGGCAGCCGGTGGCCAACAACAGCTTGACCATAGGGCCTGTGTGTCTAGACCTAGACGGCTATAGTTGCACCGTTGACCAGCAAGCCATCAAACTCACCACTACCGAGTTTAAGTTACTACACACCCTGCTGGCACAACCTGGGCGCGCATTTTCCCGTGAGCAACTGATTTTGTCGGCCCTAGGTGAGCAATCTGACGTAGTCGATCGTAACGTCGATGTGCACATAGGCGCCATTCGTAAAAGCTTAGGCGCCAACGCGCCATTAATCGAGACCGTGCGCGGCATTGGTTACCGCTGCAACGCCACGTTTAACCCCAGCGACAACACTTAACATGCGCCATTCGCCGATATTCTTACGACTATATGCTGGCTTTGCCATCGTCATTTTATTTAGTGTGATGATCGTAGGGCTCATGGTGCAGCGGCAAATTGAACAAGCCAGCTTACGAGACATTAGTAACAACCTCACCAGCCAAGCGTACATACTTCAGCAGTCTTTTGCCGACGCCGGCCACCAGAGTCAGCCACAAATACAGCACCAGGTAGTACAAATCGGCCAACGTATAGATACCCGTATTACCCTACTCTCAAAAGTAGGTGAGGTGATCGCCGATTCTGAATTTCCGCCGGCACAAATGGACAACCACCGCTATCGTCCAGAAGTGATCGCCGCCCATAAAAACAACATTGGGCAGTCGCGCCGCTATAGTAAAACCCTTAAAAAACCTATGTTATACGTGGCCGTAGCGGTCGCAACTACTAGTGATAAGGAACTTGGGTACATACGTACGGCCTTGTCCACCGAACGCATCGATGAAGAGATTAACTACTTGCGCCGCGTCATTATCATTGCCGCTAGCCTCACGGGTTTAATCGCCTTGTTTATCGGTTATTGGTTAGCCATGAGTTTCGCGCGTCCACTAAAACAAATGACACTGATCGCCAAAAACTATGCTCACGGCCGTTATCAATTGCGTATACCCAGCCATCGCCGTGACGAGATCGGCGATTTAGCCCGTTCACTCAATCAAATGGCCGACGTATCGGCGCAACGCTTCGATATTATAAAAACCGAACGTGACCAACTTTCAACCATTCTAAAAAGCATGAACGAAGGTGTTATTACGGTCACCAATCACGGGCTCATCACCCACGTTAACGCGGCAGCCTGTCGTATGTTACGCACCAGCAGCGAACGCTGTTTAGGCCACTCCCTCAAAGAAATAGACGCCTCAAACCACCTCGAACAAGCGTTTACCAAATGCCAGCAAGACGAAGCCAGTGTAGAACGCCAAATTCAACTTAGTGGCTATGCCTTCGCCCGCCATTATCGCTTACATGTGACGCTGCTCAAACAATCAAACGAAGCGGGTGCGATCTTGGTATTGCAAGACGTGACCGACGTACAGCGCATCGACAAAATGCGTGCCGATTTTGTTGCTAATGCCTCCCACGAGTTAAAAACGCCGATTACCGCCATTCGTGGTTTTGCCGAAACACTGTTAGAGGATGATCAAATAGAAGCGTCCATGCAACAGCGCTTTATGAGCAAAATTCATGGCCAATCGATACGCCTATCCGACTTAGTCTCCGATCTGCTTGCCCTCTCTAGGTTAGAGAACAACGACGAAGCGTTCAACACCCAAGTCAACCTACAACAGGTGGTACAGCGGGTCTGTGCCAACCTTCAAGCCGTGGCCCAGAACCAACACGTCAATTTGGAGCTGTGCACCAATCACGATGCCCAGCAAGGGCCAATTTTGGTTTTAGGAGACGATCAAGCACTAGGGCAAATGGCTACCAACCTCATCGATAACGCCATCAAATATACGCCACAGGGCGGCAAAATTTCTGTGAGCCTAAAGTTACAGGGCGAGGTAGCGATATTTAGTGTGAGTGACAATGGTTTGGGCATTGATGTTGCAGACCAAGATAGAATCTTTGAGCGCTTTTATCGCGTCGATAAAGCGCGCTCAAAGTCCTTAGGTGGTACCGGCTTAGGCTTAGCCATTGTTAAGCACATTGCCCAAAGCCACAAAGGGCATATTCAGCTTCAAAGCCAACTTAACCAAGGCTCGACCTTTATGGTGAGCATCCCTGTGTGGCAAAACTAACGTTAAAAAACAGCGGATCTTTATATTGCCTTAACAAAGCCTCTTTATAATGCGCAGCCATTATAGACACTGATATATTTGTTAGAGGTAGTTTCCATGGCAAGTCCCATCATGAGTTTGTTTGGTCAGTCACCAATCAAACCTCTACAACAACACATGCACACCGTCCTAGAGTGTGTAGATCTACTTAACCCTTTCTTCCAAGCCGTCATTAAAGAAGACTGGGAAGCGGTGGAAGAAGCCTACAATACCATTGCCGAATTTGAAGGCAAAGCCGACGACCAAAAACAGGACATTCGCCTACACTTGCCAAAAAGCTTGTTTATGCCGATTAACCGGTCCGATTTAATCCAACTGCTCAGCAAGCAAAACAAAGTCTGTAATACCGCAAAAGACATTGCTGGTCTCATATTAGGCCGCAAGCAAGTGATTCCGAAGAAGATAGCGAGCGACATGGCCGCCTATGTTAAGTCGGCCATTGCCGTGGCCACAGAGGCAAAAGTGGTAATTGATGAACTGGACGAGCTGATTGGTTCGGGATTTGGTGGCCGCGAAATCGATCGCATTAACAAGTGCATTACCAAGTTAGAAAAAGCCGAAAACAAAAATGATAAGCGACAAATCACGCTACGTGCCAAATTGCATGCCATCGAAGCCGATATGCCGCCTATTGATGCCATGTTTATCTACAAAACCATCGAAGCTATTGGCAATCTCGCCGACCGAGCACAAAGTGCTGGTGAACAAATCCAAGTGATCATTGCGCGCTAAACACCGCTCACCATAAGTCGAGATATTATTATGGAAGTTCTAAACGAATACGGTCAAATCTTACTCATACTTGCCATTATATTTGGTTTGTTTATGGCCTGGGGCGTGGGTGCTAACGATGTGGCCAACGCCATGGGCACCTCTGTAGGTTCAGGCGCCATCACCCTCAAGCAAGCCATCGTCATTGCAATGATTTTTGAATTTGCAGGGGCTTATTTAGCAGGCGGCGAAGTGACGGCCACCATCCGCAAAGGCATCATCGACCCACTCACTCTGCAGGGCACACCTGAATATTTAGTCTATGGCATGTTATCCGCCTTGCTGGCTGCAGGCACTTGGTTGCTGATTGCCTCCATCCTTGGATGGCCGGTATCTACCACCCACTCGATTGTTGGTGCCATTGTAGGTTTTGCCGCCGTGGCCATTTCTGTGGATGCCGTCAACTGGAGCAAAGTAGGTACCATTGCCGCAAGCTGGGTGGTCTCACCAGTATTAGCCGGCACCATTTCCTACATGTTATTTAGAAGCGTACAGCGTTCCATTCTCGACACCGCCGAACCTTTTGAAAATGCCAAACGCTATGTGCCAATGTACATGTTTTTGGTCGGCTTTATGATCACCATGGTGACCTTAATCAAAGGCCTAAAACACGTCTTCAAAGACATGGGCTTTAGCTTAAGCTACTTCGAAATGTCACTCGTTGCTGGTTTAGCAGGTCTATTAGTTGCTCTTGTTGGTGGCATGATGCTCACCCGAGTCAAACGCAATATAGAACTGGAAACAGACGATCGTTATGCCAACGTCGAGAAAGTATTTGCAGTGCTCATGGTATTTACCGCATGTGCGATGGCCTTTGCTCACGGCTCCAACGACGTCGCCAATGCCGTAGGTCCTATGGCCGCCGCCATCGCCACCATTAAGTCTGGCGCTGTTACCGCTAAGTCTTCCATGCCAGCATGGGTGTTGTTAGTGGGTGGTGTTGGTATTGTGGTAGGTCTTGTTACCTATGGCTACAAGGTCATGGCTACCATCGGCACCAAGATTACAGAGCTCACACCAAGTAGAGGCTTCGCAGCCACTCTAGGCGCCTCAGCAACGGTGGTACTAGCCTCAGGTATTGGTTTACCCATTTCCACCACTCACACTCTTGTAGGCGCGGTATTAGGCGTAGGTTTAGCCCGTGGATTGGCTGCTATCAATTTGCGTGTAGTGGGGAGTATCTTCACCTCCTGGGTAATTACCTTGCCCGCTGGTGCAATACTGTCCATTATGTTCTTTTACATCTTTAAGGCTGTGTTCTCATAAGCTTTAAGTCTTATTAAAAAGCCCAAGGCGCTTAATAGCCCTTGGGCTTTTTTGTGCCAAAATGACAACAAAAACCTCAATTTGACTACAAAAACCTCAATTATTTACTCAAAATTAAGAATTAACCAAAATACTTATTCACAGCTTGCCCAAAGCTAGACGCCTCCTATTGGCCAACTTATCCAAGCCCAATAACCGCCTAATGGCCAATCATCCTACCCACTTACTTAAGTTATCCACACTATCCACAAACATATTCACAATTGGCTAATATTTTATTTCCAATAATAAAATTATATGATTTTTAAGCCTTAAAGCCTGTGAATAAGTTGCGATCCAAGACTTAAGTAAATTGTGGATAACTTACCCCTGTGCATAACCACCTTAGTTATACACACATAGTAATCAGCATTCTTAACCTAGATTCAAGCTAAAATAACAGTTTTATCATCAATTTATCTTTTTGTTTTTATTAGTTTTTTCTAGCTTATACATAAAAAATGGCTTGCTTAATAATAACAACAATAATCATATAAAATATATATACTCTCTTAAACTACATATAACTAAACAAATCATCGTGTGGGTAATTTTTAGACGATTTATTAACTTTATTAAAAACGCTATACTAGCTCACTGAATTTTAGTGATCGTTTGGTAAGGAATAGACCGTGGATTTTCCCTCACGTTTTGATGTGATTATTGTTGGTGGTGGCCATGCAGGTACAGAAGCTGCATTAGCCAGTGCTCGTTTGGGCGCGAAAACACTCCTGCTGACTCACAACATGGATACCTTAGGCCAGATGTCCTGTAATCCAGCGATCGGCGGTATCGGCAAAAGTCACTTGGTACGAGAAATCGATGCCTTGGATGGAGCAATGGCACGTGCTACAGACCTAGCAGGCATTCAATTTCGAGTACTTAACTCTCGCAAAGGCCCGGCGGTTAGAGCCACTCGAGCTCAAGCCGATCGTAGTTTATATCGCAGTGCAATCCGCGAAACACTCGAACAACAGGAAAATCTATATATTTTTCAACAAGCGGTAGATGATTTAATCATCGAACAAGACCAGATTATTGGCGCAAAAACTAACATGGGGCTCAATTTTTTTGCCCAGCAAGTGGTGATGACAACGGGCACATTCCTCGGCGGCATTATTCACATCGGTATGCAGCAAAGCCAAGGTGGCCGCGCAGGTGATCCGCCAGCAAATGCACTTTCACAACGCCTTAGAGAGCGGCCATTTCGCATAGAGCGCTTAAAAACCGGTACACCACCACGTATTGATCGACGCACCGTTGATTTTTCGGTAATGCAAGCACAGCCCGGTGATACCCCTACTCCTGTGATGTCGATGTTAGGTCGTGTGAGTGATCACCCACAACAAGTACCCTGTCACATCACCCATACCAACATTAAAACCCATGACCTCATTCGTCAAAGCCTTGATCGATCACCTTTGTATGCAGGTGTAATTGAAGGTGTAGGCCCGCGTTATTGCCCATCGATTGAAGATAAAATAATGCGTTTTGCCGACAAAGACAGTCATCAAATCTTTGTTGAACCCGAAGGCTTAAACAGCATTGAATTATATCCCAATGGCATTTCCACAAGCCTGCCCTTCGACGTACAGTTAAACTTTGTGCAGTCTATTATTGGTTTTGAAAACGCTCATATTGTGCGCCCTGGTTACGCTATAGAATATGATTATTTTAACCCACAGGATCTAAAACCGACGTTAGAGACCAAATTGATTAGCGGGTTATATTTTGCGGGTCAAATCAATGGTACAACGGGCTACGAAGAAGCCGGTGCACAAGGCTTATTAGCTGGCGCTAACGCGGGCCTTAAAGCCTTGGGCAAAGAACCATGGACAACCCGCCGAGATCAAGCGTATTTAGGTGTAATGGTAGACGACTTAGTGACCAACGGTACGCAAGAACCTTACCGTATGTTTACTAGCCGAGCGGAATACCGCTTATTGCTGCGAGAAGACAATGCTGACCAGCGTCTTACTGAAATTGGCTATAAACTTGGTTTGGTAGGCGAAATGAGATGGCGTGCATTTAACGACAAGTGCGAAGCGATTGAACAACGTAAACACATAATGCGAACAACCAAAATCACCTTGCATAACGACCTGGGTAAACAATTAGAATCCTTACTGGCGCAGCCATTAAGCAAAGATACCAACTTGTTAGACATTCTTAAACGTCCAGAGCTTACTTATGAAAAACTTCATAAACTAGCTGAACTTACCGATATCGACCCAACCGTAGGTGAACAAATAGAGATAGACATTAAGTATGCGGGTTATATTGATCGTCAAAAAGAAGATGTAGAGCGTCTAAAACGCCATGAATCTACTGCCATTCCAGCAGACTTTAATTATCAACAAATTCATGGCTTATCCAACGAAGCCACGGCTAAACTAGAAGACATTCGCCCCGCTAACTTAGGCATGGCAAGCCGCATCCAAGGTGTAACGCCTGCGGCCTTGTCTTTGTTACTTATCTACCTTAAAAAACATAAGGTTAAATCCACCACCAGTTTAGCGAGTTGAGCATGACAACAGCGGCCCTTGAGCAATGGCGAGCACTTATTAGTGCCGGTTGTGAACAATTAGAAGTGACTCTAACAACACAACAATTAGATCAGTTAGTGAGTTACGTTGAACAACTGGTAAAATGGAACAAAGCCTACAACCTCACGGCTATACGAGAGCCACTGGAAATGATTAAGTTACATGTATTGGACAGCTTGGCGATTGCCAAACCACTGATGCAGCTGAATGCCGATCGGTTTATCGACATTGGTACAGGTGCCGGTTTACCGGGCATGATATTAGCCATACTATGGCCCACCAAAACCGTAGCCTTGTTAGATACTAATGGTAAAAAAACTCGTTTTTTAACGCAATTCAAACATTTACACGGGCTCGACAACGTTACTGTATTTAACCAACGTTGCGAAGCCTATAAACCAGACATAGCATACGACATCGTGCTTTCACGCGCGTTTGCATCAATTACAGACATGTTAGAAGGATGCCGACAGCTAGTATCACCAGCGGGATTTTTTGTAGCCATGAAGGGCACCTATCCGCAAGCAGAACTAGACGCTATGCCGTCGGGTTTTAGCCTGCTAAACTGTGTGGCCTTGCAAGTGCCTGGTGTAGATGCCGAGCGGCATTTGTTAACTATCCAACAACAATAAACAAAGGTCACCCGTGAGCAGAGTCATTGCTATAACCAATCAGAAAGGCGGCGTAGGTAAAACCACCACCTGTGTTAATTTGGCGGCATCGCTAGTGGCGACTAAACGCCGTGTTTTGGTTATTGACTTAGATCCTCAGGGCAATGCCACTATGGGTAGTGGCATTGAAAAGAATAATTTACGTTATTCAGTCCTTGACGTACTCACTCAACGGGTTGACGTAAACCAAGCATTACAACTCAATACCCCTGCAGGTTACGACCTACTGCCGGCCAACGGTGATCTAACCGCCGCCGAGGTTGAGCTAATTCAAGTGCAACAAAAAGAAGCGCGCTTACGTATTGCGTTGAGCCAGTTGCAACATCGTTACGATTTCATTTTTATCGACTGTCCGCCGTCATTGAATATGCTCACGGTTAACGCCATGGCATGCGCCAATGGCGTATTGGTACCCATGCAGTGTGAGTATTACGCCCTAGAGGGCATCAGTGCCTTATTAAATACCGTTAAGCTAATCAAGAATAGTCTTAATCCGGGTTTGGTTATTGAAGGCATATTGCGCACCATGTATGACCCACGCAATAGTTTAACTAATGACGTGTCGCATCAACTGATTAATCATTTTGGCGACTTAGTCTACCGTACGGTGATACCACGTAATGTACGTTTAGCCGAAGCCCCAAGTCATGGTTTGCCGGCCTTGATGTATGATCAACATTCTCGTGGTGCCGTAGCTTATCTGGCTTTAGCCAGTGAGTTTATCCGCCAACAAGAACAAAAATAGAGCGTCATTATGGTTAAAAAACGTGGTCTCAATCGCGGTCTAGAAGCCTTACTTCAAGGCGCAGGTAGCCTTGATGTTGATTTAACACAGAGTCAACCATTAGCAAAAGATGGTTTGCAAGAGTTACCGGTAGAATGGGTGCAACGCGGTGTATACCAGCCGCGTCGTGACCTTGACCCAGAAACGCTTGAGGAACTTGCAGCGTCTATTCGTGTACACGGCATTATGCAACCCATTGTGGTTCGCTCGGTGGGCATCGACCGTTATGAAATAATTGCTGGCGAAAGGCGCTGGCGGGCAGCCCAAATGGCCGAGCTCGATAGTGTACCGGCGCTGATTAAAGAGGTGCCAGACGAAGCCGCTATTGCTATGGCCTTGATAGAGAACATTCAGCGTGAAGACCTGAATGCCATGGAAGAAGCCTTTGCGTTGCAGCGTTTACAAAATGAATTTGAGCTGACCCAGCAACAAGTGGCAGATGCGGTGGGTAAATCCCGTAGTGCCATTGCCAACTTATTACGCTTGCTGCAACTGAGCGAAGCGGTGCGCCTAATGTTAGAACGTGGCGATTTAGAGATGGGTCATGCGCGCTGTTTATTGCCTTTAGATGAAGACCAGCAGCTGCAGTTAGCCCGCGAGGTTGTGGCTAAAGGGTTGTCGGTACGACAAACTGAAGAATTGGTGCGCAAAGCGCAGCAAGCCCCCAAACCGATCGAACCCAAAGCGGATGATGCAGACATTAATCATCTGCAAAATCGTTTGTCCGATGCCATAGGTGCGGCAGTGACGATTAAACAATCGGCCAAAGGCAAAGGTAAAATGACCATCTCGTATGCGACTTTAGACCAACTTGATGGCATTATTGCCCGCCTAGAGCCTTAGTGTTGTTGAGATTTAGAGACAAACTGCCTATACTCTCGAGCCCCGTGACAATTGCAGTTGTAATTTTGGTTGTTCGAGGGTGTATTTAGACCAACAATCAATGGACACGTTAAGCTCTTATGGCGCTCAATAAAGCCCCCCATTGGTTGCAAAAAACATTAACCTATCAGGCCCTTGTAGTGGCACTGGTTGGAGTGGGTTTATCTATAACTGACTGGGTTGCGGCAATGTCCGTGATTCTTGGTGGTGCCATTTACAGCCTGCCTGCCTATTGGGCGCTGAAACGCGAATTTAAGCGTAAGCAGCCTAAAGCAGATGCAAAGCAAACCTTGGCACAAATGTACGGCAATGAAATGCTCAAACTAGTCCTCACGGTTGTGTTGTTTAGTTTAGCCTTCGGTTTGGTGAAACCACTTAACCCGTTAGCCTTACTATTAGCCTTTGTTGGCTCCCATTTGCTAGCAGCAGTATTGCCAGTGGTTATAGATAAACAAACTTCTACGAAATCAAAGTGAGATAAAGCATGGCAAGTGGCATGAGCTCAGCTGATTATATTCAGCATCACCTGACTAACTTAACCTATGGCAATCATCCCGTTAACGGATGGAGTTTTGCCGAATCCGGCCAGCAAGCCGCAGAGATGGGCTTTATGGCCATCAACGTGGACTCAATGGCTTGGTCTGTTGGGTTAGGTATATTCTTCATCTTGTTATTTAGCCGTGTGGCTAAAAACGCAACTACGGGTGTACCGTCTGGTACCCAAAACTTCATTGAGATGATCATTGAATTTGTGGACGATAACGTGAAAAGCGTTTTCCATCACAAAAATGCCATCATCGCGCCTATGGCGTTGACCATCTTTGTTTGGGTGTTCTTGATGAACTTAATGGACTTGATTCCAGTGGATTGGATTCCATCCATTGCGGCGGCGTCTGGCATTCACTTTATGAAGATCGTTCCTTCTACAGACTTGAACGTGACGCTAGGCATGTCTATTGCCGTGTTTGTGCTCATTATCTTCTACTCAATTCAGCAAAAAGGCATCATGGGCTTCTTAGCCGAGCTTAGCCTGCAGCCCTTAGGCAAGTGGGCGCTACCGTTCAACTTATTCTTAGAGCTGGTTGGCCTTATCGCTAAACCTATTTCACTAGCTTTGCGTTTGTTCGGTAACATGTACGCTGGCGAAATGATCTTTATTCTGATTGCATTACTACCCTTTTGGGCTCAGTGGTTGTTATCGGTGCCGTGGGCATTGTTCCACATCCTAATCATCACTTTGCAGGCATTCATCTTTATGGTGCTGACCATTGTGTATTTGGCGATGGCTCACGACCATCATTAATCAGTACCTTTTTAACTTTTAAACTTTAACTACTAATCTCACTTAAACTGGAGAAACAAAATGGAAATGGCATTATTGTATATTGCTGGTGCATTGATCTTGGGCATGTCTGCCGTTGGCGCAGCTGTTGGTATCGGCGTCTTGGGCGGTAAGTTCTTGGAAGGCGCTGCGCGTCAGCCAGAATTGATCCCTTTACTACGTACACAGTTCTTCATCATGATGGGTCTAACCGACGCGGTTCCTATGATCGGTGTTGGTATCAGCCTTTACATCATGTTTGCGGTTGCTTAAATTTATCTTTAACCAACCCATACGGATGGAGGTCTTGCCATGAATATGAACATGACAATTTTGGGCCAGATCATTTCTTTTATTATCTTCGTGTACTTGTGCATGAAGTTCGTTTGGCCACCGCTTACCGCGGCTTTGGCAGAACGTCAAAAGAAGATCGCTGAAGGTTTGGATGCAGCTGATAAAGCCGCACGTGAACTGGAAGATGCTCAGCAGTCTGTGGAAGCAGCACTGCAAGAAAGTAAAGCGCAAGCGGCTACTCTTATTGAGCAAGCCAACAAACGCGCTAGTCAGATCGTTGATGAAGCTAAAGATACGGCTCAAGCCGAAGCTGACCGCATTAAAGCGGCGGCTGCAGCTGACGTAGAACAGGAAGTAAACCGTGCCAAAGAAGCGCTACGCGCTCAAGTAGCAACGCTAGTCGTTGCTGGTGCAGAAAAAATCCTGGGCGCATCAATTGATGTAAACAACCACCAAGAGCTTGTCGATAAGTTGGCAGCCGAACTGTAAGAAAAGAGAGGTTAACGATGGCTGAATCCATTACTGTTGCCCGCCCTTACACCAAGGCCGCTTTCGAAACGGCATTGGCCCAAGGCGACTTGGGTAGCTGGTCGGAATTTTTGAATATGGCCGCGGCAGTTGTTGCGGACGATAGCTTAGCGTTAGTTTTGGATAACCCAGAACTGACAGCGGTACAAAAAGCCCAGCTAGTGACAGACGTTGTAAACGGCAGTCACCCGGTATCTCAACAGGCTCAGAACTTTCTGAACTTGTTGGCCGAAAACAAGCGCTTGTCATTGCTACCTGAAGTTTCAAACTTATATGAAACTTTAAAGGCAAATCAAGAACAGTCGGTAGATGTATCTATCGTCAGTGCTTTTGATTTAGGCGATGAGCAACAAGATAAACTGGCTCAAGCATTAAACGCCATGTTGTCTCGCGAAATTAACATAACTAGTTCTACCGACGCGTCATTGATCGGTGGTGTCATAGTCCATGCGGGCGACCTAGTGATTGATGGTTCCGTTAGAGGCAAACTAGGCAAATTGGCTGAGGCCATGAATGCTTAAGTGTGAGGAATAAAGCATGCAACAACTGAATCCTTCAGAAATCAGTGAAATCATCAAGAAGCGTATTGAGCAACTTGATGTATCATCTGAAGCCCAAAATGAGGGCACAATTGTTAGCGTAGCCGATGGTATCGTATTGATCCACGGTTTAGCTGACGCAATGTACGGGGAAATGATTGAATTCCCTGGTGGTGTTTACGGCATGGCCATGAACTTGGAGCGCGACTCTGTTGGCGCTGTAGTTCTTGGTGACTACGAAGATTTGGTCGAAGGCCAAACCGCTCGTTGTACCGGCCGTATCCTAGAAGTTCCTGTAGGCCCAGAATTGTTGGGTCGTGTGGTAGACGGACTAGGTAACCCTATCGACGGAAAAGGTCCGATCAACACTGATCTAACCGACGCTGTTGAAAAAGTAGCTCCAGGCGTAATCGAACGTAAATCCGTAGACCAGCCAGTACAAACAGGCCTTAAGGCGATTGACGCCATGGTTCCTATTGGCCGTGGCCAGCGAGAACTCATCATCGGTGACCGTCAGACTGGTAAGTCTGCCATCGCCATCGATGCCATCATCAACCAGAAAGGCACTGGCGTTAAGTGTATCTACGTGGCTATTGGCCAGAAGCAATCTACTATTGCTAACGTAGTACGTAAGCTAGAAGAACACGGCGCAATGGCTCATACCATTGTTGTTAACGCAGGTGCTGCTGACTCAGCCGCTATGCAGTTCTTGTCGCCTTATGCTGGTACTACCATGGGCGAATACTTCCGTGACCGCGGCGAAGACGCACTGATTGTATTTGATGACTTGACCAAGCAAGCTTGGGCCTACCGTCAAATCTCTTTGCTACTTCGTCGTCCTCCAGGTCGTGAAGCGTACCCTGGTGACGTGTTCTATTTACACTCTCGCTTACTTGAGCGTGCATCGCGTGTAAACGTAGAATACGTAGAAGCATTCACCAATGGTGAAGTTAAAGGTAAGACTGGTTCTTTAACCGCTCTACCAATTATCGAAACCCAAGGTGGTGACGTATCGGCTTTCGTACCGACTAACGTAATCTCTATCACCGACGGCCAGATTTTCTTGGAAACTGACTTGTTCAACGCCGGTATCCGCCCAGCCATTAACGCTGGTTTGTCTGTATCCCGTGTAGGTGGTGCAGCACAAACTAAAGTCATCAAGAAATTGGGTGGCGGTATTCGTTTGGCTTTGGCTCAGTACCGTGAATTGGCAGCCTTCTCTCAGTTTGCATCTGATTTGGATGACGCGACTCGCGCCCAGTTAGAGCACGGTCAAAGTGTGACCGAACTGATGAAGCAGCACCAATACTCGCCTATGAGCGTTGCCGACATGGCAATCAGCCTATTTGCAGCTAACGAAGGTTTCCTTACAGACGTAGCCCTTAACAAGGTTGGCGACTTCGAAGCCGCTCTAATTTCTTACATGAACAGCGACCACAGTGCCGTAATGTCCCAGGTGAATGAATCTGGCGACTTTAATGGCGACATCGCTGCTTCCTTTAAGTCTGCATTAGAGCAGTTTAAGGCAACTCAAACTTGGTAGTGGCCTTTGGTCTCAAGTTCGCTTGAGACCAAGCTATAACCAAGTTAGTTACTTAATGAATAGGTAAGCATATGGCAGTCGGAAAAGAAATAAAGACCCAGATTGCGAGTATTAAGGGAACGCAAAAGATCACTAGCGCCATGGAAATGGTGGCGGCGAGTAAAATGCGTAAAGCACAGGAACGTATGAATCATAGCCGTCCTTACGCAGATAAAATGCGTGAAGTGATTGCTCACCTCGCACGCTCCAACCCTGAGTACAAGCATTTGTACCTGCAAACGCGTGAACTAAAGCGTGTGGGTTACATTGTGGTTTCTTCCGATCGTGGTCTGTGTGGTGGTTTAAACATTAACGTGTTTAAGAAAACCGTGCAGAGCATGGCTGAACATGACCAAAACGGCATCGAAATAGACATCTGTGCCCTTGGTTCTAAATCAGCAACCTTCTTTAATAACTACGGCGGCAACGTTGTATCAAGCAAGACTCAACTGGGTGACAAGGCAGAAGCTGCTGAACTCATCGGCGCAGTGAAGATCATGCTAGATAGTTATGATGAAGGACGGTTGGACGCTTTGTACGTGGTTTACAATAATTTTGTAAATACCATGACCCAAGAACCCAGCGTAGTACAACTTGTGCCTTTGCAGGCAGACCCGAATGAAGACGGCATGAGCCACCATTGGGACTACCTCTACGAGCCAGACGCCCGTGAATTACTCACCGGCCTTCTGACCCGTTACGTAGAATCTTTAGTGTATCAAGCCGTGGTAGAAAATAACGCTTGTGAACAGGCCGCACGGATGATCGCTATGAAAAGCGCCACCGATAATGCGGGTGATCTGATCGATGACCTTCAGATGATTTACAACAAGGCCCGTCAATCTGCGATTACTCAGGAAATTTCTGAGATCGTTAGTGGCGCAGCCGCCGTTTAACTTGGCTTACGAGCAACAGTTTTCGATAGAGGATAAAATTATGAGTAGCGGACGTATCGTACAGATTATCGGTGCTGTAATTGACGTGGAATTCCCACGCGATTCTGTACCAAAAGTATATGACGCACTAACTGTAGACGCCAAGGGCACAACCCTTGAAGTGCAACAACAGTTAGGCGACGGCGTAGTACGCACTATCGCCATGGGCCAGACCGAAGGTCTAAGCCGTGGTCTAGACGTATCTAACACCGGTGGCGCAATTAAAGTGCCAGTAGGCAAAGCGACCCTAGGCCGTATCATGGACGTATTGGGTAACCCCATCGACCAGTGTGGACCTATTGGCGAAGAAGTGCGTATGCCAATTCACCGTAAGGCGCCTACTTACGCAGAGCAATCTGCCAGTAACGACTTGCTAGAAACGGGCATCAAAGTGATCGACTTGATCTGTCCTTTCGCCAAAGGCGGTAAGGTTGGACTATTCGGCGGCGCCGGCGTAGGCAAAACCGTAAACATGATGGAGCTTATCCGTAACATCGCCATCGAGCACAGCGGTTATTCTGTGTTTGCAGGTGTAGGTGAGCGTACTCGTGAAGGTAACGATTTCTACTACGAGATGAAAGAGTCCAATGTATTGGACAAAGTATCTCTCGTATACGGCCAGATGAATGAGCCTCCAGGAAACCGTCTACGTGTGGCCCTCACTGGCCTTACCATGGCCGAGCAGTTCCGTGATGAAGGAAATGACGTGTTGTTGTTTGTAGACAACATCTACCGTTACACCTTGGCCGGAACCGAAGTATCTGCACTATTGGGCCGTATGCCTTCTGCCGTAGGTTACCAGCCAACACTAGCCTCAGAAATGGGTGTGTTGCAGGAGCGTATTACCTCCACTAAGACTGGCTCTATCACTTCTATCCAAGCGGTATACGTACCTGCGGATGACTTGACTGACCCGTCTCCAGCAACCACTTTCTCTCACTTGGACGCTACCGTGGTATTGTCTCGTCAGATCGCAGAATTGGGTATCTACCCAGCTATCGATCCACTCGATTCAAGCTCACGTCAGCTAGATCCATTGGTGATTGGCCAAGAGCACTACGACATTGCGCGTGGCGTTCAGGGTATCCTTCAGCGTTACAAAGAGCTGAAAGACATCATTGCCATCTTGGGTATGGACGAATTGTCTGACGAA
Source organism: Oceanospirillaceae bacterium (assembly GCA_029938085.1). Classification (GTDB taxonomy): domain Bacteria; phylum Pseudomonadota; class Gammaproteobacteria; order Pseudomonadales; family Balneatricaceae; genus Njordibacter. The sequence continues at coordinate 324,667 of JAPYOS010000001.1, read as the reverse complement.
GACAAGCAATCGGTAACACGTGCGCGTAAGATTCAGCGTTTCTTGTCCCAGCCTTTCTTCGTAGCTGAAGTATTTACCGGATCATCGGGTAAGTACGTATCACTTAAGGACACCATTGCTGCCTTTAAGGGAATTTTAGCTGGCGAATACGACGACCTTCCAGAGCAAGCCTTCTACATGGTTGGCGGCATTGATGAAGTAGTTGAGAAAGCCAAGAGCATGTAATTGTTTGGGCTAGGGCCATTAGCAACCGCTAATGGCTTAAGCCTAGCTTAAGAGGATAATCACATGGCTACTAGTGTAGATTGTGACATCGTAAGTGCAGAAGAATCCATCTTCGAAGGTAAGGTAGAATTTATTTCACTTACAGGTACTTTGGGTGAGTTGGGTATATACCCGGGTCACACGCCGTTACTGAGTGAAGTTAAACCTGGCCCTGTGCGTATGCGCAAGGAATCCGGCGAAGAAGACATATTTTATGTGTCTGGTGGTTTTGTAGAAGTTCAGCCTCACAAGATTACCTTGATGGCTGATACGGCACTGCGTGCAGCCGACCTTAATGAAGCCGCTGCAGAAGAAGCCAGTCGCCAAGCCGAACAGGCCATGGCTGACAAAACTTCTGAGTTTGAATACTCACGCGCCGCCGGCCAATTGGCCGAAGCCGCCGCTCAACTACGTACCTTGCGTCAGATTCGTCAGAAACTGGGTAAGTAAGTCGTACATAGTGAAGCATCAAAAAGGCAGCCTAGGCTGCCTTTTTTTATGTCTGAAAAAAGCTGAACTTTTATGCCATAAAACGTCTAAACTAAACAACAGAATTACACATTGCTTCACAAGGATCGTTAATGTCGTTAGAAGTCATCATACTCGCCGCGGGTAAAGGCACCCGCATGCGCTCAGACATGCCAAAGGTGCTGCACACGCTGGCGGGCAAACCTATGTTAGTGCATGCCGTTGAGCAAGCACAAAAACTAGCGCCTACGCGCACCCACATTATTGTAGGCCATGGTGCGGATCAAGTAGAGGCACAGGTGAAACCTCTGGGCGCACAGTGCGTGCCTCAGGAGCAACAGTTAGGCACCGGGCATGCCGTAGCCCAGGCCATGCCTAATGTAGACAGCGAAGCTACGGTATTGGTGCTATACGGCGACGTGCCACTGGTACCTGCCGCTTTAATGCAACAACTGGCCGACCAGGCAATGCAGGGTGGCTTAGCCATTCTAACGGTAGCATTAGACGACTCAACAGGTTATGGCCGTATTGTGCGTAACGATCAAGGCGAGATTCAGGCCATTGTTGAGCATAAAGACGCCACGCCGGAACAACGCCAAATCAAAGAAATTAACACCGGCATATTGGCTGCTAAAGCGAGCTTGTTAAATGGCTGGTTGCCTCGTATTGAAAGCGACAACGCCCAAGGCGAAATATACCTCACAGACATCGTTGCCATGGCCGTTGCAGATGGCGTGCCTATTAGTCATTTACAGCCAGAATTTGCACAACAAACCCAAGGCGTAAATGACCGCGTTCAGCTGGCAGAACTTGAGCGCTGGCATCAACTGCAACTGGCCAATCAACTGTTACGCGATGGCGTACAACTAGCCGACCCAAGCCGCTTTGACTTACGCGGTGAACTGACCACCGGTAAAGACATCTTCATCGACATCAATGCCATTATAGAAGGCCAAGTGGTGCTAGAAGACGGCGTACATATTGGTCCCAATTGTCACCTTAAAGACGCCCATATTGGCGCCGGCACTCACGTATTTGCCAACAGCGTTATAGATCAGGCTCGGGTAGCTAAACATTGCAACATTGGTCCATTTGCCCGCCTACGCCCAGGCACTGTGTTAGAGGACGGCGCCAAAGTTGGCAATTTTGTGGAAACCAAAAAAACCACCTTAGGCAAAGGCTCTAAAGCTAATCACTTCACCTACTTAGGTGATACGGTGGTCGGTGAAAAGGTGAACATTGGGGCAGGCACCATTACCTGCAACTACGACGGCGTTAATAAATTTCAAACCAACATCGAAGACGGCGCGTTCATTGGTTCGAACAGTTCCATCGTCGCACCGGTAACCATAGGTGCAGGAGCTACGGTGGGCGCAGGCTCTACTATTACTAAAGACGTTGCCGACAACAACTTGGCTATCGCCCGTGGTAAACAACGCAACTTAGCCTCTTGGGCTAAACCCGTAAAAAGTTAAACAAGGAAGACACCTATGTGCGGAATAGTGGGCGCCATTGCGCAGCGTAATATTAGTAGTATTTTGGTAGAAGGCCTCAAGCGCCTTGAATACAGAGGTTATGATTCGTCCGGCGTGGCGATCTTAAGCGACAAGGGGTTACACCGCACCCGCAGAGTGGGCAAGGTGGCGAGTTTAGATGCAGCGTTAAGTTCCGAGCCATTACAAGGCGGATTGGGTATTGCCCATACCCGGTGGGCCACCCATGGCATCCCTAACGAAACCAACGCCCATCCGCACTGGTCCCACAGTAGTTTAGCAGTGGTTCACAATGGCATAATCGACAACTTCGAACTCATTAAAGCTGACCTTCTGGCCACAGGCTATGGTTTTGAAAGCGACACCGACACCGAAGTTATTGCTCACTTAATTCACCGTAACCGGCAACAGGGTATGACGTTAACAGAAGCTGTGCGTAATGCTGCAGGTCGCTGTGAAGGCGCTTACGCCCTAGGCGTGGTGGATGAAACTCAACCGGATTTATTGCTAGCAGCCCGTAAGGGCAGCCCATTGGTGATTGGGCTGGGCAGTGATGAAAACTACATTGCCTCGGACCAACTGGCGTTATTACAAGTGACAGACCGATTTATGTTTTTGGAAGACGGTGATATTGCAGAAATAAGCCGCACACAAGTATCGGTCACCGATGCCAACGGCAACACCGTAGAGCGTCCTAGCCATCGCTACGAACATAACGAAGAAATTACCGACAAAGGTGCCTACAAGCACTACATGCTCAAAGAAATTAATGAGCAACCCAAAGTGGTGGCTAACCTCATCTCGCAACAAGTGGTTGCAGACCAACTACAAAACATCCTCAGTGATAGTGACATGGTGGCCTTATCAAAGACCAACAACGTACAGATCATAGCCTGTGGCACGAGTTACTTAGCCGGCATGGTGGCGAAATATTGGATTGAAAGCTTAGCGGGTATTGCTTGTCAGATTGAAGTGGCCAGTGAATACCGTTACCGCCAAGCCGTGGTGCCGAAAGATACCTTGCTCATCACCTTGTCTCAGTCTGGCGAAACGGCAGACAGCTTAGCCGCACTACGTCATATCGACCGATCAAAGCTGGCCGCCAGCCTCGCTATTTGCAACGTACCTTCAAGCAGCTTAGTGCGCGAATCGGACATGGTATTGTTGACCCAAGCTGGGCCCGAAATCAGCGTGGCCTCCACCAAAGCCTTTACCACTCAGCTCATCACCCTATTACACGTGACCTTGTTATTAGCCAAACAACGCAGCGCTATTGATACCCAGCCAATTATCGAGGCCATGCAAACCCTGCCAGGAATTTTACAGCAGTGTTTACAAATGGAGAGCAAAATTGAAGCCGTGGCTCAGCGTTTTGCCGATAAACAACACACGTTGTTTCTGGGGCGCGGCAGCATGTACCCTATTGCCTTAGAAGGCGCTCTTAAGCTCAAGGAGATTTCCTATATCCATGCCGAGGCCTACCCTGCAGGAGAGCTTAAGCATGGCCCCTTGGCACTGGTAGACGCTGAAATGCCCGTAGTGGTTGTAGCACCAAAAGACGACATGCTCGACAAACTCAAAGCTAATATGCAGGAAGTGCGCGCCCGTGGCGGTGAGCTGTTTGTGTTCGCAGATGCCCACGCCAAAATGGCAGAAGACGAAGCTACCCATGTGATTGTGATGCCAGAAGTGCATGAGCTTTTAGCACCGGTGGTTTATGCCATTCCCATGCAACTCTTGTCGTACCATGTGGCCATCATTAAAGGCACTGACGTGGACCAGCCAAGGAACTTGGCCAAGTCGGTTACAGTGGAGTAGATCGCTCTGTTTAAAGGGGTATACATACGCTTAACATTGTTTTACATTTTCCACACCGATTACTAATTGTTGGAACACTCGACAGCAGCCCTGACGCAGGCAGAATAATAGCTGTTGCGGGTTCCATAATGTTATAATTGATGCAACATCGCCTATCCGTGCACTAGACGAACTAAAGGCCAGTAAGCCGGTGGTGGCTGTGTCTGCAAGGCGCAACCTCAAGGTTAAAACTCAGTGGAAAGAGCAAGGCTTAGATGACTTTTTGACTAAGCCACTTACCGAAGAAAGCTTGCTGAGCGTATTAGAACGTTATCGTTAGATACTTATTTTTTAGATTGGGATATAAGCCGTGAAAAATCCAATTCATTTGAATTTCTTCTTGTTGCCTGCATCGCTGGTGCGGCTTATTGTTGCGTTCGGAAGCGTTGTGCTGGTGATGATGTTGCTCATTGCGATTGTCATGAATTACCAGCGCACCAGCTTTAATATCAATGCTACCAATGCCATTAGTCAAATTAATGAAAGCCTTATAATCAACGACGCTGCCTTGTCGGGGTTTTCTAGCCTATTAAATACTATCGGCGCCGGTAACCTTCAAGCCGCACGAAATTTTACCCAACGTATGCGTGACGCCTACCCGCATATTTATATGTTTGAGGCGTTGGTGAGCGTAGACCCAGAAAAAAAGGCAGCCCATGAGGCAGGTATGCACGCTGCGGGTTACCCAGATTATAAACTCACGCGTTACGTGTCCAAAAAAAACCCAACAGGCAAGTTGTTTAATACCATTGACGATGTGCCGATGCTCTACCCCATTTTCTTTATTGACCCATATTTGGATTCTGTAAAAGGGTTAATGGGGTTTGACATGTTATCTGCCCGTAAGATGCGTGAACCGCTATTAGCTTCTTTAGCTCATGGCGAGGCAGTGGCTTCTGAGCCATATAAATTACGCGAAGGTGGTCGTGGTTACGTATTGGTTAAGGCCATCGATACCATTTCCGCTGATGGTCCCAGTTATCAAGAAGGTGGTTTGGCAGTGTTACTCTTGATTAAAACGGATACCATGCTGGCGTCTGTAGTTGATATGATTCCATCTGCCAGTCTTAGCCTGATGTATGGAGAAGATCGAAAAATAGCCGCCGAAACAATATTGCCGAACCCCGACTCAAGGCCATTAGTAGAGTTACAAACCCTCACCATAGAACGTGAATTTTATGAATTGGGTCAGCCTTTTACCCTGTTGCTCGAACAAAAAACGGGTTTATATTCCAACCATCTGCAACTTATGGGCTTCCTTAGTTTTTTGATTTTCGGTGGTTATGGTTTGCTTTATCGTGTCCGGTTCTCAAAATATGGTCTGAAGTTACAAAGAGATGCTGCGGTGTTAGAGTTGGCCCAACAACACAGCCACTTAGAAACGATGGTGGCTAAGCGCACCCGCGAATTACAGCGTAAAAGCGACGAAAACAAGCGCCTGTCACAGCAACTTATTCGGGTTCAAGAAGACCAGTATCATCACATCGCCAGAGAGCTGCATGACGAGTTTGGTCAAACCTTAACGGCCATCAAAATTAGTGCCCACATACTCGAAAACACCGAAACGGTAGCTGGCGTGAGCACTTACGCGCAAGAGATTACCGCCCAAGCCGATGCGCTATATGAGACCATGCGAGACCTGATCCAGCGGCTGAGGCCGGAAGCTTTGGATATGTTTGGCTTAAAAGTCGCTTTAGAACAATGTCTTTTGGCATTTCACCTACATGAACAAAATGTCGAACTGCAGTTGGTGATTGATGATGCGGTTAGTGACATGGCGGAAATATACACGATAACCAGCTATCGTATAGTGCAGGAACTGGTGAATAACGCCGTTAAATATTCCCAACAAACCCAACTTAAAGTTGAGCTAGTGGTGAACGATGATGGTCTCAATATTTGTGTTGTAGATGACGGCATTGGGTTTGACCCCTTGCAGAGCAAAGTCGGCTTTGGCTTATCGAGTGTCGAAGAGCGAGTACGGTCGTTAGGCGGTTATGTAGATATAAAAACGGAGGCCAACAAGGGCGTAAATGTATGTATTCAAATCCCGCTACAGGAATAAAAACGGTAAGTGTGTAAATTAAATTGAACAATACTCGCCATTACCGGCTGTTTTCTTTCCGCCATGTTTGATATATTGAGCTAATGCCCCTTTGGGGTCAGTTCAATATATGGAGAAATTGCAGTGGACCTAGGAGTCAGGTTAAAGACCATTCGAAAGCGCCAAGGCTTGTCGCAACGTGAGTTAGCCAAGCGTGCTGGGGTCACCAATAGCACTATTTCAATGATCGAAAAAAACACCGTAAGCCCCTCTTTTAGCTCCTTGCTAAAGGTGCTTAAGGGTTTCCCTATGGGTGTTGAAGAGTTTTTTACCACCGACCTAGTGATGAGCAATCAAGTTGTATTTCGTGCCCATGAGCAAGCTGATATGAGCGCTCAAGGTGTGGCCATTAAACTGATTGGCCATAGCGTAGCCGAACGCAATGTTTCTATGCTCAGTGAAACTTATCCACCGGGCTCAGATACCGGTGAGGAGATGATCAAATACGAAGGCGAAGAAGCGGGCATTGTGGTGGAAGGAGAGATTGAACTCACGGTAGATCACCAAACCTACCAGTTAGCTACAGGCGACGGCTATTTTTTTCGTACCCATTTGCCCCATCGATTTCGCAATCTCGGTGAAATTACCGCCAAAGTGGTGAGCGCCAATACCGGCACCCTAGCCCACTGATCAGCGGCTAAAGCATGTCGCGTAAGCGGTACCAAGCCATGGCTAATACCAGTGCTGGAGTTCTTAATAAGGTGCCGCCTGGGAAGGGTAAATGCCGAATACCACTAAATACATCAAACCGTTCAGCTTGCCCAGCTACAGCTTCTGCCATGAGTTGACCCGCTAGGCCCGTAGCTACGATGCCGTGGCCAGAAAAACCTTGGGCAAAATATAGATCCTCACCCACCTGACCAAAGTGGGGACCTCGATTCATGGTGATCGCAACATTGCCACCCCAAGCATAATCCATTTTCACATCGGCGAGTTGGGGGAATACACTGAGCATGCGTTGGAGCATGGTGTGCCTCAGGTTGGCCGGCGCTATGGTCGAGTAACTTACACGACCGCCAAACAACATGCGATAGTCAGCTGACAAACGAAAGTAATCGAGCACAAAATTCATGTCGGCCACGGCCATATCGTTGTTGATCAGGGCTTCGGCGCGGACTTTTCCTAAGGGTTCTGAGGCGCCAATATAAGTGCCGACCGGCATAATTTTATTGCTGATTTCTGGCACTAAGTTACCCATATAGGCGTTGCCACAAAATAGTACTTGTTGGGCGGTCACTTGGCCATTAGCAGTAATACAGACGTTGGCTTTAGACTTGCGCACGACTTTAATTACGGCAGAATCGGTATAAATGGTTACCCCTGCAGCAAGCGCCGCGCGGGCTAGCCCTAAGGTATAATTGAGCGGATGAATATGCCCTGAGTTGGCATCATACAAGCCGCCCAGATAGCGTTCACTGTTGAGGTGTTGCTGGACTTGGTTTTGATCCCAAAGGCTGAGGCTTGGGTAGCCATAGTCTTTCTCTAGCGAGGCCTGCCATTCTTCTAGCTCAGTGACATGGCGGGGTTTGATGGCGGCATGTAAATGGCCTTGCTTAAGGTCACACTCAATTTGGTGTTGTTGTACCCGAGCGCGCAATAAGTCGATGCCTTCAATAGACATGTCCCACATGGCTTGCGCGGCCGCTTTGCCAGCCGATTTTTCGATCACTGGCATGTCACAACCAAAACCAAAAATCATTTGCCCGCCACTGCGGCCCGAGGCGCCCCAGCCCACTATGTTGGCCTCCAATACCGTCACCTTAAAACCGCGCTCGGCCAGATTAAGCGCAGCGGTAAGACCGGTGATGCCTGCTCCAACCACACATACATCGGTACGCTCTGCGCCCTTTAAACTCACACATTCAAGCGTGTGGTTGGCGCTGGCCGCGTAATAAGAATCAGTATGAGCTTGGGTCATGATGATGGTCCTGGGTGTAGGGGTCGCTGTTAGAGCGTGCGTTGGTACCAGTCTATTTCTAAGCTGCTTACTTGGCTATTAAAATCCACATATTCTTGAGTTTGTACGGCACTATATACCTTCATAAAATCGTCACCAAAATAGGTTCGAGCAAACTCGCTGTGCTCAAACTTGGCATAGGCATCTACCCAATTGAGTGGCAAGCTTGGCGCTTGTTGAAGGGTGCCATTGCCCGTGGTTTGAGCACTTAGCGGCAAATCATTGGTAAGGCCGTGTAAGGTGCCAGCCAGTAGCGCCGCCATGGCAAGGTATGGGTTAGCATCGGCGCCTGCGACGCGGTGTTCAATACGTCGCGCGTTAGCGGGTCCGTTAGGTATGCGTAGCGCCACAGTGCGGTTGTCGATACCCCATGTCGGCGCCATAGCGACAAAAAAGTCGGGTTGAAAACGGCGGTAAGAATTCACCTTGGGGCATAGCAGCGCCATGGTGTCGCACATGGTGTGCTGTAGGCCTGCCAACGCTTGAGTCAATAACGCGTTAGGTTGGGGTTGTTGGCTGGCAAATACATTATGACCCTGTGGGTCGAGTAGGCTCATGTGGATGTGCATACCACTACCCGCTTGGTCTGCGTAGGGTTTAGCCATAAAAGTGGCGCTAAAACCATGCTTACGGCTCACGCTTTTGATAATGCGCTTTAACAACAAGGCTTGATCACAGGCCAACACCGGGTCGGCCACGTGTTGCAGGTTAACCTCAAATTGACCAGGGGCATATTCGGCCACGGCGGTGGATGCGGGGATGTTTTGTAGTTGTGCTGCGCTAATAATGTCGTCCAATAGGGCGCTGTAGTCATCTAGGTTATCCACCGCATAGACTTGTGTGTCGGCTTCACGCAGGCCCGTGAGTGGTGAAATAGGCGGCTGCAACTGGCCCGAACTCAGACGCTCAGTATCGGTGAGGTAAAACTCGAGCTCTACCGCCACCATTGGGGTATACCCTAGTGCTGCAAATTGATCGCAGGTGCGATCTAATATATGCCGTGGGTTGGCAAAATAGGGCGTGCCGGGTTCTTGTTCCATGGTTAACAGACACTGTGCCATGGGCTTGTCTTGCCAGGGCACGATAGTGAGACTATTAGCGATCGGGCGGCAGGGCTGATCACAATCGCCGGTGTCAAAACCAATGCCGGTGCTTTCCACAGTGTTGCCATTAATGTCTAAGGCAAACACTGATCCGGGTAGGAATATACCGTGTTGATATACTTTGACGAGTTCGTGAGCAGGCACGCGTTTGCCACGTAGCACACCGTGTTGGTCAGGCAGCAACAGGTCCACACTCACCAAGTCTGGGTGAGCGGCTAAAAATGCATCGGCTTCGCTACTAAGGGCAATGGTATGTGGCATGATCATGGGTCTCTCAAATATTTCTTATGCCGATGGTAGCAGAAGACTCGCATTAGACAAAGGTGGGTGTTCAATATGTTTTGATTTATTTCCCTTATTATTACTGTTTATGCCTGGTTGAGAACCCATTTTTTGAGCAAATAATGTAAAATAATTATTATAAAACAATAGCTTAACAAGGAATAAATGGAAAATTTCAAAACGACAAGAGTGTTCAGAATAATTGCACATTTTTCTTGAATACTATTTGAAGTTTGTGCTATCTTTGCGATAGATTGAAGAAACTATAAAAAGTGCTACGGTATGTCTAAACCCCTCATTGGCCTAGTATGTGAAGTTAATCAGGACGGCCTCCATCCTTATCATCGTGTGAGCGACAAGTATGCTCGCGCGGTTGTTGATGCCATGGGCGCTGTACCTGTGTTGATTCCCTCATTGGTGGATGCGGGTGGTACTTTGAACTTGGACGCCGAAGCACTATTGCCGCATTTACATGGGGTTTTGTTGCCGGGGGGCTACAGTAATGTGGAACCGCATCACTATGGCCAACAAAGCCGCGCCGGTACGCAGCATGATGCCGCTCGAGATAGCCTGGCGCTAGCGCTAATTCCTGCCGCCATACGCCAAGGCGTGCCTTTGTTGGCGATTTGTCGTGGTTTTCAAGAAATGAACGTGGCTTATGGTGGGTCTTTGTTTCAGCATGTGCATGAGCTCAGCCAATTTAATGACCATCGAGAAAATAAAACCGATTCTTTAGCCGAGCAATATAGCCACAGCCATGATATTTCCCTCACTATGGGTGGGGTATTGCAACAGCTATATGGCCAACCACAGGCACAAGTCAATTCACTGCATGGTCAAGGCATTGATCGTTTAGGCGCGGGTTTGCAGGTTGAAGCGATAGCCCCAGACGGCTTAGTTGAAGCCTTTACTGACCCTCAAGCGCCCGCCTTTAATTTGGCAGTGCAATGGCACCCAGAATACCAAGCGTGTGACGATGTATTTTATCAGCGTATTTTTTCTGGTTTTGCCAGCGCCTGTAACCAGCGCCTACACAAACAGACGCAACAGGTGACCTATGACCAGCTTTAACAACCTCCAAAACTGGTTACACGAGCACAAAATTACCGAAGTTGAATGCATTATCAGCGACTTAACGGGCATGGCTCGGGGCAAAATAATGCCCGCCTCCAAGTTTTGCGAAGATGCGGGCATTCGTTTACCTGAGGGAGTGCTAGTGCTCACGGTTACCGGTGATTATCTAGACGATTACAGCATGATAGACGCCGCCGAAATCGACATTTTTTTGAAACCAGATGCCGACGCCGCCCATCTATTGCCTTGGGCTAGCGAGCCCACAGCGCAAATTATTCACGATTGTTACGACCAACACGGTGAGCTTGTGGACTTAGCGCCACGCACGGTATTAAGAAAAGTTTTAAAACTCTATGCAGACATGGGCTTAACACCGATTGTTGCACCGGAAGTGGAGTTCTTTTTAACGCAAACAAACATCAACCCCGATTCCCCCTTAGAGGCACCAATCGGCCGCAAAGGGCGCGCAGAAACGGGTCGTCAGTCTTATAGTATTGACGCAGTTAATGAATTTGATCCATTATTTGAAGATGTGTACAACTACTGCGAAGCGCAAAACTTAGACGTTGAAACCTTGATCCACGAAGAAGGCTTAGGGCAAATGGAAATTAACTTCCGTCATGGCGAAGCCTTGTCGTTAGCAGACCAAGTGTTTTTGTTTAAACGCACCTTGCGAGAAGCGGCCTTTAAACACGACCTGTCAGCCACGTTTATGGCTAAGCCCCTACAAAACCAACCGGGCAGTTCCATGCACATTCACCAAAGCATGCTGGACGCTCAAGGCAACAATATTTTTGTGGCCGAAGATGGCGGCATTAGTGACTCACTAAGGCACTACATTGGTGGCTTGCAAAAATACACCAAAGCCGTGACTGCGCTGTTTGCTCCTAACGTCAATTCCTATCGTCGCTTTCTTAAAGACGAGTCGGCGCCGGTAAATATGCACTGGGGGTTTGACAACCGTACCGTGGGTTTGCGAGTGCCGGAAACTTCTGGACCTAATATTCGGGTAGAAAACCGAGTCGGTGGTGCCGATGCTAACCCTTACCTTGCCATGGCCGCCACACTTGCGTGCGGATATTTAGGTATGCAGGAACAGCTGGAGCCCAGTGCGCCAGTAGAAGGCAGTGCCTACGACAAAGGCACTCGGGAATTGCCTCGCAGCTTAACCGAAGCTTTGATTCAATTGGACCGATGCGAACCCCTTAGAGAGATCTTTGGCGATCGCTTCGTGAGGGCTTATTTGGCCGTCAAAGAGAAAGAAAACGATAATTTTATGCAGGTCATCAGTTCTTGGGAACGTGAATACCTATTATTAAGTGTCTAACAGGAGACATCACATGAACGCACCAATTCATAACACCGAACACGATACTAAGGCCCTACAAGAGCTAGATAAACAAAACTATATGCACCCGTTTACCGATTCTAAGGCCCTGCACGAAAAAGGCACACGCATTGTTACCGGTGCCGACGGTTGTTACATTTTTGATTCCGAAGGCGGTAAAGTGCTGGATGGTATGGCTGGACTTTGGTGTGTCAACATAGGTTACGGCCGTGACGAATTAGCCGATGTAGCCGCCGCACAAATGCGCCAGCTGCCTTACTACAACAGCTTTTTTGGCACCGCCCACCCACCGGTGATTAAACTAGCAGCGCAGCTCAAAAAGCTAGCTCCAGATAATATTAGCCATGTGTTCTTCACCGGCTCCGGTTCTGAGTCAAACGATACTAACGTACGTATGGTACGCCATTATTGGCAAGCCAAAGGCCAACCGACTAAGCGCACCATCATCTCGCGTCACAACGCTTATCATGGCAGCACCATGGCTTCTATGAGCTTAGGTGGCATGAAAGGCATGCACGATCAAGGCGGCATCATCGATGGCGTTGAACACATTATGCAGCCGCATTGGTACCACGAAGCATTGGCCGGTGAAACCGAAGATGAGTTGGGTTTACGTGCAGCCCAGGCTTTGGAAACTAAAATATTAGAGCTGGGTGCAGAAAACGTAGGTGCCTTTATTGGTGAGCCGGTGCAAGGCGCAGGCGCGGTGATTGTACCGCCAGCCACCTACTGGCCAGAAATTCAGCGTATTTGTAAAAAGTACGACTTATTGTTGATTGCCGACGAAGTGATTACCGGTTTTGGCCGCACTGGCAATTGGTTTGCTTGCGAAACTTACGGCATCGAAGCCGATTTAATGCCTATCGCCAAAGGCTTGTCATCGGGCTATATGCCTATTGGCGGCGTGTTAATCAGCGAGCGAGTCGCCAAAGTCGTAATTGACGGTGGTGAATTTGCCCATGGTTATACCTATTCGGGTCACCCCGTTGCCGCAGCAGTTGCGTCTGCTAACGTTAGCATTATTGAAAATGAAGGCATGGTAGAACAAGTGCGTGATGTTACCGGACCCTACCTGCAACAACGCCTAGCCGAGCTGTTAGACCACCCGTTAGTAGGACAAGTACGTGGTGTGGGTTTAATGGCTGCCATTGAATTGGTACAAGATAAAGAAAACCACACTAATTACCCTAAAGACTTGGCAATTGGTGGCATTTGCCGCGATTACGCGTTGGCTAACGGTTTGGTCATGCGTGCCGTAGGCGACAGTATGATTATGTGCCCGCCACTGGTTATCAGCAAAGCAGAAATCGATGAATTGATGGATATTACCAAACGATCCCTCGATCAAACCCTAGCCCAAGTTGCGGGCTAGCTTATAAATAGCGACTCACTAAAACAATAATGGAGCCTTTTAATGCTAAAACGTAAATTAACCTTAACCACTACGCTCACCTCTTTGGCGTTAGCCACTGGCCTAATGGCGAGTGCCGCTCAGGCGGATGAAGTACTGAATATTTTTAACTGGTCCGATTACATTGCCGACGACACGATTGCCAACTTTGAAGCTGAAACAGGCATCAAAGTGGTGTATGACATGTTTGACAGTAATGACGTGCTCGAAGCCAAACTACTCACCGGCAACTCTGGGTATGATTTGGTGGTACCTAGTTCGTCATTCATGGGTCGCCAGATTATGGCCGGTGTATTTCAGCCACTAGATAAGGCCCAGCTACCCAACCTAGCCAACATGGATGCCGAAATGATGGCCACCATCGCTGGTATCGACCCAGGCAACACTTATGGTATCCCTTACATGTGGGGCACCACCGGTATTGGCTATAACCCAGCAATGGTTGAGAAGGCCCTTGGTGCCGACGCGCCTGTAGGCAGCTGGGACTTGGTTCTTAAACCAGAAAATATGGCTAAGCTAGCCAGCTGTGGCGTGCATATGCTGGACTCGGCTGATGAAATATTGCCTATCGCAATGAACTACATTGGTCTAGATCCAAACAGCGCTAACAAAGCGGATTGGGTGGCTGGCGCTGAAGTAGTAAAAGGCGTACGTGATAGTGTCACTAAGTTCCATTCTTCGAACTACATTGATGGCCTTGCCAATGGCGACATCTGTGTAGCCGTAGGTTGGTCTGGCGATGTATTGATGGCGGGTGATGCGGCTGCCGAAGCTGATAATGGAGTGGTTGTAGAGTACGTCATCCCTGCTGAAGGTGCGCCTCTATGGATCGACATGATGGGTATCCCTGCAGATGCTAAGAATGTTGAAAATGCGCACAAGTTTCTTGATTACCTAATGCGACCTGAAGTGACCGCAGCCATCACCAACTATGTTTGGTATGCCAATGCTAACTCTGCTGCTTCTGCTCACATTGACCAGGAAATTCTGGACCACCCAGGTATTTACCCTACCGCTGCTGCTAAGGCTGGGTTGTTTACATTCGATATCTTGCCGCCTAAGGTTACCCGTGCCGCCAACCGCGCATGGACTGACGTTCGTACTGGCAACTAAGCCACTGTGAGCATAAACCAGCCAGTACCTTAGTTTGGTGCTGGCTGGATATTAGTTTTTTGTAACCTCAATTTATTATCAATTCGGAGTTTTGCTATGACCGATGCTGCGTCTAGCCCGATGCTGGAAATACGTCATGTAACCAAGCGCTTTGGCCAACTTAGTGCAGTTAAAGATGTTAATTTGGCTATCAATAAGGGCGAGATCTTTGCTTTGTTAGGTGGCTCTGGATGTGGAAAAACCACCTTGTTACGCATGATGGCTGGCTTCGAAACGCCAACCGAAGGTGCGGTGTTAATTGATGGCCAAGACGTCTCAAACGTCCCGTCCTACAAGCGGCCGGTTAACATGATGTTTCAATCCTACGCCTTGTTCCCACACCTCACGGTGGAGCAGAATGTAGCGTTTGGACTAAAGCAAGATAAACTTCCCAAAGCCGAAATTGAAGCTCAAGTCCATAAAATGTTAGGACTTGTGCACATGAACGAATTTGCTAAGCGCAAACCAAATCAATTGTCTGGCGGCCAACGCCAGCGCGTTGCCCTAGCCCGCTCGTTGGCTAAAAAGCCAAAAGTATTGTTGTTAGATGAGCCCATGGGGGCCTTAGATAAGAAACTTCGTAGCCAGATGCAGCTCGAAGTGGTCGATATTATAGAGTCTGTTGGTGTTACCTGCGTTATGGTAACCCACGACCAAGAAGAAGCCATGACCATGGCGGATAGAGTCAGTATCATGCATGATGGTGAAATCATGCAAATCGGCAGTCCTAGCGAAATATATGAGTTTCCCAACAGTCGCCACACGGCCGAATTTATCGGTTCGATAAATATTTTTGATGCCGCTGTGCAACACGTGAGCCCGCAACTGAGTCAGTTTAGCTGCCCAGATTTAGCCTGCACACTCAGTGTAGAAGGCGGAACTAACGCCGTAGAAGGGGCCCAGTTGGGTGTGGCCGTTCGCCCAGAAAAGATACTGATGTCACGCGGGCAGCCACAACAGGCTAACAATTGGGTCAAAGGCGAGGTGCTGGATATTGCCTATTTAGGTGGCCATTCTGTGTATCACGTAGAGTTGGACTCTGGCAAAGTAGTGATGGCAACCACCACCAATATGGACCGCCATGAGCAACGACTGACCTGGAAAGACGAGGTGTATTTATACTGGTCGGCGTCCAGCGCCGTGGTGTTGTATCAATGAGCAAATTAGGGGTTAGGAGCGTCATAGCGGTACCCTACATATGGTTACTGATGTTCTTTCTTGTGCCTTTTCTTATTGTGTTTAAAATAAGTTTTTCGGAAATGCAGTACGCCATTCCACCCTACACGGATTTGGTGACCTGGGCTGATGAAGTGCTGACCATTAATCTTAATTTAGGTACCTATGCCTACCTAATTAATGATGACCTGTATATTCGGGCTTACATGAGTTCAGTACGTATCGCTTTTTTTGCCACGGTGTGTGCTTTGTTGATTGGCTATCCTATTGCGTATGCCATTGCGCGTGCCGATACGGCAACCCGTAACGCCCTGTTAATGCTAGTGATGTTACCATCATGGACCTCGTTTTTGATTCGGATATACGCTTGGGTAGGAATCCTAAAAAATAACGGACTGATCAACAATGGGTTAATAGGTATCGGTATCATTGATGAACCTATTGCCATGCTCAATACAGAATTTGCGGTTTATTTAGGCATTGTGTACGCCTACCTGCCGTTTATGGTGCTGCCCATCTATACCAACTTAGTGAAGCTGGATAATTCTCTGCTCGAAGCGTCTGCAGACCTCGGCTGCCCGCCATGGAAAACCTTTCTGACTGTCACCTTACCGCTGTCCAAAGCGGGTATTATCGCAGGCTGTATGTTGGTCTTTATTCCTTCCGTAGGCGAGTTTGTCATTCCTGAAATGCTGGGTGGTGCAGAAACGCTGATGATAGGCAAGGTGTTGTGGCAAGAGTTCTTTAATAACAGAGATTGGCCGGTGGCGTCCGCTGTGGCCATTGTGATGTTGTTATTGTTGCTGGTGCCGATTACCTTTTTCCACCGCTATCAAGCCCGCGAACTGGAGTCCTAGACATGCAAACAGGTAAACTGTCTAACTGGTCTAAGTGGTTTTTGAGTTTAGGCTTCTTTTTCCTTTATGCACCCATCATTATTTTGGTGATCTTCTCTTTCAACAAGTCAGAGCTGGTGACCGTGTGGGCTGGTTTCTCGTTCAGATGGTATGGCGAGCTGTTCCGCGACCCGCAAATGCTGGGCGCTGCTTGGATTAGCCTTAAGATTGCCGTACTAGCCGCATCCGCTGCCGTGGTATTAGGCACCATGGCCTCCATAGTAATGGTGCGTATGGGTGCTTTCAAAGGCAAAACCGCCTTTACCAGCATGATTACAGCACCTTTGGTGATGCCAGAAGTGATCACCGGCTTGTCTTTGCTACTCTTGTTTGTGGCCATGGGGCAAACATTAGGTTGGCCGGGCCAGCGCGGCATGTTGACCATATGGATTGCTCACGTCACTTTTTGTACTGCCTTTGTCGCGGTGGTGGTTAGCTCACGTTTGCAAGAACTAGACGAATCCATAGAAGAAGCTGCTCAAGACTTAGGAGCACCTCCATGGAAGGTGTTCTTTTTGGTGACTTTGCCTATTATTGCTCCAGCATTGATGTCTGGTTGGTTGCTCGCTTTTACCTTATCTCTTGATGACTTGGTTATCGCCAGCTTTGTATCTGGCCCTGGGGCCACCACTTTACCGATGCAAGTGTTCTCGAGTGTGCGTATGGGTATCAGCCCCCAGATCAACGCACTAGCAACAATTATCATAGGCCTAGCATCGATCGCGGTATTGGTGGCTTGGTGGATTGCTCGGCGAGAAGGAATAAGGGCGGTGAAAATTTCCGAAAGCTGATGTTAATGCTTTAGCTTAAGCCACGGGCCGGCAAGGTGATGGTAAAACATACCCCACCGTCGTTAGCCAAGTTATGGTGGCTTATTTGGCCTTGGTGAAAGCGCACAATGCTGCTCACCACAAACAAACCCAAACCAAAGTGGCTCTCGTTGGTGGGGCTGGCTTTGGTTCTATGGCTCACCATGGAATTGAAAAGTTGCCGTTGGTAGTCGGCATCAATGGGCGGGCCAAAGTTAGACACCTTGATCTCTACCCAGCCTAGACTAACCTTCAGCGCCACTTGGGTGTGTGTGTTCGGGTGGCGAAAGTCTCGGGCATTGTCCAGCAGCTTGTCTAATAGCTGTTCTATTCTGTAGTCGACAGCATCAATCATGATGCCTTGGGTTGGCCCTTTATAATCCACTAAACCGCCGTCTATTTGGTCTTGATAGGCGCAATAGCTCGACACTAGGTGGGCAACATCAACGGGTTCTTTGATATCTTGAGTGAGGGCTTGCTCTAAATTAGCCGCATCGGCCAGGTTAGAAAGGATGCCATCAATACGATGAATACCCCGCTGGGCCATGGCTAGATAAGTCTTCACTTCAGCCGATAGGGGCACTTGGGCCATGTTCCCTAAAGAGGTGGCTATGGCATTGAGGGGATTGTTAATTTCATGGCTCAGCGTGCGCGGCATTTGAGAAAGAAAGGCCTGGTGTTGGTGTAGCTGCGACACCACTTGGTTGAGGCTGCGGGCCAGGTCGCCGAGTTCATCGGCCTGGGTTGTTTCGTGCACGATGGTGTCGGTTTGTAGTCTCCCTTGTGGATCGACCAGCTGCTTGGCTTCTTGGCCTAGTCTACGGATTCGAAAGGCCAAACGCCAAAATACCAAAAACAGCAATAACAATATCAGCAGCATGCTACCTAAACTTAGACTGGCAATTTTTTGCATGGCTTGACGCTGCCAGGCCAGCAATTGGGCGGTGGATTGCTGCACTAAGACAAGGCCCAGCACACGACCGTTGGTATCGAAGATGGGTTGAGCGGTGGCTTGAATGGGCAAGCTATTGTGGCTGGCCCATTGATTATTGACCGTAACTCCACTCACCGCAAGGTTAAGCAAGGCGGCTTGGGCACGGCCAGAATCGGCCGTAGGTGGCTGATCAAGCTGTAATAGTTGGGTAAACGCGAGGTCGACTAGGCCTTCAAAAAGACCATCCACTGACCACTGCCACGGCAGGTGATACATCGCAATACTAGAGCCCACCTTGGCCAAACGGTTAAGGTGACGGTCGTATAGTGCAATCTCCACGCCAGCGTTGGCATGCCCCGAGAGTAACTGCATGGCTAAGTTAGATTGGGTATTGAGTGAGCTAAAGCCGCCTTTTTCTGGGCCATCCAGAACAATACGTTGTAGGTCTATGGTGTCGGTCTGTGGATTTCGGTCGGCATCTGTTAAACCAATGTAAATTTGCTGTTTGGGTCCCAATAGGGCCGAGGGTAAGGCGAATTCAACCTGATAACCCGTGGCCGTATGGTACAGGTAGGCGTTAACGGCAGGAGTAAATAAGCTTTCGTGTATGGTAGAGCCCTCAGCCACAAGTTCCACGGTCATGGGACCAGCATCTTGCACTAACAATTGTAAGGCGACCGTCTGCTGAGACTGGTTGATGTAACTTAATTCAATATGATCGTAAGCGGTTTTATTGCTGGTGTTATTGCGGGCAACAAGATGTTGGTCTTTCACCTGTATGGCGCCGAACAAGTGTTCACCGTATTCTGCCAATACAAACGTCATGGACGGCGGGTCGGCCAATGCCCTGCCTTTACTTCTGGCGTGATAATCGGAGGCAAAGTTTAAGGTGGCACCCCAATCTTGGATATTGCCATCGATAAGAGGTGCTTGCTCAAGCTGATATTTAGTTAGCAGGGCTTGGCGCTGGCTCAATTCCGGTATTTGCTTGAGCAACTGATGTTGGCCGGCAAAAAGGTTGCTCACACTTTGGGCAATTTGTTCTTGGGCGACCACTTGGCTGTGCCTAAAGAAACCGCGCGTTTCTTCCACAAAGCGGTAACCCATATAAGGTATGCTCAGCAGCACCACCACAAACAGGCTCATTTGGGCCCGTAAACCCACTCGAAAAAACTTATTCACGCCAGCGATAACCTTGACCATACTCAGCCCTAATGGCGGCAAAGCTTGGGTCTACGCGAATGAACTTGCGCTTAATGTTACTAATATGGGTACTTACGGTATTATTGGCCACCACCCCGCCTAATGTGGCGGCAGCCAAGCCTTGGTAGGTATTGATGGTGTTGGGGTATTGACTCAAGGCTTCCAGCAGTTTGAATTCGGTCACCGTAATGTCGGCCACCTGTTGGCCACACCAGTGTACGGTGTGCCGCTGGATGTCGATGCATAATTGGCCACGCGTCACCACTTTTTCGGCTGCGAACTTAGGGTTATGCTTGGTCAAACGCAACAAGGATTCAACCTTAGCCACAAAGTAGTCAATACTGATGGGTTTAGGTTGGTAGTCCCATGCGCCCATACGTAGGCCGGATACGGTATCAATATCGCCTATGCGTTCGGTCAAAAATAATACTGGCAAGTCTGGGTGCAGGTGGCACAGCTGGCTGTACAGGTCAAAACCAGCATCGTATTCTTGATCCAGAATGATATCTAAGACTAATAAGTCTGGGCGAGTTCGGCTCAAACCGTCGAGGGCTGCTTGTTTGGTGGCAAAGGACTGTACTTTGATAAAGCGCTTTTCCAATGCGGTACAATAATTGACACGCTGATCCGTGTCGTCTTCGACAATAGCGACTAAGGCGTTAGCAGTCATGACAAATTTCCAAGGGTGTTGGCACCCACTCTATAAGCCAACTAAGTTAGCACAGGCGACTGGGGCGCGCTAACGTATCGCAGCAAGGGGCTGCAATCTCCATCACATTTCCATAATCGTCGTCTTTATATGTACATCCGCCATGTGCCTTGACCCCAGCCACTTAGGCCTTTATAAAGAGCTTCGGCCCTACACTTCGTTTACTCTAGGAATGACTCATGTTTGTTACCCCCACCGATGCCCATCAACAAGACTTGGCGTTTGCCGAAGAAGATAGACACGGGCTTTATAAAACCTTATTTAACCGCCGTGACGTACGCAGCCAGTTTAAGCCAGATCCGGTACCCGATGATGTATTGGCGCGGGTTTTGTACGCCGCGCACCATGCGCCTTCCGTGGGTTTTATGCAGCCCTGGAACTTTACCTTGGTTAAAGATGAAGCGGTAAAGCAGCAAGTCCACGGGCTCTATCAACATGCCAATGAGGCGGCGGCCAATGAGTTTGAAGATGAGCGGCAGCAGCAATACCGGCAACTCAAACTGGCTGGCATTCTCGATGCCCCACTAAACATATGTATTACCTGCGACAGAGAGCGGGCTGGCCCCGTGGTTTTAGGGCGCCAACAAATGCCAGAAATGGACTTGTTTAGTAGCGTGTGTGCCGTACAAAACTTGTGGCTCGCCGCGCGAGCAGAAGGCTTGGGTGTGGGCTGGGTGAGTATTATGGATCCCCATGAACTGAAGAAGGTTTTGGGTATTCCTGATGCTATCGTGCCCATTGCCTATCTATGTGTAGGGTATGTGGATCACTTTTTGGCCACCCCAGAATTAGCTAACAAAGGTTGGCGCCAGCGTTTGCTTTTAGGGGATTTGGTCTATACTAATCAATGGGGCGCGGGGGCTGACGCTGATTTATTACAAGCTATTGAGCAACAAGCAGAATTTCCCTATCAGTTTTGAGCCGCTTTTTTACACGGCTAGAGTGCAAATGTTAGTATTGGTTAACTCACTATAACTTGTGGCAAAGTAAGGACACACATGAACTTAAAGCAAAAACTCATTGCCTTGATCTTAATAGTTGGCATTGTACCCGCCTTAGTGATTGGTTTGGTGAGCCTACAAAATAGCCGAGCAGCCCTAGAAACCCAAGCGTTCGAACAGTTACAGGCGCAGCGGACCATTAAAGCCAATCAAATTCAGCAGCACTTCCAAGATGCCCAAAACGGCATCGAAACCCTAGCTGACAACCTAGCCTTAGTGATCGAGAAGCAGGGTTTAGAAACCGCTATCGTTGAATTAGACGAAGATGGTCAATCCATGTTCAGTCGTTACATCAAACGTAACGACTACTACGACCTGTTCTTACTCGACCTAGAGGGCTACTGTTTCTACAGCGTCACTCAAGAAGCCGACTACCAAACTAATTTGGTGTCGGGGGTGTACAAAGATTCCGGCCTAGGCCAAGTGGTGCGAAGCGTTATAGCGGACCAACAATACCATATGTCGGATCTTGCGCCCTATGCGCCTAGTAATGGCGACCCGGCAGCGTTTATCGCGGCACCCGTTAAAGTTAAAGGCGAAACGGTGATGGTGTTGGCCATGCAAGTTTCTATCGCGGGTATTGACCACATTATGGCCGAGCGTACTGGTATGGGTGCAACCGGCGAAAGCTACTTAGTGGGTGCGGATTTATTGATGCGCTCCGACTCATTCTTAGACCCTATTAATCACAGTGTGAATGCCTCGTTCGCAAATCCTGAGTTAGGTAAGGTCGACACGCTGGCCAGTCGCCAATCGTTAGCCGGTATTACCGGCAGCCAAATTGTCATTGACTACAACGGTAACCCAGTGTTGTCAGCCTACGCCCCGTTACCCCTGACTGATAGTGTGGTGTGGAATATTTTAGCCGAAATTGATGAGGCCGAAGCGTTTGCGCCTATTGCGCAGTTACAAAATACCATGTTGATCATCGCCGCAGTAGGTGCAGCGTTGGTGGTTGTTTTGGCCTTTATGTTTGCCGGTATCATTGCCAAACCGATGCTGGTGCTGGCCCACGTGATTGGTGAAGTAGAGCAAACGGGCGACTTATCGATTCGTTATAGAAACCCCAGTAAAGATGAAACCGGCCAAGCTGGTTTAGCATTAAATAGCCTACTGCAACGCCAGGAAAGCGCCATTGGCCAAATTAATAAGGTGATGGGTGCCGTGGCAACGGGTGATTTTAGCCACCGAGTAGACCTGCCTTTAGTGGGTAACTTTAGCAGCCTTAAGGATGCCACTAATAATTCAGCCGACAGCGTAGAAACCACGATGAAGTCGTTAGAGCAAGTCATGGCTAGCTTGGCTTCTGGCGACTTTAGTGCGCGTGTGCAGGGCGATATTGAAGGCGGTTTTCGGCAGCAAGTGGACCATGCCATGGCCACCATGGAAACCGCACTGGGAGAGATTGGTGAGGTGATGCAGGACCTCGCTCAAGGCCAATTTAGCCGCCGTATCAAGGTCGACTTAGAGGGCGATTTAAATCGCCTCAAGCAAGACATTAACCATTCCATGGACGCCCTAGAGCAAGCTGTTGAAGACGTTACTCGAGTGGCGTCTGCCATCAGTGAGGGTGACCTGAGCCAAACCATGAGCGATAACTACGAAGGCGAACTCAATAACATTGCGATTGCTCTCAATGGCACCAGCTCCAGCGTGGCAGGCATCGTCGCCGATGTACGCGCTATGGGCCAAGAAGTGCACCGCGGCGCCGACGAAATCGCGCGTGGTGGCGAAGACCTGACGAACCGTACGGCCACGCAAGCCTCATCGTTAGAAGAGACGGCAGCCAGCATGGAGCAAATGGCCAGTTCGGTACGCCTCAATGCAGACAATTCAGAGAAAGCCAACAACTTGATGCGCGACTCCATGGAACAAGCTCAGGCCAGTGGTACTGTGGTTGCCCAAGCGGTTGAATCAATGGGCGAAATTGCCCAGTCGAGCCGCAAAATTGCCGACATTATTAGCTTGATCGATGGCATTGCTTTTCAAACTAACCTGTTGGCCCTTAACGCCTCGGTTGAAGCCGCAAGAGCCGGCGAGCACGGCCGTGGATTTGCGGTAGTGGCAGGCGAAGTACGTTCCTTGGCGCAACGCGCAGCAGATGCCGCTAAAGACATTACCGGCCTCATTAACGATAGCGGTGCACGGGTTGAGCAAGGCAGCCATTTGGTCAAGCAAACCGGTGAAGCGCTTGATAAGATCCGCCAATCCTTAGACATGGTGGCATTTACCGTTAGCGAAATTGCCAGTGCCAGTAATGAACAAGCGTCAGGTATTGAGCAGGTTAACCATGCGGTGGCACAGTTGGATTCGCTTAACCAACAGAACTCGGCCCTAGTCGAAGAGTCTGCGGCCGCAGCGGGAGCGTTAACAGATCAAGCCGCAGAATTGAACGAGTTAATGCAGTTCTTTAAACTAGAAGAACAACACCCAAGCCCAGCGTTAGCCCAAGCCAAACCCAAACCCATGCCAGAGCACCAAGACATTAAACACTTGGTGTCTGACTTACGTTAGGGGTGTTTATCTGGTGATGATTTCTGGACCCATGAAGTAGGTGGGTAAGAAGGTTGATAGTGCCGGAATGTAAGTCACCATAATAAGGAATACAAACAAAATGGCTAGCCACGGTGTGGCGGCTTTCACGACCCGCATCACCGACATACCGGCCACTCCCGAAGTGACAAACAGGTTGAGGCCCACCGGTGGTGTGATCATGCCTATTTCCATGTTGACGACCATAATTATGCCTAGGTGAATAGGGTCGATACCCAACTCAATGGCAATAGGAAATACCAGCGGTGCCACAATAACGATGAGGCCAGACGGCTCCATAAATTGGCCTCCAATTAGTAAGATCACGTTCACCATGACCAAGAACATAATCGGCCCAAGGCCTGCCGCAAGCATCGCTGTGGCGATGGTTTGGGGAATCTGTTCGTCGGTCAGTACGTGTTTTAGAATGAGGGCGTTGGCAATGATGAACAACAAAGTGACCGACAAACGGCCCGCATCAAACAAGGTTTGCCGCGTGTCTTTATGAAACCAAGCGGTAAACAAGGCTTGTGGGTGTTTGGCGAGCGACAAGGGTGCCCCGCCTGCGGTGCCTTTTAATGGCCCCATGTCTCGGTAGATATACATCGACACGATGAAGGCGTAAACGGACGCCACTGCAGCGGCCTCTGTAGGGGTGAAATAACCCCCATAAATCCCGCCAAGAATAATCACCACTAAGAACAAACCCCAGCTGGCGGCACGGGCTGCGCCCAATACTTCGGTCCAGCCAGCCCATTCACCTTTAGGCATGCCTTTGTAGCGCGCATAAAAATAAATCGCCACCATGAGCATAGTGCCGGCCAACAAACCCGGTATGACGCCTGCTAAGAACATACGCCCCACCGATACATCCGTAGCGGCGGCATAAACCACCATAACGATGGAAGGTGGAATTAAGATTCCCAATGTGCCAGCATTACAAATGACGCCAGCGGCAAAGTCTTTGCTGTAGCCGACTTTGCGCATGGCGGCGATGACAATTGATCCAATAGCGACCACAGTGGCTGGCGACGAGCCAGACAGGGCAGCAAACATCATGCAAGCAAACACACCCGCAATGGCTAAGCCACCGTGAAAATGGCCTACACAGGCAATAGAAAAACGGATAATACGCTTCGCTACGCCACCGGTAGACATAAAGCTGGAGGCCAAGATAAAGAAGGGGATGGCCAATAACGTGTAGTGGCCTTCGAAGGCCGAAAATAAGGTTTGCGCAACCGATGCGAGGGAACTGTCGGAATACACTAACAAAAACAAAATAGAGCTCAGGCCAAGGGATACGGCGATAGGTACACCTACCAAGAGCAATAAAATAACCAAGATAAATAAATACAGGGCTTCCATGGGGTTAATCCTTGTCTGCAGCGGCAGCGGCTTGATCAACCAAGTCTTCGGCTTCGTGGCTGGCAATAATCATATTGGCTTTGCCTTGCATCACATCTACGGCTACCCTTAGATAGCGCCATAACAATAAGGCCATGCCAAACGGCAAGGCAAAATAAGGGATAAAACGGGGAATCTTTTCGTACTCATCGCCCTCGTTAAACCAGTCGCCCATAAACTGAGCCCAGTCTGGCATTACAATGTCGTTGACTTCGTAATAGCCTTGGCTCAAATAGCGAGATTTAAAACCCTCAGGCCAAATACGGCCCTCAGTGGGTGGTAAGTTGGCAAATGGGGCCCAATAGTCCCAGCTGCCCTTAAGTAATAATAAGGTATAGAGCAAACAAGCGCTTACGGCGAACAAGGCTGATGCCTTGCGCCAACCGGGCGACATATAGTTGAGTGCCACATCAACACCCAATTGGGCTTTGATACGCACCATATAGGCAGTGCCAATGATGCCCATCCAGGCAAACAAAAACACGGTGGTTTCTAAGGACTGCAAACCAAAGGTAGACAAAGGATCAGCCCATGGTGCAAACCAGTCGCTGCGCCAAAAATCCATTTCTTGTAGCTTTCTTATCACCACATTGGCAAAGGTGATCATGGTCATCAAACCCAGTAAACCGGCAAGAAAATTGCGCTCAAGGCGTTCGGCAATACTAAGTTTGGTTAATGCGGGAGTGGACATACATACCACCTAATACGTAATAGAGGTGCCCCCAGTAAACTGGGGGCGGCAGACGGGTTAACAACAATAATTAATATTGTGCGTTAATGGCTTGCGCCGCGTCGATGTTGGCTTGGCCTACGTCATCCTTAAACTGGTCCCATACTGGTAGCATGGCAGCTTTCCAGGCGGCCCGTTGGGCGTCGGTTAGGGTATGGATGGTCTTGCCAGTGGCTAGGATAGCCTCTTTGTTGGCTTCGTTAACAGCAAACGATTGCGCATTACGAGACACGGTCACTTCACGTAAAATGGTTTCTAACTGATTACGAATGTCGCTGGGTAACTCGTCCCAAAATGCAGTCGAGGTCACTACCATATAATCTAAGATACCGTGGTTAGACTCGGTTATACTGTCTTGGACTTCGAAGAACTTTTTGCCGTAGATGTTGGAGTAAGTGTTTTCTTGACCTTGAATGGTGCCAGACTGTAGGCCTTGGTACACTTCGCTAAAGGCCATTTTCTGTGGCACTGCGTCAAGGGCTTTAAACTGTGCTACTAACACGTCAGATGCCATGACACGGAACTTCATGCCCGCTGCATCAGAAGGTTCAATCAATGGCTTAGTTGCAGACAATTGCTTTAGGCCGTTGTGCCAAAACTCAAGGCCACGTATGCCGCGCTTAACCATGGCATTTTTCATGTCCTGACCGGTTTCAGACGACTGGAAGGCATCAATCGCATCCATGTTCTTAAACATAAATGGCAGGTCAAACAAGCGGTATTGTTTGGTGTATTTTTCAAACTTGGATAAAGAAGGCGCGGCCATTTGAACGTCGCCCATCAACATGGCTTCAAGCACTTTGCCGTCACCGTATAAGGTTGAGTTTGGGTAAACTTCTAAACACACCTTACCGTCCATTTCGCTGTTAACGCGCTCGGCAAAGGCCGTGGCGGCAATGCCTTTGGGGTGCTTGTCGGTGTTAGTAACGTGGCTAAATTTGATGACGATTTCGCCATCTTGACACACGTCGCTCGCCTGCGCGGGGGTGGCAGTTAAAGCCACCGCCATGGCGCTAGCTAGAGCTGTTTTTAAATATAATTTCATAGTGAACCTCTTTATTATTACAATTATTAGCATTCGCGTAGTTGAACTACTGTGGTTCATAAAGCAACTTGCGTGCCAAAACATAACTAGTTGATAAACAACAATATATTATTTTTTTCGGTTTGATTATGTAAGGTGATCTATACACATTTATGGCTAAGTGTGCGGAAATCCACACACCCTAATCATCTAAGAATCGATGGCGGTCGAGGTTATATTTTGCCAGTTTGTCATATAGGGTTTTGCGGGCGATGCCTAACCCTTCGTAGGTGCGCTTAATAGACCCTTGTGCTTGAGACAAAGCTTCTTCGATCAGCCGCTTCTCATAGCGCTCCATGCGTTCAGGTAAGCTGGTGTTGCCGGTTTCCGTCTGCCAGGTGGCGAGGGTATTTTGGTCTATTAAGGTATCGGTGAGTACAAAACGTTCGGCGACGTTAATCAGTTCCCGTACGTTACCAGGCCATGGGTGCTGCATTAAGGTATCAATGACATGCAGCGACAGTGTTGGCTCGGGCAGGTTGAATTTTTCGCTGGCTTGGGCGGTAAAATAGCGAAACAGGTGTATTATGTCGTCATCGCGCTGGCGTAACGGCGGTAAATGTAATTCAACCACGTTGAGCCGGTAATAAAGGTCTTCTCTAAACTTGCCTTCTTGGGCCAGCGCCTTAAGATCAGCTTTGGTTGCCGCTACCACGCGGATATCGATGTCGATAGAGTGGTTTGCACCGAGGCGCTCGACTTTACGTTCCTGTAGTACACGTAATATTTTGACTGCCAGCGACAGTGGGATGCTCTCGACTTCGTCCAAAAATATGGTGCCTTTGTGGGCGTATTCGAATTTACCAATACGGGCTTTTTTTGCATCGGTAAAGGCGCCAGCCTCATGGCCAAACAGTTCTGCCTCCATCATCGATTCGGGTAAAGCGGCGCAGTTGATGGCTACAAAAGGTCCGGTACTACGGGCGCTTTGTTCGTGCAGGCGCCGGGCCGCCAGTTCTTTGCCAGTACCGGTTTCGCCACAGATTAGGGTATTAACATCGGCTTGCGCTAAGCGGCTAATCTTTTGCTTGAGTAAGTTAATGGCGCTTGATTGACCGATAATGGGCTCATTATCTTGGGCCGCGATGGCGGCTTTTAGATGCCGGTTTTCCATCACCAGTTGACGCTTGTCTAAGGCGCGCTTAACAACTTCAAGCAAATGCTCGCGGCGAAAGGGTTTTTCGATAAAGTCGTAAGCCCCGCTGCGAATTGCGCCTAACGCCATCTGGATATCGCCATGGCCAGTGATTAATATCACGGGTAAATCGGTATCTGTTTTCTGTAAGGCTGCCAAAAACGCAAAGCCGTCCATGTTAGGCATACGAATATCACTGATGACAATGCCGGGCCAGGTCTCCAATAAATGAGGCAAAGCGGCTTCTGCACTGGCGTAGGCCGTGACCTGGTAATCCGCCAATTCGAGCATTTCTACCAATGAATTGCGGATTTCTTCATGGTCATCGACTACACAAATGGTGGGTAAGGTCATAGATTCCTGTCGCTTTTGCTGGCGGCGCGTAGGCGGATGCTAAACACCGCGCCGGTGGCAGAGTTGCGGGCGCTCAAATCGCCGCCCATGGTTTTAATGATACTGTAGGATATTGTAAGGCCTAAACCAAGCCCTACGCCAACATCTTTCGTGCTAAAAAATGGATCAAATAATTGCAGCAGGTGATCATTATCGATGCCACTGCCGGTATCGGAAAAATGAATCTCCACCGCGGTAGCGTTTGTTTGACAATATACCGTTAGACGCCTGTATTGGCTCAGTTGCATTGCATCTAGGGCATTGCTAATCAAATTAATAAAGACTTGCTCTAAACGTACGTCGTTGGCCAATACCTGAAAACTCGATAAGTCTTCGATCACCGTTTCCACTTGTTCTTGGTTGATTCTTGGTTGCAATAAGGCGAAGGCGTTGTCTAATGCAACTTGCGGGCAAATCCAGTCATTTTTATCATCGGTCTTGCGGCCAAAGGTTTTTAAGTGGGAGGTGATGAGACCCATTTTTTGGGCCAAGGTTTTAATTTGTGCCAATTTGTCTCGCGCCTTGTCAACTTGGCCACGCCCTAACCACTGCTCGGCATTGTCTGCGGAGGTTAAAATAGCCGTCAGCGGCTGGTTGATTTCATGGGTCACACTAGTCGCTAGCTGTCCAAGGGTCGCGAGCTTGGCCGAGTGGATAAGCTCTTGTTGAGTTTGCTTGAGTTCTAGGTTGCTCTCCTGTAGTTCGTGTGTGCGTTCGGCCACTCGTGTTTCCAGTTGGTCTTTGGCTTGCTGCAAGCGTGCTTGGTTGACTTCGCGTCGGTGCAGCGTTTCCAAGAATTGTAAGCGCCGTTGAGTGACCACATAAGCTAAGCTTAATAGCAGTACCCATAAGAGTGAAGAGATGGCTACACCTTGCTGCACGCTTTGTTTGGCGGCTGCCAAGTTACCATGGCCATAGATGGTCCAACCTAAGTTTGGCATGAACTTATTGACCTCCAGCACTTTTTTAAACCCTGCTCTCGGTAAGCTAACCACTTGGCCACCCTCAATTTGTTTATGAGTAGTGGTCTGCAGTAATGGAAACGAAACCATCGGATATTTACGACTGTGGCGTATTTGTTGCTTGTTTTCAGCTGACAAGGGGCTGAGGCTGGTAAATAACCAACTGGGGGTGCTGGAGGCAATAATGACCCCGTAGTTGTCTGTGATCAGCATTGGGGTGGCTTTATTGAGCCAGCCTCGCTCCAAGCGGGCCATATTGACTTTAACTACAATAACGCCGGCCACCTCGTCTGTGGTGGGGTCAAACAAAGGTTCGCTAAAGTAATACCCGCGAATACCTGCATGTAGACCGAGAGTGAAGAAACCACCAGAATTACCGGCTTTAGCTGCAATAAAAAATGGACTGTGCCGATAACCGATACCGATGTTGCTAGTTTTAGTCGAGGCGATGGTGGTGCCTTGCGGATCCACTATGAAGATTTCGTCAGCGTTGGTGGCTTGGCGTATGTGCTGCAAATATGGGTTGGCCAAGATGCCTGAATGGTCGCTTGTCGCCCGGGTGGTACGTTCGACCAGCCCAGCGTCGAGCATGAGCATTTTGGGCACAAAGCGATATTTTTCTAACTCGCTATTGAGGCTGTCGGCAAACAGTTGGATATCGCTGTAAACCTGTTGCTGTAATTGCTGTTCACTGGTTTGGGTCAAAGTGATCCAGCTCATCCAGCCCCAGCTAGGTAAAGTGATCAATAGTGCAGCCATGTAAATAGTTTTAACATTATTTTGCAGCCAAGAGCGTTCCTTGTATTGAATGTCGTTTTTGTCTGACATGGTAAATAGTCCATTTGGATAAGGTATATAGGCCCTAGGGCATAGTTTCCATGGCTTTAACGAGTAAAAACATGGCGGATTTTTGTTTGACGCTTATGTAACTTCATGGTTAATATGAAGGGTGTGAGAAATAAGTATATTATTTGTGTGAATATATTCATATCTCCCATCGCATAGTTGATGCGCTAGTGATCTTAAATAATAACAACAAACTGGAGGGAGACAATGACTCCTGAAGAAATGCAGGCAGCAATTGAAGCGTTGCAAGGGCTTAGCTCGACCAACATGGAGATTTTTTATTATTGGTGTACCGGTATCATGATTTTGATTCACGCGGGCTTTCTCATGTATGAGATGGGCGCCTCGCGAGTTAAACACTCATTGGCCTCTGGTACTAAAAACATTCTGGCTTTTGCGTTTATGATTCCAACTTTCTATATGTTTGGTTGGCTCATTTACTTAGGCTTCTGGCAGGGCTTTACCTACGACCCAGTTTGGGGCGAGTTTGGTTTGCCTATGTCGGCCATCATGGGGCCCAACATGGCTGACCAGGCCACAGGCGTATTCTGGGGTGCTTTCACTCTGTTTGCCTGTACTACGGCTTCAATCATGTCCGGTGCAGTGATCGAACGTATTCGCATGGCGTCCTTCGTGGTGTTGGCGGTGATCTTGGGTTCAGTAGTATGGAACTTGGCAGCATCATGGGGTTGGCATCCAGCCGGTTGGTTGGTAACTGAATGGGGTTATCATGATGCGGTAGCTTCTGGTGTGGTACATACCATCTCTGGTTTCTTTGCCTTAGGTGTATTGATTAACCTTGGTCCACGTATTGGCAAGTTCAATGCCGATGGCAGTGCTAATATCATTCGTGGCCACAGTTTACCAATGACCATTACTGGTTTAATGCTGATCGTAGTAGGCTTCTTCGGCTTCATCGGCGCATGTGTGTTGTACAATTACGGCGTTAATGGCGGTTGGGTGAACATCTACGGTGGCCCAACAACCCTTTCGGCTTATTCGTTTAACACCTTAATGTCGGTCGCTGGTGGTATCATCGGTTGTTACGCTTGTACTCGTGATCCTTTCTGGATGATGTCTGGTGCCTTGTGTGGCATTATCTCTGCCGCTGCTGGCCTTGACTTGTGGTATCCACCACTGGCCTTTGCTATCGGTTTCGCAGGTGGTTATTTAGGCCCTTGGGCGGCTAAGCAAATCGAAAAGATGGGCATCGACGACGCCGTAGGCGCAGTTGCTGTGCACGGTGTGTGTGGTGTTTGGGGCTTATTGGCCGTAGGTATCTTCCTTGGCGGTTACCCAGGCTTTAGTTCTTGGGACGGTTATGACATCCCCTCCATCAACATGACGGGCCAACTTGTTGGCGCGGCAGTGATGATTGCTACTGGCTTCATTCCTGGTTATGGCTTGTCTTGGTTGTTTAATAAGATGGGCATCCTGCGCGCTGGTGACGGTGTGCAACGTGACGGCATGGATCACGAGCTGGAAGGCATTGCTTACCCAGAAGAGATTCGCTCTCAGTAAGGGGTATGTTCAAGCTAAGCCTTGCCTTTGCGGGTTAAGGCTTGGCTTGAAACCTATAACAACAAGAGGATTGTATAATGATTAATTCATCACCAATTACTAGCTGGGAAGGTGCAGAAGCTATTTTCACCTTCGCCGACAGCCCTATGGGTATGGCGGTATGCTTTTGGGTTATGACAGCCATGCTAATAGTGCCACTAATAGTGTCCTATAACGCAGAAGAAAAAGCAGAGGTTGAACATCAGTAATTGATGTCTCTGTGACTAGGCTCAAAGTCTAGACCTAAAAAAACCGCCAATTGGCGGTTTTTTTATTTTAGTTTAAAACCCTAGGGGATTAAACCAAATGAGCAATGGCGTCGCGCTCTTCTTCTAGCTCTTGGCGAGTCTTGTCGATGTAAGTTTGGCTTGCTGCATCAATAGAAAGGCCTTGAACAATGCTGTACTCGCCATTCTGGCAAGTGACAGGGAAAGAGAACATAAGGTCCTTAGGGATGCCGTAGCTGCCATCACTAGGAATGCCCATGCTAGTCCAATCGCCATTTTCTGTGCCAGCGGCCCAAATGCGCATGTGATCAATGGCGGCGTTGGCTGCAGAGGCTGCAGAAGACGCGCCACGAGCCTTAATGATTGAAGCACCACGTTGGGCGATAACGGGAATAAAGTCGGTGTCGATCCAGTTTTGGTCCACTAGGTCGGTTGCTGCTTGACCCTTGACTGTAGCGTTGGTCACGTCAGCATACATGGTTGCAGAATGATTGCCCCAAATACATAGGTTCTTAATGTCGCTTACGCCAGCGTTGGTTTGGTTGGCAAGCTGAGTTAAGGCGCGGTTGTGATCCAAGCGGGTCATGGCCGTAAACTGTGTTGGTTTAAGGCTAGGGGCGCTCTTCATAGCAATGTAAGCGTTAGTGTTGGCTGGGTTGCCTACTACAAGTACTTTAACGTCGCGGTTAGCGTTGTCGTTAATGGCCTTGCCCTGTGCCGTAAAGATGTTGGCGTTAGCTTCCAATAAGTCTTTACGCTCCATGCCTGGGCCACGAGGACGTGCACCTACAAGCAAACAATAGTGGGCATCATCAAACGCCACTGCCGCGTCATCGGTTGGCGTGATAGAGTTAACCAAGGGGAAGGCACAATCTTCAATTTCCATAACTACGCCATTAAGGGCGCCAAGGGCTGGAGTGATTTCCAACAGTTTTAGGTTAATTGGTTGGTCGCTACCTAGCATCTCGCCTTTAGCAATACGAAAAATAAGGGAATAAGAAATCTGACCGGCGGCACCGGTGATAACGACGTTTACTGGGCTCTTCATAAGATACTCCGTAGCGTGAACCCTTTGAGCGACAAAAAACGAGGACAAAAGGCGTAGAAATAGACCAAGTGTCGCATTGATACGCGCCAAGGTCTTAAATGAAGCGGCATTATACCTAATAATGTTTAGCTTCGGTATGCGACAAAGGCCTATTGCAGTTTATACAGACTATTTCGGGAGCAAAGTAGATGCATTACGTAACAATTAACGGCGGTGGCCTTGGTATCGTCATCAACCATGACTTAATAGACCTACAAGCTGCAAGTATCAGCTTGGGGCTTGCTTTGCCATGTGCCGACATGTGGGCTCTGATTGATGCCGGTAGTGAAGCGCAATCAGGCGTCGAAAATCTGGCACACCTAGCGCACCAAGGGCGTATCGCTTGCAGTGATTATGATCCACAAAAAGTTACCTCAGCACTGCCTTACCTACGCCGAAACGTATTTTGTATTGGTAAAAACTACGCCGATCATGCTGCTGAGATCGCCGATAAAATGGGCATTAGTGCCGATCTACCTAAATACCCTATTGTGTTTAGTAAGGCCACCAACACGCTTATAGGGCCATTGGATACCATTCCTTTACATGAGGGGGTGACTCGAAAAATCGATTACGAAGGTGAGTTGGCGCTAGTGATTGGCAAAGCGGGTGTGAACATTGCCAAGCAAGATGCGTGGCAACATATATTGGGTTACGCGTGTTACAACGACGTGTCGGCAAGGGACCTTCAAAAACGCCATGGCCAATGGCACTTGGGGAAATGTCTTGATGGCTTCGGGCCTATGGGCCCCGCCATTACGCCCACATACGGCAAAGCATTAAGCGCCGATACGCGACTCACGTGCAAGGTCAATGGTGAAGTGAGGCAAGATGCCACTTTGGCACAGATGATTTTTGACATACCTACGTTAATAGCAACATTATCGGCAGGTATTAGCTTAGAAGTGGGTGACGTCATAGCAACAGGAACGCCGGCAGGCGTGGGTATGGGTTTTAATCCCATGCGCTTTTTAGAGCCGGGTGATGAAGTGGAAGTGGCCATCGATGGCACACTTCCACTCACTAACTACTTAGCAAAGGCTTAACTGTCGCCAAGGTAGCTCTCTAGGGAGTCATCCAACGCATCTTTCCATGGAGTGTGGTGCGGAGGTGCGGTTTTGCCGGTTAAGGCCGACTTATAGCCATGGTTACGGAAGGTCATGATGCCCAACTTCTTGTGTTTCTTCCACTGATAGAAGGCCTGATTACAGTCTTCTAAATCGATGGCTGGGTAGTCGGTCTTCGCCATTAACTCCATGGTGTAACGGCCTTGGAAAGCAATGGCTTCGTAGTCATCTGCACAGGCATCTTCCTTGCTACGCCAATCGTCGATATCGGCTTGCATTTCTGGCTGGGTGGGTAATGCGACGCGTCCCATCACTACATCCCTAGCGTACCAAGCTTGGGCGTCAAACATGTTGAACGTGTACCACTGATCCTGCATTCCCAGATAAAGTAGCTTAGGGTTATGCTGCCACACCACGCCGTTGTACAGGTCTACGGGGTAGAGACGGTTGTTGGTTTTTAGCTTGAGGGACTCATGCATGAATGGGAAGTGATGAACGTAACCGGTGCACAAAATGATGGCATCAATTTTCTTTGACGTGCCATCAATAAAGTAGGCGGTGGTTTCATCTACATGCTCAAGAGCGGGGACTTCCTTCCAATTGTCGGGCCAATCATAACCCATAGGTGCAGTACGATGCGCCACGGTGATGGACTTACAACCATACTTCCAACACTGCGAACCAATGTCTTCTGCCGAGTAAGAGGTGCCTAAGATGAGCACATCCTTGTCTTTAAATTCCAGTGCGTCACGGAAATCGTGGGCGTGGAGAATGCGCCCACCAAACTGATTGAATCCGGGGTACTCGGGAACGTTGGGCGTGGAGAAGTGGCCGCTAGATACAATGACGTAGTCAAACTCTTCTTCATACTGTTTATGGTTGGGTAAGTCTTCCGCCGTGACCGTGAAAGTATCGGTGCTTTCATTGTAAAACACGTTACGAATAACGTTGGAAAAACGAATGTAGTCCCGCACATTGGCTTTTTTCACGCGGCCTTCAATGTAGTCAAACAATACAGCCCGCGGTGGAAAAGACGCAATTTCGCGGCCAAAATGTTCATCAAACGAGTAGTCTGCAAACTCTAAACCTTCTTTAGGGCCGTTAGACCAGAGGTAGCGATACATGCTGCCATGTACGGGTTCGCCGTATTGATCTACACCTGTGCGCCAAGAGTAGTTCCATAACCCGCCCCAGTTGTCTTGTTTTTCAAAACACACAATTTCTGGAATTTCCGCACCTTTCGCTTGGGCCGATTGGAAGGCTCGTAGTTGGGCTAAGCCGCTAGGGCCAGCACCGATAATAGCAACACGTTGTTTACTCATAGCACACCTTTTTTATTGATCTCTGGCAACTGAATTAGTTGATTGACCACAGGCTAGCGCAGATGCTGGGTCTTGAGTATTGTGGAATACCCGTAGTCCGCTCACAGACTGTCTTTGCGAGGAGTATAGCGACGCGGCAATCCATTGCTCTCGGGGTAGGATTACTTCACTGGGTTCGTAAAGACTCGATGCTAAGGTAGGCTTTAACCAACTCGGGCAGGGTTTTTACCGCCAGCTTAGCCATCACATTGGAACGATGAACTTCCACTGTGCGTTGGCTTATGTTGAGGTTAGCAGCGATGACTTTGTTGGCCAACCCGTCTACCACCAACTGTGCCACCTGGCGCTCCCGTGGCGTAAGACTGGCCAAGCGCTGAGTTTGGCTTGCGCGGAGCTGATCTAAGGCAAAGGCTTGCTCAACTAAGCGTAATAATTGCTGCTCGTCCACGGGCTTACGTAAGTAATCTAACGCCCCATGACGCATGGCCTCCACCGCCATAGGTACGGTGCCATGGCCGGTAATAAATACCAGCGGCAATGCACATCCTAAGTGATTGAGGTGCGACTGGAGTTCTAAACCATTCATTCCGGGCATACGAATGTCGGCAATAATGCAGCCTTGCAAATCGCTTGAGTAGTGGTTTATAAAGTCCTCGGCGTGCTCAAAACAAAGGCTATGATAACCGTTGCAGTTGAGCCATAAACTAATGGCGTCGCGCACGGCCTCATCGTCATCGACGATCAATACCTGGGGCTCTTGGCTGTTCATTGGGCTTGCTGGCTCGGTAGTGCCAAATTGAAGCTGAATTCGGCGCCATTTGGGCGCAGATTGCAATAATTTAGGCGGCCGCCATGGGCTTCAATAATGGCTTTGCCAATGGTCAGGCCTAAACCCATACCAGCGGCATTGTCGGTGTGTTTATTAGATGCAAATGCCAAAAATAGCTTGTCGGCCATGGCTGTCTCAATACCCGTGCCCTGATCTCTAACGTAAATCCATAGCTGTTCATCGAGCACTTTGGCAGTTAATACGATGGCGCTGCCAGCGCTACACTGGTTGACTTGCATCGCCTGCATGCCATTACGCAGCAAATTTAAAATCACCTGCTGAATTTGGATCGGATCGCAGCTAATACTGGGCAGCACATGGGGCAACTGTAGTTCAATGGTATAGCGGTGAACTTGTGCCTCAATTTCGGCCAAGTCTTTGATTTCTTTAAGTAGATTGATTGGATCGATGCGATCTTGCTGGTGGCTAGTCTGATAACTCATGGTTTGCATGCGCTCGATCACCGCCCCTGCACGTAATGACTGCTGAGCCAGCTTCTCGAGCACCTTTTGTAATTGTTCTTGGTTGCCTTGTTGCGCTAATAATTGGGCCGACTTACTGTACATGGCAATGGCAGTGAGCGGCTGATTGATCTCATGGGCAATGGCGGCGGTCATTTCGCCCAAGGTATTAAGCCGCTCCACATGGGCCAACTGTGCCCGTTGATCGCTGACCGTGCGCTGGGCGTCGCGTAGGCTAGTGATGTCGGTGATAAAACCCTCAAGCACGGCCGTACCATCGTCTAGCCAGTCCACTACACGACCGCGTTCCCACACCCATTTATGTGGGCCGGTGCGGGGCACAATACGGTATTCCACTTCGAATGGCTGCCCCTTACGGGCCGCAGATTTCACCTGACGGTCCACTTCTGCAACATCATGGCGGTGGGTAAAACCGCCCCATAACACTTGCTGGCTTTCTAACTGCTGGCTGGTGTAGCCACACAGCGCCTCGCAGCCTTCGCTGACGAAACTCATGGGCCAATGGTCTAAATTGACGCAGCGATAAGCCATGCCCGGTAAGTTTTTAAACAGAGTCTGTAAGCCGTCGTGGGCATCGTCGCTGGTGTTGGTGAGTTGTGTCATGTGGCCCATTGTAAATTTGGTGAGGGTTTGGCGTCTAGGTCTGTCGTGATTATGCGAGACAAATTTTCACGTAGCCATCGATTGGCCTGATCTTGATCGGCGCTTTTGTGCCAATAGAGGTGCAATTCCAATTGTTCCAACTCAAACGGTAGCTCCAGTATCTTAGCATCATATTGCTGGGCTAGGCGCAGCGGTACGGTTAAGGCTAAGTCGGTTCTCATGGCCACTAACGGCGCCACCATGTAATGCTGTACACGTAATTGAATGTTGCGGGTAATGCCCATTGCACTGAGGGCTAGGTCGGTATGACCTCTGCCCGTTTTGCGGCTGGAAATATGAATATGTCCCAAGCTTAAATAGCGCTCGAAAGTGAGCGGATCCCTAGCGCAGGGATGATCCTTGCGTAACATACACACATAGCGATCCTTAATCAGAGGCCGGTGATACAGCTGAGAGTCATTGATTACAGGTGCTTCGATGGCAAGGTCTAGCGTCCCTGCGGTGAGTTCTTTGGGCACCTCTTGGCGGTTAGAGTAGTAGCTCGCAAGCTGGATATTAGGTGCAATCTGCTGTAACTGTTGTTGTAAGGAGGGCAATATTAGGGCTTCGGGTAAGTCGTTCATGCTGACTCGAAAGGCCTTTTGGGCGGTGGAGGGTTGGAATTGGTCGCCTTCTTGTACACTGGTATTTAACAGCTGCAGGGCTTCGCGCACGTGCACGATAATATTGTCGGCAACTGGGGTTGGCACCATAGCTTGAGGGGTGCGCACAAACAGTGGGTTGTTAAAGGTTTTGCGTAGCCTAGCTAAGGCATTGCTCACGGCCGGTTGGGTAATGCACAGCACCTGCGCCGCACGAGTCAAATTGCGCTCAGTGTAAATGGCATCAAAAACGATAAACAAATTCAGATCGACTTTGTTCAGGCGCATGGTAGGTTCTCAATGATTGGTTATTCAGCTTATGAATAGGCTACCATTTCTATAATAAATTTCCAATATGTCCAATGGTTCGATAGGCTGATGTAATTAAGCCCTTGGATTATACAAATGGCAGAACTTTTTTTGGTGCGACACGGGCAAGCTAGTTTTGGTGCAGATGACTATGATCAGCTGTCTAGCTTGGGTGAGCAGCAGGCATTTTGGCTGGGGCAGTACTTTGCCGAGCGCCATATTGCGTTTGATAAAATCATCGTCGGCACCCAGCAGCGGCATCGGCAAACGGCTGAGCAGTTGTGTCTTGGTTTAGGTCAAACGCTGGCGTTCGATGCTCATGCTGGGCTCAACGAGTACGACTTCTACGCCATCATTGCCGCTATGGAACGTCAATATCCGCAGGTTGTGCAGTCGGTGCAGGGTGATAAACGGTCTTTTTATAAGCGCTTAAAGCAAGCACTATCACTTTGGTCTACGGACCAGTTGACGGGTGTGCCTGAAACTTGGCAAGCATTTATGACGAGGGTGGCAGATGCTCAGCAGTTTATTCAACAATCACACGCCAAACGGGTGTTGGTAGTGAGTTCTGGCGGGCCTATTGCCGCCCTAACCCATCAGGTGCTTGAGTGCCCCGCGGCTACGGCGATTGAATTAAATATGCAAATTCGCAATACCAGCCTGTGCCATTATTTCTTCAACCGTGAGTCCATTAGGCTAGCCAGTTTTAATAACATACCGCACCTAAGTCAGCCTGATCGCACAGGCGCGATCACGTATGGTTAATGTGGCGCTAATAATGAAAGGTAAATGATGACAACTCACAAACAAACGTTTGATCTGGCCAAGCTGGTGCCTTATCTAGAGTCTCATGTGTTAGGTTTTACAGGCCCTGTAACCGCGAAAAAATTCGCCGACGGTCAATCAAACCCCACCTATTTGTTAAACGCAGCCAGCGGCGATTATGTATTGCGGGCAAAACCACTAGGCCAGTTACTCAAATCTGCCCATGCCGTTGACCGCGAGTACCGAGTGCAACAAGCCTTGGCCACAACGGATGTGCCAGTAGCACGGGT
Source organism: Oceanospirillaceae bacterium (assembly GCA_029938085.1). Taxonomy (GTDB): domain Bacteria; phylum Pseudomonadota; class Gammaproteobacteria; order Pseudomonadales; family Balneatricaceae; genus Njordibacter. The sequence continues at coordinate 285,158 of JAPYOS010000001.1, read as the reverse complement.
GTTTCACCTGTGTGAAGACGATACTGTGATCGGCAGCATGTTTTACCTTATGGATTTTGTGCCAGGGCGAATTTTTTGGGACGCGTCGCTACCCGAACTTACGGTGTCTGAACGAGGGTCATTGTTTGATGAGTTGGTGCGCGTGATGGCACAGATGCACAACATAAAGGTGGATGACGTGAGTCTGCAGGACTACGGCCGCCCGAGTGGCTATTTTGAGCGTCAGTTAGCGCTCTGGATTAAACAATACCGTGCCGCAGAAACTCAGCACATCGAGCCTATGGACACCTTGATTAACTGGTTATCAAGCAATTTACCCGCAGATGATGGGCAAGTGAGTTTGATTCATGGTGATTATCGGCTCGACAATGTCATATTCCAACAAGAGGGCACCAAGGTGTTGGCGGTATTGGACTGGGAATTGTCTACATTAGGGCATCCGTTGGCCGACCTGGCCTATTTCTGTATGTGCTTACGCCTGCCGCCCGACGGCCTCATTAAAGGGTTGGCGGGTTTGAATCGCACGGAACTAGGGGTGCCAACCGAACAACAAATAATTTCACAGTATTGCCACTTACGGCAACTGCAAGGCATTGACCACTGGCATTTCTATTTGGCCTTCAGTTTCTTTCGGCTGGCCGCTATTTGCCAAGGGGTGATGAAGCGCGCGTTAGACGGTAATGCGTCCAGTGGCAGGGCCACGGAAGTCGGTCAACTCACCACATCATTGGCGACTATGGCGGTCGAGCTCATTGCCAATGCCCACACTATAAAAAAAGGCACCGACGATGGATTTTAGTTACTCCCCAAAAGTAGAAGCGCTGTGCCAACAGCTCAAGGGTTTTATGGACCATCATATTGTGCCGCGCATACGCCAATGGCATGACGAAGTGAACGCTGGCATGTACCCAGTCAGTTTTATGGAAGACTTAAAAACGAGGGCAAAATCAGAAGGTTTATGGAATTTGTTTCTGCCTCACCTTAACGCGGGGGAACCAGGTACGGGCTTGTCGAATTTGGAATATGCCCCCCTAGCCGAAATTATGGGCAGTATCAGTTGGGCATCGGAAGTGTTTAATTGCAATGCGCCGGATACGGGCAATATGGAGCTGTTACACATGTGTGCCACAGCCGCTCAACGCAAGCAATGGTTAGAACCCCTGCTTAACGGCAGTATTCGCTCGGCCTTTGCCATGACCGAGCCCGATGTTGCTTCCTCGGATGCCACCAATATACAGACGTCCATTACTCGCGATGGTGACGACTATATTATCAGCGGCCGTAAATGGTTTATCACCAATGCCGCGCACCCCAATTGCAAAATTTTGATCCTGATGGGTAAAACCGACCCCGCGGCCGAAACCCATCGCCAGCAAAGCATGATCCTCGTACCCATTGATACCGCAGGCGTAGAGGTGGTGCGTAACATCAATATTATGAACCATCACTCCCCAGAGGGGCATTGCGAAATTGTATTTCGTAACGTGCGTGTACCTGCCAGCAACTTATTAGGCGAAGAAGGTAGTGGTTTTGCTTTGGCTCAGGCACGTTTGGGACCGGGGCGAATTCATCATTGTATGCGCTCCATTGGTGCAGCCGAATTAGCTTTAGCGATGATGACTGAACGCGCGCAACAGCGAAAATCCTTTGGTAAATACCTGTATGAGCACGGCGCCGTGTCTGACGGTATCGCTCGGTCTCGAATAGAAATTGAGCAGGCCCGCTTGTTGGTGCTAAAAACGGCTTGGATGATTGACGAGGTAGGCGCTAAAGCCGCTCGTAAAGAAATCGCTATGATTAAGGCGCTGGTGCCCATGTTACACACCACAGTGACCGATCGCGCCATGCAAGTGTTTGGTGCGATGGGGATAAGCCCAGATACGCCGTTGGCCGATCATTGGACGTGGGGCCGGGCGCTACGCTTCGCAGACGGTCCAGACGAAGTGCATCTGCGCTCAATAGCACGCATGGAAATTAAACAAGCACAGACTCAATTTGGCCCCATGGCGGCCTATCTCACGTAGAGGAATAAGAATATGGCGATTAACCACCTATCCCTAACGGGAAAAATTGCGCTCATCACCGGCGCTTCCAGCGGCCTAGGCAGGCAGTTTGCCTTGTCGATGGCAGAAGCGGGAGCCACCGTGGTGATTGCCGCGCGGCGTATGGAGCGTTTGCAGGCATTGGCGGCAGACATAGAAAACAAGGGCGGCCGCGCGATGCCGGTGGCACTCGATGTAACGGACAAAGCCAACATTGAGGCCGTGCTCGATACAGTTCAGAGCCAGTTAGGCTGCGTGGATGTGTTGGTTAACAACGCCGGTATTGGCCATACTCAAGCCTTTTTAGATATGAGTGAGGAATCGTGGGATGAAATGATGGATACCAACCTAAAATCAGTTTGGCGACTATCACAAGCCGTTTCGAGGCGCCTTGTTCGCGCCGAAAAGCCGGGCAGTATAATCAACATCGCTTCTATTCTTGGCCTTAGGGGCGCGCCACAGCTGTGCCATTATGCAACCGCCAAGGCAGGCGTTGTGCATCTGACCAAGGTATTAGCCTTAGAGTTAGCGCGCCACAAGATTCGTGTCAACGCCATAGCCCCTGGCTATTTCCTCACTGAAATGAATGAAGACGTGCTGGCAACGGAAAAAGGCCACGCTCACGTAGTTCAAAAGGTGCCTATGCGGCGCTTAGGACAAACCCATGAACTGGTAGGCCCGATGTTGTTACTGGCCAGTGACGCCGGCTCTTTCATGACCGGCGCAGTGCTCCCTGTCGATGGCGGACATGTGATTAATTCCTTGTAATCACGCCTAGTATTTGCCCCAATCACTGCTAAGCTTTAGTCATACCTAAAGGATTAGGAGGGTGGGTGCAATGGCGATTACTCAATGGCCCGACGCTGAAAGGCCTAGGGAGAGGCTACTTAAATATGGGCCCAAAAGCCTAACCGATGCGGAGCTGGTGGCCATTTTTCTTCGCACAGGCTGTATTGGCTTGTCGGCGGTGGATGTGGCGCGGCAATTACTGAGTCGCTTTGGCGGCTTACATCAGCTGCTAGACGCAGGTATGGAACAGTTTTGCCAGCAGCAAGGCATTGGCCCCACTAAGTATGTGCAGCTACAGGCGGTACGTGAGTTGGGCCTAAGGCTGCAGCAACAAGAACTTGAAAACTTAACCGGTTTAGACACTAGCAACAAAGTGGGCACTTACTTACAGTGCCACATTGGCCACTACCAGCGGGAAGTGTTTTGTGTCCTATTGTTAGACAATCAGCATCGTTTGTTAGAGCTGGTGGAATTGTTTCAAGGCACTATCGACAGCGCCAGTGTGCATCCGAGAGAGGTGGTTAAGTTGGCACTCGCCAAAAATGCCGCTGCCGTCATTTTGGCCCACAACCACCCTTCTGGAGTAGCCGAACCCAGTGCTAGTGATCGCCTAATCACTCAAGCCTTGGTGGATGCCCTCGCCTTAGTTGATATCCGCATTTTGGACCATGTGGTGGTAGGCCGCAACGAGTGGGTATCGTTTGCCGACCGGGGGTTTATGTGAGCTCATCAGCGCATGGAAAAAGCACTTTAGTGTCTGAGGTAACCTATATTACACGCCATTACGCCTTGGGTAAGTCTAATTACCTTGCTTGTGGTTGCTTAATCTGCTAAAGTCCGGCCTCCATATTTCCACCTCCAGAATTCAGGTGTCGATATGGCTGGTACGGATAATGGCCCTCTGGAGGGCTGCTCCGCCTGAGATCTAGGCACAATGTTTAGATCAAGACTAAAATTGAGGAAGTTAAAATGTCCAGAGTATGTATGGTTACCGGAAAGCGCCCTGTCGCTGGTAACAACGTGTCACACGCACACAACAAAACACGTCGTCGTTTTTTACCAAACTTGCATTGGCATCGTTTTTGGGTAGAAAGCGAAAACAAATTCGTTCGCCTTCGTGTATCTTCTAAAGGTATGCGTATCATCGACAAGAAAGGTATTGATACCGTACTTGTTGACGTTCGTGCCAACGGCACTAAGGTTTAAGGAGAAGACTCATGCGCGATAAAATTAAGCTGGTTTCCAGCGCCGGTACTGGTCACTTCTACACCACTACAAAGAACAAGCGTACCATGCCTGACAAAATGGAAATGAAGAAGTACGATCCACGCGTCCGTAAGCATGTTATGTACAAAGAAGCTAAGATCAAGTAATTGGTTTTTGCTTTACAAGGCCGGCCTCTAGCAATAGACGCCGGTTTTTTTATGTACAGGATGTACGGTATGTAGGGTTGACCCACAGCACACTCTGCGGTCACGGGGCCGGCTCTGCCGTCTGTTAGTGGCTAGGATTCACCAGCGCCGTGAGTATATGGTCTTCCCAGGTGCCGGCAATATTTAGGTAGGACTTGGCATAGCCTTCTTTTTCAAAACCCAGCCGTTGCAGCAGCGCCTCGCTGCGAACATTATTGACCATATAAGTTGCCATGACCCGGTGAATATTAAAGACATTAAACATATAGGCTAAACAGGGCGGCATAAACTCCTGCATTAGGCCTTGGCCTTGGCGCTGAGCATCAATGGAGTAGCCGACAAAACAGGCCTGCATAGGCCCGCGTACAATTTGAGAAAAATCGATGCTGGCGATCATTTGTTGGCTGTGTGGGCAAAACACACCTAGCTTTACTTGTTTGTCGGCATGAAACTCACCTTCCGCTTCTAAAATACGGTCAAGCATATAGGTGTGTTGGTAAAAATCAGCGCTGCGCACCGGCTCCCATGGGGCAAAGTGAGTGTGATTGCGGCTATAGTAATCGGCCAGTTCGGCTGCGTCGTTACTGCTGATAAGGCGAATAAGGCCATTAGGCGTGTTGAGTTCTGGTTTGATCGGCATGGTGTTGACTCATATTGTTATTATTATCGTCTACAGCTCATTATAGTGCAGCTAAGGCTTCTTGCAGGCTTTTTACACCAATCACTTGCATGCCATTTAAATCGTTAGATTTACCCGTGGGCACATTAGCAATCGGTACGATGGCGCGCTTAAAGCCATGTTTAGCGGCCTCGCGGATGCGTTCTTGGCCACTGGGCACTGGGCGTATTTCGCCCGACAAACCCACTTCACCAAATACCACGAGGTTTTGGTCTAAGGCTTGGTCACGCAGGCTAGACACAATGGCCATTAACATGGCTAAATCGGCACCGGTTTCAGACACGCGCACACCGCCCACCACGTTAACAAACACGTCTTGATCGCCCGTGTGTAAACCACCGTGGCGGTGTAATACCGCCAGCAACATAGTTAGGCGGTTTTGGTCTAGGCCCACGGCAACGCGCCTTGGGTTGTTCATGTGGCTATCGTCCACTAAAGCTTGTAACTCCACCAATAATGGCCGAGTGCCTTCCCAAATGACCATCACCAAGCTTCCTGCTGCATTGCCCTCTGCACGGGACAGGAATATAGAGCTGGGGTTTTTAACCTCTTTAAGGCCCTTCTCCATCATGGCAAATACGCCAAGCTCGTTGACTGCACCAAAGCGGTTTTTATGGCCACGCAAGGTGCGGTAGCGGCTATCGTTGTCACCTTCCAGCTGCAACGAACAATCAATCATGTGCTCCAGCACTTTAGGCCCAGCAATGCTGCCGTCTTTAGTCACATGTCCGACCAGTAATAACACGGCATTGGATTGTTTTGCATAACGAATGAGCGCCGCAGCAGATTCGCGCACCTGCGATACACTACCCGGTGCGGAACTGATGTCGGCCAGCTGCACCACCTGAATCGAATCCACTACAATCAATTTAGGCTGAAGCTGGGCGCAGGTGGCCAAAATAGCCTCGACGTCGGTTTCTGTGAGCATCTTGAGGTTGGCGGTAGGTAATTCTAGACGTTGGGCGCGCAAGGCCACTTGTTGGAGTGACTCTTCCCCAGTGACATAAAGCGCTGGCATTTGTTGCGCTAAGCTACACATTAATTGTAATAACAAAGTGCTTTTTCCGGCCCCAGGGTGGCCACCAATTAAAATGGCTGAACCTGCCACCAAACCACCACCTAAAACGCGGTCGAGTTCACCAATGCCGGTGCTAATGCGGGGTACTGAGGCAATATCAATGTCACTTAAATCTTGTAACTGTGCCGCTACACCGGCGTAGCCTTTGGCGGCACTGACCCGAGTGCTAGCACTGACGTGAGCACCGGTGGGTGCTATACGAATTTCCTGCAGGCTATTCCAGGTGCCACAATCACCACACTGGCCTTGCCACTTGGCGTAATCTGAGCCACATTCGTTGCATACATAGGCGGTCTTGGCTTTGGCCATGATTAAATCCTAAGTGGGAGGAGGTTAAGCGTTTAACAACAGGGCTGCGTCTTTGGCAAAATAGGTCAAAATGCCATCGGCACCGGCGCGCTTAAAGCCTAATAAAGACTCGAGCATCACACTGTCTTTGTCTAACCAGCCATTTTGGAAAGCTGCCATGTGCATGGCGTACTCGCCACTCACTTGGTAAGCAAAGGTAGGCACTTGTAGCTCACGCTTAACACGGCCCACAATGTCTAAATAAGGCATGCCCGGTTTAACCATCACCATGTCGGCCCCTTCGGCAAGGTCGAGGGCGACTTCATGCAGAGCTTCGTTGCTGTTGGCTGGGTCCATTTGGTAACCAAATTTATTGCTTTTGCCTAAGTTGCCAGCCGAGCCTACGGCATCTCTAAACGGGCCATAATAAGCCGAGGCATATTTAGCGGCATAGGCCATAATGCGGGTATTGATATGGCCAGCCTGTTCAAGCGCGCAGCGAATATTGCCGATGCGGCCATCCATCATGTCCGAAGGCGCCACCACGTCGGCACCGGCTTGGGCGTGTGACAGGGCTTGTTTGATCAGGATTTCTACGGTGATGTCGTTGAGCACATAACCGGTGTCGTCAATAATGCCGTCTTGGCCATGGGTGGTAAAGGGGTCCAGCGCCACGTCGGTAATTACACCAAGCTCTGGGCAGGCGTCTTTTACGGCTTTAACGGCGCGCTGAGCTAAGCCGTTTGGGCTGTAGGCTTGTTCGGCCATTAATGATTTGGCGGACAAGGGCGTGACTGGGAATAAGGCAATAGCAGGGATACCTAGCTGCACCAGGTGTTTGGCCTCGGCGACTAAAAGATCAATACTCAGGCGCTCTACGCCCGGCATAGAGGCAACCGCTTGGCGCTCGTTAGTGCCTTCAATGACGAACATGGGGTAAATCAAGTCGTCGGTGGTGAGCTGGTTTTCACGCATCAAACGGCGCGAAAAATCATTAAAACGCATACGGCGCATACGGCTGTTAGGAAATTGACGATGGCTAGTTTGAAAGCTCATAGGTGCGCCTTGGTAAGTTATTGGGTCATTGACTCAAGTCGGTCTTGTTGCTCTAGCCACTGTTCTTCACACGCTTCGTGTTGTTCGCTGGCATGGGCTTGTTGGGACAATAAGTCTTTTAGTGTGGCCTTATTCTCGCTTTGATACAAGTTAGGTTGGGCTAATTCGGCTTCTAACAAGTCGAGTTTGGCCTGCCAGGTATCGATGTCTTTTTCTAACTTAGCAATCGACTTTTTCAGGGGGCTCAGTTGTTTGCGGTGTTCTGCCTGCTGGCGTTTGAGTTCTTTGCGTTCCAAAGTTGTGAGTAACTCGTTGTTACCGGCCTGCGGTTCGGCACGTTTGGCTTCAATTTTGTTTTTTGCTTGGGCTAGGGCTAAGCTTTGCACTTGGGCTTGGTAATCCTGCAAATCACCTTCAAACTCTTTGACTTTGCCATTGGCGACTAGCCAATACTGGTCTACCACTTGACGCAACAGGTGGCGGTCGTGGGAGATCACCACCAATGCGCCCTCGTATGCCTGTAAGGCCATGGTAAGGGCGTGGCGTGCTTCTAAATCTAAGTGGTTGGTGGGTTCGTCCAGCAATAACAAATTGGGTTTTTGTAAAGCGATCATAGCCAAGGCTAAGCGCACCTTTTCGCCACCAGAGAAGTGTTTTACCGGCTCAAATACGCGCTCGCCTTGCCAACCAAAACTGCCTAAGAAGTTACGCAGCTCTTGTTCGCTGGCTTTAGGCTTAAGGCGTTGTAAGTGCAAGATACCGTTAGCTTCTAAATCTAATGCTTCCAGCTGATGCTGAGCAAAGTAACCAATTTTTAAGTGTTCACCTTGGGTGACACTGCCAGACAAGGGGTTAAGATCCCCCACCAAGGTTTTGATAAGGCTCGATTTGCCAGCACCATTAGGGCCGAGCAAGGCATAACGCGAGTCGTGTAATAGCGTCATGTTGGCGTGCAAGATGGGTTTTTCGTAGCCAATACTCACTTGGTCTAAATCCAGCAAGGTGGAACTGGTGCGCTCAAATTCAGGAAAGCGAAAGGTGAACGGCGAATCGGCATAAGCAGGCGCAATTTTTTCCATACGCTCTAGAGCTTTAACGCGGCCTTGGGCTTGTTTGGCTTTGCTGGCTTTGGCTTTAAAGCGGCGAATAAAGCTTTCGATGTGGGCGATTTCGGTTTGCTGCTTGGCGTACATCACTTGCTGTTGTGCCATTCGCTCGGCCTTTTGGCGTTCAAAAGCGGCGTAATTACCACGATAGGAGGTTAGTCTTTTATGGTCTAGGTGCACAATCACCTCAACCACCTGATCTAAAAAGTCACGGTCGTGTGATACCAACAATAAGGTGCCTTGGTATTTTTGCAACCAAGACTCAAGCCACATGGTGGCGTCTAAGTCCAAGTGGTTGGTGGGTTCGTCTAACAGTAATAAATCAGAAGGGCACATGAGTGCTTGGGCAAGATTCAAGCGCACGCGCCAACCTCCAGAAAAACTGCCTACAGGCAGCGACCAGTCTTGCTCTGGAAAACCCAAACCCTGCAGCAGCTGTTGCGCGCGGTTAACCGCCGTATAGCCGCCTGCGTGATCGTAATCGGCGTACACGTGGGCCAGTGCTTTCTCATCGTGGGCGGCTTCGGCCTTGGCAATGGCGGCTTCGGTTTGGCGCAGGGCCAGATCACCGTCGAGTACGTGGTCTAACGTAGTGCGTTCTACGCCGCCTAGCTCTTGCGCCATGTGCGCCATACGCATGGTCGGCGGCCAGGTGAGTTGCCCAGAGTCCAGCTGAAGTTGGCCTAATAACAGCTTAAACAAGCTGGTTTTACCGGCGCCATTACGCCCCACCAAACCATAACGCTGGCCGGAGTGTAGGGTTAGGTCAGCGGCCTCGATGAGGGGCTGGCTGCCTCGTTGTAGGGTGATTTGGTCAAATTTAATCATGGCGGCGGATGATACCACAGGCTGCAGTGGCCGTCGGAATAAACAAAGGTAAAGTTAAAGTTAAAGGTAAAGAAATGGAAATACTTTTGCTTCGTCAATAAGTCTTATATATGCTATGCCCCACGCTAAATAGAAGCAACGTTTGGCATTAACCCACAATTAAGGAAACCCCATGAAAACCATGATTAGCCGTTTGGCTGTTACCAGTGCTATTGGCCTAGCCGCCACCCCAGCCGCCGCTGAAATTGATTTAGAAAATGCCGAACAAAAAGTCAGCTACAGTTTAGGTACGTTAGTGGCTGGCCAATTAGCAAACGATTTTGACAACCTTAACTTAGAAGCGTTTGTAGAAGGCTTTAACGCCAGCTACTTAGGTCAAAAAACCTTAGTCAATCAGCAAGAGGCGGTGTCTGCAGTACAGTCATACCAGCAAAAAGCGGCGTCTGCTAAGTTTGAAGGCGCGTTAAACGACAGCGAAGCTTACTTGGCTGAAAATGCTCAAAATGAAGGCGTGCAAGTCACCAAGACTGGTTTACAGTACCAAATTTTGTCGGAAGGCGATGGCGCAATGCCAGCCGCAACGGATACCGTTACTGTGCACTACCATGGCACCACCATGGACGGTCAAGTGTTTGATAGCTCAGTTGATCGTGGTGAGCCCGCCCAGTTCCCATTGAATGGCGTGATCGCAGGTTGGACTGAAGGCGTACAGCTAATGCGCGTAGGTTCTAAATTTAAGTTCTTTATCCACCCAGATTTAGCGTACGGCACGCAAGGTGCAGGTCAGATGATTGGGCCCAACGATGCCCTTATATTTGAAGTTGAGCTGATTAAAATCGGTCAATAAGCTAGATTTTTTAACAAAAACGTTAAAATAAGTGAAAAAATAGGCAAAATTCAGAATTTTTCCTAGATCTATGCGTGTATCTTACACGTGAAGGAGCGTTGTTAGCTTAGTAGCTTGCTATTTAGGCCGACAGGGAGGGACATGGAGTCTACAGGATGTACCAGCGTCTAGGATGGACGCCTCGAATTTGGTGGGATCACCATTAAAAAAGCCCAGTTAAAACTGGGCTTTTTTATGTCTGCTATTTAACGTCCGTTTATAGGAAGTTAAATACCAATACCATTACCGCAGTAAGGGCTAAAGAGCTGTGAATTACGCCCTTAACAGTAGTCAAAGGACCCTGCTTACCAACAATTGCGTTAGCTTCTAATGCTGCAATAAGCACTAGCATAACGATCATTGAAGTCGCGCTCCAATCAACCTCAGCCCAGCCGCCCATGCCGCCGTGACCAGACGCCAACATACAAAATGCCATAGGAGCTGCAAACAAAACGTTGTGGCGTGAAGCCAACAATGCTTTAGCGCCAGCTGCAGGGCCATCGCCTTCAACCATGCCTAGGGCAATTTTTTGGTTAGGCCAGATGATTAACCAAACGTTTAAGAACATTAAGGTGCCGAACAAAGAACCGATCCAGATGTAGTTGCTTACCGCTGAAGGTACAGTGAAGAGCATGATCGCGCCAGTTAGGAAAGTGCCCATGGCGCCCCAGCGGAACCACCACAACGCACTTGGTGCTAGCTTGGCTTTAGCGTCTGCTAGGCCTTCTGCACTGGCTTGCTTAAAGTAGCCACCTTGTACAAAGTTAAAGTAGAACAGCATGCCAATCCAGGCAATGCCGAATAGTAGGTGTGACCAGCGGAACAAAAATCCGAGTAAATCCATAGTAAACCTCTCAAAATTGAGTTTTTATTAGGCGAGGCAAAATAACCTCGCGTGGATGGCCGTCATTGTACATTCAAAGCTACGGCCATTCCTAGTTTTTTTACTGATCGTCTAAGAAACGTTCGGCGTCTAGGGCAGCCATGCAACCGGTGCCCGCAGAGGTGATGGCCTGACGGTAAATGTGGTCCATCACGTCACCCGCGGCAAATACACCTTCAATGCTGGTTTGGGTGGCGTTGCCTTGAGTGCCACTTTGCACTTTAAGATAGCCGTCTTGCATGTCTAGCTGGCCTTCAAATAAGCCAGTGTTGGGCGTGTGACCAATAGCAATAAACACGCCATCAACATCTAAGTCTTTAGTGCTGCCATCTAAACTGCTCTTAATGCGCATGCCAGTCACGCCCATGTCGTCACCTAGTACCTCATCAAGATTCTGATGCCATTCCACCTTCACGTTGCCATTGTCTACCTTGTCCATGAGGCGGTCTGCCAAAATCTTTTCGCTGCGAAACTTTTCGCGACGGTGTACCACTGTCACTTCGGCAGCAATGTTGCTTAGGTATAGGGCCTCTTCTACAGCGGTATTACCGCCACCAATGACGGCAACTTTTTTGTTGCGGTAAAAGAAACCATCGCAGGTTGCACAAGCAGAGACCCCTTTACCTTGGAATGCGGTTTCGCTGTCTAAGCCTAAATAACGCGCACTGGCGCCGGTGCAAATAATTAACGCATCACAGGTGTAGTGGGTGCCTTGACCAGACAGTTTAAAAGGTCGTTCACTCAAATCAACCGCATCAATTTGGTCAAAAATAATTTCGGTTTCAAAGCGTTCAGCATGGGCTTTCATGCGCTCCATTAGCGCAGGGCCTTGTAAGCCTTCTACGTCGCCAGGCCAGTTGTCGACTTCGGTGGTGGTGGTGAGCTGGCCACCCATTTGCATACCGGTAATTAATACGGGGTTTAGGTTGGCGCGAGCGGCGTAAACAGCGGCGGTGTAGCCTGCAGGGCCAGAACCTAAAATTAATAACTTGCAGTGCTTTACTTCGCTCATGGAGAGTCCTATATAATGATATGGTATGGCTAAAATATGCGCCTGACTTTAGCATAATTCAAGTGTTAGAGCAGGCAATTTATGTCATCTGTGGATGAAATAAAGGGTAACCAGCATGGGCAATAAACTCGGCAAAACCAGTGATGATAAGGTTAGGCTAGACAAGTGGCTATGGGCCGCACGGTTTTTTAGAACACGAGCCTTGGCTAAGCAGGCCATAGAGGGCGGCAAGGTGCATTATCAAGGTGCGAAAGGAAAGTGCAGTCGGGTGGTGGAGTTAGATGCGCAAATGACCATCCGCCAAGGTTTTGAGGAAAAAACAATTGTTGTTGAAGGGTTATCGGCTAGTCGCCGCGGAGCCCCCGAAGCCGCCTTAATGTATACCGAGACTGCAGCCAGCGAAAAAGCCCGCACCGACCTAGTAGCCGGCCGTAAAGCTATGGGTCAAACCAGTATTTCCGAAGGCCGCCCGACAAAAAAACAGCGTCGAGACCAAACGCGGTTTGAGCAAAATCAGTTATAGCTTACAATAGGCTTAGCGACACATTATCGTTTTTGAACGACACCATACACCAGGCCAATGATCACCATGACTAAAGACTTAATGCAGGGCTTCATGTTTACCGACATGGATATTCGCGGCGTACACCTTCGGCTAGATCAGGGGGTAGACACCCTGTTGCAACAACAAAATTACCCAGCACCTATCGCCAACTTATTGACCGAAATGTTCATCGTTTCGTGTTTGCTTAGTGCAAATTTAAAGCTGCGAGGGCGCTTGAATGTGCAGATTCGTGGCACAGGCCCTATCAAAATGATGATGGCGGAGTGCCGCCAGACCAGCGATGATGCAGATCAGCCGTTTCGAGTGAAAGGGTTAGCCCAATTTGACGAGGCCATTGACGTCACAGCCAGTTTTGTAGATTTGGCGGCACAAGGTCGCCTCATCATTACCATAGAGCCCGAGCAAGGTCAGCGTTATCAAGGCATTGTCACCATGGACAAGACGAGTTTGGCGGCTTGTATAGAGAGCTATTTTTATCAATCGGAGCAATTGCCAACCCACATCCAGTTAGCCAGTAGCGCTCATGGCATTGCTGGTTTTATGCTGCAGCGTCTACCCAACACCATCACCGACGAAACCCAGGCCGATTTGGATTGGGAGCTAGTGCATGCCTTGGCGGCTACACTGACCGCCGAGGAATTGAGCCAATTGCCTGCTGAACAAGTATTGCACCGGTTGTATCATGAGCAGCAAGTAAACGTGTTCAACCCCAGGCCTGTAGAGCATCAATGCGACTGTAGCCGAGAGCGCTGTGGCATGGCAATAATGGGTTTGGGTAAGTCTGAGGTAGAAGTAATATTGCAGGAGCAAGATGCTATTGTTATTGACTGTCATTTCTGTAACAGCCACTACAGCTTTGATAAGGTAGATTGCCACTTGCTGCTCGAGCCTAAGCCCAGTGTTGAAGAAGTGAACCCTGCGATTCATTAGACGGTATTATTAGTGAAATCAATGGGCCGTATTTTGGCTTTTTGATCGCCGTTCTGGCATAATCCAGCCTCAATTTTCGCCGCAAGGCGTAGGCCCGACGACGCTTCCATTTACATTAGCTGGAAGCTTTTGATATTCAAAGGTATTGATACATGAACGCTGCTGATACTGGCACCACATTTACCCAACTTTCTCCTGCTAGCTTGATCCAAAAGGCTATAGTTAACGGCGAAGGTACTTTGGCCAACACTGGCGCACTCAACGTAATTACAGGTGAGCGTACAGGTCGCTCTCCGTTAGACCGTTTTGTAGTACAAGAGCCAAGCACTGCAGACGACATTGAATGGGGTGCAGTTAACCGCCCAGTAGCTCCTGAAGTATTTAATGCCTTGTGGGACCGTGTAGAAGCCTCATTGGTAGGCCAAGACAAATATGTAGCTAGCGTCCACGTTGGTGCAGACCGCGACCATTACATCCCTATTCAAATGACCACACAAACGGCTTGGCAGAACTTGTTTGGCCAAAACCTATTCATCGTTCCCAAAGAATATAACCCAACGGGCAAAGATGAATGGCAGATTTTAAACGTCGCCAATTTTGAGTGTCAGCCAGAACGTGACGGCACTAACAGCGATGGCTGTGTAATGATTAACTTTGCCGAGCGTAAAGTCATGCTTGCGGGCATGCGTTACGCCGGCGAAATGAAAAAAGCCATGTTCTCGGTACAGAACTTCTTGTTGCCTGCTAAAGGCGTACTGCCAATGCACTGCTCTGCAAACGTAGGCGATGACGGCAAAACCACATTGTTCTTTGGTTTGTCTGGCACCGGCAAAACCACCCTTTCTGCAGACCCAGATCGCTACCTCATTGGTGACGACGAGCACGGCTGGGGCAAGGGCGTGGTATTTAACATTGAAGGCGGTTGCTATGCTAAGACCATTAACCTAAGCAAGAAAAATGAGCCTATCATTTGGGATGCGATTCGTTTTGGCGCTATCGTCGAAAACGTATGGTTAGACGAAGACAGCAAAGAAGCCGACTATAACAACACGGACATCACCGAAAACGGTCGTTGTGCATATCCTTTAGAGCACATCGAAAAGCGTACCAAGAAAAATTTGGCAGGTGAGCCAGAAGCCATCATCTTCTTAACATGCGACTTAACAGGTGTTTTACCGCCTGTGTCTATCTTGTCTAAAGAAGCCGCCGCGTATCACTTTTTAAGTGGTTACACCGCTTTGGTTGGTTCTACAGAAATGGGTTCTAGTGCGGCTATTCGTTCTACCTTCTCTACCTGTTTTGGCGCACCATTCTTCCCCCGTCCTGCAGGCGTTTACGCTGAGTTATTGATGAAGCGTGTTGAAGAGTTTGGCAGCAAGGTGTACCTAGTCAACACAGGTTGGACTGGTGGTGCATACGGTACTGGCAAACGTTTTAGCATTCCTACTACCCGTGCCATTATTTCAGCCATTCAAAGCGGCAACATTGCCGAAGCGGCAACGCAGCACTTAGACGGCCTTAACGTAGACGTGCCAACCACCCTAGAAGGCGTAGACAGCTACTTGCTTAACCCACGTAACACTTGGCAAGACCAGGCGGCATACGATGCCGAAGCGGCTATTTTGATCGGTAAGTTTAACGAAAACTTCAAGCGCTTCAGCGTTTCAGATGACATCGTTAAGGCTGGCCCACAACAAAGCTAAACCCCTCGGGTTGCAGCAAATCTTTTAAAAAGGCTCCTAACGGGGCCTTTTTTGTATGTGGGTATCAGGTACCCTTTAAAACACAGCATTTGGCTCCATAACAGAAGGCTAAGCTGCTGATAAGAATAAGGAATCCTCAATCGTGATCTCCCAACAAATAGCCACCGAACTGGCCGTGCAAAACTGGCAGGTGGACGCCGCCATAAAATTGCTCGACGAAGGGTCTACCGTGCCTTTTATTGCGCGTTACCGCAAAGAAGTGACCGGTGTATTGGATGATACTCAGTTGCGCACACTGGAAGATCGCCTAGGTTATCTGCGTGAGCTTAATGCCCGCCGTCAGAGCATATTGGAGAGCATCACTAAGCAGCAAAAACTCACCCCGCAGCTAGAGGCTTCGATAAACGCCGCAGACAGCAAAACAAGGCTCGAAGACTTGTACCTGCCCTACAAAACCAAACGCCGCACTAAGGCTCAAATTGCCATTGAAGCGGGCTTAAAACCATTGGCAGACGCGCTCTATCAAGACCCCAATTTAGTGCCCGAAGAAAGCGCACAAGCCTTTCTCAACGCCTCAGCTACTATCAACACCATCAAGGATGCTTTGGATGGAGCTAAACAGATTTTGATGGAGCGTTTTAGTTTGTCGGCAGATTTGTTAGAAGCGCTGCGAGTAATGGGCTGGCAAGAAGCTAAGTGGCAGGTGCAGGTGGTTGAAGGCAAGCAGCAAGAAGCGGCTAAGTTTCAAGACTACTTTGACTTTCAAGAAGCGCTTAATACTATTCCGTCGCACCGTGCCTTGGCTATATTGCGAGGCCGCAACGAAGGCTTTTTGCAAGCCACTATGGTGTGGTCAGCCAATGAGCATTTGCCGTTTGAATCTAAGGTCGCAGCCTATTGGTTAATTAAGGACCAAGGCAGGCCAGCGGATAGCTGGCTCAGTGAGGTGGTGCGCTGGACCTGGCGGGTCAAGTTGGCCAGCCAATTAGAAACAGCCTTGATCACGCGCGTTAGAGAGGCCTCCGAAGACAATGCGATTGGAGTGTTTGCTAACAACCTAAAAGATTTACTGCTGGCGGCCCCGGCCGGTGACAAGATTACCCTCGGCCTTGACCCAGGGTTACGCACAGGCGTTAAAGCAGTGGTCGTTGATACCACTGGTAAGTTGTTGGCTAGCGAAACGATCTTTCCCCATGTGCCCCACAAAAAGTGGCAGGCCGGCTTGGAGTTGTTAGTTCACTGGTGCCATACCTACCATATTGCCTTGGTGGCGATCGGCAATGGCACCGGTTCGCGAGAGACCGACAAGTTGGTCAAAGAAGTGCAAGCGCGGTTAGGCGACAACCCATTACAGCGCATTATTGTGAGTGAGGCTGGGGCCTCAATTTACTCGGCCTCGGCCCTTGCTGCAGCAGAATTCCCCGACCTAGACGTGAGTTACCGTGGTGCGGTGTCGATCGCACGGCGGTTGCAAGATCCGTTGGCCGAGTTAGTTAAAATTGAGCCTAAAGCCATTGGTGTTGGTCAATATCAACACGACGTCAGCCAAGTACAGCTTACCCGCCGCTTGGATAACGTGGTGGAAGACTGTGTAAACAATGTGGGTGTAGACCTTAATACGGCATCAGCGCCCTTGTTGCAGCGAGTGGCGGGCCTCAACAAAACCATGGCCGAAAATATTGTGTTGTATCGAGAGCTTAATGGCGCCTTTGCTAACCGCAAACAACTACTTAAGGTGGCTCGCTTGGGTGCCAAGGCATTTGAGCAGGCGGCAGGGTTTTTACGTATACGTGGCGGCAACAATCCGCTAGACGCCACCTCGGTGCACCCTGAAGCCTATGGCTTGGTTGATCAGTTAGCCGGCCACTTAAAACTGCACGTCAGTCAGCTTATTGGCAGCGATCAAATCAAACAAATTCGCGTAAGCCAGCTACAAAACGAGAGTTTTGGTGAGCAAACAGTGCAAGATTTATTGGCCGAATTACAAAAACCGGGGCGAGATCCGCGGCCAGAATTTCGTATGGCAAAACTCACCGATGGCGTCGAAAGCATCAAAGATTTAACCCTAGGCGCGATCATGGAAGGCACTATTAGTAATGTGACTAATTTTGGCGCATTTGTCGATTTAGGCGTACATCAAGACGGTTTGGTACATATTTCCGCATTATCGAAGCAATTTGTAAAAGACCCGCACTCGGTAGTGAAAGCTGGCGACATTGTTAAAGTAAAAATAATGCAGGTTGACGTGGCGCGTAAGCGCATCGGTTTAAGCATGCGGCTGGATGATGAGTTGCCCACCAAAGACGATCAACCCACACCGGCTAGACCGAGTAAAAAAATGCAGCCTAAACCACCAGCACAAATGGCCATGGGTAGCATGGCGCAAAAGCTCAAAGAAGCTCAAACACGGGCTAAAGGGCGTGGCTAAATTGGGGGCATTAATGCAACGTAAAGGTCGTGCAAAGGTCTCACATTGAATCAAAATTAGGCTACACTTCGTGTTGATCTACACAGACAAACTGGAGCGGCAGATGCCCACTCAATTACAGCAGCGATTAGTTAAAATCCAGCAATCACCGGTAGCCGCTACCTTAGCGACTTTACAGTGCGGTATTGAAAAAGAAGGCCTGCGGGTGGGCTTAGGCGGGCGCATTAGCCACACCGATCACCCAGCCACCTTAGGTTCGGCCCTAACCCACGGTAGCATCACCACCGACTACTCTGAAGCCTTGTTGGAGTACATCACTCCGGTGTTTTCGGCGCCAGAACCCGCCTTAGATTACATGCAGCAATTACACAGCTATAGTGCCAGCCACCTACAAACCGTGGGCGAATATGTTTGGCCTGCCAGTATGCCGTGTTATTTGGATGGCGAAGCCGATATTCGTATTGCCGAGTTTGGCAGCTCCAATATTGGTCAACTTAAACATACCTATCGCGTGGGTTTGGCCTGGCGCTATGGCAAAATTATGCAATCCATTGCCGGCTTGCATTTCAACTTCTCCCCAACCGACGACTTTTGGCCCGCCTACCAGCAGCTATTGGATGACCAGCAGAGCCTGTGCGATTTTCGTTCCAGCCAATATTTTGGTCTGATCCGCAACTTCCGCCGGCACTCATGGGTATTGCTGTACCTGTTTGGTGCGTCACCCGCACTCGATTCTAGTTTTGTTAAAGGCCGCGACATTGATCTCGAAAAAGGTCCAGGCGATAGCTTAGTCGGCCCTTATGCCACCTCATTACGTATGAGCGATTTGGGTTATAGTAACAAGGTTCAGTCGGTATTGAGTTTGTGTTTTAACGACTTGGAAAACTATGCCAAGTCGCTGGAGCATGCTATATCCACGTCGCTGAGTCAGTATGAAAAACTCGGTGTTAAAGTAGACGGTGAATATCGCCAGTTGAATACCAATTTATTACAAATTGAAAATGAATATTACAGTGATATCCGCCCCAAGCGGGTGGCACGTTCGGGACAAAAGCCGGTGCATGCGTTAAAGGAAAGTGGCGTGGAATATGTTGAGGTACGCAATATAGACCTTAATCCATTTTTGCCATTAGGCATTGATGCCGAACAAAGCCAGTTTATTAATGCCTTCTTGGTGTGGTGCTTATTTGCTGAAAGCCCAATCATCAACGAACAAGAATGTGACATGATATCCAACAATCAGGCGACGGTAGTACGTCGTGGTCGACAGCCTGATCTTATGTTGCAAACCTGTGAAGGTGAGCAAAGTCTAAAGTCTATGGGGCTATCTATTGTCGCTAATTTACGTCAAATAGTGGCCGTGATGCCTAATGCGGAGGCTGTTATGGCGTCGCTAGAGACCATGGAAAAACGGCTAGAGGATGTGGCTTTAACACCGTCGGCCCAAGTGTTGGCGGCCATGACCAACAAAAACATTTCTCACCAAGAGTTGGCCTTTGAGTTAGCCCAGCAACACCAAGATTATCATTTGCAGCAGCCACTCACCCTAGAGCGACGCCAGCAGCTCAACCAAGAAGCTAAGGATTCCACCGCCGCCCAGCAACGTATTGAAGCCGAACAAACCGAAAGTTTTGATGACTTTTTGGCGGCCTACCTTGCGCAATAGGTTAGTTGCTTAGGAAGATCACTGCGCTGCCCGTCACCACAAGGGCAGCACCCAGCCATGCACCTCGGCTGGGGCGTTGACCTGTGATAAACCAAACCACGGGCAGAATAAGCACGGGGGTAATGGAGGACAAGGTTATAACAACGCCCACCTCGCCTACCCCTAGGGCATAAACCACCAAGGTCATGCCCAATACCAAACCTAATGTAGAACTGATCATAGTGCGCCAAATAAAGGCTTTCGTCGGTGCGGCATTGGCCTTCGCCCAAGCAAAGGGTAAGGCTCTAGCAAGTAGTAACACTAGGGCGGCAAAGCCCACGCGAATGGCCGAGGCAGCAATGGGGTCTGCACCGGCTAGTAGCACCGGTTTGGCCATGACCGCGCCAGCCGCCTGGCCAAAGGCTGCAACTAATCCCAAAGCAATACCTAAGCCTAAGTGACCGGTGACTTGCTCAAGTTTGTGCCCCGCATCGGCTTTGCGGCCCCACCATACGGCGTTGACTACGCCAAATAAGATTAAGCCACACCCTAGTAGTATGTTGGTGCTTAGGGTTTCGCCTAACCATATAAAACCAAGGCCCGCGGCCATGGGTGCGCTGGTGGCAAATAACACCGAGTTGCGTCGTGGTCCAATACGCTTGAGTGCTTGCATGAGGGCCGTGTCACCGATGACGATACCGATTAAGCTGGAGCCGATGAGAGTGAGCGTAGAGTGGTCTGGTAGAGTTTGCCATAACCCCATAACACTGGTCATTGCGATCAACACTAGGCCCGCAAACACCACACGATAGCGGTTGAGTGCCACGGCACCAAAATGGTGTACTAACGGAGCAGTTAAGATAGCAGAACAGGTCCAGCAGACTGCAGCCCCCATGGCGGCTAATTCGGCAACAGGTAAATTACTCATGTCAGTCCTTGATCATGCGTTGTATAAACAGGAGCCAAGAATAGCAGTTAATGGAGAGAATGCTAGTGGCTAGTAATGCCTGTGACGGAGAAGATTAATGTGGCTATAATGCCCTCTATAGCGGACTATCTGAAAACCGATATTAGAGATTGATATGCATTGCCCTTTTTGTAGTAATCCAGAAACCAAAGTGATTGATTCGAGGCTCGTAGGCGAAGGCGAACAAATTCGACGCAGGCGCGAGTGTTTGACCTGTAACGAGCGATTTACTACCTTTGAAGTGGCTGAGTTATTGATGCCGCGGGTAGTCAAACAAGATGGCACGCGCCAGCCATTTGATGAAGACAAGTTACGTGCAGGTATATTGCGCTCGTTAGAAAAACGCCCCGTGAGTATTGAAAACATTGAAGCGAGTATTAACCGTATTAAACACGCCTTAAGGGCTAGTGGAGAACGCGAAGTTGGGACTCAGCTAGTGGGCGAGGCAGTGATGGCCCAGTTACGCCAGTTAGACGAAGTGGCCTATGTCCGTTTCGCGTCGGTTTATAGAAGTTTTAAGGATTTGAACGAATTTAGGGTTGAAATCGAACGACTTGAACAAGAGCATCAAGCGAAATAATGCCCGCATCCAAGCCCCACGCTCACTATATGGCACTCGCACTGCAGCAGGCGCAGCAGGCGCAACTGAGTGCTCGGCCCAACCCCGCAGTGGGTTGTGTCATAGTGCGTGACAGCATCATCGTGGGCCAAGGCTTCACCCAGCCTGCAGGCGGCCCCCACGCCGAAGTAATGGCGCTGCGAGAGGCAGGCTCTACGAGTGTGGGCGCTACGGCCTACGTAACACTGGAACCGTGCAGCCATTATGGCCGCACGCCGCCCTGCAGCTTAGGCTTGATCGAAGCGGGTATCAGCCGTTTAGTGTACGGCTGCCAAGACGCCAACCCGCAAGTCGCAGGCCAAGGCTTAGCACAACTTAAAGCCGCAGGGATCGAGGTGTTTGGGCCAGTAATGCAGACCGAGTGCGAAGCCAGTAATCGCGCGTTTTTAACCCATATGCGCACTAAAAAACCTTTAGTTATTAACAAGATGGCCATGAGCCTAGACGGGCGCACGGCCATGCAGTCGGGCGAAAGCCAGTGGATTACCGGCCCCGAGGCTCGCGCACAAGTGCATTTGTTGCGGGCCCAAAGTTGTGCCGTAATTACCGGCATTGGTTCGGTATTAACCGACGACCCGAGCATGAATTGCCGGGCCGACGAGTTGGCTGCAGCGGGTGTGTCGGCAGCGGCCATTGAATGCCTTAAACAACCGCTCAGAGTGGTGGTGGACAGCCAATTACGCACGCCGGTAGGCGCCAAACTTTTGCAGCAACCAGGGCCAGTATTAATCGCCACTTGTGTGCAGGATGAGTCTCTTTTTGCGCCCTTAGTGAGCGCTGGCGCAGAGGTGTGGAGTGCGCCCGAAAATCAGCAAGGTAGTGTAGATTTAGCCGCCTTATTAGAAGAGCTGGCCCGTCGCCAATGTCATCAAGTGTTAGTGGAAGCGGGTGCCCGTTTAAGTGGTGCATTTTTAACCCAGTCGCTGGTAGATCAGTTGATTATTTTTATGGCACCTAAGCTGCTCGGTTGTAAGGCTAGGCCGCTATTTGAGTTGCCCCTTGAACAGATGTCACAAGCCTACGGCCTAAAAATAGATGGCATGACACCAGTGGGTGTAGATTGGCGCATTGAAGCAAGCCCCAAGGGCCCTGATAACTAGCCACTGCCCGTGAAATCTGGCACAATGGCCCGCTAAATTGTCCACGTTACATTGTGTTGTGTGGGCTGCCAAACTATTGATGGATTAGCACATGAACATGAACACCTCAGTCGAGCTGATAGACGACTTGCGCCAAGGCAAGATGATCATCCTGATGGATGATGAAGATCGCGAAAATGAAGGTGATTTAGTGATGGTCGCCGAACAAGTACGACCTGAAGACATCAACTTTATGGCCAAGCACGCTCGTGGCCTTATTTGTTTAACCTTGTCTCGTGAACATTGCGAAAAGTTAGATTTGCCCTTGATGGTGCAAAGCAACGGCACGGCTTATGAAACTAATTTTACCGTTTCCATTGAAGCCGCCGAAGGCGTAACTACTGGTATTTCTGCGGCCGATCGTGCCTATACCATTCGTACCGCAGTTGCAGGAGACGTAAAGCCCTCAGACATTGTTCAGCCGGGTCATGTGTTCCCTCTTATGGCCAAAGAAGGCGGTGTGTTAACCCGCGCTGGCCATACCGAAGCCGGTTGTGACTTAGCTCGCCTTGCTGGCTATACGCCGGCCGCGACCATTGTGGAAATCATGAACGACGACGGCACCATGGCGCGACGTGATGACTTGATGAAGTTTGCCGCCGAACATGATTTAAAAATTGGCACCATTGCCGACTTGATTCATTTTCGTAACCTTAACGAAAAGACCATCACCAAAGTCAGTCATCATGCACTACCCACGCGTCATGGTGAATTTAGCCTACATACTTACCAAGACAGCATTTACGGCGGCACTCATTTGGCCCTGACCATGGGTGATATTAAGCCCCAAGACTCTACGGTAGTGCGCGTGCACATGGCAGACGTATTGCGTGATTTAGTGGGCGCAGTGCCTGCCACACCTAAGTGGACTATCGATTCGTCGTTAGAGCGTATTGCGCAAGAAGGTTGTGGGGTATTGGTGTTGTTGGGCCAAGGCAACGACAGTAACTTACAAGGCAGTATTGATGCCTTTTTTGAAACCGACGCACCACGTCAGTTTAACACCGACGGTTCGGGTGCCTATTTAAATGTAGGTACCGGTTCACAAATCTTACGTGAACTAGGTGTGGGAAAAATGCGTTTATTAAGCCAGGAGATGAAGTTTAATGCCATCTCTGGTTTTGATTTAGAAATTGAAGAATATATTGACTGCAACCAATAATTTGGTTGTCAGCAGCAATAAAACAAGGAAAACCTATGTCTGTTACTCATATTGAAGGTCGTTTTAACGACGCCAACGGTCACTACACACTAGTCGTGGGCCGGTTTAACGCTTTTGTAGTTGAAAGCCTAGTGGATGGTGCTTTAGATACGCTTAAGCGCCACGGTGTTGATGCGGATAAGATCCGTGTGGTACGCGTGCCGGGTGCATTTGAAATTCCCTTGGCGGTCCAAAAAATTGCGCAACAAGGTAAAGATGACGCCATCATTACCTTGGGTGCCGTGATCCGTGGTGGTACGCCGCACTTTGAATACGTGTCTGGCGAAGCCTCTTCGGGCATCAGCAAAGTTGGCTTGGAATATAATATTCCGGTGGCCAACGGTGTATTAACGGTAAATTCCATTGAGCAAGCGATTGAGCGCAGTGGCACTAAAGCGGGCAACAAAGGCGAAGAAGCCGCTATGTCTGCCTTAGAAATGGTTAGCTTACTTCGTCAGCTAGAGGCATAAATGAGCGCAAATAAAGGTCGTCCAGACCGTCGTCGTGGTGCCAGAGAATTGGCGCTACAGGCTTTGTATCAACTACACATGAGCGGCGCTAGCGCCGTTGAAGTGCAGGCCCAGTTCTTGGCTGATCAAGACTTTAAAAATGCAGACAAACGCATGTTTGGCCAATTGTTGCGTGGTGTGGCTGCGCAAACAGAAAGCCTTGACGGCATGATTGAGAAACACCTAGACCGTAAGCTTACCGAGTTAGACCCGATTGAGCTTGCCGTTTTACGTTTGGGTGCGTTTGAATTGACCGATTCGGTCGCCGTGCCCTTTCGTGTGGTGATTAACGAATGTATCGAACTAGGTAAAGTATTTGGCGCTACCGATGGCCACAAGTACGTCAATGGCATTTTAGACAAGCTCGCAATTGAGCACAGAGCGGTAGAAATTGCTGCTAAAAAAAGCGCAACACCGCGTTAACCTAGCCTGTGATTCCCATGGGCGAATTTGATCTCATCAAGCGCTATTTTGACCGCCCAGAACTTCGAGCTGGGCAGGTCATGTCGATCGGCATTGGTGATGATTGCGCCATGCTAGACATTCCTCAGGGCTGCCAATTAGCCGTCTCTAGCGACACCTTGCTCGCCGGCGCCCACTTTTTTTCCGACATGCCAGCTCATCAAATTGCCCAACGGTGTTTAGCGGCCAGCGTCAGTGACTTGGCTGCTATGGGGGCTACGCCCGCCTGGTTTAACCTGTGTTTAACCTTGCCGGATGCTGATCCAGATTGGCTGGCTGACTTTAGCCAAGGCCTAGCCTGCCAAGCACAAGCCTGTGGCATTAGCTTGGCCGGTGGTGATACTACTAAGGGCCCCTTGAGCATTAGTATTCATGTCATGGGTTGGACCCCTACAGGCGCAGCCTTAACCCGTAACGGTGCCAAAATCGGAGACGCTATTTTGGTGTCTGGCAGTTTAGGTGACTCGGCAGCCGGTTTGCGGCTCATACAAACCAACCGCCAAGCCCAAGGCTACCTGGCGGAGCGTTACTGGCAACCTACACCCCGGTTGTCCTTAGGCCAGTGGCTACGTCAAAAAGCCACCGCCTGCGTTGATATATCCGACGGGTTAGCACAAGACCTAGGCCACATACTCAAAGCCAGCGACTGTGGCGCAGACCTACAGCTCAACCAATTGCCTTTGTCGCCAGCCTTGTTATCACAAGTATCCAAAGCCCAAGCACAAGACTATGCCCTTAGCGGTGGCGAAGACTTTGAGTTGTGTTTTACCTTGCCGCAAACCCATGTGGCCAGTGCCTTAGCCTACGCCCAAGACAGCGCCGTACCGATCACTAAGATTGGCACCATTGGCAGCGAGCTTGGATGTAGAATTTGGCACAGCGATGGCGCTGAATATAAACCTCAAAGTGGTTATCAACACTTTTAAGGAGATCTCCAACCGTGAGTAATATAAAAGTAAAACCTAACTGGCGTAACCCTGTCCATGTTTTGGCGTTTGGTTTGGGCAGCGGTGCTGCACCTAAAGCCCCCGGTACCTTTGGGACATTGGCAGCGGTGGCATTATACGTGCCTTTGTCTTACCTCAGTTTAGACCTGTATTTACTGATGCTCCTGGTGAGTGCGGTGGTGGGTGTTTATCTGTGTGGTAAAACCGCGGAAGACCTAGGTGTGCATGACCATGGCGGCATTGTGTGGGATGAGTTTGTAGGTTTTTGGATTACCATGATTGCCGCACCCGCTGGCTGGGTGTGGATGTTGGTGGGTTTTGTATTGTTTCGTATTTTTGATATTGCCAAGCCCTGGCCTATCAATTGGATCGACAAAAAAGTGGCAGGCGGTTTTGGTATTATGCTCGACGATGTAATCGCCGGTGTTATGGCTGCCGCAGTGCTGCAATGCTTGGCGTGGTACTTTTAAACTAATAAGATTTTGGTGCGCACCAAGGTTAACCGCAAGTTATAGACGGTTAAGCCGCTGAACAGTACAAAGCTCCAGCCGGCAATCGACAAACCTAAAAATGACCACTGTACTTCGGCACAAGAGCCGGAACCCTTAATCATGGTCATTAACACTTCTGTAAACGGAAATGCGTCCACCATATAGCTAAAACTAGGGCCGCAAGCAGGGACGAGGTCGGCGGGTAAGCTCTGTAAATACAGTTGCCGACTAGCTAGGCCGAGGCCGGCTAAGCTCAATAACAAAAGCAATGAGCCATAGCGTTTGTGGCCGCCGAAATAGGGGTTGTGTAAGGCGCCCAGCATAAATACAAAGGCTAGGCCTAAGTAAACAAAGCGTTGGCTCATACATAACATGCAGGGTTCTAGGCCCATGGCAAATTCCATATATAAGGCAATACAAAGGATGGCCGCGCACGCGACCAATCCCAGTATGAACTCCCCTCTAAAACCGGCGTATCTCATTTTTTGTCGACAACTCTTAGTATTGTGGCTGATACCACGTTTTTATGTATGTACTTTCCAACAAAAATTATAGAAGACTTTTTTAATTCTGCTATAAAAATAGGTTGCCATAATATACAAGATAAATAGTCGTCATTAAACCCTACATACTTTTTAGCACTAAATTAGGCCAAAACGAGCGTGTTTTATGAGGTTTTAGAGATTTATAACGCGTCTGGGCCCGTTTCGCCGGTACGAATACGGATGGCCTGCTCTAAATTGACCACAAAGATTTTACCGTCACCAATCTTTCCGGTGTTAGCCGAATTGCTGATCGACTCGATCACCTGGTCAACCAGATCGTCGTCTACGGCCGCTTCAATCTTTACCTTAGGTAAAAAGTCGACCACGTATTCAGCGCCGCGATAGAGTTCGGTGTGACCCTTTTGACGGCCAAAACCCTTGACCTCAGTTACGGTGACGCCTTGCACACCCATATCCGACAGGGCTTCTCGTACGTCGTCTAGTTTAAACGGTTTGATGATTGCGCTAACCAATTTCATGGGGTAATCCTTTGCACTGATAAATTAATAAAATCTAACTATTGTATAGCATAGGGGTTTGCATGGATTGTGCCAACTTGAAGGGGGGTAAATGCGGTGAAATACACCCAATAACCAGTATTTAGCGGCTGTCAATCGAGTAAGCAGCCCCAAAAGAGCGCGCCAGCACAAAATTCGCACCGATTGAGTGCGCTAATGCGTGTTGTAAATCAACTGCTAGACTTAATCCATACGAATCCCTCGCCAAGGAAAGGCAATGTCTTATGCAGTCACCTATAGCCGAGCTTATGTCGGTATTGAAGCGCCTTTGGTGAGTGTAGAAACTCATCTTAGTGGCGGTTTGCCGGCCTTAACCATTGTCGGTTTACCAGAAACAGCGGTGCGCGAAAGCAAAGACCGTGTACGCAGTGCCATACTCAATGCCGGGTTCGAATTTCCCACCAAACGCATTACCATTAACCTAGCACCAGCAGACTTGCCCAAAGAAGGCGGTCGCTTTGATCTGGCCATTGCCGTTGGTCTGTTAGCCGCCAGTGGCCAATTGCCCATTGAAGAAGTGAAGACATACGAGTTTGTGGCAGAATTGGCCTTGAGTGCTGACTTACGCCCATGCCCTGCCATTCTAAGTGCCGCCATGGCCTGCCAAACCGATAAACGAGTGATGGTAGTGGCACCACTTAATGCTGCAGAAGCGCTGATGCCACAACAAAGTAAGGTCATCAGCCCCGCCAATTTAAATCAACTGAGCCAGTGGCTTCTCTACCCAGAACAGCAACAGCAGCCCACCGTTGCGGCATCTGAGCCTATACCGGCGCAGGCATTTGAGCTGCTTGATGTGCGTGGCCAAGAACAAGCAAAAAGAGCCCTTATCATCGCCGCCGCAGGCAATCATAATATGCTGATGTGTGGTCCACCGGGCACCGGCAAAACCATGCTCGCGCAACGATTACGAGGGTTACTTGCGCCCCTTAGCGAAGCGCAGGCTTTGGAGTTGGGCGCCATTAATTCCAGTTTAGGCATCTTTGATGCGGCAACTTGGCGTCAACCGCCATGGCGAGCACCACACCACAGCGCGTCAGCTGTATCTTTGGTTGGTGGAGGCAGAGTGCCACGAGCTGGGGAAATAAGCCAAGCCCATCATGGCGTGTTGTTCTTAGATGAACTGGCCGAGTTTCCACGCCATGTTTTAGACGGCCTCAGGCAGCCATTAGAAAGCGGCGAAGTGCATGTGTCTAGGGCCGCATATCAAAGCCGACTGCCAGCCGATTTCCGTCTTATCGCCGCCACTAACCCTTGCCCCTGTGGATACTACGGCGATGACCTAGTGAGTTGTCGTTGTACCCCCACCAAAGTCGCCAACTACTTACAACGGCTGTCGGGGCCGTTATTGGACCGTATCGATTTGCAGGTGGCTGTACAGCGGCCCAGAGCTCAGGCCCTGCTGGCACCTCAAGCCGGTATATCAACGGCGCAGGCCAAACAGCAAGTATTACACGCACAAGCCATCCAACTAAAACGGGCGGGGCAACTTAATGGGCACCTCACTGGGGTGGAGCTAGAGCGCCATGCCGCACTGCGTAACCCTGAGGCTGCGCTGTTGGCCCAAGCAATTGCCAACTTAAATATTTCACCGCGAGGTATTCATAAAGTGCTTAAGGTCGCCCGCACCATTGCCGATCTAGAGGCCTCGGCCAAGATTCAAAAAAACCACCTATTAGAAGCATTAAGTTATCGTCGATTAGATGTGTTGAGTCAGGAGTCTCAACAAATATAGGGCGCAACCTGGGCTAAAAAAGCCTATAATTCGCAGCTCATTTTTTGCCTTATTATGTTCTGCCAGAGTCTTTATATCCGTGAGTCGCCTTAACCCTCGTCAACAAGAAGCCCTAGAAGCCATTACCGGACCGGTACTGGTACTGGCTGGCGCGGGATCAGGCAAAACCAGCGTAATCACCCAAAAAATCGCCTATTTAATCGGCGAGTGCGGCCTCAAAGGCCATCAAATTATAGCCTTAACCTTTACCAACAAGTCGGCTCGAGAGATGAAAGAGCGGGTGGGTAACTTGGTCACCGGTAAAGAAGGTCGCGGGCTGACGGTATCGACCTTCCATAACTTGGGCCTTAACATCATCCGCAAAGAAGTGACGGCGTTGGGCTATAAACCTGGGTTTTCGATTTTTGATTCGCAAGATGTGTTGGCATTACTCAAAGACTTGACCCACAAAGAGTTTGAAGCCGCTGAAGACGCCTGCGAACCGATACAGCATCAAATATCTAACTGGAAAAACGATCTCATTAGCCCGGCCCGCGCCATGGCGGGTGCCAATGGCCCAGAACAAGCACTGGCCGCGAGGGTGTACGAAGCCTATCAAAAGACCTTAAAGCTGTATAACGGCGTGGATTTTGATGACTTGATCCTGCAACCGGTAGAGCTATTTAAAGCGCGGCCAGACATCCTGGAAAAATGGCAAAACAAAGTGCGTTACCTGTTAGTCGATGAATACCAAGACACCAACAGTTCGCAATACTTATTAGTCAAACAACTGGTAGGCCAGCGTAGCAACTTTACTGTGGTCGGCGACGATGACCAATCCATTTACGCATGGCGCGGCGCAAGGCCGGAGAATTTGGCCGAATTGCAGGCCGATTTCCCGTCGCTTAAGGTGATTAAGTTGGAGCAAAACTACCGTTCCACGGGCCGTATTCTGAAGGTGGCTAACCAACTCATTGCCAACAATCCGCACGAATTTAGTAAAGCCTTGTGGAGTGACAAGGCCTTTGGTGACCCTATACGGGTGATTAGTTGCCGTAACGAAGATGCGGAGGCAGAACGCATCGCCACAGAAATACTGCAATTCCAGCTACAAAACCAAGCCGAATTTAGAGACTTTGCTATTCTCTACCGTGGTAACCACCAAGCGCGGTTAATGGAACTCAAGTTACAGGCCTACAAAGTGCCTTATAAGATGAGTGGTGGGCAATCGTTTTTCTCTCGCACCGAGGTAAAGGATATTATGGCCTACCTCAAAATCTTGCTAAATCCAGCCGACGATAACGCCTTTTTGCGTATTGTGAATACGCCACGGCGCGAAATTGGCGCGGCCACCCTAGAGAAACTCGTTAACTACGCCAATATGCGCGGCGAAAGCCTGATTAGAGCTTGCCAAGAAATGGGCTTAGAGCAGTACATTAGTGGTGCTGCACTGGCCCGAGTCAAGGAATTTGGTGCCTGGATAGAACATTTATCGGAAAAGTCCCAGCGCGAAGATCCCATTGCCAGCGTGCGCCAAATGGTGCGAGATATGGAGTATCAAGACTGGCTGCTACAGACCTCTAGCGGCCCGCCAATGGCCGAAAAACGTATGGCCAACGTAGAAACCCTAATCTCATCGTTGCAAACCTCCCTAGAAAAAGCCGTAGAAAAAAACGACAACGCCGACATGGGTGATGCCGTAGCTCGCTTGGTACTCATGGATTTATTAGAGCGCCAGCAAGAAGAAGACGAAACCGACCGCGTGCAAATGATGACCCTGCATTCCGCTAAAGGTTTGGAGTTTTCCCATGTGTTTTTGATGGGCATGGAAGAAGAACTATTACCCCACCGTAATGCGGTGGACGAAGGTAACGTAGAAGAAGAGCGGCGCTTAGCCTATGTAGGTATTACCCGCGCTAAACGAACTTTAGCTATCACTTTGGCCCGCAAGCGTAAGCAATATGGCGAGCTCATCGAGTGTACACCGAGCCGATTTTTAGATGAATTGCCAGAAGATGACTTAGAATGGCAAGGACGTGGCGACGATGACCCCAGCAAAAATGTGGCCCAAGGGCAGGCCACATTGGCCGGCTTAAAAGGCATGTTCGAAGACTTTTAGGCCAGCTCAAATCTGCTCTTGCGCCATTGGTAGATGCTATGTAATAAAAGGGTGGCAATCACAACCGTGCCGCCCTGTAGGGCTGCAGAGGTTGGCTCCTCGCTTAGTACCAGCCACACCCATAATGGCCCTGCGGCTGTTTCTAGCAGCATTAACATGCCCACTTCTGCGGCAGGAATGCGCATAGGACCCAAGGTGATCAAGAAGAACGCCAGTGGGTTGATGATCAAACATAAGGCAATCATATAGCCCCAATCGCTGCCAGACAAAGCCATAGGATCGCCAGCAAAATAGCTAATAAAAGCCACCACCAACCCCGCCGATATTAACGCCGGAGTCATGTCTCTATGGCTAACAGCGCGGTCGTTGACAAACTTTGCCGATAACGTAATGCAACAAGTCAAGGCCAGTATATCACCTATCCAGTGGGCGCCTCCCCATGAGTCCCAAAGCACCCAACCGATACCCAATAAACAAACCGCTATTGCAAGCCATGTTACAGGGGCGGGTTTTTCTTTGAGTAGTAACCAGCCAAACACAGCCGCAAACAACGGTTGAGAGCTAATGATCACTAACACATTAGCCACCGAGCTTAAATTGATGGCCAAAATGAAGGTGATGGTCGTGATGGCCATTAACGCCGAAGATCGAAGGGCAGCAGCATCGTGGGGCCACCATGAGGCCTTTGACTTTTGCAACATAAGTAAAACGATGACCGCAGGGCTGAGTAACAGCCCGCGCCAAAACAACAAATCAAAAGACTCAGCAGAAATAAGGCGAATAAGGAGGCCATCAAAACTCAAAATCACTACCCCTAAGGTAGTGAGTAATAGGCCCTTTAAGTAATCAGACATATGCGCTACACCATTATTTTGAGTTTTAAGCCAGGCACAAAAAACCCGGCTAAAGCCGGGTTTTTATTCGGTTGCTTAACTACTTTGAGTTATCAACCATATGTTTGACGGCATCTTTAATTTCGTCATCTGAGCAATCCATACACATGCCCTTAGGTGGCATGGCATTAATACCGTTCATGGCGTTAGCAATTAAAGCGTCTAGGCCTTTAGCCACACGTGGGCTCCAAGCGGCCACATCACCTAACTTCGGTGCGCCAGCAGCGCCAGTGCCGTGACAAGCAGAGCAAGATCCTGTGTAAACGTCGGCACCAGAGCGCGGCCCAGTAGGTGCGGCAACGGCCTTGGCTACAGGTGCTTTGCACTTCTCGCCCTCTACACACAAGTTTCCAACCGCACTGATTCGTTCAGCGATGCTTTCGTCACTGTCGTGGTCGGCAACCACGGTCAGTGCGCCAAGGCTCAAAATTACACCAGCTAAAAGGCTGAACAGGGCTGCAGGCTTAAATGATTTCACGTAAGGGCCTCTTCTAAAATATGAAAATTAAAGTGAGACAACCACAGCGGTTGGCCACTTTACAAGAAATTATGTCGCATTATAGCGGCATTCCCACCCAACGTGAAAGGCCCATTACCTAATCCTCGCCATCTATCGGAAAAATTACCGCCTAGAGTGGCCAAACAACCCGCAAAAGCACCCCGGGATCTCTTGAACCTGCAGTTCAACCCACGTATCATACGGCTTCTTCGCAGTATCCCTTATTTCTTTAAGGGTTGAGTAATAAGCGCCAGTAGCTCAGCTGGATAGAGTAGCAGGTTCCGATCCTGTTGGTCGGGGGTTCGACTCCCTCCTGGCGCGCCACGACTCCCATGTAACCATCTGATTTCAATAGCCTTTCGTCCATCAGTAGCGAGGGGTAGACCAAATGGTAGACCAAAAGAAAACCTATACCTTTATTAAAGATGGCGTTTACTACTTCAGTAAGCGCGTTCCCAAAGATTTACATAGTCATTATCAGACAAATCGTCTGGTTCTATGCCTTCATACACGCAGTGCATCAAAAGCTAGCTTCTCAGCTCGTTCTCTTTTAGCGAAGCTTGAAGATTACTGGCTTAAGCTGAGACTGTCTGAAATGGAAGTTCCTGCTTCTAATAAGCTGGTGGGATCTACTGATGATATTTCTCAAGCCATTACTTTAAATGAGGCACTTGATCTATATTTAAGGCTCAAAGGCTATAACAAGCAAAAGCAGTTTGAGGTAACAGCCAAACGTCATATTCAATACGTAGTGAAGTGTTTGCGTAATAGGCCGATAGATCTCTACACAACGGCTGATGGTTCAGCATTTAGGGATTGGCTGGTGAATAAGGGGTTGTCTGGCAGCTCGGTTAAACGCACATTTAGCAGTGTTAAGGCGATTGTAAATTTGGCTATTTCAGAATTTGGATTAACTTGTAGGAATGCTTTTGGTGGT
This sequence comes from Oceanospirillaceae bacterium, assembly GCA_029938085.1. GTDB lineage: Bacteria > Pseudomonadota > Gammaproteobacteria > Pseudomonadales > Balneatricaceae > Njordibacter. The sequence continues at coordinate 252,268 of JAPYOS010000001.1, read as the reverse complement.
GTCTATATGCCCGATCGCTCTGACTCAGTTAGGCGATCTCCTATATCTAACCCTTCATTGGTCATGGTTAAGTCTGAGTGTCTTCGTATAGATGATGATCTGCGCTGGTTGATTGCTCTAATCTGCGATAGTGGACTTAGGTTGTCTGAAGCTATTGGTCTCCTTAAAGAAGACATAGTTATCAGCAATGGAGTACCTTACATCACCATTAGGGCTCACAAATGGCGACCTTTAAAGACTGCTGCTAGTGAGCGTATAGTTCCTCTTGTGGGCATGTCAGAATGGTCTGCCAGACGTTTACTTTCTCAAGTTGAAGGCGATTACTGTTTCCCCAGATATGCCTCCATTGCTCTTTACTCTGGTCAACGCTAGGCTGCCAACCATGGAAACGGCGAGGCCAAATGATGCTGAAATTAAACACATTTCGAAGTAGTTTAAGCTAAAGCCTACATCTTTAAATACGTGCTTTAAACCTTTGGTTAGAGTCACCATGGTAATCATAAAACCAACTAAAAACATGTATATAGGGGTATATCGCTTAGCATTTTCATAAGGTGTATCAGTGTCGAGTATTGAGCGTTGAACACTCCAAAACAATAGATAAGAAGTGGCACCCGCCAACAAAGGTGATATGAGCCAACTTGCAACAATCGCTCCCACTTTGTTCCAATGTACAGCATCTATCGAAATGGTAACGGCGGCGAAACCAACTAGGGCACCAACAATAGAATGCGTGGTGGATACGGGCCAACCAATGATGGAAGCGATAAGCAACCAAGTGCCTGCAGCTAGTAAAGCCGATAACATGCCATACACTAAGTATTCCGGCGTCCCTTGGAGAGCTAGCGGATCAACAATGCCTTTACGGATAGTGGTGGTGACTTCACCACCTGCTAAGTATGCACCGCAAAATTCAAAGATTACGGCAATCACGATGGCCTGCTTTAAGGTTATGGCACCGGAGCCAACAGAGGTCCCCATGGCGTTGGCCACATCGTTAGCACCCACACCCCAAGCCATAAATATGCCGAGTATGATTGCAAGGATGAATAAAACATGACCGTATTCTTGTAATACTCCATCTTAAACACCTGCTAGACCATAATGCCGGTTAGCCATTTTACTCATGCTTAAAAGTGTCTTGCGGTATTTCCTCGGTGAATAATCTTGCCGTTTGCTAGATCAGCAGAAAGTAGTGTCTCAGAAATTTTCGGTAAGTAGACTTAAACCTACATTCGACAACCTGAAGTCGGTGTTTACTGATGTACTGACGCACACCCCTGTTATAAAGGTCACTGGATGAATTTATCTAGCGTGGTGATCGATAACCCGACTCTATGCCTTTAGTTGACAATACCCATTGCCATACCTGCAAATTACGGGCTCTAAACGCACCAGCGCAGGACAGTAAATAATACTCCCACATACGCTTAAACGACGGGTCATAGCGATCGGTTAGCTGAGGCCAAGCCTGGATAAAGTTTGCATGCCAAGCGAGCAATGTGGTGTCGTAATCAGAACCAAAGTTATGCATATCTTCGACCACAAAACGGCCCTCACAATCACTACCAATCTGCTGGATAGAAGGCAGCGCGCCGTTAGGAAAGATATAACGATCAACCCAAGGGTCGTTACCAGAAACAGTTGAATTTCCACCAATGGTGTGTAACAAAAATAGCCCCTCGTCAGTAAGTAGGCTAGTTACCTTATCCAAAAATGTGGGGTAGTTTTTTTGCCCCACATGCTCAAACATGCCTAGCGAATAAACCCGATCAAAGCAGCCTTGTAGTTCTCGATAATCTTGATAACTGTACTTAACTGCCAGTCCCCCTTTATAGGTGTTGGCAAAATCCACCTGTTGTTGCGATATGGACACTCCGACAACTTCAACCCCATAGTGCTGAGCAGCAAATCGAGCTGCACCTCCCCAACCACAACCAATATCCAGAACGCGCATACCTGGACTTAGCTTTAATTTATCGAAAACCAGTCTCAATTTGGCAATCTGGGCGTCGGCAAGGTTGTCGGCGGCCTGCCAGTATCCGCAGCTATAGATCAGCAATGGGTCCAGCATACGCATATAAAGGTCATTGCCCACATCATAATGGCGTTTGCCAACAATAAACGCCCTTCGTGAGGTTTGCAGATTGATAAGCTTTGCCACCCACCTATTCCAGTTCGATAAAGGAAACTTCAACTGTTCGCCAATCCCGTACCGCAATAGCCGGTAGAAAAACTGGTCCAGAGCCTCACACTCCCACCAGCCTTCCATATAAGCTTCTCCTAGACCCAGTGTTCCCTGTGTCATAATGCGGCTATACAAATGCAAATTGCGCACCTTTGGATCCCATATGTTAGGCCCATCAAAGCACACGCCAGCCACAGCAAGTTGTTGGTTAAGTTTTTCTTTAATCAGTCTATCAAACATAGTGCTGCACCATTAACGCAACAGGGCATCCAACTGATCAACAATTCCAGCCCAATCGGCATCCTCGTTTTTTACTTGTTGTAAGAAAGATGCCTGAGATGCGCTCCAAAAGTCGGCCTTATGCAGCTCTATATTGCCAGCTAGGGGGCAGTGACTATTGATAAAGTCGTTGATCGCTATCTCGGTGCCCTCTAGCCCTAATTGCTCAAATAGGGCTCTCAGCAAATGGATTGGTGATTCCATAATTCTCCCGTCATTTTTGTCGGTTAAAAACCGCTATTTCTCTTAGAGGTCTTATTATAGTTGCCCATGCGCCAGATCAGCAGACGATCCACTATAGAATGTGCACAAGGTATGCAGTTACTAATACAAACAATCATGTCATGGAAATGGTGCCTTGAAGGCAATGATTGAGGCCGATTGAGGGTGATTCCAGGGTCATTTTTAGATCAAACGTTTCAACACCATGCAGCGAGCCTGAGGCGGCTGCCTGGGTGATAGCCTGCTCGATTGCGCGCTGCGATGTAACGCCCATTTGTTTCAAAAATGTTCTGATTGCCATATTAAAATGATCTTCATTCATAGCTTACTCCCACACATTTAGTGATTAAATGATAGCAAATTGATGTTGAGATTATCCCGCAAGTGATCGCTTAAGGCGCCTGCGTGTCGCCTAGACAGGCCTACCCAATATCTGCAATTGCTTGCCCCTACCTTGCATTATATCAAGCATACCCCCAATCTCAGCGTGCTTCAATGGCTGTACCATAGGGCCGATTGTGGTTATAACGCAATCAAAATTCCTGATAACGGGGCATGTTTTTTGCTATAGCGCGGCCGCTGTAAGTGAGGCTAAATAATGTGCTATTTCAGTGGTCGCAGAGAAGTGAGTCAGCGACTCTGCAGCGTTGTTGTAATTAGTGTTAGTGTTCACGTCATAGGTCCAGGTTTGTCCTTGCTCATCGGTAACGAATTCGATACCAGCAATGTCAATTTGGTTGGTTTGCAAAAATAATTGGTATTGACGGATCAAGGTGTCATCTCGAAAGGTTTTTATGATGCTGAATTGATCCTTACTATTCGTGCTTGGGCAATTAAGAAGGTTCGTGTTGCAGGAATCTGCAGGGCAGAGTTCAAAGCCACGGTCTGTATTCACTTTAACCGCATAAATAAAATTTCCGCCGATAAACTCACAACGTGTAATGTAGGCAAGCGGGTTATGAATAAACTGCTGGACAAGGTAAAGCCCGTCCAAAGAATGGGGTAGTTGATCTTTTTTGATGAGGTTGCGAAGGCTAGTGATACTGTCTACCAACTGTACGCCTAGCCCTTTACCACCGCGATTAGGCTTGATGATAAAAGGCTCTTGCTGATGGCTTGCAAGGAGAAGTAATTCTGTAGACGTACGCGCCACTTGGGTTGTAGGAACCAATATTCCTGCTACTCGTAAAGCTTGGTATTGCCTCAGTTTACTGATTTCCAGATCTAGTGCCCGAGAACCGTTAACGACCTTACGCTGATGACTTTCCAGCCAATAAAGCACTGCCAAGGTGTATTCCGGTGCGCTACGATGGCCGCGCGTATGAGATGATGCACTCATGCGGTTATAAAAGACCCCCTGAGGCGGTGGTTGCTGCAAGTCAAGCTTAACGTGATGCATATGCCATTCCACATAGGTTAAACCTATGTTAGAAAATGCCTCCCTAAAGGGGGGCATCCATTCATCATTTTCATGCAGTATATAAATCTTCATATTGAAAACTCCCATGGGGCGATAGCACCCTCGGTAGCGCAAAAAACTCAAGATAAAGCCTGGCGTTAGAGCCCAACATAGCACCAGCAGACTAGGATGGCTGCTCACGAAAAAATGCCACAACCCATCCTAATTAGGCGCTGCCGAAGACAGCTTGAAGTGCCTGACAAGGGCTAACCTACGCACAGTGATGTTATGCTACCCCTCTGAAAAGCCAAAGTCACTACGTGATGGTGATGCTTCAACCCACTCTGCGTGACTGCAAGCGCATGCTAACCAGTTGCCTAAAGTCTGGGTGCCTATTTCACAGTGTTTTACACAAAAAAAGGTGGCGTGAATAGTCATTTGTTGTGAGCGTTGCGTTCATTACCGCCATTACCCTACTATCGGCTAATTACCAATAATTCTACCTAAAGACCATTTTCGACTAAAGGAACTAATAAATCGCTCGGTTTCAGGTGTATAATGAATTAAGTTTGATCATAGAAAAGGCCGTTTTTGGCCACATAAAAGCTAAATAATAGGGCGTAGAGTTGAAGTATTTGAATTTAAACATAGTTTAACCATGGCATAGTCCTGGATCGTTATGGGCACCCATGGTGGAGGTGTATCATGACTTTTTTTGATGCGATAAAGACTCGCTATGAGTCTAAGAAATCCGAGATAATTTCCCTCAAGGATTATCTTAAATTGTGTAAAAAAGACCCTAGCGTATACGCTTCTTCAGCGGAACGCATGCTGCTTGCAATTGGGGAACCTGAAGTGGTTGATACTTCTTTGGATCCAGTTTTGAGTCGTATTTTCTCCAATAAATTAATTAAAAAATACCCCAGCTTTATTGACTTTTATGGCTTAGACGACACCATAGAACAAGTAGTGGCCCACTTTAGGCACGCCGCCCAGGGTCTGGAAGAAAAGAAACAGATATTGTATTTGCTGGGGCCGGTAGGGGGTGGTAAATCCTCAGTGGCCGAACAGCTCAAGCGGCTATTGGAAGCTGTACCTTTTTATGCCATCGAAGGTTCTCCTATTTTCGAATCGCCCCTTGGATTGTTTGATGTTGGCGAAGATGGTGCCATATTGCGCGAAGAATACGGCATTGCTGAACGCTACTTGAAGTCGGTTATGTCGCCTTGGGCAGTCAAACGTTTGCACGAATTTGGCGGTGATCTTAACAAGTTTAAGGTGATCAAACTTTTCCCCTCGACCCTCGATCAAGTGGCTATTTCTAAAACCGAGCCCGGTGACGAAAATAATCAAGACATTTCCAGCCTAGTGGGCAAGGTAGATATCAGAAAACTGGAAGACTACTCCCAAAACGATACTGATTCATATAGTTATTCCGGTGGCTTGTGCCGAGCAAACCGTGGACTTATGGAATTTGTGGAAATGTTTAAGGCGCCCGTGAAGGTGCTCCATCCTTTACTCACAGCCACCCAAGAGGGCAATTACAACAGCACCGAGGCCATCGGTTCCATCCCCTTTGACGGCATGGTGGTGGCTCACTCCAACGAATCGGAATGGGAGGCCTTCAAAAACAACAAGACGAATGAGGCCTTTATCGACCGGGTCAATATCGTCAAAGTACCTTATTGTTTGCGCTACAGCGAAGAAATTAAAATTTACCAAAAGCTACTGGATAACAGTTCCTTATCGAAGGCACAGTGTGCCCCAGACACCCTTAATCTGTTGGCCCAATTTTCTGTTTTGTCACGCCTTAAGGACATAGAAAACTCAAGTATTTATTCCAAAATGCGGGTTTATAACGGTGAATCCTTGAAGGACACGGACCCTAAAGCCAAGCCTATACAAGAATACAAAGATGCTGCGGGAGTGAACGAAGGTATGACCGGTTTATCCACTCGCTTTGCCTTTAAGATTCTATCAAAAGTCTTTAATCACGACGTTGAAGAAATTGCCGCAAACCCAGTGCATTTGTTTTACGTATTGCAAAAAGACCTAGAGCAGCAGCAATTTGCGACCGAAATATACGAGCGTCTAGTGGGTTACCTCAAGGAGTACATTACCCAAAAGTACATTAAGTTTATTGGCAAAGAAATTCAAACGGCCTATTTGGAATCCTATGCCGATTACGGTCAAAACATTTTTGACCGTTACGTGACTTATTCGGATCTGTGGATTCAAGATCAGGAATACCGCCACCCTGATACGGGTGACATTTTGGATCGTGCCGCCATTAACGACGAGTTGGAAAAAATCGAAAAGCCGGCTGGTATCAGCAACCCCAAAGATTTTCGTAACGAAGTGGTTAACTTTGTACTCCGTACCCGGGCCAAGCATGAGGGCAAGAGCCCTTCTTGGCTGAGCTATGAAAAGCTACGGGTGGTGATCGAGAAAAAAATGTTTTCCAACACCGAAGACTTGCTTCCTGTGATTTCATTTAATGCTAAAGCATCCAAAAAGGACCAGAAAAAACACAGCGATTTTGTTAAACGTATGGTCGATAAAGGTTACACCGAGCGCCAGGTGCGTTTATTGTCAGAATGGTTCTTGAGGGCTAGCAAGTCGAACTGAGTGGAGATTTGCCTATGTTGCATATCATTGATCGACGTTTTAATAGTACTAATAAGAGCTCGGTTAATCGACAGCGGTTAATGAAGCGGGTGCAGGCACGCATTAAGGAAGCGGTTGAGGAGGCCGTTAGCAGACGCGCCATGGATGACCTTGGGCGCGGTGGCGAGGTAAGTGTGCCCAAAGCCGACATCTCTGAGCCGGTGTTTGGACACGGCCCAGGTGGCCAGGTGACTCATGTTTTACCGGGTAATAAGCAGTTTCAGGTAGGTGACAAAATGATGCGCCCCTCTGGCGGCGCAGGCGGTGGAGGATCGGGGGATGGCTCCAGCGATGACGGCCAGTACGAAAATGAATTCACCTTCCAAATTACTCGAGCAGAATACTTAGACTATTTATTTGATGGCTTAGCGTTACCCTATCTAGTTAAAAAGAATTTGAGTAAGCAGGAATCCCCTAAGTACCGTAACGCAGGCTTTACAGCTCAAGGATCTCCAGAAAAACTTAACGTACTGCGCACCATGTCTCGGGCCCGTGGGCGCCGTATTGCCTTAACCGCCAATCTTAAGAAACGTATTTTGGCGCTGCAATTACAGGTCGAACAAGGCGACCTTGGTATTGAAGAACGCTTGAAATTAGAGGCCGAATTACAGCGCCTGCTGAAGCGGAAGTCGTCGCTGCCTTTTTTGGAGGAAGTGGATTTACGTTTTCATAATCTCACCAAGGTGCCTAATCCAGCCACCAGTGCAGTCATGTTTTGCATTATGGATGTGTCGGGTTCCATGACCCAGGCCATGAAAGATATGGCCAAGCGTTATTTTTTATTATTGTATCTGTTTCTAGAACGTCAATATGGAAAAACCGAAATTGTGTTCATTAGCCACCATACCCAGGCCAGGGAGGTGGACGATAAAACCTTTTTTTATTCTCCAGAATCAGGAGGCACTATAGTCTCAAGCGCTTTACAGCTCGCTTTAGACATTATCCAACAACGCTACCCCAGTCATAATTGGAATATTTATGTTGCTCAAGCCTCAGACGGAGATAATTGGGCAGACGATAGCGACCGTTGCCGACACCTCATTAACAAATTAGTACCCCTGTGCCAATATTTTACCTATGTGGAAATTGGCGTGCACACCGAAAAACCCCTATGGTTAAATTATGCTCCCCTTGCCGTTACCCATGGCGGCCACTTTGCTATGCGATCCATCACCAGTGTGAAAGATATTTACCCAGTATTTCATGATCTATTTAGCCGGGAGAAATCGCAATGAAAGATAAAATTATTACTTATTCTTCCGAGTGGACCATGCCCTTGCTACAGCGTTTTGACAGTGAAATTAGCCGTATTGCTGAGGGCTTTGGTTTGGATTGTTACAGCAATCAATTGGAGGTGATTAGCGCTGAACAAATGATTGATGCTTATGCCAGCGTTGGCTTACCCATTAGCTATTTCCACTGGTCGTACGGAAAGCACTTCGAAACCACTCGAGCAAGCTACGAAAGTGGACGCATGGGCCTAGCTTACGAAATGGTGATTAATTCGTCTCCCTGCATTGCCTATTTAATGGAAGAGAACACTATGGCCATGCAAGTATTGGTGATTGCCCACGCTTGTTACGGACACAATTCGTTTTTTAAAGGCAACTACATGTTCCGCGAATGGACAGACGCCAGTGCTATTGTTGACTACATGGTGTTTGCCAAAGATTATATTTTACAATGCGAAGACCAACACGGTGTAGATGAAGTGGAACAGGTATTAGATTCATGTCACGCCCTTATGACTCACGGTGTTAACCGCTATGTACGGCCTCCAGCGCTTAGTAAAGCCGAGGAAAAGCTGCTTCAAAAAGACCGCGAAGTGGCCCTGCAAAAGCAAGTAAATCACTTGTGGGCCACCATACCTCAAGCCGACAAAGAAGGTGCCTTGGAACAAGATGAACTCGAATTCCCTGCAGAACCAGAAGAAAACCTTCTTTATTTTATCGAAAAAAATTCTCCCATTTTGGAACCTTGGCAACGTGAAGTGGTACGTATCGTGCGCAAAATTGCGCAATATTTTTACCCCCAAAAACAAACCAAGGTGATGAACGAGGGCTGGGCTTGTTTTTGGCACTACACCATTTTTACTGAATTGCATGCCCAAGGGCTTGTTGGCGAAGGTTTTATGTTGGAGTTTTTTGACATTCACAGCCGCGTATTACGTCAGGCTGACTTTAATAATCCTGCTTATAGCGGCATCAATCCCTATACCTTGGGATACGCAATGATGACCGACATTAGGCGCATTTGTGAAACCCCCACAGAAGAAGATAACCAATGGTTTCCCGATTTAGCTGGCAGTGACTGGCAACAGTCCTTAGATTTTGCCATGCGCAACTTCAAGGACGAAAGTTTCATTTTGCAATACCTGTCGCCCAAGGTCATTCGAGATCTAAAATTGTTTACCGTGGTCGATGATGAACGATTGGACCATGTGTTGGTGTCTGCCATACATGACGAACAAGGATATCAACAGATCCGTGCCGATCTAGCATCTGAATACAGTTTAAACCGCACCGAACCCAATGTTCAAGTGATTAATGTGGCCTTGCGTGGTGATCGCAGCCTGACCTTGCAGCATACTCAGGTTGATGACAGGCCTATGTCCGACAAAACCGACGAGATGCTCAAACACTTGCACCGACTGTGGGGATTTAAGGTGGTCTTACAAACTACAAGCTTAGACGGTGAAGTGAGTAAAACCTACGTCAGTGTAGAACCTGAACTCAATTCTCCATGATCCACACTCTACAATGGCCAGCCTCAAATCCGCACCAGTCAAGGGGACTCAAGGCAGCAAAAAAACTATATAGCCTAAGGCCTAGAGTTCTACTGCGGGCCAATTTTACTATCTATTAAACAAGTCATTCACCGACCTATGGCGTGGAAAAAATGGCCAGCAAGCACTTGAATTTACCTGGTACTCACGCGCTTACAATGGGTGTTAGATTGCATCCAATTATGACCCAGAATTTGCACTGAATGTTGCACCGGTTGTGATGCTGCATAGTCTCGCGGGCTACCGCCTCAATGCGTGGAGATCGGCGATGAGAGACGGCTGTTGATACTTCTGCTGTCTGGGTCATTGGTGCGTTTGAGTGAGGCTGCTGGCTTATTGCAGGACGATATTGTGATGAAGGGCGATATGATGACTGTTTGCATTAGAGCCAACACACTAAGAAACTTGAAAACTCGCTCAAGTGAAAGGCAAATACCGCTAGTGGGTCTTCCTCGTTATGCTGTTGAAGTGCTGCTGTGAATAAGTGGCTAAAACCACGAGTTGTTAAAGGCGTAACAGCGCATTCGTTTAGGCATACGGGTAGGGATTTAGTACGCGAAGTAGAGTGTCCAGTACCGGTGATTGACGCAATTGGTGGCTGGGTGTCTGCACAATCTTCGGGAGAAGGTTACGGCACTGGGTATTGTTGGCGGTGATGCAGCAGCATCTTGAGCGGGCGTTTGAGTTGGTTTCAGCGCGTGGGTGATCGTTGGAAAGCGCAAATGTCCTTACGAGAAGAGTTAGAAACCATATTTTGCCGCAATGTTATTGCGAAACCCGAAACCCGAAACCCGAAACCCGTAATAAAAACTTTGAACATGATTTTAATTTTGCGCGAGACTGTGAAAATAGGTATAACTACTAAGGCAATGGTGGCAGAGGAATACCTATATGAAGCCAGACCTAAGCGCAGTAAAACTATGTGTTTTTGATGCCTATGGTACCCTGTTTGATGTACATTCGGCGGTTGGCCCACATGTGCAGACACTCGGTGCTCAGGCACAGTCAATCTCTATGCTGTGGAGGCAAAAGCAGCTTGAATATACCTGGCTACGCAGTCTTATGGGGCGTTATGTGGACTTCCAGCAAGTCACCGCTCAAGCCCTTAGTTATGCTTTGCAGGCTCATGCGGTAAGCGACGCGACCCTTGAACAGCGGCTGCTCCACTCCTATAACCAGCTTGCCAGTTACCCAGAAGTTGCGGCTACGCTTAAGCAGTTGCGGGAGGCGGGCATTGCTACAGCCATCCTATCTAACGGCTCGCCAGCGATGTTGAAGGCGGCAGTGACCTATGCCCAAATTGGGGATTTGATTGATCAGGTTATCTCTGTTGATGATTTGGCCATATACAAACCCGACCCACGGGTGTACCAGTTGGCGTTAGACTCATTTGGTGTGGCTAAACAACAGGTGTTATTTTATTCAAGTAATGCGTGGGATGTGGCGGGAGCTGTGAATTTTGGTTTTCATGTGGCTTGGATTAATCGTTTTTCGCAGCCTCCAGAGCCATTGTCTCATGCCCCGACTTTGATACTGGACAACTTGCAGCAAGTTATTCCGGCTTTGGGGGTTTAAACTGTGCGTGGCACCATTGCTGCAACTGCTGCGCCACCTGGTTAAGCAAGTCCACGTTTTGGTGGTTCTTGCGTACTAAGGCACTCCATTGAATGGGTATGCCGTCTGCCGTGACTGGCTGCGCCAATAGTTCCTCCTCATCTAAGTAGGGCTGTACCGCCCAACGGCTCAGAATAGAGCGTCCAAAACCGGCTTTCACCATCTCTATCACGGCTTCGGTATTGCCCGCACGCAAGTAATTGTGTGGCCTACACGCGGCTGGACGCCATAGTAACTGCTCTTCGAAGCCGGTTTCATACACTGTTGAGTAAGTGATAAAAGGTTCGTTTAAGAAGTCTTCGGCAAGCATATAACCGTTGTTTGGCACCGATTTATCAAGCGCACAGATGGCTACTAATTCATCCTCAAATAATGTGTGTACGTGGGCGCCACCAGATACAAACCGCCCCGCGGTGATAGCAATATCGACGTCGCCATCGAGGGTGCTGCTAATGGGCACTTTGTGGGTGTCGGTAATAAACTCAAAATATAGATTTGGCCATTGCTGTTGAATTTGCTGCAAAAAGGACGGCAGCCAGCGATAACTGTTATAGGCAAAGGTGCCAATACGGATCACTTCGCTAGGTTCTGTGTCGGCTTTGCCCATGAGTGTCGATTCGGCTAAACCGGCTTCCATAAGAATGGTGTCTGCACTGGAGGCTAAAAACTCCCCCGCCGAAGTCAGCCGTAATCTGCGACCAATGCGGGCAAATAATTTACTGCCTAAGCGTCGCTCAGCTTCTGCGATTTGGTGGCTTAAGGCGGATTGCGTGAGTCCCAGCGCTTGGGCAGCTGCCGACACGGTTCCATGGATGCGCACGGCCTGCACCACTCTGTAGTGGCTTAGTTTGAGGCGTAACATATATTAAATAATTTCATGGTTTAGTGGCTAATTATTAATTTTTAATAAAACAGACCATAGCCTATGATGTTGTTTTAACGCAACACCAATCCAAGAGTGCTATGCCCATGAGACGCTCGCGCCCCAACCGCACCAAAACCAGCCGCGCAAGTGGAGGCTGCCATCAAGCGCCGTCGCAGCAATTACACAATCCGTATGCACCTATGCAGTTAGTGAGTGAATCTCAGCTGGAAGACATTCACCAAGCCTCGTTAACGCTGTTGTGTAATACCGGCATCGACTTTCAGTCACCACAAGCGGTGGAAATTCTACGCCGCGCTGGAGCGATGGTGGATGCCGATGGCCAGCGGGTTCGATTTAACCCAGACTGGGTGATGCAAACCATTGCCACTACGCCCAGCGAGTTTGTATTGCATGGTCGCGGCCCAGACCGTCACATCACCATGGGGGGCAGTTCTATGGCCTTTGCGATGGTGGCCAGTACACCCAATGTGTCAGATTTGGACCGCGGCAGGATTACTGGGAATTTCGAGGATTTTTGTAATTTGTTACGCTTAGGCGAAAGCCTCAACAGCGTACAATTACAGGCGGGCTTTCCGGTTGAGCCTTGCGACGTTAACGTCAATATTAGGCATTTAGTGGCGGCCGAAGCCATGGCGCGGCTCACCACTAAACCGGTTGGTGGTTACGCCTTGGGTGCCCAGCGCATGCTGGACGTGATTGAAATTGCCCGTATTAGCCGTGGCATCAGTCATGCCCAACTGCTTGAGCAACCGTCAATGCATACGGTAGTTAACGCCAACTCGCCGTTGATTTACGACGCGGCCTTGCTGGAAGGCGCGATTGTAATGGCGCAGCACAACCAGCCTGTGATCTACACGCCTTTTACTCTCGCTGGCGCCATGGCGCCCATTACTATGGCCGGTGCGTTGGTGCAGCAAAATGCCGAATGTTTGGCTGGGTTGGCCTTTCACCAATGTGTTAACCCGGGCGCACCAGCCATGTATGGCAGTTTCACCTCTAATGTTGACATGAAATCGGGCTCGCCCGCCTTTGGTACCCCCGAATATAGCCAAGCTACTATTGTGTCTGGGCAGTTGGCCCGTAAATACGGTATTCCTCTACGGGCCTCCAATGCTAACGCCTCCAATGCGCCGGATGCGCAAGCCACCTACGAATCTCAAATGTCGTTGTGGGGTTGTATGATGGGGCAGGTAAATTACGTGTTACATGGCTTAGGGTGGATTGAAGGTGGCTTGTGTACCTCCTACGAAAAGATCATTATCGACGCAGAAATGATCCAAATGTTGCAGGCGTTTATGCAACCTATGGACACCGGTACCGATGCCCTAGGGGTTGAAGCTATTGCTCAAGTGGGGCCGGGCAGCCATTTTTTTGCATCCCCTCACACCATGTCACGCTATGAAAATGCCTTTTATTCGCCCTTGTTGTCGGATTGGTCAAACTTTGAAAACTGGCGCGACGCTGGGGCCATGGATGCCACCCAACGGGCGAATAAAATTTGGAAAAAACTATTACAAGAGTATGAAGAACCTAAATTAGACGCCCACATTGAGGCCCAGCTCAACGAATTTGTACAACGCCGTATTAGCGAAGGCGGCGCCGCACCTGGGGCCCAAATAAAGGAAAAAATGTAATGACACAAACGATGAAATCACACGTAAAAGTAGTCGTCATTGGTGGTGGTGTAGTGGGTTGCTCGGTGTTGTATCACCTCACTAAGTTAGGTTGGCGTGACGTGGTGCTGATCGAGCGCTCGGAGCTTACCTCGGGCTCTACATGGCATGCTGCCGGTGGTTTTCACACCTTAAACTCAGACCCTAATATGGCGGCACTGCAGGGTTACACCATTAAGCTGTACAAAGAATTAGAAGAAATTAGTGGTCAAAATTGCGGCCTACATCATGTGGGTGGCATTACCTTAGCCGACAGTCCTGAACGTATGGACTTTTTAAAGGCGGCGCGTGCCATGCACCGGCACATGGGTTTGGATACACAAATCATCACGCCGGAGGAAATTCGTGCCCTTAGCCCCATCGTTAACACCGAAGGCGTGTTAGGAGGGTTGTACGACCCGCTTGATGGCCACTTGGATCCGTCGGGCACCACCCACGCTTACGCCAAGGCTGCGCAAAAACAAGGGGCCGAAATTTACCTTCGTAATCCCGTGTTAGACCTACATCATCGCCAAGACGGTACATGGGATGTGGTCACCAAAAACGGCACCATTCATGCCGAACATGTGGTGAATGCGGCAGGTTTGTGGGCCCGAGAGTTAGGCGCTATGGCCGGGGTGTTTTTACCCTTGCACCCCATGGAGCATCAATATTTGGTCACCGACGACTTGTCAGTGGTGTTTGAACGAGACCAGGAACTACCCCATGTTATGGACCCCGCCGGCGAGAGCTACCTGCGCCAAGAAGGCCGCGGGTTAGTCATTGGTATATATGAGCAAGACTGTGACCCATGGGCCGTAGACGGCACCTCGTGGGACTTTGGCCATGAATTGCTAGACAACAAGTTAGACCGCATTGGAGACGCCTTAGAATTTGCCTTTAATCGATTCCCTTGCCTTGCCGAAGCGGGCATTAAAAATGTAGTTAATGGGCCCTTTACCTTTGCTCCAGACGGTAATCCCTTGGTTGGGCCCATCCCTGGGTTAAAGAACTACTGGTCCTGTTGCGCCGTGATGGCAGGCTTTAGCCAAGGCGGTGGTGTGGGGCTTACCTTGGCCGAATGGATGGTTTATGGCGAGCCTTCGCGCGATGTATTCGCCATGGATGTGGCTCGCTTTGGCGACTATTGTACGCCGGCGTACACCCGCAACAAGGTGAGAGAAAACTATCAAAAACGCTTTAGTATTTCTTACCCCAATGAAGAGTTGCCCGTGGGTAGGCCGTTAAACACCACGCCTGCGTATGGCATTTGGCAACAGCAGAGGGCGGTATTTGGCCAAGGCTACGGTATGGAGCATGTGAATTATTTTGCCCCAGAAGGCGAACCCCTAGAAGAGACGCCAAGCTTTCGCCGCTCTAGTGCATTTGATGCGATTGGCAGTGAATGCCGAACAGTGCGTAACAGCGTAGGCATTAACGAGGTGCATAACTTTGGCAAGTACCGAGTTAAAGGCCCAGGCGCAAAGGCCTGGCTAGACACCATTATGGCGGGCCGCATACCTAAACCTGGTAACCTGGCACTCAACCCTATGTTAAGCCCTTCGGGCAAGCTTATTGGTGACTTTACCCTCTCCTGCCTTGATGAAGATGACTTCTTGGTAACGGCTTCGTTTGGTATGCAGGCTTACCATATGCGTTGGTTTCTAGACCATTTGCCCGCATCGGGGGTTGAACTGAACAATGTCTCTTCCGACTTAATTGGGTTTCAAATTGCCGGTCCGCAGGCGCGTAGTGTACTCGCCACCACCACTCGTTTTGATGTGTCTAATGAAGCCGTGCCCTTTTTGAGCATTCATCGCATGGAAATTGGCCAATGTGATGCGTTAGTACAGCGGGTGAGTTATACCGGCGATTTAGGTTACGAAATTTATGTGCCTAAAGAGCAGCAAATCAGCCTGTATTACAGTTTGGCTGCGGCGGGCGAACCCTTTGGCATGAAACCTTTTGGTATGCGCGCCATGATGAGTTTGCGTTTAGAGAAATCCTTTGGCTCTTGGATGCGCGAATTTAAACCCGATTACACTCCCATGGAAACCGGCATGGATCGGTTTATGAGTTATGACAAAGCAGCTGACTATATTGGCAAAGCCGCAGCCTTAGCCGAGCGCAATAATCCACCCCAGCGGCAATTGGTTACCTTTATAGTGGATGCCTTAGATGCCGATGTGGTGGCCGATGAGCCCATTTGGAAAGGTGGGCAAGTGGTGGGTTACGTCACTTCCGGCGGTTATGCCCACTTTAGCGAAAAGTCTGTGGCGTTTGGTTTTGTGCCCATTGATATGATTGCAGAGGGCGCTCGCTTTGAAATTGAAATTCTTGGCGAAATGCGCCCTGCAACCATTTACAACAAGCCACTGTTTGATCCGCAGGCACAGCGAATGCGAGGCTAAGCCTCGCGCTGTTGTTTGCGGGTTTCTCGGCCATGAAATACGTAACCAATAAGGTTAAGTAATACCTGTGCCGCCAAAATGCTGGTGGTGCTAGACAAATCGTAATCTGGTGCCACCTCACACAGATCAATGCCCACCACATCTCCTTTATTGGCTACGCCTTGTAATACTTCCATCACTTCGTAGTAGGTAAAGCCACCATGGCTTGGGGTGCCTGTACCAGGGGCAATGGAAGGGTCAAAACCATCAATATCAATGGTGATATAGTAGTTAACGCCGTCGGGAATTAAGGCTAAAACGCCCTCTGGCCCGAGGCGACGTACGTCTCGTACCGACAAAATCGTAGAGCCCGCATTTTCTGCCATTTTGTGGTCATCGCGGTTAGACGAAGACACGTTGCGAATGCCCAACTGAGTCATGCCGGTGACGTAGGTTTTTTCCGAGGCGCGACGAATGGGGTTACCATGGCCAAACCGTACGCCGTGGCGCTCATCAACAAAGTCTAAATGGGCATCAATCTGAATAATATGGATTGGCCCTTGATCATCAAAGGCTTGAATACATGGTGCGTTAATCGAATGATCACCACCCGCCACCACGGGCAATACCCCAGCGGCTAAGGCCTTACGTACGCCATATTCTATGTTGGCATGGCTTTGTTCGGTGTTGGTATGGATCATGTCGGCGTCGCCCATGTCCACCATTTTCACACCTTGCAAATACATGGTGTCGTCTTCAAAGGAGTAGGCACCACCATGGCCAAAAGAAAATAAGGTAGACGCCTCACGTATGGAGCGTGGCCCCATACGCGCGCCAGAGCGCCATTGAGTGCCGCAATCAAAGGGGGCTCCCATAAAGGCTACATCGGCCTTTATGTTGTCCCAGTCCTCACAGGTGGGGCTTTTGCCAAAGGTACAAAAGCCCACAAAAGGTAAATTTAAACGGCCTTTTTCATAACTATTGTCGCTCATGCCAACAATTCCTGATCAATTAATCTAGGCGAAACGCTATTTGGTGCGAGTTTTTACCTCAATGTGCACCCTACGACTCAGGTCCAAGTCTTCCTTGCCATCCACCAGCACTGGGTCCGTTTCACCTCTGGCAAATACAGACGTTACCATAATGTTCAAGTCGGCTAAGAAACTGACTACGGATTGTATACGGCGTTTGGAGAGGCTCATATTATAAGCGTCAGTACCACGGCTGTCGGCATGGCCTGTGAGGTGTACTCGTACGATGTCCCCAGTGCTCGACGCCATGGCCAACTGCTCTAAATTGCCAATGTCGTCGGCGTCCAAGTTGGATTTGTCGGTATCGAATAATATCGTGCTTTGGTAGCTCCTAAATTGATACTGTATCAGACTAGGTTCAGGTGTAGCTTCGGCTACAGTTTCTTCTACAGTTTCTTCTACAGGTTCAACTTCAACTTCAGCTACAACTGCTGCTTCTTGTGCAGGTTTTTCAACTGCAGTTTCTTCTATTACTGCTTCTTCGACGATTGCTGCGCTGGCTTGGGCCGCTGTTTCTGGTTCTGCTATGGGCTCAGTGGTTGCAACCGTTTGTGCAGTAGACTCTGGAGCTGGCTCAGGCTCAGCAGAGGATTCGATTATGACCTCTGTGCTTGCCGTAGGCTCAATCTTGGTTGGTGTCGGAGCCTCGGTTGCGGCTACTTTTTGTACGGTCTTACATTGCTTGGTCAATACAGGACGACCGTCACTGGTAACTAAAGGTGTGCCGTCGGTGATGCGCCACACCTCGCAAACGGTGGTTTCTGTGGCAGCCCAAGTGCTGGTCACGGTGAGTGATAAGGCAACGGCTAGACTAAGTTGAGTATGGGTGATCATTTTTCTTCCCTCGGCTTTTTGGTGCTAGAAATAAAGCACTGGCGTAATACTTCTTCGGCGATCACCTCGATACCAGCTCTTAGCGTGGCATCTCGAAGGTTAAAGCGTTGCAGTATTTTTATTAGTATCTCATTAGACAATAAACTGTTTCTACGCCTCAGCACAAGTAGGGAGATAATAGTATTGCTCACGTAGTAGAAAATAACTTGTGTCGAAACGCCAATATCGCCCACTAAAGATTCGTAGCGTTGCTCAAGCTGCTGAAATACGTATTTGTATGCCATGGACCCCCAGCACACTTGTTTGACCATAATGGCCAGCATTTCTACACTCGGCGGATGTTCAGGCATCATGTACTCGACTTCATCGTAAACCACCGCGTGGGATCGCTGAAATACGCGGTTTGCTGGGGCGTCATGGCTCATATTAGTTTGATCTTGATAGGCCACGCAGCGGTGCTCAAAGGTATCAATGGCTTGCACTGAGCGCTCCTCCTGTGCAGGGGCGGCCGCTATAGCGTTGCCCTACCGTCACCAGTTTGTCGCCGTCGGCATCGATAAGATAAGTGCTTCGTAAAGTTTTTAGGTGTTGTTGAACATGGTGCATGTCTTTCAAGAGTCGCTTATAACCGCGTTTGGTGAGGCTGGTATAGTGTTTGCCTTCGCCAATATCAAAACTTTCTCCGTATAACATCAGCAGTTCAACTTGTAAGTGTTCTACGGAGCTAGTGTGGTGCGAGGTGTTGGGGTGTTGTAATAAATGAAGATTCATGATGTGTGCCTTATTGTTGGGTGCGTGTAGATATAAGGCCTATTAAACACCGCAACAATGGGGAACTATTGGAAACTTCCTGAAGATCTATGGAAGGAAGCTGAAGAAGTGATGGAGATTTGCTGGCAGCACAATTATACGCGGGCCAACCAACCATGACGGTCTTCGGCCACGCCAAATTGAATGTCGTTTAGCGCTTTGCGTAGTTGTATGGTTTTTGCTCCAGGCTTGCCGGTGCCTACGGTATGCTCTTTACCATTGTAGATCAGCGTACCTACGGGGGTTAAAACGGCGGCAGTGCCTGATAACGCAGCTTCCGCATCGCCATTAGTGCTACGCTCAATCAGCTCGGTAACCGATAAATCACGTTCACTTACAGTCATGCCCATGTCGGCGGCCAAAGTGAGTATAGAGGCGCGAGTTACGCCGTGGAGGAAGCTGGTGTCTAGCGGCTTGGTGATGAGTTCGTTACCGTCAATCAAAATGAAGTTGGCAGCGGCAGTTTCTTGCACGTCACCGTCTGGGCAGAACAACACTTGGTCGGCTTGGTGCTCGGCGCGGGCCCTATTTAACACTTGTAGAGCGCTGGTGTAGTTGCCGCCACTTTTCACCATGCCCATGTGGGGTGCACAGCGCATGCCTTGTTCGTCGATGAGTAAGCGCAAGGTGGTGTCGCCGCCGGCAAAATAGTCGCCTACGGGGGATGCCAGAACATAGAGCATAGATTGCGAGGAAGGCGCCGCCGCTTTGCCGATAGCTGCTTCTGTGCCGATATGGGTAGGCCGTAGATACATGGTGCCTGGAGGTGCAGGAACCAGGTCTTTATAGCGGCCAACGATGTCTAAAATCATGCCTGCCAGCATGTCTTCTTCAAACGCGGGTAAAGATATCAAGCGGCTGCTTTGTACCATGCGGGTGATGTTTTGATCCATACGGAAAATATGTTTACTACCGTCGGCATGACTAAACACTTTGAGGCCTTCAAAGCAGGTACTGGCATAGTGCAGAACGTGAGCTCCAGGGTGTAGAGAAATGCTGTCGCTTGGCACAACACTTGGTGTGCTCCATTGTTGTCCGTCAAAGGTGGCGAGTGCCATTTCTGGGGCAAATTGGGTACCGAACGCGGTCATGGGTTTCTCACTGTGTATGCTGACAAAAATAAGCTCACATCATACCACCGCTGACGTCAGAAAATAGAGCGATTTATGGCTGCTTAGGTCAATAAAATGCATCTCTGAGGGTGATTGGTCGCGTGTTGAATTAAACATCGCGCATTGGCACTTCAAAAATCAGTCAAATTGGCATAAAGTAGACCCCGTAGGTGGCTACACGAATCTAGCTTTCACGGGAAACAGTCAAACTCTGAACTGTGCTGCCCCCGCAACGGTACATAAGCCTTGCTTATGAGCCCGGAGACCGGCCTACAACTATGGGTTAAACACCCTTTAACATCAGATTTATCGTGCGGGTGAGCACGTGGAGAAATACATGACAACTTCTACCGTTACTAACACACAAGCATCAAGCCAAGCATTAGCCAGCACCAGCGTTCAAATGGTGGCTGCGGCAATTTTGGGCATGGTGGTATTGATGGGTGTTGGTTTTGCACCGATGGACGTGGCACACAACGCTGCCCACGATACCCGTCACTCGTTTGCTTTTCCTTGCCACTAAAGGCGTAACCTCGTACTAATTAGGTTTTAACTTATGTTCCGTTCTATGGTGTTAACTGCGCTAGGCGTTGCCTTGGTTGCAGGTTTGGTTTTGAGCGCTGTTCAAGCGTTACACGTATCCCCCATTATTTATGCTGCCGAAGTGTTTGAAATTGCCGAGCCAGAAGTTGTGGCAGCGCAAAGCGATGGCCACACACATTCCCACAACGAAGAAGCTTGGGGCCCGGCAGATGGTATGGAGCGCATTGGTTATACCGTGCTTTCAAACGTCCTATCGGCGTTTGGTTTTGCAATGATTTTGTTGGCAGGTATGTTTGTGGCTCGAGACAAAGCGCAGCTAAACATTACTTGGTTAGGCGGTTTGGGTTGGGGTTTGGCCGGCTACCTTACATTTTTTGTAGTGCCTGCCTTAGGTCTGTCGCCAGAAATTCCCAGTATGGAAGCTGCTGCTCTAGAAGGCCGTCAGGCGTGGTGGGTGTTGGCCGTGGTGGCCACAGGTCTTGCTATTGCTAGCCTAGTATTTTTGCCCGGCATGGTTAAAGTGGCGGCTGTAATATTTGTTGCAGCCCCTTGGGTTGTGGGTGCACCGCAACCAGAAGTGCATGGCTTTTTACACCCAGATGCACAAGCCGTGGCTACCTTAGAAGACCTTCAATCACAGTTTATCTATGCCACTGCTGTAGCCAATGGTTTATTCTGGCTCACGCTAGGAGGCTTAACAGCCTACGCAGCCAAGCGATTTATTAAAGCTTAGTATTTTGGTTACCCAAGAGCATGTCTATGACTATGTGGTGGCATCGGTGTTTGGATGTTATTTGCGACACCCCGCCACGTTAGCCAATCGGCTTTTAGGCAGCCCTTCAGGGGTAGAGATGACGGCCGCGGGTTTGCAGTTTACCTTGCCTGCCTTGTACGACTTTGCGGTAGCCAATATGCCGGCAGCCCACGCGGAGGGGGTTCAATCTTATCGTGGCTTCAGACAAAACCTATATAGTCAGCAAACTCAGGTACAATTGAGGGCTTGGGGGGGTGAAGTGGTGATTGCGGATAATCAGCAACAGGTGGACCAGAGCATTTACCGCCTGCAACTACTAATTAAAGAAGGTAGCTAAGTGGAATTAAGTGTCCTCATTGTGGGTTTTATGATTGGTCTGCGCCACGCGTTAGAAGCCGATCATGTGGCTGCAGTGGCGTCGATTGTGACGCAAAAACAAGGTAAAACCGCGGCCCTACGTCATGGTGCTATATGGGGTCTAGGCCACACGATAACCTTGTTTGTATTTGGCACCATTGCCTTGCTGGCCGACACCTTAATCCCTGATCAAATGGCCTCCATGTTAGAGTGTGCCGTGGGTTTTATGTTGTTATACCTGGGTGTCGATGTATTGTGGCGTATGCGCCGCAACGGGGTGCATTTTCATGTGCACCAACACCACGGAAAACGCCATTTACACGCCCACCAACACCACGCCGATATGGCCCATGCAGACGCTAGCGCTCACCAACATCAACATACCAGCCCCTTCCCCATGCGTACATTGATGATTGGCATTATGCACGGTATGGCAGGTTCTGCTGCATTGGTCGTGCTCACGCTCAATGCGGCCCATAACCTTTGGTTAGGATTGGGCTATATGTTGTTGTTTGGCATTGGTTCTATTGCCGGCATGGCCCTGTTATCCGCCGCCATTAGCTTGCCCTTTAGTCTCTCCAGCCATCGTGTCGAGCGGCTTACCGGCTACCTACAGTTAGGTATTGGCATTGGCACGTCGGGGCTGGGCAGTGTGATGGTGTTTAATTTTTTCTATTAAGGTTTAGCTCCCGATGATGGGTGACCTGGCCTAATTGGGTCAGCCAATGAACTAAACTGCCCACCGAAACAAACTCCATTTTGCCGTTACGTCGCTCTTGTCGAGTGTGGTCTTTTAAAGTGGCATTGCTGGGCCCTAAACCTAGGCTACTACCGAAACTCTCAAACACACCAACTTTGACCAGTTCTGGCTGAAAAGTCGCCTTTAGCTTGGAGTTGAGAAAGTACCTCATGCTCTGCTCGCGGTTATTCGGCTTGCTGGACTCAGGTGCCATGGCGGCCGCTAGCAACATCAAAATGTACTCATTGGAGTTTTGGTAATCTAAACTATAGGGGTAGGAGATAGAGCTGTATTGGCTATTTTGGAACATTGCCTTAGCTAAGTTTTGTTTAATGACCACGTTTGCCAAAGCACGTTGTAACTGAGGTTTTAAGTGCACTATGGCATTAATATAAATATCGGGTTTATCCAAAGAAAAACGCATTATCCTTGTTCAAAAATGGCCGACTGGCCACCGCAGGAGTTGAGCAGGTGTACTACGCTCCATTGGCCGCTGGGGTGATCCCTAAACACTAAACCGGCATGGGTGTATTGCCAGTAAGGGCCCAGTTGGCGCTGGAAGCGTTTGCTGGATGCCAACGACCCAATGCGGGCAATTAAGGCCACCGTATCATCCTGCTCTTGGTAGGCTTGTTCTAAGTACTGCGTGGCTTCAAAACCAAGCTGAATGGCTTGTAAGTACTCAGTTTGGGTGGGAGGTTCAGAGTTGCAAGCCGCACCGCTGGCGGGCGCAACAAAGGTTAGCGCTAGTACCAAAACAGCAGCTAAAAAGCGAAGCTGTTTCATAACTTGTGGCTATGAAAACCAAGCGCTAAGGTGTGCTGGGGGATGAACAAAATGACTTCCCCAGCGTGCATTAGCAAATGACCAATCATCAAGCTGCCGCCTACAGCCATAATCGACGTTACTTCTACCACACTGCCAGCCACTAACAAGGAACTGGCCACTGCCATAGATGACGCTTCAATGATTACTTGTGCAGATCCTTGCACACCGTCTATCATTGTATTTAGGGTGAGTACCACAAGATCGCCAGAAGTCTCAACACTGGCCACAACCATATGACCACTGGCATCAATCACCTCGGCGATCGCCGAAGCGCCACCTGCCACTACCATGGCTGAGCCTACAGATCCCACTAGGGAGCCTTCGCTCGCGGTGTTGCTGCCGTTGCCTAAACTAGCCTGACTCAGCATCAAACTTACTAGTAAGATGTGTAGCTGTTTAATCATCGATATCTCTCGTTGGTATAACTGGAGGAGTAATATCGAGTAAGTTTAGACTACATATTGGGTTTTGCTACGTTGGCTTTTAATAAGTATTGAGCGGCTAGGGGTAAGTCGGAAATTTGTGCCCAGAAAATTCATAACCAGTTCTTTGTTAAGGGTTGGATCGGGGGCGTTGGGTGGCGCGTAAGTTAAATAATAAACCCGCAATAATGAGGGCAGCAGCAAGCCACTTCCACCAAGGCATGGACTCACCCAGCATGAGACTCGATGCACTCATGCCAAATACGGGCACTAGTAAGGCCCATGGGGCGACTACAGCCGCGGCATAGCGTTGTAATAACATATTCCACAAACCATAACCGAGCAAGGTGTTGCCAACGGTTTGCCAGAGCACAATGCTCCACGCTTGCCAGCTAGCTGAAACCAAACCTTGGCTAATCGCCTCTGGGCCCTCAAAATAATAGGACATAAGAGCCAAAGGTGGTACCGCAAATACCGATGACCAAGCTAAAAAGGCGATGATATTAACTTTGCCTGCGTGTTTGGCTACCAAGTTGCCCGCTGCCCAGCTTAAGGCTGCAATCAAGATGACGCCCAAACCAATAGCGGTGGCATCGTTGTTGCCTTGCGCGGCAATGAGGCCGATACCGGCAAACGAAATAGCTAAGGCGATGAGTTGTTGAAGCCGTACCCGTTCGTTAAACAGCAACACAGCCAAAAGAATGGTGAATACGGCTTGTACTTGAATTACCAGCGACGCTAAACCCGGCGACATATGGCTGCCCATAACCCAAAATAGTAAGCCAAATTGGCCAAAACCAATCAACACACCATAGGCAATTAAATAACGCCAGGGCACCTGAGGCCGGGGTAAAAAAAATATCAGTGGTAGGGCTGCAAAGGTAAACCGCAATGTAGCAAATAAGAAGGGCGGTAAATCGTCTAGCCCTAACTCGATAAAAACAAAGTTGGTGCCCCAGATGAGGGCGACAAAAATGGCTAAAATTTGGTGTATGGGGGGCATGTTAGCATCCTGCTATGGCCAACTATTGGGGTCGACGACTACCAAATTGAACTTTACCTAGTACAATTCTTTTGTTACTTATAATTGGTTCCGAGCTTGTTTCGTGTGTTGCTGTTGTAGCAGGCTGGCCGATAGGTTTCTTTTTACCACCCCTAAACATAGCTTGACGTTTATTTTCTAGGCCCGCTTGGCGTTGTTGCTCTTGTTCTTGAGCTAAGGCCTCGCGCTGACGCTTAAGGTCTTCTAAATCGTTGGCTTTAGCGGCTAACTTGGCTTCTAGCTTGGCCATGCGTTCGTTGGCATCTGCAGTTGAGCCTTCTAGGCCTTTGGCCATGTTAGCTAAGGCTTTATCGGACAAGGCTTTAACAGCTCCTGTGCGAGAGGAAATTGGTTCATTGAGGGCTTCGGCAAATACAGAGGCGCCCGTTTTATGCGCATATACATGCAAGTCAGATTCACATTGTTCTAGCAGTTTAGCTAGCTCTTGCTCTGTGTTTTTGCTCATATTAAAACCCTCTTAACCGGCTTATCGCTCCGATACGAACCAAGCCAGTTTAGCATGTAAACTCACCACGCGCCCGACTACAAATAGTGACGGCGACATAACGTGCTCGGCTTCAATTATATCTGTCAGTCCCGTTAAATCGGACACCAATACCCGCTGGTCCTGGGTGGTGCCCTTTTCTATTAAAGCCACCGGCATTGTGGCATCCATACCATGGGCAATGAGCTGCTCGCAAATGTAGGGTAAACCCTTAAGCCCCATATAAAACACTAAGGTCTGGCCTTCTACAACGAGCTCTGGCCACGCCAAGTTGACACTGCCGTCGCGTAGTTGACCCGTGACAAAGCGTACCGACTGGGCATAGTCTCGATGTGTTAACGGGATACCCGAGTAGGCCGAGCAGCCACTGGCTGCGGTTATACCCGGCACCACTTGGAACGGCACCTGCTGCTCGGCTAAGGTTTCGATCTCTTCGCCACCGCGGCCAAATATAAACGGGTCGCCCCCTTTTAGGCGAGCCACACGTTTCCCTTGTTGGGCATACTCTACCAGCAGCTGGTTAATGCCCGTTTGAGGCACACTGTGGTTGGCCCGACGTTTACCGACATAAACCCGCTCAACAGAGGGTGGTACTAAAGCCATTACCCCGTCTGAAACTAAGGCGTCGTACAATACAACGTCGGCTTTTTGTAATAAACGAAAGGCCCTTAACGTGAGTAAGTCTGGGTCGCCTGGACCTGCGCCAATAAGGTAAACCTCGCCTTGCTCACCTAACGTATTGGCAGAGATTAAGGCTTTCTTAAGTAATGCTTCGGCTTCGTCTTGTTTGCCAGAAAATACCGCCTCGGCTACCGCGCCTTGGAGTACTTGATGCCAAAAGCTAGACCGGTCTGTGGTGCTCGGCAAGGACTGCTTTACTTGCTCGCGATAGCGGCCCACTAAAGTTGAAAGTTGACCATAGGCTTTGGGTACAAATTGTTCTAACTGCTGTCGCAATATGCTCGATAACACCGGCGACGCGCCGCCGTTATTAATGGCTATCGTCAAGGGTGCTCGGTCGATGGTGGCACCAAAAATCACATTGCCGTCGTCAGGTGCGTCGGCGACGTTGACTAATAATCCCATGGCTTTGGCATGCTGGGCTATGGCTTGGTTAATCGCACGGTCGTCGGTCACGGCCAATATCAGTCCATAACCCAGCATCACTTCGTCGTTGGTGTAGGCATTAATAGTGACTGTGCCTCCCGCAGACTCAACAAGGGTGCGCAGTGGCTCAGTCACAGCCGTAGCCAATATGTCGCAAGCGACACCCGCGTCTAGTAATGAATTAGTGCGGCGCAGGGCAATTTTACCACCTCCAACGATGAGGGTTTTAAGATTTTGGGTGTTGTGAAAGAGAGGAAAATAGCTCATTAAATGGCCTATAGTTAGCGCAGAGTGTGCAACGACCGAAGCCAGGTGCGGCAGCGTTGTTGAAACTTGGCTTGGCTTAAATCAATATTACCAAAGCGTAACAAACTCTTGCCGGAGTTGATATCCACTGGACGTAATAGTATGCCCTGTTCGGCTGCGCTCTGGTGCAGCTTATGGGCTAAATTTGGGGTCATGGCAAAACAGCGAAACAATTCGTGTTGCGCTGCCAAACTTGCGCCCAGTTGCAACAGCGGTTGGTGCCATAGCTGCAGCTGTGTCGACGCTTGGTGTATTAATTGTTGGCGCATTTGTTGTTGCCAAACTTGGTCATTAAGCGCTGCGATGGCTACGCTTTGCGCCGGCCCATTCACCGACCATGGCCCAATATGCTGCTGCAAGGCGGCTAATACCCTTGGCGAGGCAAAGGTAAAACCTAAACGGATGCCAGCCAAACCAAAAAATTTGCCTACCGAGCGTAGTATCACCACGTTATCAGGCAGTGTTTGGCTTAGCAGGCTGGCCGTGGGGTGAGTGTCGATAAAGGCCTCGTCAACAACTAAGAAACCGTTATTGAGCTGCTGCGCCCAGAACAGCAATTGCTCCACAGAGAATAACGTGCCGGTGGGGTTGTTAGGGTTAATGATCACTAAATGGCCCACTTCATCATTAGCCATAGCGCTATCGATTTGTTGTGTGGCTTGCTGTACACAAAGGCCATTATAGGTTTTTATAGGGCCACACTGGTTCCAACCATGGCGATGTTCTTGGTATCCCACGTCGGCTAGCCAAGCGGCCTTGGCGCTACCTAAGGCTCGTAAAATCGATGGCAATATCTCAATAACTGGCTGGCTACCGCTGCTGGCTAAGCAGGGGTGTTGGTTATAATAGCTAGCGGCTGCATCCATTAAGGCGGGTTGTAAATAAGGCAAACGTTGCCACACTTCGGGTGCAATGGCAGGCGCAGGGTAGCTGTGCTGGTTGATGCCGGTAGATAGGTCGAGCCAGTCGTCGACAGGGCGACCAAAGACGTTGGACGCTGTGTGCAAATCGCCACCATGGAATAATTGGCTCATGTGATGGCACTCTCTTTCATCAGATCCATACCAGCACCCCAATTACCGCCAACCACAATACAAGGCTATGGTTCACCAAAGTACAGGCGTCATCAATGCTTTTTGCGCTAGGTTCTATACCCGCGCCCAGGGTTGGGCGGGTTTGAGTTTGGCCGTGGTACTGAGCACTGCCGCCTAATTCGACACCAATAGCACCGGCCCCTGCTGCCATTACAGGGCCTGCGTTGGGGCTTTTCCATGTGCCGGCCTGCTGACGCCAACTGTGCCATGCGTTTTGGGTTTGGCCATTGAGGCTGCCGCATAGGGTGTAAGACAAGGCCGTAAGACGGGCGGGGATGAAGTTGAGTAGGTCATCAAAGCGTGCCGCAGCCCAGCCAAAATGCAAATAGCGCTCATTTTTGTAGCCCCACATGGCATCTAAGGTGTTGCTAAGGCGGTAGATCACCACTCCCGGCACGCCGGCTAGCATAAACCAAAACAAGGCGGCAAAAATGGCATCGGCACCGTTTTCTAACACCGATTCGGTGGCGGCTTTGGCTATTTCTGGCTCAGTGAGGTTTTGGGTGTCGCGGCTCACTATGCGGCCCACGGCCTCGCGGGCGGCAATCAAGTTACCTACGCTAAGCGGTGCGGAAATGGCTTTGGCGTGTTGTATTAGGCTGGTCCAGCCTATGGCGATATACAGCACTAAGCCTGCAAACACGGTAGATAAGAGACTGTTAGCGGCAAAGGTTTGCTCTAGGCTGTACGCGGCGAAGCCCAGAGGGGCAATGGCGAGGGTTAAGGCTAGCGTGCCGTTTAACTGCAGGAGATTGCTACGTCGCTGCGCTCGGGATCCACCTGCGGTATTAAGCCAGCGCTCTAAACCGTCGGCCAAGCCACCAAACCCTACCAACGGGTGTAATCGTTTAGGCTCCCCTAACCAATAATCCAAGCCTAAGGCAATGACAACAGCCATCAATATACTCATGTCATATTTCTCCACCCATGATGGCGTAAATTTTTTCTACGGGTAATTCTACTTCGACTTCATCGGCTAACCGCTCTATCTGCGCAGCTCTTAACGCAGGGTAATCAAAGGCTTGGGTTTGCTTTAGTCCTGCCCATTGTAATAACTCTTCTAGCAATTTAGGTTCGTCAAATAAACCGTGTACGTAGCTTCCTAAAACGGTATTTTCACTGTTACGTGCACCGTCTGGGCCAGTATTAAGTTGCATTAATGGCTGGGTTAAATCGTTGCCGGTGGTTTGGCCTACGTGTATTTCATAACCAGTTACGGCAATGTCACCTTCGCTGCCATGCCATTGGCCTTGAACGTTGCGGAGTTGTTTTTCGCCTTGCAATAAAGTCTCAATAGCCAAATGACCCAAGCCTTGGCTAGTGCCAGCAGCAGACTCGGTACCGTCGGGGTCGTGTACTGCTGTGCCTAACATTTGGTAACCGCCACAAATGCCAATTACTTTACCGCCTAAACGTAAGTGGCGTTGAATAATTTTGTCCCAGCCAGACTCTTTAAGCCACGCAAGGTCACCTCGAGTATTTTTACTGCCGGGCAAAATGATGAGGTCGGCGCCGTTAAACTGCTGGCTGTCTCGTAACAGCTGGCAATCCACTTGAGGGTGCATACGTAGCGCATCAAAGTCAGTGTGATTGCTGGCTCTAGGGTAAATGGGCACCACTACTTTAAAGTGTTGCTCGCCCTCACGTTTGGAAAACTGGTCCACCGCTAAGGAATCTTCGGCTTCTATGTGCAGGTTGTGAATATAAGGCAATACCGCCAACACAGGTTTGCCGGTTTTTTCTTCTAACCAGTCTAAGCCACCTTGTAACAGGGCTTTGTCGCCGCGAAAACGGTTGATGATAAAACCACGGGTACGGGCTTGCTCGCTTTTACTGAGCAATTCATAGGTGCCATATAAGTGGGCAAATACACCACCGCGGTCAATGTCGGCAACAATAACAACGGGGCAGTCTATGGCTTCTGCAAACCCCATGTTGGCAAGGTCGTGTTCGCGTAAATTAATCTCTGCTGGGCTGCCAGCCCCCTCTACCATCACCACGTCAAAATCTTGCAATAACTCTTGGTGGGCGAGTACTACGTCTTGTAGTAACTTGGGTTTGTGCAGGTGGTATTCCACGGCTTTCATATTGCCAATGGCTTTGCCACGCAAAATGACTTGTGATCCTAAGTCACTGTTAGGTTTAAGCAAAATTGGATTCATGCGGACATCTGGTGCTAAAAAACAAGCTTCGGCTTGTACCGCTTGAGCGCGACCAATTTCACCTCCATCGGCGGTGACGGCACTGTTTAAGGCCATGTTTTGGCTCTTAAATGGCGCTACTTTTATGCCTTTGCGGGCCAATATGCGGCACAAGGCTGTGACCAAAATACTTTTGCCAGCATCAGAAGTTGTACCCTGTACCATCAGGGTGAGCTTTTGTGAGGATGGGCTCATGAGGCGGTTTCCTGTTGCTGATCTAAGTCGAGCAATAAATCTTGTAAGGCGTGTTGGTGTTCACCCGGTTCTTGCCACATGCCACGTTGACAGGCTTCTAACAAACGTTCGGTCATTTCTTCTAAGGCGGCGGGATTGTTATCACGCATAAATTGTTGATTTTGTGGTTCAAAGATTAGCGCATTGCTCACTTGTTCATATTGGTAGTCGGCAATTAAATCTGTGGTGGCGTCGTAGGCAAATAAATAGTCCACGCTGGCGGCCATTTCAAACGCGCCTTTGTAGCCGTGACGTTGCATGGCGCTAATCCACTTAGGGTTAAGCACACGTGAGCGAAGCACCCGATTAAGCTCTTCCTTAAGGGTGCGTATTTTGGGTGCGCTGGGGTTGCTGTGATCACTATGGTACACCGCAGGGGCTTGGCCACTAAAGCTGGTTACAGCGTTGGTCATGCCGCCTTGGAACTGATAATAGTCGTCTGAGTCGAGTAAATCATGCTCGCGGTTATCTTGGTTTTGCACCACGGCCTCTAGCTGACTCAAACGGTGTTTAAAGTCATCATGGGCGGCTACGCCATCGCCGGTTTTATTGCCGTCGAGCTGACGGCCATAAGCATAACCACCCCAATTAAGGTAGGCGTCGGCTAAGTCGGCACGTTCACCCCAGCAGCGCTCGTCGATTAAACCCTGCAGACCTGCACCATAAGCACCGGGTTTGCTGCCATAAACACGGTAGCTGGCTTGGCGGTGTGCTTCAAGCGTTCCAACGCCTTGGGCTTCTAACTCGGCTTGACGTTGTTCTACGTTGTGGCGAATGGTGTTGCCATTGCTGGCGACGGAACCGGGTTCATCAAAGGCAGCTAAGGCTTGTACCGCAGCGTCATATAACTTCATTACGTTAGGGAAGGCGTCACGGAAAAACCCAGACACACGCAAGGTTACATCTACCCGTGGACGGCCCAATTGCATGGCCGGAATAATTTTAAAATCAGCCACCCTTTGCGAGCCGGGCGCCCAAATAGGTTTGATGCCCATTAATGCAAAGGCTTGGGCTATGTCATCACCGCCGGTGCGCATGGTGGCCGTGCCCCAAACCGACAACCCGAGTTGTGTGGGGTAGTCGCCGTGTTCTTGTAAATGACGCTCTATAAGCGCTTGGGCCGAGCGTTGGCCTAAGGCCCATGCGGCAGCAGAGGGTACGCTGCGGTTGTCTAAAGAGAAAAAATTGCGGCCCGTAGGCAAGGTATCCAAGCGACCTCGCGTAGGTGCGCCACTGGGGCCGGGTTCTACGGCGTGGCCAGCTAAACCTTGGATAAGCGCTTGGGTTTCGCGTACGGCGCTGTCTTCTAAGGCCGCCAAAATTACACTCTTGGCGTAGTTTAGTTGTTGGCTAGTTCTAGGAAGGTCTGGCTCTAAATCATCCAAATTGCTACTTTTTGACGATAGTAAGTGCTCATTAACTAGGTTTAAGGCGAGCAGTTCAAGCCTTTCTCTAGTGTCCATGCTAGTGCGCCATACGCTGTCACTTTGAACCACCAATAGTGGAGGCTTGGCTCCAGTCCACTGAGTTACTTCTGAGCCCAGTGGGTCATAGTTTTGGAGGCCAGAGCTAAGGTTTAAGTCTAAGGCTAGGTTATGTAATATGCCTTGTTCTTCGTGGGCGTCTCCGCGAGGTAGGCGTAACAGAGCGACTAAGGTTTCGCTGAGTTCTTGCTGCTCTGGTAACTGGCCTAAAATGTGTAAGCCGTTACGAATTTGAGCTTCTTTGATGTCGCATAAGTAGGTATCAAGCTCGGCCAACATTTCACTTTCTGTGGTGTTGGCGGTTAATCCTAGCTCTTGTTTAAGGTTGCTGCTAGCTAAGGTGGCAACGATCTGTTCCCTTAGCCATTGTTCGCGCCCAGTGTCTAAACCCGTGGCTTGATACAGTTCGTCTACCAAGGTTTCTAAGTCGGCCAGCTCGCCGTAGGTTTCTGCGCGCGCCATAGGCGGCATTAGGTGGTCAATAATCACCCCTTGGGCGCGGCGTTTGGCTTGGGCACCTTCACCTGGGTCGTTAACAATAAAGGGGTAAAAGTGTGGCAGTGGGCCAAGGGCCACGTCGGGCCAACACTCGTCACTGAGTGCCACGCCTTTACCGGGTAGCCATTCTAGGTTGCCGTGTTTGCCAAGGTGAATGATTGCATCGACTTGATACACATGGCGCAACCAAAAGTAGAAGGCCAAATAACTATGAGGTGGCACTAAATCTGGGTCGTGATAGTTGGCAGTTAAATCGAGGTTGTAACCCCGTGCCGGCTGAATGCCCACAAAGGTTTCACCTAAACGCAGGCCCGCCAACATAATTCGACCGTGCCTGTGCTTAGGGTCTTGTTCTGGACCTCCCCAGCGTTGCCATACAGCATCTTGGCAGGCTTTGGGTAGCTGAGAGAAATGGTGTAAATACGTGTCTAAATCTAAACTCTGCCAGCAGGGTAAGTGGTGCAAGGTGTTGGGGTTGTTGGTAACCGATTCGAGTAACGCTTCTATTAACGCATTACCATTTTCTGGCACCGTATCAATGGCGTAACCAGCATCTTGCATGGCTTGTAATACATTGATGGCAGATTGCGGTGTGTCTAAACCCACCCCGTTACCAATGCGGCCATCTTTGGTGGGGTAGTTGGCTAGAATCAAAGCGATACGTTTGTCGTTATTGGCCTTGTGACTAAGGCTGCAATAACCTTTGGCAAGGCGCGCTACAAACTGCGCGCGCTCTGGCTCTAGCTCGTAACCCACAAGGTCTATCTGACACACTTCACTGTAGTAACCCATAGACTTAAAGCTAATGGCACGGGTCAACACGTGGCCGTCCATCTCTGGCAATACCACTTGCATGGCAATATCGCGGGAGCGCAGGCCTTGTTTATGTTCGCGCCACGCCTCGTTGGTGGTGGACGATAGCACCAGCTGCAATACAGGAATGTCGCCTTCGATAGGCAATTTAAACTGCGTGGGTGAAGAGCTAAGGCTCGGTGCATCTACCTTGTTGCTGGCAAAACCTAAACTGCTTAACACCAGTTTGGTGTTACATTGTTTGATAGTGTGATTGACCAGCGCTAAAGCGTGTGGATCTTTTAATGATGTAATGGCTAAAGCAATGGGGTTCATTCCCTGCGCTACCAAGCTTGCCATCAATCCATCGAACATACGGGTATTGCCGCTTTGTAGGTGGCTGCGGTAAAACAATAACGCCACTACGGGAGCCTGCTCCAAGCCCTGCATTGAAGTTTGTTTTTGCCAATCGGCTAAGCTCGCTTGGGCGAGGCCGGGCTGATAAATGAGTGCCTGGGGCAATTCTGCAGGGGGCTGCCACTCACTTTTGTTATTTGATAAGAGGCTTTGGTTGAGGAACCTTAGTAGATTAATACCATTGCCTACACCACCTTGGCGTAAATACTGCCATACCATTTGGCACACTGAAGGTTCACAAGAACTAGCTAAGGTCAGCTCTGGGTCTTCTGCGTCATCACCGGGTACCAAAACTAGCTGACGGTTGGGTTTAGCCTGTTGCCAAGCTTGCAGTCGCTCAAAGCCGTAGTTCCAATAACTCGCACCACCCAATAAAGACACCACCACCAAGTCAGCCTGATCCAGCACTTTATGTTCATACAGGTCAAAAGCGGCGGGCTTGAGCAGGTGGCTCCAGTTGGCAAGGCGAATAGAAGGCAGTTCGTCACCCAGCTGTTCTGCAGCAGTGGCCAGCATGGCAAGGCTTGTGTCGGCTGCAGCCAAGACCACCACACTAGCGGGATCTTGGTTTAGATCAACAATACCTTCTTCTTCAACGAAGCCGCCGGGCTGGGCTGCGAGTAAATGCATGGTGAGTGATTAAACCTCAGCCACTTTTAGGACCGCAGTTAGTTGTTCTACATGTAAATGTTTTCCGATCATGACCAAAGACGTACGGCGTGCTTCATCGGCAGCCCACAAACGATCAAAGTGGCTTTCTAAACGTTGGCCAACGGCCTGTAGTACCTGACGCATTGGCTTATTTGGCAATGCAGCAAAACCTTTGGCGCGGTAGATTTGTTGGCTGGCGAGTAGTTCTTTGAGGGCGTCTTGTAAGCGTTCGCCATCTACTTCGCCTAAGTGAATCACGCAAGAATCAAAGTGATCGTGGGCGTGCTCATGGTGATCGCCATGGTTGTGGTGGTGGTCGTGGTGAGTATGTACAGCTTCAATACGTTCTTCGGCAGCGGCTTCTAGGCCCATAACCAACTCAATAGACGCGTCGCTGGTCCCGTCTTCATTTTGGCCAATGTAGGCAATTTTTACGGCAGCAGGTACTTTAGCGTTAACCACTTGCTCTACTCGAGCCCGCTCGTCGTCAGACAAAAGGTCACTTTTAGATACAATCACAAGGTCAGCCGCACTAAGTTGGTCGTCTAACAATTCGGCAAGATCTGGGTCGTGGTTAAGGCTTTCATCGGCCAAACGCTGAGCTTGAATCTGGTCTGCATCATGGGCAAAACGGCCGGCAGCCACTGCTGGGCCATCAATCACGGTGATGACCGCGTCTACAGTGCAATGTTGCTTAATGTCTGGCCAGTTAAATGCCTGCACAAGCGGCTTAGGTAATGCCAAACCACTGGTTTCAATCAGAATATGGTCAATGTCGTCGCGGCGTTTAACCAGTTCTTGCATCACCGGTAAAAACTCTTCTTCCACAGTGCAGCAAATACAGCCGTTGGCTAATTCGTAAATGCCTTGCTGAGTGCTGCTTGGTGTTTCACCTTCATCATCACAATCTAGCGGGCAGTTGCGTAATAAATCTGCATCAATATCCAGTTCGCCAAATTCATTGACGATTACGGCGATACGCTTAGGGTCCTTACCACCAGAAACTTGGCGCAACACGTTAGACAATAAAGTGGTTTTGCCGCTACCTAAAAAACCAGTGACAACAGTTGCGGGAATTTTGTTCAGTTTCATGGGATAACCTTGTGTTTTATTGGACGCCAGACGCTAACAGTGGCGTTGGGAATTGCCCGTTATTTTGTCACAGAAAACCTGTCAATTCATGCTATTGCGGGCATAAAGTGTCGTTGGCGCGACTTTTCCCAATATCATTCAATTCGCAAGCGTGTAGCCGCCTTTCGCAACGAGCTGGCAATGATTATTTCCCAACAAACATGTGGTTTGCGGGCGTAACGCCGCGGTCGTATGTGCAGAAGGTGTCGGTGGCGCTGTCTGTTTTACTGTGAATTTTGATATTTGTAATAACCTCCAATGCACCAGCGTCAAAACAAGCCTGTTGAGCGTCTTTAACGATTTCGAGTAAATGATTTAGCTCGCCTTTCATTGTTGTTTCCATCGCGCCAACTTGGTATGGCACGTTGGCGGATTTAACCACTGCAATGGCCTTGTCAACGACTTCAAAATTGTTACCTTGTTTGAGCCTAGGGATCACTTGAAAGGCTACAAAAACCTCATTGTTGACGTTACTATTACCTGACATTGTGAACTCTACACCCTAGGTTGGAAATATGACTATGCTAACACCAATAGCCTATGGCAATGACAACACATTGTTAATCATCAGGTTTATAGTCTCGTAAGGGAGACTCTATGACTTATCATTTGGCCCAATTAAACATAGCTCTCTTCAAACTGCCTCAAGACCACCCGATTAACGCATACTTTGTGAACAACCTAGATAGAATTAATGCCATTGCTGCCAATATGTCTGTTTGGTCCGACCTCAACGCCCTTAAAAACATCATGCGCAGGCGCAAAGAGTGGTTTGATAAAATGGAATTTTACATTGTGCTTTGGTGGGTTCCATCAGGCCATAGACCTAATTTATAAGAAGCGAAATTATACTTGGCCTTAAACCTCTACACCGCCCCCAGCTTTGGGTTTTCCGAAACCAAACCGGACCCAATGCATCACCAACATAGAAACCAGTGAGCAAACAGCCATACCTAAAGCTATGGGGAAAATATCGGTATCAACTGACATGCCAATTAAGCCGCCAATAGGAATGGAGACAAACATTGACCCTGCGCCCACTACAGAAGCTCCCATGCCCGCCACTTTGCCCAAAGGCTCCATGGCCAAAGCGTTAAGGTTGCCAAACTGAAAACCAATGCCAGAGAAAATGACAAACAAAAAGGCCATGGTGTGCATTAAAGGGGGTACTCCAGCGTAAAACTGGGCATAAAGAAATAGCCCTAACGAACCTGTGAACACCAATACGTTAGTGAGTTGCACTAGCCTAAACATACCCCAGCGCATGACTAGTTTAGCGTTAAGGTAGGATGAAATGAGGTTAGGAAAGACTAAGGCGCTAAAATATAGGGGGAAGGCATCGCCGACATGGTAAATCTGTTGGAATAGCACCTGACTTGAGCTCAAGTAACCCAAAAAGCCGCCAAACACTAAACCGCTCACTAGAGTGTACCCGGCCGCAACGCGGTTTCTCATCACCAACACAAAGGCCTGCCACAATACTTTAGGGTGTATCGATCGGCGTTTTTCGTGAGGTAGTGTTTCGTTAAGACGCAGCCAAGTCCAAGCGCACAATAACAATGCCAAGACGATGTACATGGCAAAAATGTACTGCCAAGGCCCAATCCAAAGTATTGCCTGCCCCAACATGGGTGCACAAATGGGCACCATCATAAAGACTGAGCCAGACAAGGACATGATACGGGCCATGGCCCGGCCACTAAAACAATCTCTGGCTAAGGCCGACACCATAATGCGTGGGCCAGAGGCCCCTATACCTTGTAAAAACCGGCCTATCAGCACCATTTCTAGAGATTGCGCCGACATGGCTAAAATGCAGCCAAATATAAAGAAGCCAAAACCCACGTAAATTCCGGGCAATCGCCCTACCCGATCAGAGATGGGGCCGTATATGAGTTGGCCAATCGCAAAGCCAGCAAACAAGGTGGTGATGACTAATTGGATTTCGCTGCCATCAACGTTAAAGTCTTGCGCCATAAATCCTAAAGCAGGCAATATCGCGTCGATGGACAAAGCCACAACCGACATCAAAGAGGCCATTAGGAAAATAAATTCACCCATACCAATACGTATGGGTGTGGTGTTGGAGTGGTCAGACATCACTAAGCGGTTGCTGCTGAGGCTGACATAGGGACAATGTAGTTCAATTCTTTTTCTAGCTCCGTTTGTACTGTCTTAACGTCAAAAGTTTGCTGTAAATTTAGCCAAGATTGGGCATCGTCACCAAAAAAATGAGCTAAGCGTAAAGCTGTATCAACAGTTTAGCAGTTCCCATGCGGTGCATGAGAACTAGCAAGACCTAATGCATCAGCCGACCTTTTTGTTGTGATCTTTCTTGCGGTAGATGTGGGCTTTGTTTTCGTCATATAAATACGAGTCGTTAAAGTTATCTGCATCTAATACCCGCCCTACCAGCACCAAAGACGTGCGGGTGAATTTCTTCTCGCGTACTTTGGCGACAATGTCGCCTAAGGTGCCTACGACCTTGTCTTGGTCTGGCCAACTTGTGCGGTAACACACGGCTACTGGGCAGTCTGCGCCGTAGTGGGGCAACAAGTCTTCTACGATCTTGTGAATTCGGGTGACGCCTAGATGAATGGCAAGGGTTGCACCTGTGGCAGCTAAGGCGGGCAGGCGTTCGCGTTCTGGGAAGGGAGTTTTGCCTTCGTAGCGTGTCATGATCAGGGTTTGAGACACACCTGAAAGGGTGAGTTCTTTGCCTAACCATGCGGCAGACGCAGAGGTAGCCATGACGCCTGGAATAATTTCGTAATCGATCCCCAGCGCTTCTAAGCGACGAATTTGTTCACCGATTGCACCGTAAAGAGATGGGTCGCCACAATGTAAGCGCGCTACGTGCTGGCCTTTGGCATGGGCATCGGCCATGAGCTCTACCTGAGCATCGAGGGCCATGGGGGCTGAATCTAGCACTAGGGCACCACGCTCTTTTGCGGTGGCCATGTTGGCTTCTGGAATCAGGGAGCCTGCAAACAACACTAAAGGCGCAGTGTCTAAAATACGCTGACCTTTAAGGGTCATGAGTTCTGGGTCACCGGGGCCTGAGCCAATAAAATAAACGGTCATGTTTTTGTCCTGTGTTGTGTCTTGTGGATTGCCACGTTGCTTCGCTCCTCGCAAAGACGAGATGAGTTATAGCTTCTTTTTGTAGCCACGTGGGGTATAAACCCATTCTTTAGAGCCATTTACAATGTGGCGCGACTCGCTGTTGCCTACGGAGACTAAGGTGAACATGTCCACGTCTTTGGCATCCAACTCGTCTAAACGAATGATGTTAATACTTTCATCTGGGCGGGTGAGCTGACGGCCTAGCAATACGGGTGTAGATGCTGGGCGGTGCTGTAGTAAGATTTCGCGGGCGGTGTTGAGCTGCCAGTCACGCTTCTTTGATACAGGGTTGTAGAAAGACACTACAAAGTCACCTTCGCCGGCTTTTTCAACACGCTTTTGAATGGTTTCCCATGGTGTTAAAAGGTCTGATAAAGAAATGGTACAAAAGTCGTGGCCTAACATAGCGCCTACACGGCTTGCGCCAGCTTGCATGGCGGAGATACCGGGGATGACCTCTAGTTCTACATCCAACCATTCTGGATGGTTTTCTTTACCTTCTAATTGCATGTCGAGCAATTCAAATACTAGGGTGGCCATGGCGTAAATGCCAATGTCGCCGCTAGAAATAAGCGACGTGGTTTTGCCCCTTGCAGCAAGGTCTAGGGCTAGGCGTGCACGGCCAATTTCTTCGCCTAGTGGCAAGTCGTGGTGTGTTTTGCCGTCACAAACGTTACCCAAAATGTCTAGGTAAAGGCCATAGGCCACTAGGTCGGTACTGGCTGCAATAGCTGCATGGGCACGGGGTGCCACTAGCTGTGAATCACCGGGGCCGGTACTGACGATAAATAATTTGCTCATGTTGTTCTCGTATTCAATGGTATTGCGTGGGGTTAATCTTGTTGGCCAATTGAACCAGCACCGGGCGGGTAGGCCCTAGCAATAGCACAGGTGGCTTTAGGGGTTTTTAATTTAGCTTGTATTAATTCGGCGGTGTTACCGGTGGCTTGTTGGGCCGACCATAGTGCGGCAGATTCGGCCACGCCATACACGCCCACCGTGTCATACACGTATTGCGACGGATTAACGAGTTGATCGTTTACGGCTGCGAGATTTTCTGCGCTGTAGGTCTGAAAGCTCTTGCCAAGGTTTTTGGCTAATTCAATCAGACCTACTTCATCGGCTTTAATGTCTATGCTGTTAATGCTCACGATGTCGTCAACGGTGAGGCCTTGTTGCTGCAAACACTGCATTAAAAATTCGAGTAAATGAGCTTGGCTACAGCCGCGTTCGCAGCCCATACCTACGGTATAAACGGGCTGTAGGTAGGGTTGGGCGGTAGTCATAGCCAGTTGTGCGTTTAATAAATCACTAATTTGGCGGCCCCATTCGTTGGCACCACCTTCATGGCCGGACAACAGAGGGATTACAAATTCGCCTTGCTCATCCAATACCAAAACAGCCGGGTCACGGTACTTGTCTATCAATACTGGGGCTAACGTCCGTACTGCTATGCCGGTGGCACAGATTAGAATGAGACGCTCGCCGTGTTCAAAAGCGGTTTGAACCGTTTCAGCAAAGGGCTGAGGCTTTAGCTCAAAGGTCACTTCAGAGTCTGGCTCTTGGGCAAGCAACAATACCTTTAGGCGTTCGCCAAGGCGTGCGCCAGCATCCGTTAGGGCAAAAATCCGAATCATGAATCACGCTCCTGTTTGAGTATTACAAACAAGGAAAAATAAGGGCCGGCTGAGTTGGTTAGTTGGCTTACGTCTGTGACAATATGCTGATTGTCACGACCAATGTACTCTAGGTAGTTAGCATCTGCCATGCGTGCCGTTTGTTCTAATAGGGCAAGAATCCTTGGTCGGGCGCGGCCAGCTTTCATAATCACCACGCTGTCGTGGCTGGTTAGGGCTTGCTGTAATTGGGCATCGGTATGGCGGCCGCTCATCACCACAAAGGATTCTTGGAGCAAGGTGAGCGGTTGCTTTAATGCAGACGCAGCGCCGTTAACTGAAGAAATACCGGGCACGACTAGGCATTCACATGAATCACTCAAGCGTTCTAACAAATAGCTAAAGGAGCCAAAAAACAGTGGATCGCCTTCACATAAAAATACCACGCTGTGGCCTGATTTAATTTGTGCGGAAATTTGCTCAGCACCCAAGTCGTAAGCCGCATTTGCAGCGCTTCGATCGGTGCTCATAGGCATAGGAATGGCGATTTCTATGGCAGGCGCGTTACGGCTAGAAATACTGTGTTGGGCAATATCACGGGCTTGCGATGTGCCTTTTTCGTTGGCCAAATAACAAATCACGTCGGCAGTCAAAATGAGATGGTGGGCTTTTAAGGTGATTAATAGGGGATCACCAGGGCCTACACCTACGCCATAAAATGTATTGGCTTGCGCGTTATAGTTATGCATTAATGGGTTTCCTTGAGGGCTTTGTGCCAACTCATCAAAGTAACGGGCAAGGCTGGGCGTAGTAGATCTTGCCCAGCGATGGTGTCGTGGCGGCTTACGGCCACTTGTAAATAGTCTGCGGGATCTTGGGCAATGTGCTGAGAAAATTCGCGCAGCGACGTTTTGGTCGATTCTGTGACGGCGCTAGCTACAAGGCGTCCGCCGGGTTTAAGGCGTTGCCAAACAAGTTGCAATATGGCATTGAGGTTGCCGCCGCTACCACCAATAAACACTTTGTCTGGATTATCAAGTTCGGCTAAGGCATCAGGTGCTCTGCCTTGGATCGTGTGTAAGTTAGTACTCACCCCAAAAGCTTCTTTGTTGGCGTTTAAGCAGGCCACGCGCTGGTCGTGGTGCTCAATACCGTAGACGCTACCCAGTGGGTTCCAAAGAGCCAGTTCGATGGCTACGCCACCACAACCTGCACCGATGTCCCATATTACTTCTTGAGGTGCAGCTTGAACCAAGGAGAGAATATTGAGCCTAACTTCGCGTTTGGTGAGTAGGCCTTTGCCAGATTTCCCGTCGGTTTTAAAATGGGCATCGGGTATGCCAGGAAAGTTAGGTTTCACATTGCCCATGCCTTGCGTGTTAACCACAGTCACATGCAAATCGGCAAAGGTAGTGACAGATGTGGCTAATTCGCTGGCTTTAAACTGCCGGTGGTTTTGGTCGTCATAACCTAGACGTTCGCACACGTGTAGGTTGGACTGGCCTAAGTTAGCCGCCACCAAAGCTTGGGCAATGGCTTGGGGATTGCTGTTTTGATCGGTGAGAATCAACAAATTGCGGTTAGGCTGCAAATAACGGTTTAGATTACTTAGTGGGCGCCCATGCAGGCTAATTAATTGCGCGTCTTGTAGTGACAAGCCGGTGAGTTCACACGCGCCCTGTACACTAGACACTCCACTGATGCAGGTAACCGTATGGCCGGTAAATTGGCCCTGAAGATACTTACCAATGCCAAACAAAAGCGGGTCGCCGGAGGCCAGAATCACCACCCGCTCAAAGCCCTTTATGTCATTGGTGATCTGCTTAAGTTTAGGCAGGTGCAAATGTGTTGCTGAGACGCAGGTTTGAACGTCAGCTAGGCTTTCTAGTTGCCTCGGCGAACCCATAACACAGTCGCAAATGCTTAGCGCGTTAAGGGCCTGCGGGCTGAGTAAAGGGGGCTGGCAAATGCCTAAGCCAACTACCGTAATCTGTGGCATTAGTATCGCTCGTCAATGTTGCAGCGTAACAATGCATTTACTACCGAAGAAGCAGCAGCACTGCCGCCTTGGCGGCCAAGCAAAGTAATACATTCAATTCCAAGCTCTGCATGGATGTCCCAAAGCGCTTGTTTGGATTCAGCCGCGCCAACAAAACCTACTGGAATACCTACGATAAGCGCAGGTTTTACGCCGCCGGCTTTAATCATTTCTAACAATCGAAATAACGCGGTGGGAGCATTGCCAATGACCACAACGCTTCCTTCTAGCTGCTCGCCCCATAACTCTAATGCCGCCATAGAACGGGTCTCGCCATGTTGCTTGGCGATGGTGGCAGTGTGTTCATGGTTGAGGTAACACAAAGGCGGGTTTTGTATCATGCGTTTGGTAATGCCTTGTTTAACCATTTCTACGTCACACAAAATAGCGCAGTGGTTAGCCAAAGCCTCACGCCCTGCTGCACAGGCATTGTTGCTCACACGCATTTGTTGCGCAACCAAAGGGTCGCCCACGCTATGCACTACACGCATCACCACTTGTTGGCCGTCGTCACAGAGTCCGCTAAGGTCGGTTAGTTCTCGTATCTGACGAAAGCTGTCGCGCTCTATGGCTTGTGGGTTTGGCTGATATTCAAAGCTCATTGTTGTTGGCCTAGTGCTTATGACCGTGATCATAGTCGTGATGGTGGTGGCCATGGTCATGGCTATGTGAATGACCATGGTCGTCATCGGTGCCAATACCCTGCACATGGTGGTGATGGCCTTCTTGAGGCTGGCCTACCTTGTGTTCCACTCCAATAATCTGCACGCGGTACTGGCATAATTGGCAGTTCATATTGGCATCGCCACCGGTGATTTGGTCCAGGCGCTCCACAAAAGTGTCGATCACTTTTTCGTGGGCGTTAAGGTAAGGCGCTTTTACCACTTCAACCTCTGGGTGAGCAGCGATGTATTCATCGGTAGCGGCATAAATACGCTTTACTAAACGGCCGGTAAATAGGAAGTAAGGGAATACAATCACGCGCTTAAAACCAAGGCCGTGGGTCTTTTCAAGACACTCGGGTACTAAGGGCGCGGTAACGCCAGAGAAGCCCGTTGCTGCCCAACCAAAACCCATGCCTTCTTCAAGGAAACGGGTAATTTTGCTGATGTTGGAGTTGGCGTCGGGGTCGGTTGCGCCACGGCCTATGACCACGAGCAAGGTGTCTTTGCGGTCGGTAGCTGGGTCGTAGTCTTTAAATTGAGCTTCGGCTTGTTGGATGCGATCTTGCGCGGCTTGAAGCATTTTTGCATCAACTCCTAGCTCGGCACCGTAGGAAATGGTAATGCCGTGTTTGAGTTGTTGGTTGTTGAGTTCGCTAGGAATGTCGTTCTTGGCGTGAGCGCCAATCATGAGCATGCCAGGCACGGCGTGAATGTGTGTTGCGCCTTGATCCACAAGTTTTTGCACAGCGTCACCAATAATGGGGCGTACAAATTCTAAGAAGCCTGTTTCTACCATGCGGTCGGGGAAGCGCGCAGAAAACTGCTCTGCCAATTGGTAAAATTCGGAGACCGCCTCGTTGTCACGAGAACCGTGTCCAACAAATAAGATGGCGGGCTTTTGAGGGGCGTCTTTAGTAATCACATTACTGGTCATGGAAGGGTTCCTTTAGTGTGTTGCGCTGTGTGCGAAGTATGCTGGGCAATCTTCCCTACAAGAGCGTCAAAGTTCATTTCTACAGGGCCAGAAACGGTTGGCCGCTGTAACATTAATATGGGCAAATTCAGCAAGCGAGCGGCACTGAGCTTTGCTTCTGTTGCAGTGCCACCGCTATTCTTGCTGGCGATGACTTGAATCTGGTGCTGTTTAAGTAGGCTTTTCTCGTCGGCTTCTGCAAAGGGGCCAATGGCCTTAATCCATGTGACATTGTTTGGCAGGGTGAACTTAGGCTCTACCGCAGTGCGTAGCCAAATCTGGCATTCAGACAATTGTGTTAGTTCGGCTTCGCAGACCTGACCCAGCGTGAGCATAATGCGCTGGTGTTCACCTAGGGCTTGAATTAAAGCCGAGCGGTCGCTGAAAAATTGCCAATCATCTCCGTGCTGACGCTGCCATTGAGGCCGTAAAAAACGCCAGTAGTGAATGCCAAGGTCTGTGCACGCTTGGCTGGCAATGTGTCCCATATGGCTGCTAAAGGGGTGTGTGGCATTCAACACTGCGTCTATTTGGTTGTTGCTACAGTAGGCTGCTAGTCCGCCGTGTTGAGTAAAACCGCCACTGATGACTGTTGCGGGTACCCTAGGCAAACGAACTAAGCCTGCAACACTATAAACAAGCTCAACGTTAGTGCATGACTCGTAGA
This sequence comes from Oceanospirillaceae bacterium, assembly GCA_029938085.1. GTDB lineage: Bacteria > Pseudomonadota > Gammaproteobacteria > Pseudomonadales > Balneatricaceae > Njordibacter. The sequence continues at coordinate 208,209 of JAPYOS010000001.1, read as the reverse complement.
TGGCTTGCGTTAAGTGCCGTGCGTCTGCGGTTCCGCCTAGGATTAATAGTTTCATGGCGCAGACCCTGTTAGTGGTGTTAACTGAGTGCCAAGGGCGCTTCCGAGTAGCTGGCCCTGCCGGTTAACCGCAAAAACCTCCAGTTGTACTGAGCTGGGTACACTTTGTTGGGCAACATTAAGCGCGTTTTGGCATACTGCATTGGCCAGAGCAATACCTTGTTGTTGGCATAAGCCTAAGGCTTCTAGGCTGGTGTTGCAGCACTTTATAGTCTCAAACAGTTCATTGTTTGCGCCCAAGTCGCGCGCAATTGTCGCTAACTTCGATAAATTAATGGACGATTTACTGCTGTGCAAATCCATGTGGCCGTCGGCTAGTTTGCTGATTTTGCCAAAACCGCCGCAAATGGTAAGGCGCTTTACGGGGGACTTTTTTAGATGTTTGATCACTGCGCCAGCAAAATCGCCCATTTCTATGAGTTGCATGTCATCAAGGCCATAGTGCTGGCTAATAAACGCTTCGCTGGTATTACCTGTGGCAGCCGCCACGTGGTCAAAATTGTTGGCTACAGCAACGTCTAAGCCTTGATGGATGGAGGCAATCCAGGCGCTACATGAGTAGGGCCGTACAATGCCACTGGTACCTAAAATGGACAGGCCGCCTAAAATGCCCAAGCGGCCATTCATGGTTTTCTTGGCGATCTCGACGCCGTCTTTTACGCCAACGGTCACTTCAAAGCCGCCGTCGTAATGATAGAAGTCGGCCAAACGTTCAAGGTGCAATGTCATCATGGAACGCGGCACTGGATTAATGGCAGCCTGACCAACGTCCAACAACAAACCGGAGCGGGTGACTGTGCCTACGCCTTCGCCGGCGGCGAATGCGGTGCCTTGTTTTGCAGTGAGCCTTAACTCAACCCAAATGGTTGCGCCATGGGTAGCGTCTGGATCGTCGCCCGCATCTTTTATGGTTGATGCGTGGGCCAAGCAAGCGTTCTTTAATGTAAGTTCATTAAGCTGCAAATCGACTTGCTTGCTGCCATCGGCAGGTTTTGGGAGGGTGACGGTGACACTGATTTTGTGTTGTTGGCCCAACAATAAATGCCCCGCCGCTAAACAACAGGCCGTCGCGCAGGTGCCGGTGGTTAAACCGGTGCGCAGAGGCTGTTGTTGTTCGCTAGATTCGGGCCACATAATTTGCGTTAACCTTGGGGTTGCACAGGGTTAGTAAATAGCTGCGCGACAGCTTCGGGGTTAGATGGAAAGAACAGGTGCAAATAACTGGCGGTAAGGCCTTGTTGTCTAAAAATAGCTTCGCCGGGCGCTGGGTGGCGCTGGCGTTTGCCGTGGGCAACAGGCGCTGGGGTGTTTTGGCTGCGCGAGCGATGATGGGCATGGGCGCGCACTTCGCCTTCTGGCAGCATGGCAGCCTGCATGCCTTGGCAGCCGCGTTTGCCACGCATTGCGCCTTGGCCTGCCAAAATGCCGCACATGGTGTGGGTGTTCTCATCTAAGTCGGTGAGACTTTCTAGGCAATATAAAAAACCACCACATTCTGCCAAAATAGGCTTATTATCCGCACTAAAGTTGCTAACATCCTTTAACATGCTGCTATTGCGGGCTAATTTTTCGGCATGTAGCTCTGGGTAACCACCGGCAAACCATAAGGCATCTACCTTTGGAAGGTGAGCGTCAGTTATGGGAGAAAAGTAATGTAGCTCGGCGCCCATTGCTTCTAATAAACGGGTGTTGGCGCTATAGATAAAGCTAAAGGCGGCATCTTTGGCAATGCCAATTTTGGTGCCCGCTAACAGCTTTTTAGGGGGGGCAATGTCTTGGCTGGCAAAAGCTACAGGTGGCGGCAAGTCACAAATAGATTGTTCGCCTAACCATGCTTTACCCAAATTAAAGCGCACTTCTAATTCATCACGTACTTCTTCGGCTTGCACTAAACCTAAGTGGCGCTCGGGTAGCGATACTTCTGGGTCGCGGGCTAGATTAGCCAACAATGGCATGCGCCCATCTAGGGCGTCTTTAATGAGTTGAGCATGGCGCTGCGTGCCACAACTGTTGGCTACTAGGCCGTAAAATTCAACATCCTCGCGAAAGTTCGCTAAACCCAAGGCTACCGCGGCAGCTGTTTGGGCCATGCCTTTAACGTCCATCACTAAAGCTACGGGAATATTAAAGGTCACCGCTAAGTCTGCGCTGGACGGTTCGCCATCGAATAAACCCATGGCACCTTCGACTAGAATAAGGTCGGCTTGTTGAGCGGCAAGGTAAAATTGGTGGCGACAATACTCTGTGCCTGCCATCCATAAATCGAGTTGCGTGACGGGCTGGCCAGAGGCTTGTTGTAGGATTTGTGGATCTAGGTAATCGGGGCCCATTTTAAACACCCGCACCTTACGCCCAAGATCACGGTGATACCGAGCGAGGGCGGCGGTAATGGTGGTTTTACCTTGGCCAGACGCAGGCGCCGCTAGAAATAACGCGGGGCAGTGGGCTACGGCGGGTGCTGGAGTCGTCATTAAAATTCAATACCGGCTTGAGCTTTTACACCTTTGCGGAAGGCATGGCCATCGTCTTTCACAGTGCTTATGGTGTCGGCGTAGTCAACTAGCGCTTCTGGCATGACTCGGCCAGTAATAATCACCGTTTGGTGGTGAGGGCGGTTAGCTAAGGCCTCTAATACAGGCTCAAGTGGTAAATAGTTGTACTTGAACACATAAGCCATTTCATCCAGCACCAACATGTCGATACTTGGGTCTTGCAATAGGCCTTGGGTGATGTCCCATGCTTGTTCGGCGGCGGCAATGTCGTTGGCTTTGTCTTTGGTTTCCCAAGTGAAACCGTGACCCATTACGTGCCAGTCTAGGCCCGGGTAGTCTTTAAAAAACTTGTATTCGCCGGTTTCAATACGGCCTTTTACAAACTGCACCACAGCGGCTTTTTTGCCATGGCCTAAGGTGCGCATCATGGTGCCAAAGGCTGAACTACTTTTACCTTTGCCGTTACCACGCAATAAGATGGTGATGCCGCGTTCTTCTGTGGCTTTAGCAATGCGGGCATCAATGACGGCCTTTTTGGCGGTCATACGTTCTTCATGGGTTTTGCTCATTAAACAAACCTCGCTTGGGAAAGGGTTAAATACTGTGCTTTTAGTGTTTGCGCAATCTGTTGGCCGCGACCACGTTTAACTTGGCCTTGTTCCGTGTCTACTAATATAGATTCGCCCTGTAGCTGCAGACCGGACAAATCCTGCTGCACGCGGCCATCGGTAATAATAGTATTAATGATACGGGTAGCGGGGTTACGCCTCAGCAACCGTGTGGCAAAGTCACTGGCCTGTTGAATGGCTTGTTTTAACGGTGTGCCACCGCCTGCGCCAATGTCGTTAAGTAGTGGTGCCATGGCTTTAGGCGCACGGCCTTGGCTGTATAGCTGCGATACTTTGTCGTTACCAAAACCTAATAATACGAGTTGTTGGCGTGCTAGGTAGGCGTGTTTGGCAATGCCTGCCACTAAACCCTTAGCTTGGCTTTGACCATCACCATGTAAAGTCGATGCGGAGGTGTCGAGTAGTACTAAGTGCATTACCGGGTCGCCACCACGCTGGCGGCGGTAACGTAGGTCCACCCCTGCGCTTTTATTGCGGCCTGCAATTAAACTAGAAAACCAATTGATGCGTTGTGACCACTGTTTAGTGGCTCGGCCTTGGCCTTGGCCTTGGTGGCCTTTGCTGGCATTGGTTAAAAAGCTGGCTGTGTTATTGGTGTTGGGGGTGGCCTCAGCTATATCGCGCAGTTGACCTGTGTTTTGTTTGGTGGGGGCCATTTGCCCCCAGTCTTGTTGTGACTGCTGGTTTTGAGCTTTGGGCTTGCTGTCCTGTGGGCGCTCGAACGGCGGTGGACTCGGTGGTAGATTTTGATCAGGGCTGTGGCTGTCGTGGTTGTTACGGCGGTGCATTAATACCAATTCTTCAACCGCATCAATATTGACTAATGTGACGTCGCTGGTTTGCTGATACGCGGCGTGAGCTTGAGCGGCGCGCAACCACACTAAGTCGCCCCGCACCCCATCAACCTGAGCAGTGACACAGCGCTCGGCTATTTCTAGGCGCATAGCGTCGCTGGCGGTCACGTGAGTGAGCTGTTGTTGGGCGTGTTCTATGCTTGTGCGTAAGGCCTGCTGTAACTCAGCGTAGTCGGCCAAAAAGGCCTCTGGATTGGCATCAAAATGTTGCCTGCGGCGTACAATTTCTACGCGTTCTTGGGCGCTGTAGGTGTTTTCTAAGGCCACACCAAAACCAAAGCGATCTAATAACTGCGGGCGTAACTCACCTTCGTCTGGGTTCATGGTGCCCATAAAGGTGAATTCGGCTGCATGTTGGTGGCTAATGCCGTCACGTTCGATATGATTGACGCCACTGGCGGCCACGTCGAGTAATAAGTCGACTAAGGCATCGGGTAACAGGTTTACTTCATCAACGTATAACAGGCCCTTATGGGCTTTACTTAATAGCCCCGGCGCAAACTTCACTTGTTGTTCGCCCAGCACTTTTTGTAAATCCATAGTGCCGGTCACCATTTCTTCACTGGCGCCCAGGGGCAGTGTGACTAATTGGCTTAAGTTGGCAATATTGAGGTCTGCCAGACTACGGGCAAGGGTGGATTTGGCACTGCCACGAGGGCCGCTCACAAGTACGCCACCAATGGCGGGGTCTATGGCCAGCAAGGTTAATGCAAGCTTAACAGGGGCTTGGCCAACAACGGCGCTAAAAGGGAAGTTTGGTTTAAGCATATTGATACCCATCGTACCCACCGCACGATTTAGTTTTAAATTACATGTTGAGTGGCTGGTATCGGACTGAATCGCCTAACGATCCACCGTTGCGGGGGCAGTGTTGGTTCAAGACCGGTTTGCCGTAATCTCGTCCACGCTTCCCATTTAACTGCTTGTTCGCCAAGCAGCACCACTCATTAGCCACCATTGTAGGCTTATATGGTAAAGAATAATACGTTTACTCAAGCACCAATGTGCTGGGTGCGGCTAAGCTTTATTTGATGTCGCCGTGATAGGGCCTTTACCGGCTAACGATCTAGCTGCCTAAGCGCTTTGTTGCGTTGCCGGTTATCTCGCCAATCCATAAAGCGGTACCAAGCGCTGGCAACAGGCATATACCATGGGCTGCCGTGGTGATAAAAACGGCGTTGTAATGGGGTTTGCTCAAATACCGAGTGCTGCTGCTGTGGTTGGAGCATTTTGAGAGCCGCCTTGTGGCCTAAATAGGGCGCCATAGCGACGCCATTTCCACAATACCCCATGGCGTGGTAGATGCCATTGTGGCAACCAATGCTGGGTAATTTACTAAAGCTAAAGCCAGTAAAACCTGTCCAGCAATGGCTAATAGGGGTGTCTTTTAGGCTGGGGAATATTTCTGCTAACTTAGCCTTAAGGGTGGGTAGCGCCTGCTCAGGGGTGATGGCGTGTAATGCGGCGCGGGAGCCCAACATGATGCGCTTGCCACAAGGTGTGGCACGGTAGTAACAAAAGCGCTGGCGGGTCTCTACCATACAGTGGCCGCCGGGTAATAAAGCCTGTACCACGGCTGCGCCAAGTTCTTCGGTGACGATGATGAAACTAGGCACTGGCATCACCCGCTGGGCAAGGAATTTAGAAACCTTAGCTTGGGTGTAGCCATTGGTAGCCATGAGAACCTGCTGGCAGTGTATGTCTTGGCCTTTGATGCTAATACAAAACCCAGATTTGGTAGGTTTAACGGATTGTACTTTTTGGTCACCAAATACTTGCACTCCAGCTTGTAGTGCCAGTTGTAATAAGCCGTAGTGTAACTTTTTGGGCTGTACCGAGGCATGGCTTTGGTACATTAAGCCACCAAAGTAGAGGTCGGTATCGATGTGCTGGGCCATTTCGTGGGCTTGGACCATACGTGCCGCAAAGGGCTCAATGATTTGTAAACCCGCATTAGCTTCGCTCATGGCGCTAAAGTCTTGTGGCGTCCATGCGGTTCGTAGGCGACCACAGTATTGTAAGTCACAGTCGAGGTTGTGATCTACAATAAGGCTTTTGGTATAGGCTAGGGACGCATTGGCTTCCTTGTGTAGTCGAGACGCAATGTCTGGTCCGTAGTGTTTTTTGGCATCAGCCACAGACACTTTATGACCCGAGCCCAACATTCCACCATTACGCGTGCTGGCACCAAAACCAATGGCTTCGCCGTCTAGTACCACCACTTTGCGCCCCGCTTGGGCCAAGGTCAGGGCTGCGCTTAAGCCGGTAAAACCTGCGCCCACAACCACACAATCGGCTTTGGTTGGCGGCGCTTCGGTGTTACGATATTGGGGCTGATCTTGCCACCAGTAAGACGTAAAGTAGGTCATTGTTTTTCAACATATATTTTTACTGAGTCGACACCATGCAACAACTTTACCCAGAACTCAAACCCTACCGTGAATTTTATCTACCGGTAGATCATGGCCACAGCCTCTATGTAGAGTTATGCGGTAATCCACAAGGCATTCCCGTGGTAGTGGTTCATGGTGGGCCTGGCGGTGGCTGTGGGCCATCTTCGCGGCGCTTCTTTGACCCCAATGATTACCACATTATATTAATGGATCAGCGGGGTGCCGGGCGATCCTTGCCCCATGCAAGTTTAGAGGCGAATACCACGCAGCACTTAATTAATGACTTTGAGGTATTACGTGGTGAGCTCGACATTTCTAAGTGGTTATTATTTGGTGGTTCTTGGGGTACTACCTTAGCGTTGGCCTATGCCCAAGATCATCCTGAGCAGGTGCTTGGCCTTATTTTACGAGGCATTTTTTTGGGCAGGCAAAAAGATGTGGATTGGATCTACGAAGCCGGTGGTGCGAGCCGTATGTTTGCGGATTATTGGCAAGTGTTTCAAAAACCCCTGCTTAACACAGATGCCGAAGCCACCGGAGAAATGGTGAACCGTTATTATGAATTATTATGTGGCGCTGATGAATTAAAACGGTTCGCCGCTGCAAAAGCATGGGCGATGTGGGAGGGCAGTATAGCCACCCTAGATCCAAACCCCGATTTAGTAGACGACTTTTCCGACGCTCATTTTGCCTTAGCGCTGGCGCGCATCGAATGCCACTATTTTGTTAATAAGTGTTTTTTTGAACCCAATCAATTACTACAAAACATGCATAAAATCAGCCATATACCGGGCATTATCGTACATGGCCGGTACGACATAATTTGCCCTGCCGAGCAGGCTTTTGAAGTGTATGATCTGTGGCCAGAAAGCCAGTTACATATCGTGCGCGACGCTGGTCATTCGCAGCAAGAGCCCGGTATTATCGACAACTTGGTGAAAGCCACCCGCGAATTTGCGCTTAAATACGCCTAACGAAATATTATTTTATGAAAGCATTATTACAACGAGTCACGCACGCCCGCGTAGAGGTTGATGGTCAGTGTATTGGTCAAATTCAACACGGCATCATGCTGCTGTTAGGTGTTGATAAGGGCGATGACCAAGCTAAAGCAGATCAGTTATTACACAAGGTGCTACATTATCGCTTTTTTGGTGATGACGACGGCAAGATGAATAACAATGTTCAACAGGTGGGTGGCAGCATACTCATCGTTAGCCAGTTCACCTTAGCCGCAGATACCAAAAAAGGCTTGCGGCCTGGGTTTTCTAGCGCGGCTCCCCCAGCCCTTGGCGAACAGCTTTACGACTACTTTGTAGCACAGGCTAAAGAGGTAATCGCTGTAGCTACAGGGCAGTTTGGCGCCGACATGCAGGTTAGCCTTACCAATGACGGGCCGGTGACTTTTATGTTGGAGGTTTAAGTTACCATTGCCGTGAGCACCTGAGTAAGCATTAACAACCACATGCAGGATAAGGTGACAAAGCTCCACATAAAGGTGCGGTAGCGCCATTTCACTCGATTGCTGGTAATGTGTACATAGCTGTGTAGATAACGGCAAGCGACATAGACCCACGCCAATACCACATACGCTGGCTGAAATAAGTCGGCGGCATACACCAAACCAACCAGCGCATAAAACAACATGGGTAAGGCCAGTAAATTATCGTAGTTGTTGCTTAACTGGGCCATTTCGGCCGGTATTTCGGCGCCGCTATTAAGTTTAAAAAACCCACGTGGTAGTAAGCCTTGTTTGGCCACTGTCCGTTTTTTTAACACCAGCATGACCATAACCACTAGGGTAAGCCCCACAAGTAGCAAGGGGGGTAGAAGTAAGTGCAGTGTATTCACAGGAGAGCCTCTTTAATTGCATTAAGTGCCGCAAAATGTATTTTTTACGGTTTGTGCTGCGGTGGGAGCTAACGCATACGACCTTAGCCGCGGCTGATATGCCCAAGGCGACTGCACAACGTTAAGTAGGGCTTCAAAGGGTGCAAAATTTTGCTGGTCTTCGGCCGCTCTGATGGCCACTTCAACTTGGTGATTACGGGCGATAAATGCTGGGTTGGCGTTATTCATTTGTTGATAGCGTTGTTCGGGCTCTTGGGCATCATCGGCTAAGCGTTGTTGCCATTGCTGCTGCCACACAATCAGCTCATCTGGGGCGGCAAAAATGTCGCCGATGATTTGGTGCGTGGGGTCGGTAGCAACTTGGTCAACTAGATACCGAAAACACTGGGTGAAATCTAATTCATGCTCAGCCATGATGGCCAATAACTGTTCGGTTAAAGCTTGGTCTTCGGCTTGCGGTGCACTCAGCCCTAGCTTGTTACTCATAACCCGCTGATAAGCGCTACCATAATGTTCTACGTAACCGTCGAGCGCCTGCTGGGCACACGCTAAGGCTTGTTCACCATTGGGGTGTAGCAATGGTAATAAAGCCTGAGCCAGACGCACAAGGTTCCATTGGCCAATGCCAGCCTGTTGGTTGTAGCGATAACGGCCTTGACGGTCGATGGCACTAAACACTTTATTTGGATCGAATTGATCCATAAAGGCACAGGGGCCGTAATCTACCGTAGCTCCACAAATAAGCATGTTGTCGGTGTTCATCACGCCATGAATAAAACCAAAACCTTGCCACTGTGCAATCAGTTTTGCTTGGCGTTTAATCACTTCATTGAGCAAGGCTAAATAAGGCTGTTCAGTTTGGGCTAAGTCGGGGAAGTGACGCTGCAAACAATAGTCTGCGAGTTGTTTAACCGCTGCTTGGTCACCTTGCATAGCAAAATATTCAAAGCTGCCCACGCGGATGTGGCTGGGCGCAATACGGGTTAGCACTGCGCCAGGTTCTGCCCCTTTGCGCAGTATTTTTTGGCCGGTGGCAATAGCGGCAAGGCTACGGGTGGTGGGCACGTTGAGGGCCGCCATGGCTTCGCTTATGAGGTATTCCCGAAGCACGGGGCCTAAAGGGGAGCGGCCATCACCACGGCGCGAATAGGGCGTGGGGCCGGAGCCTTTTAGCTGTAAGTCGAAACGCTCGCCATTTGGCGCCACAATTTCGCCCAATAGGTGGGCGCGGCCATCACCGAGTTGTGGATTGTAGGAACCAAATTGATGGCCAGCATAGGCTTGAGCTAAAGGTTTTGAGCCTGCTAGAAGCGTATTACCTACTAAGGCTTGGGCAGCCGCGTCGGAGCTTAACCAAGCCGTATCGATGCCCAACTCGTTGGCCAACGCCAAGTTAAGTGCAAATGGCGTTGCCTGCGGTACCGGTGTAGGTTCGGCAAAGCTATAAAAGTGCTCTGGTAACTGGGTGTATGTGGTATCAAAAGTGGGGCTATTTATGGCCGTCATGACTAGAGGATCTCCAGCTTGGCATAGGCCAGTACTAACCACTTGCTGCCTTCGTCCTCAAAGTTCACTTGGACTCGGGCTTGCGGGCCTTGGCCTTCGGCATTCACCACCACGCCCATGCCAAACAACGGGTGCCTGACGTTTTGGCCCAGCGCGATGACCGGTGTTTCGAGCTCTTGGTGACGTCCCCAACGGTCGTATTGTCGTTTGGGTGTAGGCCGTGCGGTAACTGGACGACTGATAGTGGATTTAAGGCGTACCTCGTTCATCAGGCCCTCTGGCACTTCCCCAATAAAGCGTGACGGACGATTAAAGGTATCTTGGCCGTGTAAGCGTCGGCTTTCGGCGTAAGTGATAAATAGACGCTGCATGGCGCGGGTAATGCCCACGTAACACAAGCGGCGCTCTTCTTCTAAGCGATCGCCTTCTTCTAGGGACATTTTGTGGGGGAATAAGCCTTCTTCTACGCCACCTAAAAATACCACTGGAAACTCAAGGCCTTTGGCTGAGTGAAGGGTCATTAGTTGTACGCTATCTTCAGACTCGTCGGCTTGTTGTTCGCCTGCATCCAGTGCAGCTTGGTCTAACATGGCTGCTAGCGGTGTGGTGGCTACTGGGTCTAGCTCAGAGTCAGGGTCATCAGACTCTTGTGCTGGGTTCCATGTGCTGGCAAATCCTTTAGCGGCGCTCACTAACTCATTGAGGTTATCAATGCGAGTTTGGGCTTTTTCACCCTTTTCTTTAAGGTGATGTTGGATCAACCCCGACTGCTTGATAACGTGATCCACCATGTCGTGTAACAAGGCCTCCGCGCTTTCTTCGTCGAGCCGGTCAATAAGGCCAACAAAACTTTGCACCGCATTGTGGGCGCGTGTGGGTAGCGCATTGTGGCCTACGATTTGTTTGGCGCTGTTCCACATAGAGCAACCTTCTGCACGGGCATGAAGGCGAATTTTATCCACCGTAGCAGCACCCACACCACGTGTAGGCACGTTGAAAACCCGCTCCATAGCGGCATCATCGTTACGATTTTTAATGAGCCGCAGATAGGCTAGTGCATTACGAATTTCCAAACGGTCATAGAAACGTTGGCCACCGTATATACGGTACGGCATGTTGGCACGAATCAGGGCTTCTTCTAATACCCGCGACTGGGCGTTAGAGCGGTAAAGAATGGCGCATTCAGCCCGTAACCCGCCGTCTTTTTGCCATTGGTCAATTTGGTCAACAATAAACCGGGCTTCGTCCATTTCGTTAAACGCGGCATACAGCGAGATCGCCTCTCCATCGTTGCCATCGGTCCACAAGTTCTTACCTAAGCGGCCACTGTTGTTAGCAATAAGGCCGTTGGCGGCTTTAAGTATGGTGCCTGTGGAACGGTAGTTTTGCTCTAGTTTTACAGTAATAGCATTACCAAAATCGCGCTCAAAGTGTTGAATGTTTTCTATCTTCGCACCCCGCCAACCGTAAATAGATTGGTCATCGTCACCCACGGCCATGACTTTGGCGGCACTGCCTGATAACACCCGTAACCAAGCGTATTGTATGGTGTTGGTGTCTTGAAACTCGTCCACCAACAGATGTTTAAAGCGGCCTTGATAATGGGCTAGTAAAGCCGAATTGTTAAGCCATAGTTCATGGCTGCGCAACAACAGCTCGCCAAAATCCACCAAGCCTGCGCGTTCACAGGCTTGGTGGTAGGCTGCGTACACCTTGACTTGAGTGTCTAGCTGAAAATCACCATGAGTCTCAATGTGTTGAGGGCGCTTTCCTTCGTCTTTACAGCCATTAATAAAGTGTTGGAATTGACGCACGGGCCAACGGCTTTCTTCCAGCTGCATCTGTTTGCACAGGCGCTTAAGAATGCTTAGTTGATCGTCGCTGTCGAGTATTTGAAATTCTTTTTGTAAACCCGCCTCTTGCCAATGGCGGCGCAATAACCGGTGGGCCAAACTGTGAAAGGTGCCTACCCACAATTGTTGTGTATCTAACCCCATAAGGCTTTCAATACGGCTACGCATTTCCCGTGCCGCCTTGTTGGTAAAAGTCACGGCCATGATCGACCAAGGCGAGATGTTTTCGGCTTCAATGAGCCAGGCAATTCGATGTACCAAAACCCGCGTTTTGCCACTGCCAGCACCGGCTAAAATCAACAGATTTTCCTGTGGTGCAGCCACGGCTTCACGTTGTGATCCGTTGAGTTGGTCTAAGAGGCGAGAAACATCCATTTGTGTGTCCGTATAGTTGGCATCAAGTGTGATTAAACATTTGATGGAAAACAATTCTTTGTTGAAATGCAAAACTGATCTGACCATTGTGCATTTGTGATGTTGCCAGCGTACGACTAAGGGAGTAGTTTTGTTTGAGCTATGGCAAACGGTTGGCTGCAATGGGCTATTAAGTAACACCTATTGTAACCACAGCTGAGGTAAATAACATCGTTAGTCCTGAACTAGTTTGACATGGTTAAACTCAATAAAAACAATATTGGAGTACAGGAAATGGAAAGAAGAGAAATATTAAAGAAAGGTTTGGTGGGTTTAGGTGGCGCAGCCGCTGCGTCTACCATTGCCGCACCTGCCATTGCTAAGGAACGCGTAGAAATTGCCATGGTGTCGACTTGGGGTCGAGATTTCCCGGGTTTAGGTACAGGCGCTCAGCGTTTTGCTCAGCGTTTAATTGATATGAGTGACGGCCGCATACAAGTGAGTTACTACGCAGCCAACGAGCGTGTTAAGGCCTTTGACTCATTTGACGAAGTCGCCTCTGGTAATGCCCAAATGTACCATTCTGCCGAATACTACTGGAAAGGTAAGCACCCAGGTTGGGCTTACTTTACCGCGGTACCCTTTGGTTTAACCTATACCGAAATGAACGCTTGGATCCGTTTTGGTGGTGGCCAAGAACTGTGGGATGAGCTAGGCGCAGATTACGGCTTAAAAGGCCTTATGTGTGGTAACACCGGTGTGCAAATGGGTGGTTGGTTCCGTAAGGAAATCAACAGCGTAGATGACCTTAAAGGTTTAAAAATGCGTATGCCAGGCCTTGGCGGTGACGTATTGGCTAAGCTAGGCGGTTCGCCTGTATCATTACCCGGCGGCCAGATTTATGAAAACCTTATTTCTGGAGCCATTGATGCCACTGAGTGGGTGGGACCATGGAATGATGAGCTAATGAAGTTCTACGAAGCGGCTAAATACTACTACTACCCAGGCATGCATGAGCCAGGCGCAATGTTGGCTTGTGGCATGAATAAAACGTGGTGGGACGGCTTAAGTAAGTCAGATCAAGTGATGATCGAAGCGGCTTCGTCCATGGAAAACGACGTTATGATGGCCGAGTACAATGCCAAAAACGGTGCGGCACTGAAGCGTTTAGTCAATGACCAAGGTGTTAAGTTGCGTCAGTTCAATGATGACATTTACGATAGCTTTGCCGAAGCGTCTGAAGAAGTGTTTGCCGAAGTACAAGCCCATAGTGACTTGGCTTCGCGTATTCATAAGAGCTTTGCTACAGCGCGTAGGGATATCGGCGCATGGGCAGAAATTTCTGACCAAGCCTATCTGCAACAACGTAACCGCGCCTTAGGCGGTTAATTTTTTGTCGCTGGTCCTACACCCACTCACAACTCTGTTGTGGGTGGGTTTTTCTGTTTATGTACTTATGTCTTGGTTTTAAGCATGCAACAATCTTCTAGCGCTTTTCTAAAGCAGGACCTACTACTGCGTAGTCTTGCTTTTACTGTGGTCTATGCCACGGTTATTTTTGTGCTTAATAATTTTTTAAACTTCTGGGCGTTATGGCCAGGAGCAGTGAATACCCTTGCGGGAAAATCATCCGCAGGTTTGGGTTGGCTACAGGTATTGAGCTATGCCGTTGCACCATTGTTGGCGGCAATACATGTGTCTAGGTTGCGGGGACAAAGCTATAAAATGCTTGCAGATCGCGTCTCCGATTGGGCCGCCACCAGTATTAAAGCGGCTTTTTGGATGGTTCTGTTGGTCGGCATGGTCGATATGCTGGTGTCTCTGTTACGTATCGAATCCCTGTTGGCGCCTCTGGTGGGCGATGAGATTACTTCCGAACTAGGCAAACCCCAATTTCGTGGTACCTACGTACATCTTCCTTTGATGCTATTGGCTTGTTTTATCGCCCTACGTAGTAAAGGTTTAGGTTTTGTTTGGCTCACCTTGCTGGTGGTTGTGGCCGAATTTTTAATTGTTATTAGCCGCTTTGTATTTTCCTATGAGCAGGCGTTTATGGGCGACCTAGTGCGTTTTTGGTATGCCGCCTTGTTCTTGTTTGCGTCGGCCCACACCTTACTCATTGAAGGCCATATTCGCGTGGATGTAGCCTACACCCATTTTAAGGCACGCACACAGTCTTGGGTGAATGTGTTGGGCGTAAGTTTACTGGGACTACCTCTTTGTTTTACCATCCTAACCTTAGGCATGTGGGACAAAACCAGCAGTATTAATAGTCCGCTGCTCAGTGTGGAAGTGTCTCAAAGTGGCTATGGCATGTATGTAAAGTACATTATGGTGGGTTTCTTAGCCATTTTTGCTTTTTCTATGATTATTCAATTTTCAAGTTATTTGCTCAAGCACTTTGGTGTGCTACGTGGCGAAACAGCGACTAGCCCTTAGGACTCTGCGTTATGGAACTTTTGTTTTTAGGGATTTTAGTCCTGCTGATGATCACAGCGCTTTTGTCCGGTTTTCCGGTGGCATTTTCTTTGCCCGGATCGTCCATTATTGCCATTGGTTTAGCCGCGTTAGCCGGTTGGGTGTTTGCCGATAACCCAGACGCCTATTTCCATGAAGGCGGCCCTGTTCAGTGGCTCAGTGCCGGTGTCACCAACTTTAGAAGCCTGTACTGGAACGTGGAACGGGACACCTTGATCGCCATTCCATTGTTCATATTTATGGGCATTATGTTGCAACGTTCCAAAGTGGCCGAAGACTTGCTGGTGACGATGGCCCAGTTGTTTGGCCCAGTCCCAGGTGGGTTAGGTATTTCTGTGGTATTGGTGGGCGCCTTATTGGCGGCTACAACGGGCATAGTTGGCGCCACAGTTATTGCCATGGGTATGATCTCTCTACCCGCCATGTTACGTAATAAATACTCCCATTCGTTGGCCACCGGCACCATTTGTGCGTCCGGTACCTTAGGTCAAATTATCCCGCCCTCCATTGTATTGATCATCTTGGCAGACCAGCTCAGTAGTGCTGCCGATCAAGCCAGTGCCATGCGTAAGGCTGCGTATCGCGAAATTACGGGTGAATTTTCCATGCCATCGGTATTGGACATTACATCGGCCAGCGCGGGTGATATGTTTATGGGTGCTTTTATCCCCGGCATATTGTTGGTGGCTTTATATGTGTTATATATTTTATTTACCGCCCTTTTAAGGCCCAAGAGCGCGCCTCCTATTGGCTATTCGGGGGCGTATGATCGCCAGTTTTTAGTTAAAGTGTTGATGAGTTTATTGCCGCCTTTGAGCCTTATTCTTGTGGTTTTGGGTTCTATATTAATGGGTGTGGCTACGGTTAACCAAGCGGGCGCGGTGGGCGCGGTGGGCGCCATGTTGATGGCAGGGTATCGTTTGCACCACCGTGACGAGCGACGTTATTGGCCCGCGTTCATCGCTATTTTGTCGGTGGTTGCTCTAGGTTTTATTGTGGCCAACTTTGATCTTAATATTAAAAGTATCAACACCGATGAAGACCGCATAGGGGTGGCTCTTGGTTTAGTGGCTGTGGCGGCGTTACTGGTGGCCCTAAGTTGGAGTGGCTGGCGGGTATTCAAAAACGGCACTATCCTCCATGAAGTCATGGGTGAAACCGCCAAGACAACCTCCATGGTGTTTATTATCCTCATTGGCGCGGCCATGCTCACCTCGGCGTTTCGTGCTTTTGGTGGTGAAGAATTAGTCAAAGACATGCTTACCGGCCTGCCGGGTGGTTTTTGGATGCAGTTCTTTGTGGTCATGACCGTCATCTTTATCTTAGGCTTTTTCTTAGATTTTATTGAAATTGCTGTAGTGGTTGTACCCATTGTGGCGCCTATTTTAATGGCCGACCCCAGTGCCAACATCACTGCCGTATGGTTAGGTGTAATGATTGGTTTGAATATACAAACCTCGTTCCTTACGCCGCCCTTTGGTTTTGCACTCTTCTATTTACGAGGGGTGGCAGATAAAGCTGTTAAAACCCTGTCTATTTATAAAGGTGTAGTGCCGTTTATTGGTTTGCAAATTTTGGCTTTGGTGATTACCGGCTTCTTCCCCAGTTTAGTTAACTACTTACCAAACCGTACTTATCTAACATCGGAATCCGCACCACCGCCTATGAATCCACGTATTCAGCCGTGCTTAGAAGAGCAAGTGTTAACCTTGTATGGCATTCAAGAAGCCAGTTTAATGGCGGCTATTGATACCATGGCATCTGTGGATGTGAGCTATTTGTCCAGCGCTAGTGCCGACTTGTTGCAAGACAGTCTCAGCAAAGCGCGGCAAACGTTTGAGAAGGTGAATGGTATCCATCAGGCTAAGGCTCAGTTGACTGATTTTGAAGTCAGTTATGCGCCATTACACAAGCAAGTAAGAGAGCTTCAAGCCCATGTACGACGCAATACACGTTTGAGTGAAGATGCAGCGCTGCAACTTAGGCGTTTAGACGACATCGCCCTCAATGATGATCGTCGGGCCGAGTTGAAGCAACGTATTGTTGATTTGGCATCATTAAGCCAACGTTTAACGGCGAGTATTCCATCGGAGTGGTCTAGCCAACGGCCTATTTATGAGACCTTGAACAAAGCCGAGAAACAGTCTCGCAATCAATATCGACGTAACGTTGATGAAGCCTACGACGGTATTGTGCAGTTACGTTTATGGATACAGCAAGCACCAGAGCTTGCTGCAATGGTGGGTGCAGTAGCCGTGTTAGAGGACGCTATAGAGAGTATGGATGCCAAAACGGCGATGGCCGCCATCAAAGTGCAAGAGAGGCAGTTGGGCTATTTTGCCGGCGTGAGTGCTGTTAAGTCTAAGTTGTCTAAGGCACGACGAGCGCTCAAGGGTAGCAAGTACAACCCAGAAAAAGCCAAGGCCTATCATTTACAAGCCATGACGTTGCTTAATGATGAAGTTCAATGGCGGCAAACTGCTGCCTTGGAATTGGCACCTGCGCTGGCTACTTATGATGCAGCGATCAGTAGCTCTATCGGCTTACGTTTGCAGGAGCGTATGTCTCATGATTTAGCCACTACAGTGTCGGCATGCCTGTCTAGTCACAAGGATGTATCTTTGCAATTTTGACAATTAGTGGGTCACAGTTAAGTCACTAGTAGCTAGTCATTAAGTGGATGGGGTAGAATAAAAACAACTACCCCACTGCTGCGGCTGCGTGAATGCCTAAAACTAATCAAGACCTGTTCAAAACCATACAACAAGCCCATGAAAAGTTGCGTAAGTCTGAACGCAAGGTGGCTGACTATGTGTTGGAGCATAGGGCCAAGGTAGTGCAAATGCGCATTGTTGATTTGGCTGCCGCTGCGGGTGTGAGTGAGCCTACGGTGGTGCGATTTTGTCGTGCTATCGGGTTTGATGGATTCCAAGGCTTTAAACTTACCCTGGCCCAGTTTGTAGCATCCAATACCTCCTACGAACAGTTTCGTTTAGACAGCCGTGATTCGGTAGAAGAGTTTAAAGAAAAAATATTCGACTCCACCATGGGTAACCTCATGCGCGTGAAGTCCGATTTAGATGCCGCCAACTTAGAGCAAGCGATTGTCGCCTTAGCGCAAACCAAACGCGTAGATTGTTATGGCTTTGGTGCTTCGGCGCCCATTTGTAGTGACGCGCAGCATAAGTTTTTCCGCCTTAATATGTCGGCGGCAGCCTATTCAGACCCCCATTTACAAACCATGGCAGCCGTCACGCTACAGCCTGGTGATGTGGTGATTGCGATCTCGCAGACGGGCCGCACCAAAGACTTGTTACACACCACACAATTGGCTATGGATGCCGGCGCTACCGTGATTGCATTGTGCCCCAGTAATACCCCCTTGGCGCAACAGGTTCAGATCCCGTTATACATCGATCTAGATGAAGACAAAGAGCTCAATACTCTTATGTCGTCACGCATAACCCAAATGGTGGTGATCGACGTGCTCGCCGTAGGCGTGACTATGCAACTGGGCGAAGAAGCCAAGGCGCATCTTAAAACCATCAAACGTTCCCTCAAGAGTTTACGTATTCCTGCCAAACGCCCTAAGTAGTTAGTGAAAATCTCTCGAACTCAGTTTGAGTTGCTCTAACAAGTGGCTACAGTCGATGAGTTTGCCAGCGATGAGGTGGATCACTTGGCTGTCTGGGTCGCGTTCTAAAATACCTTTTACTTTTAAAATTTTGGCGTTTAAATAGGCTTGGCGCTGGGCGCGAGAGGTGCCTTGCCAAACCACTAGGTTAGTATTACCTGTTTCGTCTTCTAGGGTAATAAAAGTGACCCCCGAGGCAGTGCCGGGCCTTTGCCTACCCGTGACCAAACCGGCGGCGGTCACTAAGGTTTGGTGTGGCTTGTGGGCCAATTGGCTAGCGCTGCTGCAACCTTTGAGTAGGCCGCTATGCCTCAGTAGCGCAATGGGGTGTTGTTCTAGACTTAAGCGTAGGCTGGCATAATCTTCTGTGAGGGCGTCTAATTTTGACGGTGCTGGCAATTGGTGGGGCTGAGCTTCGTGCACTTCACGCAGCAATGGTAAATCTTGGTGGTTGTCGAGTAACTGCCAGCGGGCTTGATAGCGGTGGCCACTAAAACAACGTAAGGCATTAGCACTAGCAAGGGCTTCCAGTTGGCCTTTGGCTAAGTGTAATGCCTGTACCTGAGGTAAATTTGTAAAGCCTGCGGTTGGCCTTTGTTCGAGCAATTGTTGCATGTGCTTTTGATGTGCGCCTTTCACTTGTCTAAAGCCTAAACGTAGGGCGAGTTCCCCGCTCGAAGTGTCTTCTAAATTGTGATCCCAATAGCTCTGGTTAATACACACAGGTAATACTTGCAAACCATGGCGGCGGGCGTCTTGTACTAATTGAGAGGCGCTATAAAAACCCATAGGTTGGCTGTTGAGAATGGCACAATAAAAGGCCGCAGGGTAATGGTATTTAAGCCATGCGGAGACATAGGCTAATACGGCAAAACTAGCGGAGTGAGATTCGGGGAAACCATATTCGCCAAACCCCAAAATTTGTTGATACAAACGTTCGGCGAATTCAACGTCATAACCCCGTGCCACCATGCCTTCAACTAGCTTATGGTGAAATTGTTCCAGTTCGCCGTGGCGTTTCCAGCTGGCCATTGTACGGCGTAAACGGTCGGCTTCGCCACCACTAAAACCAGCGGCCACCATAGCGAGTTTAATTACTTGTTCTTGAAAAATGGGCACTCCCAAAGTGCGCTTTAACACTCCTTCCACTTCTTTGGATGGGTAGTCTACAGACTCCTTGCCTGCCCGGCGGCGTAAGAAAGGATGCACCATGTCGCCTTGAATAGGCCCTGGCCTCACTATGGCAATTTGGATCACAAGGTCATAAAAACAGGCGGGTTTTAAACGTGGCAACATGCTCATTTGAGCACGGGATTCCACCTGAAATACACCCACACTGTCGCCTTGTTGCAACATGGCATACACCTTAGCGTCATCGTCCATACGAGTAATGTCGGCCAAGCTGAGTTTGCGGCCATGGTGTTGATGCACCATGTGCAAGGCCCTGCGGATGGCGCTGAGCATACCTAAGGCCAGTACATCGACTTTGAGTAGGGCAAGGCTTTCTAGGTCATCTTTGTCCCATTGGATTACCGTGCGGTCGGCCATGGCGGCATTTTCTATAGGCACTAGGTCGCTTAAGGGACCTGCACTAATAACAAAACCACCCACGTGTTGTGACAAGTGGCGGGGAAAACCTTGTAAGGTTTGTATCAGTTGTAAAAAACAGCGGCCCACATGGCTTGCACCATCAAGGACTAAACTTTGTAGTTGATCGCGCAAGTTTTGGTCACGGTCACGGCGGTCTACGTTTTTAATAAACAGCTCTAATTGCGGTAGGTTAATGCCTAGGGCTTTGCCCACTTCACGCACGGCGCTCTTAAAACGGTAGGTGATCACTGTAGCGGCTAAGGCGGCGCGGTGACGACCGTATTTTTGGTAGATGTATTGAATGATTTCTTCGCGGCGTTGATGTTCAAAATCGACGTCAATATCGGGGGGTTCGGCCCGTTCTTTGGAGATAAAGCGTTCAAATAAGACCTCGATCTGGCGCGGATCAACGGCGGTGATTTCTAAGCAATAACACACCACCGAGTTGGCCGAAGAACCCCGGCCTTGGTAGAGGATATGTCGGCTTTTAGCAAATTGAACCAAGTCATACACGGTAAGAAAAAAGTGGGCGTAACCTTCCGAGGCGATTAGCGTGAGTTCTTTATCAATGATTTTGGCAATTTTGTGGGGCACTCCGGCAGGAAAGCGAATGCGCTTTCCTTGTTCCACTAAGTGGTGTAAATAGCTGTTGGCGTCATAACCTTGGGGCACTAATTCTGCAGGGTACTGATAACTCAGTTCCGATAAACAAAAGTGACATTTTTCGGCAATTTCCACACTGGCTTTAAGCCATGCAGCAGGGTAGAGTTTGGCGATTTTGGGTAATGGCCGCAGGCTACGTTCACGGTTGGCTTGCAAGGCATAACCACAGGCGTGTACCGGTAATCCTAGGCGAATGGCGGTTAGAGTGTCGTGTAACATCTGCCGATCGGGGCTGTGCATCACCACCTGACCTACCGCTACTATGGGTAAATCGTAGGCTGTGGCCATGGCTTGGCAGTGTGTTTGTAGGCTTTGGTCGAGGGCGCTTAAACGCCGATGACAGCCCACCCACAGACGTTGTCGATGGTGTTTTCTTAATTCTGCACCTAAAGCTTCACCCACTTTAGGAGTGCTAGTTGGATGAGGGTTCCAGATTAGTAAGCATTCACTTAAAGGTTTGAAGTCGTCAATAGAAACTTGGTAACTGCCTTTGTCGCAACGCCTTCTGGCTAAGCTAATGAGTTGGCACAGCTGACTATAAGCCAGGCGGTTAGGTGCTAATACCACTAGGCGCTCTTGGTGCAGCACAAATTCGCTGCCAATAATTAGTTTGATGTTGAGTTGGTGTTCTTTTTTGTGCTGATAAGCGCGCACTACGCCCGCCACAGAACATTCATCGGTTAGGGCTAATGCTTGATAACCTAAATCGTCTGCCTGTTGTATCAGCTCTTGCGGGTGAGAGGCTGCACGCAAAAAACTAAAATTGCTTAAGCAATGTAGTTCGGCATAGTGAATGGGGGCGTCGTCGATAGACCCCTTGGGGTTATGCAAAGTAGCCATGTAAAAACCATTCTTCTGTGGGGGTGCGGAATAACCAACACACCTGACCTAGGGGGTTACGGGCAATAAAATAATCGCGGCAAATGCTAACGTTGTCCCACCAACCACTTTGGATCCGCTCGGGGCCAGACATGACACACCATTGGTGGTTGGGTTTATGGTGTAAGGCTTTGGGGATGGTGAGCAATAAACTCGGGCGTAAGCAAACGGTGGCGTTTGGTGCGGCAGCATGGGTTTTAGGTAGCCCTTGATAAAAGCTACGTTCGGGGCGATGGTCGTCGCGTAGAAATACTTGCTGCACGGCGTGATTGCCCAGTTTATTTTGTAATCGGCTGATTAGCTGGTCTGCCGTGAGTTTACCGCCTTGAGGTTCAAATAATTGGTTGGATAAAGGCTCCCATGAATGTTGCCCGCTGGTGCTAAGGCGCATCGCAATAATGGGAGCCTGCAGTTGTAGTTGCTCTAAGTGCAGCATGGCAAGGTTAAGCCACACTTGAGCACGGTATTCCCCGCCGCTACAGCCGATATGCACCTTTTCAGCGGGCAATTCACGGTAATGAAGACTTAAGTTTAGGCCGCCTGCTTGTAATTTCCGTGGTGCTAAAAACGCCTCTAGGTCATCTAATAAACGCCTTAAAGGAAAGCGTAAGGCGCTGCTAAGTTCAATGTCGTAGAGTAATTCCAAACCTTGTCGAAACCGCTCTGGGGGTTGGTAATTGGTTTTTGCAGGGGCTTTGGTATGGTCTAGCTGTTGCAGGTAAGTCACTAACTCTTGCCCCAAACGCTGGCCTAAGGCAGATCGTGGTAACGCTTGGGCTTGGCCTAAGGTATTGAGCCCTAACCGTTCTAGTTGTTGGGTTAGTTTGGCAGCTAAACCGACCCGTTGAATGGGTAATTGGGCTAATAAGGTGTTGGCTTCTTGGGTGTTATTTAACAAGCGGTCATTGCCTGCCCGGGCTAATACTTGGGCCGCTAATGGGCTATGGGCGCTGGCATAGTGATAGTGCAACCCGCGCTCTATTAGGGGTTGTTGTAAACGTTGCCAGTATGCAGCTATACCTTTATATAGCTTTAACATGTCGCTGGTTTGTAATAACAACCCTTGGGGCGGGTCTAGGTACAAAGTGGCACTGGTTTGGTATAAGCGTTGAGCTAATTGCCTCAACAGGCGCTGTTCATGCTTGTGATCATAGGCAATGACTTTAAGTTGGGCGCATAAGAGTGCGGCTGCCGCTAAGCCTGTGCCTAGGGTAATGCCAAGTTGGCGGGCTTGGGTATTGGCTTGCACTACCTGATTTTGGTGCACCAAGACACAGGCCTCATCATAGGCTTGTTGATGTAATAAGCTGTCGAGTTGCAGGCTGGGAAGATACACATAAAGCCACTGCATAGGTCATTGGGCCTGCGCCGGCAATACCACTATGTTGTTGGCTACTGGCTGCGGTTGTGCAGCTAAACTGGGCCAAAGTGTGTGCATGTTAATGTGGCAGGGGTGTTGTGGCCATTGGCCTTGGGATTTATAAATTTTCAGGCTTAATCCCGTTGCTTGTGGGGCTAGGGATAGGCGGACACTAATGGGTAGAGCGCTGGTACTAGGTGCAGGTTGATTATGTAACCAAAACATCAATACTTGGTTGTCTTTGGCGGCCACCTGTAAACGTTTGGCCTGGGTGCTGGTGAGGTTAGGCCCCCATAATAATAAATGGCTACAGCAGCCACTAGTAAGGCTTTGCTCGGCACTCCAAAGGGCATGTTGTGGGTTTTGGCAGCGTACTAATAAGGTTTGGCTAAGGTTAATGCCATGCTGGGCTAGGGCTTGACCATTAAGTTCTGCGGGGGGGTTAATCCACACCTGTAAGCGGGGTTTTGCCTGCGCCAATAACGGTAATAATAAACGTATTTCACCAATACCTGCAGAACCACAGGCGAGCTCCACTAACCCAGCCTGAGGCCATCCCCCTTGTAGATGTTTATCTAAGGCAGGATAAAAACTGCTTTGACGACGCTGGTCTGGCGCCACCACTTGCCGAGCACGCCACACTAAACGTTGTTGTTCTAACTGATTTAACTGTGTAAGAGCCATATAAAACCACAAAATACTGTATATATGTACAGTATTTTGCCATATTTTAGGCTCAGGTCAAGGGTAAAACTGCTTTAGCCGCTCTCAAGCGGTTTTTTACGGCCATAGATAACTTTGGATACATAAGTTGGACCGCCAATTAGACCAGAATCTGTACTACCCAAAAATCACCACAAAGTCCATTTTGTTCGGTATTGGTTAATAATTGCTCTAAAAAAATCAACAAAACCCTTGGGCGCAGTGCCATCATTGCGCCATGTCATTGATGTTAACTAATTAAGGAGCTTAGCGATGCCACTGCAAGCTAGCCAAAACGTATTTATCACCTGTGCAGTCACCGGATCGGGTGGTTCGCAAGACCGTTCTCCCCATGTGCCACGCAGCCCTGAGCAAATTGCTAACAGTGCTATTGATGCGGCTAAAGCCGGTGCTGCCGTGGTGCATTGCCATGTGCGCGACCCAGAAACAGGCACGCCAAGCCGGCGTTTAGACCTCTACAAAGAACTCACCGAGCGTATTCGTGCTGCCGAAGTTGATGTGGTGTTGAATCTTACTGCCGGTATGGGTGGTGACATGGTATTTGGTGATGCCGAAAACCCACTGCCACTCCAAGAGGCCGGTACCGATATGGTAGGGGCCAGTGAGCGCGTTGAACATGTACGTCAGTGTCAGCCAGAAATTTGCACCCTGGATTGCGGCACCATGAACTTTGCCGAAGCCGATTACGTGATGACCAACACGCCGGGTATGTTACGTGCCATGGCGGAAAAAATGACGGCCATGGGTGCGCGCATCGAAATCGAAGCGTTTGATACGGGCCATTTATGGCTCGCCAAGCAACTCGTGAGCGAAGGTTTAATTACTGATCCAGTGATGGTGCAGCTATGTATGGGAATCCCTTGGGGTGCACCAGATGACCTCAATACCTTTATGGCCATGGTTAATAACGTACCTAAAGACTGGATTATGTCGGCTTTTTCCATCGGTCGTAACGAAATGAACTACGTGGCGGCTGCGGTGTTGGCAGGTGGCAATATTCGAGTTGGACTGGAAGATAACCTATGGTTAGAAAAGGGCGTGTTAGCAACTAACGCTCAGTTGGTGGAAAAAGCAGCCACCATCGCCACTAATATGGGGTCTACCTTAATGACTCCGGCCCAAGTACGAGAACTCATTCAAGTTGAAAAACGAGCACCTTTATCATGAATAAAACAGCAGCCTGTATAGGCGGTGGTGTGATTGGTGGTGGTTGGGTCGCGCGCTTTTTGTTACACGGCTGGGACGTTAACGTATACGATCCAGCGGCCGACGCTCAACGCAAGCTGGATGCGGTATTAGAAAATGCCCGTGCCTCGTTACCTCAGTTATCTGATGTACCTATGCCGGCCGAAGGTCAGCTTACCTTTTGTGACACCTTAGAAGCAGCCGTGGCTAATGCCGGTTGGATTCAAGAAAGTGTGCCAGAGCGCCTAGACATTAAGCACGCGGTATTTGCTCAGGTGCAAGCCGCTTGCCCAGAAGCTGCCATTATTGGGTCTTCAACTTCGGGGTTTAAACCGTCCCAGCTACAAGAAAAAGCCCTGCGACCAGAGCAAATTATGGTGGCGCATCCTTTTAATCCTGTGTATCTGTTGCCTTTGGTGGAGCTAGTGCCTAGCCCAGTGAATGGTGCAGACATTATTGAGCAGGCAAAAGACTTGTTAACCGGCGTGGGCATGAAGCCTTTGCACGTGCGTAAAGAAATTGATGCACATATTGCCGATCGTTTTTTAGAAGCGGTGTGGCGTGAAGGTTTGTGGATGATCAAAGACGGCATTGCCACCACCACAGAGATAGACGATGCCATTCGTTATGGTTTTGGTCTGCGCTGGGCGCAAATGGGTTTGTTTGAAACCTATCGTATTGCCGGTGGTGAAGCCGGTATGGCGCACTTTATTGCTCAGTTTGGGCCTTGTTTAGAGTGGCCTTGGACTAAACTCATGGATGTACCAGAACTTACGGATGAGCTTATTACCACTATTGCGCAGCAGTCTGATGAGCAATCGGGGCATCATTCTATTCGTGAACTAGAGCGTATTCGTGATAAAAACTTGGTTGGCATCATGCGCGTGCAAAAGGAAACTAACTGGGGTGTAGGTGAGCTGCTTAATAAGCATGACGCACGGCTTAAGCAGTTGGGCTAAGGCGTTTCTGATCTGGATCAAGTAGAACATTGATCCAGATCAATAGTTCCAAGGCTGCATATTGTTAGCATAATCTCATATAATAAATTGAATTGTATCAAGCGCTAAAGGCGACCGGCATGAGTTGGCTTTTGCCAATAGCCTTGATTAATTTTTTGGAGAAATGCGATGAATGCACCGATGAGTATTCAGTCCTGTGGCAACTGTGGTTTATCCAGTATGTGGGCACTGACGCAGCTCGAAATGAACCGTTTGGGCGGCATCATTAAAAAGAGTTCACCCTATCAGCGTGGGGAGTCTATCTTCCGTCAAGGTGATGCTTTTAGCTCCATTTATGCAGTGCGAGCGGGCATGGTAAAAACAACTGTGGTTAATGCTAATGGTGCAGAGCAAATTACAGGCTTTTACTTTCCCGGAGAATTGTTGGGTCTTAATGGTCTTCACGAAAAGGCATATCTAGGCACCGCAATGGCTCTAGAAACGGTGAGCGTGTGCGAAATCCCATTTGCTAAGCTAGATGAGTTGTCGGCCATGTTGCCCGAGCTTAGGCGCCAACTAATGTGCCGTATGAGTCAAGAAATTGCCGACGAACAAAATATGATGTTGGTCTTGGCCAAGACGTCTGCCGAAGAAAAACTAGGCAGCTTTTTACTTCGCTTGTCCCATCGTTTTAAGCGTTTGGGTTTTTCTGACACCCAATTTCGTTTAACCATGTTGCGTGTTGATATTGGTAATTACTTGGGCTTAGCGGTCGAGACCGTAAGCCGCACCTTAACTAAACTACAACAACGAAGCGTGATTAAGGTGGAAGGCAAAGAAGTGACTATTTTGGACATAGCGGGTCTAACATTTCTTAACAGTAATGGCGAACAATCGGCCAAACCGATTGCCTTAGATTAAATACCTACCCTTCTTTAACTGGCTTGGATGCTGGTATGATACGGCCTTTCCTTCGTCATACTGGGACTTTTAATGGACATGATTGTTTCCGTCGTTACCGCCATTCTATTGGTGATGTTATTGGGCTACGGCCTGTCTAAAAAGCTTCTTATAGACGCCAGTTTTTGGCAAAGTGTGTCCAAGCTGTCGTATTGGGTTTTGTTTCCCATATTGATTGTACGTACCTTAGCTAACGCCACCATTGGTGCCACATTATTTTTACCTTTGCTTGCCATACTGATGGTAGGTTTGCTGGTAGTGTTGATTTATAGTTTGCTGGTGTCACGATGGTTAGGCCTAGACGGAGCATCCACCTCATCCATTGCCCAAGGCGGCATACGCCACAATGGCTTTATTGGTTTAGCGGTATTGTTCGACATGTTGGGCCTGCCGGGACAAGAAATGGGTGTCCTTATTATTGCCGTATTGGTGCCACCCACTAACTTACTTTCCGTGTTTTCCATGACCTTGTTAGTGCGTAAACAACACACTCAAACGGCCGCCAAATTGATTCTTAAAGAGTTGTTACGCAACCCCATGCTGATTGCCGTAGCGATCGGTTTGTTGATTAATTTTACCGGCTTTTCTATCCCGACTATACTTGATCAAACCATGGCCTTGGTAAGCCGAGCGGCGTTACCTTTGTTGCTACTCAGTGTAGGTGCGAGCCTTAAAATCAGAGCACTAAAAGGCAATTGGCCAGCCCTAAGTGCGGCTTTAGTGAGTAAATTGATCGTCTTTCCTGCGACGTTATTGGCGGGTGCCTTATGGCTTAATTTGCCACCTTTGGCGACCGTATGTTTGGTGGTTTTTGGGGCTTTGCCTACCGCTGTTTCAGCCTATCCGTTTGTGCAGCAGATGGGTGGTAACGCTAAACTCATGGCCGACATTATTACTTTGCAAACCTTAACCAGCTTGCTAGGATTAACCTTTTGGGCCACCCTAGCCATACAAGTGTCGGGTTTTTCACTATGAGCATTTCTAAACCATTTGATTTTGTGCAGGGCGACACGCCAGTGTTAGTGAGCATGCCCCATTCTGGTTTGCGGTTAACGCAAGCCGTGGCCGATTGCTTAACGCCAGAGGCGCTGGAGTTGCCCGATACCGATTGGTATATTCCAGAAGTGTACGATTTTTTGGCCGAACTAAAGGTCGGCGTATTGAAGGCGAACTATTCACGTTATGTGATTGACCTTAACCGTCCCGAAGACAACAAGCCGTTATACGCAACGAAAACCACAGGACTGTTTCCTGATATTTTATTTAGCGAAGGTTGCATGTTTAAGGACGGCGCTGAGGTGAGTAGGCAACACCAGCAGGCGTGTATCGAACAGATTTGGCAGCCTTATCATCAGCAATTGAGTCGCGAACTAGCACGTTTGAAACAACGCTTTGGTTATGCCATTTTGTTTGATGCCCACTCGATTCGTGCCCAAGTGCCCATGTTTTTTGACGGCACTTTACCTGATTTCAATTTAGGCACCAATGCTGGCGTGGCATGCGCACCGGAGTTACTAGCAGCGGTAGAGCAATCGCTGGCCAATGGGGGCTATACACAGGTGAGTAATGGCCGCTTTAAAGGCGGTTATATTACCCGCAGCCACGGCCAACCAGAACAACATACTCATGCGTTTCAGTTAGAGTTGTCACAAGCAACTTACATGCAGGATGGTGAAGGTTATGCGCTAGATGACAATAAATGTGGGCAAGTTCGGCCTCAATTGAAAGCTTTGATGGCGGCGCTTGTTGCTTGTAATCCACATAAAAATTAAGAAATTAAATATGTATTTAAGTGAATCTCAAATTCAAGACTATGAGCGTGACGGTGCCATAGTCATCAAGGGTGTATTTAAACCCTGGATTGAATGTTTGCGCGTAGGCTTTGATAAAGTGCTGGTGCAGCCCAGTGAACATGGCAGAGAGAATGTTGCTACGGGTGACGCAGGACGTTTTTTTGAAGACTATTGCAACTGGCAGCGGATCGACGAATTTAAACGTTGGATTTATGAGTCGCCGGCGGCCGAAATTGCCGCCGAGGCCACCCGTTCTAAACAAATCCAAGTATTCCACGAACACATATTGGTGAAAGAGCCCGGTACCGCAAAACCGACGCCTTGGCATCAAGACATGCCCTACTACTGTGTGAATGGTGAGCAAACGGCGAGTTATTGGATTCCCTTGGATCCCGTCACCCAAGCCAACACATTACAAGTGGTATTAGGTTCCCATCGCTGGCCCCAGTTAGTGCGCCCTACACGCTGGTCTAGCAACCAACCTTGGTACAACAACGATGCCGATTACATGGACATGCCAGCCATTGATGAAAGCCAAAATATTTTAGTGCCAGAGTTAGCGCTAGGCGATTGTGTATTGTTTAACTTTAAAACCGTACATGGTGCACCGGGTAACTCATTAACCAGCCGCAGGCGTGCCTTCTCTACCCGTTTTATGGGCGATGATGTGCGTTATGTAGACCGCGGCGGCCCCACCTCGCCGCCGTTTGATGGATTGGTACAACATAGTGGTGAAGTCATGCGTAAAGACTGGTTTCCAGTGGTTTATCCAGGAGTTAATAGTCATGACTAATAGTGCAACAGGCAGCTGCTTGTGCGGCGCGGTTAAATATCAAGTTGCGGGGCCATTACGCCCAGTAGTGGCATGCCATTGTGGACAATGCCAAAAGGCCAGTGGTCACCATGTGGCCGCAACCTCTGCTAAACGACAAGATTTTGAGTTAATAGAAGAACAAGGGCTTAAATGGTTTTCTTCTTCGAAGGGTATTCGCCGTGGGTTCTGCCAACAGTGTGGCGGCAACTTATTCTGGGATAAAGCCGATTTACCGACGATTTCAATTTTTGCTGGCACCATAGATCAACCGAGTGGTCTAGAGCTTGTGGAGCACATTTACGTAGAAGAAAAGGCCGACTATTACCAAATCACCGATGGTTTGCCGCAGCGTCAAGGGTTTAGTATGACCGCGAAGGCCGATCATGGCCAATAAATGCCCTAACTGCGAGTTTAAAATTACTGCCCGTAATCAGCTGTGCGACAACTACCGGGATCCGGCTAAGGCCTATGGTTGTCCGCAATGTGGCACCTTTTATTTATTGCCAGCGACGAACCGAAGTTGGCGTCGACGGTTTATGATCTTTTTTGTGTTGGTGAGCTTTAATGTTGCCTTGAGCGCTATTTTTAGCTTTGTGAGCGTGTCTTCCATGTGGCTCGAGGCGGGTTTAGTGGCGCTCTTTGTGGTGGCTGTTTTGGTGTTTCTCCGGCTTAGAACGGTAGTGTTAGTGGATTCTGGGTATCGCTCGGATCAGCACCATGAGTGAGGACTTTATCGTCCCTGTGTGCTTGCAGGAAGTGACCGTTTTATTTGTCGATGAGGCGCTTATATTAGTCGACAAACCCAGTGGTTTGTTGTCTGTGCCGGGCAAACACCCATTGAATAAAGATTGTTTAATTACCCGTGTGCAGCAAGATTACCCAGATGCATTGATTGTTCATCGGCTAGATATGGATACCTCTGGTGTGATGGTGTTGGCACGTGGTAAAGGCAATTTGTCCCACCTAAGTCGGCAGTTTCAAGAGCGTCAAACCCAAAAGCAGTATTTGGCTTGGGTTTATGGTTTGGTGCAAGGCAATGAGGGAGAGGTGAACTTGCCATTATGTTGCGACTGGCCAAACCGCCCGAAACAAATGGTGGACCATGAACGAGGGAAGGCATCGTTGACCTATTTTGAGGTGCTGGAACGTCGGGGTGAAAGCTTACAAACAAAAGTTTTACTGAAACCGGTGACCGGACGCTCGCACCAACTTAGGGTGCATATGGCGGAACTGGGCCATCCCATTAGTGGTTGTGGTTTTTATGCGCATGCTGCAGCCTTTGAGCAAGCATCAAGATTACAATTACACGCATGGAAGCTGGCCTTTAGTCACCCGGTAACGGGTGTGCCCGTGCAACAAATCGCCCCCGCCCCTTTTTGAGCGTATGGGCCTTGGATGGGGTTACACGTAGGTATTGATGACGCTCCACAACTCATCTTCCGAAAACGGTTTGTGTACATAATCGGTAATGCCAGCGGCTTTCCAGTGTTCTAGTTCGGTAATAGGGTCCCGCGCGGTGGCGGCAATAATCGGCACCTCGGCGCTGCCATTCGTGTTTAATGCACGAATGGCTCGCGTTGCGGCTAGGCCATCTAAATTAGGCATCATGAGGTCCATAATGATAATGTCGTAAGCCTTGTTTTTAACACTATCTACCGCTTCCAAACCGTCTGCTGCAAGATCAATATGCACTTCACCAAAAGTAAGAAATTCATAGATAATCTCGCGATTAACCAAGTCATCTTCTACTACAAGCATATTAATATTAGGCATAGGACTACTCGGTATGTGATTATTAACGGCCGAATTGTACCCTGAATCGGCGGCTTTGAAAAACAGTAGTGTAATTGGAGGCTAGTGATTAGCTAGCTTCAAGACACTTTGCCATACATCGGCATCCAGCTCTACTGCCTCGGGCAGCACCTTTTGCGACCCAGGTAACCGAGCTCCAGGCTGGCTGGTGACGGCATCTGAAATGGTAGATAACTTGTCCCAAAAAACATCACCTGCCACGTTGGTAGGGTCAATGATAATGTAGCATTGACCAAGGTCGTGGGGTTTTCCTTCGGTCGTTTTAAGTGGGTCTAGCTGCGTACTGGTGCTGCCGCCAGTAAAGGCCGCCGCAAGAATTTCTGCCATTAAACCAAAACCGTAACCCTTATAACCTCCAGCGGAGACTAATGAGCCACCGTTTAGCACGGCGTTAGGGTCTTGTGTGGCTTGGCCTTCGCTGTCGACGCCCCAGCCCAAAGGAATTTTCTCGCCTGCTGTGGCTGCCATATTGATTTTGCCAATAGCGATAGCGCTGGTAGATTGGTCAAACTGCATGGCAAGGCCGCCTTGGCCGTCTGGTACCGACATGGCAATAGGATTGGTGCCAAGTACCGCCTTAGTGCCACCTGGAGGCGATACACATGATTTAGCATTGGTAAGGCCAATGGCAATAAAACCTGCACGAGCAATTTGTTCGGTAAAATAGCCCATAGACGTACAAGTGTGAGAGTGGCAAATAGCTAAAGTGGCTACGCCGTTGGTCTTGGCTGCAGTAAGGGCTGTGTCTAGGCCACGGGAAAACGCCGCTTGGGCAAAGCCTAGTTTGGCATCCACCATTATGCTGGCAGGTTTTGGCTGGTGTACTTCTGGCTCAACATCACCTTTCACGCGGCCTACTTCAAGTTGGCTGCAGTAGCTTTGTAGGTAAAATAAACCACAAATTTTATTGCCGTAGGCTTCAGCAACTCTTACTGCATGGGCTACGGAGTCAGCGATCCATGGTTTTGCGCCATGGGCTTCAAGGGCTTTTGCTGTGGTCGCTTGAATGGTGTCTAGATCAACGCTAATAGTAGCCATAGGATTCTCGGTTGCGGTAATAATGAAGGGCTGATTTTATGTTGCTTTGGCTGTCGTGGTAAAGTAAAAATAACCTTACCGCTTTCCCGTCCACAAAAAATATGTCAGTTACCACCAAAAAACAACGATTATTGTTGCGTCCCTTCGAAATGAGCGATGCGCCCGCCGTGCAAGCTCTAGTAGCGAACCCTAAAATTGTTACTATGGCCGGCAATCTGCCTAATCCTTATCCCGAAAATGGTGCCGCAATGTGGATCGCGACTCATGGGGCACAGCATTGGCTAAAAAGCGCCATTATAAGAGCGATTATAAGGCGTGAAGACCAGCAATGTATTGGTGCAATTAGTGTGGACCAAATACCAAGTGGGCTTAATGCACAGGGCAATTTAGGTTATTGGGTGGGTGTGCCTTATTGGAACCAAGGTTATGTCACTGAGGCGGGTCAGCTCATGTTGGCTTTGGCGGCACAAGAATTTAATTTAAATCGCCTAGTGGCTGCGCATAGAATCGACAACCCGGCTTCTGGCAGAGTGTTAGAAAAGCTGGGTTTTAACGAATTGGAACCTCGGCGCATGACCAACTTGTCTGGCGAATACCTGTTTCGTTGCTATCGAAAAAACTTGCCCTGATTTACATTAGTCCAAACAAAAAAGGACGCCCTAGGCGTCCTTTTTGAGGATTAATCGTACTATGAGCGGCGACGGCCACCATCACTGCGGCTATCTTTGCGGTTATGCGGACGATCACCACCACGGTTAGGTGGGCCTTTACGCTTAGGTCGAGGAGACTTAGCGCCAGGAACGAAGTCATCAGCAGCACCTTGCGACTGAATATTTAGCGGCTGGTTGCGTACGCGTACTTTCTTCAGTAGTTGCAACATTTCTGCAGGCATGCCAGCAGGTAGGTCTACGGTAGAGTGGTCATCAAGCAAGTTGATACGGCCAATGTAAGCACTGCTTAGGTCGGCTTCGTTAGCAATAGCGCCAACAATGTCGCCTGGCTTAACCTGGTGGTCATGGCCCACTTCAATACGGAAACGTTCCATGGCGATAGATTCACCAGTGAAGGTTTCTTCTTTGCGCTCTTTACGACGTGGGCGATCGTCATCACCAAAACCAGGTGTAGCATCGCGTGAATCACGACGTTCAGGCTTGCGTGGCTCTTCCATCACTAACGGGCGGTCTTGCTGAGCCATAAAGGCCAAGGCTGCAGCCACTTGCTCGGGGGCGATTTCTCGTTCCTTCACAAACGCTTCAACTAGGTCGCTGTAGATGCTTAGGTCAGACTGCTCAAGGGCTTTGTCGATGCTGGCTTTAAATTGGTCGATACGACGTGTTTGTACTTGCTCACGGCTAGGCAATTCCATTGGGGTAATGGCTTGACGAGTGGCTTTTTCGATAGAGCGAAGCATGTTGCGCTCACGTGGCGCTACAAACAAAATGGCGTTGCCAGAGCGGCCCGCACGGCCGGTACGGCCAATACGGTGAACGTAAGCTTCGGTGTCGTATGGAATGTCGTAGTTAATCACGTGGCTTACGCGAGCCACGTCAATACCACGGGCAGCAACGTCGGTAGCGACTACAATATCGATCTTGTTTTTCTTAAGATGTTCTATGGTGCGCTCACGTAATTGCTGAGACATGTCACCGTTAATAGCGGAAGCGCGATGGCCACGCGCTTCTAGCTTTTCAGCCAGTTCAACAGTTAAGGTTTTGGTGCGTACAAATACGATAACGCCATCAAAATCTTCTGCTTCTAAGATGCGCGTCATGGCATCTAGCTTATTGGTGCCAACGGCTTTCCAATAACGCTGAGTAACGCTGTCTACGGTGGCTGTTTTAGCTTCAATCTTAATTTCTTCTGGGTTGTTAAGGTAAGTATTTGCAACCTTACGAATAACAGCCGGCATGGTGGCCGAGAAGAGTGCTACTTGGCGTTCTGGTGGAGTGTGGTCCAAAATCCAAGTTACGTCGTCGATAAAGCCCATGCGTAGCATTTCGTCGGCTTCGTCTAAAACGACAGTCTTTAGCTTGTCTAGCTTTAAAGTGCCACGACGCAAGTGATCCATGACTCGGCCTGGAGTACCAACAACCACGTGTACGCCACGTTGTAGCTGACGCAATTGGCCGCTCATGCTGCTGCCGCCGTAGATAGGCAATACGTGGAAACCACGCATGTCGCTAGCGTAGTTTTGGAAGGCTTCGGCAACCTGAATAGCAAGCTCACGAGTTGGAGCCAATACAAGTACCTGAGGTGCTTCTACTTTTAAGTCGATGTTCGATAGCGCAGGTAGTGCAAAGGCGGCTGTTTTGCCTGTGCCTGTTTGCGCCGTACCTAAAATGTCTCTGCCTTCCAAGAGGTGTGGAATAGCAGCGGCTTGAATGGGGGAAGGCTGTTCGTAGCCAATGCGTGTGATCGCAGAAAGTACTGGTTTAGAAAGAGCCAGTTCTGTAAAAGTGGTCATCGTAGTATCCTAAAATAAAGAAATCTAAGGACTCAATGAACACAAATATTCACAAAGCCCGCGCGTAAACAAAGTCACTCCCTAAGCCGCACTGAATGGGGCAGAGATGGTATTGAAGTGATGTAACCCTCTGTTCGGTCTACATTGGTTTTACTTAAATTAAAGTAAGATAACCAATGCCCGGCACCTGCTGGTGCCTTACCGTGCCACTTTATTTTGAAGTGTGGCTGAGATAACGCGGATGCAAGTGATATTACGCGGCGGAGTATATGCTAATTGTATACAAAATGCTAGAGGGGTATTTTGTATACATAGCCTGACACCCTTGTTTAGGACTTAATTGCAGCTAGCACAGACTCTGCAGAGCTCACAGAGAAGGGGTCGGCACCATGGTTGTCTTCACGGCCGGGTTCTTCTAACCAATGCTCAACCACACCATTATCAACTACCATGGCATAGCGCCATGAGCGGGGTCCAAAACCCACGTTGTGTTTGTCTACCAGCATCCCCATTTGGCGGGTGAACTCACCATTGCCATCGGGGATAAATTTAATATTTTTAATGTCTTGGTCGAGCATCCATTTACGCATCACAAAGGTGTCGTTAACCGACAATACATAAACTTCGTCTACGCCTAGCTGCTTGAATTCTTCGTAGGCAGCTTCAAAACCGGGTACCTGAAAAGTGCTGCAGGTGGGGGTAAACGCACCTGGAAGCGAAAAAACGACGACCTTTTTGTCTTTAAAAATGTCATCGGTGGTGAGGTCTTGCCAGCGAAACGGGTTATCGCCGCCGATACTTGCATCGCGTACGCGGGTTTTAAAGGTGACTTGGGGTACTGAAATTCCTGTATGCATTTTATGCTCCTAAGTAAGTCGGTGGATAATGGGTATGTGAGTTAGTGTTTAATGAGGGCTAGTCGGCGCATAAACAATGCGGATGCCATTAATAATAGTGCAGAACACAATAAACACCAGATAAACCCAAAATGTATAAACACCCAGCCAGACAACACGGTGCCTAGCAGGCGTCCGGCGGCATTGGCCATATAATAATAACCCAGGTCCAAGGACACCCGATCTACATGGGCTAGGTTAACAATTAAATAGCTATGGATTGCTGAATTAACGGCGAACACTAGACCAAAACAAGCCAAGCCAAGCATCAATACCCAGGCGTTGTTGAGATCGAGGGCAAGGCCACTGGCAATGAGCAAGGTGGTCGTCGTCAGCAACAGGACCCACGATAAACTATGGCGTGCCGTGACGTTGGCAGCGTATAAGCGCTGGGTTAATTTTGGCGTGAGTGCTTGGACCAAGCCGTAGCCTATAATCCATAGCGCTAAATAAGCCCCCACCTGCCAGTATTGCCACGCTAACTGCTGGGCCAAATACACCGGTAGTGCGACTACAAACCACACGTCACGAGCAGAAAAAAGAAACAAGCGCGCCATGCTGAGGTTGTTGATGGCGGGGCTTTTGGACCATAGATGAGTCACCTTAGGTTTATTTGTTGCGCGCCCTAAGTCGGTTTTAAGCAGTACCAAACTCAGTAGCCAAACCCCGGCTAGCCCTAGCAGCATGATGAGCACGCTGGTAAAAAAACCAAAACCATTTAATAGTGCGCCGCCTAGAAAGAATCCAACGCCTTTTAAGGCATTTTTGGAGCCGGTAAGTAATGCCACCCAGCGATATAGGCTGGCGTCCTCGCCTGTGGGTGCTAGTAATTTTACGGCGCTCTTTGCGCTCATTTTATTAAGGTCTTTGGCTATACCAGAAATTGCTTGAGCCGCCATGACCCAAGCCACTGTGAGAAGGTGCGGGCTCACCAGTAACATACTTAAAGCGACTAACTGTAAACCTAAACCAATATTCATGGTGCGGTTAAGGCCGATGCGCGCACCAAGATAGCCACCGAGCAAATTGGTGATCACACCAAACAGCTCGTAAAACAAAAACATCAAAGCAATTTGTAAAGCGTCATACCCTAAACTGTGGAAATGCAATACCACCAACATGCGTAAGGCGCCGTCGGTGAGGGTAAAGGCCCAATAATTACCGGTGATGAGGGCATATTGACGTAAATGAGAGGGACGCAACCTAGGTGAGCTTAGTTCAGGCATCAATGATCGTCGGCGCACATATAGCGGGCTAATTCTGCGGCACGGTTAACGTAGCCCCATTCGTTGTCATACCAAAGGTAGAGCTTTACTTGAGTGCCGTTGATGACCATGGTCGATAGGGCATCAACAATACAAGAGCGTGGATCGGTGCGGTAATCGATAGACACCAGAGGCCGCGCTTCAAATCCAAGGATGTCTTTTAATGGTCCAGACTCAGAAGCGGTTTTAAGAAGCTGATTGATTTCTTCGACCGAGGTTTGCCGCTGCATTTCAAACACACAGTCGGTGAGTGAAGCGTTAGCCAATGGCACGCGCACGGCATGGCCATTGAGTTTTCCCTTTAAGTCTGGAAAAATATGGGTGATAGCGGAAGCAGAACCTGTGGTAGTAGGGATTAGGCTCATGCCACAGGCGCGCGAGCGGCGTAAGTCTGAATGGTGGGCGTCTAATATGGTCTGAGTGTTGGTGATGTCATGAATGGTGGTCATACAGCCATGGCGAATACCAAGGGTTTCATGCAAGACTTTAACCACGGGCGCTAAACAGTTAGTGGTGCAAGAAGCGGCCGTGACTAATTGATGTAGTTGCGGCTGGTACAGATGGTGATTAACCCCCACTACAAGGTCCAACACGCCTTCTTGTTTTACCGGTGCGGTGACTAATACCCGCTTAACACCCTGGTCCAAATAGGCGTGTAATAAGGCTTTGGTTTTGATTTTACCACTGGCCTCGATCACCAGATGGCACTCACTCCAGTTGGTTGCTTGGGTGCTGGTATTTTGGCTATAGGCTAAGGCCTTGCCGTTAATTGAAACAGTATTTTCGTGGCCTTCAATGTCAGCCGACCAAGTGCCATGAATAGAATCAAATTTGAGTAAGTGGGCCGTAGTGGCCGCATCGCCAGCAGGATCATTAAGCTGAACAAACTCAAATTCTGGCCAATTCCACGCCGCGCGCAAGATAAGGCGACCCATACGGCCGCAACCGTTAATACCTACTTTGATGGTCATAATGAAACATTGCAAAGAAACAAGATAAGGGTATTGTACCTACTTCTTAAGGGCTAGAGTCAAACCACGGTAAATATGATGATAAAAGCAGGCTTGTACCGCCATTATAAAGGCGCTCAGTATGAAGTAATAGACACGGTACAGCACTCAGAAACAGAAGAAGTGCTGGTGCTGTACCGTGCCTTATATGGTGAGCAAGGCCTATGGGTTAGACCTTTAGCAATGTTTACAGAAGCGGTTATGGTGCAGGGCGCGCCACAACCGCGTTTTGCCTTGCAACAAAAGGTGGTAAGCCATTGTTGCCCGAATTAGGTTATGAACCGGTCAATACTTATTTACCACCCCGTGACCCCAAGCCACAAGAACAACTTAAACCCACCCTGATGCATAGTGTACATCAGTGGGTCAACCAGCTTATCAACCGCTAAAACCGCGAGATTTTTGTAGTCTATACCGATGAGTTTTGCAGCCAGGATCACTTGATGAACTCGGTAGTTAGTCGGCCATGAGAAATGTCTATCCCATTGAAATAAAAGTATAAATGGTAACTGCTCCCTCCATGTTCCATCAAGCGTCATTTGAATCGCAATAAGAGGGCTGTACCCCTTGTTTTTCATGGTTTGTAAATAACTTGAAATGCGGCAATAGGCTTTGGTATAGAACTCGGTGCGCAAGCAGCCTGAAACCTTTTGTTTCACCTTGGCCATTCTCAGATCCCGTGCTGCGCGATTATTGATGAACGAAATATGAGGCTCCTACGCAAACAGCAATACAGCCCTTTCATGCTTTCTAAGCCGATCCCAAAGGTTATGTACCGTTGATTTGGCCAGTCGGCCTCGTTTACACCTGGAGACTTTGGCACAGGTTGTCTGTAACAAATGTTTTATACACCGGGTCCATCGGTAGTGATTGGTCTCAATGACAAAAACTAACTCACCCAGAAAGTGTAACATCATGTTACTTTAGTATTACGATGTTGGATGTAGAATTGGTCACGAATGTGTTGTAGGTGGCGAGCCAGAGTACCTTTTTGTTGTTGCACCAAGTGATAGCCGGCCTGGCCCATACGTTGACATAAAGCTGGATCCAACAATAAAGTTTGTAAGTTAAGGCATACGTGTCTAGCGGTGGTGATTTGTAATCCGCCAACGGCTTCCAATTGACTGCATACTTGGGCATTATTGTAGCAATAGGGTCCCATTAATACCGCTTTACTCAGGGCGGCGGCTTCAAGTGGATTATGACCACCATAGTCAGCCAAACTACCGCCAACAAAAACCAAGTCTGCCAAGCGATAAAGGTCCAGCAACAGGCCCATGGCATCAACTAAGATGAGGCGTCGCCCTTGGGTTATTGGCGTTATTTCAGGGTCGCTAATCCGACTCCAGGGTAAACCGCTATGATCACATAAGTCAGCTACTTCGGTAAATCGTTGTGGGTGGCGGGGTACGAGTACTAGGGTGCCGCTTATGGTATCCGGCAGTTGAGCCCAGGCTTGCAGTAATATGGATTCTTCGCCTGGGCGGGTACTACCGCACACCAAACAATACCCTTGATCAAGTTGTGAGTGTTGAATCTTATCAAGTTGCTGGGGTGGTGGAATGACGACATCATACTTTAAATTGCCCACCACTTTTATCCGTTCGGGAGCAGCTCCCAATAGTGTAAAGCGTCGGGCGCTGGCGTGATCTTGCAGCAGTAAGGTATCCAGTTGCTGTAACATGGGGGCTATTAAAGGGTAAAAATGTCCATAGCGTCGTGCTGATCGTTGGGATCAACGGCCATTGATTAACCATACGGGTATGGAACGCTGGTGGCAGGCGGCGATTAAACCGGGCCATAATTCGGTTTCTACTAGGAGTAGGGCGCGGGGCTGTATGCGTTTAAGTAGTCTGCGGTTAGCAAAGCCAATGTCGAAGGGTAAAAAGCGGTGTTCAACTTGGGGCATGTCAGTAAATAATTGCTTAAATCTGGCAGCCCCGGTCACTGAGGTGGTAGTGACCAACACTGGCCAGTCAAGTCGTAACTGTTGTACCAGTGGGGCAATGGCATTGAGTTCACCCACTGAGGCTGCATGTATTAGTATAGGCTGCCCAAACATCGGTTTGAGTATACCATAGCGTTGCCAAAAACCTTGACGAAATTCGGGCCGCCGCCATACCAGCAGTAGATGACCCATTAAGCCAAAGGGCAAAATCATATACACCATCATGTTGTAGAGCCGTAAGACAGCATATTTTGTTATTTTTAGCACATCAATATTTCTATTCTTAAGTCTCTTGCTTGGACTTTTCATGCAAGACTGGGGCGGGAGTCACTAGTAGTCGGCCCTGAAAAATGCCCCTATATTCCTGTTTCCTGATCAAAATATTCATAGGATTGAGTCTATTTATACTTTTATTTCAATGGAATAGGTATTTTTCATGGTCGACTATTTATTCATGAAATATTAGGGTTAGTGTTAGCCGTATGTATCAATGCCAATATTCTTTTACCCAGGGAGCTGCCCTTACATAGCGATACCACTTACCTTGGCCACCATGAATAGCTTTATGGGGATTGATTTCACCATGAAAGATGATAATTTTAGCTCCCATCGTAATTTGTGGAACTTTCCAAAATGCCAAAGGAAATCTAGACACACAATCATATTTAAAACTTGGACACCAGGCTTTTGGCCAGTATTGAATCCCTATTTTTTGATTGATGGTCTGAGTTAAATACTCTTGTTCGTTTCTATGGCATTTAATAACAGCATCAAATGTAGCAATAAACTCATCAAAAACATATCCATGTTGACCAATTTCAAACCTATATACAGAAGAGTTGCCGGTTATTCTCCAGCATCTCCAACTGTGATC
Organism: Oceanospirillaceae bacterium; assembly: GCA_029938085.1. GTDB lineage: Bacteria > Pseudomonadota > Gammaproteobacteria > Pseudomonadales > Balneatricaceae > Njordibacter. Next base: position 167,896 of record JAPYOS010000001.1, on the reverse strand, counting down.
TTTGATGATGACAAAGTCACCAGGGTAGGTAAAAAAATCATCAATGCTGGCTACAATAACGATATCTAAATCCAAGAATAATGCAGTGCCTTGCAAGCCATATAAGTCAGCTTTGAAAGTAGATAATTTTTTCCACATCCTTTCTGGTGTATCGGTGCGTATATCCATTGCTGGAATTGGATAACAATCGATATCGGGTATTATGCCAGTAGGGTCATCGGTAAAACAAACCATGTTAAAATCGAGGGATAAATGACGACTTACCATGGCGTACAGTCTATTGACGTAATCAGCACTATAAAGGGTACCCCACTTCATACAAAAAATATATCTATTGACCAAGCACTAATTCCTCAATGTTTTATTGTAGTAATGTTAATAAATTACTCATTTATTTCATCATGCCAAACCGATCACTAACCAAACCATAGCACACTGAAGCAGAGCTAATAAAACTGCCGCAGAAGCAACGTCTTTAGCAATGCCAGACCACTGATGCATTTCCATACCGTGGCGGTTAATAGCCGCCTCAATGCCTGTATTTAGCAATTCAACAATGAGCACGAGCATAACACTTAACCATAACAGCGCCAATTGTGCTAGGCACTTATTTTATTTTTGACCGTTGCAGTGATTAAGTCACTGCTAATTACTCGCCGTATAAATATGGCCAATACAGCGATAAAGCAACCAAGTATAAATCCTAATATTAGCTTTAGCTGTATGTTAGAGGTCATGTTACTGGTGTCTTGTTGTAATACCGAACCTAATAAATTATAAAGTTGGCCGTTGTCACCTAGATACTGCTGGTTAACTATGGAGCTGATATTAACCAGCGAACGGTTGAGGTCAAACAGCATATCGTTGGAAGCTGCAATTGATTTTTCAATACGCTGGGTGTCGAGATTGGAAAAACTGCCATCATCGGCCGGGGTTTGATAAAACTCAATCTCTGAGAGAATGCTTTGCAGCTGCGAAGAAATATCAATTTTTCTTTCAATCAGCTGTTTTCGGAAGGCCGGGTCAGACATTGATGATCCTAGTTCTAGTAATGAGTTAATCAACCCGTCACTCAATTGTGGTGCATATATTTGTTCCGATGATTGACTGTTTGCCATTGAAGTTCGCGGGTTCTGCGTAGCGTCCTTTGCTTGGCTGAATTGAGCCAGCGCATCTTCGTACACTACGACCATACGTACTAGCCGATTACTTTCACGCCGTAACTTGCCGAGTCGGGCTGCTCTAAAGTTGTGATACCAATCGAGGCTGTCTACGCCAGCACCAGACTTGATAATCATTTCTTTAAGGATGGCGATTTTATACTTGCCTTCAACACTCAAAAGGTGCGCTACATCGGTCATTGTACGGTCAGTTTCGGGGTCGGTAATGGAGCTAAACTGAGCCTTTTTAAGGATCTCAGTCTGCTGGCTTAACAATAAATGGGCGTCTGATAACAGATTAATTTTGACCAGCAGGTCCTCAGACAAGTGAGTCGAAAGGGAGCGACTTAAAGGCTGGGTGGAAGTGGCTAAAACACCACGATCTTGCAGTGCTTGCTGAGCCCATGCCGCTGGAATGTTTGTAAGAATAGATTGGGCTGTGGCAAAATTGCCAGACACTAGGGCGAGATCTAGGGACAAGCTGACGTGGGTTTTAGATCTGGATGACAGGACTTGGGTGTATTTATCTATAGCAGTATTAAAGTCATCTACCGACAACCCTTTATCTTTAGCTATCAGGCTTATGACAACTTTTTCAATGGATTCTGTACCAACAAAATTGGGTGCGAGCGTGACCGCTGCCTGAAGGTCGGAATAGCTGAAGCTAGGTTTTTTGAGCTGCTGATACACTTGCGCCAACACCGGCGTGGAAATGAGTTCCAAAGGGGAAAAATTGGCTCCATTGGGGAATTTACCCGTTTCTACGCCTTTAAAATTAAACTGTAGTTGCAAAGTAGCATGGCTACTTTGCAATACAAAACCTCCAAGATAAAACACCACCAAACTCATGGTGACCAAACTACCCATTAAGAGGATAAAGAATTTGGCACGCCACAGGGGGACAATTAGATCTTTTAGGTCTATCTCATCATCATAGTGTTGATTTTGCTGGTGTTGCGCTTCCGCTTTCGTGCTCATATGCTGACCTCTAATTAGTTAACTGGAGATAAGCATAGAAGTTAATTCAAAAGTTGCTCAAAATATGAGCCTTACCAAGGTATTTCTGTGCCGTCATAATTAATGAATCGGCCCGTATCAGAGTAGGTCAGACTGCCCAATACCTGCCGCAACCCATTCACACTGGTGTGGGTGTCGATGAGACCATTGGGGCCACCCATGTCTGTTCTCACCCAGCCAGGGTGCAGCGCAACGACGGTAATACCTTGTTCAGCAAGGTCGATAGATAGGCTTTTAACCACTTGGTTAACGGCGGTTTTGGATGACCGGTATAGGTATAAAGAACCGCCTTGATTGTCTTCGATACTACCCACTTTTGAACTGACGATAGCAAAGGTGCCTTTGCTGGCCACTAAGTTGGCATACAGGGCTTGGGCGAGCATAAGCGGGGCAATACTGTTAACGTTCAACACCTCTAGCCATTGCTCACGGGTGATGGTGCCCAAAGACTGATCTCGTGGTCCAAATACACCCGCGTTGTTGATGATCAGGTCTAATTCAACACCAATAAGGCATTGTTGTAGCTCAGCGATACTCTTGTCATTGGTCACGTCAAGTGGCAGCAGGGTGAGTTTGTCGCAGTCTAGGGCTGCAAGTTCAGCGCCAGTGTGTTGACGATAGGTGGCATACACGCGCCAGCCATTGGCTAAATATTGCTGTGTGAGTTGCAGGCCAATGCCACGATTGGCGCCGGTGATTAATAGCTTTTTAGTGTGTTCGGGTGCGGTCACGATGATGGCTCCTTTACTGTTAATTTACCAATCTAAGTTAGTGGTGTGGCGCGTTATTGATGTACTATCGAACTCACACACGCTTGATTGTATCTTAAACCTTATATGGCTCGCATTTTTATAACATCATTGGCCCTATGTTTGCTGCTTTTGTCGGCGGGTAAAAGCTATGCCGGTGCCAATATTCCGGACCATCACAACAGTCATGCCATGATGGATGTACAAACATGTCACATGCAAATGGAGCAAACATGTGAAGGTATGGATGCTGGGGGCGATTTTTTTAGCCATTTCCAATGCCACTTAAACATGATTTCCATGATCAGTGGCTATTCAGCCATTGGTCTTACTGGTCTGCCTGCACCTAATTTCGATTATCGATTTATTAGTAAAGTACATATACAAGCCTTAACGACCAAACCTCCTAAACAAGTCTAGTTTGCTGATATACAGCCATACACGCCACAAAACCAAGCAAAAATACTAGACTACTATTTAGGGCCTTCAATGAATAACAGCTTCAAAACCATCATTCTCCTACTCACCACCTTTATACTGGCCAACCCACTTTACGCGGCTCATAACACCAACCATGTGAATGTTAAGGTAGGTGACTTATCCTCTATAGCCAGCAAAGGCCAAGTGGTATTTAACACCAACTGTGCAGCATGCCATGGTGTTGATGCCGCCGGTGGCATTGGCGGGCCGCCATTAATACACAACATCTATAATCCTGGTCACCATGCCAATGACTCTTTTATCCGTGCAGTGCGTAACGGCGTAAGGCAACATCACTGGCAGTTTGGTGATATGCCGCCACAACCACAAGTTGCCTTTGGTGACATGGTATTCTTGTTGAAATTTATTAGAGAAGTGCAGCAGCAAAATGGTATTGAGACCATGGCTCACAAAATGTAATAAGGCCTCATGTTGAGGCAGTAAACTCGAGACACAACAAAGAGATGGTAATGATGATACATACTATAAAACAGTATATGGCCCTAGCCTTGATGTTGTTTGGCCTTGCCAGCGCCGCGAGTGTAAGTGCCCACGATGGCGCCAGTGGCGTGGTTAAAACCCGCATGGACGCCATGTCAGATATGGCCGATGCCATGAAGGCGATGGCCAAGATAGTGAAAGGTAAGCAGGCCTACGAGCCTCAGCTGTTCATAGATAGTGGTGAAACCATTGTAGGCCACAGTGCGATGCTGGCCGATCTATTCCCCGTAGGGTCAAAGCAAGGCAACAGTGAATCCAAACTGCTCATTTGGCAGCAGTGGGATGACTTTGTCACTTTAGCGCAGCGTACAAAAACCACGGCACAAGGGTTGGTTGATATGGCCCAACAAGGGAGCGAGTTGCGCCCCTTGAAGAAACAATTTGCCAAGTTAGGCGGCAGCTGCAAAGCCTGCCACCAAGACTACCGCCAGAAGAAATAGCAGGGTGGTTATGAATCGATATTGGGCTTTGCTAATGGTTGTATGTGCCTCCCATGTGGTTGCTGCGGCACAATCGGGGTCGGTGGTTCGTGGTGAATATGTATTTAACATTGGGGGATGTGCATCGTGTCATACTCAGGACCAACCCTTGGCAGGCGCAGTGGAACTAGTCACGCCATTTGGCACTTTCTACGGTCCTAATATCAGCCCTGATCCTCAGTACGGTATTGGTGGCTGGAGCAATGCAGAATTTATAACGGCCATGCGTCAAGGCGTGAGCCCCAGTGGTGAGCATTATTATCCTGCGTTTCCCTATACCTCATATATTAATATGCCTACGCAGGACTTAATTGACCTCAAAGCGTATTTGGATGCACAAGAACCCGTGGCTAAACCGACCTTGGAGCACGTATTGAAATTTCCTTTTAATCAGCGTGGTTTACTGGGAATGTGGAAAATCCTTAACGTCAGTCAACCGTGGGCTCCAGACCCGCAACAAAGTTCCGGTTGGAATCGAGGCAGCTACCTAGTCAATGGCCCTGGTCACTGTGCACAATGCCACACTCCCAGAAACATCATCGGAGGCTTGCAGGGTGATGTAGGCATGATCGGCAACCTGGATGGGCCCGACGGTGAAAATGTACCTGCTCTTCTGGACGTGGCGCAGACCGATTTTGGGGGATGGCCGTTAGAGGATATTAGTTTTGCATTGGAGTTAGGCATGACGCCCGATGGCGATTTTTTGGGCGGCAGTATGAGCCACGTGCTTGAAAACACGACCGGAAAAATGACCCCAGAAGACATCGAGGCGGTTGCCGAATATTTGTATTCACTTAACCATCCCTAATTGGCTATTGGTCCATGGTCCAATAGCTTGGGCTTGACCTGTGTGTAACACTTGGGTTTTATACTAAAGGTCTTAACCGCGTTAGCTTGAGTCATCCTAGGATACTGCCCATGAAAACCGTAAGCCAACTTGCCAAAACAGCAAAGGTGACTGCCGAAACTGTGCGCTATTATAGCCGCTTGGGGTTGCTGGAAGCTCAGCGGGACCCACATAACGGCTATCAGTTATTTGACCAAAACGCAGTGCAACGGCTGGCTTTTATTAGCCATTCTCGTTCATTGGGGTTTAGTTTGAAGGATATAGGCGCCATCTTGCACCATACAACCCAAGGCGACTCGCCGTGCCCTATGGTGAGGGATATGCTACGCCAACGGGTGCCTTTAGTGGCGGCAAAAATACGCCTTTTAGAAGAACAAATGGCACGTATGCAGTTAGCCTTAGAACAGTGGCAAAGCATGCCCGATGGCGTGCCCGATGGGCATCATATTTGCCATCTAATTGAAGACTGGCAAATGCCAGCTAAAGAGATTGAAGATCATGAGTAATACCGTACAAAACCAACTCACACAGTTAACCTTATCAGGTGTAACTTGTGCAGGGTGCGTGGGGCGTATTGAAAAAGCCTTGAACCAAACCCCAGGAGTTGAAGCTGCCCAAGTCAATTTTGCTAGTCGCACGGCAGAAGTGAGTGGGGGCGAGGCACTCGAACTCATTAAAGCGGTACGGGGTGCGGGTTACGATGCGCAAATTATTGAAGACCCTGCGTTTGCAGAAGCCCAGCAAGCCAAAGAGCTAGGTCAGTTATTGAAGCGCCGTGCCTGGTACGCGAGTTTTGGTGTGGGTTTGGGTTTGGTATTAATGTTGTTTGCCATGGACATTAGCAACCCTCTGATCATGCGGGCCATTGGTTGGTTGACACTAGTGACCATGCTAATGACCGGCGAGCATTTTTATAAGAGTGGTTTCAAGGCGCTAAAATCTGGCCATGCCAATATGGACACGTTAATCGCCATAGGCACTATTGCGGCTTGGCTGTATTCAATTTTGGTGGTGTATTTGCCCAGCATATTTCCAGAGGCAGCCAGAGGCGTTTATTTTGAAGCCTCAGTGATGATTATTGGCCTAGTTAACCTTGGCCAAGCGTTGGAAATGCGCGCCCGCCAAAAAACGCAGTCTAGCTTGAAGAGTTTGCTGGGTTTGCGTCCTAGTCATGCCTGTTTGATTGGTCGCAATGGCGAGACGGCTGCGGATGAGGTACAGGTTAATATACTGCAAGTAAACGTGGGTGATATGTTACGCATTAAACCGGGTGAACGCGTGCCCGTAGATGGTGTGGTGACGCAGGGTGACAGCTATTTTGATGAAGCCATGCTTACGGGCGAACCTATGCCGGTACACAAACAAGCCGGCGATGAATTAGTGTCAGGCACCATCAATGGCCAAGGCAGCGTGATCTATGAAGCCACGCGAGTAGGCCGAGACACGGCTTTGGCTCGTATTATCGATATGGTGCGACAGGCGCAAAATAGTAAGCCGTCTATTAGTCGGTTAGCCGATAAAGTAGCGGCTATCTTTGTGCCCGTGGTGCTAGTTATTGCCATTGCCACCGCGCTGGCATGGTACTTTTTTGGTCCTCAACCAGCCTTAACTTACAGCTTGATTAGCGCCGTGTCGGTACTCATTATTGCCTGCCCTTGTGCGTTAGGCTTAGCCACACCTATCTCGGTGATGATTGGAGTGGGCAAAGCGGCTCAATTAGGTGTATTGGTGCGCAATGCCGAAGCGCTACAGCAAGCCAGCAAGATCGATTGGGTGGTGTTAGATAAAACCGGCACCATAACCCAAGGGCGCCCTAGCGTGGAAGATTATGCGGCCTTTAATGGTGCTAATGAGGCCCACAGTTTGTCCGTGGCGGTAGCGATAGAACAAGCGTCAGAACACCCCATTGCCTTGGCCATTGTAGATTACTGCCAACAGCGGCCGTTGTTGTATTCATCTGATCCAACACAGGTGATGCCTAATGGTGAACACTTTCACGCAGTACAAGGTATGGGCGTAGTCAGCGATGACTACCTAATGGGTAACGTCAAGTTGATGCAATCCAAAAATGTTGACCTGAGTGCGGCTCAGCAATGGCTTGAAACCCAAGAGAAGGCCGCGAGAAGTATCGTGTTGTTGTCTCATAAAGATCAATTAATTGCTGCCTTTGGGCTTGCAGATGCTTTACAAGAAGACAGTGTTAAGGCCGTGAAAAGGCTCAAAGCCCAAGGCATTAAGGTGATGATGTTAACGGGAGACAATGCGGCAACCGCCCAAAGGGTGGCCAGCTTAGTGGCGGTTGATGACTATGCCGCAGAGCTAATGCCAGAAGATAAGTTAAACAAAATCAAACAGCTACAGGAGCAAGGTCAGGTGGTGGCCATGGTGGGTGATGGCATCAACGATGCGCCGGCGTTAAGCCAAGCAAACGTAGGTTTTGCCATGGGCCAAGGCACCGATGTGGCCATTGAAAGTGCGGACCTGTGTTTGCTCAATAGTTCATTACATGGTGTGGCTGACGCGATTGAATTAAGCCATGCGACCTTACGCAATATTAAACAAAACTTATGGGGCGCCTTTGCCTTTAACAGCTTAGGTATCCCTATTGCGGCAGGGGTGCTATTTCCCTTTACCGGAATGTTACTAAGCCCCATGCTGGCGGCGTTGGCCATGTCATTGTCGTCGGTGACTGTGGTAACTAATGCCAATCGATTGCGCTTGTTTAAGCCCAGCCGCCGCGATTAAAATATTTGTGGCTGAGGGTGGCTGAGGGTGGCGGCGGCGAGCGCCGATGGCTAAGCCCATTTGAAATGATTAGACGTTGCATCCAAGGTTGGGTTTAATTGCGTCATGGGTTAGCCTCAGACCAAGCCGTGTAAGTTGGTGCGGGCCACTGGCTTTGTGTCCACGCAAGCACGGCCATAATGTCTGCTTCGGACAGACGGCTTTCCCACGCAGGCATATTGCCTCGCCCTGTAGAGATGGTATTAGCTAAGTCTGCTAACGAGTGGTGCCAAGCATGGCCAGTGCCGTTTAACGGTGGCGCAGGGCGGTTGCCCGTGGCGTCAGGCTGCATCCAGTTTTGCGCGCCTTGGGCTTGCGGCCCATGGCAGGCCGAACAGTGATCGGCGAACAGCTGTTGACCTTGAATGACTTGAGCCTCAGTATACCAATATGGGTTATGGCTTTGTTTGGAAAAATAGGTATAGGTGCTGAGCACTGCAACTAGGGCTAGGGCAGCAATAAGTACTAAATTTTGGGTCTTTGACATGGCAACAAACTCGCGCAACATATGAAGTTGGCGCACTATATCGCAAGGCGCTTATCTCGGTCTAGACTTGGTGCATTGATTCGTTGTTCTATAGGGTGAATTATTTTATAATTTTGCGGTCATAACACCAATCTCTTTTCATAGTTGAACCCTACGATGGCTGTGACTTCATCGATTTTAAATTTAACTAAATTGGCGCTGCGTTTTTTGCTCAGCGGTGGCATCGCCACGCTACTCCACTGGGCAACCTTATGGGGCTTGGTAACGCTACAGTTTGAGGCGCTTTGGGCGTCTGGTATTGGTGCGTTAGTGGGGGCTGTGGCCAATTATTTTTTGCAGTACTTTTTCACCTTCAAATCCAAGCGAACACATAAGCAAGCGGTGCTGGCTTATGTGCCCACGGTGATGGTGAGTTGGGTGTTAAACTTAGCGGTATTTTACGGCCTGTATACCTACGCGTTACCTAATCCGATGGTGGCCCAGATGGTCACTACCGGCTTGGTGATGGTGGTCAATTTTGTGTTATATAAAAAGGTAGTGTTTCGTGCTAAATCCGACACCTGAAAATCAATCTTCTGTGGCTTCGCCCGTGGTGTCATTAGTGATACCCGTATACAACGAAATCGACGTACTGCCTCTGCTCTTTGATCGGCTTAGAAGCGTCATGGACGGTTTGCAATTAAGCTATGAAATGGTCTTGGTTGACGACGGCAGTAAAGATGCCAGTGCCGCCTACCTGGTAGAACAAGCGCAAGCTGATAATCGGGTGAAGGCGATTATATTGTCGCGTAACTTCGGCAAAGAAGCGGCCCTTTCGGCGGGCCTGCAGCACACCTGCGGTGAAGCCATTGTAGTGCTTGATGCAGACCTGCAAAACCCACCCGAATTGATTCCACAAATGCTGGAAAAATGGCGTAATGGCGCCGATATAGTCGCCATGAAACGCCGTAATCGAGAAGGCGAATCTTGGGCTAAAAAATCGGGTTCTTATTTTTATTATCGCATTATGAACCGTATTACCGGGTCCATGAATATACCAGAAGACACCGGTGACTTTCGCCTCATGAGTCGACGCTCGTTAGATTCCCTAAATCGTTTGCCCGAGCGCAATCGTTATATGAAAGGTTTGTTTGCATGGGTGGGTTACCCTACTGAAGTGATGGAGTATGATGTTGCCGATCGAGCCGCAGGCGAAACCAAGTGGAATTACTTTAACCTGTTTAGCTTGGCCTTCGAAGGCATTACCTCGTTTTCTGTAGCGCCCTTACGTGCCATGGTTTTATTGGGGCTTATCACTGCCACCTTAGGTGGTTTGTTTGGTGCTTGGATCGTGTTTAAAACGCTGATGTTTGGCAATGATCTCGACGGTTATCCTTCCATTATTGCTATGATCACCTTTTTGGGCGGCGTGCAGTTGCTGTCTATCGGCGTGTTGGGTGAATATGTAGGTAAAACTTACTTTGAGGCCAAGCAACGGCCATTATTCATTATCCAAGACGTCATTCAAAACCCTCCAACCAGTGCGGCTATCCCTGACCCAGCTGCTGCAGAAGGAAAACCAGTTAATGTTACCTAGGATTAATCTTATTTGGCTGTTAGGCGTACTGTTATTGGTGCGCATATTGGCCATGGTGTTGGTGCCTTTTGCCGACACTACAGAACCGCGTTATGCCGAAATAGCGCGCTTAATGATGACCAGTAACGATTGGATTACGCCGTGGTTTGAGCCAGAAGTGCCTTTTTGGGGTAAACCGCCGTTGTCCTTTTGGGCCCAAGCTATTTCCTTTAAACTATTTGGTGTTAATGAATTTGCGGGGCGTTTACCGGCGCTATTAGCGTTTATTGCCACCGCCTGGATGGTATGGCGTTTGGCTATTTCTGTAGCCAGCAAAGACGTAGCCGCTGCTGCTTTGGTTGTTTATTCAGGTATGTTGTTGACCTTTGTTGCTGCCGGCACAGTGATGACCGACCCCTACTTGGCCCTAGGTACCACTTGGGCCATGGTGGCCTTCTATTTGGCGCCTAAAGAAGATGTGTGGTACTGGCGGTATGGCTTTTTTATCGGTCTAGCCATTGGCCTGTTAGCGAAAGGGCCGTTGGCTATTGTGATTGCGGGTGCCCCCATCGGGGTGTGGGTGTTGATACAAGGCAAGCTCATGTATTACCTAAAATCCATGCCTTGGATACGCGGCACCTTGTTAATGCTGGCCATTGCCTTGCCTTGGTACGTATTGGCAGAGCTCAAAACCCCGGGGTTTTTAAACTACTTTATTGTGGGCGAGCACTTTATGCGTTTTGTCGACCCAGGTTGGATGGGCGATTTATACGGCCATGCCCATAAAGAACCTAAAGGTATGATTTGGCTCCATTGGCTAGGCGGCACTGCACCGTGGGGCCCATTGGCCTTATTACTGATGCTTGGGCATTTGCTCAAATCGTCGTGGCGTAAAACCCTCTGGCAAGCAGGCATTAAACCACCGGTGCTGTACCTATTGTTTTGGGCCTTAGTCACCCCTGTGTTCTTTACGCCTGCGGGTAACGTTATTTGGACTTATGTGTTGCCCTCGATGCCAGCCTTTGCTTTGCTGGTGGGCTGGGCTCTAGTGACTCTAAATAATGGCCGCCGCTGGCGCCAGCTTGGGTTAAATGTGGTCATGTGGATGGTGCCGGTATTGGCTTTAATATTGACCTTGTTAGTGGCCAATAACAATGACTTAATGAAAACCGAAAAGAGCCTGGCCCAGTATGTTGCTAAGCAACCTCAAGCCAGCGAGGCTTCTAACTTCACGCGTTTGTATTATTTAAGTGCTGAGCTGGAGTTTTCGGCTCGCTTCTATAGCCATGACCTAGCCAAGCCGATACAGCTAGACCAGCTAGAACGATTGGCCAAACAGCAGCAAGGCGTATTTATTGCTGTGCCTCTAAGCCGTTGGGAAACAACGTCGGCGCACTTTGGTGCACGCCTAGAACCACGCATTCAGAATATGCGTTTTAAGCTGGCCTACTTACAACCATAACTTAGTGTGCGTCTAACCACTGGCTTAATACATCGATTTGGGTTTGGTTTAGTGCCAAACCCAATTTGGTACGTCGCCAAACAATATCTTCCGCCGTTTTAGCGAATTCATGTTGTTGTAACCATTGGACTTCTGCTTGGCTTAAGGTGTGGCCAAAGTCGAGGCCTAAATCGTCACTACAACTGGCAGTACCCAGTATGTTATTGGCATTGGTACCATAGGTATTGATCAGTCGCTGAGCCCAGTCGGCGCTTAAAAACGAGTATTGTTGTAGTAACTGTTGTTTTATTTGCGCCTTATGTTCCAGTAAAAAATCACCACCGGGTAGCGGCGCGTGCTGGGTCCAAGGTGAGCCCATGTGCGGAAATTGAGCTTCTAATTTGGCTAATGTGGCTTCGGCAAGTTTGCGGTAGGTGGTTATTTTTCCACCAAAAATATTTACCAATGGCGCACCTAATTGTTGTTGTAACGACACCACGTAGTCGCGTGTTGCCTCGCTCGATTTGCTGGCCCCGTCGTCAAATAACGGTCTCACACCAGAGTAAGTCCAAACCATATCGGCCTGCGTCACGGGGCTGTCAAAATACTCATTGGCTAGGGCTAACAGATAGTCAACTTCGGCTTGGCTGCAAATAACATCATCCGCAGTTTGAGGGTGGTCTTGGTCGGTAGTACCGATCAAAGTGTAGTTTTGTTCGTAGGGTATGGCAAAGGCAATACGCTGGTCCGATGATTGAAAAAAATAAGCACGGTCATGTTCAAATAGTTTATTAACCACAATGTGGCTACCGCGGACTAGCCGAATTTTGTGTTCAGATTGAGTGCTTAATTGCTGGTCAATGACTTGGTTTATCCAAGGCCCAGTGGCATTGACTAGGGCCTTTGCATATACCGTTTGCTGGCTTAGGGTCAGTGCGTCTTGTAGTTCTATTTGCCATACATGTTGCCCCGCATCATCCGTGATGCAAACAGCAGCTGTAACCTTGCAGCGGGTCATAATAGAGGCCCCGCGCTGCGCAGCGTCTTGCGCATTAAGTGCGACAAGACGGGCGTCTTGCACCCAGCAGTCCGAGTATTCAAAGGCTTTTTTGAAATGAGTTTTTAAAACTGTACCGGCTTGGTGTTGACGCAAATCCAACGTTTTGGTGGCCGGTAGTAATTTACGACCCCCTAAATGATCATAAATAAATAACCCAAGACGTACCAACCAAGCCGGCCGGATACCTTTCACATGGGGTAATACAAAACGCATTGGCCAGCTAATATGGGGCATGTTTTGTAATAACACTTCTCGTTCTTTGAGTGCTTGGCGTACCAGACCAAACTCATAAAACTCCAAATAGCGCAGGCCACCGTGAAACAGCTTGGTGGACGCCGACGAAGTGCCGCTAGCGAGGTCGTCTTTTTCTGCTAAGGCAACGCTGAGGCCTCGGCCGGCGGCGTCGCGGGCAATGCCGCAACCGTTAACGCCGCCGCCGATGATGAATAGGTCATATGTTTTTCTGGGGTACATAGAGTTTATTAGTCTGTAGGTGTGAGCGTGCTTTTAACTTCAAAAGTGGGCCAAAAAGAGGCCGGTGCAAGCGAGTTTGAAATGTCGAAATTGCCAACATTGTGTTGGTCTATCATCATAATGCTAGGGCTCAAATGGGCATGAGTTAGCTTACCTTCCAATATGCGCACGGCCTGCTCAATGGCTATTTTACCCTGCAACACAGGTGCATCTGTAGGGGCAGCGAGAATATGGCCACGTTTGATCCCGCGAAAAACATTGTGGGTGAAGTAGGTTGAAACAATTTCAATGTCCCCCCTTAAATCGCGGCTTAATAGCTCACTTACGGCGGCATCTGCGGTCAGAGCAGTACCAACGATGTAATCAATATCAGTGCTTTGTTCCAGCACCTCTTGTACTAAGTTACGTTGGATTTCTTTGCCCGTATCGCCCCATTTAATCGCGACGATGTCGATGTTGGTGTTGGCAATAGCGGCCCTAAAGCCATCGTCTATAAAGGTAACCCAGCCAGATTCTCTAGGGCCAGGAAACCAAGCAATACGCACATGTTCGGTCGTATTTTGATGGCGTTGGTTTAGGAATTGCCCGACTTTGAAGCCCATGCTGTACCAGGAGACACCGGCCTTAGCGCTAATGCCAATGTCTTCAATGTCATTAACGGCGGCAATGACGGGTGTGGTTTGGGCTATTATACGGATGCTCGGAGATAACCCACTAAAAGACACAGTGCCTACGATAATGGCGTCACTGTTGCGCTGGGTACAATGTCTGAGTTGCTCAATTTGGGTGGTTAACTGAGGATAACCACCCGCTTCTAATACGGTCATACCAATACCTAGGCGCTTCACCTCTTCGACCATGCCGTAGTTAACGCTCAGCCAGTAGGGGTCTTTTAAGTGGGGGTAAGTCACGCAGAGTTGCCATGGTTGGCTGGCAGTCTCAAGGGGGTGGTACTTCAGCGCTTGCGCTTGGCCGGTGTAATCAAAGGCAGGTTGCCAGCTGACTAACTCCCACGGTTGGCTAGTGGCGTAGCTGACGGTGGTCAATAGGCTCACACAGGCGCACTGTAGAAAGGTGGTTAAATACGATAGATTCATAATGTTAACGGCGTCTTCTCTACTTAAAATTGAGGGCTTATTGGGATGCTTTTTATGGTACTTTAGCCCTATGTTAGTTTACCTTTTGAGGCCCTATGGCTGTCAACCTAGGAATCGGTAGTAAATTACTACTAGCGATGATTTTAACCATTAGTTTGTTAGTTATTGCCGCTGCCACCGGTTGGCTCGGTTATGAGCGCGTGGCGAGTAAACAAAATTCGGTGATCGACGATGCTATACCTGCGATGGTTGCAGCCCACCGGCTGACGGAAATTAATGCCAGTTTAGCGACTGCCGCCCCGGCCTTGCTTGGTGTATCTAGCGAGCCTGAGCGGATAAAAATCACCAACACCATAGGCTTTCAACTACAACAACTCAACAACTTGGCGAGCTGGTACGGTGGTGCGGCGAATTACCCCTTTGAAAGTCTGGTGTTGAAAGGCATGAGCGACCGCATCAACACCAACCTAGTGCAGCAAATGTTCTTGGTAGAACGTCGTTTAGCGTATATGCAAAACGCCGCCATGCAACATAAAAAAGCCCAGCACGCCATGGGCATGATCCATAACATCAGTACCTCTTTGGTGGCTAACGCCAATACCATGGCCTCTGCAGTGGCTTCTAGCTTATATGATTTGGCCGATGCTAATGCCGGTGAGGGAGCGCTTTATGACGCCTTTGATCGTTTAATTGAAGTGGATTTAGATCATATGGATCGCATGTATGAACTGCGACAACGCGCGGCCAGTCTTATTGTGCTGCTAGACCAACTGCCCGAAGAAACAGGCCTCAAGGGCGTCTACCAACTTGAAGTGCTAGTGGGCGATAATATGGTGATTTTGGAGCGTCGCATTAAAGAAGTAAATGACCCTGGCAGGCGTCAGCAAGCCCTCGATTGGTTGGCGATCATTGAGTCTACAGTGACCTCAGCCGCTAGCGATAATTTATTTGACCTACAACGCCGCAGCATTCATGTACATAGCCAGTTGGTGCTACTCAACGAGGCCAGTACCCAGCTTAACCGAGCGTTTAAAGAACAGGCCGATACTGCCAGTAGCGCAGCCGCTACAACCGTGCAAACCGCTACGGAAGAGGCGCGTACAGCGGTAGCGAGTGGACGGAACCTATTATTACTGGCATGTCTGGTATTAGCTACGGTGGCCATTGGTGTGCTGTGGTTTTATGTAAAACGAAACCTGTTTGGGCGTTTAACACAGCTTAACTTTGCATTTTTGGCGGTGGCGCAAGGCAACCTGGATTATACACTGCGTATTCGCGGCGACGATGAATTAGGCCGGCTAGCCAAAACCGTACAAGTATTTAAAGAGAACGCTCGTGCCCGACAGCAGCTGGAGCAGCAGCAGGAAACCGTAGAAAGGCGCTTACGAAATTATCAGTCGGAACTTGAACAAGAAATACAGCTGCGCACCCGTGAGCTGCAAGACGTAAACGTAGAGCTACAAGCCACGGCGGAAAAGCATGCCTTGGCGCGTACCGAAGCAGAGCGAGCCAACGTGGCTAAAACCGCCTTCTTGGCCACTATGAGCCATGAGGTGCGTACCCCATTGAGTGGTGTGCTAGGCACGCTTAGGTTGCTGCAAGAAACCCATCTAGACGACCAGCAAACCAAGTACATTGGTTTGAGCCAGGCGGCGGCAGAAGCGTTATTAGGCATACTCAATGGCATTTTAGATTACGCCAAAGTAGAGGCTGGAGAAATACAAGTGGAGCACCATGCCTTTCCTATTGAGGATGTAGTGAGCAACATGATTGCGCTCATGTCGGGTGCTGCGACCGAAAAGGGTTTGCAGTTGGATATTCATTTAGATCCAAAGCTGAAACAGATGAACTTATTAGGCGACCAAGGCAAGATCCAACAGGTGTTATTCAACCTGTTGGGCAATGCCATGAAGTTTACCAGTGTCGGATATATTCAATTGCACATTAGTTTGGTGACTAGGCAAACACAAGAGTGCTTGCGGTTTGAAGTGGTTGATACCGGTCTAGGTATTCCTTCGCATATGCATGAAACCTTGTTTCAGCCGTTTACTCAGTATGATGCATCCACATCTAGGCGCTTTGGAGGTACTGGTTTAGGTTTGTCCATTTGTAGAAGGTTAGTGGACACCATGGATGGCGAAATAGGCATTAGCCACCGACTAGATAAAAACCCGAAACAGGGTGCTAAGGTATGGTTTGAACTGCCTTATTGGCCAGATTCGGTGTTGCCTCAAGAAATTGAGTCGACGCCATCAGTGCCGCCATCAGTGCCGAGTATGCAGGTGTTGTTGGTGGAGGATAACGAGATTGGACGTATCGTCGTAGAGGGCTATCTACGTCATGAAGGGCATGTGGTTACCTTAGCTAAGGATGGTTTTGAGGCATTGGCGTTGGCCGAGCAGAAGTTTGACGTGATACTCATGGACATTAGTATGCCGGGTATGGACGGGGTGGAAGCCACATTAAGAATACATCAGGTTCATAAGCGCTTGGGGCTGCAGATTCCTATTATTGCCATGTCTGCGCATATATTTCCTGAGGAGGTGGAGTCTTATCTAGATGCTGGATTAGACGGTTTTGTGGGCAAACCGATTGAGCCAGATCGGCTAAGCGAATTATTGTTAGGCGTAAGCCAAGCACAAGAGAAATTAGTCTCCATGCCCAACGTCTCATCCATCCACCTTGTTAATGAAAAATTTCTCAACGACGATTTGAGCGTATTAGGGCAAAGCTGTATGCATGACATGGTCAACCTGTTTGACCAGGCCTGCACTGATAATGTGGCCGCTATAAGCGCCGCGAGGGTGGCGCAAGACTGGGTAAAGCTAAGTGACTTGGCTCACAACTTTAAAAATGCTGCGGGTAGCCTTGGTTTGGAGACGTTACATCAACTCGTCAATCAGCTTGAGAATCAAGCCAAACATGGGCAACCTACAAGTATAGATTTGATTTTGGAGGATGTGCCGAGTCTGATTAAAAGCTCACAAAAAGCGCTCAATAACTGGCGAGCAGCGCATTTGAATTAACTGCCCTTTTGTTCGTCTAGGCCGCTGAACAAATAGCCTTCGCCGTGCACTGTGGCGAACAGTATCGGTTGTTTGTAATCGCGTTCAATCTTACGCCGTAAGCGCATGATCAACACATCGATGGTACGATCATTGGGATCCCAGCTCCTATGGGTCACCTGAGACAATAAACGGTCGCGATTGAGTACTTGGCTAGGGTGCGTCATAAATACTAGTAACAGCTCAAACTCTGCCCTAGTTAGCTTGATCTCTTCTTCATCTCTGCCCAACAAAAGACGCCTAGACGCGTCTAGCACTAGTTTGTCAAAATGGTAAATAGATTTGTGCTGCACCGGTGCATCGTTAGCGGTATGAATGCGCCGCAATAGATTGGTTACTCGGGCTAACAACTCCCTAGGATTGAAGGGTTTGGTGACGTAATCATCGGCGCCGATCTCAAGCCCAACGATGCGGTCAATGTCATCGGTTTTACCCGTGACTAAAACAATACCCATATTACTTTGGCCCCGCACTTCACGGGCCAGCAGCAACCCGCTTTCATCGGGTAAATTGATGTCTAACAAAAGCATGCTGATGTCTTCACGACTCAACACTTCGCGCATTTCTTTAGCCGACCCGACGGCGCTGACTTGATAACCTTCTGACTCAAAGTAGCCGGCAAGCTTAGTTCGAGTAATGGCTTCGTCTTCGACAATGAGAATGTGATGCGTCTTCATACGGGCGACTCTTATTATGTTCTAAGGAAGTATAGCAGTACACGAGTAGATACAAAAAGGCCGGGTGATTGCCCGGCCTTGTATTTCTTTAGTTTAGTCCTAAAGCCTGCTTTCTCTGGTTGGCCCAGGTCCTTAAAATCTGGTCTATAGCAAGGCCAATACAAGCCACACAGATACCGAGGATGAGGCCGTTACCGACGCCATTTCTATCGGACAAGGAACCCAAAATTAGCTGACCAAGGTCATCGGTACCGATCATTGCGCCAATGATAACCATAGATAGGGCAAACACCACTGTTTGGTTAAGGCCTAAAGCAATGTGCGGAAATGACATGGGTAACTCAATAGACAACCAGCGTTGTACGCGATTCACACCTGCCATTGTGCCGGCGTCCTGCAATGTATCGGGTACGCTCAATAGGCCTTCTACGGTGTAGCGCAGGGCAGGAATTGAGGCATACACAATAATGGCGATAACTACGGCGGTATCAGTGATACCAAACAGCATCATTACTGGGATTAAGTAAATAAACGACGGGAAGGTTTGAAAGGTGTCACAATAGGTTAAAATAAAGCGTGTGGATTTAGCATTTTGTGCACACAATGTGCCCAATGTAATGCCGATAATGCCTGATACAAGTACCGATACACTCATTAGGTAGGCGGTAATCAGTGCTCGGTCCCACCATTTGGTGAGGGCAATGAATAGCAAAAATCCACCCACTGTTAAGGCCACTCGAATGCCCCCTACAATAAGGCCTACACCCATCATCAAGGTAAAGGTGGCGATGACGGGCATGCCCAAATAAGCGGCTTTAACGGGCATCAAGAAAGAAATAATTAGCCACTCGTTAAATCCTTTGAGGGCGAAGAAATAGGTGTCCCATATCCAGTCAACACCGGACTGCAAAAAAATGGCGATGGAAATGCCCTTATTGTGGGGCACGATATATAGGTAATTAAATCCTTCTGGAAAAATGAATTGACCCACAAAAGCTAAGCCTAGTGCAACGACGAACAGTACAGCAAATATGAGAGAGTACTTGTGCCGTCCGCTGAAGGACTGGTCGGGAAAATAGTCCGTTTGTTTATTGGCCCAGGCCAGCGACATACGGTCCAGAATAATAGCAATGAGTACGATACAAATACCGATTTCGGTGGCGGCACCGATATCAAGGCGGTTAAGAGCGATTAGAAGATCAATGCCTAAACCTTTTGCGCCAATCAGCGACGCTAACACCACCATGGCCAAGCATTGCATGATGACTTGGTTGACACCAATCAATATGTCGCGGCGGGCCGTAGGTACCAATACCTTGGTTAATAGTTGCCAATTGTTGCAACCACTCATCATGCCAGACTCCGCCACTTCGGGGCCCAATTTCTTGAGGCCAAGTAAGGTGAGGCGTACCATTGGCGGGGTGGCAAAAATAACCGTTGCAATGGCGCCAGCATGGTCACCAATACCAAAAAACACCATCACTGGAATTAAGTAGGAAAAGTGAGGGATGATCTGCGCCATGTTAAGCAATGGATTGAGTACGGTTTCAACGGTTTTGCTTCTAAATGCCCAGATGCCAAATACGAGGCCAATAAAAACCGAAACCGGGGCAGCAACCAATACGAATGACAAGGTTTGCATGGCCGGTTCCCACTGGCCAAATACAGAAATGTAGGTCATTGAAAGACCGACGAATAGAGCAAGCCCGCGCCCACCTAGTGTATAGCCTAAAATGGTGGCGCCACCAGCGATTACGGTCCAAGGTAAACCAGGCATTTTTGCCCAAGGGTTTGCAGTTGCCCAGTCCCAGCCAGCAAAGGTGACGATGGTTTTTGCGCCGCCTAACATTATTTCACGGATGAGTTCGATCAAAAACAAAATCAAGCCCGATACTAATCGTGTAAATTCACGCACTAGAGGGCTCTCTTCATATTCCTCAATGTCTGGGTCATATATGTCAATGGGCCACCATTCAAACATCATGTAGCTGATTGAATCGTTGATCCATAGCGGGAATGCTTGAATTAAAGGCGGTAAGCGCCAAAGTAGGTTGTTTTCTGCGGGTCCTATGGTTTGGTACAACAGAATAAAAATAACCAGCAAGGCAACAAATTGCAGATATTTTTTCTGCATGAATGCTGAGATCATGATGTCGTCTCGCTTAGGTTAATCGAATGGTCACCAAACAATACATGAACAATTTTAGCCGCTGTGATGGACCCTACGGTTTGACCCTCGTCATCAATAACACGCACTGGGGCATTTGAGTTTAAAATGGACTCAGCGACATCTTCGATAATGGTATTTGCATTGACGCTAAGCTCACCCAAAGAAACATCAGCATTAACGGCATCCATAACGGCTTCGATTTTTAGCACTTTTTCGCGAGGCACTTCTTCAGTGAATTTACGTACGTATTCAGTGGCTGGGTTAAGCACGATGTTAGCAGGGGTGTCGAGTTGTTCTATCACGCCATCTTTCATAATGGCAATACGATCAGCTAAGCGCAACGCTTCGTCAAAGTCATGGGTAACGAACATTATGGTTTTGTGAAGCGTGGACTGCAAACGTAGGAATTCATCCTGCATTTCTTTACGAATAAGGGGGTCAAGTGCAGAAAATGGTTCATCAAGGAACCAGATGTCAGGTTCAATCGCCAGTGAACGTGCAATACCCACACGTTGTTGTTGGCCACCGGATAATTGGCGTGGGTAGTAATCTTCACGACCGGTTAAGTCGACTAGGTTCACCATCTCCATGGCGCGATCTATACTGTCGCTGGTGCTCATGCCTTTCACTTGTAACGGGAAGGCAATGTTTTCTAGCACGGTTTTGTGAGGTAATAAGGCAAAGTTTTGGAATACCATGCCCATTTTGTTGCGGCGCAACTCAATGAGCTGCTTGTTGTTCATCGTTAAGATGTCATCACCTTCGATGATGATTTTGCCAGCTGTGGCGTCGGTCAACCTGGAAATGCAGCGCAATAATGTGGATTTTCCAGAGCCAGACAGACCCATAATAATGAGGAGTTCGCCTTCATGAATCTCGAATGAAGCGTTGTTAACTCCGACAATACACCCTGCTTCTTTGAACTTTGCAGCATCTACCGCACCATTAGCTTTCTTTAATAAACTTTCTGCGTTGTCGCCGAAAATTTTATAAACTGATTCACAACGAATAACAGGCTCGTTGGAAGGTGATGTGGCATTTTGCAGGGACATAAGTAAGTTCTTTTTATTAATTAGTTAAGGGGTAAAGCGTCCATAGCTGGCTTAAAACGAGCCGCTATGTGAAAAGAGAACCCTCCGATTGGCTGACCAGTCGGAGGGTTTAGCTACTTTAGGTATTAATGTCTAAGTGTTACTTAGTCCAAGCTACCCAAGTGGCTTCGTTGTCTGCAAGCCATTTAGCTGCAGCATCCTTGTGGTCCATTCCGTCTGTGTCAACCAAAGCGGCCATTGAGCCGATTTGACTTGTAGAGAAGGAAATCTTGCTGTACGTAGTGTATGCAGCAGGGTGACTCTTCGGGAACTTGTAGCTGGCTGCTTTCTTCAACCAACCTTTTGGTGAACCACAACTTCCGTCACCACCATCAACTACACGACAACCTGCAGTGTACTCTGGGAACTCAATGAAGGTAAAGCCTTCAGCATCGGTGAAGTTTGGTGTCCAGTTAAAGACAATGGTAGCACGGCCTTCTTTCTTAGCTGCAGCTAATTCTGCCCAAAGGGAAGAAGCACCGCCGGCAAATTTAACCATGTAGTCATCACCCAAACCAAGTGCTGCAATACGCTCTTCCATCAAGGTGCCGTGCCAGCTTTGTGGGCCTTCTAACCAACGGCCTTTGCCGCCTGAGTCTACTGTAGTAAACACATCTTTACAATTTTTAAGCGCTTCCCAATTAGGTAAGCCAGGACATAGGTTCTCGTCGATCACCCAAGTCGGTACGCCCATTTCTTCTAGGGTTTGTGCAGAGTGAGTGCCGGCGTCGATCAAGCCACCTTTAGCCATGGCATTGTAGAAAGAACCACCAAAGCTGGACTGCCATACTTCGTGGGAAATGGTTACGTCGCCATTACGGATAGATTCATATACCGCTTGGCTATCGGCTGGAACGTATTCAACGTTGTTACCCATGCTCTCAAATATGCCACCAATAACGTGGGCCATAACAACTTGGCTAGACCAGTTGTGGATAGGGATAACAATGGGTTTCGTGCTATCGGCTGCTTTGGCTACGCCAGCTACTGATAATAGGATGCCAGCTGCGCCGGCGATTAACGTATTTTTAAATTGCATTCGTCTTTCCTCGAAATTATTATGTGTTGATATTTAGGTATTTACATAACCAGTGGTAAATACACGAGCTGTCAAGTATCAGCTTTTTCCTCCAACTCCAGGTTAAGCCCGTACACGGGACTTAGTTGGGTCGTAGTGCGAAATGCCCACTACGGTTGCTGGGATTCGTTTAATGTGGCCGTCTAATTTGCCCACTTCTACCTGTGTGCCAGGCTCAATGTGGTCTATAGACATGCTACATAAGGCAATGTTTTGGTTTAAAATTGGAGAGCGTACCGCGCTGGTGATGGTGCCTACCTGTTGGCGGCCTACACGTACACGTTCGCCGTGGCCTGCAATCTCTTCACCTTCTAATACCAAACCTACAAGCTGACGTTGTGGGTTGGCTTTACGTTCGATCAATGCATCACGGCCAATAAAGTCTTCTTCTTTGGTCTTTAGCGGCACGGTAAAACCAATGCCAGCTTCGAACGGATCGGTTTGATCGTTAAATTCGTAGTCGGCAAAAATCAAGGCAGACTCAATGCGTAGGTTGTCTAGTGCTTCTAGGCCCAGAGGTGTGATGCCAAACTCTTGGCCCGCTTCCCATACAGCATCCCATACTTCATGGCCGTCTTTGGGGTGACACCAAACTTCATAACCACGCTCACCGGTGTAACCGGTGCGAGAGATGGTTACTGGTGCGCCCTGTGGGCCGCCAATACGACCATGGGTAATGCGGAACGGGCGCAAGTCTTCGATAGAGGTTTGGCAATCACGGATGTTGATGATTTTCTTGAGGGTTTCGCCGCTCAATGGGCCTTGTACAGGCAGGTTGTGAAGTTGGTCATTGGAATCTTTAATAACCACGTTGAAGTTTTTCTCGGTAGCCACCTTGCGTAACCACTCAATCGCACCGTCACAACCGCCAACCCAGCGGAAATTGTCCTTACCTAAGCGGAATACTGTTCCGTCGTCTACCATGCAGCCGTTGTGATAACACATCGCAGTGTAGATAACCGAACCGACGGCGAGCTTGCGAATGTTGCGGGTTACCGCGTAGTTCATCAGGTTTTCGGCGTCTGGGCCTAAAACTTCACACTTACGTAATGGGCTTAAGTCCATCAATACCACTTTTTCGCGGCAAGCCCAGTATTCGGCGATAGCGCCGTAGTTGTTAAAGTGGTTTGCTAGCCAATAGCCATTGTAGTCAACAAAATGCTGAGTCATGGTGGCAAAGCGGTCGTGAAATGCGGTTTTCTTAGTCATAGTGGAATCTGCTACGGCGTTTTTACGGAAGGCATTGCCTTTGTTAAAATTGTTTTCGGCGGCGTAAATACGCACGTGAATGTCTGTTGGGTTCCAGCCGTTGGCTGGGGTGGTGTCGTCAGGGCACGCCGTTGAGCCACAAATAAGGTCAACTTTAGCCTGCAATAAAACGTAATCGCCAGGGCGTGTCCAAGGCTGACAAGAGCTATGCTGATCATAATCATCGTAGCCCGTGTTGAAAAAGAAGTTAACGGCAGGCCAACCTTTACGGGGCGCTACACCAAACTTAGCAAAAGTGGCGTTAAGGTTCTCGGTGCAATTGACGTGTCCTGGGTAGCCATTGTCATCATAATATTTGGCGCTACAGGCGATATTAAAGGTGTCGTGACGACCAACCGTATCTTGGATAACATTGAGAACGTTAACCTGATCGTCGGTATAGAACTTGTCGTACAGGCCAGGGCCGGGAAATGCTGAAGCCATTAATGTACGGGTTGTTACCGCACAAATGGGTTTCTCTACGCCTTCTGCTAATCGTGTGGCATCTATAGCGACAAAGTCTGAACACTGGCGGCCTTCAACATCAATGATTTGAATGTATTCTCCGGCCTTAACTAAGTAGCCTTCGGCAGTGCTATTGTTAATACGAATTTCACGATCCACCACACCTAACGGCGCTGGCAATTGGTCTTCTACAATAACAGGTGCACCACTAATGCCTACAATGAGGTCGGTAGGTGGCATCAATTGTTCTGGGCTCATGTCTTCGCCAGGGGCTGCGATCAGGCATAAGCAATCGTTAGCGACAGTGAAGCTGTGCTTGCTTGCGGCCACGGAGTCAGCACCCAATACGGAGATGCCTTTACAGCCACTATGGTCGTTGTCGTCCATCCATTTCCGTAAAGAGGCGATGTCACTGTTGGCTTTGGTACCAAGGCTATTGATGGCGGGCTTGCCTTGGACATCAAAAGCCATAACTTGGGCTTCTTGCCGACCTTCAGGGTCGTGCAGCGTTAATGTAGAGCCAGCAGCAAGCTGCAACGAAATTAAATGTTGTGCAGGTACTCGGTAGCGTTGTGTGCCGTCATCACCCAACACTGGGTGAGGCATAGGGTTGGCACTGTAATAGCTAAGGGGTTTCATAGGCCGGTGGCTCAAATTGTAACGTTATCATCGCTGGGTACAGCGACAGTCCGTAGGACAGCGTAACAACTTGATGTGAACAGGCTTTGTCTGTGGTGTGTATAGAATGTAGTATTTTGTAAAATTTGTTTACATCTATGGAGGGTAGGCGGTTTGTTGGTTAGCGCACTAGGTCTTGTTGCGCTTTGCTGAGGTGCTCTGTCATGGTGGTTTTAGCCGTTTGAGCGTCGCGGTGGCTAATGGCTTCAAACAGCGCTCGGTGGTGGGCATTGTATTGGGTCATGTTTTCTTGGGTGAGTACCTTGCCACGACTGGCGCGCCATAACTCATGGCGCCTTACTTCGTTAACTTGCTCGTAAATCCATATCATCAATGGGTTACCACAGGCTTGGGCTATGGCTTGATGAAAGGCTTCATCGGCAATGGAGAACTGTTCGGCACTGCGGGCTGCTTCTACGCGCTCTAGGGCGGTGCGCAATTGCTCTAAGTCACGGCCGGCGGCGTGGTGCACTGCCAAATCGACAATGGCTGGCTCCAACATGTTTCGCACTTGCATTAATTGCATCGGACTGGTGGTATCGGCGAACTGGCTGCTGCTGGAGTTGGCTTGACCCCGAACAAATGTACCACTACCTACTTTACGTTCCACCAAGCCTTGCTGTTCCAATAAGGATAACGCGCTACGCAGAGTGCCGCGCGATACGTCGTAGTGCTGTGCTAAGTCGCGCTCGGCAGGCAAACGCTCGTTGGCACGGTACACCTGACGCTGGATGGCTTCGCTGATAGCAGTGGCTAAGGCGCGGGCACCGTTAGGCTTGGACTGTCGTCTATCTAAGGAAATGTATGAAGCTGGTGCCGTGCTAGGGAACATTGTGGCTATCTATAAGTGGTTAGTTGATTGTCACAGACTAGCATAAGTAATTCGGCAATTGGTATAGTAATTGGTTATTAATGGTCAACATTAGGTTTTATTGTTCTAATGTGGCAATTAGACCTTCTTTTGTCTAAATAATATTTTCTTTGAAAAACAAATATTTAACAAAAAATTATGCCGTTTGTTTAAATAAGTAACAAAAAAAGACTTGCCTCATTAAATTCATAAATGATATACCTTTACAGCGCTTTATATGGACCTTTGAGGTACCAATTTGGTTTTCTTGGTTAAAAAGTGTAGGTCCCTAAGCCCAAACAACAATAATATTGAGGAGGCATCGATGACAGATTTACAGCAATATGTTGACGCGCCAGGTCGTGAAGAACTGGTTCAACAAGTCCGCGCTAAAATCGACGAATTAGGCATTACCTATGTGTATTACCAGTTTATTTCTGTAACTGGTCGTATTGTAGGTAAAGGCATTCCAGCTCGCCACTGGGAACGTACAGCCGCTAAAGGTTTTCAGCTTGTATATGGTTCTACTGCTAACCTAGCCATTGACCGTCATGGTGATTACATTGGCTACGGCCCAGAAGCTTCTGAGCTTGTAGGTATCGCCGACCCAGACACCTTTGTACAGTTGCCTTGGGACAAACGTGTTGCACGCGTATTCTGTACTCTTTTCCGTAACCGTGAAGAGCGTGTTAATCCAGGTCAATTTTTGACGTCGGATTGTCGCGGTAACTTGCGTCGCATCCACGAAGAATTTAAAGGTAAGCACGGCCTAGAAATGCGCTGTGGTACCGAACCAGAAATGATGTGGTTGAAGAAGGGCGAAGACGGCATGCCAGATGGCGGCGTTACTAAGCCAACCTGTTATCACATTGACCAGTTTGAAGAATTGCGTCCTGTATTTATGCGCGTCATTGAGTACTCTGAGCAAATGGGCTTAGACATCATTCAAGGCGACCACGAAGATGCACCTGGCCAGCTAGAGCTAAACACTCAGTACGATGACGTGCTACAAAATGCCGATCGCTTAACGACTTACCGCCAAATCTGTGCACAGGTTGCACGTGAGTTTGGTTTGATTGCTTGCTTTATGAGTAAGCCATTCATGGGCGTATCTGCGTCTGGTTGTCACCACAACATGTCTTTATGGGAAGGCGGCGAAGACGTATGCCACCCAGAAATTGCTGGTGGCGATTCGCTTCCTGGCATGCCTGGTCCGTTTACTTATCGTGAAGGTGGTAACAACACCTTTATGCCAGTGCCTTCTATCCATGCATCTAAGCCAGGCCCCATTGGCCTACAGTGCATCGGTGGCGTAATTGCTCACTTGCCAGCCTTGACGTCTATCGGTTCTTCGACTGTGAACTCGTTCCGTCGTTTATGGGACACAGGCTTCTGGGCACCGATCTTTGCTGACTGGGGTTACCAGAACCGTACGTGTGCTTTGCGTGTATCTGCACCGGGCCGTTTTGAGTACCGTTCAGTAGACTCTATGGTTAACCCATACCTAATGGGTGCGGCACTACTTAAGGCCTTTGACGATGGTATCGACAACGACCTTGATCCAGGTGACCCGGAAGAACGTAACATCTACGCGGCTATGGACGCAGGTAAGGTCGTTAAGAAATTACCGATGTCTTTAGGCGAAGCCATGATTGAGCTTGAGAACGACGAAGTGGTTAAGTCGTCTATGCCAGGCGAAATGTACACCGTATACAGCGGTCACAAGAATGACGAGTGGGAACGCTTTAACCAGACTGTGACTAACTGGGATACAGAAACCTATCTTGATTGTTTGCCATAAATAGCAAGTTTTCAGAAAACCCCGGCTGCTAAGGTTACGACCATAGCAGCCAATTTTATAAAAACTCTAAAAGTAAATATTAGGAGACGCGACCATGTGTGGTATTGCAGGCCTTATCCATAAGAAGGCGGGCGGTGCAAACATCGGAAAAGAAATGACTGACATGCTTCAAGCTTTGAAACATCGCGGACCAGATTCTACCGGTTATGCGCTATATGGCTCCCCCATTAGTAACTACATTGTACGTATTAACCTTGCAGAGCAAGCTGATACTAAAAAAGGTTTTGACGTAGCAAACCAGCTTCAATCTCGTAGCGACCAAGTCGATGCGCGTATGGTTGAGTTAGGCGCCAAAGTATCTAAGAAAGAAAACCAAACTTCTTACGCGTTGCGTTATGAGTTGTCTTTCGACGGTGACCTTAAAAACTTAATCGATTACGTTGAAGACATCGAAGGCGTTGAAGTAATGTCCTGCGGTAACGGTCTTGAATTGATCAAAGACTTGGGAGATGCAGCCGTTGTATCTGCTCAGTACGACATCAACTCATTCCAAGGTTCTCATGCAATCGGTCACACCCGTATGGCGACTGAGTCTGACGTAGATATTCGTTCAGCTCACCCTTACTGGGCTTACCCATTTGCAGACGTGTCTGTAGTGCATAACGGCCAGTTAACTAACTACTGGACTAACCGTCGTGCCCTAGAACGTTTAGGTAACCGTTTCAACTCTAACTGTGACTCAGAGCTTATTGCTGTGTACATTGCTAACCGCATCAGCGATGGCGACGACTTAGAGACAGCAATGCGCCGTTCAATAGAAGACCTAGACGGTGTGTTTACCTACCTTGTAGCGACTTCAGATTCGCTGGGTATGGCAAAAGACGTTATGGCTGCTAAGCCTATGGTTATCTATGAAAGTGATGATTTTATCGCATTGGCTTCTGAAGAAGTTTCAATCCGTAGTATCTTCGATCACGAAATTGACACATTTGACCCTTATGAAGGCGAGGTGCGTGTATGGCAACTGTAAGCACATCCGGTCAATCCCATGATATGGGGTTGCATACGGAAAAGCTCACTAACCGAACTCAGCAACGTTTTTTCGATGCTGGCGAATCGGCTAATTTCACTTATGCTTGGGCTCCAGAAGTCGACACAAACAAAGTAGGTACTTTGGATTGTGAAGGTATGGATCCAACTGCAATTAACATCCGTATTCGCGAGTTGATGGATGAAGGTTGTGGCACGATTAACCTAAGTAACCCAGGTTCTATGCACGCTTTGTGTGTAGGCATCCTGAACCGTTTACAACTTAACGTCACTGGCAGCTTAGGCTACTTTGGTTGTGGTTTGATCGACGGGCCAAACGTAAACATCTCTGGCCGTGTTGGCTGGTCATGTGGCGAAAACATGATGGCCGGTACTATCGTTATCGAGAAAAACGCAGGTTCTACCTTCGGCGCAGCCATTCGTGGCGGTGACTTGGTTTGTAGAGGCGACGTAGGTTCACGTACCGGTATCGACCAAAAAGGTGGCACTATCATCGTTGGTGGTAAAACTGGCGCATTCACAGGCTTTATGATGCAACGTGGTCGTATGATCATTCTTGGCGATGCAGGCATGAACCTTGGCGACTCTATGTACGATGGTACCATCTACGTAGGCGGAAAAATTGAAGGCCTAGGTGTAGACGCAATTCCTGCCGACCTGAACGACCTTGACCGTAAGTGGTTGAAGTCTAAGCTAGATCTATATGGTATGGAAACGCCTAATGGCATCGATAACATGCAAAAGATCGTTGCTGGTAAGCAGTTGTGGAACTACGACAACCTCGAACCATCAGAGAAGAAGCTAGTTCTTTAAGAGCAGCGAGGAAACTATTATGGCAGTTGTTAATCAAAAAGAAATTATTGGCAAGAGTTTTGTCTTCCCACCAGAAGTCATGAACGACATCCACATCAAGGCCGACCTTGGTCGTTACCGTATGCGTGGTATGTCATTGTTCAAAAAGATCCCAAGCTGGGACGATTTGACCTTTATGCCGGGTACTTTGACACGTTTTGTAATCGAAGGTTACCGTGAAAAGTGCTTGACCAAAACCGTTATCGGCCCTAAGGCTAAACGCCCTATGGTGCTAGACATTCCTGTGTACATCACAGGTATGAGTTTTGGTGCTTTGTCTTACGAAGCTAAGACAGCATTGGCACGTGGCGCAACTATGGCCGGCAGTGCAACTTGTTCTGGCGAAGGCGGCATGATTCCTGATGAGCGTCGCTACTCAGAGAAGTGGTTCTATCAGTGCATCCAATCTCGTTACGGCTTTAACCCACATCACTTGCGTCTTGCTGATGCCTGTGAATTCTTTATCGGCCAAGGCTGTAAAGTTGGTTTGGGTGGTCACTTAATGGGTCAGAAAGTTACCGATCAGGTAGCTGAGATGCGTTCACTACCCGCTGGTATCGACCAGCGTTCACCTGCTCGTCACCCTGACTGGTTAGGCCCTGATGACCTTTCTTTGAAAATCAAAGAAATCCGTGAAGCCACCGATTGGCAGATCCCTATTCAGCTTAAGCTGGGCGCGGCTCGTGTATATGATGACGTGCGTATGGCTGCTAAGTGTGAGCCAGACTCTATCTTCATCGACGGTATGGAAGGTTCTACAGGTGCTGGTCCACACATTGCTACTGAGGAAACTGGTGTTCCTGGTATCGCTGCAATCCGTCAAGCGCGTAATGCCCTTGATGACGTAGGCAAGTCTGGCGAAATCAGCCTTGTATACGCTGGCGGTATCCGTAACGGTGGTGACTTGGCTAAGGCTTTGGCACTTGGTGCTGACGCAGTTGCGATCGGTCACTCAGCGCTAATGGCGTTGAACTGTAACCGTGACATCGACGAAGCTGACTTCCCTAACGAAATGGGCGTAGAAGCCGGTTCTTGTTACCATTGCCACACTGGCCGTTGCCCAGTAGGTGTTGCTACTCAAGATCCTAAGCTACGTGCTCGTCTTAACCCAGACGAAGCTTCTGAGCGTGTATATAACTTCCTACACACGCTAACCATCGAATGTCAGTTATTGGCACGTGCTTGTGGTAAGACTAACATCCATTCTCTAGAGCCAGAAGATATTGCGGCTCTAACAATGGAAGCGTCTGCCATGGCTCAAGTACCATTAGCAGGCAGCCAGCATACAGTTGGCCGCCCTGACATGACTCGTTTCTAGGAGGACATTACAATGTCACAAGATGTAGATCATTATTTAACTACAGACGGTCTGGATTCAGATCGTGAGAAGATGATTGGTCAGACCATCGGTTACCGTTACGACGTTAACTTGGTGCCTGACATGAGCCATTGCACTGAGTACCTTACTGAGTACATGGCCAAAATGAACTGGAAAGACCTTAACTGGTTAGAAGACGTTCACATGGGCTACGAAGAAGATCGTGCTGCCGTTTTCGATCGTAATATCAACGGTTGGGTAACCATCCCTGATAACATCGAACTTCCAGACAACCAACAAGACCGCGACATGATTGCGCGTGAGTTGTTGTTAAAGTTCCAGATGTCTGCCAACCATCCAATGGTTGAATTGCGCGCAGCTTACGCAAAGTTCTAACGAACACTGACTGGGGCGAAAGGGCGAAAGCCCCGGTACAAGACCTGATAGTACAGACACAAAAACCCAGCATTAGCTGGGTTTTTTATTGGCTGGTCATCCAGCATGTCATCCCGATGTATCTCCCGTCATCCAGACGAAGGTCAGGATCTTTTAAACTAAGCCGACCACATTAACGCCTTTTGATGACGCGCTTTTAAAGGCGGTAAACCAAAACGTTTCTTATAACATTTATAAAAACTAGGCAGAGAAGAGAAGCCACAACGGATGGCGATTTTTTCAACTGTGTATTCAGATTCAAATAATAATTTATGCGCATAATTTAGTCGCTTCTCTAAATAATAGGTGCTTGGCGAAATACCAATATAAACTTTAAACAAGCGTTGAATTTGACGTTTTCCTAAACTAGCATACTGGCTTATTTCAGATAGACTTAACGGCTCATCAATATTATTTTCCATCAAAGATGCGACTTGCTGCAATGCATTGGGCCAACCATACGGATTGATTTTGTTATCTAACCGGTGCTCTTTTGGAGTGCGTAAAGTGGCACAATTCATCTCTTCGGCCACCGCAATAGCGACCGACTTACCGTGGTGTAAGTGGATGATATGTAACATCATATCTAGACTGGTACTGCCGCCTTGACAGGTAAAACGATTATTATTAACGTTAAAAATAGCCCGGTTAGGCGTAGCCCCCTGCTGCCGTAGCTCGTCTAAATGACGGTGATCTATGGTCCATCGACAGCCATCCAATAAGCCTGAAAGGTACAGATAGTAAGGGCCTGTGCCTACGCCACCCATTAATGCGCCTGCGCGAGCAAGGTGCTTTAGCGGTGCGGTAAAACCCTGAACGGGGAGTTGGTAAATGGTATTGGTGGCACAAATAACCAAGGCATCGAGTTGGCTCAACGACCAAGCGTCAGTCAGTGCCAGTGTTTCAACCTGCATGCCGCAAGAGGACATTGTCGGGCCACCGTTTAATGAGAACAGCTGCCACTCATAAAGCGTGTGGCCAAGGCGATGGTTAGCCACTTCCAATGGCTCAATAATATGGCTCATTTCGGCAAAGTTATAGCCAGGAACTAATAACACGCCCAGCTTCCAGTTCTTATTAATAATATCTAACGACATAACAAATTCACTGCATTAATTTGTACTTTAACGTCGGCATCTTTAAAGATGATTTAACTAATGGTAGCGCCATTTTGTCGTATTTACAATATATTTGGGCATTAATGTGTCGCGCTCGGATAATAAAGTATACAAGTTAATATATTATATATATCTGTTAATAAAATAATTAGTTAATGTTTTAATTTAAAACACTGATATATTTAATGTTAATAAAATATACATTGAGTAGATGCCTGATTAGGCAAAGTTCGAGTGACTTTTGCGTGACTAATTTAGCCATATACAGGGTGGCAGCTAGAGCATGCGGGGTAGCATGTGCCTAAGCGTGTACCTATAGATATAGATCAGCCCGACTAGGGTTTTAGCTAGCGTGCAACAATCGTTAAATGGCACCCTAAGGCTTCAACGACTTTATTTACCGTAGTGAAGTTTGGGTTACCACCTTCGCTGAGTGTGCGGTACAGGCTTACACAAGATGCTCTTAGTCAGTTGCTAAGGGTACGCTATAGTCTTCACGCCCTGGTAGATGATGGAAGACGTACCGGCCAGTGATTAAAAATGACGCTTGCACTTCGGGTGTTGAACAAAGCCCCGAGTTAGCGGGCGGATTGTAAATATATCGTTTATAAACGCCCAAAAAGGCCAGTTTGGTCAATCAAACTATTCTGCTGCAAAAGCTGGTATCCATGGCTTTACAAAAGCATTAGCCCAAGAAGTTGCGGCTAAAGGGGTAACAGTGAACACCATGTTACCTGATTATGTAATGACGCCTATGGTGGCAAAAATTGCCGCAGGCATTCCAGTAGGGCGCTTAGGAGAGCCTGAAGAAATTGGCAAGGCGGTAGCTTATTTGACCGGTGCTGACAGTGGTTATGTCACCGGATTCGACCTTTCCATTAATGGTGGTCAGCATATGTCGTAAGCACTTGGCGTGAGCCATTTAATCTAGGAATTGTTAAATTTGTGCAAGTAAGAGTATGCTGATAACTCGCATCAGAGAAAGCGAGATCATAATCATGCCTAACCTATACAAATCTTGGGTCTTAATTATAAGCCTTATGGCCCACCCCAGTTTTAGTCACGCGGCCCAAGTCATTACCCCAGAATATGAAGAGCCAAAAGTTGTATTCGACTTCTATTTTGAAGATCCTCAGCACATTGCCTCAGCACTCTACTGGGTGCGTTCGACCATTAGTCCGCTGTTAGACGAACCTTACAACATGGCCCCAGAAATGATGGATGTGGTGGTTATGATCCACGGCACCGAAATTGTTACCTTAGCGAAACACAATTACGAAAAATACCAAGAATCCGTAGAACGCATGAAATACTACCATGCACTAGGTGTGCAATTTCGTGCTTGTAGCCTAGCCGCCCATGACTATAACTACCAGCCCGATGACATTTATGACTTTGTTTCTTTAGTGCCCTCAGCGCCAACAGACCTAGTGCAACTACAGATGCAAGGTTATGCCCTCATTATGCCGTTGATCAAAAGTAAGAAGTATAGCATTGAAGAAATTCGCTAGAAGGGAAGGGTTTTCTCTAAATCGTCAGGCATATAGGTATTCATCAGTAGGTTGCTGACCTCCAAACCCTGTTGTTAGATTGCATCCAATTATGACCCAGCATTTGCACTGAATTTTGACCCGCCTGAGCGCGTTTTAGAGCCACAAACGGGCAAGGTGCCTAGGCCAAACCGATTGGCCGCTGCATGGGCTTTATAATCCCTTTTTAGCATTAACACCCCCCTGTTCATACACACCAATGGCAGCCTGGCCACCAGCTTCAATATTCAATTTTTCAACAAAACAATCCGTAGTTAGTGTCGGCAACAAGGAAAACTAGCCATGCATGACAAGTTTAGGAAAAATTCTGAGAAGTTAGGAAGTATGCTGTTAAATGAAGCCTGAATGGCATTGGGGTTGTTTAGGTTGATCTAAGTTGGTCGTCCAAGGGCTGAGCCAACGGTTTATCTAAGGAGAGTAAAATGTCTATAGCAAGAATAACTACAGCAGTTTTTAGTTCACAGCAGGTGGCAGATAAAGTGGTGCAGGCAGTAGCCAAAAACGCTGGTAATATGTTTCCCTCCGCAGAGCAACTGATCGGCATCCAAAGCGATGGCAATACGCTGATATCTGTGGGTATTTATGCGAGCCAGCAGGATATGGAGAAGGCCGACGCAGAAAAGGATAAGGTGATGTCCAATCCAGACATTGTTTCCATAGAAACTGTGGTCGGAAATGTGGGGATCAATCACACCAATTAACCCACCAACACCAGACTTTACTGGAAGCTAGGGCCGACATATTTGATTATATATAGCGGTTTTATAATCCAAGAAAATTGCGAAAGCTTGAGTATGAGACGATGACTCAATCGTAATCAACTAACCTGTCCGTAAAGTCGGGATAAAACCTAAACTGAACTGGGTATAAGTGAAGTGTGGGAGTATTGTTAACTCAAGCCTGAGGAGCATACCGCTGGTTGGGCTTATAAAGTTGGTCGTCCAAGGACTGAGCCAGCAAGTTCATAAGGAGAGTAACAGTGAGTTTATCTTTAATATTTCGTTTAAGTGCAGGTTACATAGGTATCTGGGTATTGATGATGGCGTTTCTTCCATCAATGGTAGCTAGCGATGCACTGGGAGTTGATCTAACCACACCTTTAAAGGCACAGATGCAGATTACCGCTTTGACCGCGTTAACCGTAGCTATTTTTAATTGGACAGTAACTATGTGGGCTACCGAAAATATGGCGAAGTTTGGTCGTGTTGCGGCATATGTTTGGGCAGCTTTTGCGTTACTTAACGTATACTTCCTTGCGGATGGCGTAATGCTCGCCACCGCTCAAAACTACAGCTCTCCGGTTATTATGGGGGCTTTTGCTGTGCTGTTTTTTATGAAGTCTAACGATTAGCTCTGAACGCTTAAACCCACCTATTTTGGCGTATTTCTAACGACGCTAAAACGTGACGTAGCGTTACTGGCATAGCTCCAAAATAAGGGCTGAATGGTCCGTGAGTTGATCGCGTGTGCTGTGGTCGTAGTAACTGGCCACACACCGTCCTGCGGGCCCTATGCCAGTTAAGGCATGGTCAATCCTAAACCCATTGCCAGCGCGCCAGATGACATCTTTTCTAGATTAATCTTCGGGTGAAAGTCATCAGCATCGATGAAAGGCTTACACATCTTCTTAGCTAACGCAGCACCTACTGTGGACTTACCGCAACCAAAAACGCCCATCAAAACCACCAAACGGGCTAACCTAAAAGATATTTTGGAATTTAGGTCGCTCATATTTGGGCCTTCCAACTATAATTGGTGATAACTCCCACATTAGTGCATAGCCAAGCGAGTTCCAGAAATAGGTGCTTATTTTGCACTTACCAAAAGTACTATAGAGTAACCCACGCTGCGCGTGCTTTTGACGATCGCTGACAAGCATCAACAAATCGCACACCGTCAAACCCTTGTTCGATACCAATAACCGCATTTTGGTGGGTAGTTTCTCCACTCGCCGCTATTACTTCTGCCACCTCTCGATAGAGCGTCGCAAAAGCCTCCAAGTAGCCCTCTGGATGCCCTGCTGGAATGCGGGTGACTGCGGCAGCTGAAGGATATGCAGAACCACCACCACGTGTGAACATTTGCGGTGCTGCGCCCAATTTACTGAACCAAAGGTTGTTAGGGTTTTCTTGAGACCACCTGATTGAACCTTTAGTACCGTAAACAGCCAAGGTAAGATTGTTTTCGTTCCCAACAGCCACTTGGCTTGCCCAGATATGGCCACGTGCACCACCATGGAAGTGCAACGTAACGCGGGCATCATCGTCTACAGCGCGCCCTGCAACGTGACTGTGCAAGGTCGCGTTCAGCGTCTTTGTACGAAGACCTGTCACAAAACATACAAGGTTATAGGCGTGTGTGCCAATATCCCCAATCGCACCACCTCCAGATTGGATCGGGTCGGTTCGCCACGCGGCCTGCTTGTTATTGGCTTTAGGAACTTCACTGAGCCAGTCCTGTAAGTAGTTGGCTTCAACGATCTGGATGTCGCCCAGCACGCCCTCGGTCACCATTTGCTGAGCTTGACGAATCATCGGGTAAGCGGTGTAGTTATGGGTCAAAAAGAACGATGCATTGGACGCAGCAGCAGCAGCCATAAGGCTTTCGGCCTGAACTAATGTGGCTGTCATCGGCTTGTCGCAGATGACATGAATATTTTGGGCCAAGAACGCCTCAGCTATGGGACCGTGCAGATGGTTTGGTGTAACGATAGACACCACGTCGATACCATCTGGTCGGGCTGACTCCGCCTTCGCCATCTCACTGTAATCGTCATAGGAACGATCCACACTGACACCTAGTTCGGCAGCAGAGGCATGGGCACGCACAGAGTCTGATGCAAAAGCCCCTGCAACGAGTTCATAACACCCATCTAGCCTTGCAGCCATGCGATGAACACCACCGATAAACGCGCCTTGACCACCGCCTACCATGCCAAGCTTGAGAGGAGTCATGTTAGAAACCCATCATTTTACGTAGACTAGCTTTGTCTGTTGTTCCGCCTGCAAAATCATCGAAAGCCTTATCAGTACGGCGAATAATATGATCAGCTATGAATGGTGCACCTTCTGCGGCACCTTGCTCTGGATGCTTCAGGCAGCACTCCCATTCCAGCACAGCCCACCCATCAAACCCATACTGCGTGAGCCTAGAAAAGATACTCGTGAAATCCACTTGCCCGTCGCCAAGCGAGCGAAACCGAGCTGCTCGATCAGTCCAATCGGAGTAGCCAGAATAAACACCTTGGCGGCCTGTTGGGTTAAATTCAGCGTCTTTAACGTGAAACGCGCTAATGCGCTCGTGGTAGATGTCGATGAATGCTAGGTAATCCATCTGCTGCAACAGAAAGTGCGACGGATCATAGAGAATCTTGCAACGCGGATGATTGTCGAGGGCATCAAGAAAGCGGTCAAACGTTGTCCCATCAAAAACATCCTCACTAGGGTGTATTTCGAAAGCTAAATCGACACCCGCCTCGTCATAAACATCCAAAATTGGCTTCCACCGACGTGCCAGTTCGCTGAACGCTTCTTCAATCAATCCAGCAGGCCGCTGCGGCCAAGGGTACATATATGGGAAGGCCAAGGATCCGGTAAAGCCCACGGCTCCTGTAAGCCCAAAGTTTTGTGATGCTTTGGCAACTTTGATCACTTGATCCACTGCCCAAGTCTGACGCTCATCAGGTTTTCCATGCAAATGTGTGGGCGCAAATGCATCAAATGCAGTGTCATAGGCCGGGTGAACAGCCACTAATTGGCTTTGCAAATGCACAGAAAGCTCGGTGATTGTTATTCCATGTGAAGCGCAAACCGCTGATATTTCATCGCAATAACTTTGGTTGCTGACCGCTTTGTCCAGATTAAAAATACGGGCATCCCACGCTGGGATTTGTACACCCTTGTACCCCAGATCTGCCGCCCATTTCACAATGGTAGGCAGGGAATTAAATGGTGCTTCATCACTTACAAACTGGGCCAAAAATAATGCGGGTCCTTTAATTAAATTGGTCATTTTATTTTCCGTCTATATCGATCACACTAGCAAGGCTCGTGCTTGATCTGGGCCCAAAACATCGGGGCGCTCGCAGGTTGTTGTCATTGTCATTACTTCACCGGTTTCGCCAGCTTCCAAAACAGCCGTCATCACTTCGACAACGTGGGTTGCAAAGGCCTCATTGCAACGATGGGGGGTATTCGCGCTGACTGATAGCGCCATGTCAGCCAAACCAGCTCCACGGTAATTCGCTTGGGTTTCTTCAAAATTTGGGATGGCAAAGGGGTGATCCCATGTTTTTTCGACCAGATCACCTGCTCGTTCGGTTACCGTCACGATCCCACCAAAGAAGTTTGGGTCGGGCACATTCATCGTTCCTTCAGTACCATAGAGTTCCATAATGGGGTGAGTACTGGCCCAAACATCCCAACTGGCAAGCAATGTGATAATTGCACCGTTTTCAAAGGATAGCAGTGCATGAATGGTGGTCGGTGTTTCAACAGGAATTATCTCGCCGTTGCGCGGGCCATTGGCAATGGTGCGTGTCGCGCTCGCCGAACCTGTAAAGCTTGTAACCTTTTTCACAGGCCCAAGAATCTGCACTAGATTACAGATGTAATACGGGCCAAGATCAAGGATCGGGCCACCTCCATTTAGGAAGAAAAAGTCAGGGTTAGGATGCCAGTCTTCCATCCCTGACGACATCACCACGGCAGTACCCGAGGTGACAGCACCAATCGCGCCGCTATCAACCAGGTTGCGCGCAAGCTGGTGGCTCGCCCCCATGAACGTATCAGGTGCCGATCCGATCCGCACATTGTTGGCCTGCGCAACCGCACCTAATTCTTGCGCTTCGGCGAGGCTGAGGACAAACGGCTTTTCGGAATAGACGTGCTTGCCCGCCTCCAGAATTGCACGGGAGACTTCTACGTGCGCCGCAGGGATAGTCAGATTGATCACCAGATCAACATCATTTGCCGACAGCAGCTCCTCCACTGTCTCAGCCCGCACGCCAAATTCCTTGGCCCGCGCGGTCGCATTCTCCATGTTGATGTCCGCCACAGAAAGAATTTCGTACCCTTTGAACATCGGTGCCAACTGTAAATACGCTGCCGAAATATTCCCACACCCAATAATGCCAACACCCATTGGTTTAGTCATGTGTGTTCTCCCACAAATTCTGAAAGGCCGCAGCCGAGCGGGTAGCATAGCCGACTGGATCGCTAGGTTTGTCATGCTCCAGTGCATAGATTAGGCCCGAGGATTGAGTGCGACAGGCCTGCAAAAGTGCTGTCCAATCTAAGACCCCTGCGCCAAGATCAGACCAGCCATCCTCGTCCAAATTGGTGCCGTCTTTGGCGATGTCTTTCACGTGAATTGCACGCAATCGACTGCCATAGCGTTGGATATAGTCGAAAGGATCACTCTTGCCTCGCACAATCCACGCCAAATCAGCCTCCCATGTAATATCAGGGGCTTCCTCTAACAGGATGTCCATCGGAACCCCTCCATCGGCGAGGGTGACAAATTCAAAATCGTGGTTGTGCCAGCCAAATGAGATTCCATGTTCAGCGTATCGTTTTGCTGCTGCATTTAAACGATGTGCCAACTTAGTATACCCAGTAGTATTGTCAGGACGGTCCTGTTCCTCTAGGTAAGGCGCAAAAATACAAACGATTCCCAAGGTTGTAGCGATGTTCAGCGTGGTGTCAAAGTTGTCCTCGATGTCATTCAATCCCATATGCCCCGAGGGCATAGAAATTCCACTGGCATCCATCGCTGCACGGTAGGCCTTAGGATCACCATAAACCCCACCATAACCTTCGATCTGCGTAATCCCAATAGCAGATAATTTATCCAGTAAGGCGATTTGATCCCCATAGCCACGCATCGAATAAAGTTGAATTGATACAGTCATGATTTTTCTTTCCAGTTAGATTAGAGACGAATTTCAGATTCCACATCGAATAGGTGCATCCGCGCCGCATCAAAACCGATTTTGAGGGTATCACCAGGTTTCAGGCCAGCTAGGCCCTCAGTGCGCACGCGCACAGACTGACCAGCAAAGTTAACCCAAACCAAGGTGTCAGAGCCCATAGGTTCGACAATATCGATCTCGGCGGTGCCACTATAGGACGCACCGTGCGCAGCATCACTAGTAAGGATATGTTCAGGCCGGATACCAAGCCATGCTGGGCCATCACGCTCGCCATCAGTATCAAATTCGTAGCCCGTGACATCGACCACGAACCCGTCGCAAGAGAATTTTGTACCACTCATCTGACCTGTGAAGAGGTTCATTGCTGGGGAACCGATAAAGTCTGCAACGTATTTGTTGCATGGTTTCGCGTAAATGACTTCGGGCGTGTCCAACTGTTCGATCAAGCCGTCCTTCATGATTGAAATTCGGTCGGCCAGCGTCATTGCTTCAACCTGATCGTGGGTCACGTAGATCATTGTATTCTTAAGTTTCTGGTGAAGTCGTTTCAATTCAACCCGCAGGTCGGTACGTAATTTTGCATCGAGATTGGACAGTGGTTCATCAAACAAGAACACATCCACGTCGCGCACCAACGCACGGCCAATAGCCACTCGTTGGCGCTGCCCACCTGACAATGCCCCAGGCTTTCGATCTAGAAGCTGTTCGATCTGCAAGACTTCGGCGGCCCACGCTACCCGTTTGGCGATCTCAGGCTTTGGGATCTTGGCATTCTTGAGTCCAAAGCTCAGGTTCCCACGCACAGTCATCTGCGGGTATAGAGCGTATGATTGGAACACCATGCCGATGCCGCGATCAGACGGTTCCGCCCATGTGACGTTTTGGCCTTTGATAAATATCTGACCGTCTGTCACATCCAAAAGCCCAGCAATACAGTTCAGGAGTGTAGATTTACCACATCCTGACGAGCCCAAGAGGACAATAAATTCGCCTTCTACTATGTTTAGGTTTAGTTGTTTAAGAACTTTCACAGCACCAAAATTTAGATCTAGATTTTTTATTTCTACAGAATTTTTCATGGGTAATTTAGCCTTTGACTGCGCCAGCGGCAATGCCGCGGACAAAGAGTTTGCCAGAGGCAAAATAAATAATGAGAGGAACCAAACCAGTCAGGAGAGTCGCTGCCATATTGACGTTGTATTCTTTGATGCCTTGGACCGAGTTCACGATGTTATTGAGCTGCACTGTCATTGGATACGTCGCCGGTTTGGTATAGATCACCCCAAAGAGGAAGTCATTCCAAATGCCTGTGACCTGTAAAATGATCGCAACCACGAAAATCGGGAGAGCCATAGGCAACATGATTTGAAAATAGATCTGCCAGAATCCTGCACCATCCACTCTCGCTGCCTTAAACAACTCTTGAGGTATGGAGGCAAAATAGTTGCGAAACAGCAACGTTAGTATAGGCATACCAAAAATTGTATGTACCATTACCAGGCCACTAATAGAACCCATCAGCCCGAGTTCCCGAAGCAATATCACGATCGGATACAGCATTGTTTGATACGGGATAAATGCACCAATGATTAGAATGGTAAAGAAGACTTCAGAGCCTTTGAATTTCCAATTCGATAGTGCGTAACCATTGACTGACGCGATGGTGATCGACAGCAGAACGGATGGGATCAGTATGCGTACAGAATTACCAAATCCACGTGATAATCCGTCACAATTGATACCTGTGCAAGCCTCTGACCACGCCTTAACCCAAGGCTCGAAGGTGATTTCCATGGGAGGCCCAAACACATTGCCCATGCGGATTTCTGGCATGCCTTTTAGGGAAGTCATAATCATCACATAGAGCGGTAAAAGGTAATACATAGAAACCATGATTAAAGTGCCATAAAGGATAATATTGGCACGTGAAAAGGCCTTTTTAGGCTTTGGGCCACGAGGGCCATCAGAAAGACCTGTTGTTATATTAGCCACGTTTACGGCCTCCAAATTCTAAGTAGGCCCATGGGATCAGAATGACCACAACAGAGCACAACATCATAGTAGAGGCTGCGAAGCCTTGACCCAAGTTCTGGGCGCGGAACATGTACTCAATAACATATTTGGCGGGCACTTCCGACGCAAGGCCAGGGCCACCACCCGTTTGTGCAACGACTAAATCGTAAAGCTTAATGATACCCGATGCGATCAGCACAAGTGAGGTGATGAACACGGGTCGCATCATCGGTATAATAACCACGATATAGGTTTTTATTGTGCCAATGCCGTCAACACGTGTTGCTTTCCAAATGTCTTCGTCAATGCCACGAAGGCCAGCCAACATGATACACATAATTAGCCCTGTCCCTTGCCAGAGACCTGCAATTAAAAGACCATAAATAACGGTGTTGGCGTCGTTAAGTGGGTTGAACACAAAGCTTTCCCAACCCCACCCACGCACGACACTTTGGACGCCAAAGTCAGGGTTCAAAATCCACTGCCAGGCTAAGCCAGTGACCACGAACGAAAGTGCGAAGGGATACAGAAAAATGGAGCGGAAGGCACTCTCGAATCGAATTTTTCGATCGAGACAGGCTGCAAGACTGAAGCCAATCACCAAAGTTAGCACCAAGGAACACGAGCCATAAATTCCAAGGTTAGTAATTGAAATTATCCAGCGGTCAGAATTCCAAAGACGCTCGTATTGATCAAGCCCAACCCAGTTGGTCTTGGGCAACATCCGCGAACCAGTAAAGGAGTAGACAACCGTCCAGGCTGTGCCTCCCACAAAGACAACAAGCGCTGTTAAGATCATTGGGATCGAAGCAAGCTTAGCCATCAAGTTCTTAAACAAACGACGAGGCCGTTTGGTAGGTTGGATATGGGGGTCCGAGATCACGGTCATCGTGTCGGCTCCAAATATAAAGTATGGGAAATAGGACTGACCCAGCAGCCACGCCACTGGGCCAGAGAGCTACTTAGTCAGCTTTTGCAATTAACTCAGCGTAGTCATCCTGCGCGTCGGCAGCAGACATATCGCCCGACCAGAACTGCGCCATCAAATCTTCAATCTGTGTCTGCGTGTCAGCAGACAAGGACATATCGCCTGATGGCAGAATACCACCGCTAGCTAAGATTTTCAGACCCTTTTGCATACACCCGTTTGCAGACGACATATCGATGTCACCACGTACAGGTAATGAGCCTTTGGCAAGGTTGAACGATACCTGAACTTCAGGAGAAATTAGCAGCGCGGCCAGTTCTTTTTGGGCAGCTGTAATTGCTGGATCGTCGTTAACTGGGAAGTAGAACGCATCACCACCTGTGTCCAAAATATCATTCAGACCTAAACCGGGTAAGCATGAATAATCAACTCCTTCAACCTGACCTGCAACAGCAAACTCACCCTGAGCCCAGTCACCCATCAGCTGTGCACCAGCAGTGCCAGTGATCACCATGTTAGTCGCTTGGTTCCAGTCCTGAACGTTGGACTCAGATGCAAGTTCACGTGCATTCACCATGGCTTCGAATACAGCTGCGTATTCTGGGCCAGCTGCCACCTCAGCATTCTTGTTGACTGTCACTTCGCGCCAAGCTTCTGTGCCAGCAACCGCAATTGTGATTGCGCCAAACGCCAGATTTTGTTGCCAACCTTGTTGACCCATTGCTAGTGGCAATGTCCCAGCTGCTTGCAGTTCACCTGCGGATGCTACAAATTCATTCCAATCATTTGGGACGTCGAGTCCTGCATTTTCATATGCAGCGTGGGATAACCACAACCACTGTGCAGAGTGGATGTTGACAGGAACGCAGTAAATTTTGCCATCCAATGTGCAGGAATCCAATAACGCAGATGGATTAACGATGTCCGCCCAGCCGCCAGCTTCTGCAACGTCACTCAGATCCAGCAACAACCCAGCTTCAATCAACTCTTCAGCTTGACGGCCATGGTTCAGCTGCGTCGCTGCCATAGGGTCACCACCAAGAATACGCGATATAATGATTGGGCGCGCTGTGCCACCAGAGCCAGCAATTGCACCATCGAGCCATGAATTGCCTGTGGCATTCCATGCATCAGCAAACTTAGACACTGCAGCAGCTTCGCCGCCAGATGTCCACCAATGAGTAACTTCTAATTCAATCGCCTGCGACGCAGGCGCTGCTACAAGCGCGCTACTTACTAGCAGCGACTTCAATATTTTAGACATGTTTTTTACTCCAGAAAATGTGGTTCTCCACCAATTATTT
>JAPYOS010000001.1:3751-124042 GCA_029938085.1 Oceanospirillaceae bacterium | reverse complement strand
TTTACTCCAGAAAATGTGGTTCTCCACCAATTATTTTTTGATTGCCATTTCCTGCAATCGATTACATTAAACTTTATCGCGGTTTGGCTTGTCAAGTGTTTATGTAAACGATTACAATCGTATAAATTCAATCTAAGGCGCCACGACACTGAAAACTTCCACAATTCAAGATGTTGCACGTGTTGCAGGAGTCTCCACGGCGACAGTCTCGCGCACCCTGTCTAACCCAGATCTCGTATCCGAATCAACCAAGGTTCGGGTTTCTGAGGCAGTAAGATTGACTGGCTATCGCATCAATCGGGCTGCA
Organism: Oceanospirillaceae bacterium; assembly: GCA_029938085.1. GTDB lineage: Bacteria > Pseudomonadota > Gammaproteobacteria > Pseudomonadales > Balneatricaceae > Njordibacter. The sequence continues at coordinate 123,735 of JAPYOS010000001.1, read as the reverse complement.
AGAAACCTCCGTACACAGCGTGCGCATTCGGTATTAGTTTTGCTGCCAGACTTGGCTAACCCATTCTTTTCAAGCATCCTCGAAGGCATCTCTCGGCACCTTTCAAACAAGGGATATTCCATGTTGATCGCCAGCACTAAACAGGTGCATGGCAGCGGCGAACGATTAATTGATTACCTTAATGATGGCCGTGCTGACGGAATGATCATCCTCGATGGCGGATTAGATGCTGACGTGGTCGAGTCATTGGAAATGGCCCCAAAGACCAAGCTTATCCTGTTCGCCTGTGAATGGGTTGAGGGTGCGAACTTTCCAACTGTTCGCAGCGAAAACAGTAAAGGTACACGCGTAGCTGTCGATCACCTGCATAGCCTCGGCCATCGTAAGATCGCCCATGTAACTGGCCCTGAAGGCAATGTCGTTGCGGATACGCGCCGAGACGCGTTTATCGCTGAAATCGCGGCCCTTAAACTTGAGTTGAAAGCAGAATGGATTATCACCGGCGATTTCTCACTGGCCGCTGGTTGCGCAGCAGCAAAGGCTTGGATCGCGTTAGATGATCGCCCAACTGCCGTGTTTTGTGCATCGGATCAATTAGCGCTGGGATTCATCGCCGAATTGTCACGCCACGGTTTCAAAGTTCCCTACGACGCCTCTGTCATGGGCTTTGATGACATCGGCATTGCCGAACAATTCATCCCACCGCTCACGACCATACGGCAAGACCGGCTATTACTCGGTGAGATCGCTGCCTCTATGCTGATGGAGCGGATTGAGGCCCCAGATGGGGGCAGCCTAGAACACGTCGCAATAGTGCCCGTTTCTCTCATTATTCGCGAAAGCACTGCGCCTCCAGTCGTCCAGCGTGGTTAATGAAACATTTAGTTTTTGTGCTGTGTCACTTCTATTTAATTCCACAGTAGTAATATCTAATATAAATTGATAACTAGCGAAACAGTGCGCTCCATAAATACCGTCACATGGATTGGCGAGTTAGTACCTTTTCGCTATAGGGGAGGTGGTAATGTTGGTCTTTTTTATGGGTGGTCTTAAATCAATACTATTCATGGACTTAACGCCATCCAAAAAAATAAAATTTTAGGATATTAGAAAAGACTAATCCTGTGTCATTTCTGTGTCATTACTGGCGCAAACTGTGGCAAATATAGGCCATTAAAATGACACAACGAAAAAAGGCAACGCTTCAAGTGATTGAAAACGCTGCCTTTTATTACTGCTATGTGGTGGAGATGGGGGAAGCCGTAACTATAGTTTATATCACCATATACAGCGATTGTTCTTGGGCATTGGTATTTGCGTGTACCCAAGCGTGTACCCATATCTCAATGCTTACACTAGAACTTAGGCTTTATGGCTTTCCTACTTTCCCCTACTTTTGGAGATTAATGTGACCATGATTTAGCGTGAGGTTCATCTACTCCATCTACTTTAGATAATGCGTAGGTAATCTATTTTCATTCTACTGAGAAACTACTTTTAACTACTTTAGTTAAGGAATAGGCCGCCTACTTTTCTCTACTTTAGCTCTACTTAGATTAATTTCACGCCAACTGAACTGTAGGTATAGAATTCTCTATTTTCGCTCTATTTTAGATTTAATTTGGCCTGATATAATCCATAAAGCGCAGCAATCATAGGGCAATTTTCTTTTGTCTGATCCAGTCCGAAAAACTGAATTTATGCCGTGATCTGCTTTTGCTCAATACAGTCCGAATTAATTTTCTTTTTATGGTGTCGGAGTGTTGTGGTCAACTAAATTTGGTCACAAGTTAAGAGGTTGTCCTCAAACATTGCCTCTGCCGTGGCGGGCGTTAGCCCACCATTAAAAGTGTGGGGCCTTAACAAGCTGTAGTAGCCAGTAATATAATGACTGACTGCAACTTTAGCCTCGTCAAATGAATGCCAACCAATCGTAGGCATCCATTCGGTTTTTAAGCTTCTGAAAAACCGTTCCATTGGTGCATTATCCCAACAATTTCCACGGCGACTCATGCTTTGTTTTATCTGCAGCCGCCAAAGGTTTTGGCGAAAGCTGATACTTGTATAATGGTTTCCTTGGTCGGAGTGAAACATGACTCCAGTAGGCCTGCCGCGTAGTTCATAGGCCATATTTAAGGCCTGCTTAGTCAAATTACTGTCTGGTGATCTTGATAACGCCCAGCCTACGGGTTTACGTGCAAATAAATCCATAACGATTGCCAAATAGCTCCACCGTTGCCCAGTCCAAACATAGGTCACATCGCCACACCAAACCTGATTAGGTGCGCCAACATTGAACTGCCTATTCAGTTCATTAGGTATGGCCACGTGAGGCTGTTGAGCCTTCTTATAGGCGTGCTTAGGCAACTGGCAGCTCACTAAGCCTAAGTCTTTCATGATGCGCCTAGCTCGGTAACGGCTCAAATCAATGCCGTCCTGAGACACCATGGCAGCAATGCTTCTTGAGCCAGCAGAACCGTTGCTCAGCTTATGTTTTTCACTAACAAGTGCGCGGAGCTTAACCTTGTCATAATTGATTACGCGTCGACGACCACACCAGTATTTATAAGTGCTACGACACACGTCAAATTGCTCGCAGAGCACTGTAGTCGGGTAGCTCCCTTGAAGTAGACGAACCAGTTTTAGCTGTTCAGTGAATCCGACATCAAGAGAGCGGTAGCCTTTTTTAGGATCTCTTTCTCCATCTCAATGCGTGCAATTCGTTTCTCTAATTCACGAATTTTGAGCTGGTCAGGTGTCATTGGCGTAGCCGCTGGATAGGGTTTCCCTTGCCGCTCTTGCTTTAACTGAGCCACCCATTTAGCCATGGTGGAAATGCCCACATTCATGGCCTTAGCAGCAGCGATGACTGTGTAATTTTGATCGACCACTAATTGTGATGCTTCTAGTCTAAATTCAGGGCTAAAAGTGGGTCTTGTACGTTTTTTCATTGGTTCACCTAATGGATCAGAGATGATCATAACATCTCTTGTTAGGTGGCCAAATTCACTGTACCACTACATCTTTCCTTAACTCAGGTAGTGATGTAGAAGTCGGCCAAACACTTACGTATGGCGATTGCTTGTTTAGTCTAAACCGTAATCCAAAATAGTGCCCTTCTGCCTGCATTCGTCTGTACGCTCTTCGAGATTTATCTCTGCACGGCGCCTAACGTCTAAAGCAATAACGGCGTGTTGCGCTTTGCTGCAGAGTGCGTTAGTACTAGGAAAGTTATTTGCCATTGTTTACGTCATGATTGACGTACCTCATCTTCACAGTATAATCAGTTGATCTTAAAAGGAGAGTATATGCTTAGGCCAACCGTAAAAGACATCGCTAAGAATGCCGGTGTTAGTTTAGCAACCGTAGATCGGGTACTTAACGGGAGACCTGGTGTGCGTAAGTCGACGATTGATGCGGTTTTTAAAACGATTGACGAAATCGGCTATGTGCGGGATGTTGGCGCAGCGAATTTGGCTCGTCGGAGGGAGTATAAGTTGGTATTCGTGTTGGCGGATGGGGATAGCCAATCTTCTGCTGCAGTCGAGAATAAGATTAACGAAATTATCTCTGGCCCCAGTACTGAAAGAACGGTATTGGAGGTGATTAAAGCTCCAGAAGGTGATTTGCACAAGGTCGCTAATATCTTGAATTCGCTGCGTAAAAAGAATTATGATGGCGTCGCGATTATGGCGCCGGAAACACCTTTGGTGCGAGATGCGATCCTCCACCTGAAAGAAGCTGGAGTCTCCGTAGTGACGCTCGTTTCCGACATCCCTGACTCCGGACGAGACCATTACGTCGGCATCGATAATGTTGCGGCTGGACGTATTGCAGGGTTTCTTATGAGCCGCTTCCTGGGGCAGCAAGGTGGTAAGGTTCTTGTCACTTCTGGCTCCATGCGATTGCGTGACAGTGTTGAACGTCGGCTTGGTTTCGATTCTTATATTTTGGATAAAAATCAACCCGTTAATGCGCTTGCGACAGTTGAAGGGCACGACAGTATCGAGATTTTGACGAATGCTGTAAGCAACGCCCTATTGCTGCATCCGGATATTCGTGGATTCTACTCAGTCGGCGCCGGCATTCCTGCCTTGCTGGCTCTTCTTCGAGGTACTGAGCGCATGGAAAGTGCAATTGTGATCGCGCATGACCTGACGCCGCAAACTAGGGAAGGTCTAGAGAATGAGACAATTGACGCAGTTATTGCTCAAAATGTTGGCCATATGGTTCGGAGTGCGATTCGGGTGCTTAAAGCGGTAAGTGATGGCTCCCAAATTGACCCTGCACAAGAACTTATCCGAATCGACATTGTGCTAAAAGAAAACCTATTTAATTGGAGCTAGGGTACAGTAACGCGACAGTTTTTAACGCGGGGCAGTCTCTTTTTCGAGCGTTTAATTGATCAATTAATCACCTGTCTGATGATTCCTCTATGAGATTAATCCTGTATATAGCAGTTTAAATCATTGAGTGTAGATTGCGCTTTATTGCTTTTGGTCGCTGGGAATTTCGGCGAATAATACCTGCCGCCTGCCGCCTGCCGCCCACAATACCATTTATTCAGGCGTCAGAATTATGTAATGATGTGCGTAAGTCAAAAAAGAATAGACATGAGGTACGTAACTCATGTAGGATTTATTTGATGCTGAGCACTATAGTAGTCATGCTCAGCAACCAATATCCTAAAAATAAAGAAACTAGTAAGAGGAGTATCACATGAAATCTCGTTTTTTAATGGCCAACGCCTTGTTGGCCGCTACAGTGTTGGGTGCTGCCCCAACAGCACAGGCAGAGAATTTAACGCTTTGCTGGGCTGCCTGGGATCCCGCTAATGCATTGGTCGAGCTCAGTAAGGGTTTCGAGAGTCAGTCTGGTCATAATATGAGTTTTGAATTTGTGCCCTGGCCGAATTTTGCGGACCGTATGTTGAATGAACTGAACTCAGGCGGAAAGCTTTGTGATCTTCTCATCGGTGATAGCCAATGGGTCGGTGGCGCTGCCGAAAATGGCCAGTATCTTAAATTGAATGAATTCTTCGATAAAGAAGGTATTTCAATGGATGATTTCATTCCAGCAACGGTCACGGGTTACTCCGAATGGCCAAAGAACACACCTAACTATTACGCGTTACCCGCATTTGGTGATGTGGTTGGTTGGACCTACCGCAAAGATTGGTTTGCACGCCCTGAACTACAGACAGAATTCAAGGCGACATATGGCCGTGATCTGGACGTTCCTAATTCACTGGCTGAATTAAAAGATATTGGTGAGTTCTTTCAAGGACGTAATATTGATGGTAAAAAGGTTTACGGTGCCGCTATTTATACAGAGCGTGGATCTGAAGGCATTACCATGGGTGTCACTAATGCGCTCTACAACTATGGGTTCGCCTACGAAAATCCAGATAAACCTTATGACATCGAAGGTTTTGTAAATTCCAAGGGTGCTATAGAAGGCCTTGAATTCTATAAAGACCTATATGATTGCTGCACCCCTCCAGGATCTTCTGACTGGTACATGGGCGCTAATATCGACGCCTACAAGTCTGGGCAGGTTGCTATGCAAATGAACTTTGCCTTTATTTGGCCTGGTGTTGAAGCCGATGCTAATGTGGGTGGTGGCAAATCGGGTTACTTCCCTAACCCTGCCGGCCCTGCAGGTCAGTTCGCGCAACTAGGTGGTCAAGGTATCTCAGTTGTTGCTTCTTCTGATAAGCGTGCAGCGGCGCTAGAATACATAAAGTGGTTTGCGCAGCCTAAAGTGCAGCAAGATTGGTGGAAAGCTGGTGGGTACTCAGCATTACGTGCAGTGGTAGAAGATCCGAGTTTTGCTTCTAGCCAGCCATATGCACAAACCTTCCTCGATTCTATGGCAATTGTAAAAGACTTCTGGGCAGAACCTTCCTACGCCTCTTTGTTGTTGCCTATGCAGGCCCGCGTACACAACTATGTTGTGGCTGGTCAGGGAACCGCAAAAGAGGCGCTTGATGCGTTGGTAGAAGATTGGAAGGAAGTCTTTGAAGATGAAGGCAAGCTGTAAGTATTAAGCTATAAATCCTCTCGAAGGATAGGTGAAGCCGGACAGACTAACCGGCTTCACTCCATTTTACCAAATCAATAAAGTTTATAAAGAGTTTAGCATGCCAAAATCTGCTATCGAACGAGCTGCTGAGGTGACCCCACCAGCTGTTGCACGCCGAATAAAAGGGCTTTCCGATCGTGCGATTGCGTGGATATTTGTGACCCCGACAATTGTAATACTTCTAGCGATTAACATTTTCCCACTCATCTGGACTATCTGGTTGAGCTTCACCAATTTCCGCGTAAACCGACCAAATAATGCAGTTGAATTCATTGGTTTACGCAACTATGAGCGCATTTTGACCGATCCAGATACCTGGATGACAATGCAGGCGACTGCACACTTTCTGTTTTGGACGATTTTTTTTCAGGTTTTGATTGGCTTTGCACTGGCCTATCTAATTAATAAAAAATTCAAAGGAAATGATATGTGGACGACCATTATCGTGCTTCCTATGATGCTGTCTCCTGCAGTGGTCGGCAACTTTTGGACCTTCCTTTATCAGCCGCAAATTGGATTTTTTAACTACGTAGTTTCCTTCTTTACTGGTGTTGACCCAACGAGTTTTTCAATGATTGGTGACGTTTCACTGGCGCCATGGTCAATTGTAATCGTTGATACCTGGATGTGGACCCCTTTTGTTATGCTGATCTGCCTCGCTGGTCTGCGGTCGATACCGGACAATATCTACGAAGCGGCTGAATGCGACCGAGCCAGTAAATGGCGCCAGTTTTGGACCATCACGATTCCGATGGTGTTGCCATTCTTGATGCTAGCTATTCTTTTCCGCGGCATCGAGAATTTCAAAATGTTCGATTTGGTTGTGCAATTGACTGGCGGTGGGCCGGGATCGACGACCGAATTAACATCAATCAATCTTAAGCGTGAGGCTTTCGAAAAATGGCGCACGGGCTTTGCATCTGCTTATGCCGTGATCTTGTTTGTTACCGTTTTTGGTCTCGCTTCAATTTACGTGAAAGCGCTTAACAGGGTGAAAGCACGATGAGTTTTTCAGTCAACGAACCTTCTAATCGCCAAAAATGGGGTGCTGGAATATTGGTGATTAGCTATGCAATCATCACCTTGTTACCCTTACTATGGATTATTGCAACGGGTTTTAAATCGCCTGCTGATTCTATTTCTTACCCTCCAAAAGTCTTATTTGAACCGAGTCTCGAGGGCTATGTAAACCTCTTCACCACGCAAACACGTGCTTCGGAAGAAACGTTTGAAGCTTTGGGTGACCCTACTACCTGGTACGATGAGATTGTACGTAAAAAAGGTATGGTTATTGTTGGTCCGTCCCGCTTTTCAGAGCGATTTTTAAATTCGGTGATTATTGGATTTGGTTCAACTTTTTTCGCCATCGTTCTTGGGACGGCTGCGGCCTACGCCTTCTCGCGCTTCCGCGTTCCGTTGAAGGATGATCTATTGTTTTTTATTTTATCGACCAGAATGATGCCGCCCATTGCGGTCGCGATACCGATTTTCCTGATGTTCAGGCAATTGGGCCTGAGTGATACGCATGCTGGCATGATTCTATTATATACGGGGGTGAACCTTTCTCTGGCTGTGTGGTTGATTAATGGGTTTATCGACGAAATTCCGATTGAGTATGAAGAGGCAGCACTGATTGATGGCTACACGCGTTTTCAGGCTTTTTACAAGGTGGTATTGCCACAAGCTGCTACCGGCATAGCCTCGACGGCAATCTTCTGCCTGATATTTGCCTGGAATGAATATGCTTTCGCTGTATTGCTAACCTCTGGCAACGCGCAAACTGCGCCGCCATTTATTCCAACCATTATTGGCGTAGGGGGCTTTGATTGGCCAGCTATGGCAGCTGGCGCAACCATATTCTTACTGCCAGTAATGGTGTTCACCATTTTATTGCGTAAGCATTTGCTAAGCGGCATCACCTTCGGAGCAGTTCGAAAATGAATAATTTCTTGAATGGATTGATGGGATTTCGGCGCGGCGCGTGGGAAATGTTGGCCTCTATATTGATAGTTATCGGTGTGTTTATGCTTATGCAGCCATTTGCGCTTTGGATGTTTACCTATTCCTTTATTGTAACCCTTGTTGGCACGGTGATGTTTATCGTGGTCAGTCACTTTCCGGAGTAATCCATGGCACAAATACGAGTTGAAAATGTGCGTAAGGAGTTTGGTGATTTTACTGCGGTACAGTCGTCTTCGTTCACCGTTGAAGACGGTGAATTCTTTATGTTGTTGGGGCCATCGGGTTGTGGTAAAACGACCACTTTGCGCATGATGGCAGGCTTGGAGTTGCCAACTAGTGGTCAAATTTACATCGGTGGTGAGGAGGTGGGTATGAAGCCCGCCTCGCAACGAGACATTGCGTTTGTGTTCCAGATGTTTGCGCTTTACCCGCATATGAATGTTGGAAAAAACATGTCTTATCCATTACTGAGTCAAGGCATGTCTAAGTCGGATGCGCAAAAACGGGTGCGCGAGGTTGCCAGAATTTTGGGCATCGAGGATATACTCAATAAATCAGTTAGCGGTCTATCAGGTGGCGACCGTCAGCGCGTGGCACTTGGACGAGCGATTGTTAGAGAACCTAAAGCTTTCTTGATGGATGAACCTTTGGGTGCGCTTGATGCTGAGTTTCGTGAACACATGTCTGAAGAACTCCGAGCCTTGCACGACCGAATGGGCGCAACTACGGTTTACGTGACGCACGATCAGTTGGAAGCGATGCAAATGGGCGACAAAATTGTGGTGATGAACCATGGCGTGGTCGAGCAGTTTGGAACGCCGCAAGACATTTATGACAAACCCGCCACTATGTTCGTTGCCGGTTTTATCGGTTCACCGCCGATGAATTTTCTCCATTTTGAAGGTGAGGTATTAGAAAATTCGACCACAGTTGAATTGTCTGGACAGACAATTGCGATTCCACCGCAACGAGAATCAGCTCAAGGTAAACTAGCTTTTGGGGTACGACCAGAACATGTCAAGTTATCTGATGAATCCGAATTTAGAGGCAAAATTTTGTCAACTGAATATTTAGGAACTAGTCAAATTCTCACCATCCAAACGCAAAATGGAGACTTAAAAGTAAGAACGAGTTCGGCGCAACTGGTTAATGTTGGTGAAACTGTTGGCTTAACCTTCAACGAAAAAACCATTACCTTATTTGACGAATCATCAGGCATAGCCATTCGCTCTGACCTCAATATAGGGAGTATTTGAAATGGCCGACGTTGAACTCAGAAATATCACTAAGTCTTTCGATAAAGATATTGGTCTTGAAAAGGTTTCTCTCAAAATTAATGATGGCGAGTTTGTTGTTTTACTGGGACCAACCGGTGCTGGCAAGACCACAACCCTGCGCCTTATAGCCGGTCTCGAGAAACCTGATAGCGGTGAAATCTGGATCGACGGACGCAATGTCGTCAATGACTCTCCCGCACAACGTGATGTTGCCATGGTTTTTCAGCAATATTCACTCTATCCACATTTAACCGTGCGGGAAAATCTGGAATTCCCACTCAAATCACCAATACTCAAGACACCTGTCGATGTAATGAAACGAAAAGTGAACGACGTTGCTGAAGTTTTGCGTATTTCACATAAGCTCGACAATAAGGCTACTGAGTTATCCGGCGGTGAGATGCAACGGGTTTCTATGGGGCGGGCTCTAGTCAGAAATCCACGAATCTATCTGATGGATGAACCTTTAAGTTCTCTCGATGCAAAACTACGAAGTGAACTGCGTATTGAACTAAAGCGTATCCAGGCAGAGCTCGGTGCGACGATTCTATACGTTACTCACGATCAGATAGAAGCGATGACTATGGCGACACAAATTGGCGTATTAAATAACGGTCGATTAGAACAATTCGGCCCCCCTCGTGAAATCTACGAAAATCCATCCAGTCAGTATGTCGCAACCCGGCTTGGCTCACCGCGTATTAATACTCTACCGGTTTCGATATTTGGCGGTGCCCCCGCTGGGTCAGCCTTAATCGGTTTACGTCCGGAGCACATCCATATTGGATCTGGTCAAGACTGCCAGGTCACACGTATCGAACATCTGGGAGATCAAATCCGATTACATTTACGCTTGGCTGGTCACAACATTATTACCTTAACCGATACCCATACATCGATAAAGGTAGGTGATGTCATCGCCATTCAGCCAAACAATCCAATTTTTTTCGATGCCAATGGGTCTCGAGTAGTCTAGGAAAATATTATGAAACAATTTATCAATGAGAAGGAAACCGTAGTAACCGACGCCATTGACGGTATTGTCGGCAGTTCAGGTGGGTTATTAACGAAACTGGATGGATTCCCTCATATTAAAGTTGTTGTACGCACAGATTGGGACAAGTCAAAAGTGGCCCTAGTTTCTGGTGGTGGATCTGGGCACGAGCCAGCGCACGCAGGGTTTGTTGGTCAAGGTATGTTAACCGCCGCAGTTTGTGGCGATGTATTTGCATCGCCTTCACTGGATGCCGTGCTTGCCGGCATTCTTGCCGTTACCGGCAAAGCAGGTTGTCTATTAATTGTTAAAAACTATACAGGTGATCGGTTAAATTTTGGACTCGCGGCCGAGCGGGCTCGAGCCTTTGGTTTAAAAGTTAACATGGTTATTGTAGACGATGATGCCGCATTGCCACATTTGTTCCAGCAGCGCGGTCTGGCTGGCGCGTTATTTGTGCATAAAATTGCTGGCGCTTTGGTAGAAGCCGGTGAGAACTTAGAATCGGTAACCGCTGCAGCACAACGAGTTATTGATAGTGCGGCAACCATCGGCATGTCGCTTGATACCTGCAGTATACCGGGTTCGCCAAAAGATGATCGTATCGCACTAGGAAAAGCCGAATTGGGACTAGGTATCCATGGTGAATCGGGTGTCGAACAGGTTATCTATACCAATGCTCGAGATGCCATGGCAATGGTTGTAGACAAACTCGCAGCAATCATCACCGATGGCCCTAATGTGGTATTACTGAACAATCTGGGTGGCACAACCGATTTGGAGATGGAGGTATTGGCGAACGAATTGCTCAGTTCCAAAATTTCGAAGCAATTTCAGTACATTATTGGACCTGCCAGATTAATGACATCCTTGGACATGCGGGGTTTTTCGGTTTCACTGCTGCCGGTTAAAGATTCAGATATTTTAGCGCTCAATACCAGTTGTGCACCGAGTGCCTGGCCTGGCCTTAGGGCAGTTCAAAGCACCGAACTTATTCCACTGCCAGATGGGTTGAAGCCTGTATTGCCACTGGCCACTGGACACCCATCACGCCGTGAGCTTATTGAAAGATGCTGCAACATATTTATAGCCAGCACAGCTGACCTTAATGCGCTCGACGCAAAGTCAGGTGATGGTGATACCGGGTCGACATTAGCGACAGCCTCCCGAGCTTTAATCGGCTCACTGGACAGATTGCCACTCGCTGATATGACTCAACTCTATCGTGCGATCGGACTTGAACTAAGTCAAACCATGGGTGGTTCCTCTGGAATTTTATTGGCTATTTTCTTTGCAGCTGCTGGTGATGCTTCTTCATCCGGGAGGGGCATTATCGGGGCGCTAAATGCAGGCTTGGAGCGGGTGCAAGAAGTTGGTGGAGCTCAAGTCGGAGATAGAACCCTAATTGATGCATTACGACCAGCACTAGATGCCTTGCCAGAAGGAATAGCGGCGGCGGCTAGCGCTGCTCGTCTAGGGGCAAATTTCACGGCTACCATAGTGCAGGCCAAAGCAGGTAGGGCTACCTATATTTCTCCAGATCAGCTACGAGGACATAATGATCCGGGCGCCGAAGCAGTTGCACGCTTATTTGAACAATTGGTATAAAAATTTGTTAACGGCTTCGTCAATCGCAACATGGTCCAATAGACCACTCCAATTGGTTACAATGTAGCGCAATAGGAAGCCAGCAATGTTAGGAGAACAATACACACAAGGGTCCAAGGTTGCTGGGGTTAATGAAATCACTCAAGAGGGCATCAATCCGCTCAGCTACCCACTTAGATAATTTGAAAACTGAAGTGGGCAGCACCTCAGCCCATTGACCACTGAGCTTTGGCCCCACAAGCGGGTAAGAAGACTTTCAAGGTGGCTGACGTCAGGATCAAAACTACTTCAAACTACTTTAGTTCCTACATTCCTAAATGCAGACATTTATTCACGCCTACTTTAAATGGCTGGCTTGGCATAAGTCATTCTATTTACCCTCTACTTAGAAACGCCCCGTATCTACTTTTGTCTGCTTTAGTCCCAAAATGGGTTAATCATAGGTAAATGCTTTTTGGTGGTTTTACTCCAATAAAGCATTACTGCTCGTGATTAACTTTTTGTTGCTATTTAGGCCGAATTAAGCCCCTTTTATGGTGTCGGATAACAATGATATGACCGTGATTTAATGTTAATTGTTCTCCTACTTATCCCTACTTTTCGAGAAGTAATGTAACCATGATTTAATATGAAGTTTATCTACTTTAGATAAAACCTAGTCTAACCAATTGCCACTTACTTTCCACCTTAAGTACTTGCCACTTAGCAGTTTAAAACAACCTAAGTGGCAAGCTATACAGGCCAGTAGTGGTGCAGGTTTCGTGTTAAAAGCACCCTCTATTTGCCACTTATTTTATATATACACGAGAAGTGGCAAGTTAGAGGCTCAATTGCCACTTACTCATTTGCTTGCCACTTAGTTGCCACTTGCGGCCCCATGATAATGGCGTTGCCGTCGACGTGAACTGTTCCGTCTTCTACTAGCTTATTTAACCATCGGCTAAACTTATCGGTATTAAGCCCTAGCGCCTTTAAGTCGTCAATAATGACAGCCTTAGTAGTGGGGTGACCCATCTGTATCCGGGCACGAAGGGCATGATATACCGCCTCATGGTTTCCACTTATGCGACCAACTTTGGGCAGTGCCTCACCGTCGTTACTGGGCTGCCTACCCACGGGAATAACACACAATGAAGTAACCTTGTCACCGTCTGAGTCGGTGCGTATATGGACACTGGTTAAGTCATAAGCCTTAGGTTCTGGTTGTTCAGCATCTTTCATCTTAGAGCATGTCAGCACCAAGGCTTGTTGATCTTCACCATCACGGGCAACTCTATATTCAACATCGAGGGCGGCTGGCAGTGAGCTTGAGCCACGTCCGCCACTATCTACGTTCTTGCCTGAGTGATGCACAACCATTACTGTGGCCCCAGTAAGCTGTTTAATAGTGTCGCAGCCCTTAATGAACGCCCCCATATCCCTGGATGAATTTTCATCGTTGCCGCCATAACATCGAGCAAGTGTATCAAGGATGATTAGCTTTAAACCCTGCCCAGTTTTGGCTTTAATTTCATCGCAATACTCAATCATTGTTTTAATCTGATCGTTATCGGCAGGGAATATAGGTGCAGGTAATCGAGCCAGGTTGTCGAGGCTTGTGACTTGATGTTTTAACTCCCAGGCTCTAATCCGCTGGGTTACGCCAAACCCGCCTTCGCCTGCAACATAAAGCACTGCCCCTTGTTTGACCTTATGCCCATCCCAATCTTTACCGGTGGCAATATGACAGGCCCAATCTAGGGCTAAGAAACTCTTATAGCTGCCACTTGGACCGTAGATACTGACAAATGAGCACTCGGGTATGAGCCCTTTGATTACAAAAGACTGTTCTTTGTCGTAGCCAGTGGAACCATATTGAAGCTCTACTTTTGGTGGCCTAATTGGCAATGCGTCAACTTCGGTTAATGTGGTATTAGTTATTGTCGCTAGATTTTTCATGTAGTGCGCCCTCAATCTTTTTTATACGTTGCTGTCCAAGTATTCGCCTTTCACGTTCAGCGGTCGTCAGTGGTCTCTCGTTTCTTTCTACTGAGTTGATTACAGCCACATGGAAGCTTTCATCTTTTAGGACTTTTTCGTATCGCCTACGCTTTCCCTCAGTCAGGTCACTACCCGCTAACTTCTTATAAAACAGGTCAGCTAAATCCAGCCCTATGGCTGCAGTTACGTCAGTAGTCTCGCAGCCAGCAAAGCAATGAACTAATACCCTGTCGTCGGCCTCATTAACGGCTAGGCTGGGGGACTTGTCTTGGTGGGCGGGACAGCGAGCCATCCACTTGCCGTTACTTCCTGTGACTTGTTCTAGGCGATCTAATACGTCTTGTGCGTTCATTGATATACCCCGCTGGATTTGCCGTTGGTGGGTAGGTTTAGCTGAATACAAGTCGTTATGCCTGTATCTGCTAAAACGCTTAGGCGGCGTTCCTGGGCCTCTTGGTCGCTGTAATAATATTCGACTTGTTTGGATATTTTAGCGCCCTGGATGCTGATTTGACCGAGTATCAAACGTGCTTGGTATAGCGTGGGTATATCCCATACAAGCGGCTGGTTATGTACCGCACCTGACCTGACAACCTTCTGATTAATTTGGTAAGTGACCACATCGTATTGAATGGTTAAATTTTTAAGTAATGACTTCATATCACACCCCCTTGGGCCAATGAGTACTGAGCTAGGTCATCAAGTAAGTGGAGTGCTGAAATTTGGTTTCCCATTAGAGTGAGTAGTTCACCAATATTGCCAAGGTTGTCTTGCCCTACGGCTTGATTGCTTGCAGAGGCAAGGCTCATCAACTCACCCAATGAGGCCACACCATTACGCAAGGTGATCAAATCATCTTCTATAAGGTTATGTATGGCGTTGAGTTGACTAGCTGTTAGGTCAGGGGTTACAGCAATGGCTGCTAAGTCTTTAAGTAGTGACTTCATAGGGAATCACCATAAGCTTGATTAGCGTTATAGGTTGTTGTCTCGTGCCGCGTTAGTAGCAAGATTAAACACTCTTCTATTTTGGTGGGGCCTTTGGTTGGTGTAGAATGTTCACTGTCTAGGTGATTGGTGCTGCTTCCGTTGGGGGTGGCATTTTTCATTACGCGGCCTCCCTTTCTTCCATCCATGCTTCAATGTCTGAAGCTTTCCACCTCACCATGTTTGCACCAAGGCGCACAGATTTTGGGAAGTTTCCTTCTTTAATCCAACGGTAAATGGTGGCTGGTGAAACTTTGAATAGTTTCTCTAGGTCGTGGCGGGTTTGGTATGGGCTATCGAATTCAATAATCATCGTGTCTTCCTCTTAGTTTTGAATACTATGAGCGCCCATGTGAGCGCTTGAGGGTGACTATAAGTTATTGATTTATTGGTAAATAGAGCACTTGCGCGCTGTCATGATAAGGTTGCGCGCTAAGGTATTAAGTGCGCGCAGGCGAACATTTTGGGCTATCTTTTTTGTGCATTAGTAACCAGCTATAAATACGATTTTGTGCTGCGAAATCATCAGTGAAATGGAAGCCAACTGTTTCGCCATAGCCCCTAACTAAGTCAAGAATGTTGATAGACGCAGCGCGTGGGTTTTTCCATGACTTCTCGTTATAAAGTTTAATGGCATATTCCCTAGTCTTTCGGTTTGGTTCGTTTTTGATATTCGCTGCTTCCCTATGCTGACTTCCTCTAGCTTGTTCTGAAGCGTTGTATCTCCCCAACATTAAATTGTCGCAAGTTAAGAGGCAAAGGTCAGCCAGCGCGTCTAATCTTCCAATAAAAAGGGCTTTTATTATTTTCGGAAAATCTATTGTAATAGTTTGAATAGTGCATTGAGCTAGCAAGTGCTCTTGTTCGCCTTTAGGATCATCATATGTAACGCTGTCGTCTATAACACTCAGTAAATATTTTGACGGGAAGTCATGAGTTAAGAACAGCATGCTGTTTAGTGACGTTAAAATTATTTTTGTTTGCACATCAGTAAGCGCTTTTATTTGGTGTCCATCCGCAGGCACGTTTTCTTGCTGAGCCAGCCTACATGCTATGTCAAATATTACAACTAATACATAATCTCTCAGGTCATCTTCTTCAATATTAATCCCTGCGGAGAGCTGGTCTAATTCAGCCGCCAAGCGAACCTCGACATCGCTTGACCATTCTTGGTATGTCTGATCACCTAGTGACTCACCACCCTCGAGCAGGAATGACATCTTGCTAAGGTAAAGTGGATCTTTTATTTTGTAATTAGTTTGTGGTACTGAATCTTTAATCTTGATCCAGTTGATAAAAACTTCCGTTATTTTACGTGTTTCCATTTCGCACCTCTGCGACCTACAAAAAAAGATACTATGGCAGAGCGGGTAGGTATGCCGCCTTTTCGGTAATGAGTCTAGACATAGTAAAACTGGTTAGTTAATGGCCCGTAAGCCTCGTGTGCTTGCTGCCATACTCATGTTGCCAGTGGCGGCTTCGTCTATTCGGTTGCTCCACCAATCCATCATTACTCTACGCCTTGGTAGGTATTTGGCATGGTTGTAGCTTCTGCGAGTTTCGTTAGGGTCTATGTGAGCAAGGGCCATTTCAATGATGTCATAGTCAAAAGCTTCTTCATTAAGCGTTGTGCTTGCTAGAGCTCGCATACCGTGGGCAGTGAGCATGTCTTTAAAGCCCATACGCTTTAGGGCCACGTTAGGCGATCCTTGGTTGGCGTGGCGTAATGGATCACGCTGGCTTGTGAAAACATACTCTCTATGTCCACTTATAGGTCGCATTACTTCTAGTAGTGCTAGTGCCTGTGGTGACAATGGCACAATATGCTCCCGTTTCTTTTTCATGCGTTCAGGTGGGATTGTCCATGTATTGTCATCAAAATTTATTTCTTCCCAGCGTGTGCCCGCTGATTCCATAGGCCGTACCATCGTGTGTAGCTGCCATTCAATCATCACGCGGGTTGTTAGGTTGATGCTGGCGTAGTTGAGCTTAGACATCAGCATAGGCAGTTGGTCAGGCTTTAGTGTGGGATTGTGCTTCTTTACGGGGTTGGCGAACCCTTCTCTAATGCCAGTTAACGGGTTGTGGTGAATAAGTCCTGAGTTAACGGCAAAGGTCATTATCTCGTTAAGGCGCTGGCACAATCGCTTTACAGTTTCTAGGTTGCCCCTAGCTGCTACGGGGTTAATAGCTTCTATAACCATAGGCGCGTCTATTTGGCTTATGGGATATTTACCCAGCCTTGGAAATATGTGCGAATCAAGAGAACGCCAAACATCTTTTGCGAAGTCTTCTGTGATCTTGGTTTTTTTTACGTCAAACCACTTGGCAGCCACTAATTCTAATGTGTTGGTTTTACTGGCATGTTCTTCTCGACCTTTGGATGTGCGAGCCTCTAAAGGGTCAACATCCTTGGCTAGTAAGTTAAGGCAGTCTGTATGCTCTTTTTGTACGTCTACAATTGTGAGGCCAGGGTAATTGCCTAATTTGATAGCAGTGCGTACACCTGTAAAGGGGCGCTTGTACCTTAAAACCCATTCTTTTGTACCGCTAGTGCGTACACGCAATGATAAACCTTGCCCGTGGGATAGCGAATATTCCTTATCTTTGGGTTTGGCGCGTCTGATCTGGATGTCAGTCAGTGGGGCTGCTAGCTTGGGCATAATTACACCTTTTTAGGTACACGTATTTTAGGTACACGTATTTTAGGTACACGGTAAGTGTGTACCCAACAGTGTACCCATAGCAGTGAGCTTCTACAACTACGGATGGGCGCCTATGAGAATGTTATAGGCATAAAAAAGCCCCGAAACCCCTGTTTAATAGGGTAACGAGGCTAATTATGAGTCTCAAGAGTTCTTATTGAAACTCGTATGTGGTGGAGATGGGGGGAGTCGAACCCCCGTCCGCCAGTCCTCTGCCATCGGCTCTACATGTTTAGATCACTTAATTGTTTTAACCTACCGCGGCCCAAGTGTCAGGGAGCATAAGGCGATCTCGATTGGTTTTAGGGTTTTCTCCACGAGCGAGGAGTCCACACGATCCTGTTCTGCGAGCCACTTCACAACCGTTTACAGGCATCCAGTGATCAGTGTAAGCGGGATTTAGGCCGCTAGTGCGTAGTTTTCGTCGTTTGCGACTATAACTTTTGCAAGGTGGGATTTAAGAGAAACCTTACATTCTCTACATGCACCTCAGGGTTTGTAACCAACGTCGAATCCAGTCATCCCCTTAGTAAGGCTAATTATATCAGCAATGTATCTTTAATGTGGGCTAATCTGCTAAATACAATTGCTGGGTTTGGCGAATAAACTCAAGCTATAGTCGTAAAAATGCAGAACAAAAACCAGCTGTCGGTTAAAAATGGACAGTAACATTTGCAAATGGAACAACCATATGGATGCTGAAAAGATTTTTACAGAGCATTTAAAGGGCCGCGTAGCGGTGGTAACAGGGGGCTGCGGCGGTATTGGACAGGCGATATGTAGGCGCTTCGCAAGTGAAGGTGCACAGGTTATCGCGGCTGACGTGGCACCCATGCCAGAGGCGTTGCAATCGTCAGCTCAATATTTCAACCATGATGTGACGAGCGAGCAAAGCGCGCAGGATTTGATGGCATTTGTGGAGCAACAATTTGGTCATTTGGATGTATTGGTGAACGCGGCTGGTATCGAAATCGAAAAAACCATTGAAGAAACGACGTTAGATGAATGGCAGCGTATTTTTTCAATTAACGTTACTGGCACGTTTTTAACCAGCAAATATGGTGTGCCATTGATGCGTAAAAAGGGCGCGGGCTCCATTATTAACTTTGGTTCGTACGATGGCTTTATTGCCGACCCTAGTTTAGCGGCGTATTGCGCAACCAAAGGTGCGGTGCACGCACTGACTAAAGCTATGGCCTGTGACTATGGTAAGGAAAACATTCGTGTTAATGCCATTTGTCCGGGTTTTGTAGCCACGCCCATGTTGGAGAGTTTTTTTGGCGATAGTGGCGACATAGAGAGTCTTAAGCAACAAGTACGAGATATCCACCCGTTGCGTCGATATGGCACGCCGGACGACATGGCCAATTTGGTGAATTGGTTGGCAGGTGACGAAGCGCGCTACGCCTCGGGTGCACTGTGGGTATTGGATGGTGGTTTGACCGCCCAAGTTCAGCAAATGAGGTTATAGGAGGCAGTATGCAACTATCTGGTAAGGTTGCTTTGGTCACGGGTGGACGCCAAGGTATTGGCGCTGCCATTGTCGAGCGTTTTTTATTAGAAGGCGCCAAAGTGGTGACTTGTGGTCGAGGTGCCAGGCCTAGTGATATGGCATCGAACATTGATTGGGTGCAGGCTGATGTGAGTTGCAGTGGACAGATGGAACTACTCAAAGACCATGTTGTAACTCATTACGGTGCGCTAGATGTGTTGGTCAATAACGCCGGTGTGCAAATAGAAAAAACCTTAGTCGACACCAGCGATGATGATTGGGATGTATTGATGGGGGCCAATGCGAAAGGTGTCTTTAATGCGGTTCGTAGCCTGTTGCCGATTATGGCCAGTGGCGGCTCTATCATCAATATGGGCTCTGTATCGGGCAATGCCGCAGACCCAGGCTTGGCCCTGTATAACGCCTCCAAAGCCTTTGTGCATGGCTTAACGCGCTCTGTGGCGGTGGATCATGGCCCTAGCGTCCGTTGCAATGCCATTTGCCCCGGTTGGATCATGACGGCCATGGCTGATAGTGCATTTGCGGTTGCGGAAGACCCGGCAGCGGCGAAACAGGATGCGCTGGTTCGGCATCCCGCAGGGCGTTTTGGTACACCTGCAGATATCGCCAATATGGCACTGTGGCTAGCTAGTAATGAGTCACAATTTGTGACCGGACAGTTGTTCACGGTAGATGGGGGTTTAACCGCCGCATCACCGTTAAATCCGAGTTTGTTTTAATTTGAGTCGAGGACGAGTTGATGGCTTCTTTAACCCCGTTAGAATTTGATGCTGCTGCATTAGGTTATGCAGACAATCCATGTGAATCGTGGTCTTTGGGCTCCCAGTGCTACATCGACGGTAAATATCAGGCCATCGAAAAAGAGCATGTATTCGCCAAATCGTGGCAGTTTATTTGCCACGAAGAGGCGCTGCAAAATGCAGGTGATTACATAGCGCAAGAGGTTGCTGGCCAGCCTATTTTAGTCGTACGTAATCAAAATAATGAGCTACAGGCATTTTATAACGTGTGTAAGCACCGCGGGCATTTGTTAGCCGAGGGGCAGGGCAACATGGCTAAAATCGTTTGTCCTTATCACTCTTGGAATTATGACCTAAAAGGCCAATTGTTAGCGGCGCCACGCTCAAAACTTATCGAAAATTTTGATACCGCAGAAGTGTGCCTTGATCAGGTTCAGGTGGAAGTGTTTTGTCACCTGGTGTTTGTGAATTTAGACAGTGCTGCTGCGTCCTTGGCAAACCAAACTGGTGACCTCGCTGATGAAGTTATGGCCTATGCGCCAGATCTGAGTAAGCTGACTTACGCGACCCATTTGTCGTACAAAATTAAGGCTAACTGGAAAGCCGTAACCGACAACTTTTTGGAGTGTTATCACTGCACGACTGCCCATAAAGATTTTGTTAGTTTGGTGGACATGCAGACGTACAAAGTTAAAACCCATGGTATCTATTCAAGCCATTTGGCTAAAGCTAAACTGACGGGCAATGCCGCCTACAATATTGATGACGCTGCGGTTACAGACCATGCGGTGTGGTATTTGTGGCCCAACATCGCCCTGATGCGATACCCAGGTCGGGGCAACTTTATGGTATGGCAGTTCAACCCAGCAGGCCCAGAAGAAACCTACGAAGAATTTAATATTTATTTTGAAACGGCGGATGTCACTGAGGCGGAACAAGAGGCGCTAAAGTTCATCGACGAGGTATTACAAGTTGAAGACATTAACTTGGTGGAAAGTGTGCAGCGGGGTATGAATACGCCTGCGTTCCAGTCCGGACGAATTATGGCTAATCCAGACGGAGAACACGGCATGAGTGAGCATGCTGTGCATCATTTTCACGGCATGTTGTTAGAAGCATACAAGCGCGCCATTAAATAGGTTGGAATAAACATGAAACACGAAGTGACTTGCGTAGCGGTTCTAGGTGCCGGCGTCATTGGTGCGAGTTGGACGGCGTTGTTTGCCTGCGCTGGCTTACGCGTTAATGTGTATGATCCTGTGGCTACAGCGGAGCAAAGTGTGCGCACCTATCTTGCCGAAGCGGCACCTATGTTACAGCAATTGGGCATGAATACCGCCCAAGGTGAAATCTGCTTTTTTACCAGTGCCAGTGAGGCGGTGCAAGGCTGCGAGTTTGTGCAAGAGTGCGCGCCAGAGCAATTAGGTATTAAGCACCAATTGTATGCGCAAATCGAAGATCACCTATTGCCCCATGCCATTGTAGCCTCGTCGGCCTCCGGTCTAATGGTTACAGAAATGCAGCAAGGTTGGAATGATCCATCGCGCTTTATATTGGGCCACCCGTTTAACCCGCCCCACTTAATTCCGTTGGTAGAGTTGGTTGCTAATGACAAAACCGCTGCGGGTGTATTGGAGTCTGCAGAGGCCTTTTATAAACAGGTGGGGAAGGTCACGATTAGGGTCAAGCGGGAGGTGCCGGCCCATGTTGCCAACCGATTACAGGCAGCCTTATGGAAGGAAGCGATTCATTTGGTGGCGACGGGTGTGGCTTCCGTGGAAGACGTGGATAAGGCAGTTTGGGCAGGTCCGGGTTTGCGGTGGGCCGCAATGGGGCCGCATATGTTATTCAACTTAGGTGCAGGAGAGGGCGGCATGGAAGAGTTTTGTCGCCGTTATGCCGATAGTTTCCAGCGCTGGTGGGATGATCTTGGCGATGTGCAGCTAGATGCCACTACCATCGCTAAGCTGGTTTCTGGTGTGCAAAATGAAGCGGGTGGCACGCCTCTTGCTGAGCTTGCCTGTGAGCGCGATGCGCTGATTGTGAATATGCTTAAAACTAGCCGCGCCATACGAGACGGGGGTTAAGCCTTCATTAGAATGCGGTGTTTTTGCTTGCTCCAATCGCGTTCTTTTTCGGTGGCGCGCTTGTCGTGTAATTGTTTACCTTTGGCTAAGGCAATTTCGCATTTTACACGATGGCCTTTCCAGTAGAGCGCTGTGGCCACAATGGTGTGGCCGGTTTGAGACGACGAGGCAAACAGCCGAGCAATTTCTTTTTTGTTGAGTAGCAGCTTTCGCTCACGCCGTGGTTCGGCGACTACGTGGGTGCAGGCCGTCATCAATGGGGAGATGTGAGCGCCTACTAAAAAGGCTTCGCCGCCTTTCATATGCACGTAAGAGTCTGTGAGATTGGCGCGGCCATCTCTGATGCTTTTTATTTCCCAGCCAGTCAGCACTAGTCCCGCTTCAATACGTTGATCCAAATGGTATTCGAACTTCGCGCGTTTATTGAGGGCAATAGTGCCGGTGGAGCTTTTTTGGGTTTTTGATTTCTTTGCCATGGGGCGCATTCTACATTAACTGGTATGGGGCTGCAGTGACAATTGCCTCTTTTAACCTTAATATGGGCGTTTTCCCAAGAGTAAAGTCTGTGGCCTCAATAAATCGTTCTGCCTTGGTAATGCATTCGGCGGCACAAATGTATGATCTAGTGAATGATGTAGAGCGCTACCCAGAGTTTTTGGACGGCTGCGCTGAAGTGGATTTGATCGAATCTAGCCCCAAGCAAATGGTGGCTCGGCTGCATTTAAGCAAGGCGGGGTTACGTTACCAGTTTGTGACGCGTAACCAGCTGACTCGTGATGCCTTGATTGAGCTAGAGCTAGAGCAGGGGCCGTTTGATTACTTGCGAGGATCATGGGCTTTTACCCCCTTGCGTGATGACGCCTGTAAGGTAGAAATGGCGTTGGAGTTCGGCGTCACAGGGTTAAAAGGTAAGGCGTTGAGTGGTTTGTTTAGTCCCATTGCTGCCAACATGGTCGATGCTTTTTGTAAGCGTGCCGATATTATTTATAAGTGAGAAACAAATGATCGATGTAGAGGTGGCATTCGCCTTACCAGACCAACAAAAAATTATTGCCTTACAGGTGCCTAAAGGTACCAGTGTGTTTGACGCGGCCGTAATGTCGGGGATTAGTAACCATTTTGAAGATTTACAATTGGAAGGTACGCCGATGGGGATTTTCGGTAAGGCCGTAAAAAACCCCCAGGCAGAAGAAATTAAACAAGGTCAGCGGGTGGAAATCTATCGGCCGCTGACCATAGACCCAAAAGTAGCTCGAGCTAATCGGGCGGCCAAGGCGGCGGCAAAAGCTAAAGCCAATTAATAAACACGCCAGTGGTTACTGTTTGATTGAGGTCACTAGGCCTTGTGTAAACACCACCCGCAGTTTACGTTCTTCGTAGCGCCCGTCCCCATGACGGTACTGATACACGTAGTCCCAATGGTTGGGGTTGAAGGTATCCACGACCAGTGGTGTACCCATTACATATTGAACTTGGAGTTGGGTTAATCCTGGGCGTAACAGCTCCACCATTTCGTCGGTGATGAGGTTGCCCTGTTGGATATCAATTTTGTGGACGCCAGGAAAACCTAAACTGTCGATATTAGAGCAACCGCCTAGGAGCGCGATAAAAAGAGACGTGATAAGATAGCGTTTCATTAGCCAGGTCTGTAAGTTTGATAAGTAAGGCAGAATCATACCTGAATCCCTCAATAGTCTAAAGAGTGTAGCAAATACTATGGCGTCAGAAAGCCAAGAATTGCGTAAAGCTGGGTTAAAAGTAACCTTGCCACGCGTGAAGATATATCAAATATTAGAACAAGCTACCGAAGGTGACCATTGGAGCGCCGAAGACATTTATAAGCTCCTCATGTCGCAGGATGAAGATGTTGGCCTAGCTACCGTATACCGTGTATTAACCCAGTTTGAAGCCGCAGGTTTGGTGGTTCGTCACCACTTTGAAGGTGGTAACTCGGTGTTTGAATTGGCCACAGAAAGCAGTCACGACCACATTGTTTGTATTAAGTCGGGTAAGATTAAAGAATTTAATGATCCCGTACTTAATCAGCGCCTCGAAGAAATTGCCAGTGACTTGGGTTACGACCTTACTAGCCGAACCGTATACTTATACGGTGTAAGTAAGGACTAACATACTGGCATAGTTAGTGTAGCTGAACACCAGTGCCAAGCATCTCTTTGGCATGGGCTAGGGTTTGTTGCGTGAGCTTAACGCCGCCTAGCATACGTGCTATTTCTTGTACCCTTTGTTCCTCATCTAATGCAGCTACCTGAGTTTGGGTCGATTGACCTTGGCTCGATTTACTCACCTGTAAATGGTGTTGTGCTTGGCTTGCCACTTGGGGTAGGTGGGTGATACACAAGAGTTGGCACTCTTGCCCTAATTGCGACAATAAGCGGCCTACAATTTCTGCTGTAGCACCGCCAATGCCCACATCCACTTCGTCAAAAATGAGGCTGGGAGTAATGCTGGTGCTGGCAATAACCACTTGTATGGCCAAACTAATACGAGATAATTCGCCACCCGAAGCAATCTTTGCTAACGGTTTTGCACTTTGGCCTGGGTTGGTGCTGATAAGAATTTCGATATCATCTCGGCCCTGTGGCTGTAAGCGTTCGTCAGCTTTGTTTTGGATGCTTAGCTCTAGTCGGCAATGGGGCATGGCAAGCTGTTTGAGTTGCTGACCGACGGCCTTTTCCAGTCTTTTAGCGGCTTTTTGGCGTGCAGTAGTTAAGGCTGCGGCGGCCGTGTCGTAGTCCTTTACTAGGTTTGCCTGTTGCGCACGAATGGCGTCTAACTGGCCTTCTTGGTCCTGATTCTGTTGTAACTGCTGTTGCAATGAATCGAGGTGTTCGGCCAGATCGGATGCTTGAATCTTATGTTTGCGGGCTATGCTGTAAATTTGATCAAGGCGTAGCTCTAGCGTTTGTAAGCGTGCTGGATCTTGGTCGAAACCCTGCAAAAAATTCTGTAATTCGTATTGGCTTTCTTCTAATTGTATGGCGGCGTTGGCCAGCATGTCGGAGGCGGCGCTCAGGTGTGGGCTGTGTTGGCTGAAACTTTGTAATTGCTGGTGCCAGCGCTGAATGCAGGCTTTGGGGTCTTCGCCCAAGGCATTGTCTGGCAACAGATTACGCACGGTTTGTAACAGTTGATCGGCATTGGCGCGCTGCTTATGTTCTTGCTCTAAGGCCAGTAATTCGTTTTCTTGTAGGTCGAGCTGATTAAGTTCATCCACTTGATATTGTAACAACTGCCGCTCTGCTTCAGACAGCTCTTGGCCACCGGTTAAGGTGTTGCTTTGGCGCTCCAATTTTTGCCATTGCTGACTTATGCATAACACCTCGTATTGTTGCTGAGGGTATTTGCCAAATGCGTCCAATAAAGTCTGGTGGCTGTCGCGGCCCAGCAGGTGTTGGTGTTCGTGTTGGCCGTGAATGTTGATCAGCTGTTTGCCCAGTTCTTTTAGGGCAGTAATGTTGACGGGTTTGCCATTGATATAGCCGCGCGAGCGCCCGTCTTGATTGATCATGCGGCGTAAAATACACGTATCGGGATCTTCGACCGCCACTAAGTGCTTAGCGCACAGGTAGTCTCTAACTTGCGGTAAATGGGTTAGGTCAAAAACTGCGTGAATGTCGGCCCGTTCGGCGCCCTGACGAACGCAGCCCGATTCGGCCCGGTCACCTAAGGTTAGCCCAAGGGCGCCTAAGAGGATTGATTTTCCAGCGCCAGTTTCGCCACTTATGGCGGTCATGTTGCGGTTAAAATCTAAATGTAAAAAGTCGACTAGGGCGTAATGATGAACAATGAGTTGCTGCAACATAAGGCGTATCCTACGTGGTTTTTATACTGTAAGTATAACCAGTAGTGGTGTTATGTCCAGTAGTTTTATTTCGACTTGTCGATATCTTGCAGCAGAGCCTAAAAAAAGCCCCATATTTGTCATGAAACTAGGGCTTTTTTGCTTGAATCATTGCGGTGTGTCCCCATATAGATTGGCAGTCAAGCTAGCGGTTCGAGAGACTCTCTCTAATTTGTGTAGCGGAAGTAAAGTAACGGAGAAGTAAATGAGCGAGCAAGAACAGCCTACTGAAGTAGAACTAGACGGTACCACCGTAGAGAATTCAGCCACCGACGCACCTGCTGATGCAGAAGTGTTGCAAGAAATTACAGTAGAGTCGGTGCAAGCCGAGCTTGAAGTGGCTTTGGCAAAAATTGAAGAACAGCAGGCTGATGTATTGCGTGCTCAAGCCGAAGTGCAAAATATCCGCCGCCGTAGCGAGCAAGATGTAAGTAAAGCGCATAAGTTTGGTCAAGAAAAGTTGATGACTGAAGTGGTTTCTTTGTTAGATAACTTGGGCCGTGCGGTAGAGGCGGGTAAGGCAGAGCAAGCGACTGTTGAGGGTTTGCTTGAAGGCGTTGAATTGAGCCAAAAAATGCTTTTGGATGGCTTGAAGAAGTTTAACGTTGAGCAACTTGACCCCCATGGCGAGCCATTCAACCCAGAATTGCACGAGGCGATGACCGCTGTACCAAACCCAGACATGGAACCAAACACCGTTATGGAGGTGTTTCAGAAAGGGTATACCCTAAATAGCCGCCTTATTCGTCCGGCCATGGTTGTGGTTTCAAAAGCCTAGAAAAAATAAGGCTTTTCACTTGAAGTTTGGGCAATCGTCCTTACATAAGAACACAAGCAAACAGCGCCAAGCCTAGGGCCAAACAGAAGAGCCTAAGCCGCTAGCGTGGTTTGAACAGAATTGAAATTAAAGTCCTTCAAGGACATAAAGTATTGGAGTTTATGATGGGAAAAATCATTGGTATTGACTTGGGCACCACCAACTCATGTGTATCAGTTTTAGATGGCGGCAGCGCTAAAGTAATCGAGAACGCCGAAGGCGATCGTACTACCCCTTCCATCATCGCATTTGCTGATGATGGCGAGACTTTGGTAGGTCAGTCTGCCAAGCGTCAAGCGGTAACCAACCCAGAAAACACTTTATTCGCGATCAAACGTTTGATCGGGCGTAAGTTTAAAGACGACGTAGTACAAAAAGACATCAAGATGGTGCCTTACAAAATCGAAGCAGCCGACAATGGTGACGCTTGGGTTCATGTGAATGGCGAAACCAAAGCACCACCACAAATTTCTGCTGAAATCTTGAAGAAGATGAAGAAGACTGCAGAAGACTTTTTGGGCGAAAGCGTTTCTGAAGCCGTTATTACTGTACCGGCTTACTTTAACGACTCTCAGCGTCAAGCCACAAAAGACGCTGGCCGCATTGCTGGCCTTGAAGTAAAGCGCATCATTAACGAGCCTACCGCAGCTGCCTTGGCCTACGGCCTTGATAAAGCCCGTGGTGATTCTACCATTGCAGTGTATGACCTTGGTGGTGGTACCTTTGATATCTCTATCATCGAAATTGCTGACGTAGATGGCGAAACCCAGTTTGAAGTGTTGGCCACTAACGGCGATACCTTCCTAGGCGGCGAAGACTTTGACCTACGTTTGATCGAGTTTTTGGCAGGCGAATTTAAGAAAGAAAGTGGTATTGATCTACATAACGATCCTATTGCACTGCAGCGTTTGAAAGAAGCGGGCGAGAAAGCGAAAGTTGAGCTGTCTACCTCTAACCAAACCGATGTTAACTTACCGTACATTACTGCAGACGCCACTGGCCCTAAGCACTTAAACGTTAAGATTTCCCGCGCTAAGTTGGAGTCGTTGGTTGAAGACTTGGTCACGGGCACCTTGAAGCCATGTGCCCAAGCCCTTAAAGATGCAGACCTAGACGCGAGCGAAATTGACGAAGTGATTTTGGTAGGCGGTCAGAGCCGTATGCCTTTAGTGCAAGCCGAAGTGACTAAGTTCTTTGGTAAGGAGCCACGTAAAGACGTAAACCCAGACGAAGCTGTAGCCATGGGCGCAGCCATTCAGGGTGGTGTATTGGCTGGCGACGTAACCGACGTACTATTGCTAGACGTAACCCCGCTAACTCTTGGTATTGAAACCATGGGTGGCGTGATGACTTCGGTGATCGACAAAAACACTACCATCCCTACTAAGAAGTCGCAGGTGTTCTCTACTGCCGACGACAACCAAGCTGCCGTGACTATTCACGTATGCCAAGGTGAGCGTAAGCAAGCCACACAAAACAAGTCGTTGGGCCGTTTTGACCTTAGTGACATTCCACCAGCACCACGTGGCATGCCACAAATCGAAGTGAGCTTCGACATTGATGCTAACGGTATTTTAAACGTGTCGGCTAAAGACAAAGGTACGGGCAAAGAGCAGTCCATCATTATCAAGGCATCTTCTGGTTTGAGCGATGAAGAAATTGAGCAAATGGTGCAAGATGCAGAAGCTAACGCTGCGGAAGACCAAAAGTTTGAAGAAATGGTACAGGCTCGTAACACGGCCGACGGCATGGTTCACTCAACTAAGAAGATGATTGAAGAAGCTGGCGACAAAGCGACAGACGAAGAGAAAGCTGCCGTAACTACTGCGATCGAAGGCGTTGAAGAGGCGCTTAAGGGCGACGACAAAGAAGCCATCGAAGCCGCAACAGCTGCTTTGACTGAAGCTTCAGGTGCTATCGCTCAGAAGATGTACGCAGAAGATGCTGCTGCCCAAGGTGGCGAAGAAGCACAAGGTGATGCGGGCGCAGACGATGCAGTTGATGCTGAGTTTGAAGAAGTTAAAGACGACGACAAAAAGTAAGCCTTATACGCCTGCTAGCGCCTCTTAATAGGGCGCGAAATTACAACGCGGGGCTTAGCCCTGCGTTCTTGTATCTGCTTCTCACAAGAAGAAGCACAGTGGAATAATTATGTCTAAACGTGATTTTTACGAAGTTCTTGGTGTGGCCAAAGGGTCTGACAAGAAGGAAATTAAAAAGGCTTTTCGCCGTATGGCGATGAAGTACCATCCCGATCGTAACCCCGACGACAAAGCCGCAGAAGAGAGCTTTAAAGAAGTTAACGAAGCTTACGAAATTTTGTCCGACGAGCAAAAGAAAGCAGCGTATGACCAATATGGCCATGCAGGTGTTGATCCTAATGCCCGTGGTGGCGCTGGCGGCGCTGGTTTTGGTGACGTGTTTGGCGACATGTTTGGTGACATTTTTGGTGGCGCAGGTGGCGGTGGTGGACGTTCTAGTGTGCAGCGTGGTTCTGACTTACGTTACACCATGGATTTAGACCTAGAGCGGGCTGTGCGTGGTACCACCAAAGAAATTCGTATTCCAACGCAAGTCGAGTGTGGCCCTTGTGATGGATCGGGCGCTAAGCCTGGTACCAGCAGCAAGAGTTGTGGTACCTGTCATGGCCAAGGCCAAGTGCGCATGCAGCAAGGCTTTTTCTCGGTGCAGCAAACCTGCCCTACGTGTCATGGTAATGGCAAGGTAATCAGTCACCCTTGTGGTTCATGCCATGGTGAAGGCCGTGTGCAAGAATACAAAACCCTATCGGTTAAAATTCCGGCGGGTGTCGATACCGGCGACCGCATTCGTTTAACTGGCGAAGGTGAAGCCGGTGTTAACGGCGGGCCAAGTGGCGACCTTTATGTACAAGTCTCGGTGCGCGAGCATAAAATCTTTACCCGCGATGGTAAAAACCTCTATTGCGAGGTGCCTATTAGCTTTACTGATGCAGCGCTAGGTGGAGAAATAGAAGTACCGACCTTAGATGGCCGTGTTAAGCTAAAAATCCCAGAAGGTGCTCAGAGCGGTAAAATGTTCCGTTTGCGCGGCAAAGGCGTGACGCAGGTGCGTGGTGGTGGGCAAGGCGATCTAATGTGCCGCGTAGCCGTAGAAACACCAGTGCATTTAAGCAAAGAGCAAAAAGACCTGTTACGTAAGTTCCATGACACTATGGAAGCCAGTAAAGGGAAGCATTCGCCGAAAAAGTCGTCTTGGTTTGATGGCGTTAAGAGCTTTTTTGAAGATACATAGATTGCGAGCGAAGCGCGGCAATCACTAGAGGTATAACATGACACGAATTGCAGTAATGGGTGCCGCTGGGCGCATGGGCAAAGTTCTAATTGAGGCGGTGCATCAGGCTTCGGGCGTAACTCTGGGTGCTGCTATCGTGTCGCCTCGCAGTACTTTGGTGGGTGCCGATGCTGGCGAACTGGCTGGCGTAGGTAAATTAGGTGTTTGCCTTAGCAATTCCCTCGCTGAGGTGGCTGGCGACTTTGACGTGCTCATTGACTTCACCAATCCAGAATTATCCCTCGCTAATTTGCATGAGTGTGCGAGACTTAATAAAGCCATGGTGATCGGCACTACTGGCCTTAGCGCTGAGCAAAAACAAGTGTTGTTAGAGGCGTCTCACAATGCGCCGGTGGTATTTGCACCCAACATGAGTGTGGGCATCAACTTGTTGCTAGATATCCTGCATCGTGCCGCCAGCGTGTTGCAGGAGGGCTACGACGTAGAAATCATCGAAACCCATCATCGTCATAAAGTAGACGCGCCTTCAGGCACGGCATTACGTTTAGGCGAAGTGGTCGCCGATGCCATGGGCCGTAACCTCGATGAGTGTGCTGTATACGGCCGCGAGGGTATCACTGGGCCACGCAGCGCTACTGAGATTGGTTTTGAAACCATTCGTGCAGGCGATGTAGTGGGCGATCATACGGTGTTGTTTGCCAGCGAAGGCGAACGCATTGAAATCACCCATAAAGCCAGTAGCCGTATGACCTTTGCTAAAGGTGCTGTGCGTGCTTGCGCATGGCTTGAGGGTCAGGCAAACGGTTTGTACGACATGCAAGACGTGCTGGGTTTGAAACATTAACTGATCCGCTTTGTTCCACAGAATCTGCTAGACAAAAGGTTGTTTTATTCTGTATAATTCCGTCAGTTCAAAGGCGCAATAATTTAGCTGCCGGTCATAGCATTTATAAAAAGCGGGGCGTGTCTAACACACCTCGCTTTTTTGCGACTAGAGGCCGCACTTTTTTGTACCTGAAGAAAACATTTACCCGCATTATGTACACACCTGAGGAGGCCCCCATTGACTACTCCCGCCATTCTGGCTTTAGAAGACGGCAGCATATTTAGAGGGGTTGCTATTGGCGCCACTGGCCAAAGCACTGGTGAGGTGGTGTTTAACACTTCCATGACCGGCTACCAAGAAATCCTCACGGATCCTTCGTACGCACACCAAATTGTTACCCTTACCTACCCACACATTGGCAACACCGGCACCAACTCAGAAGACGAAGAGTCTGCCCATATCTGGTCAGCTGGCTTGGTGATTCGAGACTTGCCGTTAATGGCGAGCAACTGGCGTAACACTCAGCCACTTGATGAATACCTTATTGCCAACAACGTGGTTGCCATTGCCGACATAGACACCCGCCGCCTAACCCGCATTTTGCGCGAAAAGGGCGCTCAATCTGGCTGTATTATGGCTGGTGACGATATTGACGAAGCAGCAGCTTTAGCCGCGGCTAAGGGTTTTTCTGGTCTAAAAGGCATGGACCTTGCTAAGCAGGTTACGGTTGAAGAAGCCTACGACTGGACTGGCTCTACATGGGACTTAGTGGAAGGCAACACAGAAAAGACCGACGGTCAGCTTAAAGTTGTGGCCTACGACTACGGTGTTAAGCGCAACATCCTGCGCATGTTGGTAGAGCGCGGTTGTGATTTAACGGTAGTTCCTGCACAAACGCCTGCTAAAGACGTATTGGCTATGAAGCCAGACGGCGTATTTTTATCTAACGGCCCGGGTGACCCAGAGCCATGTGATTATGCCATCGCCGCCATCAAAGAGATCCTAGAAACAGACACGCCTGTGTTTGGTATTTGCTTGGGCCATCAGTTACTTGCTTTGGCTTCTGGTGCTAAGACTGAAAAAATGAAGTTTGGCCACCACGGTGCCAACCATCCAGTACAAGATTTAGATTCTAAAGTGGTGATGATCACCAGCCAAAACCATGGTTTTGCAGTAGCAGAAGACTCCATGCCAAACACCTTGCGGGCCACCCACAAGTCTTTGTTTGATGGTTCTTTACAGGGTATTGAACGTACCGATAAGCAGGCCTTTAGTTTTCAAGG
This sequence comes from Oceanospirillaceae bacterium, assembly GCA_029938085.1. Taxonomy (GTDB): domain Bacteria; phylum Pseudomonadota; class Gammaproteobacteria; order Pseudomonadales; family Balneatricaceae; genus Njordibacter. The sequence continues at coordinate 91,738 of JAPYOS010000001.1, read as the reverse complement.
TCACCCAGAAGCGAGCCCAGGCCCACACGATGTGGCGCCACTGTTTGATCGTTTTATCGACATCATGACAGCGCGTAAAGCTTAAGCCCTAGAACAGATTATTGGATATCCGACATGCCTAAACGTTCCGACCTCGAAAGTATATTAATCCTTGGCGCTGGCCCTATCATCATTGGCCAAGCCTGTGAATTTGATTACTCAGGTGCTCAAGCCTGTAAAGCCCTTCGCGAAGAAGGTTACCGTGTTATTTTGGTGAACTCTAACCCAGCCACCATCATGACCGACCCCAGCATGGCAGACGCCACCTACATTGAGCCCATTACTTGGCAAACGGTTGAGAAAATCATTGCCAAAGAGCGCCCCAGTGCTATTTTGCCAACCATGGGTGGTCAAACTGCGCTCAACTGCGCCTTAGACCTTAACCGTATGGGCGTACTGGAAAAGTACAATGTAGAAATGATTGGTGCCGACGCAGACACCATCGATAAAGCCGAAGACCGCAATCGTTTCGACAAGGCCATGAAGAACATTGGCCTTGAGTGCCCGCGTGCGGAAATTGCCCACACGCTTGAAGAAGCCTTTGATGTGCAAACACGTATTGGTTTCCCTGCCATCATTCGCCCTTCTTTCACCATGGGTGGTTCGGGTGGCGGCATCGCTTACAACCGCGAAGAGTTTGAAGAAATCTGTATCCGCGGGTTAGATCTTTCACCCACCAGCGAGCTGTTAATCGACGAGTCGCTGATTGGTTGGAAAGAGTATGAAATGGAAGTGGTGCGTGACACTAACGACAACTGCATCATCATTTGTTCCATTGAAAACTTTGATGCCATGGGTGTACACACCGGTGATTCTATTACTGTAGCGCCTGCACAAACGCTAACCGACAAAGAATACCAAATTATGCGTAACGCCTCATTGGCGGTATTGCGTGAGATCGGTGTTGAAACGGGCGGCTCTAACGTACAGTTTGGCGTTAACCCAGAAGACGGCCGCATGGTGGTCATCGAGATGAACCCACGGGTATCTCGTTCTTCTGCATTAGCCTCTAAAGCCACGGGTTTCCCGATTGCCAAGGTTGCGGCTAAGTTGGCCGTAGGTTACACCTTAGACGAACTTCAAAACGACATTACCGGTGGCGCTACACCTGCTTCATTTGAGCCGGCCATCGATTACGTGGTAACTAAAATTCCGCGTTTTACCTTTGAGAAGTTCCCTCAGGCCGACGACCGTTTAACCACGCAAATGAAATCTGTGGGCGAAGTGATGGCTATCGGCCGTACCTTCCAAGAGTCTCTACAAAAAGCCCTTCGTGGTTTAGAGACTGGCATTCATGGTTTAGACCCAATTCTGTCTGCCGATGAAGAAAATCCACGCAGCAAGGTTATTGCCGAGCTCAAGACGCCACGTGCAGACCGCATCCAATATGTAGGCGATGCCATGCGTATGGGTATGGACATGCAAGAGATCTACCAGCACTCTGGTATTGATCCTTGGTTCTTGGTGCAGTTAGAAGACCTCATTAAAGAAGAAGCTAAATTGGCCACCTTGGGCTTGGCAGACCTTAACTACGACATGGTCTATGGCCTCAAGCGTAAAGGTTTCTCCGACATCCGTTTAGCCTCGTTGTTAGGCCTGACCGAAAAAGGCTTCCGTCAGCACCGTCAGAAGCTGGGTATTCGCCCAGTATACAAGCGGGTTGACACCTGCGCGGCTGAGTTCGCTACAGACACGGCCTACATGTACTCGACCTATGAAGAAGAGTGCGAGTCACGCCCAAGTAACCGCGATAAGATTATGATCTTAGGGGGCGGGCCAAATCGCATCGGTCAAGGCATTGAATTTGACTACTGTTGTGTGCATGCGGCGCTTACCATGCGTAATCAAGGTTACGAAACTATCATGGTCAACTGTAACCCAGAGACCGTATCGACCGATTACGACACTTCAGACCGTTTGTACTTTGAGTCTGTCACCCTAGAAGATGTGTTAGAAATTGTTGCCATTGAACAGCCTAAAGGCGTTATTGTTCAATACGGCGGTCAAACCCCGCTTAAATTGGCTGTAGATCTAGAAAATGCAGGCGTGCCTATCTTGGGTACCAGCCCAGAAGCCATTGACCGTGCAGAAGATCGTGAGCGTTTCCAGCAGATGATCCAACGTTTGGGCTTGTTGCAGCCAGACAACTCTACCGTGCGTAGCCAAGAAGAAGCGGTACGCGCTGCAGAAAAAATTGGTTACCCGCTAGTGGTTCGCCCATCCTATGTGTTAGGTGGTCGCGCCATGGAAATCGTGCACAAAGAAGACGAGCTCAAACGCTATATGAGCGAGGCTGTACAGGTGTCTAACGACTCCCCAGTATTGCTGGACCGCTTTTTGAGCAATGCCGTAGAAGTGGATATTGACGCGATATGTGACGGCGAACAGGTGGTGATTGGTGCCATCATGCAGCACATTGAGCAAGCTGGCGTTCACTCAGGTGACTCGGCGTGTTCCTTGCCGCCTTACGACTTGCCGCAAGACGTTCAAGACGCAATGCGTGACCAAGTTAAGCGTATGGCATTAGAACTGGGTGTGATCGGCTTAATGAATACGCAGCTGGCATGGCAAGATGGCGAAATTTACATCATTGAAGTCAATCCTCGTGCTTCACGCACAGTGCCGTTTGTGTCTAAGTGTATTGGCGTGTCTTTGGCTGATATTGCAGCCCAAGTGATGTCGGGTAAGACGCTTGCAGAAATTGGTTATACTGAAGAAATTATCCCTGGTTACTTTAATGTTAAGGAAGCGGTATTCCCATTCAACAAGTTTCCAGGTGTTGACCCTATTCTGAGCCCAGAAATGAAGTCTACCGGTGAAGTGATGGGTATCGGTGACAGTTTCGCCGAGGCCTTTGCTAAGGCGCATATGGGTACTGGCCAAGCTATGCCAGTGGCTGGCAAGGCATTTGTATCTGTACGCGAAGTGGACAAGCCGGCGTCGTTAAAGCTTGCGGCAGGGTTAATTAACCTTGGTTTCACCCTAGTGGCAACCAGTGGCACTCAAAAAACCTTAACCGATGCCGGTTTTGAATGTGAGTTGGTTAACAAGGTGATGGAAGGTCGTCCTAACATTGTTGATAAGATCAAGAATGACGAAATCACCTTCGTTGTGAATACCACCGAAGGTCGCCAAGCGATTAACGACTCATCGTTGATTCGTCGCTCGGCCCTACAGCATAAAGTGGCTTACTCCACGACACTCACAGGCGGCCTAGCTGTCATGCAAGGTTTGGAGTTTGGTGAAGAAAAAGAAGTGCGTCGCTTGCAAGATATGCATGCCACGCTAACAGCGTAAGGAAACCAATATTATGGCGATTACTAAAGTCCCCATGACCGTACGTGGCGAGCAAATGTTACGTACGGAGTTAGCGGAATTAAAAACCGTCACTCGGCCGCGCATTATTCAAGACATTGCCACTGCTCGTGAGCACGGCGATTTGAAGGAAAATGCTGAGTACCATGCGGCGCGTGAGCAGCAGAGCTTTTGTGAAGGTCGTATTCAAGAAGTAGAAGCTAAGCTGTCTTTGGTGCAAGTGATCGACGTGAGTCAGATTGCGCACACAGGCAAGGTGATCTTTGGCACCACAGTGACCATTATTAACTTGGATACCGACGCAGAAAAGACCTACTGTATTGTTGGCGAAGATGAAGCAGATATCAAGGCGGGCAAGATTTCTTTAGGTTCGCCCATTGCCCGAGCCTTAATTGGCAAAGAAGAAGGCGACGAAGTTAAGGTCACCACCCCCGGTGGCGTGGTGGACTTCGAAATTGCTGAGGTTCAGCACCTCGTATAGAGGTTGAGTGCATTACTGCACCATGCAGTTATTCCGGCGTAGGTCGGAATCTCAGTATGGCGCCTGCAGTCTAACGTTCTAGGTTAGATTTCTTTGGGTCGGCATCTGGGTTGCGTAAATAAACCAATGCCACGTTGCCGATAGATTGCACCAAAGTTGCGCCACTTTGCTTGAGCATATCGGCAATCAATGCGCTTTTTACAGCCCGGTCACCCACCGAAAATTTCACTTTAATCAATTCATGATCAAATAACGCGCGGGCAATTTCTGCCATTACGTTTTCTGATAGGCCGTTACCTGCTACGGTCACTAACGGATGTAGTGCGTGGCCAATAGTGCGGAGTTGTTTTTGCTGTGATTGTGGTAGTTTCATGGGTGTCCAAAATAAAATGCATGCTGAGCAGGGCGCCAACGGCCGCGATGCTGTGTTAAACTGGCTCGCATTATACCCGATGTCTGGCGCCTGCGCTTGTACGTTGCACAAATTGTAACCAACATTGACAACTATCATCAGAGATTCCCTTGGCTAGATCAAAAACCAGCAGTAATTGGCTCAAAGAACACTTTGACGACCCTTATGTTAAGCAGTCCCAAAAGGACGGCTATCGCTCGCGTGCCAGCTACAAGCTGCTCGAAATGAGTAAAAAAGACCGCCTAATCAAACCCGGCATGATCGTGGTGGATTTAGGCGCGGCACCTGGAGGGTGGACCCAAGTGGCGATGCAGCTGGTTGGCGAAGAAGGCACTGTGGTGGCCTCTGATATTCTCGCCATGGATTCCATTGCCGATGTTACCTTTGTGCAAGGCGATTTTACTGAGCAAGCGGTTTACGATCAAATCGTTGCCGCCCTAGGCGACCAAAAGGCAGACCTTGTAATTTCTGATATGGCCCCCAATATGAGTGGTAACCCCGCTATTGATCAGCCAAAATCGATGTACTTGGTGGAATTGGCTTTAGATATGGCCCGTAGCGTATTGAAACCTGGCGGTACCTTTGTTGCCAAGGTGTTTCAGGGCGAAGGATTTGACGATTTATTAAAAGATACCCGTACCAGCTTCACTAGTGTACGGTCACGTAAACCCGATGCTTCACGCGGTCGTTCGCGGGAAGTTTATCAATTGGCCACCGGTTTTAAAGGGCAATAATTATTGTCACCAATGCCGACGCCAGCCTCGGTTAGAGGATTAGGAGTTTAGCACTTGAACAACATGACAAAAAATTTGGTTTTATGGCTCATCATTGCAGCAGTGCTGCTAACGGTGTTTAACAACTTTAGCCAAGAAACTGCTCCCAATCGGGTGAGTTATTCCGATTTTGTGCATGCAGTACAGCGTGACCAAGTTAAAGACATCGAAGTTGATGGGATTATTATTACCGGTACATATGGTAATGGCACCGAATTTGAAGTGGTGCGGCCCGCGCTATCCGACCCGAAGCTGGTGGATGACTTAATTACTCATCAGGTTGGCATTGTTGGTAAACAGCCAGAACAACAAAGTATTTGGGTGCAATTACTGGTAGCCAGTGCACCTATCCTCATCATCATTGTGGTGTTCATGTTCTTTATGCGTCAAATGCAAGGTGGCGCAGGTGGTAAAGGCGGCCCGATGTCGTTTGGCAAGAGCAAAGCGCGCTTAATGAGCGAAGATCAAATTAAAACCACGTTTGCCGACGTGGCAGGTATAGAAGAAGCCAAAGAAGACGTCGAAGAATTGGTGGAATTTCTACGTGACCCAGGTAAGTTTCAGCGTTTAGGTGGTTATATTCCCCGCGGTGTATTGATGTCTGGCTCACCAGGTACCGGTAAAACGTTATTGGCTAAAGCCATTGCCGGTGAAGCCAAGGTGCCGTTCTTTAGTATTTCTGGTTCCGATTTTGTAGAGATGTTTGTAGGTGTTGGTGCATCACGCGTGCGTGACATGTTTGAGCAAGCTAAAAAACAAGCCCCCTGTATTATCTTCATCGACGAAATTGATGCTGTAGGTCGCCACCGTGGTGCGGGTATGGGCGGTGGTAACGACGAACGTGAGCAAACACTAAATCAGTTGTTAGTGGAGATGGACGGTTTTGAGGGTAACGAAGGCATTATTGTTATTGCTGCCACCAACCGCCCAGACGTTTTAGACAACGCCTTATTGCGCCCAGGTCGTTTCGACCGTCAAGTCAACGTGCCACTGCCAGATATCCGTGGTCGCGAACAAATTCTTAATGTGCACCTTAAAAAGGTCCCTTTAGGTGACGGCGTAGTGCCAAAACTTATTGCCCGCGGTACGCCAGGGTTCTCGGGTGCCGATTTGGCCAACTTGGTGAACGAAGCGGCCTTATTTACAGCGCGACTGAATAAGCGCACTGTGGGCATGGATGAGCTAGAAAAAGCCAAAGATAAAATCATGATGGGCGCAGAGCGCAAATCAATGGTGATGCTCCCTCAAGAAAAGCTGAACACGGCATTCCATGAAGCCGGCCATGCCATTGTAGGTCGTTTAGTGCCAGACCATGACCCCGTTTACAAGGTCACCATCATTCCTCGTGGACGTGCCTTGGGTGTGACCATGTTCCTCCCCGAGCAAGACCGTTATAGCTTGTCTCGCCAAGGTATTTTGAGCCAGATATGTAGCCTCTATGGTGGTCGTATTGCAGAAGAAATGACGCTAGGTAAAGACGGTGTAACCACTGGCGCATCTAACGATATTCAGCGCGCAACACAGCTGGCACGCAACATGGTTACTAAGTGGGGCTTGTCCGAAAAGCTAGGGCCATTGTTGTACGAATCAGAAGACTCCGATCCGTTTAGTGGCGCTCCAGGTAAAGGCGCTAAAGGCTTTTCCGATGAGACTACGGCGGCTATAGACGCAGAAATTAAAGATATTATTGAAGATTGTTACCAGCGTGCTAATACCATTTTGCATGACAATCGTGACATTCTAGATGCGATGGCCGCGGCCTTGATGAAATATGAGACCATTGATTCTAGCCAGCTTGATCAGTTGCTTGCACGTGAAGAAGTCTCTGCACCAGAAGGCTGGGATGAGCAAGAGCGTAATAGCAGCGATGTCGACGGTGATGGCAATGCCAGCGCTGAGCCAGCACAAGAGCAAGCCACCGTTGCCGAGGCTGACCTTGATGCCGACAACAGTGATGTGCCTGGTGCGGACGAAGCACCAAGCTAAATGCAGTTCGCTTCGCAATGGCTCGATTTGAGCGAACCTCATGTCATGGGTGTGGTGAATGTCACACCCGACTCCTTCTCCGATGGCGGCAGTTTATTTCCCAGTCAGTCTTTGTGCCTAGATGCGGCCATGTCTCGAGCTCGAGACATGGTGGCGGAGGGCGCAAGTTTCCTCGATATTGGTGGTGAATCCACCCGCCCGGGCGCTGAACCCGTGTCGGCGCAGCAAGAACTCGACCGTGTTATCCCTGTTATAGAGGCGATTAAAGCCTCCCTTGATGTGGTTGTGTCCATCGACACCAGTACCCCGCAGGTGATGCTGGAAGCTGCGGCAGCTGGTGCAGGTCTAATTAACGATGTGCGGGCTCTAGGCCGCGCTGGTGCGCTGTCTGCCGCCGCATCTACGGCTTTACCTGTATGTCTTATGCACATGCAGGGCGACCCCAAAACCATGCAAGATAATCCAGTCTATGAGTCGGTGGTGCATGATATAGGCGACTACTTTAAGCAACGGGTTAGTGAATGTGAACACGCGGGCATTGCAGCACAAAAAATATTGCTGGATCCAGGATTTGGTTTTGGCAAAAGCTTGGCACATAATCTACAATTGCTGAATCAGTTGCAGAGCTTAGCCAACCAAGGGTTGCCTTTGTTGGTGGGTATGTCACGCAAGAGTATGATCGGCAATGTGCTTAATCGGCCAGTTGACGAACGTTTACACGGCGGCCTAGCGGTCGCGATTATGGCTTACGAGCGTGGCGCCCATATCATACGGGTGCATGACGTAGGCCCTACGGTAGACGCATTGCGCATGGCGCATGCGGTAATGAGCAGTATCTAAATTTGCACGGTTAAAACACTGTACTAGGAAAGTACATACAGAAGAACAAAAGGAGCGCAGTATGAAATATTTTGGTACCGACGGTATTCGCGGTTGTTGTGGTGAGTACCCAATTACACCAGATTTTATGCTCAAGTTAGGCTGGGCGGTTGGCAAAGTATTTTCTGAGTCTGGCCGCAGTAAAGTACTGATTGGCAAAGACACCCGCATTTCGGGCTACATGTTCGAATCGGCCCTGCAGGCCGGATTGTCAGCAGCCGGTGTTGATGTGCGCTTATTGGGCCCCATGCCTACCCCTGCGGTGGCCTACCTTACCCGTACTTTTCATGCCGAAGCTGGCATTGTTATTAGTGCTTCTCATAATGGCTACCAAGATAATGGTATCAAGTTTTTCTCAGCTAACGGCACTAAATTGGCGGATTCTGTAGAAGCTGCGATCGAAGATAAATTACAAGAAGCCATGCAATGTGTGGCTCCAGAGGATTTAGGCCGTGCGCGACGCATCGAAGATGCCGCAGGCCGTTATATCGAATTTTGCAAAGGCACAGTAGGCCCCCATACCAACTTAAAGGGTATGAAAATTGTATTGGATTGCGCCCATGGCGCGACCTATCATATCGCGCCTAATGTATTGCATGAACTCGGTGCCGACGTAAATAGCATCGGTATTGATCCCGATGGCCTCAACATCAACCAAGACTGTGGTTCAACCTCTATTGCTATGCTGCGTAAAGTGGTGCGTTTGCAAGAAGCCGATTTGGGTATTGCCCTAGACGGCGATGGTGACCGCGTGATCATGGTTGATCATATGGGTGAAGAAGTAGATGGTGATGAACTGATGTTTATCATTGCTGCACACCAACAGCGTAACGGCCAGTTGGAAGGTGGGGTTGTGGGTACACAAATGAGTAATTTGGGTATGGAGTTGGGCCTTAAAGATTTGGGTATCGACTTTGTCCGCGCCAAAGTGGGTGACCGCTATGTGATGGAGATGCTCAAAGAAAAAGGCTGGTTGTTGGGTGGTGAATCATCCGGCCATTTGATTTGTCGCAACCTCACCACCACCGGTGATGGTATTGTGGCGGCTCTTCAGGTGCTGCAAGCGATGCAGTCGAGCCGTAAAACGTTGCATGAACTAAAAAGTCAGATGCAAAAAATGCCACAAAAGCTGATTAATTTACGCTTTGGCAATCGTGTAAACTTATCTGAATACCCTGCTATTGATGCCTATGTAGATGCCATAGAAAAACGTATGGAAGGCCGGGGGCGTGTGTTGTTACGGCCATCGGGCACAGAGCCAGTGGTTAGGGTTATGGTAGAAGGCGAGAACGAAGACCTAGTGAATCAGTATGCCCAAGAACTGGCTCACGACGTTAAACAGGTTATCAACTAATAAATTTGATTCAATTGAGCGCCAAAACCTGCGAATACCTTGTTTAGCACCGCTAATTTGAGTATTATGGCGCGCTTAAATTGAATACCCTTGGTTTATCCACGACGTAGGTGAAGGCATGGCAAACATGATAGTTGCAGGCAACTGGAAGATGAATGCCAGCAAAAGTGCTGTAACCGAGATTTTGTCGGGTCTAAAACAAGGTCTTGTTGGCACCAGCGGAGCTGAATTGGTGGTTTTTCCTCCTTTTCCTTATTTAGCGCAAGTGCAGCAGGAATTGGCAGGGACTAGTATTCGTATTGGCCTGCAAAATGTATGTGCCGCACCCAAGGGTGCATTTACCGGCGAAGTGTCGCTGGCAATGGCGGCGGAATTTGGCGTGACCTATGTATTGGTTGGCCACTCCGAACGACGTGCTTTGTTTGCCGAAGACGACGCCCAAGTCGCAGCTAAATATGTAGCCACGCAAGCAGCCAATCTAACACCTATTTTATGTGTTGGGGAAACCTTGGAACAACGTGAGCAAGGTCAAACATTGGCCGTGGTTAACGCCCAAGTACAGGCCATTATCGACGCCGCTGGCGCTGATAGTTTTGCCAATGCAGTGATTGCCTATGAACCCGTTTGGGCCATTGGCACGGGTTTAACCGCCAGTCCAGCACAAGCTCAGGCGGTGCATCAGGCCATTCGTGAACATGTGGCAAAGGTGGCGCCAGTTGAAGCGGCAAGCATGAAAATTTTATATGGCGGCAGTGTTACTGCTGCCAGTGCTGCTGAGTTATTTGCTCAAGCAGACATCGATGGCAGCCTTGTAGGCGGCGCGTCTTTACAAGCAGAATCATTTTTGGCTATTGGCCAAGCGGCTCAGTAAACGAGCAGAATCAGACGAAGCGAGAAGTTTAATGGAAGTAGCAATCTTAATTGTACATGTGTTGTTGGCCGTGGCCTTAATCGGTTTCATTATGATCCAACAAGGTAAAGGCGCTGATGCAGGCGCTTCCTTTGGTGGCGGTGGCGCTTCACAAACCGTATTTGGTAGTAGTGGCTCGGGTAACTTCCTGAGCCGTACAACCGCAGTTTTGGCAGCCGGTTTATTTGTAACCAGCTTTGCCTTGGCTATTTACGCCAAGCAACAAGCCAGCAGTATTTCTGATGCGGGTATTCCCGTTGTTGAACAAGTCGAAGTGGTTGAATCAGCTCTACCTGAGCTAGATTCTGCACTAGTGCCGACTGACAGCGACGTACCAGTAGCAGAGTAAGTTGGTCGGCTGAGGCTGGCAACTTTAACATTTTAAATGCGGATGTGGCGGAATTGGTAGACGCGCCAGCTTGAGGGGCTGGTAACTTAGGTTGTGGGGGTTCAAGTCCCCCCATCCGCACCACTTAATATATTAATAGAGCTTTGACGGCGTAATTGTTGTCAAGGCTCTTTTTATTTCTGTAGGTAACACCCAGGCGCAGAAGTTTGCGGTAGCGCGACAATAGGTTTGCGAAAGGCACACTGACTTTTTGCGAAATTCAAAACGGACCTTATGGGTCTTTTTTTATGCCAAAGATTTGAGTGGGGTGTGCGGAGCGCCCAAGTAAGGAAACTCAAAAAAGCGCCCCGCACTGCCATCCTTGGCATGAAAGAACTGCAGGATGAATGCAGCTGTGTAAGAGTAGCTGCGATCTTCTATATGTCAAATGCTCATGGCGCGTATTTTGTGCTTTTTAAAAGTTGTTGTGTTTTACTAAGTCCTGATATTTACGTCAAATTGAGAGAGTTATGCGTTATCTACATACAATGATTCGGGTTAGTAATTTAGAGCAGTCCTTGGCATTTTGGTGTGGCCAGTTGGGGTTGGTGCAAACTAAGCGGAGCGACTATGAGTCAGGCCGCTTCAGTTTAATCTTTTTAGCTGCACCTATGGATGCTGAGGCAGCGCAAACAAGTCAGGCGCCTTTGTTGGAATTAACCTATAACTGGGATGGCGATGAGGTTTTATCGACAGGCCGCAGTTGGGGGCATTTAGCCTATGAGGTGGATGATATCCATGGCCTTTGCCAGCGTTTATTGGATGCCGGAATGACTATTAATCGCCCACCTAGAGACGGCCGTATGGCATTTATTAAATCGCCAGATGGCGTGTCGGTTGAGCTGTTACAAGCCGGCGGTGCTGTTACTCCCTGTGAGCCTTGGTTATCAATGGCCAACCACGGCAGTTGGTAGGGGCTTGCTTGATCTATAGTTCAAGGCCTAATTTATGCCCTTCATATATGGCTTGCCGTGGTGCTACGCAGTCGCCAATGGTGTGGCAGTGAATGCCACCTTCGGCCAGTTCGAGTTCTAGCTCATTAAAAGCACGGTTTGTGGTGGCTACGACGATGGCGGACGCCTCGACTTGGGTTTGCTGTTGGTCGAGCAGGCTGGTGATGGTGGCGGTGCCAGCCTGCCATTGACTGATCACCGATTCCACCAAAAAGACAGCGCCAAGTTGTTTTAGTTGGCTGCGTAATGGTAGGTCGGCGGAGGTGCGGGTGAGTTCTTTGCCCACGTATGGGTCGGGCGTGACGATGGTAAGTTGATGTCCTTGTTGTGCGAGGTAGAGGGCAGTGCCCAGGCCGCGCCAGTTGCCGCCTTCATCGAGCAAGATAAGGCGATGCCCCAGCTTTGCTTGTTTGCCTGCTAGCCATAACCAGCGTTGGCTCGCCGTTGGGTCCGGCATGGAACCTGTGGCGAGGATAATATCATCGGCCTGTAATTGGCTTAGGTCGTCTGCGTCCATGTAACTGTTGTAGTTTATGGTGACCTTTAGGGCTTGCAACTGGCTTTGATGCCAACTGAGCAGCTCTAAAATTTGCCCCCTGCGCGGTGCTAAGCCCGCCAGTCTAAATTGCCCGCCTAGATCCGGTGTGGCTTCGTAAATGCTGACTTGGTGGCCGCGCTCAGCGAGCACTCGAGCACATTCTAACCCAGCAGGGCCCGCGCCGATGATGCTGATTTTTTTGGGCGTGTTGCTGGCTTGTATGTGCCAATCGTGCTCACGACCTACTCGCGGGTTAACTAGGCAGGAAATCCAATAATCTCGAGAGCGCCGCCCCCATCACATTTGGTTGCAGGAGATGCAACCTCGTATGTCTTGTTCACTCTGTGCTTGGGTTTTGCTAATCAGTTGTGGGTCGGCAATTTGGCCGCGCACGATGGAGGCTAAGCCGGCCTCTTCACTGGCGATAATGTAGTCTGCGTTTTCTGGTGTGCGCACATGGCTCTCGGAGGTGACGAGCGCGTGATTTAAGGCTTGTTTAACTGCAGCGGCTAAAGGTAGGCCTATTTTTTCTTCAAATACGAAGGTGGGCATGAGTTTGTCAAAACCTAGGTAGCTACCACTGCCGCAAGTGACGTAGTCCATATGTTGGGCGTGATCATGGTGGGCCACAATGGCTACTTTGTCCTTTAAACTGAGGTCTGGGCTGTGAGCGTCGCCATAACTAATGGCTAGGCCGATGATAAAATCCTTGCTACAGGCTGTACGTATGCCCTCCATGATGCGGCTACCAAAACGCAGGCGGTTGTCTAGGCTGTCGCCCCATTGGTCGGTGCGATGATTGGACCATGGGGTCCAAAACTGTTCGATGAGGGCATGGTAGTTAGCAAACAGCTCGATGCCGTCAAAACCGGCTTTCTGGCAGCGTATGGCGCTGTCGATAAAGCTTTGGATGAGCTCTTCAATTTGACATCGCCGTGTTGACCAACGTGGTAAAGCTGTTGAATCATCACTGTGCCAAAGGCCTTGCACTCGTCCACTAATTGTTTGAACGGTTCGATGACGGCGTCATCATTGGTGAGAAAATTGCCCCGGGTGAGTACCGCGGTTGGGTGTACCGGCATGGGCTCCACCACAATCATAGCAGCGCCACCTTGAGCTCGTTCTTTATAGTAAGCTCGGTGTTGGGCGCCGGGTAAGCTGAGTTTGCTCATATTGGTGGTGTGGGCGCCAAACACACATCGATTTTTTAGCTGGGTATGCCGCAACTGAATGGGTTGAAATAAATGTTGACGCTTGGGTGACTGGTTTTCATTGGGCATGTGGCGGCCAAAATCTCAGGGGTTAATATGCTGCACTCTACGATAAAACGCTGAGTCTGTGAATGGGCCCAAATTATATGTATTAATGTCATATAAATGCTTGACGGCAAACGATAAAATGAATATTATGTGCGCTCTTTGATGCGGGGTGGAGCAGCATGGTAGCTCGTCGGGCTCATAACCCGAAGGTCGTAGGTTCAAATCCTGCCCCCGCTACCAATTTTCAGGGAAGTGTTTTAACATTTTCCTATGGCGTAAGTCATGAAGAAGTAATTCAGGGGTTCGTTGTTCGGCAGGAAGCTAGCACACGAGACTGAATACATATAGTCAACAAAAAGCCCCTCTTTTGGGGCTTTTTGCGTTTTAGGATATTAGAATGGCAGGTGCAGCAGCACAAATAGAATCTTTAGTCGCGCCAGCGGTGGCAGCCTGTGGTTGTGATCTTTGGGGTATTGAATATTTATCTCAGGGTCGCCACACCACTTTACGTGTGTATATTGACCATGCCAAAGGCATTGGTGTTGAGCAATGTGCCGACGTCAGTCGTCAAGTGGCAGCCGTGCTAGACGTAGAAGACCCGATTACCGGTGAATATACCTTAGAGGTGTCATCGCCAGGTTTAGATAGGCCTCTGTTTAGTCTAGAGCAATATCAAGCGAGCGTGGGCGAAAAAGTTAGTTTGAAGTTGCGTTTGGCTTTTGATGGCCGCCGCAGATTTAACGGTTTGTTAAAGGGCATCGAAGGTGATGATGTGATTGTACAAATTGATGATGAAGAATACCTATTGCCTTTTGATAGTATAGAAAAAGCCAATATCGTACCGCGCTTTTAAGCCGGTTTTATAAGTCCAAATTAAGTGAGAGCTTGAAATGAATAAAGAGATTTTGTTGGTGGCCGAAGCCGTATCCAATGAGAAGGACGTGCCCAAGGACGTTATTTTTGAGGCCATCGAGTTAGCCTTGGCCACTGCCACACGCAAGCGTATCGACGAAGAAAGTGATATTCGTGTGTCTATCGACCGTAAAACTGGCGAAGCGACGACTACTCGCTGCTGGACAGTGGTAACCGATGAGGTGTACACCAACCCTGCTGCTGAATTGATTTTAGAAGATGCACAAGAAACGCGTCCCGAGCTCCAGCTTGATGATGTGGTTGAAGAAGATGTGCCCACAGAAGCCTTTGGCCGTATTGCTGCCCAAACTGCGAAGCAAGTGATCGTACAAAAAGTACGCGAAGCTGAGCGCGCTAAGGTAGTAGAACTATACCGCGACCGTATTGGCGAAATTATTAGTGGCAGTGTTAAGAAAGTGACCCGCGACAACGTAATTGTTGATTTGGGTAACAATGCTGAAGCATTAATGGCGCGCGATCAACTGATTGGTCGTGAAACCTTCCGTATGGGTGATCGTGTACGGGCTTTGCTAGACGAAGTTCGTACAGAAAGCCGTGGACCACAGCTGTTCTTAAGCCGCACCAGCTCTAAAATGTTGGTTGAGCTGTTTAAGATTGAAGTGCCAGAAATTGCTGAAGAAGTGATTGAGATTCGTGCCGCTGCTCGCGACCCAGGGTCACGTGCTAAAATTGCGGTGAAGACTAATGACGGTCGTATCGATCCAGTAGGGGCTTGTGTAGGTATGCGTGGCTCGCGTGTGCAAGCCGTGACCGGTGAGTTAAACAATGAGCGTGTAGACATTGTTTTGTGGGACGATAACCCAGCTCAATTAGTCATTAACGCCATGGCGCCAGCCGAAGTAAGTTCTATTGTCGTTGACGAAGACCGTCACGCAATGGATGTTGCGGTTAGCGACGAAAATTTAGCCATGGCTATTGGCCGTAACGGTCAAAACGTGCGTCTTGCCTCTGAGTTGACCGGTTGGACGATCAACGTCATGTCAGAAGAAGATGCGGCATCCAAGCAAGAAGACGAAGTAGGTGGTGTGGTGCAGATCTTTGTTGATGCCCTAGACATCGACGAAGAATTTGCTGAGATGTTGGTAGAAGAAGGCTTTGTAAGCCTTGAAGAAATCGCCTACGTACCGCTTGATGAAATGTTAGCCGTCGATGGTTTGGACGAAGATATTGTTGAAGAGCTTCGTACCCGTGCCAAAGATAAGCTATTGAATCAGGCGCTAGCAGCCGAAGAGCAGCTAGACAACGCAGAACCGGCACAAGACTTGTTGGAAATGGAAGGCATGGACAAACACCTTGCTTTTGTTTTCGCTAGCCGTGGCATTATCACCATGGAAGACTTAGCTGAGCAAGCGGTAGATGA
The DNA here is from genome assembly GCA_029938085.1 of Oceanospirillaceae bacterium. Taxonomy (GTDB): domain Bacteria; phylum Pseudomonadota; class Gammaproteobacteria; order Pseudomonadales; family Balneatricaceae; genus Njordibacter. Next base: position 76,158 of record JAPYOS010000001.1, on the reverse strand, counting down.
GATTTCGGACATTGAAGACTTGAGCGACGAGAAAGCCGCAGAACTAATTATGACGGCCCGCGCCCCTTGGTTTGTTTAAACCACCGCTTGACCGATAGGAGAATATTATTATGACAGACCAAACTGTCAACACCCTAGCCGAAACGGTAGGCGTTCCCGCTGAACGGTTGTTGAGCCAGATGGAAGAAGCCGGCCTTACTCGCCGTGCCGCTACGGATGCAGTGTCGGATGATGAGCGTAAAACGCTTTTGTCGCACTTGCAAAAGTCCCACGGTGGTGAAGGCGACAATGCTGACGGCCCTAAAAAGATTACCTTGCGTCGTAAGACGACCAGCACCCTAAAAGTTGCGGGCACGGCTGGCAAACGTACAGTTAATGTAGAGGTGCGCAAAAAGCGTACCTACGTTAAGGCAGAAGAAACCGATCAGGCCGCTGTGATTGAAGTTGAAAAAGCACAATTAGCCGCCGCCCAAGCAGAGGCTGCAGTGCAAGCACAAGCTGCTGCGGATGCTAAGGCAGCTGCCGAAGCCGCTCAAGCAGCCGAAGCTGTTGCAGCTGCAACGGTAGCCAATACCGCGGGTGATAGTGCTGCGAAAGGCGCCGCTGATGATCAAGCTAAAGCTAAAGCCAAGGCCGCCGCTAACGCTGCTGCAGATAAGGCTACAGCAAACGCTGAAGTGGCTCGTCAAAAAGCTGCAGAAGACGCCAAGAAGAAACCTGCACACCAAAAAATATTCACCTCTCCAGACAAGCCCCGTGGTGGCGCACCGGCTGGAAAAGGTAAAGGTAAAGGCCGTGCTGGTGGTGGTCGTGATGATCGCAGCCGTGGTAAAGGTTCTCGTAACAAAGGCAAGTTGGCCGCACCTAAGCGTACTGGTAATGGCGAACACGCTTTTGCAGTGCCCACAGAAAAGGTGATCCAGGAAGTTAACGTACCGGAATCGATTACTGTTGCAGATCTAGCTTCGCGCATGAAAGTGAAGGCAGCTGAAGTCATTAAGGTCATGTTCAACATGGGTGCAATGGCCACCATCAACCAAGTGATTGACCAAGACACAGCCACTATTGTGGTTGAAGAAATGGGTCATACCGTGAAGTTGGTAATGGATGATGCGATTGAAACCGAAGTGGTAGAGAGCATCAGCTATGAAGGCACCGAAATCCTCCGTGCTCCAGTGGTAACGGTAATGGGCCACGTAGACCATGGTAAAACATCCCTCCTAGACTGCATTCGTTCAACTAAGGTTGCGTCTGGCGAGTCGGGTGGTATTACTCAGCACATTGGTGCTTACCATGTAGAAACCGACAAAGGCATGGTGACCTTTTTAGATACTCCAGGACACGCCGCGTTTACCGCCATGCGTGCCCGTGGTGCGAAGGCCACAGACATTGTTATTTTGGTAGTCGCTGCAGACGATGGCGTAATGCCACAAACCGAAGAAGCCGTACAGCACGCGAAAGCCGCTGGCGTACCTTTGATTGTTGCGGTTAACAAAATGGATAAGGAAGGTGCGGATCCAGATCGTGTGAAGACTGAATTGTCTAGCCGTGATGTTGTGCCAGAAGATTGGGGTGGTGTGACTCAGTTCGTACCCGTATCAGCCAAAACTGGCGAAGGTATTGAGGCCTTGGTTGATGCAGTATTGCTAGAAGCTGAAGTATTAGAGCTGACCGCAGTGCCAGAAGCGCCAGCTAAAGGCGTGGTTGTTGAAGCTCGTCTTGATAAAGGCCGTGGTTCTGTAGCGACTATCTTGGTGCAAAATGGCACCTTGAAGAAGGGTGACATTGTCTTGGCTGGTCAGCAGTTTGGCCGTGTACGCGCCATGCTAGACGAGAACGGTAAGCAAATTACCAGTGCTGGCCCATCTATTCCAGTAGAAATTTTAGGTTTAGGCGGCACGCCTGACTCAGGTGAAGATTTCGCCGTAGTAGCAGACGAAAAGAAAGCTCGCGAAGTGGCATTGTTCCGTCAAGGAAAGTACCGCGACGTGAAGCTGGCGCGCCAGCAAGCCTCTAAGCTAGATGCAATGTTCGAGAACATGGGCAAGAACCAAGCCTCAGTATTGAACGTGGTACTTAAGACTGACGTACGTGGATCGTTAGAAGCCCTAACCAGCTCTCTTATGGATATCGGTACCGAGGAAGTTAAGGTGCAGGTAGTGTCTAGTGGCGTAGGCGGTATTGCCGAGTCTGACGTTAACCTTGCCGTGGCATCTAACGCTGTAATCTTTGGTTTTAACGTACGTGCCGATACACCGGCTAAGGCCTTAATAGAAAAAGAAGGCATAGATTTACGTTACTACAGCGTAATCTACGACATCATTAACGATGTTAAAGCCGCTCTTTCTGGTATGTTGTCTCCTGAGTTGCGCGAATCTATTGTCGGTATTGCAGAAGTGCGTGAAGTCTTCCGTTCGCCTAAGTTGGGTCAAATTGCTGGCTGTATGGTGACCGAAGGTACCATGTTCCGCAGCAAGCCAATCCGTGTATTGCGTGACAACGTTGTGATCTATGAAGGTGAGTTAGAATCCTTGCGTCGTCACAAAGATGCAGTGGCAGAAGTTCGTAACGGTATCGAATGTGGTATCGGTGTGAAGAGCTACAATGACGTGCGTGTTGGCGACCAAATCGAAGTCTTCGACACTGTTGAAGTTGAGCGTAGCTTGTAAGGGCTGAGCATACTATGGCACAAGAATATAGCCGCACCCAGCGTGTGGCAGACCAAATACAGCGCGAGCTCGCGGCCCTAATTCAACGTGAGGTGAAAGACCCTCGTGTTGGTATGGCTACGGTGAGTGCTGTAGAAGTATCCCGTGACCTTTCTCATGCTAAGGTGTTTGTTACCATTTTTAATGGTGGTGAAGACCAAGATGAGATTCGTGAGTCGGTGAAGGCGCTTAATAATGCCTCAGGGTTTTTGCGCAGTAAGTTGGGCCAACGCATGAAATTGCGTATCGTACCAACCTTGCGCTTCCACTTTGACGATAGTTTGTCGCGGGGTAATTATTTGAGCAACTTGATCGACGAAGCTCGGGCATCAGACCCAGAGCTTGAGTCTGATGTTGACTACGGCACCGAGTAACCTTAGGTGGCAAAACAACCCAAAGGCCGTGCAGTTAGCGGCATTCTGATTTTAGATAAGCCCACAGGCATGAGTTCAAATCATGCCTTGCAGCGGGTAAAACGTATGTTTGGGGCTCGTAAAGCGGGTCACACCGGTGCGTTAGATCCCCTTGCAACGGGCTTGCTCCCCATTTGTTTAGGCGAAGCGACTAAGTTTAGCCAGTTTCTATTAGATTCAGACAAGCGTTACCAAACCATAGGTCAGCTGGGTGTGCGCACCGATTCTAGTGACGCCGACGGCAAGGTCGTGGAAACCAAAGCCTGTGATCATGTGACTTTGGCCGACGTAGAAGCTCAGTTGCCGCAGTTTCGTGGTTTGATTAGCCAAGTGCCCTCCATGTTCTCGGCCCTTAAGCACCAGGGCCAACCGCTGTATAAGCTGGCTAGGGCGGGTAAAACGGTTGAAGTGAAATCACGTCAAGTGACTATTCACAATCTCGAGCTTATGAGCTTTGACGATACCCAAGTGCGTATGGATATTACCTGCACTAAAGGCACTTATATTCGCAGTATTGTCGAAGACCTAGGTCTGGCGCTCGACTGCGGTGCTCATGTGGCGCAGTTGAGGCGCCTACAGGCGGGACCGTTTGTGGCCGATCAAATGGTGACCCTAGAAGACTTGCAGGCCATCATTGACGAAGCCACCAAGGATCAAGTGGTGGAAGAGGGCAAATGGCCAGATATCACGCCTGCGTTTGAAACCTTGGATAAGCTATTAATGTCAGCAGATACTGCCGTTTTGACATTAAATGCTGTACAATTAGCCGCCCATCAAATAGAGGCGTTGCAGCAGGGTAAGGTTGTAGACCATGCCACTGACTTCGCTGAATTGGATGTGCTACGAGCCTATGGCTCAACTGCTACGGATGCTGATGCCTTTATAGGCTTAGTTGAAGTGCAAGCAGAAGGTCGCTTAAAAGCTAAACGCTTAATGAGCACTTAGACCTTCATTTACGTTCCGCTGTAAATATGCACGGTGTGAACACTAACGATCCCCTAGCGGCCTTACTTGCCAAGCTAGAGGGCATATTAATTATTGGAGAATTACCATGGCTCTATCTGCCGTTGAAAAAGCTGCTATCGTAGCTGATTACCAAACTGCCGAAGGCGACACCGGTTCACCAGAAGTTCAGGTTGCATTGTTAACTGCGAACATTTTGGCACTACAAGGTCACTTCAAAGAGCATAACCATGATCACCACTCTCGTCGTGGTTTGATCCGTATGGTTAACCAGCGTCGTAAGTTATTGGACTACTTAAACCGTAAAAATGCATCACGTTATGTAACTTTGATCGGACGTTTAGGCCTACGTCGTTAATCGCTGTTAATTAGCGATACTATATAGAGGCTGGGTAATCTTTGATTACTTGGCCTTTATTGTTTTTCCTGTAAGCAATAAGAGAGGGTCGGCCCGTACTCTTATTGGCTTGGTGGCTTAGGTGGTTTGAGCTTAGACCGAGTTAATAAGTGTACTGGTGGATTAGATCGCTCGATTGATTGCAGTTCATTCAATTATGGAGATACATATGTCTATCATTACCAAAACATTTCAATACGGCCAACAGTCCGTAACCCTAGAAACTGGCCGTATTGCACGTCAAGCTTCTGGTGCTGTATTAGTGACTATCGATGACTCAATCCAAGTATTGGTTGCTGTTGTTGGTGCTAAAACAGCTAAGCCGGATCAAGGCTTTTTCCCGCTTTCTGTACACTACCAAGAAAAAACTTACGCGGTAGGCAAAATTCCTGGTGGCTTCTTTAAGCGTGAAGCGCGTCCTTCTGAAAAAGAAACCCTAACTAGCCGTCTAATCGACCGTCCTATTCGTCCATTGTTCCCTAAGGGTTTCATGAACGAAGTACAGGTTATTTGTACCGTTATGTCTGCTGATAAGGCTAACGATCCAGATATCGCCGCATTAATCGGTACGTCTGCTGCCTTGGCGATCTCTGGTATTCCTTTTGCTGGTCCTATTGGTGCTGCACGAGTTGCATACACAGACGAAGCTGGTTATACCCTTAACCCTAGTTTTGAAGCTCAAACAACTTCTGATCTAGACATGGTTGTTGCCGGTACTGCTGACGCCGTATTGATGGTTGAATCAGAAGCTAAAGAGCTTAGCGAAGACGTTATGTTGGGTGCGGTTCTTTTTGCCCATGACGAAATGCAAGCCGTGGTTAAAGCCATTGGTGAATTTGCTGCAGAAGCAGCCAAGCCCACTTGGGATTTGGTTGCGGTTGAAGAAGATACAGCCCTTAAGGCTGCTGTTGCTGCTGAAGTGGGCGCTGCCGTTGGCGACGCTTACCAAATTAGCGATAAGTTAGACCGCCAAGCACGTCTAGGAGAAGTTAAGGCACAAGCCGTTGCTGCGTTATGCACCGACGCAGCTGATGCACCTTCTAAGTCTGACGTATTAGGCATGGTAAGCAAGCTTGAAAAGCACACAGTACGTTCGCGCGTAGTAGCTGGCGAGCCGCGTATCGACGGTCGTGACACTAAAACTGTACGTGGTATCAATGTAGAAATTGGTACTTTGGCTAAGGCTCACGGTTCTTCTTTGTTCACCCGTGGTGAAACTCAGTCAATCGTTGTCGCTACCTTGGGCACTAGCCGTGATCAGCAGATCATTGACGCGCTTGAAGGTTCACGTAAAGATCCTTTCATGTTGCACTACAACTTCCCAAGCTATTCTGTTGGTGAAACAGGTCGCTTTATGGGCCCAGGCCGTCGTGAGATTGGTCATGGTCGTTTGGCACGTCGTGGCATTCAAGCCATGTTGCCAAGCCAAGAAGAATTTCCATACACTATCCGTGTAGTGTCTGAGATTACTGAATCTAACGGTTCTAGCTCTATGGCTTCTGTATGTGGTGCTTCATTAGCACTTATGGATGCTGGCGTACCGATTAAGGCACCTGTTGCTGGCATCGCTATGGGTCTGATCAAAGAAGATGAAGGCTTTGCTATCTTGACCGACATCTTGGGTGATGAAGATCACTTGGGCGACATGGACTTTAAGGTAGCCGGTTCTGCTGCGGGTATTACTGCCCTACAAATGGACATCAAAATCCAAGGCATCACCGAAGAGATTATGGAAATTGCTCTTGAGCAAGCGCACGAAGCGCGTATCCATATCCTTGACGAGATGAACAAAGTTATTGCTACGCCTCGCACAGAGTTGAATGACAATGCCCCAACCATGAAAACCATCAAGATCGATCAAGATAAGATCCGTGATGTAATTGGCAAAGGCGGCGCAACTATTCGTGGTTTGTGTGAAGAGACTGGCGCGTCTATCGACATCGAAGACGACGGCACTGTACGTGTGTACGCAGACGACAAAGCCGCTGCAGAGTTGGCCGAAGCTAAGATTTTAGAAATCACAGCCGAAGCTGAAGTTGGCGCTGTTTACGAAGGCAAGGTTGAGCGTATCGTCGATTTTGGCGCATTCATCAATATTTTGCCTGGCAAAGATGGTTTATTGCACATTTCTCAAATCTCCAGCGAGCGTGTTGAGAAAGTAACCGATTACCTAGAAGAAGGCCAAATGGTTAAGGTTAAAGTGTTAGATGTTGATGCACGTGGCCGTATTAAGTTGTCTATGAAAGACATGGAAGCCTAATTCCCAAAAGGGTTTTACCCATGTTTTAAAAGGGCCTCTGCTTAGTAATAAGTAGGGGCTTTTTTATGTCTGATGCGCTATTTTAATGTCGTTAATAGCTATATAATAGTCGCCTTTAGATTTATTGATTTATTCTTTAATCTCACTCATAAAGGCTCTAAATTGACCCAAACGCAGCACATCTCCCTCGTTAAGAAAAAGATTAAAATTGTCTTGTTAGAAGGCGTACATCAAACTGCGGTAGCCGCTTTACATGCCGATGGTTTTGATAATATTCACTTCTACACCACAGCCTTACCTCAAGATGAATTGGTGTCTGTGTTGGCTGATGCTCATTTTGTAGGCATTCGATCTCGCACGCAGCTTACCCGTGAAGTGCTAGAGCAAGCGCCTAAACTGATGGCGGTAGGCTGTTTTTGTATTGGCACTAATCAGGTCGATTTGGGTGCTGCGCTAGAGCTGGGTATTCCGGTGTTTAACGCGCCTTACAGCAACACCCGTAGTGTGGCTGAGTTGGTGATTGCTCAAGCGGTATTGTTGTTGCGCGGTATCCCCGAAAAAAATGCTAAGGCTCATCGTGGTCAATGGCTTAAGTCGGCTCACCAATCCTACGAGGCGAGGGGTAAAAAACTAGGTGTGGTTGGTTATGGTTCCATTGGTTCTCAGTTGGGTATTATGGCCGAAGCCATGGGTATGGAGGTCATCTACTACGACCAAATTACCAAGCTGAGTATGGGCAACGCACGGCCGTGCGCCAGTTTGGCCGAGTTGTTGGGTCAAGCCGATGTGGTCACACTGCATGTGCCAGAAACGCCAGCCACCCATTGTTTAATGGGCCCAAAACAATTTGCACAAATGAAAGAGGGTTCGATTTTTATCAATGCCTCCCGGGGTACGGTGGTCGACATTGATGCCTTGGCTACCTGTTTGGGCAACGGCAAATTGCTTGGCGCGGCTATTGATGTATTCCCGGTTGAGCCACGCTCAAATAATGACGAGTTTATTTCGCCATTACGCGGCTTAGATAACGTTTTTCTCACTCCACACGTTGGTGGTTCCACCGTAGAGGCGCAAGCCAATATCGGTGTTGAAGTGGCCGATAAACTAATCCGTTATTGTGATAACGGCACCAGCCTTTCGTCAGTTAACTTTCCTGAAGTGTCCTTGCCCAATCACGAGAACACCCATCGTTTGTTGCATATTCATACCAACATACCCGGTGTTTTGTCGCAGATTAACAATGTATTTTCAGAAAATAGCATCAACATTTCTGGCCAGTACCTCAATACCAATGAGAAGGTTGGCTACGTGGTGATCGATGTTGATGCCAGCTGTTCAGAACTGGCACTGGCTAAGTTGAAGCAGGTTAACGGCACCATTAGCTGTAGAGTATTGTTTTAAGCGGTAAGGCTCTTAACGCCTTCGCTGGTGCCTAGTAGCAATAGGTCGGCAGGGCGTTGAGCAAACAAACCATTAGTCACCACCCCGGTGATTTGATTGATTTGTTGTTCTAGGTCTTTAGGGTCAACAATATCCATGCCATAAACGTCTAAAATCAAGTTGCCGTTGTCGGTAATAAAGTCCTGGCGCCATACCGGTTCACCACCTAAACCAACCAATTTTCGGGCCACATAGCTACGCGCCATAGGAATCACTTCTACGGGTAGGGGGAAGTCGCCCAGCACATCCACTAGTTTAGACTCATCGGCAATACAAACAAAGGTTTCGGCCACCGCTGCAACAATTTTCTCCCGCGTGAGTGCGCCGCCACCACCTTTAATGAGGTTTAAATGGGTATCACTTTCGTCTGCACCGTCCACATAAAAACTCATATGGGGTACGGCATTGAGTTCCAGTACATTGATGCCATGGCCCTTAAGCCGCTCTGCGGTGGCTTCTGAGCTGGCTACGGCAGCGTCAAAGGTGTGTTTGATGTTGGCTAGTGCGTCAATAAAACAGTTTGCAGTGGAGCCTGTGCCCACACCGACAATAGAATCTTTATTAAGGTGTGGTGCGATGTGGTCTACAGCCGCTTGGGCTACGGCTTGCTTTAACTGGTCTTGGTTCATAATGACGTCATGGTTTGGCAGGAAAAACGAGATTATACAGGATTTAGCGGCTCATCATGTAGACGCTCGTGGCTTGACCCATTAATATAATCGGTTCTTTCTAATGCTTCGCTCAAGCGTGGCAAATTACAGCAGATACCCACATGCCTGATCGTTATATCAAGAAAATACTCTCCGCCAACGTGTACGACGTGGCCGTGGAAACGCCGGTAGAATCCGCGCGTGGATTGTCCACCCGCTTGGGTAATAATATCTTGATAAAACGAGAAGACTTGCAGCCGGTATTTTCTTTCAAAATCCGTGGCGCTTACAACTGTATTTCACAATTGACAGCCGCTCAGCGAGCTTGTGGCGTGGTTGCAGCTTCGGCCGGCAATCATGCTCAGGGTGTGGCCATGTCGGCTCAACATCTGGGCATTAAAGCCACCATTGTGATGCCTAAAACCACGCCAGATATAAAAGTAAATTCGGTTAAAGCGCTGGGCGGAAAAGTTATTTTGTTTGGTGATTCGTTTGCCGAAGCCTATGCGCATTCGTTGACGATGGTGGCTGATAAGGGTTTGGTTTATATCCACCCGTTTGACGACGAAAACGTGATTGCCGGTCAAGGCACGGTGGCGGTTGAGCTGTTACGCCAAATCCGCGGCAACATTGATGCCGTGTTTGTGCCCGTGGGTGGAGGTGGCCTAATTTCTGGTATTGCTGTGTATATTAAATACCTACGTCCAGACATTAAGATTATTGGCGTGGAGCCAGAAGACTCCTGCTGCCTCAAAGCCGCCTTGGATGCGGGTGAGCGAGTGGTGTTACCAGAAGTCGGTATTTTTGCCGAAGGTGTCGCGGTGGCTCAAATTGGCGAACTCACATTTGAACTCGCACAAAAGTACGTTGATGAAGTCATCACCGTGACGACCGACGAACTGTGTGCGGCTATTAAAGACGTGTACGACGACACGCGGGCGATCACTGAACCCGCCGGTGCCTGTGCTTTGGCAGGCCTAAAAAAGTATGTGCAGCGTGAGCAAGCCCAAGGTCAAACATTGGTGGCGGTGGCCAGTGGTGCCAATGTCAACTTTGACCGTTTGCGCCATGTCGCCGAACGCGCTGAAATTGGTGAGGGGCGTGAGGCGCTCATTGCAGCCCAAATTCCAGAGCAGCCCGGCAGTTTTAAGCGTTTTTGTAAAGCTTTGGGTGACCGCAATATTACCGAATTTAATTACCGCTACGCTGACGATGAGCAAGCGCAAGTGTTTGTAGGCGTGCAGTTGAAAGCCGATGATGGTGGCCGCGGCCAGTTGTTACAAGAGTTGCAGCAGCACGACATCCCTGCGCTGGACTTAAGCGACAACGAAATGGCCAAAACCCACATTCGCTACATGGTGGGTGGTCATGCCAAGGTAGATAACGAAGTGGTTTATCGCTTTACCTTTCCTGAGCGGCCGGGGGCCTTGTTAAAATTTCTCAATAAATTGGGTCAGCCCTGGAATATATCCATGTTTCATTACCGTAACCACGGGTCGGCCTTCGGTCGAGTGTTGGTGGCTATGCAAGTGCCCGACGCCGATAAGTCAAAGCTAGAGGGCTACTTACATGAGCTAGGTTATGCCTTCCATGAAGAAACTCAGAATCCAGCTTATCAGTTGTTTTTAAGCCCCAAAATCTGAAGTCTTAGGCCTTGATTCCTGCCTTGGGTAGGCTGATTTCCACACACAATCCACCCACTTTTCGGTTGCTGGCCTTAATGGCGCCGCCTTGGGCGCGAATGGCTTGCTCGGCAATGGCCATGCCAATGCCGTAACCCCCGCTTTGTTGGTTGCGGCTGGCCTCCACTCTATAGAAAGGTTCAAATAGGTGGTTTAATGACTCTTCGGGGACGCCGTCACCTTCATCCTCAATACGAATCATAACGCTATCTTTGTGCTCGTCCACTTGCAAGTACACGCGGCCATGCTCTGGGGTGTAGCGCAGTGCGTTGCGTAAGATATTTTCTACCGCCCGCGACACTAACTCTGCTTGGCCCACTACCGAGACCTGTTTGGGTTGCTGTAGGTCTACCTGATCTTTTGACTGAGCCTCAAATTGTGCATCTTGGGTGAGTTTGCACAGTAACTGACTGAGGTCATAGGCTTCTATGGTTGGGCCCTGTTCACTTTGCTCTAGGCGCAACAAGGTCAGTACTTGGTCGATAAGCTGGTTCATGCGTCCAATTTCACGTTCGATGCGATGCAAAGACTGATGTTCAGTGTCGGGCAACTTACGTGCTAATAACTCTAACGCAATCTGTTGGCGAGCCAGTGGGGTACGTAATTCGTGGGAAATGTCTCGAAATAAACGTTGTTGGTTGCTCACCAGTAAGCTGATGCGTTCGGCCATGTGGTTAAAGGCTAGGCCCACTTCGCCAATCTCGTCTTTGCGACAACCCACAAGCTTGGGTAAGCGCGTGTCCAAGTTACCGCGGGCAAAGGAATCGGTAGCCTGTTTGAGCTTGCGTAATGGGTTGGTGATGCGCCAAGTAATAAAGGCAGTCAGCAGGGCCACGATCACCAAGGCGGTAAGCAGTTGCAGCATGGGTAAATGCTTGAACCAGGCAGGGTAGGGCCCGCGGTTGTCTCGGTAAGCCACAAACGTGTAGGTATGGCCACTGGTGCTGGATATGCGGTAAGGTTGAAAGCCTCGCAAATTGCGTTCTGATAAACGGTTTTGGGTCAGGGGTAGGGTGAATTCTAGCCAGTTTTTAGGTAGGTTTGCTCGACTGATGGGGCGATGTTGGGAGTCGAGCATAAAGCCTTTAACGTCAAATTCTTGGTCAATATGGCGTAGGTGGGCGGTTAACGCGCGGGCGCCCTTACGCTCATATATATTCGCCGCTTGAATGCCTAAATGGATAACCTTCTGGTATTGGTCTTCATCCCGCTCGTTAACGATGATCTCGGATAAGGTGGCCACAGAAAAAATGGCGGCAATGAGTGTGAGCCAGAAAAAGAAGAATATTTTCCAATACAGGCTACGAAACACCAGAGGCCACTTAATCATTGATGACATATTGATAACCTACGCCACGCACGGTTTTAATACGCGCGTCATCATTATCGAAGGGGCCCAACTTGCGACGCAGGTTGCTCATATGCATGTCCACACTACGGTCATATAAGGTGAGTTTGCGACCTAATGCGGTTTCCGTAAGCTCTTCTTTGCTTAATACACGGCCGGCATTTTCAAGCAGGCTGGCGAGTAAATTAAATTCGGTACTGGTGAGGTCTAGCGCCTCGCCACCTTTGGAGACAATGCGAGTATTGTGGTTAAGTTCAACGTCTTCGCGCACCATGACTTGGCGGCTGCCTGTGACTTGCATGCCAGCTTTATCCATTTCTACGCGACGCAATATGGCGCGAATACGGGCAACGATTTCTCTGGGATTACATGGTTTAGGTAGGTAGTCATCGGCGCCCATTTCAAAGCCAAGGATGCGGTCTACTTCGTCGCTGCGGGCGGTGAGCATTAGCACGGGCGTTTTGTGGCCCATACGAAATTGTTTTAGTAGGTCTAGGCCGTTCATTTTGGGCATCATAATGTCGAGCACTAAGGCGTCGTAGTTGCCGCTTAAGGCCATGTTTAGACCTTGTTCGCCGTCAAAAGCTTGATCTACCTCAAAGTTCTCTAAGGCCAAAAATTCGCTCAAAAGTTCGTTTAACTCTTGGTCGTCTTCAATCAATAAAATTCGTTTAGTCATGCGCGCTAGATCTCTATACCGATTCGCCCTGGAGCTTATCAAATAATATATAGCATCGATTGTGCCACATTTAGCAGTGGAGTATAGCGGGAGGAGGGGGTTTTTACAGACTTTTACAGGGCAATAAAATAAGGACTCCCCAAGGTGTCGGTTCCAATGGCTGCCCTGAACCCGGAGGTTCAAGGTGGACGCTCCTGATTAGGCGGAAGGCGTTCCGACGAGCGGACGTGCACAGAGCATAAGCGAGAAGCACCCTGTATAAGTAAATCGGCTCAAGGACGTTATCGAATGCCGGGCACCACAGGGAGTCTTACGGCTAGTATATGCCTGTGTTTTAAAGAATGGAACAAAAAGTTTGTAACGGGCTATTAATCCAGCGCGGCAATCAGGCGCTGATCCAATTGTTGCATGGCTATTTCTAAGGTCTGCAATTGTGCTTTACAGTCGAGTAATTCGGCACTCATGTTGAGCGCTGCCATCACCGCCATACGCTCTAAACCCATAACTCGGCCCGAGGCCTTAATATCGCGCAATTTCAAATCCAAATTGGTGGCGGCTTGCTTAAGGGCCGCTTCTTTGCCTGCTGGGCAAGTGAGGGTGTAGTGTTGTTCCAAGATGGACACTTGTACCGCTTGTGGTTTACTCATGGTCGGACACCTCTGCCTTGTCAAATAAACCAATCAGGTTGGTTAAGTCTGCTTCTATGGCTTGCTGCATTTCTTGTTGTCCGACTTGATCGTTAGATTGCGCAAGCGTGTCGGCGATTTGTTGTTGCTGAGCGAGCTGGTGCTCCAGCTCGGCAATACGTGCTTGTAGCTGAGTGTGGCTCATTTGTAGCTGACGATGCTGGGTGAGTAGCTGGTCAGTATGGTGCACCACTGAATTGATTGTCGACATGATGGCCTGCATCGGAGAAGTTAAGGCTACTAATTTTATAGTAAATTACGCCCCTGTCTAGTTACCCTGAGCAAAAGCCTAGAGAATGCCGTTATCTCAGGTATAATAGCAGGCTTATTAACCTATTTATTAGCTTTGCGAGCGACATCAATGACCGACACCAAGCCCAAGATAAACTATATATTTGATGACTTTGCCGACATGTTTGTAGAGCTTGGTGCCTTTGGTTCACCCTCGGAATTGCACGGACTGTTGACCGGACAATTAGCCGCTGGCATTCGTGCCGACGCCGAAGCCTGGCTTGCCATGGTGGTGGCCCATTTGGATGTGCAAGAGGTCGAAGATGATGATGACAAAGCCGAATTAGTGGGTTTATACGACATTGCTTTAGCACAGCTGCAACAGGCCGACTTTGGTTTTCAGTTGTTATTGCCAGAAGATGACACGGAGCTAGCCGCCAGATCTGAATCATTGGGGGCTTGGTGTAGTGGCTTCTTGAGTGGTTTTGGCTTAGGTTTTGATCGTACTAAACAAAAACTGTCGAGCGAAATTACCGACTCCATGGAAGACTTGGCTAATATCGCTCAAGTGTCTTTTGATGCCGATGATAGTGATGAAGATGAAGCCGCAGATAGTGCAGAAACTAGCTACATAGAGCTGGTGGAATATGTGCGTTTGGCTGCTATGATGGTGTTTTCTGAGTTCAATTTAGCGGCCGACGAACAGCCACATACGCAACCCAGCCAACTGCATTAAAGGCACGCATTATGCTTAAACTTCCAAACGCTGAGTATGCTCAACGCCGGCAACAATTGCTGGCCCAATTACCCGCGGGTGCAGTGGTGTTGATCCAAGCTGCGGCTAGCCAAATCCGTAACGGCGATGTGGAGCAAGACTACCGTCAAAACAGCAACTTTCAATACCTATGTGGTTTTTTAGAGTCAGACGCCGTATTAGTACTTTGCAACCATGCTAAGGGCCCTGTCAGTAGCGTGTTTTGCCGCAGCAAAGATAAGTTACAAGAAATTTGGCATGGTCGCCGTTTAGGTGTAGAGGCCGCGCCTGCAGCGCTCAATATTGATCAAGCTTTTGCTATTGATAGCTTGGCAGAAAAGCTGATTGAATTATTAGATGGCGCCAGCCAAATGCTCTATTGTTTTAGCCGCGAAGATACTCAGCAGTTGGTGCAGCGTAGCTTGCAGCAGTTGCGCGGTCTGAGCCGACAGGGCAAGCAATGTCCCACTCATTTAGCCGATTTAGACCCTTTGCTAGACGCGATGCGTCTGCTCAAGTCCGATGCCGAGGTGGCCCAAATGCAGGCCGCTTGTGACATTAGCGTGGCCGCCCACAAGCGGGCCATGAGCGTGTGCAAGGTTGGCATGAACGAATACCAACTGGCTGCAGAAGTGCATTATAAGTTTGCTGTGCAAGGTAGTGCGCGGGTGGCCTATGGCTCTATTGTTGCCGGCGGTGAGAATGCCTGTATTTTGCACTACACCAATAATGACCAAACCTTGCAAGACAACGATCTAGTGCTCATTGATGCGGGTTGTGAATTAGACCATTATGCCGCGGATATTACCCGTACCTTCCCCGTCAATGGTCGATTTACAGCGCCACAAAAGGCCATTTATGAGTTGGTGTTAGCGGCTCATCAAGCGGCCCTAGCGGTGATTAAACCAGGCACGCCGTTTAGCGCAATGCAAGATGCAGCAGTAACGGTGATGACCCAAGGTTTGCTGGATTTGGGGCTGCTAGAAGGCACTGTTGATAAAAACATAGACGACCAAAGCTATCGTAAATATTACATGCACAACATTGGCCACTGGTTAGGTATGGACGTGCATGATGTTGGCATTTATAAACTCGACGGTGAATCGCGGCCGTTAGAAGTCGGTATGGTGACCACCGTAGAGCCGGGCCTTTACATTGACCCTGAAGATGAAACCATTGACCCGCAGTGGCGTGGTATTGGTGTGCGTATTGAAGACAATATATTAGTCACGCCAGACGGCTACCTTAACTTAACCCAAGCCTTGCCCGTGACCGTGGCCGACATTGAAGCGCTGATGGCCTGCGCATGACAGTAAATCAAGGCTACGACATAGTGATTGTAGGTGGCGGCTTAGTCGGCGCGAGTTTGTGTTTGGCGGTGGCGGGTATTGCTCAAACCTATGGCTTAAAAATTGCTATATTGGACGCCGCTAAAATTGAAGGAACAACACCTACAGCTGGTGGTGTATTGGATGGTCGAGCGACGGCGTTGGCATACGGCAGCCGCAATTTATTACACAGTATTGGTTTGTGGCAGCACCTGAGCGAACATGCTCAAGCCATTAGTAATATTCAGGTTAGTGATCAAGGCCAGCCTTGGAAGAGTGATATGCAAGCTAGCAGCATGCAGCGTGAAGCCTTGGGTTACGTGATTCAGAATCAGGCCTTAGGGCACGTTTTTTTGCAGCAAATACAGCAACGCTGTAGTGGGTTTGTGGATTTGATTGATCAAGCCCAAGTGGTGTCCATCGACAACGCGCGCCAGCACAGTCAGTTGATTTATCAACGTCAAACGGCTGGCGATACGGCGCCGCCAATCACCCTTACCGCAGAGCTTATTGTTATGGCCGACGGTGGCCGCTCTCAATTACGCCAACAGTTAGGTATGTTTGATCGGGTCCATAGTTATGATCAAGTGGCCTTGGTGGCTAACCTTGAGCTGGAGCAACCACACCAAGGTTTGGCATGCGAGCGATTTACCGCATCTGGCCCCGTGGCTTTGTTGCCCTTGATTGATCACATGAGCGATCCAGGCAGCCGTCACCGGGTGGCCTTAGTGTGGACTCAGCCGTTAGCGCGGCAGCAACAATTAGAGCAGATGAGCGATGCCGAGCTGTTGCAAGAAATTCAGCAGCAGGTGGGTTATCCAATGGGCGAATTACGCGCTATTGGCGATCGCCAAGTGTATCCCTTAAGTATGAGTGTGGCTCAAGAACAGGCTCGTCAGGGCATGGCGGTTATTGGTAACGCAGCTCATACCTTGCATCCCATCGCGGGGCAGGGTTTTAACCTGGCTTTGAGAGGCAGCTTTGCCTTGGCAGAAACTGTTTTAAGAGCCTGTAAAAGCGGCCTGCCGTTAGGTGATTTAGCTAACCTCAATCAGTTTGTTGAGGCCAGTCAATGGGATCAAAACCGTGTCATTGGTGCCAGCGATAAAGTCATGAAGCTGTTTTCTAGTCGCAAACCCCACTATTCGATAGTGCGCCAATTAGGTTTGCTCACCATGCAACAAGTGCCGTTGGTGAAAACGGTATTTACCCGTGCCGCCATGGGACTTGATGTACCCTTAGCCCAAGTGTTGCCTATGCCTGCCCCTACGGTGGCTACTGAGCGTGTGACATGAGTCATTTCGACATTGTAGTGGTGGGCGCTGGTATGGTGGGGGCGAGCCTTACCTGTGGTTTGGTGGATGCCGGGTTTAAGGTGGCGTTAGTGGAAGCCGGCCAGCTCGATTGCACCCGTGACTGGCCAAAAAATGACGTCGATCCCCGAGTTTCGGCCTTGAGTTTGGCGTCACAGAACCTGTTAACTCATTTAGGCGCGTGGCCACTGATTGAGTCTATGCAGCGACTACAGCCATACCAAGCCATGCAGGTGTGGGATGGTTGCGGTACCGGTGAGTTGGAATTTACCGCAGCCGAACAGCACTTGCCTTACTTGGGTCATATTCTAGAAAATCGCACCATTACTAGTGCCTTGCACCAATGCTTAGCGCACAAGAACTACACCTTGTTTGAGCAAACAAAAATTGTTGATATGAGTCCCCAAGATATTACGCCACGGCGTTTAAGTTTGGCTGGTGGTGAACAAATCACCGCCGATGTGGTGGTAGGAGCCGACGGTGCCAACTCAAAAATACGTCAGTTAGCTGGGTTGCCAACACGGGAGTGGGATTACCCACACCATGCCTTAGTGACCCGAGTTAAAGTCACTCAAGATCATGCTAACACGGCTTGGCAGCGCTTTACTGAAAACGGTATTTTGGCATTTTTGCCGTTATCCAGCCCAGATACAGACCTTCAAGCGCACTATTGTTCAATTGTGTGGTCGCAACCTCAGGCGGCGGCGCAGGCCATGCAGGCATTGCCAGAAGATGAGTTTTGCCAAGCCTTGAGTGCCGCTTTTGAGGGCAAGCTAGGGCCGGTATTAGCCACCGACCCACGACATGTTATTGCCTTGCGTCAGCGTCATGCCAAACGCTATGTACAACCCGGTTTGGTGCTGGTGGGGGATGCGGCCCATACTATTCACCCGCTCGCGGGCCAAGGTGTCAATTTAGGTTTGTTAGACGTGGCCGCGTTGGTACTCACTTTAGAACAAGCCCGCCACGACGGCCAAGACCTAGCCAGCTTACCGGTGTTAGAAAAATACCAGCAGTTAAGGCGTAGCGATAACCTACGAATGATGGCACTGATGGAAAGTTTTGCCCGTTTATTTGGCAACCAGCATCCACTGCTGAGTTTAGTGCGCAACACCGGTATGAATTGGGTGCAAAAACTCAGCCCTATTAAACAACATTTAGCGCAACAGGCCATGGGTGTAGGGCCACACCTGCCGCCTTTATCTCAAGCGCCAAAAACCTCATAACCCCTCAAGTATCAGCAATAAGGAATAAACAATGAGCACTTTACCCCAAGGTTTGCACTATGTAGCTAGCCACGAATGGATCCGCAATGAAGGTGATGGCACCGTTACTATTGGTGTGACCGATTTCGCTCAAGAGCAGCTTGGTGACGTGGTATTTGTTGAGCTGCCAGAGGTAGGTGCAGAGCTTGCATCAGAAGATGAATTTGGCGTCATTGAATCGGTCAAAGCCGCCTCTGATTTGTTTGCCCCCGTGTCAGGCGAAGTCATCGAAGTGAACGAACAGTTGGATGATGACCCAGAGTTGGTTAACACGGACCCATACGGCGATGCATGGCTGTTAAAGATACGTCTAAGCAATGTTACAGAGTTGGAAGGCTTGCTCGATGCGGATGCCTACAGCGCTTTATGTGACGACGAATAAATGCCTAATTTAATTCTTAAAGCCAAATCCGACCGTCGCCTACGCCAGGGCCACTTGTGGATTTATAGTAACGAAGTTGACGTTGGCAAGTCACCACTGCAGAGTTTTGTAGCAGGTGAGCAGGTGGATGTGTTGGACGCCAAAGGTAAACCCTTAGGTACCGCAATCATCAACCCTAAGCAGTTGATCTGTGGCCGTTTGGTGAGCCGAAAAGCAGGCCAGCCGTTAACTCAGGAGCGTTTAAAAAGCCGCTTAAAATCAGCCTTGGCTAGCCGAGAAGCCTTGTTTGACGACCACTGTTATCGTTGGGTTTATGGTGACAGTGACGGGTTGCCGGGATTGGTGATTGACCGTTTTGGCGACGTGATTGTGGTACAAGTGTCTAATGCTGGCATTGAATTGTTATTAGAAGCCTTGTTGGCGGCGATTAATGAGTTGCTCCCTGAGCTGAATATTTTGCTCAAGAATGACGGCAAAATGCGCGCTATTGAAGGCCTAGATGAGTATGTGCGAGTAGCTCAAGGTGATGTTCCAAAGCTTGTGCCGCTAAAAGAAAATGGCGTGAGTTTCTTAGCCCCAGTATGGGACGGCCAAAAAACCGGTTGGTTTTACGACCATCGATTAAATCGTCGTCGGGTGCAAAAACTGTCTGCGGGTAAACGCGTGCTCGACATTTTTAGTTACATTGGTGGCTGGGGTATTCAGGCTGCAGCAGCGGGTGCTAAAGAAGTGATCTGTGTGGATGCGTCTGCTCCGGCGTTGGATTTGGTGCATCAACAAGCCGAATTAAATGGTGTGGCCGACAAAGTGCACAGTTTAAAAGGCGATGCCTTTGCGGCCATGAAACAATTGCATGAAGACGGCGAGCGGTTCGATGTGGTGATTATAGATCCACCCGCATTTATTGCCCGACGCAAAGACATTAAGGCCGGTGAATTAGCCTATCAACGCGCCAACCAACTGGCCATGCGCTTGCTCACGCCCGAAGGCATTCTGGTGTCTGCCTCATGCTCCATGCATTTGGAACGTACACGCCTGACTCAGTTATTGCAGGAAGCGTGTCGTAAAAATGGCCGTAACGGGCAAGTTTTGGAGCAAGGCGGTCAGGGTGGCGATCACCCTATACACCCCGCTATTCCCGAAACAGATTACCTTAAGTCTGTTATTCTGCGCACTTGGTACGAAGACTAACGTAAGCTCAGCACTGGCCAGCCCTTGACCAGTGCACGGGCTTCCAGTTGTGCGTCTGGGTCTACCGCAATAGGCTCGTCTACGAGCTCTAGCAGAGGCAAGTCATTGTGGGAGTCACTATAAAAACAGGCGCCTTCAATAGTGTACCCCTGCTGGCTCATCCATGCCTTGAGCTTATCTATTTTGCCCGCCTTAAAGCAGGGTGAACCGCTGAGTTTGCCAGTATAACGGCCATCAATACATTCTGTAGGTGTGGCGATGAGGTGGGGAATCTCCAAGTGGGCGGCAATCGGCCCGGTTATAAAATCGTTAGTGGCGGTGATAATGACCAGTACATCACCTGCCTCACGGTGCTTTTGTAACAAGGCTTGGGTCTTGGGCGCAATCATGGGAATGACCGTGGTTTGCATGAACTGCTTATGAATATCGTTTAACTCTTGGGCGCTGTACTGCGTCAGTGGCGCCAAAGCAAACTCGGCGTAGGCCACCATGTCCAAACTGCCGGCGAGATAATCTGCATAGAAGACGTCATTCTTAGCGCCATAGTCGGCTGCGTCTACTAACCCTTGCTGCACCATAAACTCACCCCAGCCGTGATCGCTGTCACCGGCCAATAAGGTGTTGTCTAAATCAAATAAGGCGAGTCTTGATGGCATGGTTAATCCTAAGATAATTGCTTATAAAGCATTATTTTAGCTCATTTTCATCTGTGGTTGTTGTTGCCTGCTGTTTTGTGGAACAATGGGCACAAATATATTTTGTATGGTGCAAAGCCGTGATCGATAAAGATGGTTTTCGCCCCAATGTAGGCATTATTCTGGCAAACTCCCATGGCCAAGTGTTATGGGCTAAACGTTTGGGCTGGGATGCGTGGCAATTTCCTCAAGGGGGCATTGACGCTCATGAAACGCCAGAAGAAGCCTTATTTAGGGAATTAAAAGAAGAGATTGGCTTGCTGCCAGAGCATGTAGAAGTGCTCGCTTGTACGCGTGGTTGGTTACGTTATCGTTTACCTAAACGTATGATACGCCAGGGCCAACAGCCTTTATGTATTGGCCAAAAACAAAAATGGTTTTTGTTACGTATGTTGGCACCCGATTCAGCAGTGCAAACGGCCACCACCGATAGCCCAGAATTTGATGCATGGCAGTGGGTGAGTTATTGGTATCCGGTGGATCAAGTGGTGTCGTTTAAACGTGAGGTTTATCGCCGTGCCATGAAAGAGCTGTGTTTACGGCATTCACGTTTGGTGTTTCACAATGGTGTGCTGGCTCCACCACAACCTTAGTTAGGAAATTAGTTTAATGTTGCACAGTTTACGCAAAATAATCCAAGCGGTGAGCGCCGCAGAGGATTTGCAATCGGCTCTGAAATTGGTGGTACACCAAGTTCGGCGAGCCATGCGTACCGACGTGTGCTCTATTTATCTACACTTTCCACAAACCGACAATTACGTGCTGATGGCCAGTGAAGGCCTCAATCAGGCGTCGATTGGCCATGCCTGTTTGCCCTCGGGCAAAGGTTTGGTGGGTTTGGTGGGGCACAAAGCAGAACCTGTTAACTTGAAACGGGCTGCCGAACACCCCAGCTTTCATTACGTACAAGAAACCGGTGAAGAAGCGTTTAACTCATTTTTAGGCGTACCGATTATCCATCACCGCAAAGTGCTGGGCATTTTGGTGGTGCAGCAACGTGATGAGCGCCATTTTGGTACCGAAGAAGAAGCCTTGCTGATTACCTTGTCGGCCCAGTTGGCTGGTTTTATCGCCCATGCCGAAGCCACTGGCGGTGGTTTGCGCCACGATGCTTTGGCCGATGACGAAAGCCTGGATTTACATTACGAAGGTGTTAGTGGTTCTGGGGGTGTGGCGATTGGCCATGTGGCCGTGATTGCACCGCCGGCGGATTTAGATAAAGTGCCCGACCGGCGTTGTCGTAACCCAGAAGCCGAAGTAGAGGCTTTTCAAACGGCGTTAGAAGCCGTGCGACGTAAAATTAAAATTGTTAGCCGTACCTTAGCGCGTAACTTAAAAAACCAAGAACACGAATTGTTCGAGGTGTATATGCGTATGCTAGACGACAACGCCCTAGCCGGCGAAGTGATTCAGCATATTCGCCAAGGCCAGTGGGTTCAAGGCGCGTTACGCAAAGTGGTACAGCAGCACATTCGTGCATTTGAAGCCATGGAAGACCCTTATTTACGGGAAAGAGCGACGGATATCCGCGACCTTGGTCGGCGTATACTGGCAGAATTGCAGCAAACCAATACTGAAGTACGTACCTTCGAAGACTCCACCGTGTTGGTGGCAGAGGAAGTGACCGCCGCTATGTTGGCGGAAGTGCCAACGCATAAGCTCAAAGCCATCGTATCGACCTTAGGTACCAATAACTCCCATGCCGCCATACTCGCGCGCTCTATGGGCATTCCCACGGTGATGGGCGCGGTGGACTTCCCCTATAGGCGTATGGAAGGCCAAGAGGTGGTGATTGACGGTTATGTCGGACGTATATTCCGTAACCCGAGCCAAGACCTGCGACGCCAGTATGAACAAGCCATCGTCGAGGAAGCCTCGTTCACCAAAGAACTCGAAGTATTACGCAATGTTCCAGCGCAAACGCGGGACCAGCATACGGTGCCTTTGTTGGTGAATACCAGCTTGCCGTTAGATGTATCTCGCTCATTAGATCAGGGTGCAGAAGGGGTGGGGCTTTACCGCACCGAAGTGCCGTTTATGATCAAAGAACATTTTCCGTCGGAAGATGAACAAACCGATTGTTACCGTACTCAACTACAAGGTTTTGCGCCTCTGCCTGTGACCATGCGTACTTTGGATATTGGTGGCGACAAAAACTTGCCTTATTTTACCATTGAAGAAGATAACCCGTTTTTGGGTTGGCGTGGTATTCGGGTAACGCTGGATCATCCAGAAATTTTCTTAGTGCAAATTAGAGCTATGCTGAAGGCCAGTGTAGGGCTTGATAATTTGCGCATCATGTTGCCCATGATTACTCATGTTAACGAAATTGATGAATCTATTCGTTGGATAGACCAAGCCTTTGCTGAACTGTGTGAAGAAGGTTATCAACTTGTGCGTCCGCCTATTGGCGTGATGATCGAGGTACCAGCTGCGGTGTATCAAGCCAAACACATCGCCCAGCGGGTGGACTTTATCTCCGTGGGTAGTAACGACTTAACGCAGTATATTTTGGCGGTGGACCGAGACAATCCGCGAGTGGCTGACCTGTACCATACCATGCACCCTGCGGTATTAATGGCGTTGCAATCGGTCGTGGAAGCCGCCAAAGAGGCGGATATCCCTGTGAGTTTATGTGGTGAGCTGGCGGGTGATCCTGCTGGCGCATTGTTGCTTATGGGTATGGGCTACGACAGTTTGTCGATGAACGCGGCCAGTTTGCCTAAAGTTAAATCGGTGATTCGCAACTTTAGCCTCAGCCAAGCTCAAACCATGTTGCAACAAGCGTTGCAACAAATAGGTGCCGATGGCGTACAACAAGTCATTCACGAACACCTCAAGGCAGCCGGCCTTACCCGTTTACATAGCCGTTATGTGGACGATTAAGCTGGCCGAGATCACCCACATTATCAACCCAATTAGCCCATCCAATACCCGCCACGCAGTGGGATTTTTGAATAGTGGCATGAGCCATTGTGCACCCCAAGCCAAACCAAAAAACCATATAAATGAAGCGCTCACCGCGCCTGCGCCAAACCATATTTTTTCTAGGCCTAAGTATTGAGTGCTAATGCCGCCCAGCAAAACCACCGTGTCCAAATAGACATGGGGGTTTAATAGGCTTAGACTTGCGGTGATAGTGAGGGCTTTGATAAGTGAGTATTCACTATTGCCAGAGTCCCTTGTCATTGTATGCTGCATAGCAGCTGACCGAAAAGATAAAGCACCGTATAGCAGCAAAAATACGGCCCCACCACAAGTGATCCAGAACAATAGTTGGGGTTGCGCTTGCACCAGTGATCCCATACCAAAAATACCCAAACAAATAAGGCTGGCGTCGGCAATGCTACAAAACCAGGCAATAGCGTATTGGTGTTGACACCGTAATGCACGGTTGAGAAGAAAGGCATTTTGAGCGCCAATGGCAATAATCAGCCCGGCACTCAGGGCTAGACCATTAATAAAAATCAAGCTGTTGTGCATGGGGTTTTATAGGTCCAGCTAAAATTTTGTTGGATAGGGGTGGGCGTATCAAAACAGGTTTCTTGTACGTCTATGCTGCCCCACTGGTCGCGCCATAAACTAATACAGGTGCGGGTGCCGTAATCATACTCAGGGGCATCAATAAAACATGCCGACAGCCGCCGTTCCCAGGCGAGGGAAATGCCTGTTTGCGGCAGTAGGTGGTCTGACGCTGGGGTGTTATGTTGCATCATGGTTTGCAATTGTGCGTGCTGCGGTGGCTGGGTGTGTGAACGCTCTAGCTGGTCTTTTACATGCTGCATTTTCGGCCAATGACTATCTAAAGTACCATTGCTTAAGGCATATAGCCCAGGTTCCAGTACTGCGGGTTTGGTGGGTGCCCCATTGGAACAAAATACCAGCTCTTTATTGTCCCACAGCAATAAGTTAAAACCTGCCAATTGTGTGGTCTCTAATGCTTGCGCAAAGGCTAAGCCTGCTCCTGTTTGGCTGAGGAAATCTAGCGCCAAGTGGCCGCGGGAGTAGAGCGCCGGGCTGGGGCTTTTGAACCCGCGCCGAAAATTGGTCACCGCCGCCCAGCGGCCGTCTTTGTGTAGTGCTAACCAAGTGCCTCCCGCTGCTAGGTCCTTGCCTGCCAAGATGTCTATGTTAGGCCACCAAAACATATTTTGGGTCGGCCGTTGGCGAAATTCATCACGGTTGGCGGCCATGACAAGAGGGTAATCGGTACTGAGCTGGTGGGCGAATACAATGAGGCACATGGTTGGATTTGTGTCCTAAACTTTGCGCTTGAGGTGCGTAGCGTAGATAATAGCGTCTTTCTTACCTAGATGTGAATACATGATTTTTATCGCTTATATGGCCCTTGGCGCAATTGCTGGATTATTGGCCGGCCTATTTGGTATTGGTGGGGGTGTTATTGTTGTACCTGTACTGGTATTGGCGTTTAATTTGCAGGGTATTAACCCTGAAGTCGTTTTTTACATGGCTATTGCAACCTCCTTGGCTAATATAATATTTACCTCCTTGAGCGCGATCCGTACCCATCATAAAAAAGGTGCCATTGAGTGGTTTTTGGTGAAACCTATTGCAGTGGGCATGCTGCTAGGCTCGTTTATTGGTGTCAACACGGCCTTGTCTATTCCAGCGATCTACCTGCAGGCCAGTTTTGGCGCCTTTGCCATTTTCCTAAGTTTAAGAATGATGTTGTCTGCGGCACAACTGGGAAAGTTAACACTGCCAACTACCTTAGGTTTGGGTGCCACGGGTGTATTTATCGGCTGGGTTTCGGCGCTGTTTGGTATTGGTGGTGGTAACTTGCTGGTGTCGTGGTTATCAAACCGTCAATTAGTTATGCAAAAAGCGGTGGCCACAGCCAGCGCTTGTGGTTTTTCGATCGCTATTTCTGGCGCTATTTCCAATGCTGCGTTAGGTTGGGGCAACCCAATTTTACCTAACTATAGTCTGGGGTATATCTACTTACCTGCACTACTTGGTATTGCCTCTACCAGCGTTATAGCAGCTAACTACGGCGCTAAAATTGCCCACCAATTATCATCCCAAATGCTAAAGCGTTTATTTGCATGGATGCTGTTATTGGTGGGTTTGCGAATGTTAATAAGCATGTGGTTTTAAGGACAAATATGTTGATGTTTCCCAATATTGACCCAGTGTTGATTCAATTAGGCCCCGTTGCCATTCATTGGTATGGCGTGATGTACCTATTGGCTTTTGGTTCGGCCCTTTGGCTTGGCAACCGGCGTGCAGCGATGCACGGCTTTAGCAAAGACCAAGTCAGTGACTTGATTTTTTTTGGCGCTGTAGGCGTGGTTCTGGGAGGCCGGCTGGGGTACGTTTTGTTCTACCAATTTGAGGCTTTTTTAGCCCAACCGAGTTTGTTGATCCGAGTATGGGATGGCGGCATGAGTTTTCATGGTGGCTTGATCGGCGTTATTGTTGGGGTGATTTGGTTTGCGCGCAAACATCACTTCAAATTTTACCAAGTCATGGACTTTGTCGCGCCTATCGTACCTATTGGTCTAGGCGCAGGTCGTTTAGGTAACTTTATTGGTGGCGAATTATGGGGCCGGCCCACTGATATGCCTTGGGGTATGGTGTTTCCCCACGTCGACGCATTAGCTCGGCACCCGTCACAATTGTATCAATTTGCCTTAGAAGGGGTGTTGTTGTTTGCGTTAGTTTGGGTTTATTCCGCCAAACCGAGACCTGCATTACGCGTGTCTGGTTTGTTTTTGCTGGGGTATGGTGCTCAGCGCTTGGTGGTTGAGTTTGCTCGTCAGCCTGATGCACACCTCAATTTTGTGGCCTTTGATTGGATGACTCAAGGCCAATTCTTATCGTTACCAATGGTGGCCCTAGGTGTGTATTTATTACTACGTAAAGCCCCTATGCCGAGCTAAAAAGGGTAAAATAAATCTCTAAATTAAGCCTCTAAACTGAGCCAACAGAAAGCCATAGCTATGCAACAATATCTGCAACTCATGCGCCACGTGCGCGACCAAGGTGCGCTCAAACAAGACCGCACCGGTACTGGCACCGTTAGCGTATTTGGATACCAAATGCGCTTTGACCTGAGCCAAGGTTTCCCTGCTCTTACCACCAAAAAGTTACATTTGAAGTCTATCATCCATGAACTGTTGTGGTTTTTGCAGGGCTCCACCAATATCCAGTATTTGCAGGAAAATGGTGTGCGTATCTGGGACGAATGGGCTGATGAGAAAGGTAATTTAGGCCCAGTGTACGGTTCTCAATGGCGCTCTTGGCCAAAGCCGGATGGTGGTCATATCGATCAAATTAGTCAGCTTATTGAACAGATTAAAAACAATCCAGATTCCCGTCGTCTCATTGTTAGTGCATGGAATGTGGCCGACGTAGAACGCATGGCCTTGCCGCCATGTCATATGATGTTTCAGTTCTACGTAGCCGATGGCAAACTCTCATGCCAGCTTTATCAGCGTAGCGCAGACATATTTTTGGGAGTGCCATTTAACATTGCCAGTTATGCTTTGTTAACGATGATGATCGCCCAAGTCTGTGGCCTTGAAGTAGGCGATTTTGTGCATACCTTGGGCGATGCTCACCTGTACAGCAACCACTTAGAGCAAGTGGATTTGCAATTGTCGCGTGACACCATGGCGTTACCGACGATGCGTATCAATCCCGCCGTAGATGATATTTTTGGGTTTAAGTTTGAAGACTTTGAATTGCAAGATTACCAATCCCATGCGCATATCAAAGGAGCAGTAGCAGTATGACCTTAGCATTAATCGTGGCCGCCTCTGAAAACAATGTTATTGGCCGTAATAACCAGTTGCCTTGGTATCTACCGGGCGATTTACAGTACTTCAAGGCCATGACCTTAGGTAAGCCGGTGATTATGGGCCGCAAGACCTTTGAGTCGATTGGCAAGCCACTACCCGGGCGGGACAATATTGTGATTAGCCGCCAAACGGATTACGCCGCTGAAGGCATTAAGCTGGTGTCCAGCCTAGCGGCTGCCATTGAGTTAGGCGCAAGCATTAACCTTATTAATGGCGCTCAGGAAGTGATGATCATCGGTGGTGCTCAGATCTACGCAGAGTCTTTAGCCTTGGCAGATAGAGTGTATCTAACGCGGGTCCATCGCCATGTTGAGGGTGATGCATTTTTCCCTGAGCTGGAATCTGAGCAGTGGACTGAAGTGGCCCGTGAAGATGTTGCGGCGGCTGAACCTAACCCGTTTGATTTTAGTTATCTGGTGCTAGATCGCGCCTAACCCACCTTCCCGAAAGCGAAGCCTGTGGCAATCCATGGTTTTGTGTTCTTAATATATTTCGCCTACGGCGAGTGACTTTTTCTTTGCGTGTGCAAAGAATAAAGTAACCAAAAAGAAAGCACAGCTGCTCCGCACCCCTGCGGGGCACCTTGCGCTTCTCGCTCTGATCGGGTTCGGCTGATGCGACATCCTTGTCGCTCAACCTCATGGTGTGCATCCATGCACACCACCTTGCAGGCTATTCCTCCCGCCACTGCGATGCTCAGTGCGTCTCATGGCATCTAATAAATCGTGCAATTCTGTACATTATTAGCCGTTGGCACGATTTACCAATGGCCATATGAGGTGACGAGTATCGCAGTGGAAACCGTCATAGCCCAAAGGGGCGTCTGCATGGATGCAGGCGACTGGAGTGTGGGCCAAGGATGGCCCATCACGGAGGCACGGCTGGAATGAGAAACGCAGTGTAGGCACTGATGTAATCAGGGGCCGCCGAGTGGCTGCTCTTTCTTTTTGGTTACTTTATTCTTTGAGCAACCAAATAAAGAACACAAAACCATGGATTGCCACAGGCTACGCCTTCGCAAAGACGCAGCCCAACAATCTAGTCGAGTAAGGACACGTCTCGCACCGCACCCTTATCGGCACTGGTGACCATCTTAGCGTATGCCTTAAGGGCCGAGGTGACCTTACGAGGCCGTTCAGCCGCAGGTTGCCAGCCTTGTTTACCTTTCGCATCCATGGCAGCGCGGCGGCTTGCAAGCTCTGTATCCGAGACTAATACATCAATGGTACGGTTAGGGATATCAATACGAATACGATCACCTTGCTCAACCAACGCGATGGTGCCACCGCCAGCCGCTTCTGGAGACACGTGGCCAATTGATAAGCCGGAGGTGCCGCCAGAAAAACGGCCATCGGTTAATAACGCGCAGGCTTTGCCTAAGCCTTTAGACTTAAGGTAGCTGGTGGGGTATAGCATTTCCTGCATACCCGGGCCACCACGCGGGCCTTCGTAACGGATAACGACCACATCACCAGCTTTAACCCGATCACTTAAAATGTCGGCTACCGCTTGATCTTGGCTTTCGCAAATGTAGGCTGGGCCTTCAAATACCCAAATGCTTTCGTCAACACCCGAAGTTTTCACTACGCAGCCGTCTGCGGCAAGGTTGCCTGTCAGTACTGCAAGACCACCTTCGGTGGAGTAAGCATTGGCTAAGTTACGAATACAGCCTTCGGCGCGGTCGTCGTCGACACTAGGCCAGCGTGTGGCTTGGCTAAAGGCCGTTTGTGTAGGAATGCCTGCAGGGCCGGCTTGGTAGAAAGTCTTTACAGCGGCGTCATCAGTTGTGGCGATGTCCCACTTAGCAATACCAGCCGCCATGGTGGGGCTGTGTACGGTGGGTAGGTCTGCGTGTAATAAACCGGCGCGGTTGAGTTCGCCTAAAATGCCAAATACGCCACCGGCGCGGTGCACATCTTCCATATGATACTTGGGTGTATTGGGTGCTACTTTACACAGTTGTGGCACTTTTCGAGAAAGTTGATCAATGTTAGACATGTCAAAGTCAACGTCGCCTTCTTGGGCTGCTGCTAATAAGTGCAAGATAGTGTTGGTAGAACCACCCATGGCAATGTCTAAGCACATGGCATTTTCAAAGGCTTTGAAGCTGGCGATATTGCGTGGCAAAGCGGCTTGGTCATCATTGTCGTAGTAACGCTTACATAGCTCTACTATGGTGCGACCGGCTTGTAAAAATAATTCTTCACGATCGGCATGGGTGGCCAATAAGCTGCCGTTGCCTGGTAAAGACAAACCTAAGGCCTCGGTGAGACAGTTCATTGAGTTGGCGGTAAACATGCCAGAACAAGAACCACAGGTTGGGCATGCAGAGCGTTCGTACTCGGCTACTTTTTCGTCACTGGCGGTGTCGTCTACGGCGATAACCATGGCATCAACTAAGTCGAGTTTACGTTCGCCTAGTTTGGTTTTACCGGCTTCCATGGGGCCACCAGAAACGAAAACGCAGGGAATGTTTAGGCGCATAGCAGCCATTAACATGCCTGGGGTGATTTTGTCACAGTTAGAGATACACACCATGGCATCGGCACAGTGGGCGTTTACCATGTACTCAACAGAGTCGGCAATAATGTCTCGTGATGGCAGCGAATAGAGCATGCCGTCATGGCCCATGGCAATGCCGTCATCAACGGCGATGGTGTTAAATTCTTTAGCCACGCCGCCGGCTTTTTCTATCTCACGGGCGACCAGCTGCCCCATGTCTTTTAGGTGAACATGGCCAGGCACAAATTGGGTAAAGGAGTTAACTACGGCGATGATCGGCTTTTGAAAATCGGCATCAGTCATGCCAGTGGCGCGCCATAAAGAACGTGCGCCTGCCATGTTACGGCCGGAAGTGGAAGTTTTAGAACGATAAGCTGGCATGATAAAAGTATCTTTTAATAAGGGTTAGTGGCTAAAGCAATTGTTTACTAAAGACTTGGGAGTTACGTTGGAAATTATACAGAGACTGGCGGCTTGTGGGCAATTCTTCAAGCACAGCACTGACAAAACCATTTTCAATAAACCAATGCGATGACGCAGTGGTGAGCACAAATAGGGTTTGCAATCCCATGTGACTGGATTGCTTTTCTATGTGCTTTAATAAGATTTGGCCGCGATCGCCACCCCGGTAGCTAGAATCGATGGCCATGCAGGCTAATTCTCCCTGCCGCGCATCATCAAACGGATACAAGGCCGCACAACCAATAATAGCCCCGTCGCGCTCTATAACGCTAAAATAGTGTATTTCTGACTCGAGTAATTCACGTGAACGGCGCACCAACACGCCATCATCTTCTAATGGGCGAATGAGTTGTAAAATACCACCCACATCATCAATACAGGCGTTGCGCACCTGTTCGTAGCTTTCTTTGATGACCATTGTGCCAGAGCCGTCGCGGCTAAATAGTTCACTTAACAAAGCGCCATCTTCTTTATAGCTCAGTAAGTGGCCACGGGCAACGCCGGCGTCACAGGCCCTGGAAAGCACATCAATGTGCATCGACAGGTCGCTCCAGCTGTCGCCACTATTTTGATGCTGATGTACTAAGCGGTGGCCTGCACGGGTGAGTAATTCAACCACTTGCTCGCCTCGGGAATTGGTGATGCCTTTGTCTGCACCAAAAACAATTAATTTGTCTGCCTGTAGGCTAGCGGCAACTCGCCCTGCCACTTGTGCCGCGGCTAAGTTAAAGGTTTCGCCGGTGGGTGAATAACCTAAACAGGAAATGAGCACCAAATTGCCATCGTTAAGTTGCTTGCCGATGGCCTCGGCATCCACCCTGCGGACTTCGCCGGTATAGGAGAAATCGACCCCGTTTTTAATGCCAATAGGACGAGCAGTAATAAAGTTGCCGCGGCTGGTTCTAATACGCGATCCTTGCATGGGTGAATTGGCTAAACCCATGGAAAAACGGGCTTCCAGCTGCATGGCTTGGCGGCCTACTGTGGCTTGCACTAAAGCGAGCTGCTCTAGGTTGGTAATGCGTAGGCCGTTGTGAAAGTGGGTTTCGACATTGGCTTTGCTTGACGCAGTCTGAATTTGGGGGCGACTGCCATGCACCAATACTAACTTCACACCTAGGCTATTAAGTAGGTTTATGTCGTGAATGGTATGGGCAAAGTTGGCGTTGGCTAAGGCTTCACCCGGTAGATAAATGACAAAGGTTCGGCCTCTGTGAGCATTAATATAGGGCGCAGAGTGGCGGAACCAGTTCACGTATTGTTGATTGGTTTCGATCACGGTAAATACCTTTAGCCTTTAAGGGTGGGATAAGTGCTATTAAGCCGCGCTAGGAGCGCGCTGTCAATCACACAAAGGTGACTATATTAGAAAATATCCACTTCGTTTTCAGTATCCGCTTCGGTGCCTGCATTGTCGCCGGTAATTATAGGCAAACTAAAACGAAAACGTGCTCCGCCATCGGGGTTGCCCGTGGCTGCAATATAGCCATTATGGGCGGTAACTATTTCTTGTACGATGGATAAACCAAGCCCCGTTCCACCTGCGCCGGTGTTGGTTTTACTGCTTTGAATGAACTTGTCAAAAATGGAAGCTTCTTCGCCCGGCGGGATGCCTAACCCCTGGTCGTCCACCACTAAGGTCAATAGGTCTTTGTCTAGGTGTTGGCCTTTAGGTTGGGCGCTAATATCGGCATCAAAAAAGATGCTGATCTTTTTACCCACAGGAGTGAATTTGATGGCATTGGACAATAAGTTGATTAGCACTTGTAGGATTTTTTCTTCGTCAAAATAGGTCACCGTATTCATCTTCGTGGGTTCAATAACCACCTGCAACTCACGGTCGGTAATTAAGGTTTCGACTTCTTGTGCTGCACGAGTGATGAGTGCCGCAAGGTCGCCTTGCTGCATGAGGAATTCCATCTTCCCTGACTCAAGTTTTGACAGGTCCAGTAAGTCATTCAATAACAATAATAAGCGGTTGCCACCCACCTTAATACGCTCAAAATAATGCCCTAGTTTGGCTAAATCGACTTTGTGTAGGCGAGAATGACCCATATTCGAAAAGCTTAAAATCGCGTGCATCGGTGTGCGTAATTCGTGCGACATGTTGGCTAAAAATTCAGATTTAATGCAGTCGGCTTTTGCGCCTGCTTCAATCGCCTTAATGCGCTCTTCGGCGCCATTGAGCAATACCGCAACGTTGTCTTTTATGCGGCCGTGGCGGTCAGGTTGGTCCAACGGCATGTCACGGATGAGAAGGCTGATGTGATTGTAGTTGACAAGGGTATGCTGGCCAAAATCAAAAATTCGGCCTTTGTCCCGTAAGCGGCTTAAAAACTGGAATTCTTGCTCTTGGCCAGCAAACTCTTAATCACAAATATTAATGGCGCCAGACTCGACTCTTAGCTGTACTGATGAAGACAAGCCAAACGCCCGCATGGCCTTAAAGACTTGCTGGCCCACGGCCACGTGATCCGCACACGAAAAACTGTGTTCCAAAAAGTTAATCACCACACCGAGCTCGCCATTGGCTCTCAAGGCCATTAAGGCAATGTCGTTGGCGTCCTGAAGGTCAGACTTAAGTTGCGTTAGATCTGGCACAGGTACCAGAGACGAATCATCCTTTGCATTCATAGTGTTGATCTTGCTTGTATATGGTTGTGCCAAAAGGCGTATCAATCGAACGACAAAATTTACGTATAACTTGATTATAGGGGAATTTTTCCGTTAGGGTCTACGTATTATAGGTAACTTTAATTGGAATTGAGCCCCGATTGACCACCATCACTCCAAGAGAAATGGCCGGCGAACGGGCAATAACAGTGGTTTGGGAAAATACCGTATGGCGCTGAACGTGACGCAGGATAACTTAAATATAATCGACACATTGCCCAGTCCATTGCAGTTGCAGGTATTCGCAAGCTTTGACGAGCTAACCCAAACAGCCGATGAAACGTCTGTTTGGAACCAGGGGGAACCACAACGACAATTATTACAAGTGCTAGCGGCTAGCCCGTTTACCGCACAGGTATTGAGTCTTAATGACGTATGGTTAGATTATAACTTTCTTACCGCTAGCTACGCTAAAAGTGGCTTGGCCGAGGCTCTGCATGTTCAAGTGGCGGAAATTACCAGCGAAGTGCAGCTACAGCAATGCCTAAGACAGTTTAGAAAGCGCCATCAAGTACGGCTGATTTGGCGTAACCGCTGCCGGCTTGGCACTAGCTTTGAATTGGTGCAAGAACTGTCTAATTTGGCCGACGTTTGTGTAGCTAGCGCATTACAATGGTTGCACCACGACAGTGTTAAACAATGGGGCCAACCCATGAGCCATGACGGCCAACCGCAGTCGTTGTTAGTACTCGGTATGGGTAAGTTAGGCGGTGGCGAACTTAACCTGTCGTCCGACATTGACTTGATTTTCAGCTATCCCGAAGGCGGTGAAACCCAAGGTGGCAAACGCAGTATCGATAACCAGCAGTTTTTTATCCGCTTAGGGCAGCGCTTGATTCAAACCATTGATACGGTGACTGCAGATGGGTTTGTATTTCGGGTGGATATGCGGCTGCGTCCCTATGGCAGTAGCGGCGCATTAGCCCTGAGCTTTGACGCCATGGAAATTTATTATCAACAACAAGGTCGTGAGTGGGAAAGGTATGCGTTCATCAAAGCGCGAGTGATCGCGGGTGACGACATTGTAGGGGCCCAATTAATCAGGTTGTTGCGGCCCTTTGTGTATCGGCGTTATCTGGATTTTAGTGCCATCGAGTCGCTGCGTAGTTTAAAACAAATGATTGCCAGCGAGGTGCGTCGTCGCGGATTACAGCAAAACGTTAAATTAGGCACTGGCGGTATCCGAGAAGTGGAATTTATCGCTCAAGCCTTCCAGTTGATTCGCGGCGGTCGCGATCAACGGCTACAGACGACGAGTTTGATGGCGGTACTGGATTTGCTGCCAGAGTGTGCAGGACTAGATAGCGATGATGTCGAGCAGTTGCGCCAACACTATTGGTTTTTACGGGATGTCGAGCATGCCCTGCAAGCAGTGCAAGATCAACAAACGCAAGACCTGCCTGATCAAGCGTTAGAACAAGCGCGTGTGGCCTTTGCCTTGGGATTTTCCAATTGGCAAAGTCTACAACAGAGTATCGACCACGCCCGTGGTTTTATCCATCAACAATTTGAGTTGGTCGTTGAGGTTAAAGAAGATGCTGAATTCCTAGCACCGGATGATCAGCTGACTCACCTTTGGCAACAAATTACACACGCAAGCTTGGTCAACGATCAGATGCCGCAACAGCCCCAGTGGCAAGCCATTTTGGCCGCCGCAGGGTTTGCAGACACCCATCGTAGTTTGCAGCATCTGTGGGAACTGCACCAAAGTCGTGCTGCACAAACGATGCAGCCAATAGCGCAAGAACGATTGGCTGCGTTGATGCCGCAAATATTATGTCTTGCTGCCCAGCAAACAGACCCAGCAGTGACTTTGTCTCGGGTATTGGTATTGATAGAAGCAGTGCTACGGCGGTCGGTTTATTTGGTGTTATTGCTCGAAAATCCTGCCGCCTTAAGGTTGTTGGTTGAACTGTGCGCGGCCAGCTCCTGGTTTGCAGATTTTCTGGCACGCCAACCGTCGTTGTTGGATGAATTATTAGACGTTAATAGTTTATTTCATGTGCCCGATGCGGTGGCACTCAAACAAGAGTTAGAACAAAATTTGTTGCGTCTGCCCGAAGACGATACCGAACAGTTGATGGAGGCCCTGAGGCATTTTAAGCATGCCCATTTGCTACGCATAGCGGCCAACGAAGTTACCGGGCGATTATCCCTTATGCAGGTGAGCGACCAGCTGACTTACGTCGCCGAGGCTGTTATGGGGCAAGTGATGCACCTCGCTTGGAGCGAGTTAGGAGAGCGTCATGGTAACCCTCAAAACCAACATGGGACATGCGATGACTTTATTGTGGTTGGCTACGGTAAAGTCGGGGGCTGGGAATTAAGTTATGGTTCAGATTTGGATCTAGTGTTTGTTTACGATATGCCCTCGCAAACGGAAACTGATGGCCCAAAACCCATTGCCAACAGTGTATTTTTTACCCGTTTGGGCCAGCGCATGATTAACTACCTTAATACGGTCACCGGTGCTGGGCAGTTGTATGAAGTGGATATGCGTTTAAGGCCAGATGGCGCCAAAGGGTTGTTAGTCTCGAGTTTAACAGCGTTTACGCAATACCAATTGCATGAAGCTTGGACTTGGGAGCATCAAGCCCTAGTGCGCGCAAGGCCTATCGCCGGCAGTCAAAGCTTAGCTCAGGCGTTTCTTAATGTACGCAAGCAGGTGTTAAGCCAGCCTAGAGACGAAAAGGAGTTGCGTCAGCAAGTGGTGTCTATGCGTAACAAAATGCGTCAGCAGTTGGCAACCAAACCTAGTGCCGACGGCCAAGTGCATGAGTTTCATTTAAAACAGGATGAAGGTGGTATCGTCGATATTGAGTTTATGGTGCAATATGCCGTGCTGGCCCACGGGCAAAATCAGCCTGAACTACTGACCCACACCGACAATATCCGCATTTTAGAGGGCTTAGAAGCACATCACCTGATGTCCGCTGAACAGAGCCGCAGCCTGCGCGAAGCTTATCAGCTGATGCGATCGGTAGAACACCGGCTAACCTTGCAAAATCAAGCGGGCAAGGTGTCTGCAGATGACCTGTTTGAGCAACGCCAAACGGTGAAAGGTATTTGGCAAAACATGATGACGGGCTGCTCGGGTTAGTAGATCGACGGTTTGTTGGTTGGTCGCGTTTTAAAACGCCGGTGAAGCCACAAATATTGGCTTGGGTAGTGGGTGACTTGTGCCTCTATAGCCGCATTTAAACAAGCCGCATCTTGCTGGGCATTGCCGCTTGGGATGCTGGCTAACGAGTCGCTAATGGTGAGTTGGTAGTGACTATCTTGGTTGATGCGGTGGTGGCTAAACTGCAATACTTTTGCTCCCGTTGCTTGAGCGAGGCGGCTGACGATCGGAGTGGTGGCCGCATCGACTCCAAAGAAAGGTGCAAATACAGAGCGCTCTGGGCCTACGTCTTGATCTGGAGCTAGCCACACGATCTTGCCTTGTTTTAATAACCGCATCACCTGGCGTATATCGTCGCGTTCTACCATGCCCGGTAGATGACGTAAACGGCCGCCACGGATGATGGTATCCATTAAGGCGTTGCCATGGCGCTGATAGGTTGCATAATAAGGGTAGCTAGGCGCAAGTAATATGCCCCCTAGGTCTAAACTGGTGTAGTGAGCGCCCACTAACAGTACGCCGCGACTCTCAGACTGGGCTTGGTCAATCAACTCGGTGCCAGTCACGGTGACACGCTTGTTGAAGGTGTGGCGGGAACTCCACCAAGCCATTGCGGTCTCAATGACACCCACACCGTTGTCGGCAAAGGTAGCTTGTACTAAGCGGCTTTGTTGGGGCTGGCTTAGGTGCGGAAAACAAAGGCTAATATTGGTTTCTGCAATCCCCCGTCTGCGGCCGGATAACTGATACAATAGCCACCCAATAGCTCTACCCACTGCCATACGCCAGCGCCAAGGTAATATAATGGTGAAGCGTAAACAGGCCAGCCCCAGCCATATGGCCCAATATTTGGGCCCGTAAAAACGGCTTAGTGAAGGCAAGTCTGATGGGCTGGTGGGGTTAGGCATGTTAGGTGTGTGAGAAATAGCCACGGCTAGTATAAATTTGAACAGAGCTGCAGTTTACACCGAGCTCGCCTTTGAAACTAGGTTTGCGATGTTATCTAAGGATCAGAAATGACCGACCCACAGAACCCACCTGATACTGAGTCCGCTGCTGGCCAGCCCATGAGCGCGTGGAGTGCTTACCGACGTTTGTTGGGTTATGTTATGCAGCATGGCCTCATCTTTACGTTGAGCATTGTTGGTTTTGTCTTATTCGCCGCCACCCAACCCGCCTTTGCTAGCCTCATGGAATATATGGTGGATAGCGTTGAACAAAATGATCAACAAGCGCGTTTGCTGATTCCTGCCGCGGTGTTAGGTATATTTTTTGTGCGTGGCGTGGGCTTTTTCCTGGGCAATTACGGCATCACCTATGTGGCACGCAGAGTGATTCATCAGTTACGACTAGACATATTCGACCGTTTGTTGGTATTACCAGCACGCTTCTATCATCGTAATGCGTCGGGCACTTTGTTGTCTAAACTGACCTTTAACGTTGAACAGGTGACCGGTGCAGCCACAGAAGCCCTAAAAATATTTGTCCGCGAGGGCCTCACCATTGTGGGTTTGTTAACCTATATTGTGTACCTCAACTGGCAGTTGTCGTTGGTGTTTCTCACCATTGGGCCGTTTATTGGTTGGGTGGTTAATAAAGCCTCTAAGCGTTTTAGAAACATCAGTGCCAATTTACAAGACAGTATGGGACAGGTGACGGCGAGCGCCAGCGAAGCCATTAAAGGCTATGAGGTGGTGCGTGTGTTTGGTGCGCAGCAGCAAGAGCGACAACGATTTGCCCAAGCCAGCAATAACAACCGCCAACAAGCCATGAAGTTGGCACTGGCAGAATCCATTTCTACCCCCTTAGTGCAAATGATTGTGGCTATGGCCATGGCGAGTTTAATTTATTTAGCCTTGCACCCCAGTATTATCGACACCATGACGGCAGGCCAATTTATCGCCTTCATCACCGCTGCTGGCATGTTGACCAAGCCATTACGCTCGATGACCGAAATAAACAGCATTTTGCAGCAGGGTATTGCAGCGTCACAAAGTATTTTTTCCTTGTTGGACGAAACTCCCGAATTGGACCAAGGTAAAAAACACATTAGCAGGGCGCTTGGCCACATTCGCTTTGAGCAGGTTGATTTTAGTTACGACAGCAAACCCGTGCTAGAGCAAGTGAATATTGACATTAAAGCGGGCCAAGTGGTGGCTTTGGTGGGGCGTTCAGGCAGTGGTAAGTCGACCTTAGTCAACTTGTTGTTACGCTTTTACGAACCCCAGGCGGGGCGCATTTTACTGGATGGCGATAATGTTCAGGACATTGTGCGTACCGACTTGCGGCGGCAAGTGGCGTTGGTTAATCAGCAAGTGGTGTTGTTTAATGGCACCATTGCCAACAATATTGCTTACGGTTCCATGCACGACGCCACTGATGTGCAGGTGACCGCAGCGGCTACGGCGGCTCGAGTGACTGAATTTACCCAACGTATGCCCGACGGTTTAAATACCTTGGTGGGCGAGTCTGGCGTGTTATTGTCTGGCGGACAAAGGCAGCGCATTGCCATTGCCCGGGCCTTGCTTAAAAATGCGCCGCTACTGGTATTGGATGAAGCCACATCGGCCTTAGACACCGAGTCAGAGCGGCACATTCAGGCAGCGTTAGATGAAGTTATGCAAAACCGTACCACCTTAGTGATTGCCCATAGACTGTCCACCATCGAACAAGCCGATGTGATTTTAGTGATGGATCAAGGCCGCGTGGTTGAGCAAGGTGATCACGCCCAACTGCTAGCGAAGCAAGGTTTGTACGCACATCTACATCAACTGCAGTTCCATTCCGTTCAGGCCTGATTTGGGAGTCTTAAAGGTGTCTACCGTTAAAGTTCGTGGTCTAAAACGTTGGTTAAAAGCCTGCCAGTATTCGTGGCAAGGCTTATTGTTTGCGTGGCGTAACGAAACCGCTTTTCAGCAAGAATCGTTGGCTCTATTAGTGCTGTTACCACTGGCCTTGTGGTGGCCAGAAACTGCACTGGAAAGCGCTATTTTGGTGCTCAGTCTGTTTGTGGTGTTGATTTCTGAATTACTCAACACCGGTATTGAGGCGGCGGTTAATCGCCATGGTGACGAACGCCACCACTGGTCTGGCGTGGCTAAAGATGTGGCTTCGGCTGCGGTATTACTAGCCTTGTTGCAGTGTCTGTTAGTCTGGAGCTTGGTGCTGTTCTTCTAACGGCGTTTCGATATGCAGCTTAAGCATTGCGCTAATCTGTGATCGCACAGGCACTGGGCTGTAATGATCACGGGCGTGGATAAAAGCGTCTTCGCAGAGTTGCTGGTGGTCGTGTGCCGTTAGTTCGATGGCCTGTTGTAAGGCGTCGGCTAAACTAAGCACGTCAATATCACACAAGAGCCCATTGACTTGATGTTCGATAATGCCTTGTGGGCCACCACAACGGGTGGCTACTACTAAACGTTTGCGGGCCATGGCTTCGATCACCACCATGCCAAAGGTCTCGCCACGAGATGGCACACACAATGTCGGCTGCATCGATAAACGCATCACGTTGCGCATTGCTTACCCAGTCGAGCCGCTGGGTGATGTGACTAAGGCCTAAACTGTTGATGAGGCGATTTACTTTTTTATGCCAACGGCCTTTGCCGGCAATTACTAATTTAAATAACATTTGGCGTTGCTGCAGAATATGGGCGGCCTGTAATAACAAATCCTGTCCTTTAGTGCGTCTGAGTACGCCCATGGTGGCGATTACCGGTGGTTGATGTGGCGGCCGAGTCGCAGGCTCACTAGCGCTCAATTCCACTAAGTTTGGGATCACCTCTAAGGGGCCAGTGTAGCCTTGTTGGCGCGCAAACTCTGCCAACACGGGTGACACGCAAACCAATAAGTCGGCTGCCATAATACCTTTTGCAGTGTAGCTATGTAGCACTAACACCAGTTTGCACTTGGCCGGCATCGCGGCTTGAGCGAGGTCGGCGTCTATGGGTTTGTGCACAACCACCAATTGCGCATCCTGTTGTGAAAACAGCTGTGTTAAGCGCTTGATGGCAATATTTTTAAGCCACGGCAAGCGGGTGCGTGGATAATCGAGAAGCGTATATGGCAGTTGCCTTTGTTGTAATAGGCTCTGTAATTGTGCTTTAGGGCGTATGACGGAAGTGACTTGATGGCCTAATTGGCGTAAATTATCGCTGTAATGTAAAAAAGTCTGCTTAGGGCCACCTAAGTCTTTGCCAGAAATCAGATTGACGATCTTCATGTGTGGGGCGTCATGGAAATGGATGAACGGCTAGTCTATCAAACATAAGGTTATTTTGTACCCGTGCCAGTCTTCGTTTATACCTGCTTGTGTTATTTGTTGTTGCCCATTGGGGCAGTGGCTCACCTGTTGTTTATCTGGCGTCGGCCCGAATTTCGCCAAGGTTTTTGGCAACGTTATGGATGGTTGCCTAATGAGCAGCACCGTCCGGTGTTGGTTCATGCCGCCAGCGTAGGCGAGTTAAACGCCATTGCCCCGCTCATTGAACGCCTGCTCAGCGAATTAATGCTACCCGTGTTAGTCACCACCACCAGCGTTACCGCTCAAGCTCGATGCCAGCAGCTATTTGGTCACAATGAACGCGTGAGTCACGGTTTTTTACCGCTGGATCTGGGCCTTGCCAATACCTTGATGTTGCGTCGGATTAATCCGCGCGCGGTGTTGTTGGTTGAAACCGAGTTGTGGCCCAATTTGATTGCCCAGTGCGCCAGACGCAAGGTACCAACGGTGTTGGTTAATGGGCGTATGTCCGCCCGTTCGGCCAAGGGTTATCAGCGCTTTAAGGTGTTGGTTGCACCAATGTTACGGCAGCTTAGCCACGTTTTGGTGCAGGATCAGGCCAGCGCGCAACGTTTCATACAGCTAGGCGCACAAGCAGTATCGGTGAGCGTATTGGGTAGTCTAAAATACGATTTACAATTGCCTCCAGTAAAGCAGCATCCCATAGTCGCTGAATTATTGTCCAGTGACTTGTGCTGGGTGTGTGGCAGCACTCGTAACGGTGAAGAGTCGGCGCTGTTGCAGGTTTGGTCGCAATTGCCTGCCAAGTTAAGTGGCACCTTGGTGTTAGTGCCGCGTCATCCCCAGCGGTTTGAGGAAGTGGCGGACCTGTGTGCAGAGTCGGGTTTTGTATGGGCGCGGCACAGTCAATTAGCTGAGTTAGCTGGCGCTTTTAAACAGGCCCAAGCAGAACAAAAAAAGCGCATATTGTTAGTAGATAGCATGGGTTTGTTAGTGGATTATTATCGCTGCGCCGATTTGGTGTTTGTGGGCGGCAGCTTGGCAGACACCGGTGGGCATAACCCATTAGAGGCGGCTGCATTAGGTAAACCGGTGGTGATGGGCCCCAATTGTTTTAAC
Organism: Oceanospirillaceae bacterium; assembly: GCA_029938085.1. Lineage (GTDB taxonomy): Bacteria > Pseudomonadota > Gammaproteobacteria > Pseudomonadales > Balneatricaceae > Njordibacter. Next base: position 34,829 of record JAPYOS010000001.1, on the reverse strand, counting down.
TTTGCCCAAGTGTGCGATCAATTGGAGCAGGTACAAGGCTTAATGATCACTACCAATGCTAGCCTATTGACAGATATCAGTCGCTTGCTGAGTGATTTGGAGTTGCGCCAACGTATGGGTGTTGCAGGCCAAACCTTAGTGGACTCTAAAAAAGGTGCCTTAGATCGGCATTTTGCTGTACTCAACAGCATGCTCGTTAATGTTTAAGCTGCGCAGTTGGCATGCCTTTAGTGGCTTCAGTTTTTTGTTGGTATTGTTGCCATTATTAACTGCGGTTGGGGCATTTTTATCCTACACAGAACAGGCACAGTGGTCGCTGTACGTGCAGGAATCCTATACTTGGCGGGTGGTTTGGTTTTCTTGGTGGCAAGCCACTTTATCTACCATCATCAGTTTAGCTTTAGCTTTGTTGGTCGCCCGCTCGTTAGCCCGTAGACCGCATTTTATCGGCCGTTGGTTAATGCTGCGCTGTTTTAGTGTGGCCCTAGTGGTGCCCAGTATTATTGCCGTTTACGGCATCATTTTATTGCATGGTAAACAAGGTTATGTGAACCAGCTTTGGTACTGGTTAGGTGGGCAACCACGCAGTTATGTGTACGGTTTAGTGGGTATTCTGTTGGCCCACGTATTTTTTAATCTACCCCTTGCGGCGCGTATTTTGTTACAGCGCTTAGAAGCCATTGCACCGGAAACCTGGCGCTTATCCAGCCAGCTGGGCATGAGTTCCACCGACCTTTGGCGTCACATTGAATGGCCCCATCTCAAAGGTGTGTTACCGCAACTGGCCGCCATGATTTTTGCCTTGTGCTTTACCAGTTTTGCCATTGTTATGACCTTGGGTGGAGGGCCGAAAGCCACCACCATTGAAGTGGCTATTTTCCAAGCCATTCGGTTTGATTTTGACATGGCAAAAGCCGTGTACTTGAGCCTCTTACAAATTATATTTTGTGGTTTTATTTTATGGTGTGGCCTACGCTTAGGGCGTCCTATTGATATGTTTGCCAGTCAGGGCATAGGCCATAGCAAGCTGTCGTTGCGGCCGGATACTCAATCACTGATGAGCAAAGTGCATGATGCCTCTGTGTTACTGCTAGCCACCCTATTGGTGTTAGTGCCTTTAGTGGCTGTGGTGATTGCAGGCATTAACGATGCTTGGTTGCAAGTACTGCTGGATGTGCGCCTATGGCGCGCTTTTGTGAACAGTTTGTGGGTTGCCCTAAGCTCGGCCTTGCTGAGCCTGTTGATGGCCTGGGGTTTGGTGTTGGCGCAACGTTATTGGCGACAACGTCATCGCCTTGCCGCGGAAGCTGTTGAGTGGACAGGCTCCATCATTTTAGTGGTGCCGCCGTTAGTGTTGGCCACGGGGCTATTTATTGGTTTGCGACCCCATGTGGACGTGTTTGCCATTAATTTGTATGTGGTGGTGTTGGTTAATGCCCTTATGGGCCTGCCGTATATGTTGCGGGTGTTGTCTGTGGCGTATGTCAAAGTAAGTAGCGACTATGATCGCTTGTGTAGCAGTTTGGCGATTTACGGTTGGCAACGTTTACGACAGGTAGAGTGGCCTATATTGCGGCGCCCCATAGGTCTGGCTATGGCGCTGGTGGCGGCCATGTCTGCTGGAGATTTAGGTGTAGTGGCTTTATTTGGTAGTCCAGACATTCAAACCCTGCCTTTGTTAATGTATCAGCGTTTAGGCAGTTATCAGGCCGACGCAGCTGGGGTGACGGCAGTGTTATTGCTGGGCTTGAGCTTAACTCTATTTTTAGTATTAGAACGCGCCTTAGGAGGCCCCCGTGATTGAGTTGAAACATGTTCGTTGTGGCATTGGTGAGCAGCAATTCCACTATGACTTGCAGTTACCAGAGGGCGAAATTGTGGCAGTGATGGGCGCCAGTGGGGCAGGTAAGTCGACCTTGCTCAATTTACTCGCTGGATTTATCAAGCCAGACTCTCAGGTGGACGGTGAAGGGGAAATTTACCTAGGAGGTGAGCGTGTAGACACCCTTGAGCCGTCGCAACGGCCTATGACGAGTTTGTTTCAAGAACATAACTTGTTTGCCCATATGAGTGTTTATCAAAATCTGGCGTTAGGCATTCGCAGCAATCTTAAACTCACTACTCAAGAACAACGGCAAGTGGAGCAAGCCTTAGACCAGGTGGGCCTAGCTAATATGGGCAGCCGGCTACCAAAACAACTGTCGGGCGGGCAGCGTCAGCGGGTGGCTTTAGGTAGGGCCTTAGTGCGTCGCAAACCGTTATTGTTGCTGGATGAGCCGTTTAGCGCGCTAGACCCCGCTTTACGTCAAGATATGACCATGTTGCTAAAAACGGTGTGTCAGCAACATCAGTTGTCGGCCTTAGTGGTGACCCATGAGCCAAGGGATGCGCTGGCATTAGCACAGCAAGTGGTGTTCATTGCCCAAGGTCAGGTGCATTGGCAGGGCACTAGCGAAGATTTTTTGCAGCAAACTGATGCCCGTATCAAAGCCTATTTAGGTGAAAACTGCTAAGCTATAGGATAATTTATAATGTCTCTCGAAATCGACATGCCTCAACATAATTCAAATACCAGTGCTGGTCCGGTGCCTCAAAAGCCCCATGAACTGGACCATAAACACCATATTGTGGTGGTGGGTGCCGGTATTTCGGGCCTCACTAGTGCGTGGTTTTTACAGCAACAAGGGTTTTCTGTCACTGTTTTAGAAGCCGGTAATCAAGTGGGTGGCAACTTACAAACGGTGAGTCATCACGGTTGTCTGTGGGAGCGTGGCCCTAACTCTTTTATTAATAATCGCCCGGCTATGGCTCTGTTAATACAACAAGTGGGTTTACAACCCCATTTAGTGCTAGCAGAGCCTTCGGCCCATCGACGTTTTATTGGTAAAAAAGGCCGTATGTTGGCGCTACCGATGAGCCTATTTGGTGCCCTAACTACACCAGTGTTGAGTCTGCTCGGCAAATTACGCTTATTAATAGAACCCTTTTTTAGCAAGGCCACTCAGGAAGAGTCGATTGCCCAGTACGTACGCCGGCGCTTAGGACCAGAGATGCTAGATTGGCTCATCGATCCATTTATTTCAGGCGTCTTTGCAGGCGATCCCGATCAACTGTCGGTGCGTGCCGCGGTGCCCAAAGTGTATGACTTAGAAAAACAATATGGTTCCATGATTGTTGGCGGCTTGGCTAAAATGCGAGCCAAAGCCAAACAAAAGAAGCAGGATCAGGGTTTGGGGATTGAATCGCTGGATGGCGCCATGATGAGTTTTGCGCAAGGATTGCATCAACTGCCCCAGGTAGTGGCCCAGCAATTGGGTGCAGCGGTACAGTTGAATACGCAAGTGGATAGCCTGAGTTTTAGTGCTGAATTTGGTTATCAAGTGTGTTCTGGAGACCAAATTTGGCAGGCGTCTCAGGTGGTGTTAGCGATTCCTGCGGCACAGGTGGCGCGGTTAATAGATGACTTGCAGCCTCTCGATGCTGAATTGCATTCACGTGCCCAAGACTGTTTGCAACAAGTAGACTATTCGCCAGTGGCGAGCATCAGTATGGCCTTTAATAAACAACAGATTAGCCACCCGTTAAATGGCTTTGGTTGTTTATTGCCCACCAAAGAAGCCAAACAAACCCTCGGTGTGCTGTTTCCCTCTAGTATTTTTGCTAACCGTTGCCCAGATGATCAGCATTTATTAACGGTGTTTATTGGTGGCGGTCGTGGCGCTGAAGCGATGACGCTTACGCCAGATCAGCGCTTACAATTAGTGGTGCAAGAGTTAGCGGGCTATTTAGGTATACAAGGCCAACCCTTGTGGCATGAAGAGAGCTTGTGGCCCCACGCCATTCCACAGTATAAATTAGGCCACCTGCCCAAAGTGGCTCTAGTGGACGAAGCCTTGGCGCAATTTCCGGGATTACATTTACGCAGTAATTGGCGAGACGGGGTGGCGTTGGGTGATTGTGTAGAAAATGCGTATCAATTAGCACAAGATATTGGCGCCAGACCATTATAACTAGAGAAATCCTATGCAAAAGCCCGTTTACAGGCCCCAGTTTATGCGCCCTGATGTACGTATCGAGCACCAAGAAACGGTGTATCAGGGGTTTTATCAGGTGCAAAAGCTGAGTTTGAAGCACCGCCTATTTAATGGTGGCTGGAGTCGAGAACTGTCGCGAGAGTTAGTTGTGCGATTGCCGGCTGTGGCGGTATTAATGTACGACTCAAAACGTGATCAAGTGGTGCTGATTGAGCAGTTCCGTGTGGGAGCTATGGCCCATGAAGACGGTCCATGGCAGCTAGAAATGGTGGCGGGTATGATTGATACCGACGAAACACCTGAACAAGTGGCTGTGCGTGAGTGCGAAGAAGAGTCGGGTGCTAAAGTTGCGCTAGAGTCACTAGAACTAGTGTGTAAGTATTTGGTGACGCCGGGCGGCAGCAATGAAAGCCTCAATATTTATTGTGCACCGGTAGATGCAAGTCAGGTCACCGGCGTGCATGGTTTGCCCACCGAGGGAGAAGACATTAAGGTGCAGGTCATCGATCGAGAGGTGTTATGGGGCATGCTCGAACAAGGCAAGCTTACCAATGCGGCCACCATTATTGTCATTCAATGGCTGCAACTACACCATCAACGCTTACAGGCGCAGTGGAATAATTCATGAGTTTACGTATTGCCCAAATTACCGACTGCCACTTACAGGCCGATGAGACGACCTTATACAAAGGCGTTAATGCCGACCTTCATTTAGACCAGTGTCTGGCTTGGTTGGCATCTCAAGCTGAGGTAGACCTATTGGTGCTAACGGGCGACCTGAGTCATTTTGGCAGCATCGATGCTTACCAACGACTCCTACACAAAGTCAGCGCTCTGGGCATCAGCAGTATTTGGCTAGCAGGAAACCATGACGATGGTGAGGCCATGCAGCGAGTGTGTGGTCAAGCAGTACAGCAAGTGCGTAGTTTTGATTATGACGGTTGGCAATTACTTACCGTGGATACTAATCATGCAGCCGATGGCCAAGGTGGCGGCAGTGTATCGGCGGCCAGTTTGAGGGCCTTGGACCAGGCCTTAATCGCCAGCAAAGAGAAGCCCGTGTGCCTGTTTATGCACCACAATGCAGTGGCGGTCAATTCCGCTTGGCAAGACGATGTTATGTTGGCCAATGCCGATGAGTTTAACGCCCTTATATCTGCCCATCCTCAGGTAAAAGCCGTGGTATGTGGTCATGTACATCAGCAATTCGATCAACCCTTGGGCAGAGCGCGATATTTAGCGACCCCCTCGAGCGCTGTTCAATTTAGTTGCCAACAATATCATTTTCATGTGGACCCTGAACTGGGCCCAGGCTTTCGCTTATTGCAGTTAACGCCGACGGGCGAGTTTCACACCCAAGTGCACCGCCTAGCCAAATTATAACTATACAGAGTCTCGACTATGGCACCGGTTTATATTTATTTACATGGCTTTAACAGCTCCCCGGCCTCCCATAAAGCCCAGCAATTCAAGCGGGCCATTAGCCAGACGCAGCCTGAAGCTCGTGTGGTGATCCCGGAACTGTCGCCTTGGCCTGCCCAAGCGATGCAACAAGTCGAATCCATAGTGGCGGATGTGACACCCACGCCGAGCGCACCTTTGGTATTTTTAGGCAGCTCGTTAGGTGGCTACTACGCCACTTACTTGGCCCAAAAATATGCTGCTACGGCGATTTTAATTAACCCCGCCGTGCGGCCCTACGAGTTATTGGCAACCATGCTCGGGCGCCAACAAAATATGTACACCCAAGAGGTGTACCAGCTCACTAGCGAACACATGCAGCAACTGATAGACCTTAAAGTACAAAATTTGACGGTAGCAAAGCAATTGCTGGTACTATTACAAACAGACGATGAGGTGTTAGATTATCGTTTGGCCGCACACGCCTACTTGGGTGCTGAGGTAGACATCGAACAAGGCGGCGATCATGGTTACCAAAACTTTGATCAACGATTGCCACAAATATTGGCGTTTGTGGCTCAGCAACACAACCAATAAATCCCTAATCAAGCGATCACGGACAAGACGAAATAACACATGGCACAAGATAACTATACCGCAGACTCTATCGAAGTACTGAGCGGCCTAGACCCGGTTAAAAAGCGCCCAGGCATGTACACCGACACTAGCCGCCCGAACCACTTAGCTCAAGAGGTTATCGACAACTCCGTGGACGAAGCCTTGGCTGGCCATGCTGATCAAATAGACGTTATCTTACATAGTGATCACTCACTAACCGTGGTTGATAATGGCCGCGGAATGCCGGTAGATATTCACGCCGAAGAAGGCGTGAGTGGCGTGGAATTAATCCTCACACGTTTGCATGCTGGTGGTAAGTTCTCTAACAGAAACTATGAGTTTTCTGGGGGGCTGCACGGTGTAGGTATTTCGGTAGTGAATGCGCTGACGTCGGCGTTGGAAGTTAAAATTCGGCGCGGCGGCCAAGTGCATCGTATTAGGTTTGCCGATGGCCATAAAGTCAGCGAGTTAGAAGTAATTGATACCGTAGGTCAGCGCAACACGGGTACCAGTGTTAGTTTTATGCCTGACCCACAGTATTTTGACTCGCCAAAATTCTCCGTTGCCCGCTTGAAGCATGTATTAAGAGCTAAAGCCGTTTTATGTAGTGGCCTCAGGGTCACCCTCTTAGACCTAACTAGCGCGTCTAAAGAAAAACACGAATGGCACTATGAAGCGGGCCTAGAAGATTATTTATTAGGGGCTAACGAAGGCTACAACTGCCTACCCGAGACGCCTTTTGTAGGCAGCCGAAAAAGTGAGATCGAAGCTGTGGATTGGGCTGTACAATGGTTGCCAGAAGGGGGTGATTTGACCCAAGAAGGTTACGTTAACCTGATCCCTACGGCCCAAGGCGGCACCCATGTTAATGGTCTGCGTAGCGGTTTGTTGGATGCGCTGCGCGAATTCTGCGAAATACGTACGCTATTACCCCGTGGTGTAAAGATAGGCCCAGAAGATATTTGGGATCGATGCTGTTTTGTGTTGTCGGTAAAAATGCAGGACCCCCAATTTTCTGGCCAAACTAAAGAACGTTTGTCGTCTCGCCAAATTGTTGCCTATGTGTCGGGCGAGGTTAAAGATGCCTTTAGCTTGTGGCTCAACAAACATACGGCCGAAGGTGAGTTGTTAGCCGAGTTGGTGATCAATCACGCTCAAAAGCGCTTGCGGGCCGGTAAAAAAGTAACTCGTAAAAAAATTACTCAAGGCCCGGCATTGCCCGGTAAATTGGCCGATTGTAGTGGTACAGATGCTAGTCGTGGCGAACTGTTCTTGGTGGAGGGCGACTCTGCTGGTGGTTCTGCTAAACAAGCCCGCGAGCGAGAATTTCAGGCCATTATGCCCTTGCGCGGTAAGATTCTTAATACTTGGGAGGTCGATTCAGGCCAGATTTTAGCCTCCCAAGAAGTGCATGACATCGCTGTGGCTATTGGGGTAGATCCAGGTGCCGAGGATCTAGAAGGCCTAAGGTACGGCAAAATATGTATTTTAGCCGACGCCGATTCCGACGGTTTACACATTGCCACCTTGCTGTGTGCTTTGTTTGTGCGCCACTTTAAGCCGTTGGTGGCAGCGGGACATATTTATGTGGCGATGCCGCCTTTGTACCGCATTGATATTGGCAAAGAAGTGTTCTACGCCTTGGATGAAAGCGAGAAGCAAAGCGTATTGGATCACATCGAAGTCGAGAAGAAACGTGGCAAGGTTAATGTGCAGCGGTTTAAGGGCCTGGGTGAAATGAATCCTTCTCAGCTGCGGGAAACCACCATGAAGCCGGATAGTCGCCGTTTAGTTCAGTTAAGCTTAGAAGCGGGTGATGGCACTATGGAAGTGATGGATATGCTATTGGCCAAAAAACGCTCTGGTGATCGTAAGTCTTGGCTCCAAGAGAAGGGCAATTTAGCCGAAGTTGACTGATTCAATACAGCTTCTTTGCATTCCTTTGCAGTGTCTACACTCACACTTGCAAAGCAGTTCTTATAATGGAGCCATCCCAATGAGGGACTTACATTACTTAGGAGTAAGACCATGAACAAATCAATCAAGCGCGCACTAATCATCATCCCTTCAATCGCCTTGGCGGGCATGTTTGCCACCGGTGCGGTAATGGCCGACGGCAAAGACTGCAAGCGTGGTAACGGCCATGATGGCAAAGGCAAGCAGAGCATGGGTCATAAAGGCGGCAAAAAGGGCGGCATGATGGCCCATCGCATGGCTAAGAAACTCGACCTCACCGACGCCCAACAAGATGCCATTAAAGACATCATGCAGGCCCAGCACCAAGACGCTAGTGGCCAACACCAGGCCATGGCAGCAGCCTTAGCTGAGTTGGCGCAACTAGAAGCCGGTAGCGATGCATACATTGCCAAAGCGAAAGCTATTGGTGCTATACAAGGCGACGCCATGGCGCAGCGCTTAATTAATAAAGCGGACGTTGAGCAACAAGTGCAAGCGCTGCTCACCCCAGAACAGCTGAAAAAGTACCAAACAATGCACGCTGATATGGCCGAGCGCCGTGCTGAACGCATGCAAAAGCACAATAAAAACCACAGTGATTAGCATTAAGCTATAATACCGAACCGTAGCAAGCCTCTTGCTGCGGTTTTTTGCCTTGAACTAGGATATAATTCCGCTCTTTTATGCGCAGCTATAGCACTTCGTTAAATAGCGGCAATCCGGAAGTCATTGCATGTCCATTAATCCCCTGATTCGTAACTTTTCCATCATCGCTCACATCGATCATGGTAAATCCACCATCGCTGACCGCTTTATCCAGATGTGTGGTGGTCTGTCGGACCGTGAAATGGAACAACAAGTACTTGATTCCATGGACATTGAGCGCGAACGTGGCATTACCATTAAAGCCCAAAGTGTGACCTTGGATTTCCATAGTGGCGATGGCAAAACTTATCAGCTTAACTTTATCGATACCCCAGGGCATGTGGACTTCTCTTACGAAGTCTCGCGCTCGTTAGAGGCCTGCGAAGGGGCCTTGTTGGTGGTGGATGCGGCGCAAGGCGTAGAAGCGCAATCGGTGGCTAACTGCTATACGGCCCTTGAACTGGGATTGGAAGTGGTGCCGGTGCTAAACAAAATGGATTTACCGCAAGCCGACCCAGATAAGGTTAAGCAAGAAATTGAAGAAGTCATTGGTATTGATGCCAGTGACGCCGTAGCCGCGTCCGCCAAGAGTGGCATTGGCATGACCGAAGTGTTAGAGCAGTTGGTAGAGTTGATTCCAGCGCCAGAAGGCGATGAAGATGCGCCGTTACAGGCCCTTATCATTGACTCATGGTTTGATAACTACCTGGGTATTGTTTCGTTGGTGCGTATCAAAAACGGCGTACTGCGTAAAAAAGATCGCATTGTTGTTAAATCGACCGGTTTGCAATACGGCGTGGATGGTATTGGTATCTTTACGCCGAAGCGTAAACAAACAGATATCTTGCGTGCCGGTGAAGTAGGCTATGTGGTGGCCGGAATTAAAGATATTCACGGTGCTCCAGTTGGCGATACTTTAACCCATGTAAAAACCGCCGACGTAGATAGCCTACCTGGCTTTAAGAAAGTGCAGCCGCAGGTATATGCGGGCTTATTCCCCACCAGTTCAGACGATTACGAAGACTTCCGTGAAGCCCTAGCTAAACTAAGCCTGAATGATGCTTCCTTGTTTTACGAGCCAGAAAGTTCCGACGCTTTGGGTTTTGGTTTCCGTTGTGGTTTCTTGGGCATGTTGCACATGGAAATCATCCAAGAGCGTCTCGAGCGCGAATATAACCTAGACCTGTTAACCACAGCGCCTACGGTAATCTACGAATTGGAACTCAACAACGGTAACGTGGTCTATGTAGACAACCCGTCAAAATTGCCAGACATGGGTGGTGTGGCGGAAATGCGTGAGCCAATTGTGGAAGCCAACATATTGGTCCCCCAAGAACATTTGGGTAACGTCATTACCTTGTGCGTGCAAAAACGTGGTGTGCAAAAGAACATGCAGTTTACTGCCACTCAAGTGGCGTTAACCTACGACATGCCCATGAGCGAAGTGGTGTTGGACTTCTTTGATCGGTTAAAGTCAGTGAGCCGTGGTTATGCGTCGTTGGAGTACAACTTTGTACGTTTTGAAGAAGCCAAGTTGGTGCGTTTGGATATTCTCATCAATGCAGAGCGAGTTGACGCATTGGCGGTGATCATGCACAGAGACAATGCCCAAGGCCGTGGTCGTTTGTTGTGTGAGAAGATGAAAGAGCTGATTCCACGGCAAATGTTTGACGTGGCGATTCAAGCCGCCATCGGTGGCAACATTGTGTCTCGTACTACCGTCAAGGCATTGCGTAAGAATGTAACGGCTAAGTGTTATGGTGGCGACATTAGCCGTAAGAAAAAATTGTTAGCCAAGCAAAAAGAAGGCAAGAAACGCATGAAGCAAGTGGGCAGTGTAGAAATCCCACAGGATGCTTTTTTAGCTGTGCTTAAAATTGATGGCTAAGTAGGCTGTTTAGGAACTAGAGGTAAGGACATGATGGATTTTGATTTTGAGCTGGTGCTCACTGGACTAGTTGCTCTATTTGGGGTGGGTTACGCCATTGACGTATGGGTGTGGAAGCCTGCGCGTGTTGCGGCTTTAGCGGCGGCAACCAGCACTGCGGGTGTGGAATTACCCGTGGCATATCAAGCCAAATTGCTTAAAGAAAATTTGTTTGCAGAGTACAGTCGTTCTTTTTTTCCGGTATTAGCCTTGGTGTTAGTGCTCAGGTCATTTTTTATGGAACCCTATCAAATTCCGTCGGGTTCGATGTTGCCTACGCTGACCGTGGGTGATTTTATTGTGGTGAATAAGTTTGAGTACGGCGTTCGTTTGCCCGTACTTGGCACCAAGGTGTTTGACAATAACCAGCCGCAAGTGGGCGACGTGATGGTGTTTAAATACCCGGTAGATCCGGCGGTTAAGTTTATTAAGCGCGTGGTGGGTGTGCCCGGTGACAAGGTGCAATACCGTGATAAAGTTTTATCGGTGAATGGTGTAGTCTTGTCACAAACTTTCCTTAAAGATCAAACTCCCACCACCGAACTGTACGCAGAATTGATTGATGGCGTAGTGCATCAGATTTGGCGAAATAAAAATGCGGGTAGAAACTGGGCTGTGACCGTGCCAGAAGGCGAGTACTTTATGATGGGCGATAACCGCGATGGTAGTAACGACAGCCGTTATTGGGGTTTTGTGCCAGAAGAAAATATCACGGGTAAAGCCATTGCCGTGTGGTTGCATTGGGAGAGCTTCTTTAGCTTGCCTAACTTTAGCACTGTGGGCGGTATAGATTAATATGAAAGCGCCGGCAGCTGCAGCTTATCAGCAAAAAGTAGATACTTTGTGTAAGTTGATAGGTTATACCTTTAATGACGAAACCCTGTTGCAGTTAGCGCTCACTCACCGATCTTGTGGCAACCGTAACAACGAACGGCTTGAGTTTTTAGGCGACTCTATTGTTAACTTTGTGATTGCCCATGCATTGTTCGAAAAGTTTCCTAAGGCCCGCGAAGGCCAGCTTAGCCGTTTGCGTGCGGGTTTAGTCAAAGGCGTGACTTTGGCTCAGGTAGCCATAGAAATGCAAGTGGGACCGTGCCTTAAACTGGGTGCGGGCGAGCTTAAAAGTGGCGGCCAGCGCCGTGAGTCAATCTTGGCCGACGCTACCGAAGCTATTATCGGTGCCATCTACCAAGATGCTGGTATGCAAGTATGTGAAGCACGCATATTGGAGTGGTTTGCGCCGAGGCTGCAAAATTTAAGCCTTACAGACACGCAAAAAGACCCTAAAACCCGCTTGCAAGAGTACTTGCAAGCCAAAAAAGCCGATCTTCCTATGTACGACCTAGTCGACGTACAAGGGCACGATCACGAACAGGTGTTTACCATCCAGTGCTATACTCAGCTGTTGGATAAACCCACTCAAGCGAAGGCCTCTAGCCGTCGTATTGCAGAACAAAAATCGGCCACGCTGGCGTTACAGCAGCTGGGTCAAGAAGCGGTATAGATAGACTATGACAGATTTAGATAGTTGGCTTGCAGAGCAAAGTGACAGCAGCACAAAGTGCGGTTATGTAGCCATTGTTGGGCGCCCTAATGTGGGTAAATCCACGCTTTTGAACCATATTTTGGGTCAAAAAATCAGTATTACCTCGCGTAAGCCTCAAACCACACGCCATCAGATTTTAGGCATTAAAACCGAAGGTGATATTCAGGTAGTTTACGTCGATACGCCGGGATTACATTTAGACCAAGCCGACAAAGCCATCAACCGTTACATGAACAAGGCCGCGTCCAGCGCCCTAAAGCATGTGGACTTGGTTATCTTTATGGTTGACCGTACGCGTTGGAATGATGCCGACGAACACGTGTATGAAAAGGTTAAAGCGGCTAACTGCCCAGTGATTTTGGCTATTAATAAAATTGACATTTTGGATGATAAGCAGTCTTTGCTACCTTATTTACAGGAAGTTCAGCAACGCTTGCCAGATGCCGTGTTAGTGCCCATTGCCGCGCACACGGGTGCATCTGTGGATCAGCTAGAGAAGTGTGTGCTGGATCAGTTACCTAATGGCCGGCATTTTTTCCCTGAAGACCAAGTCACCGACCGCAGCGCACGTTTTATTACTGCAGAGTTGATCCGCGAAAAAATTATGCGCCAATTGGGCGATGAACTGCCTTACCAAATGACGGTAGAAATCGAAGAGTTTGCCCAAGATGGCCCAGTGTTGCACATAGGCGCGCTAATTTTGGTTGAGCGTAAAGGCCAAAAACGTATATTGATTGGCGATAAAGGCGATCGTATCAAGATGATTGGCCGCGATGCTCGAGTCGATATGGAACGTATGTTCGAATGTAAAGTGATGCTTAAGTTGTGGGTTAAAGTCAAAAGTGGCTGGTCCGACGACGAGCGCGCGTTGCAAAGTTTGGGATACGACGGCCTCGATTAAGCTTGGGATGTGCTTATGTTGGTAATGGAGCAACAACCGGCTTACGTTTTACATAGCCGACCATGGCGCGAAACTAGCGTCATTGCCGATTTATTGACCCTCCACAGCGGCCGTGTATCGGTGATTATCAAAGGCGCCCGTAAAGCCAGTGGCAAACAACCGGCCAAGCGCGCCCTAGTACAACCATTTACCCCCTTGCTGGTGGCTTTTACGGGCCGCGGTGAACTGCGCACGGCCACTTCTTTGGATGCCGCTGGCCCTCCCTTATCTTTGCAAGGCAGGCACCTTTATAGTGGTCTTTACGCTAACGAATTGTTGCTTAAGTTGCTGGCCGTGGATGATGCTTATCCTGCGTTATTTGCCTACTACCAAACCTTGCTAGAAAACTTGTGTATAAAACAGTCGGTAGAGCAAAGTTTGCGTCCGTTTGAAGTCCATCTGATGGATGAACTGGGGTATCATGTTGCCTTAGATAAAGAATTTGAAACCCAAATACCGGTGTTGCCAGAGCATTGTTATCGGCTAATACCATTACAGGGCTTCTGCCGAGTTAAACACCAAGACGGCAATACGCAGCCAATACCCGGACACGTATTACTCGAATTGGCAGCGGGGCGGTTTAGTGAACCCAGTTGCTTAAAATACGCTAAGTATATTGCCCGGGCGAATATCGATCAGTTATTGGGTGGCAAGCCGCTCCATAGCCGAACACTTTTTCAATCCATGGCTGTGGCACCGCCACCAAGCCAAGGGTTAATCGACAATTAGGAACATGGAAAATGGTTGATCCCAATCGAATTTTATTAGGTGTTAACGTTGACCACGTAGCGACCTTGCGTCAAGCGCGTGGCACGCGGTACCCCGATCCGGTGAAGGCTGCCTTGGATGCCGAACAAGCGGGTGCCGACGGTATCACCGTTCATCTGCGCGAAGATGCGCGGCACATTCAAGAGCGTGACGTGCGAGTAATGGCGCAAGTATTGCAAACACGGATGAACTTGGAAATGGCTGTGACTGATGCCATGGTCGATTTGGCGGTAGAGATTGCGCCGGCTTACGTGTGTTTAGTACCAGAAAAACGTGAAGAACTCACCACCGAAGGTGGTTTGGATGTGGCTTCGCAAGAAGCTAAAATCAAGGCGGCGTGTATACGTATGCAGGCTGTGGGTACACAAATATCGCTATTTATAGACGCCGACCCTGCCCAGATTGACGCCGCTAAGCGTACCGGGGCAGAACTCATTGAGCTGCACACGGGCGCCTACGCAGACGCAGTAGGTTATGCAGCGCAACATGCAGAACTGGTGCGGATTGCTAAGGGCGCAACCTATGCTGCCAGTATTGGTTTGATTGTTAATGGCGGTCACGGTTTGAACTTGCAAAACGTCGAAGCCATTGCTGCGATTCCTGAGTTCAATGAGCTTAATATTGGCCACTCACTGATCGCCAATGCATTGTTTGTGGGTTTGCCGCAGGCGGTGAAAGACATGAAATCGGCGATGCTCGCGGCCCGTGATCCTAGCCGCCCGAGCCGAGTTTAGGCGCGATTGTGGTGAAGGCAATTGGCACGGATATTGTGGCTACCGCGCGTATTGAAGCAGCCTTAGAACGCAGTGGGCGCAAGTTTGCTGAGCGTATTTTAACCAGCCTGGAAATGGCAGACTTTGACGCCAGTAATAATCAAGCGGGTTTTTTAGCTAAACGCTTTGCTGCTAAAGAAGCGGCCGCCAAAGCCTTAGGCACGGGCATTGGCCGTGGCATTTCGTGGCAACAAATGCATATTGAACACGACGAATTAGGAGCGCCCTTGCTGATTCTACAAGGCGCAGCCAAGCAGCGACAAACGGATCTGGGAAGCCATAAAACCCATATCAGTATTGCCGACGAATTAGACCAAGCCTTAGCCTTTGTTGTGCTGAGCTAGCGAAATAGAGACGAGACAAACATCATGCACAGTTCCGCTGATTTTCCGACTATAGAAGACTACGTGGGTAACACGCCATTAGTACGTTTGCAGCGGCTGCCAGGACACACCAGTAATATAATTTTGGCCAAGCTCGAAGGCAATAACCCAGCAGGCTCGGTAAAAGACCGTCCGGCTATGAGTATGATTATCGAAGCAGAAAAGCGCGGCGATATTACCCCAGGCGATATATTAATTGAAGCTACCAGTGGTAATACGGGTATTGCCTTGGCCATGGCGGCAGCCATTAAAGGCTATCGATTAAAGCTCATTATGCCCGACAATATGAGTAGTGAACGCAAGGCGTCTATGGCTGCCTATGGTGCGCAATTAATTGAAGTCACCAAAGAAGTGGGTATGGAAGGCGCTCGAGATTTAGCCTTGGCGATGCAAGCTCGTTGCGAAGGCAAGGTGCTCGATCAGTTTGCCAACGCCGATAATCCTTTAGCCCACTACCGTACAACGGGGCCCGAAATTTGGCAGCAAACCCAAGGCCGCATTACCCATTTGGTGAGTTCTATGGGTACTACCGGCACCATTATGGGGTTGTCGGCTTATCTTAAAGAGCAAAACCCACAAGTTCAGATCCATGGTTTGCAGCCTAATGCCGACTCGTCGATTCCTGGCATTAGGCGTTGGCCTAAAGAATATTTACCGAGCATTTTTGATGCTGCAAAAGTTGACGCAGTGATCGACATGGACCAAGCCGAAGCCGAAGCGACCATGAAGGCACTGGCTACAGAAGAAGGTATTTTTGCCGGCGTGTCATCTGGTGGTTCGGTGGCCGGTGCTTTACGTTTGTCTAAACAAGTTGAAAATGCAGTTATTGTTTGTATTATTTGTGATCGTGGTGATCGTTATTTATCTACCGGAGTTTTTGGTTAATTATGGCCCGTTTATCCCCACTTCAGCGTAAGCTCAAGCTTAAAAATCCGTCTGCATCCGCCAAGCAAAAACGTGCGCAAGCGCAGGTGGATGTGAGTGTAGTCACACTGCCCATGGGCAAACACATTGAAATAGAGCTACAAAACTTAAGTCACGACGGCCGTGGTGTAGGCCGTTGGGAAGGCAAAACAGTGTTTGTGAAAGGCGCCTTACAAGGCGAATCTGTAAGCGCCGAAGTGATTGCCGATCACAAAACCCACGCCGAAGCGCAAGTGCTTGAGATTCATCAAACCAGTGCTGATCGTATAGACCCTATTTGCCCAGTGTACGACACCTGTGGCGGCTGCCAGTTGCAGCATTTGCAACCGGCCGCTCAGGTGACGTTCAAACAAGCCGCAATTGCCGAACAATTGCGCCGTATTGGTTCCATAGAAGTGCCTGAATGGGTGGCGCCGATTACCAAGGCGAGCCAGGGTTACCGCCGCCGTGCCCAATTAGCCACACGCTATTTTGCTGACAGCCGTACCTTGTTGATGGGTTTTCGCCAGAGCGGCCATAAACACATTGTGCCCATTGACCAGTGTCCTGTGCTGGAGCCAGCTCTGTCGGCTTTGTTAACGCCGTTGCACGATGCTTTAGTGAGTTTGAGTCAGACGCAATGGGTAACCCACATTGAATTGTTGCAAGCACAAGACTTAGTGTGTGTGAGTTTGAAAGTGTCGTCTGGACTCAGCCCAGACGACCAGCAGTTGATGTCTGCCTTTGCCGCTCAACATAATGTGAGTTTAGTGTGTCAGCAAACTGATGTTGATGACTTATGGTTACACGGTATTCCACAAGATCTAGTGTATACCTTGCCGGTGGAGGGCGACGCTAAGCCTTTAACCATGGATTTTTCTGTGAAAGATTTTGTGCAGGTGAATGCCCAAGTCAACCAAGCGTTGGTAGCGCAAGCTCTAGATTGGCTACAATTGGACGCTGCAGATCAGGTGCTAGATTTGTTTTGTGGGGTAGGAAACTTTTCTTTACCGATAGCCAAGGCGGCACCGAGCGGCGCACAAGTGTTGGCTGTTGAAGGTGACTATGCCATGGTTAAGCAGGGTCGTAGTAATGCCCAAAACAACGGTTTGGGCAATGTGGACTTTATACAAGCCGACTTGTTTGAAACCAGTGCCCGCAAAAAGTGGCAAAAAAAGGCCATTAACAAGGTGTTGCTAGACCCACCTCGTGCTGGCGCTAAGGGCATTGCCCAGTTACTAAAAGGCCAGCCCCTTGAGCGGGTAGTGTATGTGTCTTGTAATCCGGCCTCTATGGCGCGGGATTTAAAGGACCTGCAAAGCCTAGGTTTAACGGTAGCCAAAGTAGGGTGTGTGGACATGTTCCCACACACCACTCACTTAGAAGTGATGGCCTTACTCATAAAAGAATAGAGTGTGACATGGTACAGGTACGCGCAGTACACCCGACCCACGCGGACGGCAACATTGATATCCAAGCTTGGATGGCAGGTATTTCTGAACAGGTTGAACTGTTAGATACTAGCCGCCTACAGCGGGCCTGTGAATGGGCTCAAGACGTGCGTGATCGTGCCAGTGAGAGCGAAGATATTTGGGCAACAGCCGAAGTGGACTGTTTCCGCACAGGCCTAGAAATGGCCGAGATACTCACCACCCTGCAAGTCAACGAAGAGACCTTAGTGGCTGCCGTATTGTATCGTGCGGTACGTGAAGAGAAGGTGGCCCTTAACGAAGTGAAAGAAGCCTTTGGCCCGGTAGTGGCACAGCTTATTGATGGCGTGTTACAAATGGCGGCTATTAGTAATTTGCAAAGTCCTACCCGCGACAATATTTTGGGCCAATCTGATGGCCAGCTGACTAATGTGCGCAAGATGTTAGTGAGTTTAGTGGATGACGTTCGTGTTGCTCTAATTAAGTTGGCAGAACGTACCTGTGCCATTCGTGCGGTAAAAAACGTAGATCGTAAAAAGCGTTATTTGGTGTCACGCGAAGTGTTTGACGTTTATGCGCCCTTGGCTCACCGCTTGGGTATTGGCGCCGTTAAGTGGGAGCTCGAAGACCTCTCTTTTCGTTATTTAAAACCCAACGCTTACAAAGAAATTGCCTCCTTTTTGGATGAGCGGCGTATGGATCGCCAAGACTATATTGAACGTGTGTTAGGTAACCTAACAGAGCAACTCACGCACGCCGGCATTGTGCCGGATATCTCCGGCCGCGCAAAACACATTTATAGCATCTGGCGTAAAATGCAGCGTAAAAACATTGAGTTTTCTCAAGTCTACGACGTGCGCGCGGTGCGTATATTGGTGCCTGAGCTAACCGATTGTTATACCGCTTTGGGTATAGTACATGGCTTGTGGCGCAACATACCCCAAGAGTTTGACGATTATATTGCCACGCCCAAGGAGAACGGCTACCGTTCCTTACATACCGCCGTTATTGGGCCAGAAGGTAAGGTGGTGGAAATTCAAATCCGCACCTTTGCTATGCATGATGAAGCCGAACTAGGTGTTTGTGCCCATTGGTTATACAAAGGCACAGACGTTAACAGCAACGGTAATTCCTACGATGACAAGCTGGCTTGGTTACGGCAAGTGCTGGAATGGCATGATGAAGTGGGTGACGGCAGTGAGTTTGTGGCCCAGGTTCAGGGCGACGTAGAGCAAGACCGCATTTATGTGTTCACCCCCGACGGCCATGTGGTGGATTTGCCTACGGGAGCCACGCCCATCGATTTTGCTTATCGAGTGCATACCCAAGTGGGTAATACCTGCCGTGGCGCTAAAATACATGGCCGTATTGTGCCGCTTACCTATAGCTTACAAACGGGCGATCAAGTGTCTATTATGACCGCCAAAGGTGGGGCACCAAGCCGCGATTGGATGAACCCCAACCTAGGTTATGTACACGCCAGCCGCACGCGCTCCAAAATAAGCCACTATTTCAAACAGCAAGACAAAGATAAAAACTGCACCGCTGGCCGTTTGTTGGTGGAGCGAGAAATGCGTCGCATGGCCATTTCTGGCGTCGATTATGGCCTGTTATCTACCACCATTAACTTTAAGTCGGCAGACGATATGTATGCTGCTTTGGGTGCTGGTGATTTGCGTTTGGCTCAAATCGTCAATGCCGCTCAGCAGCAGGTTGAGCCAAACTTTAAACCGAAGAAGCAGTTGGACTTAACGCTGCTTACGGGCAAATCTAAACCTGCTTCGTCTGGCAGTGGTGATATTCAAATAGCCGGCGTGGGTAATTTGTTAACCACCCTAGCCAGTTGTTGTAAGCCGGTGCCTGGCGACGCCATTATGGGTTTTGTGACCCTCAATCGTGGCGTATCAGTACATCGACAAGACTGTCTTAATATCATGAATATGGCCGAACAAGACCGCCAGCGCATTATTGATGTGGATTGGTCTAGCCAGAGTGAACACACTTACCCTGTGGATATCTATATTGAGGCCATTGACCGGCCTGGTTTGCTGAGCGAGGTGATTATGGTGCTTGGCAATGAGCATGTGAACTTGGGCAACGTTAACACGCAAGTGGATAAAACCACCCACTCGGCCACCATAGCCATGACCATTGATATCCCTCGGCTAGACTTATTAGGCCGGATTTTGGACAAGATTAGTCAATTACCTAATGTATTGGACGTAAGGCGACGAAAAAATGGTTGATGCCAGCAACAGTGCCAGTGAACCCATGCAGCAGCTACTGGATATTATGGCGCAGTTGCGTAACCCAAACGGTGGCTGCCCTTGGGATTTAAAACAAGATTTCCGTAGTATCTTGCCCCACACCTTAGAAGAGGCCTATGAAGTAGCCGACGCTATTGAGTCGGATGATCGCCTGCAGCTGCGCGACGAGCTAGGTGATTTGTTGTTTCAGGTGGTGTTCTACTGCCAGTTGGCACGCGAAGAAGGCAGTTTTGAATTTGCCGACGTGGCGCAAACCATGGCCGACAAGTTAATTCGTCGGCACCCACACGTGTTTGGCGAAGAGGTGTCGGCAGGCTCAGGCGCCATGGATGCAGAGCAAGTATTGCAACGTTGGGAGTCTATTAAGCAAACAGAGCGGGACGCCAAACAACAACACTCGGTGTTGGATGATGTACCTAACGCTTTGCCGGCAATGCAACGTAGTGCCAAGTTACAAAAACGTGCGGCTAATGTAGGTTTTGATTGGCCCGACGCCACACCCGTATTAGCTAATATGGCCGAAGAACTGGAAGAAGTGCAGCAGGCCTTTGCTAGTGGTGACCAGCAACATACGCTAGAAGAGTTGGGCGATTTGATGTTTGCCTGCGTTAATATGGCCCGCCACTTAAAACAAGACCCAGAGCAAGTGATGCGTGCGGCAAATGCTAAGTTTGAGCGCCGTTTTCGGTTCTTAGAAAAACAATTGCTGGAGGCTGGTGAAGCGCTAGAAGACGTTAGTCTTGAGCGCATGGATGCCGGCTGGAACGCCGCCAAATCTCACGGTTTATAACGCCGCTTAACCAGCCTATAACGGCTATCAGTCACATTAGCTATTGGTCGCGTGGCGTTGACGCGCTTGATTCGGTACACTACGCGGCCACGTTACATTTGCCTTGTTAAACAGGGTCTCTTCGCAAGCAACTCGCAGCCTATTAGAGTTGCTTGCGAAGGTATCTGAATTTAGTCGAATATGGATTGACTGAGCTACGAGTGAATGACCACAGTATTTTAGTTTTTTTGGAGTTAAATCATGAAGTTAATCCTTTTAGGAGCACCGGGTGCAGGCAAAGGTACGCAAGCACAATTTCTGACGGACCATTACGGTATTCCACAAATTTCCACCGGCGACATGTTGCGTGCGGCAGTAAAAGCAGGCACTGAGCTTGGTAAAATTGCTAAGCAAGTTATGGACACCGGCGGCTTAGTTTCCGATGAGCTGATCATCAACTTAGTAAAAGAACGTATTGCGCAAGACGATTGCGCTAACGGTTTCTTATTTGACGGTTTTCCTCGCACTATTCCCCAAGCTCAAGCCCTTAAAGATGCTGGTGTGGCGATTGACGCAGTGGTAGAAATTGACGTTGCTGATGCCGAAATTATTAAGCGCATGAGTGGCCGTCGGGTACATCCTGGTTCTGGCCGTACCTACCACCTGGTCTTTAATGCCCCTAAGCAAGAAGGCAAAGACGACGTTACCGGTGAAGACCTAGTACAACGTGTGGATGATAAAGAAGATACAGTGCGTCAGCGCTTAAATGTTTATCATGAGCAAACCGCGCCGCTGGTTGATTTCTACAAAACATTGATCGCCACCGAAGGCCCTTCTGCTCCGGCGTACCACTATATTGCTGGTGTTGGCAGTGTGAGTGATATTAAAGAGTCCGTGTTTTCGTCGCTCGGTAAGTAAACTGCACCATGACCCATATACTGGCTCTAGACACGTCCGGAACCGCCTGCAGTGTAGCATTGTGGAACCATAGCGGATTGTTGCTAGGGCTAGAAGAGCAAGCCGAGCGTCAGCATACTCAGCGTTTGTTGCCCATGGTCAAGTCTTTGCTGGCACAAGCCGATGTGCAGATGGCTGACCTACAGGCCATCGCTTATGGTCGTGGACCAGGATCCTTTACCGGTATACGTATTGCCGCGGGTGTGGCCCAAGGGTTAGCCTTTGGCTTAGACTGTCCAGTGATCCCCGTTTCTACCCTCGCTGCGCAGGCTTTGCGCGCACACCTGCAGCTCCAACAGCCGCAAAAATCCGCCTACGCGTGCAGCTTAGATGCGCGTATGGGTGAGGTGTACTGGGGCGAATATACCATTGATGAAAATCACCCTGAGCTGGCTTTAGCCGTGGTTGAAGAACGTGTATGTGACCCACAACAGGCACAAGTGATGAGCGCCAGTTATGTGGCCTGTGGTAGCGGTATGGCATTGCCCGCCATGCCAGCAAACATATTGACGCAGGCTCAGCAGGTATTACCTGAGTTAGAGCCTAGAGCCGAAGAAATGGCACGTTTGGCCGGCGCAGATTTTGCACTGGGCCGGGTGTGTCAACCAGAACATGCGTTGCCGGTTTATTTGCGTGACGAAGTCACCTGGCAAAAACTACCTCGTTACCAATAGGGGCTGACCATGGATTGGATGCAAGCCAGTATTATCGCCTTAATTCAAGGCATTACCGAATTCTTACCCATCTCAAGTTCGGCTCACTTACTCTTCCCTAGTTTATTATTTGGCTGGCCCGATCAAGGCTTAACCTTTGACGTGGCCGTACACTTGGGTAGTTTGTTGGCTGTGGTAATTTACCTGCGCGACGACTTGATCGCCATGACCCAAGGGCTGTGGCAGTGGCAGCAACAAAAGCGCCTTAATAGTCATGCGACCTTAGCGCTGATGCTTATTGTGGCCACCTTGCCTGCGGTGTTTTTTGGACTGGTACTCAAAGATTGGATAGAGGTGAATGCCCGGGCATTGTGGGTGGTGGCTGCCACTACTTTGGTGTTTGGTTTGTTGTTGGGCTGGGCCGATTGGCGCAGCCGTAGACTACACACCATGGCGGCCATGAGCTGGCGTCATACGCTGCTTATAGGTTTGGCCCAAGCCTTGGCCTTGTTACCTGGTACCTCACGATCGGGCATCACCATGACCGCTGCATTAATGTTGGGTTACCAACGCCAAGCCGCAGCTCGGTTTTCGTTTTTAATGTCTATTCCCATTATTTTGGCCGCTGCCTTACTTATGAGTTTAGATTTGGCCACCAGTGATGTGGCCATCGCTTGGGTGCCGATGACCATTGCCTTTGTGGTGTCGTTTGCCAGTGCGTGGTTATGTATTGTGCTGTTTATGCAGATCATTAGCCGTATGGGTATGTGGCCCTTTGTGGTGTATCGATTGTTACTAGGAGCGGGCCTGTGTTGGTTGCTGATAAACAGCCAAGCATAGGCCTTGTGGCTGCGGGTTTTCAAACCCAAGAGAAGGCCCTCGCCCAATTGTTACAGTTGCCGCTGATTAAAAAAGCCAGCCCTGCGTATGAGTTGCTGTTACGGTTTACTAATGACGGCTTAGGATTAGAGCCGGTAGATGGCCGTAGCGGCGCAGTAAGGGTGGACTTTGCGGCAGGAAAATCACGTCATCGCCGTGTTTATGGTGGTGGCAAAGGTCAACAAATTGCCAAGGCGGTTGGCGTGCAAGGCGCTGTACGGCCTAGCGTGTTAGATTTGACCGCCGGTTTAGGTGGCGATGCATTTGTGTTGGCCAGCTTAGGTTGTGAGGTGGCGCTGGCCGAGCGTCAGCCTGTGGTACGAGCCTTATTGGCTGATGGGCTCGCACGTGGGATATTGGATATTGATGCAGGTGACATTGTTGCCGCCATGACGTTACATCAAAGTGATGCTTTGAGCGTGATGCAGGCGTGGCAAGGTGTTGCGCCGCAAGTGATCTACTTAGACCCCATGTTTCCGCATACGGGCAAATCTGCCCAAGTTAAAAAAGAAATGATGTTATTCCGCCAGTTGGTTGGCACTGATGACGACGCCGACAAGCTGCTCGGCCCAGCCCGAGCCTTAGCGAGCCATCGCGTGGTGGTAAAGCGGCCCAGAATTGCGCCAGATTTAGCTGACCAAAAACCCACCTATCGGCTGGAAGGTAAGGCCAACCGGTTTGATATTTACGTCAACCAAAGCTTTACTAAATAACTCAGTTATCGTCTATGCCAAGGCCGCAGGCCTGCGGCAATCCATAGGCTAATAATGCGGTGGTGGTTGATTGGCCTCTGGCCCACCTTGTCCCGCGTCAGCAGCCTGCTGTAAGTTGGTCATTTGTTGGGCTATCAAACCTAGCGCACGATCCAGTCGCGTCAGGTCTTTTTGTTGTTCGCTCACCACGGCATTCAAGCTGTCTATAGTCTGTTCTTGAAAGGCGAGTTGTTGCTGTAATTCGATGATATCGGCGGCATTATCCATGATAATCTCAAGAAGTTGCAAAAAAGTGATGTTTTATAAATCAAGTGTTTGATTGGTCGCGGGTTTTTCTATAACCTTGCGTGATTGTACTGCTTTATCTCTGTCTGTGATATGGATATAGGTGGCCTTAAAGCGTACATATATGATTATAACTACACAATAATAAGAGATATCAAGTCACTATGAGACGCACATTATTTATCTACAGCTTCATTATTAGTTTATTAGCCGCCCTAGCATTGCCTTTTATTTTTGACGAAGTAGTGCAAGGTTCCAACATAGTCGCCACCCAATTTGAACTTGTGGTCGCCGTAAGTTTCACCATGTTTTGGGTCGCTACTTTGGCCACCGGTGTTAAGTTTATTACCTCCGACCTAGAAGACGAGGCCCAGTGGGACGAGATGGATGATGATCCAAATCGCGAGTCTGGCACGGTAAAATGGTTTAACGTTACCAAAGGTTTTGGTTTTGTAACCCGTGATCAGGGCGATGATGTGTTTGTACACTTTCGCTCCATTCGTGGCAAAGGCCATCGCTCGTTATTAGAAGGCCAACGTGTGCGCTTTAGCGTCACCGAAAGCGATAAAGGGTTACAAGCCGAAGACGTCTCTATCGTCGGCTAAATTCCGTATGGGCTAGGCCAACCTAGCCCCGTTTTAACTTTTGTATCCCAATATGGAATAGGAAACAATTTATGCAAAACGAAAATGCCCAACATGACCATTATAACGATGAGATCGACTTAGCCGATTTAGTGCGATCCTTGTGGGATGGCAGATGATGATTCTCAAGTCTCGTGCTGCGCCCGAACCCTTTATTCCGCTCTTGAGCGGTATAGAGGATTTAATGTTACAGCTAGTGCAAGACTTAACCATACCACGAGCGGAGGCTTTATTTGCTAATACCCCGATTGGCTCGGTTAGTTTTGAGGCGGTAACCTACGATTTAGCTGCCATAGAATACACAAGTACAACCAAATCGATGTTAGTGATGGCCTTGTCCGTTGTGTTAGGTGGAATGCTTGGTATTTTTGTATTATTAATTCGTAACGCGGTTATGCGCAAAGACTAAACTCTTACCTCTATGTAAACGCAAGACAGGAGCCAGACCATGGGCGACATACAACAACTGTCTTGCACCACCGACGCGGGCCTCGGTACTACGGCCAAAATAGGTCTGATCGTATTACAAACCGACCAGACTATTGAGCATGAATTTCGTCAGTTACTCAACATTGATGGGGTTGCCTGCTACCACTCTCGTATTGCCAATGCCATGGCCGTGACGCCACAAACACTGGCGCAAATGGCCGCCGATTTACCTGTTGCCGCAAGCCTTCTACCTTCTGAATTTGAGTTTGACGCCATCGGTTATGCCTGTACCTCAGGTGCCACTGTGATTGGCGAAGAGGCTGTGGCCGCGGCGATTCAGCACCACCACCCACATGCCAAGGTAAGTAACCCGTTAACGGCGTGTAAAACCGCTTGTGATGCCCTTGGCTTAACACGTATTGCCTTGCTTACGCCCTACACGCCTGAGGTTACGCAGGCCCTTGCTGATAATTTACACAGCTCGGGTATTCACATAGCCACTACCGGATATTTCAACTTAGAAGACGACTTTACCGTAGGTAGAGTGACTTCGGTGAGTATCTTAGAGGCGGTGTTAGCACTGGGCCAAAACATCGATTGCGATGGTGTATTTGTGTCTTGCACTAGCTTACGGGTGGCGGGCATTATTGCCCAAGCCGAGTCCATACTGGGCAAGCCAGTCATCTCCAGCAATCAAGCGCTAGCTTGGCACTTGTTGAGTTTGGCAGGCGTCGCGCCACCGGCAACTCACTTCGGTCGTTTATTTCAACACTCTCTTTAGCAGGACAAAGGCTATGACCAAAACACTCCCTAAACACGCCAAAGTAGTGATTATCGGCGGCGGTATTCACGGTTGCTCGGTGGCCTATCATTTGGCTAAAGCGGGCTGGACGGATGTGGTGTTGTTGGAGCGTAAGCAGCTGACCTGTGGCACCACGTGGCATGCTGCGGGCCTAGCAGGCCGTTTACACGGCGGCCATGCCACTACGGCCTTCTCGCAATATGGCGTGGATCTTTATCCTGAGCTAGAACGCGAAACCGGTCAAGCCACAGGTTTTGTGCAATGTGGTTCAATTTCTGTGGCTAGCCAACCTGAACGCCTGCGTGAACTACGCCGCCAAGCGGATTTTGCGATGCTTAACGGTATATCAGCGGCAGAATTAAGCGTGGATGAAATCCTCAAACGTTGGCCGTTGATGAATCCAGACGGCATTGTGGGTGGCATTCACGTGCCCAGCAATGGCTACATTAACCCTATAGATTTGACCATGGCTTTGGCTAAGGGCGCGCGATTACACGGCGCACAATTATTTGAACAAACCAAAGTGCTCGATATAGTGGTGTCGAGCGGCAAGGCCACTGGCGTGATTACCGAGCAAGGCTTAATAGAGGCCGATTTTGTGGTTAACTGCGGTGGTATGTGGGCACGGGAGTTGGGCCGACAAAGCGGCGTTAATGTGGCCACTCATGCGTGTGAACATTACTACCTTGTGACCGATACCATCGAAGGTCTTACGCCAGATTTACCGGTACTGCGGGCCTACGACGACTGCACTTATTTTAAACAAGACGCCGGTAAGCTGTTGTTTGGTTTTGCCCATAACAAGGTCAAACCTTGGGGCATGGACGGTATTAGCGAAGATTTCTGTTTTGATTCCCTACCGTTTATCGATGACGACGTTATGGACGTGTTGGAGCTCGCCATGAAACGGGTGCCAGCGTTGGAAACAGCAGGCATTCGCACCTTTTTTAACGGTCCAGAAAGTTACTCCTACGATGGTAATTTCACCTTAGGCGAAGCCCCAGAGGTGAAGAACTACTTTGTTTTAGCCGGCGTAAATTCTACTGGTATCCAGTCTGGCGCTGGCGCTGGCCGTGCGTTAGCACAGTGGATTATGCAAGGCTATGCCCCCATGGACCTTAATGACATGGACCCGGCGAGAATCCAGACCTTTCAGGCCCGCGATCCCTATTTACAAGCCCGAGCGCCAGAAACAGAAACCCGCACTTATGCCATGCACTGGCCTAACTACCAGCGTGACACAGTTCGTGGCTTACGTAAGAGCCCGTTTTACCACACACTAAAGCAGCAGGGCGCTTGGTTTGCTGAGCAGCAGGGCTGGGAGAGGCCGGCGTGGTTTGCACCTCAGGGCGAGACCCCGGTAACCGATTATAGTTTTCATCGGCCTAAGTGGTTTGAGTACGCACAGCAGGAGCAACAAGCTGCCCGTGAAGCTGTTGCCTTGTTGGACTATTCCATGTTGGGCAAGTTGTGGGTAGAGGGGCCTGGGGCAGAGCAATTTTTGCAGCGTATGTGCACTAACAATATGGCAATGAAGGTTGGGCAAGTGGTCTACACACTGATGCTCAACCCCCGCGGAGGTATCGAAAGTGATGTGACCATCGCGCGTTTTGCGGCCCAAAAGTTTATGGTTATGAGTTCAATGGCCCGTACACGCCGCGACCACTTATGGCTAAAAGCTCATCTCTTGGCTCAAGACGATGTGTATTTACACGATGCCACTAGCGCCTATGGGGTGTTATCTGTCGTCGGCCCTAAGAGCCGAGAGTTAATGGCTAGCCTTACCGATATCGATATAAGCAATGACGCCTTTCCATTTGGTAGCTTGCAACACCTCTACCTAGGGCATGCACCTTGCTGGGCACAACGGGTGTCGTTTACGGGTGAATTAGGCTGGGAGATTTATGTCACCCCAGACTTTGCCGACTATGTGCTGCAGCTGTTGCTCGACAAAGGCCAAGCACTGGGTGTGCGGCTGTTAGGCAGCGAAGCACTGAACGCATTACGCATCGAAAAAGGCTACTTACACTGGGGTCACGATGTGTCTTACACCGATGCACCGCATCAGGTGAACTTAAACTTCGTGTGTAAACCCAGCCAAATAACCCCCTTTTTAGGCCAAACGGAGTACCAACAAAGGCGTGACGTTGCTCAAGGTCCCTATTTGTGTCATTTGGTGCTGGAAGATAGCCTGCCGATGCTGCATCACAACGAACCTGTGTTGAGAAATGGGAAGACAGTCGGGTTTGTTACTTCAGGCGCCTATGCGTATCACAGCCAAGCTGCGGTGGCGGTGTGCTTATTGCAGTTGCCCGAGGGAACTAACGACAAACAGTGGCTTGCCAAGGGTCAGTATAAGGTACGTATCGAAGGCCAGAATTATGCCGCTAAGGTAAGCTTAAAGCCGAGTTTTGATCCAGGTAATCAACGCTTAAAGGCTTAGCTTGGGCCCCGGCCGAATGAGGAGAGTGGTAATGTGGATACATTAGTTACGCCAGCTTGGCTGGCAGAGCATCAGCCGTTAGTTAAACTTGTGGATGCTTCTTGGTATCTGCCTGCCTCTGGCCGCGATGCCAAGCTCGAATACGTCAGCGGTCATATCCCCGGTGCTGTGCATTTTGACATCGATGTTTGTGCGGCTAAGAGTGACTTGCCCCATATGCTGCCCAGTGCCCAGCAATTTGCCAACTATGTCGCCAATTTGGGCATTAGCAATGATGACCAGATTGTCATCTACGATGGCCATGGCCTATTTTCTGCTGCTCGCGTTTGGTGGATGTTTAGGCTATTTGGCTGTCCAGAGATTGCCCTGCTCAACGGTGGTCTGCCGGCTTGGCTGGCGGCGGGATATGACTTGCAGACCGGAGTGAGTCAGCCAGCGCCTGGTCACTTCCATGCCCATGCCAAGCCTAACCAAGTGGTGGACGCGGATTATGTGTTGCAAGGCCTATCCCACCCGCAGACCTTAGTGTTGGACGCCCGCTCGGCAGCACGCTTTACTGGGCAAGAGCCAGAGGCCCGCAAAGGTCTGCGTAGCGGCCATATGCCCGGTGCATACAACCTACCCTTTACTAGCTTGCTAGATGCTAGCCAGTGTTTACTGCCCCCTGATGAGTTGCGTCGGACTTTGGCGCCCTACCTAGGCCAAGGGGTGGTTATTACCAGCTGTGGTTCGGGGGTGACTGCCGCTGTATTAGTATTGGCTCTACACTTGTGTGGTGAGGACCAAGTTAAGCTTTACGACGGTTCTTGGAGTGAATGGGGCGGTCGCCAGGACTTACCTGTGGCCACCGATTAACTTAATCATGGTCGTTAAAGATGTCTTCAATGGTGAGGTCAAACAGGCGTGCGGCTTTGAAGGCTAACGGTAGGCTGGGGTCAAACTTACCTTTCTCTATAGCGATAATGGTTTGTCTTGAAACGTCCAGTTGGGTGGCTAAGTCGGCTTGTGTCCAGCCTTTATCTGCCCGTAAAAGTTTGAGCCGGTTATTCATGCCATGCGCAGCCTGCCAGCGATCAGGCCACCAGAGTAAGTAAAGGCCATAATAGTCAGCATCCAGGATGCATCTAGCTCTGGGGTTATGGCCGCTTTAGCTAAGATTGAGCTGGCACCATAAACCAACATGGCCATAGCCACTGCTGAGGCTAAGGCGTTGTATTGTATTTTGCGTTCCATTTCATCAAGCGTGTGCAGCATGCGCCGATAAGTGAGCGCCATGGTGACTCCCATCGCAAGGTTAACCAACGCGGCAACTAGGCTCACAACAGAGTTTTGTATAATCTGCATTTCCTGCATCATAACGGTAGCAACAAGCGTACAGGCCCACAGAAATATCCACAGGTTAACTTTGTTGGCGTTTTTAATGTCGGCTGCTGGCAGGCCTTTAATCAGCACTGCATCAATGAGTTTACGCATGGTTTAGTCCATTTATATGTAAAGTTTGTTTTACAAATTGATGGTATCGCTAAATTAGCCCAAAAGTAAAGTGTTGTTTACACTGAGGTGGTGCAGAGGGTGGAAGAGGGTTGTCTGAAAAGAGAAGCTAGATTGCCTGCTGTTGGCGAACAATCTAGCGCAGTTAGAGTAAGGTTACCGCTCTTGAGACTGCAAGCGAACTTCGCTTACGAGGGCTTTAATCAAGGACAGCCCCATGAGTGCCAATACCACGGAAAATGGTAAGGCGCCAACAATCATGGCCGTTTGAATGGCGGATAAACCACCCGCCAATAACAACACACCAATCACTAAAGTTAAGGCAGTGCCCCAAATGGTAATGTGGCGATTAGAGTGCGGCGCTTCGTCACCGGCGGCGTTAATAGTATTGATGATCAATACCGCCGAATCAGCAGAAGTGACTAAGTAAGTTAGCAATAAGATAACGACAATAGCGCTCATCACCACTGCCATAGTGGGGTTAAGCATAACGTTGATGGTGCTAAATAATTGTGATGACAAACCTGATCCCATGATGGCACCTTCGGCCACGCCAGAGAGCTCTAGGTCAATGGCACTGCCACCTACAAATGCGAACCATACAAAACACATCATAGTAGGGATGATCATTGCACCTAGTACGTATTCACGAATACTGCGGCCGCGTGAAATGCGGGCTAGGAATACACCTACAAAAGGAGCAAACGCAATCCACCAAGCCCAATAAAATACGGTCCAGCCATTTTGCCAAACGGTGGTTACTGATTGGGGTAGAGTGGTGATGTAATCCCAAGTGCCTACCAACAAAGACTCAAGTGCCAACATGGTGGAACCAAAGATTAAAAAGAACGCCAGCAAGAAGAACGATAAACCCATGTTGATGTTAGACAGCCATTTAATGCCTTTGCCTACACCAGAGCGGGCAGATAACGTTGCGGCGCCCATCACGATGATTAAAGACATTAACATGCCCGTGTTGGATGAGCCGCCGTCGGCATTAATCATCCACTGAGCGCCGGTAATGTTAAACATACCTGCGGCAAACTGAGATACACCAAAACCGATGGTTACAGAGACGCCCAAAATGGTGGCGACTACGGCGATAATGTCGACTAAATGCCCAGACGTACCAGACAAAGAGCGGCCAAATAAAGCAGCAAGGCCAGAACGAATGGTGAGCGGTAAACCACGATTATAGCTAAAAAACGCTAGTGCTAGTCCGGCCAAGGCATAACAGCCCCAGGCAGATAGGCCCCAGTGGAGGAATGACCAGCGAAACGCCGAACGTACGTTTTCGGCACTGCCACCTTCCACTAAACCCATGATGACATCGGGATTGGTGGAGAAATGATAAATGGGCTCGGCGGTGGAGTAAGTCAACATGCCAATGCCAATGCCAATGCCAATGCCAATGCCAATGCC
>JAPYOS010000001.1:0-3651 GCA_029938085.1 Oceanospirillaceae bacterium | reverse complement strand
ATGCCAATGCCAATGCCAATGCCAATGCCAATGCCAATGCCGGTACCAAACATCATTGAGAACCAAGAGAAGTTTGAGAATTCAGGCTTCTCACCAGGTTTGCCTAGGTGAATGCGTCCGGTTGCAGGCACAATAGCCAGCGTGAGGCAGACAACAATATAAAATGCCATCACATACATGTACCAGGCATTGAAGTGGGTCATTAAAACCCGTTAAGGCCAGATAATGCTGCTGCGACTTGGTCGGGCATGGCTGCCGCCCAAACAATTAATAAGCCAATAAGAACCTTGGAACTAATGGTCACAAATTTATTGAAACCTTGGTAAAAACCGGATGCGGCGGTCGCAATAGGTAATTCAATCACTCAAATGGTTGTTGAGTGCCAAATGGCACCTCGCTTTACAAAGCAGGCGCATACTAAAGGGTTTTTAAATTCGCAACTATCGAAAGATTGGCATACCATGTGCCAAAAATAGATTACCAATCGAGAATAACTTTGCCACTGTTGCCTGATCGCATGACATCAAAGCCTTGTTGAAAATCGGCAGCGGCAAAACGGTGGGTTAAAATAGGTTCGATGTTGAGGCCCGACTGCAACATCGATGACATTTTATACCAAGTGTCATACATTTCGCGGCCATAAATGCCTTTTATAGTCAGGCCTTTAAAGATGACCTGACTCCAATCGATGGCTGCCTTATCACTCGGCAAACCTAACATCGCAATTTTACCGCCATGGTTCATAGTTGACAGCATTTGCTCAAGGGCTGGCATAGCGCCTGACATTTCGAGCCCTACATCAAAGCCTTCTTTCATCTTGAGTTGTTGCATTACGTCGGTGAGTTGGGTAGTACTTACATCAATCGCGCGGGTTGCTCCCATCTTTTCCGCCAACGCCAAACGGTACGGGTTAACGTCTGTTACTACGAGGTTACGGCAACCGGCATGGCGGGCAATGGCAGCCGCCATAACACCAATGGGCCCAGCGCCGGTAATTAATACGTCTTCACCCACTAAATCAAAGCTCAATGCTGTGTGAGCTGCATTGCCTAAAGGGTCAAATATGGCAGCGTGGACATTGTCTATTTCGTCGGCCACGGGAAATACGTTCTCTGCGGGTAAGCTTAAGTATTCGGCAAATGCGCCGTTACGGTTCACCCCAACGCCCACAGTGTGAATACACAAGTGTCTACGACCGGCGCGGCAATTGCGACAATGACCACAGGTAATGTGGCCTTCACCCGAGACACGCAAGCCTATTTTGAAGCTGGTAACTTTATCGCCCATGGCGACTATTTCGCCGACAAACTCATGGCCTATTGTCATGCCTATGGGGATGGTTTTCTGCGCCCATCGGTCCCAATTATAGATATGAACGTCGGTGCCACAAATGGCGGTTTGTGTGACTTTAATCAACACCTCATTGTGGCCATATTGGGGTACTGCAACCTCATCCATCCATAAGCCTGTGGCGGCCTTTTGTTTGGTAAGGGCGCGCATTGTAGCGGTCATACGATCACTCCTAAAGTGTGCCCAACGGCAATAAATGCCGTCAGTGCCCGATCAATTTGCTGCTCGCTTAAGGCCGCAGACATTTGTGTACGAATACGTGCCTGGCCCTGTGGGACCACGGGAAAAGAAAAGCTCACAACATGAATACCAAGGCCTTGCATTTGTTGAGCAAATTGACTCGCCAGTTGGGCGTCGCCTAACAAGATAGGCACAATGGCATGGTCTTTACCTAATAGCTCAAAACCTGCGTTAGCCAGCCCATTACGTAGTCGTTGTGTATTGTTGATGAGTCGTTGACGCAAGGTTTGCTCTTGCTCAACGATATCCAGTGCCGCTAATGTGGCCGCGCATATTGGCGGTGCTAGGGCGTTGGAAAATAGGTATGGCCTAGAACGCTGGCGCAGCCACTCAACTACTACCGCATTGGCGGCTACGTAACCTCCTGACGCGCCACCTAAGGCTTTGCCAAAGGTACCTGTCATAATGTGGACTCGGCCCATAACGTCACAGTGTTCGTGGCTACCACGGCCATTATCACCCATAAACCCAACCGCATGGGAATCATCCACCATCACTAAGGCGCCATACCGCTCGGCCAAATCACAAATGGCGCTTAAGTTGGCGATACTGCCGTCCATGGAAAACACACCGTCGGTCACAATGAGTTGCGTGCGACTGTCTGAGCTTTGCTCTAAGCAACGCTCTAACTCTTGCATGTTGTTATTGGCATATCGTAGTCGCTGTGCTTTACATAAGCGCACCCCATCAATAATGCTGGCATGATTTAAGCTGTCACTGATGATTGCATCGTTGGCATCGAGGAGGGTTTCAAATAACCCCGTATTGGCGTCAAAGCAGGAGGAGTATAAAATGCTGTCTTCAAACCCTAAAAAAGCGGCTAGCCGAGCTTCGAGTTGTTGGTGAAGTTCTTGTGTGCCACAAATAAACCGCACTGACGCCATGCCAAAACCATGCTTGTGTAAGGCGCCTTGGGCGGCAGCGATTAACTTTGGGTGATTAGCCAAGCCTAAGTAGTTGTTTGCACAGAGGTTGATTAGTTGTTGGTTACCGCTAGTAATAGACGCTTGTTGTTGAGAGCTCATGGGGGTTTCGTGTTTATACAGGCCTTGCTCGTGTAATTGCACGATATCATCGCTTAAGCGTTGACTCAGCTGTGCTAATGCAGGCGTAGGTGAAAGGTTTTGTAACATGAGTTTGGTCCCTAATAGGTGTGAGCTTTATCGCTAGCGATTTGGCGGTAGGCAATAATGCAGTGGAACACCGCTTCTACGTCGCCGCAGTTAAAATAGCTATGGGGCCGGTCGGCGCAAAAGCGTAAACAGTCCATGGCAGCAAGGGTAAAGTGTTCATCCTGCACTTCAACAATCAATTGACCCTGCATGAGGCTTACAATTTCAATCACTCCTTCTGCGTGGGCCTGGGACACGTAGTGGTTGCCGGGCTGAATACGTGCAATTTGTACGTCAAAGCTGCATTGCTCGGGCATTTCGGTCATGGCATGAGCCACAAACTGGCCATCCGGGCTGGTGACGTCGGCTTGCTCATTAAAACGCGTCAACTGTGGCTGCATGTCTTGATTAAGCAGGCTAGAAAACGGCACTCCTAAACCATTGGCAATTTTCCATATGACTGATAAGGTCGGATTGCCTTCGCCGCGTTCAATTTTTCCGAGAGTTAGCTTAGTCACACCCGCGCTTTCGGCTAATGCTGCCAATGATAGCTTGTTGATTTGGCGCAATTGCCTTAAACGCTGGCCAAAACGTTGGCCTGCTATTTTAAAACCGTGATCGGGGAGGGTGTTCGACATAGGGCTTGAGCTATATAAGAATGATTAAAGTAAGCCGAATTGTATATTAAAATATACCAATGGTAAATTATTAATTATTCATGGCGGTAGTGGGGTTGCGTCCGTCAATGTGGACTGTTTTTTTTGGATAAACAGAATGAACAAGGGTAGAGTGACATTGGCAGTTTGCAGCCAACGGGTGCTAGCACCACTATCTAATTGGAAGAATTCGGAAAGACTAAAAACAAGCAGGCATAAAAAAAGACCAGTCACCGCTAAGTCACTGATCTTTCTCTAAAAATGTGCGTGGTACCAGTGGGCGGACTCGAACC
>JAPYOS010000014.1 GCA_029938085.1 Oceanospirillaceae bacterium | reverse complement strand
TGGCGTCCCAGAGAGGAGTCGAACCTCCGGCCTGCCGCTTAGGAGGCGGCTGCTCTATCCAGCTGAGCTACTGGGACAGTGTAGGCGCGCATTCTAACAGTTTGAGTGTTTTATGGGTACTGTAAAGGCGCTGATTTTATCAAAAATCGCAACCTTTAAGCGAATGAAAAATGCCGTAAAAAAATCATGCTAATATAAATAAGAATGATTTGCATTACTAGTAAAGATTGTTTATGATGCTCGTCATTAACTATATGGCAAGAGACAATCCATGAACAAAACACTTCTTTCTATCCTCGTAGCCACTAGCGTAACGCTAAGCGCCCAAACTCAAGCCGCTGATGTGGTAAACGTCTACTCAGCGCGCAAAGAAGCACTTATTAAACCACTATTAGATGAATTTAGTGCCAATACAGGCATCAAGGTTAACTTGATTACGGGCAAGGCCGACGCCTTACTCAAACGTTTACAGGTGGAAGGTAGTGCCAGCCCAGCCGACGTATTTATTACTGTAGATGCGGGCCGCTTACATCGAGCAAAAGCAGCGGGTGTGTTAAAGCCGATGTCTTTGCCTGCATTAGAGCAGCGTATTCCAGCGGCGCTACGGGACGCCGATGGTTATTGGTATGGCTTAACCTTGCGTGCAAGGCCGATTATTTATGCCAAAGATCGGGTTGATATCAACCAATTGTCCAGCTACGAAGCGCTCGCAGATAGTGTTTGGGATGGCAGACTGTGTTTGCGTTCGTCTCAATCGGTTTATAACCAGTCGTTGGTTGCAGCTAGCATCGATGCCATCGGTAAAGAAGCCACTCAAGATTGGTTGGACGGCATGGTTGAAAACTTGGCTAAACCACCTGCCGGTGGTGATACCGATCAGCTTAAAGCGGTGGCTGCAGGGGTGTGTGATGTCACCATTGCCAATACCTATTACTTAGGCCGCCTGATAAAAAGCGATAAACCGGCCGACCAAAAGGTGGCCAGTAAATTGGCTGTGTTCTGGCCTAACCAGTCTGGCACGGGTAATTTGGGACGTGGCGCCCATTTTAATGTGAGTGGCGCGGGGTTAACTAAGTACGGCAAACACCCGCAGCAAGCGCAGCAATTGTTGGCGTACTTGGCGTCTGATGCGGCACAGCGCTGGTACGCAGACATCAATAACGAATACCCTGTGGTACCAGGGGTAGCAATATCGGCGACCTTGGAAAGTTTCGGAGCTTATACAATGGACCCGATTGCACTACAAATTTTGGGCGAAAATAATCGCCAAGCGGTACAGTTGATGGACCGAGCCGGTTGGCGCTAAGGTAGCTTGAGAAGATGTTAAAACGTCATGGGTTAAGTGTTTTTGCCGTCACAGTTGCCGCGCTGTTGATGTTGCCTGTGTTGGTGATTTTAAGTTACCTCATAAAAGCCGATGGCGCCTTGTGGCAACACATGTTCGAAACGGTGTTGAACGATTATTTAGTTAATTCTTTATTGTTGTTATTAGGCGTGGGTTCGGGTGTATTGTTACTAGGCGTCCCAACGGCTTGGCTGACTAGCATGTGCGACTTTCCTGGTCGCCGTTGGCTCAGTTGGGCCTTGTTATTACCGTTGGCTGTACCGGCTTATATCATTGCTTACACTTATACTGGGTTGCTGGATTTTGCGGGGCCTGTACAAACTTGGATTCGGGATATCACGGGTCTGGGTTATGGCGACTACTGGTTTTTTGAAATTCGCTCGTTAGGCGGCGCTATAGTCATGATGTCTTTGGTGCTATACCCTTATGTGTACCTCATGGCGCGAGCCGCGTTTTTAGAACAGTCTGTAAGCAGTATAGAAGTGGGCTGTAGTCTAGGTTATTCTCGCTGGCGAGCGCTGTGGAGCTTAGCATTACCGATGGCGCGACCCGCCATAGTGGCGGGGTTATCTTTGGCACTCATGGAAACCTTGGCTGATTACGGCACGGTTCAGTACTTTGGTGTGAGTACCTTTACCACGGGTATTTTCCGTACCTTTTATGGCTACGGTGATACTGCAGCCGCCGCTCAGTTAGCCGCTAGTTTGCTGGCCTTTGTGATTTTATTGGTCATGCTCGAGCGATATTCACGGCGTCGAGCACGGTATCATTCGGCGGCAGAATCTAGGGCGCGGGCCGACCTAATTCCACTGACTGGAAGTAAAGCATTTTTAGCCTTGATGATCTGTTTGGTTCCATTAGGCTTCGGCTTTGTGATCCCCGCTGGGCAATTGTTATGGTGGGCAGTGTTCGAAGCCGAACCGTTAGGCTGGGAATTTGTAAGCTTAGCTTGGAACTCGTTTAGTTTGGCTTTCTTAGCCGCCTTGGTAGCGGTCACTTTGGCTATTTTGCTGGCGTATGCGCAGCGTGCTCGGCCCATAAAACCCGTGCGTGGTGTATTGGCTATGTCTGGCTTTGGTTATGCCTTACCCGGCACCATTATTGCGATTGGTGTACTGATACCACTAGCGTGGATTGATCATCGGATTATCGCGCTATTTGAAGGCTGGGGCTGGGACAGTCCAGGGTTGATTCTGTCGGGCAGTTTGATTGCCTTATTATTTGCTTACACCGTAAGGTTTCTAGCCGTAGCGCTAGGCAGCGTGCAAGCAGGGTTAGAAAAAATAAAGCCTAGTTTAGATTATGCGGGCCGCTCCATGGGTCATAGCCCGTTGGCCATTTTGCGTAAAATTCACGTGCCACTAATGCGTAGTTCGGTGCTTACTGCGGTGTTGATTGTATTTGTAGACGTGCTAAAAGAACTGCCCGCCACCTTAATATTACGCCCGTTTAACTTTAATACTATGGCTGTACGAGCCTACGAATTGGCGTCTGATGAACGTTTAGTTGATGCTGCGCCAGCCTCTATTATGATTGTGCTGGTAGGCTTGATTCCGGTTTTGTTATTACATGCATCCATTGCTCGTCGCCGTCCACAGTAGTGTGGGAGAAAAATTATGACCATGACATTTGATAATTCTAAGCAGCACTTATTAATTGATAAGGTAACTGTAGCGTATGGCTCACAAGCCATAGTGCACGATGTGAGCTTGGCTGTAGGCGTGGGCGAAATTGGCTGTTTGTTGGGCCCCAGTGGCTGTGGTAAATCGACCTTGTTACGCGCTATTGCGGGCTTTGTGCCTTTGCAGTCAGGCAGCATTAGTTTATCGGGTAAAACGCTGGCTAAAGATGATTTTTGTTTACCTGCAGAAACCCGCAATGTAGGTATGGTGTTTCAAGATGTGGCGTTATTTCCGCACATGACCATTGCCGCCAACGTGGCGTTTGGCTTGCAACATTGGCCTAAGTCGGAGCAAGTACAACGGGTAGAAGAACTGTTGGACTTGGTAGGGCTTGGCGGTTATCAAGAGCGCTACCCTCATGCTTTGTCCGGTGGCCAGCAGCAACGTGTGGCACTGGCGCGTGCCATGGCACCTAAACCGAGCTTATTGTTATTGGATGAGCCGTTTTCGGGTTTAGACGCCATGTTGCGCGAAGAGTTGGTGCCCGAAGTAGGCGCTATTTTACGCCAAGAACAGATACCAGGTCTGTTGGTGACCCATGATCAAACGGAAGCCTTTACCATGGCGGATCATGTAGCGGTGATGAATCAAGGACGCATTGAACAATGGGATACGGCCTATAATATTTACCACAAACCCGATGGCCGGTTTGTGGCCGACTTTATTGGCGAGGGTGACTTTTTGGCGTGTAAGGTCGCCAGTGATACCTGTGTGGAATCACCCATTGGTCACCTGTGTAGCGATCACCCTCACGGTTTTAGTGCGGGCCAAGAGGCTGAGGTTTTTATCCGGCCAGATGATGTGTTACACCTAGATGACAGCCCCATTACCGGCCGTATTATCAGCAAGCGTTTTCGGGGTACTCACTTTTTGTACCGCGTGTTAGTGGCAGGCAATCAAACCCTATCTTGTTTTGCCGACTCCCATCACAACCATGAGATAGGTGAAGAAATTGGCATCAAGCTGTCGCTCGATCATTTGATGCTGTTTTAAGCGAAACGCATGGACAAATCAATGGCACGGCAGTCTTTGGTTAAGGCGCCAATAGAAATATAATCCACCCCAGTTTCTGCAATGGGGCGCAGGGTTTTTTCAGTGATGCCGCCAGAGGCTTCTAGTTCGGCACGGCCAGCGGCCAAGGCCACTGAATCGCGCATTTCGCGCAAGGTAAAGTTGTCTAGCATAATGCGGTCTGCGCCTGCATCTAAGGCCTGCTGTAGCTCGTCGAAAGACTCCACTTCAACTTCCACAGGTTTGTTAGCTTCTTGCAAGCGAGCGGTGCTAATGGCAGCAGCAATGCCACCGCAGGCGGCTATGTGGTTCTCTTTAATCAAAAACGCATCATATAAACCAATGCGGTGGTTATAACACTGGCCACAAGCTACGGCGTATTTTTGGGCTTTGCGTAAACCAGGGATGGTTTTTCTGGTATCAAGCAGTTTCACTTTGGTGTCTGACACTAAGCTAGCGTAATAATGAGCAATGGACGCGGTGCCAGACAAACATTGTAAAAAATTTAGGGCGCAGCGTTCAAAGGTGAGTAAGCTGCGGGCGTTGCCATGGGCTTGAAACAACAGTTGGTTAGCTTCGGCCTTTTGGCCATCGGCCACCATCCAGTCGATGGTAATGCTCGCATCAACCTGACGAGCTACTTCGTTAACCCAATCTACGCCACAGATGATGGCATCTTCACGGGTAATAATGCCGGCAGAGGCCTGCTCGTTAGCGGGGATAAGTCGGGCAGTGATATCACCGTCGCCCACATCTTCAAGTAAGGCTGCGCTAACGTTGGCTTGTAGGTCTGCCTTGAGGTATTGGAGATGAAGAAGGTCGATCATGGGGGCTGGTTCCGCGAAAACGTATGAGGCGTAGTATGAGCGCCATGATATCACAGCTGTCTAAGCAAATAACAAACCTCAAAGAACAAAAAATAGGGTTAAGGGGATGCTGATTAAGGCCATTAAGTTGCCAATAAGTACAATGGATGCAACCCGTTTGGGCTCTTGTTGGAATTGCTCGGCCACCATGTAATTGAGCACGGCGGGGGGCAATGCTCCAAACACAATTAGCACAGCATATTGGTCATTGGGCAATTGCAATATTTGCTGCACGCCAACGGCGACCATAATGCCAGAAAGCGGGCATAAAATGGCGCCTACAAGGCCTATTTTCCAATTATTAAACTCAATGCTGGTGAGGCGAATGCCCAGGGTAAATAACATGAGGGGAATACAAATTTGCCCCAGCATATCAATAGGTATATGCACACTATGGGGTAACTCAATGCCAGTGACCGCAAAGGCACAGCCTGCTAGGGTGGCTAACATCACGGGTTGCCGTAGTAGGCTGATGAGACGCATTTTTGGGTTGATCATAAACACCCCCAAACTAAAATGCAGGGTCATTTCAACGATAAAAAACACCACCGCAATGGCTAAAAATTCATCACCAAAGGCCAGCAATATAAGCGGGATTCCCATGTTGCCAACATTATTGAACATCATGGGTGGCAAAAATGTTTTACTCGACCAAGGAGACAGTACAACCAAAGGCCATAACAATAACCCAGAGCCAAGAACTACCACTGCCGAAGCTAACGCAATGGGTCCTAGGTGTCCTATAGGTACCGACTGATCCGCCAGCACTACAAATACCAATAGAGGTACGAATACCTCCATATTGATTTGGTTAATCAGCTTGATATCGGGTTGGCGCCAGCGGCCATAACCATAGCCGATGGCGCAAATAGCGACGATAGGGAATACTGTGGCGAATACTCGTTCGATAACGCTAACGTCCATGTGTTATTTACCCTGGTCCTCCAGCATAGGCCACTGCTGGCAGCCACAAGCTTATTTGTGGCCAAGCCAACAGAGCGAACATGCCGGTCAATTGTAATGCGATAAATGGTAGCACGCCCTTATAGATGTCCGTTAGTTTAACTCCCGGAGGGCACACTCCCTTGAGGTAGAATAGGGCAAACCCTACGGGGGGCGTTAGGAATGACGTCTGTAAGGCCATCGCCACCAGCATTACAAACCACACAAGTTCTGGGTTATCCACCACGCCATAGCCATTAATGTCTAAGCCAAGAGCGGAAATTACCGGTGCCAGTAAAGGCAGTACAATTAAGGTGATTTCAATCCAATCAAGGAAAAAACCGAGCAAAAAGATAATGCCCAGAATGAATAAAATAATGCCATAAGGGCCAAAAGGTAGCCCAGTTAAGAAGGACTCAATGAGCTCATCACCACCCAATTCCCGTAGTACCAGAGCAAAACAGGTTGCACCGATGAAAATGGCGAAGATGTAGGAGGTGGTATTTAGAGTGCTTTGTAGGGCGTCTTTAGTTACAGGAATGCTTAGCTTACCGTTATAGGCTGCTAATAGGGTAGCACCCAAGGCGCCAACGCCAGAGGCTTCTGTAGGGGTCGCAACGCCAGCAAAGATAGAGCCTAACACTGCAAAAATTAGCAGTAAGGTAGGGAATACACTTTTGATTACGCGCCAGACTACGGACCAATCTGGCGACTGTGCATCCTCTGGCAATGGCGCATAATGGGGTTTGAAAAAACTCACTAACAGGATATAGATGATATACAAAGTGCCTAAAATCAAACCAGGAAAGACCGCGCCCATGAATAAGTCGCCTACCGACAGGCCCAATTGGTCTGCCATGATGACAAGCATGATGCTTGGTGGAATTAAAATTCCCAAGGTTCCCGCGCTGGCAATAGTGCCTAACGCTAGGGGCATGTTATAACCCTGTTTTTGCATGGCTGGTAAGGACATTACGGCCAGCAATACAACGGATGCGCCAATAATGCCGGTGGAAGCGGCTAGGATAATGCCAATGCAAGTAACGGTGATAGCCAAACCGCCACGGGTTTTGCCAAACATATCCTGCATGGCGTTCATTAGGCGTTCGGCTACGCCAGACTTGTCGAGCATGATGCCCATGTAGATGAACATGGGTAACGCCACTAAGATCCAGTTGTCCATGATCTTAAAGACTCGGTTGACAACCAAGCCAAGTGTGAGCATGTCCAGGCCAGTGAAAGTATCTAAGTAAATGTCGGCAAAGTAGCCCACCATGGCAAAGATAACGCCAACGCCACCTAACACCCAAGCAACGGGCACGCCGGTGAACAGTAACAGAATAAAAGTGCCAAACATGGCCAGTACAAGAACTTCGTTAGCTTCCATGATTAAGCTTCCTGATTTGTGTTGGGGGACAGGAGTTCTGCGATCGAACGCAGAATACGGCTAGCAAATGCTAGCAATAATAAGCCACTGCTGGCGGGAATAACGCCTTTAATAATCCAGCGATAACCTAGTCCTTGGGGTGAGTCGGAAGTCTCACCCACGCGCCACGATTCGTAAACAAAATCGAAGCTATTAATGAATAAAGTGCCGATAAAAGGAATGGCTAGCAACAGCAGGCCAAATATTTCGACATAGTGTTTTCTTCTTCGGCTGAAAGTCTGGTGTAGCAAGTCGACCCGCACGTGGCAGTCGAGTATTTGCGTGTAGACCATGCCAAACATGACTCCTGCAGCATATAAATGCCATTGCAGCTCTTCTAAGGCAATGAACCCATTATGGAAGCCACGGCGCAAAATGATTTGCGTAATAATGGCGACTATTAGAAAGATGTAAACCCATGCAATCGTCAGACTAAAACGTTTGAGTATTTGGTCTGTGCGATCGGCAAAGGCGAGCAGTAGCGTTGAATTCACAGTGCATCTCCGGTCGAAGGGTGAGAGTAGAGCATAAAAAACCGCCGGTAATAGTGCAACCTATGGTTACGCTTTCCCGGCGGTGTGGTATTCGCGGAGAGACTAGTTATCTAGCAGCGCGAGGTAGGAATGCATTGGCTTCCCAAAGGTCGTAACCAGCACGGAACTCAGAAAGGTCAGCCCATACTTTAGCAAAGAATTCGTCTTCAGCAGCAAATTCAGTGGCCACTTCATCCCAAGTGTCAGAGAAAGTGTTTAGCATGTCGTCGCTCCAGTAACGGATCTGTACGCCATTTTCTTCAGCTTTTGCCATCACAGCGAACTGAGCAGACTCGCCTTCAGCGAAGGAGTTAGTCAAAGACGCGCGACAAGCTGTGTTAATTACTGTTTGCTGACGCTCAGACATGCTGTTCCATGCATCACCGTTAACCAGTAGTTCAAACAAAGTCGCTTGCTGATGCCATCCAGGGAAGTAGTTAAACTTAACAATCTTGTGTAGACCTAAACGTTGGTCAATGGCTGGCTGAGAGAATTCAGTGGCATCAATCGCGCCTTTCTCAAGTGCGCCAAAGATTTCGCCAGCAGGAAGGCCAACAGTGCTTACACCTAACTTGTTCATTACCTTGGCTCCAAGGCCAAAGAAACGCATGTTCAAACCTTCCAAGTCAGCAGGAGAGTTGATTTCGTTAGCAAACCAACCAGAAGTTTCTGGGGAAATGATGGCGCAAGGAACAACGTGAACGTTGTAGCCGTTAGTGTCATACATTTCTTGGTAAAGGTCACCACCGTTGCCGTATAGCAACCAAGCTAGGTATTCACCTGCTTCAGGGCCGAAAGGTACGGCAGAGAAAATTGGCGAGGCTGGCATTTTGCCTGCATGGTAACCCGCAGTGGTGTAACCAGCGTTAACCTTGCCGGTAGACACGGCGTCTAATATTTCTGAAGTAGCAACCAATTTCTTTGGCTCGTAAAACTTCATCTTTAGCGTGCCACCACCCAACATGTTGATGGTTTCAGAAATGTTGATGATGGGGCTGCCAAGGGCAGGTAGGCTCGATGGAAAAGCTACTGGGGTTTTTAATAAGATTTTTTCTTCTGCCATAACTGCAGTAGAAAGAGACGTGGCGGCCAAAGCAACAGCGGTAGCTGCAACGGCAGATTTAATCAACTTCATAGTGAACCTCATGGGATCGTTGTTTTTATACAAGTTTTAAACTCGTGTGGTATATTGGTAAGACCAATTTACCCAAAGAGTGCTCACACCCTAAATGCTAAGTATGGGCCTTGTCAACAAAATGAGTTAAATGTGACTGAATTCGATATTTTGGTCATAAAATTTGTTTTAGATTGTAGGTAAAAAAACTTGACCATTGGTGCCGATTAAAGGTAATTTATTGTCACATATTAATTGGTAATACCAATCGAGAAGATTAAATGGCGTATCAGCGGGTAAAGCAGCCTAAAATATCGGATGTCATCATGGAGCAGTTAGAGGCTATGATATTAGAGGGTAGCCTTAAGCCCGGCCAGCAGTTGCCCCCAGAGCGTGAGCTTGCGCATCAGTTTGAGGTGTCTAGGCCTTCGTTGCGCGAGGCATTACAAAAATTATCCGCTCGTGGCCTCATTGTTAGTCGTCAGGGTGGTGGCTCTTTTGTATCTGAAAATATCGGTAGTAGTATGGTAGATCCGCTTACAGAGCTATTTTCCACTCACCCAGAGGCGCAGTATGATTTATTGGAGTTCCGCCATGCCTTAGAGGGCGTTTCGGCTTATTACGCTGCCATGCGTTGCACGGAAGCCGATAAGAGCCGCTTGCAAGAGTGTTATGTGAGTTTGCAGTCCGCTCACGACGAAAAGTTGTTTGAGCAAGAAACGCGAGCCGATGCCGATTTCCATCTCGCCATTGCAGAGGCCTCTCATAACGCCGTGTTGCTGCATACCATGAGGTCGCTATTTACTCTGTTGCATAAAAACATTTATGCTAACTTAGAAAGTGTTTACCCAAAGCGAGACACCCGCGAGCGGATACATGATCAACATAAGGTTTTGCTCGATGCTATTGTTGCGGGAGATCCGGAAATGGCCCGTAATGCGGCCCATGACCACTTGGCTTTTGTAGAAGAGGCGATTATTGAGCAAGGTAAGGAGTCGACGCGCCTGGAGCGCGCAATGCGGCGCTCTAGTAACTAGTAAGGGTTGTAAATTATTTACTATAAACACTTCTAGTGGTTTTTTTATGGCAATTAAAAGGCCTTTAATGTAGTATTACTACATATTATTTATAAGGGCTCTGCCAATGGCAGGGCCCTTCTTGTATTCGTCACAGGGGAATA
The DNA here is from genome assembly GCA_029938085.1 of Oceanospirillaceae bacterium. Taxonomy (GTDB): domain Bacteria; phylum Pseudomonadota; class Gammaproteobacteria; order Pseudomonadales; family Balneatricaceae; genus Njordibacter. The sequence continues at coordinate 4,454 of JAPYOS010000014.1, read as the reverse complement.
GCGTGTTGCAATCACATTCAGATATAGATCCAATAGAAACTCAAGAGTGGTTAGACGCCTTGGCTTCGGTTATTAAGAATGAGGGCCCAGAGCGGGCTCGATTCATTCTTTCCCAATTGGGAGAGCAGGCGCGTTTGAAGGGTGCTCAGTTAGATAATCGACTTACCACACCTTACGTTAATACCATCGCGCCGAAAGACGAGCATCATATGCCGGGCGACTTATTCATGGAACGTCGTATTCGTTCTTTGATTCGTTGGAATGCCATGGCTATGGTGATGCGTGCAAATGATAACGACGATGGGTTAGGTGGCCATATTGCTAGCTTTTCGTCATCGGCAACTTTGTATGATGTGGGTTTTAACTATTTTTTCCGCGGTAATACCGACCAGCAAGAAGGTGACTTAATCTTCTTTCAGGGCCACATCTCACCGGGTATTTACGCCCGCTCCTATTTAGAAGGCCGTTTGACCGATGAGCAGATGGATAATTTCCGTCGAGAAGTAGATGGTAATGGCTTGTCGTCTTACCCCCACCCTTGGTTGATGCCAGATTATTGGCAGTTCCCTACGGTTTCTATGGGGTTGGGCCCATTACAAGCGATCCACCAAGCGCACATTATGCGTTATCAGCAACAGCGTGGTTTGGTTGAAAATGGTGATCGTAAAGTGTGGGCGTTCTTGGGCGATGGTGAGTGTGATGAGCCGGAATCTTTGGGCTGTATCTCATTAGCTGGCCGCGAAAAGTTAGACAACCTCATTTTCGTTATCAACTGTAACTTGCAGCGCTTAGATGGTCCAGTGCGTGGCAATGGTAAGATTGTTCAAGAGCTTGAAGGTATCTTTAAGGGCGCCGGTTGGCACGTTATTAAGGTGCTTTGGGGTCGTCATTGGGATCCGTTGTTAGAGCGTGATACCCACGGCTTATTACAGCAGCGCATGAACGAAGTAGTCGATGGCGAGTTGCAAAACTACAAGGCCATGGGCGGTGCTTATACTCGTGAACATTTCTTTGGTAAGCATCCTGAGCTGTTAGAAATGGTGGCAGATTACACTGATGAAGACATCATGAAGCTCAATCGTGGTGGTCACGACCCTTATAAGGTGTATGCGGCTTATCACGAAGCGGTAAATACAAAAGGCAAGCCAACGGTTATTTTGGCGCAAACTGTCAAAGGTTATGGCATGGGCAAGTCTGGCGAAGCTAAGAACCCAACTCATTCGCTTAAAAAGCTAGATATGGATGAAATGGAAAGTTTCTGCCAGCGTTTTAATATTCCACTGACCCGTGAGCAAATTAAAACTGTGCCTTATTATCGTCCGGCCTCCGATACGCCGGAGATGAAGTACATGCGAGAACGTAGAGCGGCTTTGGGCGGTGCGGTGCCTAGCCGACGTAATAATTTTGAATCCCTTAAGGTGCCAGCCTTGGAGGCGATGGGTGGGCAGCTTAAGTCTAGCGGCAAACGTGAAATATCGACTACCATGTCGTTTGTACGTACCTTAACTACGCTAGTTAAAGACAAAGAAATTGGTAAGCGGGTAGTCCCTATCGTGCCCGATGAAGCGCGCACCTTTGGTATGGAAGGCATGTTCCGCCAGCTTGGTATTTATACCGCTGAAGGGCAGAAATATGTGCCACATGACGCCGACCAAGTCATGTACTACCGAGAAGATCAGGCTGGACAAATCTTAGAAGAAGGCATTAACGAAGCGGGGGCTATGGCGGCTTGGTTGGCTTGCGCAACTTCGTACAGCAACAACAACTACGCCATGGTGCCGTTTTACATTTTCTATTCGATGTTTGGTTTTCAACGTATTGGTGATTTGGCTTGGGCCGCTGGCGATAGCCAGGCGCGTGGTTTCCTGATAGGAGGCACCGCGGGGCGCACCACCCTCAACGGAGAAGGTTTGCAGCACGAAGATGGCCACAGTCACATTATGGGAAATCTGATTCCCAACTGTATCACCTACGACCCGACTTATGCTTATGAGTTAACGGTCATCATTCAAAATGGTCTGCACCGTATGTATGACCTAAAAGAGAACAAGTTTTACTATATTACGGTGATGAACGAAAACTATGTTCAGCCCGAAATGCCGATTGGCTGTGAAGCCGGTATTGTTAAGGGCATGTACTTACTCAAGGAAATTAAACCCAAAGCCAAGAAGCGGGTGCAACTGCTGGGCAGTGGCACTATTTTAAGAGAAGTAGAAGCGGCGGCGCAGATCTTGGCCGACGACTTTGATATTGGTGCTGACGTATGGAGTGCGACCAGCTTTAACGAGTTGGGCCGCGACGCGCAAGATGTGGGTCGTTGGAATATGTTGCACCCAGAAGAAGAGCCTAAGCAGTGTTATGTGCAACAGTGTTTGGCTGGCCAAGTAGGTCCGGTGGTTGCAGCAACAGATTATGTAAAGGCGTTTGCAGAGCAAATTCGAGAATTTGTGCCGGGCAATTACAAAGTGCTTGGCACCGACGGTTATGGCCGTAGTGATAGTCGTGAAAAACTACGTGAGTTCTTTGAGGTCAATCGTTATTACGTTGTGGTTGCGGCACTTAAAGCGCTGGCCGAAGACGGCACCATTAAGGTCAGTGAGGTGTCTCGCGCCATTAAAAAGTTCAATATCGACAGTAATAAGCCTAACCCGGTTCACCTGTAAGCTGCTGACGAAAAGAGGACAGACAACATGGCAACATCAAACATGACCATCCCTGATTTGGGCGGCGCAGAAAACGTAGAAGTTATTGAGGTTTGTGTCGCTGTTGGTGATACCATCAGTGATGGCGATTCAATTGTAGTGGTTGAAACAGACAAAGCGTCAATGGAAATACCGGCGACGGGTGCAGGCGTGATCACGGCAATCAATTTGAAAGAAGGTGACACCTGTAATACCGGCGATCCTATGATTGTGGTGGAGGTTTCTGGTGCGAGTGATGCAACTGAAGAGGCACCCTCGGTTACAGTTGAGGTGGCTGTTGCGGAGGTGGCGAAACCGGTGAAACAAGAAGCGCCTGCCGTAGTCGCGGCTAAAGTTGAAGTTACCGAACAAATTGCGGCTGTGCCAGATCTGGGTGGTGCAAACGACGTTGAAGTGATTGAAGTATCGATCAAGGTGGGCGATGAGGTTGCCGAAGGTGATACTCTAGTGGTGCTGGAGACCGATAAGGCGTCCATGGAAATACCGGCGCCTTTCGCTGGTATCGTGGTAGAGGTTAAGGTGAGCGAGGGTAGTAGCGTTAATGTTGGCGACGCGCTCGCTTTGATGAAGTCCGAATTGGTGGCTCAGGTAGTTGCTGAAACTGTTGCGCCAGTGTCGGCACCGGATGAGTCTGTTGTAAAACCGCAGGCTGCGGCCCCCGCGTCAGCAATAGCACCAGTTGAGGCAGCCCCGCAGGCAGCCTCAACTGGTCAAAGTAAGGTTCATGCGGGTCCCGCAGTGAGAATGTTGGCAAGGGAGTTGGGGGTTGAGTTGGCGGACGTTGCTGCTACTGGTCCCAAAAATCGAATTGTAAAAGAAGATGTACAGGCGTTTGTTAAGCTGAGTTTGCAGCGCGCCCCTACCGCAACAGTTCAGGGGCAGGGTATTGAGCAACCGCCAGCAATCGATTTTAGCCAGTTTGGTGAAGTTGATAAGATTAAGATGAGTAAAATACAGCGAATTACCGCCAAAAATATGACGCGTAGCTGGCTTAACGTCCCCCACGTCACTCAGTTTGATCATGCCGACATTACCGAGCTAGAGGTCTTTCGTAAGGGGCTTAAGGCTGAGGCTGAACAAAAGGGCACTAAGGTTACGCCGTTACCGTTTATGCTTAAAGCCTGTGCTATGGCTTTGCGTCAGTTTCCTCAGTTTAATGTGTCGTTGGATAACGACGGCGAACACATGATTCAAAAGCATTATGTCAATATCGGGGTGGCTGTCGATACGCCAGCAGGTTTAGTGGTGCCGGTTATTCGTGACGTTGATAAGAAGTCCATTTGGGACTTGTCGGCTGAAGTGATTGAGATGGGTGCCAAGGCTAAAAGCAAAAAGCTCATGCCAGCCGACATGCAAGGTGGCTGTTTTACGATCTCGAGTTTGGGTAGTATCGGCGGTACGGCGTTTACACCTATCGTCAATACACCCGAGGTGGCTATTTTAGGTGTTTCTAAAGCAGAGATGCAGCCTCGTTGGGATGGTAGTCAGTTTGAACCACGCTTAATGATGCCGTTATGCTTGTCCTATGACCATAGGGCTGTTAATGGCGCAGATGCCGCTCGATTTACCCAATACTTAGCAAAAGTTCTTGGCGATATTCGTCATTTGGTGATGTAAAGCTTGCGGCTGATATAACGATTTTAAAAAAGACGCGAAAAGCGTCTTTTTTTATGTGTTTTTATTAGATTAGTGCTTGCGCTTTATTCTGCGATGGATATAATGGCGCTCCCTTGTTAGAGGGGCCTTAGACAA
>JAPYOS010000046.1 GCA_029938085.1 Oceanospirillaceae bacterium | reverse complement strand
GTTTATCGCCCCCATCCCATGACCGTACGGCACCGGCGTAAGTTGTTGGCAGAACTAAACCTGTGTTTTGAAGGCAACGGGGATTTTAGCTACGAAACTCAGGTGGGATCCCAAGAGTCTTTGCATTCATCTGACATTATGATCAGTGACTGGTCCGGCACGGCGATTGAATACGCTTTCGGTCTTGAGCGTCCGGTGATATTCATTGACCTTCCTAGAAAAATCAACAACTCTGAATACGAGGAAATTTCCATTGAGCCGTTCGAGGTTACAATTCGTTCCAAGATAGGTTCAGTAATTCCCACGAGTCGTTTGGAAGACATTCCCAAACATATTGAGGCGTTGTGTTCTAATCCCGATTCCTTTAAACAGGAAATTCGAAAAATTCGCTCAGAAAACGTTTATAACGTTGGAACCAGTGGGGCGGTCGGGGCGGCGTATATTGTACAAACCGTAGAAAAGTTAAGGGGAACTTGCGAGAAAAAATGCTGAGCTGGGAACCTGTTTCCACCTTGCTCGGTATCGTTTTTAACGACCCGGACTGTTTATCTAGTCCTCGGAATTAAATTTAACATTTCCTTAATAGATATGCATTGATCTTCACTGTCGTAAGACCGACCGTTCTTTAATATGGATTTGGCAACTGCCCGCATTGCAGGGTAGGCGGAGCGCAGCATATGGTTGGCGTAAATAACCACCTTCACTCCCCGGTCTGCGAGTTCCTCTTCGTAGACCTGATTGTAGTTTGAGGGCGCAACTATTAGGGGGACAGGCATATTAAGGGAACCATATTCTTCGCAGAATTTAAATATCTCCTCGGGGTCCTTGCTTTTGCTGTTAATCATGATTGCGTCGGCCCCGGCATCCATATAAGCTTGTGCCCTGGTAAGAGCATCATCAAGTCCTTGTCCAAGAATTAGAATTTCAATGCGCGCGATAAACATGAAATCGTCGGTAATTTGAGCTTCTTTGCCAACTCGAATTTTCTGGCAAAAATTCTCAATGCTGTCCTGAGTTTTGGTCACCTCTGTTCCTAAAAGCGAATTCTTTTTTAACCCGATTTTATCCTCTACAATGACAGCGGAAACCCCAAGTCGCTCTAATGACTTTACTATAAACGAAAAGTGTTCTGTTCTAGCCCACTTATCAACATCGAATATTAAGGGTTTAGTAGTGACCTCAAAAATCTCATTGATATCAGCTATTCGAGAGGTCATGTCCACCGCTTCGATATCAGGTTTTCCCTTAGCGGTTGACGCAGTCAAACTGCTCGACCACATGGCGTTAAATTCGCTAACAACCCCGTCATTATTTACTTCAAGGTGTTCCACGATCAATCCTGTGAGCCCATTGTGAACTTCCAATACTCTAACAATGGGCTTCGCCTCAATCAGTCTTCTCAATCTTTTCAAGCGATTGTTAGGGGTGGTTCCAATTCCCTCGAGATTTTCATGAAGCTGAGTCGAAGAAATTCCTTCTGTATATGGAATTTCCACTAATTCGCCGCCCCACTCCTTTAACGTATCGATCACTTTTTTGCGAACAGAGGCTTGCGAACCAACCCGCCAGTCATCGCCATGCACAACATAATCCGGTTTCACTTCATTAAGGTTATCCGTATAGTCTAAAGTATATTGCGTCATAACGTCATCTACCCCTTTTATGCACTCTACGACTATTTTTCTTTGGTCGTAGGTAAGATACGGTAGACGCTTGTAACTAGCTATGGCCTTGTCTGTAAGCAAACCAACGGTAACCTTACCGAGTTTAGAGGCCTCCTTAATTACATTAATGTGGCCGGGGTGGATAAGATCAATACTCATCCCGACATAAACTTTTTTCATAATATTTTTAACCTATTGATTTAAGCCAAAGTCAACAGCTTTTGGTTCATTAAACTTTCCCATAATCACTAAAAAATAAATGCTTGTTTAACCGGTTGCTGAACACCTCTACATAAGTTCAAGTATTAGGATTTTTTTTTAATGGCGCTGTGAAAAAGTGTGAAGCATCGATTATATTTCCCAATCTGGAACTACCATATAATAAATAAGGCGGTATCGTTTACCACCATATTTTACCATAATTGCTTCAATAAAATAGTGAGGTTGGAGTCCACTAATAGTTGCTAATATTTGTGGCTATTTGAAAATAAGTGTCTCGCGGAATAGACCTCCATCTCCGAGTAGGAGTCCTGCGAATATGTTTTTTTAGCATATGTATAGGTTTGTCTGAAAGGTAAGTAGGTGCTGGACAATGTTTAAGTGCCGTGCTTAGATAGTCGTCGAAACAAAATTTTATAAGAGGGTCTTAGAATACTGAAACTTAAATTAACAAAGTCAGGCATATAACAACTTCTCACTTAGCTACCAAATAAATAGACGTAACCCTTAATATCAAAAGGGTTATATAACGATTTTCCAATTTTTTGAAAATTTAAAAACGGGGAAATTTGGATTTTAAGGTGTTTAAGCTTACAATAAGGTCAAGGTTTTTAATAATTTAGACGTTAAATCTAAGGAAGC
>JAPYOS010000007.1:125493-151241 GCA_029938085.1 Oceanospirillaceae bacterium | reverse complement strand
GCACTTCCTGTAGCAGCACAAGCTGATGCAACTCTATCTGGTTCTGTAGAAGCTAAAGTTTCTGGTTCTGCCGCAACAACTATCGCTTCATCTGTTACCTTAGCTTCTAGCGAAGTATTGGCTAACGGTATGACTGCTACTACATCTATCTCTTTGCTAACTGCTGATACTGCTAAAGGCACTGCAGGTTTGACAGGTGACTTCGGTACTTTAACTCTTGGTTCTGGTATTGATGACGAAAGCGGCGCACGTAAAGGTGACGTAGCTGGCGTTATGGGTTCTGAAGCTACAGCTAACGCTGTAAACGGTGCAACTTACTCTGGCGACTTGGCTGGTCTTTCTGTTGCAGTTGCTCACGGTACTGTGACTTCTGTTGGCGCAACTTACGACTTTAACGGCATGACCGTTGGTGCTGCACAACAAGAAGGCGTTTCTTCTTTCGGCGCAACTTACTCGTTTGGCGATTTGACTGTTAAAGCTGGTAAGAAGTCTGGTTCTGACGCAGTAATCACTGCTTCATACTCTACTACTATCGACGCATTGACTGTTACAGCTTCTGTAAACAACAGCGACACAATTACTTCTTCTGTTGCTTACACGTTAGACGGTATTACTGTAACAGCTGAATACGACGGTGCTGATACCGATGTATCTGCTTCTTACACTTCTGGCGACCTAACTGTAACTGCTAACTCAGACAGCAAAGTAACTGCTGCTCTAGACCTTGGCAACGCAGACCTAACTGTTACTCGTGACGGTGGTGCTACTACAATGACTTACAAAGTTTCATTCTAATCTAATTAGAACTTAGCTTTTAAGTTGTAAAAGGCTCCTTCGGGAGTCTTTTTTTTGGCTGTTAAAAAGTATCCTGTAAAAAGGTTCTAGCGTAGAATACTTGGTTCTCATAGACTGACACAAGCGCAACTATTCATGAGTCAAATAGACCGCCTGCTAGAGCAGGGCATGTCCTTACATCAGCAAGGCCAGTACGAACCTGCAGGTAAGTTATATCAACAAATATTGGCTTTAAACAATAAACACCCAGACGCCCATAACTTATTGGGTGCCGTGTACGTGGTTTATAAGAACTACAAACTTGCCGAAAAACACTTCCTGAAGTCCATCAAATTATCGGGCAGCTATGCGCCAGCCCACTATAATTTGGGTAAAGCTTATCTAGATCAGGGTAAGTTGCAACCTGCCTTCGGAGCCTTCTCTAGGGCGGTGAGGTTAAAGCCAGACTATGTGGAGGCAATATTCTTATTGGCCAACACTCAAGTTAGGCAGGGGGACTTGCCTCCTGCACAAGTAGCGTATGAAAAAGTAATTGCCTGGCACCCAAGAAATTACGAAGCCCATAACAATTTGGGCAGTGTGTTGCAGGACCAAAGCGATTATCACAGTTCTCTGGAACATCACCAAGCCGCTATTAACCTTAAACCTGATTTTGAACTTGCCTACCTTAATTTATCCAATGCCTTGGTGGAGTTAGAGCGTCACAATGATGCCCTTGAGTTGTTATCTACCTGTTTGGGGCATTGTAATAGTGTAAAGGTTCATCACGAAATTGGTAGGGTTTATCAGCAGTTGGGTCAAATGAAGGAGGCGAGATCAGCTTATTTAAGTGCCATTTCAATCGATCCGAGTGAGGGTAAGTCGTATCGACATTTAGTTGATATAACTAAAAACGACAATAATGAAAATATTGATTTAATGGCGTTGGTGTCTAATGCTTGTCAATTGGATAATATTACTACTGAGGCGAGAGAGCATTTAAATTTCGCCTTAGCCAAGCTATTGGACAGTTTAAAAGATTATGGTGGTGCTTTTTCTGCTTATAAGGCAGGCAATGATTTGCATCGGGCATTAGAAAGTTATAAAAATTCTGATAGTGTTATTTTATTCAATTCAATAAAATCAGCATATAATAAAAATACACTAATTGAAGTTGATGATCCTGTATCAAATGATAATAGACCAATATTTATTTTAGGTATGCCGCGTTCAGGTACCACTTTGGTTGAGCAGATTATAGCCAGCCATACTTCAGTGACCGGAGCGGGAGAGTTACCTTACTTGGCTGATCAGGTAAAACAATTCAAAGGTGGGTCGGTGGCGTTCCATAAGCGTTTTGCCAAAATGAACCATGAACAATTGGGCAGTGTGGCAAGTGGGTATCTGGCTGGTTTGAACCAATATGATCAGGGTCTGACGAAAATTACCGACAAGATGCCGCATAATTTTTTGTATATTGGTTTAATTGCCAAGCTCTTTCCAAACGCTAAGATCATCCATTGTAAGCGCCACCCTATGGCCAACTGCTTGTCCATATATAAAGCCTATTTTGCGGCTAAAAACGCGCATCCATACGCTTGGAATCTAAAGGAGCTAGCCCATTACCATAACCTCTACGAAGACCTGATGGCCCACTGGCGAGACGTATTGCCAGGCCGATTTTATGAAGTTTCCTACGAACAGCTCACCTCTAATCAAGAAGACGAGAGCCGTAAGCTCATTGAATACTGTGGGTTGGATTGGCAAGAGGCTTGTTTAGACTTTCACAACACCCAGCGTAAGGTGAAAACCGCCAGTGCCTTTCAAGTGCGCCAACCCATGCACAATCAGTCGGTTGATTTATGGAAGCGTTATGGCGATGCCTTGCAGCCATTGTTAGATCACCTATATATTCCACCCGAGTATGTTGATGAGTGAAGGCAAGATAGCCTGTCACACGCCCACTGCAGGTAAAAAACCCATGCGTATTGATGTTTGAAAGTGCGACTGTGTGCGTGCGGCCATATTGGCTGTGGTGCCGGCTCAGTTATCGGCTGCCCACAGGGCGGATTTGGGCTCTGTGAGCTGGTATGCCGTGACGGTGAAGCTGCATATGGAAACTTTGGGTGAGTTGGTGCGTGTTGAGGGTGCAAAGCCTCAGCGCTTGCTGAGGACTTTGTTTGAGAGACCCTGAGCCAAGTTCAGGGTGACGTGCGTGACAGCCTGCGGTGTTGGATTGCTTCGCTGCGCTGGGCCCGCAATGACGTGGGAGTTTATTACAACCCTAGCTCCTTGATTCGCGTTCACCGATGGCTAAATAGACAGCTTGTTTTACAAACGCATTCAAATTTATACCGTTTTCTTTGGCTTTAACAGCAGCAGCTAGGTGTATTTCGGAACCAACTCGTACATTAAACGAGCCTTTACAGGTGATCGCGGGGTCACAATTTAGCCTAGTGCAATCCTCTAAATAGTCGTCGACTGCTGCTTGAAAGGCAGTCTCAAGTTTGTTTACGCTGTTGCCTTCATAGTTGACTAGGGGGTGTATGAATTCCAGCTTTCCAAATAGGCAGTTATCATCCGTGCTAACCTCAACAGAGCCATAATAGCCTTTGTACTTAAGTAGCTTCATCAGATTAGCCCTGCGTGTGTGAGTTTGGTCAAAACCTGGCGTAGTGCGTAGGCCTTTATTTCTTTATTTGGGTGAGGTTTATGTAAGTTGATAAGGTCGTTTGCATTACCATTGTCAAACTTTGCACGTGAGCCATCGCCTTCAATTTGTACGTAACCCAGAGCTTTCAGTAAGGTTACCAGCTCGATCCATTTAAGGCTGTGTTTGTTCGACTTTAACTTGGCAATCAGTTTTTCGAGTTTGCTCACGAAGATATCTCCTTATATCTTCATGTCAGTATAGACCTTATTTCTGCTTTATTGCAACCGTATATGGTTGCATTGCTTCGCTGGTCTCGCAATGACCGAGTGGGCCTTTGATGAGAGGAAGTTTGTCTGAGAGACCCTGAATCAAGTTCAGGGTGACAGAGTATCTAGATGGGATAGGCCCTGAGTCAAGTTCAGGGTGACAGAGTATCGAGTTCAGGGAGGCGGGTGATGCGTCATTCCGGCGCAGGCCGGAGTCTCTTAGCCTATGACTTCTTTTTACCAAACGGCATGGTGCCGTCGCCCCAGATGCTGGCGGCATTGGTTTGGGCTTGGCGCTGTTTAGCGGCTTCTTTTTTGCTCACTGCGGCCGACTTCTTGGCGGTAGTTTTAGGACTTGATTTTGCCGCGCTAACCGCATCACGATGTTCTTTGGCTTCGTGGCCCTTAATGACGATGCGCTCTAAGGCTGCGCCTTGGGCTTTCTCTACGTTTAACAACAAGCCCCGTTCTGTAATGTTCACTAGGTTGATGGCTTTGCCTTGGCTGCCAGCACGGCCGGTGCGGCCGGTACGGTGAAGGTAGTCATCTAGGTTGCGGGCCATGTCAAAGTTAATCACCAGTTCAACGCCATCAATGTCTAAGCCACGGGCCGCCACTTCGGTGGCCACTAAGGTATTAAAGCTATGTTGGCGATATTGACGGGTAATGTCGTTACGCATGTCTTGGGGTAATTCGCCGTGCAAGGCGACAGCGTCGATGCTGTGGCCTTGTAAAAAGGTGGCTAGCTCTTCGCTGAGTTTGCGGCTATTACAAAAGATTAGGCGTTTTTTGGCGGGTTCGTGGGCCAGTAGCCATGCAAGAACGCGCTGTTTGTGTTCAATTTGGTCACACACCACCACCATTTGTTTGATGTTGTCTTGCACTTGGCTAGCGTCATTAAGGCGAATGTCGACTGGGCTGTTAAGTAGCTGTTGCGCCATTTCTTGTACTTTTGGGCTGTGCAAAGTGGCCGAATAAAATAAGGTTTGGCGATTGGCGGCGTTGCAGGCCTCGGCGATGGCTTCTACGTCTTCGCAAAAACCAAGCTCTAACATGCGATCAGCTTCGTCAATGATGAGTAGCTCTAGGTTTTCGGTGTCGGTTTGATTCTTGCGCTGGTGCTCCATAAAGCGGCCAGGTGTGGCAACTACTAAATCTGGATTTTTACGTAGTAGGGCTTGTTGGTAGTGGTAGTCTTCGCCACCCAAAATTAGCGCGGCTTGTAGTTTGGTGCCTTTAATGAGCTTGTTAGTTAAGCTCAATACTTGATGAGCGAGCTCTCGTGTAGGTACTAAAATTAAACAGCGGGTACTAAAACCCACGGCTTTTGTATTGAGGATTTGGTTAAGGGCCGGGATCACATACGCCAAGGTTTTACCACTGCCGGTGTCGGCGCTCATCAGTAAGTCTTGGCCGGCCAAAGCGACGGGCAGGGCATGGGTTTGCGCCTGTGTTGCGTGCTCAAAACCTTGTTGTTTAAGGTTGATAAGTAGGCGTGGGTTGTAGCCTTGTTCTGCAAACTTGATGGCTGCTGCGGGTGTGGGTGCTGCTGGTGTGGTTGTGGTCACGGACGCTCCTTAATTGAGGCGGCATTTTAGCACGGAAAAGTACTTGGGTGCAGGCTTGTGTGCGAAGACGGGGAGTTGAGGCCGTGTTATAATTTGCCGCCGCTTTGTGCGGGCGTTTAATTGATTAATAGGTTTACTATGTCCCCTCCTAATACTGCCTCTGATATGTCGTCTTACTTGGCGCCAGAAAAACGTATCTTCGAATACCCTAAGTATTGGGCGGAGTGTTTTGGTGCGGCACCATTTTTGCCGACTTCTCGCGAAGAAATGGATCAGTTGGGTTGGGATTCGTGTGACGTAATTGTGGTCACCGGAGATGCCTATGTAGACCACCCTAGTTTTGGTATGGCTATTATTGGCCGCTTGTTGGAGTCTCAAGGTTTTCGGGTGGGTATTATTGCCCAGCCAGACTGGAGCAGCGCCGAGGCATTTAAAGCCCTAGGTAAGCCTAATTTATATTTTGGCGTGGCGGCTGGCAATATGGATTCCATGATCAACCGTTATACGGCCGATCGCCGCTTACGTCATGACGATGCCTATACGCCTGGTAATGTGGGTGGTAAGCGCCCAGACCGTGCGACCTTGCATTATACCCAGCGTTGTAAAGAAGCCTTTAAAGGCGTGCCTGTGATCATTGGTGGGATAGAGGCCAGTTTGCGACGTATTGCCCATTATGATTATTGGTCAGAAAAAGTACGCCGTTCGATGTTGATCGAGTCCAAGGCCGACATGCTCATCTTCGGTAATGCCGAACGGCCTTTAGTGGAAGTGACTCATCGTATTGCTAATGGTGAATCGTTAGCCCAAATGCAGGATGTACGTGGTACCGCCATTATTGTTAAACAACCACTGGTGGGTTGGCGCGGCAAAGATTCCACTACCTTGGATACGCCGGGACTGATTGACGCCATCACTAGTCCTTATATTGATACCACGACCACTAGCCAATGTGAGGCCAGTAACGACGGCGCAGATGCGCCAAAAGATGCCAAAGACGCGGTGCAAACCTTGTCCATTAAGCCGATGGCGGCTTATGAGCCGGTTAAAGGCCAGCCTTGGTTCAAGACCTACGCTAAGTTGCCTAGTTTTGATGTGGTCAAATCCGACCCTATTATGTATGCCCACGCGAGCCGTGTAATGCACCACGAAACTAACCCTGGCAGTGCCCGTGCTTTATACCAAGAGCACGGCAATAAATCCTTGTGGGTTAACCCGCCAGCGATGCCCTTAGATACTGAAGAAATGGACTATGTGTTTGCGGCGCCCTATGCCCGTGTACCACATCCCATGTATGGCGATGAGAAAATTCCAGCCTACGATATGATTCGTTTTTCGGTGAATATCATGCGCGGTTGTTTTGGGGGTTGTAGTTTTTGTTCTATCACCGAGCATGAAGGACGCATCATTCAAAACCGCTCAGAAGACTCCATTATTGCCGAAGTTGAAGATATGCGCGATAAAGTGCCTGGCTTTACTGGTGTGGTGTCGGATTTGGGTGGCCCCACGGCTAATATGTACCGTTTGCACTGCAAAGACCCGAAGGTAGAGGCGACCTGTCGCTTGCCATCTTGTGTGCATCCCACTATTTGTGACTACATGGGAACCGACCATAAGCCTCTCATCAAGTTGTATCGACGTGCCCGCGCCTTACCCGGCATTAAGAAGGTATTGATTGCTTCTGGTTTGCGTTATGACTTGGCCATTCGTGATCCTGAATACGTTAAAGAACTGGTGACTCACCACGTAGGTGGCTACTTAAAAATCGCACCAGAACATACAGAAGACGAACCCTTAAGGCACATGCTTAAGCCTAATATGAGTAGCTATAACAAGTTTAAGCGCATGTTCGAAAAGTACTCTAAAGAGGCCGGTAAAGAGCAGTACTTAATTCCTTATTTTATCAGTGCGCACCCAGGAACCCGTGATATCGACATGGTAAATTTGGCGCTGTGGCTTAAGACCAACAAGTTCCGTTTGGATCAGGTGCAAAACTTCTACCCGTCACCCATGTGTAATGCCACCACCATGTATTACACCGAGGTCAACCCACTCAAAAAAATCACCCGAGAAAGTGAGCGTGTGAGCATTCCGCGTGGTATTCGCCAGCGCCGTTTGCACAAGGCTATCCTGCGTTATCACGACCCTAAAAACTGGGCTCAAATCCGAGATGCGTTAACCGAAATGGGTATGAAAAAACTCATTGGTAAAGGCCCAACGTGCCTAGTGCCTGCAGAAACCCGCGAAGAAGCCCGTAAGGCTGTTCCAAAGGCAAAAAAGGGCAGGCAGGGTATGACTAAACATACGTCGCCTAGGTCGCAGAAGATGAGGCGAAGCCGTTAATATATGAGTTAGGCGCAAAACTGTTTTGGTGGTCTATACTTTCTAGTTATTGATAGGCTGTTCAAAGGGTGCAAAGATGGCAATAATAGATCGAGTTAAGGAAGAATTGACATTGCACCGGCAATTACTAATTGTGACCGTTGCTGTGGTTGTGACCGTGGTTGGATGGATAGCAACTAATTTTGATCAGCATAGGATCTTGATTGTTGTCGCTTTAGCTACGGCACTTGGGACTATGGTGTTGGCAGGTTATCTGACTCAATATGTATATCAACTGTTGAAGGCGGTTGAAGATGTTTAACTTAACGATTGCAGTATTGGCTTTTTCGGCGTTTCTTGTCGGTGTTATTGTTATGATTATTGTCACGAGAAATAAAATCAAGCTTCTCGAAAAGCGTAATTCTTTATAACGAATTGTGCTTTGGGAGACTAGTAGGTAAGGAAACGCATGGGTTGCAGCGGGCCTTGAAGAAACGGTGGTATTGGATGTCGATGAGGCCGGTGCTGATCCGGCATAAAAAAACCTCGGCTTTGGAAAAAGTAGAGGTTTCTTGAGAGTTGCTAGGGGTGAGTTGACTGCCCCGTGTTAGTGGCCGTAAACCCGCTTAGCTTCTTGGCGGCGACGATGTAATACCGGCTCAGTGTATCCGCTAGGCTGTGCTGTGCCTTCAAATACGAGTTCACAGGCGGCTTGGAAGCCAATGCTGGATTCAAAGTCTGGTGCCATGTTGCGGTAGCTAGGATCGCCGGCGTTTTGTTCATCCACTAAGGCGGCCATGCGATGTAAGCTATCCATGACCATGTGCTTGCTTACAAAGCCGTGCTCCAGCCAGTTGGCTAGTGACTGGGAAGAGATACGCAAGGTAGCACGGTCTTCCATTAAGCCTACTTGGTTGATGTCGGCCACTTTAGAGCAGCCAATACCACTTTCTACCCAACGAATCACGTAACCTAATAAACCTTGGCAATTATTGTCGAGGTCGCGGCTAATGTCTTGGGCAGTTAGTTTTTTCTGGCCCAAAAGCGGTATTTTTAGTAAGTCATCTTGTGCCACGGCAGCGCTGTTTAATAATTCGTTTTGGCGATCCTGCACCAATAGTTCATGGTAATGCAGTGCATGCAATACCGCCGCAGTAGGCGATGGTACCCAAGCGGTGTTGGCGCCCGACTTTGGGTGCTCTATTTTGGTTTCTAGCATCTCTGCCATGCAGTCGGGTTTAGCCCACATGCCTTTGCCAATCTGAGCACGGCCTTGTAAACCACAGGCTAGGCCTGTCTCAACATTATTACCTTCGTAGGCTGCAATCCAAGCTTGTTGTTTCATGTCGCCTTTGGGTAGCATAATGCCCGCTTGCATTGATGAATGGATTTCGTCACCGGTACGATCTAGGAAACCGGTATTAATAAAGGCCACGCGCTCACTGGCGGCACCAATACACGCTTTGAGGTTGATGCTGGTGCGGCGCTCTTCGTCCATAATGCCCACTTTTAAAGTGTTGCGGGGTAGGCTCAATAAGTCTTCAATGCGGCCAAACAGCTCGCAGGTGAAGCTTACTTCCTCTGGGCCATGCATCTTAGGTTTAACGATGTAAATGCTGCCGGTGCGGCTGTTGCCCTTAGCGTTAGCGCCACGGATGTCATGTAAAGCGCACAAGCTGGTGAGTAGGCCGTCCATAATGCCTTCGGGTACTTCGTCTCCTTGGGCGTTGAGTATGGCGTTGTTGGTCATCAAGTGGCCCACGTTTCGTACAAATAACAAGCTGCGGCCGTGTAGACTAAAGTCGTTGCCTTGGGGGTCTTGGTATTGGCGGTCGGCATTAAGTGTGCGGGTAATGGTGTTGCCATTTTTGTTGAGCTCAATGGCCAAATCGCCTTTCATGAGTCCAAGCCAATTGCGATATACAATTACTTTGTCTTCTGCGTCTACGGCGGTTACGGAGTCTTCGCAATCCATAATAGTGGATACGGCGGCTTCCATAATGATGTCTTTAACGCCGGCAAGGTCGGTGGTGCCGATAACGTGTTGACGGTCAACTTGCAGTTCTAGATGTAAGTTGTTGTGCTTAAGCAAGATGGCGGTAGGCGCATTAGGTTCGCCTTGGTAACCGATAAACTGGTCTGCATCTGCCAATAAGCCGCATTGGCCATTTTGCAGCGTACAAATTAATTGGCCGTCATTAATGCTGTATTGGCACACTTGGCCGTGGCTGGCTTGCACTAGTGGTAAGTGAGCGTCTAATAAGTCTTTAGCAAAGGAGATAACTTGACCGCCGCGCTTAGCATCATAGCCTTTTTTGGCCTTGCCAGAGCGAGGGATGGCATCGGTGCCATAAAGTGCGTCATATAAGCTGCCCCAGCGTGCATTGGCTGCGTTTACTGCGTAGCGTGCGTTGTTAATAGGCACTACTAACTGAGGGCCAGCTACGGTGCTGATTTCTAAGTCAACATTAGCCGTGGTGACTTCAACCTGAGGCGGCACGGGTAATAGGTAACCAATGTCCTGCAGCATGGCTTTATAGGCAGCGGCATCGGCCTTAGGGCTGTTTTGATGCCACTTGTCTAACTGTTGTTGTAAGTCTTCACGTTTGGCTAACAAGTCTTGGTTGCGAACCTGAAATTCGCCAAGCAGGGTAGACATGGCTTGCCACACTTGGTCGCTGCTTAGGTTAAGGCCGGGTAAAATTTCATTTTCTACCAATTGGTATAGCTGAGTATCAATAGATAGGTTGGCATTGTCAATTCTTGTGTGGGTATGGGCGTTCATTCCAGGCTCCTACGTGCATGCGACAATAATGCGTTTTGTTTCGTAAAGTCTACAAAAGCATTATATAGGAAACAAGGATGATGACCGAGTGATCTTTAGTCGTATGAGAAAATGTTGGTTATTTGGTTGAGGAATGGATGTGACGGTCGTCCCCGTGTGTTTTGGCCATCACCGCGTGTCTTGGCCATCACTGCGTGTCTTGGTCATCCTGACGAGGGTCAGGATCTAACAGAGATTCCGGCCTACGCCGGAATTGACGGCTGAACTAGGCTTCGTCGATTTCTCGGGCGATCTCGGTGATGAGTCCTCGAATCCAGCGATGGGCTGGGTTATGTTGTAATAGAGGGCTCCAAGCCATGGTTAAGGTCATTTCTGGAATAGGAAATGGTGGTTCCAGCATCACTACATCATCTTTTGATGTGGTTTGTAGGGTGGCCTTGCGGGGTAGGGTGACAATGAGGTCTTTTTGGCTTGCCAGTTGTACTGCGGCTTGATAGTGGCGAGTGAACACGCGAATGTTGCGGGTTTTACCAAGTTCGGAGAGGGCGTTATCGACCCAACCACGCCGTTGTACGTCTTTAGGGTTCATGCCTACGCCCGCTCCCATGCCAGTTTTGTTGACCCAAATGTGGTGGGCTTGCAGGTAACTTTCTAATGAGAAGTTTTGCGCGGTGGGGTTGTCACGATTCATGAGGCAAATAAACTGGTCGCGCCAGAGGATTTTTTGGTGGAACGATTGTGGCATCGAGTCAAAGCGGTTGATAACAAGGTCGACCTTGCCTTGTTCTACGTCGTAAAAATCAACATCAGACGGCGTCATAATGTCCAGACTAATGCCGGGCGCTTCTTTTCTTAGGCGTTCCACTAGTGGCGGTATAAGGGTGGGTTCTGAGTAGTCGCTGGCCATGATGCGAAACACTCGGGTTGAGGTCAGGGCGTCAAAATCGGCTTGCGGTTGAATGGCTTTGTCGATGGTGGCTAATACGTCACGAATAGTAGACTGTAATCCAAGGGCCCGTTCGGTGGGTGTCATGCCGTCGCTGGTGCGAATTAACAAAGGGTCTTCAAACACTTCGCGTAGGCGGCGTAAGCCATTGCTCATTGCGGGCTGGCTTAAGCCTAGTTGGTTTGCGGCTTTGGTTACGTTGCGCTCTTTTAGTAGGGCGTCTAAATAGACTAAAAGGTTTAGGTCCACACGATCAATGCTCATAATCAAACTCCATCTAGGTAAGGCCGTTGTCTGCGTAGGGTCGGGAGGCCGTTATTCATTTGCATAATACTAAAGTATAATGCAATAGCTGTGGTAAATTATGGCACGCAGGCGGGCGTTTGTCGAGGCATGGCTGGTTCTTAGTATGGCTTTGCGTTTGCTATTCACATGGAAAATAGTAGGCATAACTTCTAGCCTCTGTCATAACCTGTTGAGGCGTTCTAAACTGCGATCATCAAAACAGCCGTTTAACCAAGGAAATGTTATGTCCACATACCAAGACGATATTCAATCCGTTGCTAACCTTAAGTCTGCTCAGGGCAGTGCTTGGGACGCCATCAATCCAGAATCTGCTGCACGTATGCGCGCTCAGAACAAATTTAAAACTGGCCTAGACATCGCCAAGTATACCGCTGACATTATGCGTGTTGACATGGCCGCATTCGACCAAGACAAAACTAAGTACACTCAGTCTTTGGGCTGCTGGCACGGTTTTGTAGGTCAGCAGAAGCTGATTTCTATCAAAAAGCACTTCGGTGGTAAAACTGATCGTCGTTACTTGTACCTTTCTGGTTGGATGGTTGCAGCACTGCGTTCTGATTTTGGTCCTCTTCCTGACCAGTCTATGCATGAAAAAACGTCTGTAGCTAGCTTGGTTGAAGAGCTTTACACTTTCCTTCGTCAGGCCGACGCTCGTGAACTAGGCGGTCTATTCCGCGGGCTAGATGCTGCACGTGAAGCGGGTAATTCTGCTGAAGAAGCTAAAATCCAAGATCAGATCGATAACCACGTAACGCACGTTGTGCCAATCGTTGCTGATATCGATGCTGGTTTTGGTAACGCTGAAGCGACTTACCTAATGGCTAAGCAGATGATTGAAGCCGGTGCTTGTGCTCTACAGATCGAAAACCAAGTTGCCGATGAAAAGCAGTGTGGTCACCAGGACGGTAAAGTAACGGTTCCTCACGCTGACTTCCACGCCAAGATTCGTGCGCTACGTTACGCTTTCCTTGAATTGGGTGTCGACAACGGTGTTATCGTTGCCCGTACTGACTCCGAAGGTGCTGGTCTTACTAAAGAGATCGCTGTTGTCAATGAGCCAGGTGATGCTGGTGATATCTACAACTCTTACTTAGACGTTGAAGAAATCGACGTCGCTGACATGGGTGAAGGCGATGTTGTCTTTAACCGTGGCGGCAAGCTAGTTCGTCCTAAGCGTCTACCTTCTGGTCTATACCAGTTCCGTCAGGGTACTGGCCATGAGCGCTGTGTATTTGACTGTATCGGTGCTATCAATGCCGGTGCTGACCTGCTTTGGATCGAGACTGCTGTGCCTACAGTGCACGAAATCAAAGGCATGATGGATGACGTTCGTAAAGTACACCCTGATGCTAAGTTGGTTTACAACAACTCTCCATCGTTCAACTGGACGCTAAACTTCCGTCAGCAGGCTTTTGATGCAATGGTTGAAGCTGGTAATGATGTTTCTGCATATGACCGTGCTAAGCTAATGAGCGCCGAGTACGATGAAACTGAGCTTTCTGCTGTAGCTGACGAACGTATTCGTACTTTCCAGGCTGATACTGCACGTGAAGCGAACGTATTCCACCACTTGATCACGCTACCGACTTACCACACTACGGCCTTGTCTGTAGACAACCTAGCCAAAGAGTACTTCGGTGAGCAAGCTATGCTTGGTTACGTTAAGAAGGTTCAGCGTGAAGAAATTCGTCAAGGTATCGCCTGTGTTAAACATCAAAACATGTCTGGTTCAGACATGGGTGATGACCACAAAGAATACTTTGCTGGTGAAAACGCTCTTAAAGCTGGCGGCGCGAAAAATACGTCCAATCAATTCGGATAAGATTGCTGACAAAGTGGTTTAACCACTTTAAATATAAAAGCGGCCCCTATTTTTATAGGTGTCGCTTTTTTTATGTACAGGATGTACTGTAGACTCAAAACACTCCTTGTCGTCGCGGGGCCGGCTCTGCCGCGGGCGCAAGAGCGGCGTTGTACAGGAACGGCTAAATGGAAAGTTTCCAACGTCTTTCGTAACACACAGCAGCTTTATACGTTAAAATTCAAGCAGCGTTCTACTGCAAACTGATTAAGTGATTTTGAATATGACTACACCGACTTTTCTTCAAGATGCTAAAGATTTATTAACCCAACAAGGATTTTTGACCAGTAACACTTGGTATCACGGCACGTCATCGGCGCTAATCGACTCAATCAAAGAGCACGGTTTGAAATGTTCAGGTGACCAAGCCCTCAAAGCGGCTGCCAAACAAACCATGGCAACCATCGGTAACAATTACACTGAATCCGTTGAACCTGTTTTTTTAACACAAAGTAAAGAGCTCGCATATTACTGGGCGGAGCAAACCGTTAGAAACCGCAGCGTGAGAATTGAAGGGAGCGAAGTGCCCACAGTAATCACAGTAATCCTACCTGAGGCCTTGAATAGCAAAGTTAAACCTGATGTTGGCGCAGCCAGCCTACTGTTAGTTAAAGAGGGCGAACAATTTATGGCGTTTTTAGCAGGTATTTACTTAGCCAATGACTTTGAAGCCCCTGATATCGACCTAATGCATGCAGACCGTCTAGAGTATTTAAATAAATTAGGAATGGCTTATTACGATGCAGATATAGAGGCCTCGCTCTTAGGGGCCCTCTAAATCTAGTAACTACATAAGTGGCCCTTGTCCAACTAAGGGGAACAAGGTACCCTTTTGTTTTTGTAGTAGTATTTCTTGGAGATCCTCGTATGGTGCCGCAACAAGGCCAAAGCTTAGATGACGCTTTTGATGCCATTATAGATGCATGGTTAATTGAACGTCAGGCGTTACTGATGCAGTTTGTGGCCTTGCCTCAAATGAGTATTACCGACGGTGTGCTGGACGCATTGCACGGTTTGTGTGAGGCCATGGTGGATTATAGTTCGCGAGGTCATTTTAATGTGTATGAGCAGCTGTTGCAGCACATTAAAAGCCACAATGCTAGCGAGCAAGACAAGGCGCAAGTATTGCTTGGGAAAATCCATGACACCACCGACAAAATTGTAATATTTGATGACGAGTATGGTTCTGTTGCAAAGCTTACCATTCAAGATGTTGGTCATTTTAGTGGCCGTCTTTCGCGTTTGGGTGAGGTGTTAACCGAACGTTTTAATCATGAAGATGAACTCATGTCTTTAGTACAGGCAACGCTGGCATAGACCGGACCTTGTTTATAGCTTGCATTTAAAGGGTGTCGCGTGTCACAGTTTAATAATATTGGCCTTATCGGTCGCTTACATAGCCCTGCGGTGGTGGAGACACTACATCGTGTGTTGGCGTGTTTGAGCCTTGCTCACGAGCAAAATACAAAGCAAAGCCGCCGCCAAATTTGGGTGGACGAACGTATATCTGGTTCCCTTGACGGCGTAGATCTTGGTGTTGGCCAATACACCACCGGTGATATCCATTTATTAGGTCAGCAATGTGATTTAGTGATTGTGGTTGGCGGTGACGGCAGTATGTTGTCAGCAGCGCGAGTCATGGCCACCTATGGTGTGCCGATGATTGGTATTAACCGTGGTAAGTTGGGTTTTCTAACCGACATAGCCCCCGATCAGGTGGAAGCCTCGCTTAGCCAAGTGCTAGCGGGGGAGTATGAGGTGAGTGACCGCTTTATGTTGTCGGCCCATGTACTACGTAATGGAACGGAAATTGGGCGTGGCAGTGGTCTTAACGACGTGGTGCTGCACCCGGGTCAATCGGCACGAATGTTGGCGTTTGATATTACTATCGATGGAGCGCCGGCTTATTTTGCCCGTGCCGATGGTCTCATCATTGCTACCCCTACAGGGTCTACCGCCTACGCTCTGTCTGCAGGTGGGCCTATAATGCACCCAAGTTTGGACGCCATTGCCTTAGTGCCTATGAATCCCCATAATTTAAGCAGTCGCCCCCTTGTGGTGTCTGCTGATGCCGAGCTTGAACTACGTATCGGCGATGACAACAGCACCCAACCGATTATTAGTTGTGATGGTCAAGAGCACATTGTATGTGAACCCGGCGATCAGGTGTTGATAAGGCGTCATGAGGCGCGGTTGAGGGTATTGCACCCGTTAGGGCATCACTTTTATCAACGCTGTCGTAGTAAATTAGGTTGGCAAGGAAGAGCTAGTGAAGACGGCTGATACCCAATGATCCATCTGCTTAGTTTTGCTGGCGATGTAGACTTATTAGCCATTACACAAGCCTTATGGCAGCACAAAATACCTCACCGTGTCAGGCAGTTGAATGGCGAACAGCAGTTGTGGCTGCAGGATGCTAGTCAGGCTCAAGCTGCGCTCGCGTTGTGCACTTCCAGCGTCTCCCCAAATCTAGCCAAAGCAGATGCCACTGGCAGCCTTGCGCGAGCGAAGGCATGGTTGGTGGGGTCGCCTATTACCGCCCTCGTATTGATACTGACTCTGTTGGTGGCTGTGTTGACGCAGCTAGGAGAGCTGTTAACTGTGGTGGCGGTATTGACCTTTTCCCCGATGTTGTTTGATACACAAGTCTATTTAGTGACGGGCTTTGACCATTTGTGGCAGCAACCCTGGCGCTTAATTAGCCCCGTGTTGTTGCACTTCGGCTGGCTGCACTTGGTGTTTAATAGCTTGTGGTGGCTGGATTTAGGGCGCCGTATAGAATTGCAGTCGGTATGGTTATTGCTGGTGTTGCTATTGTTTACCGGACTAGCTGGCAACTTAGCGCAAGCGTGGCAAGGGCCGAGTTTGTTTGGTGGTTTGTCGGGTGTAATTTATGGTTTGTTAGGCTATATGTGGGTTGTCGACCGCTTGAGTCCCCCACGTTATCATTTGCCGCAGGCTATTCTGGTGTTTATGCTGTTGTGGTTGTTGCTTGGATTGAGCAACCTTTTGGAGCTGGTGGGCTTTGGCTCCATGGCGAATATGGCACACTTGGGTGGCCTTTTGGCAGGTGTTGTTATTGGTTTTTGGCATAGCGTCTGGATTAACAAAACCGCCAAATAAGGTTAAAAACAGGCCGCCATTAAAGGCAAGTTATGCTATTCTGTGGCCCATGGAATATAATCAACTCATTGCCCAGCTCACGCCAGAAGTCTACCTGCGGTTAAAAACGGCTATTGAAATTGGCAAGTGGCCCGACGGGCGCATACTTAGTGACGAACAAAAGGCCTCCTGCATGGAAGCCGTATTGCGTTACCAGGCTCTCAAGCTAGACGCAACCCAACACTCAGGCTACATGACCGGACGCTGTAAATCCGAGTCGTCTGACGAACAAGTTATCAAAATCCACTAGTACACCCATCATGAATACTTCCCAAGTCCATAGCGGGCACCTGACTAAGCTCGTAACTCATATCGATGCTGTGCCCGACGCGCAAGTGCAATACACCCTGGTTTTGGGTGACCAACGGGTGCCTCTCAATGCCCTCATAGGCCAACAGATTCGGCTGGAACATTTAGGCCAAATTAATTGCTCTAACTGTGGTCGTAAAACCAAAAAAAGCTACAGCCAAGGGTATTGTTTTCCCTGTATGCAAAAGTTGCCTCAATGTGATTTATGTATCATGAGTCCAGAACGCTGCCACTTTGACGTCGGCACCTGCCGCGACGAAACCTGGGGTCAGGCCTTTTGTATGCAGCCGCATATTGTGTATTTAGCTAATTCCTCAGGTTTAAAGGTGGGTATTACCCGTGTTAACCAAATGCCTACACGTTGGCTAGATCAGGGCGCGGCCCAAGCCATGCCCATCATGCAAGTGGCCACCCGTAAGCTGTCTGGCGAGGTGGAAACAGTGTTGAAACAATACGTTGCCGATAAAACCAATTGGCGGAAACTACTCAAAGGCGATGCTGAACAGGTTGATCTTGCCCATGCGGCAGATGCCTTGTTGAACCAGGCCGAAGCGGACCTTGAGGCTTTGTTGGGCAATTTAAACCACACCGATTACCAGTGGCTCGATACTCCAGCGATTAGTATGCGCTACCCAGTGCTTGAATATCCCACCAAAATCGTGTCTCACAACCTGGACAAGGAACCGGTACTTGAAGGTCGGTTGATGGGTATTAAAGGTCAATACCTCATTTTTGATACTGCGGTTATTAATATTCGTAAATATTCCTCCTATTTGGTGCAATTTAGCTCATGAAAACAGACGCCCAAGTTATTTATCTAGCCGACTACCAAGTGCCAGATTTTGTTATTGTTACAACCGATTTGGATATTCGTATTGGTGAAGAGTACACCTCGGTGGTTGCGCGTTTAAAAATGCAACGTAATCCTAAGTCTAGCAACCAAAGCGCGCCACTGGTGTTGTTTGGCGGCAAAGACATTAAGCTGCAAGAAGTGATGCTGGATGGTTTAGTATTGGAGCAGGACAGCTACGATATGCAGGGTGCTAACCTGTGTGTTGACCCATGCCCTAACGAATTTTTACTCACCACAGAGTGTTTGATTCAGCCTCAACATAACACCAGTTTAGAAGGCTTGTATAAATCAGGTGGCATGTTTTGTACCCAGTGCGAAGCCGAAGGTTTTCGGAATATCACCTATTACTTAGACCGCCCGGATGCTTTGTCGGTATTTACCACGCGCATCAGTGCACCCAAAGCCACTTATCCAGTCCTACTCGCCAACGGCAACCCGGTAGAGCAGGGCGATTTAGACGATGGCGAGCATTTTGCTGTTTGGCATGATCCGTTCCCTAAACCGGCCTATTTGTTTGCCATGGTGGCAGGCGATTTAGTTAAACAGGAAGACCAATTTACCACCCGTTCTGGGCGCAAGGTTGATTTACAGATCTTTGTTGAAGCACACAATGGTCATAAGTGTGATCATGCTCTGGAGTCGCTCAAACGCTCAATGTTATGGGATGAGCAAAATTATGGCCGAGAATATGATTTAGACTTGTTCATGATTGTGGCAGTCGATGACTTCAACATGGGCGCCATGGAAAATAAGGGCTTGAATATATTCAATTCCGATTGTGTGCTGGCCGACCCTGCCACTAGCAGCGACGCCATGTTCGAACGTATAGAAGGCATTGTGGCGCACGAATATTTTCATAACTGGTCGGGTAACCGTGTGACTTGCCGTGATTGGTTTCAGCTCAGTTTGAAAGAAGGGTTTACTGTCTATAGGGACGCGCAATATACCGCCGACACATATTCCGCTGCGGTTAAACGCATTGATGATGTAACCATATTGCGTACCCACCAATTTGCCGAAGATGCCAGCCCTATGGCGCATCCCATTCGGCCTGCATCTTACATGGAAATAAATAACTTCTACTCTGTTACTGTGTATGAAAAAGGCTCCGAAGTGGTTGGCATGCTACGCACATTATTGGGTGCAGACCGGTTCCGTGAGGGCAGTGACCTCTATTTTGACCGCCATGACGGTCAAGCGGTGACTACCGACGATTTTGTAGCGGCCATGAGTGACGCTAGTGGCGTTGATCTAACACAGTTTAAGCGTTGGTACTGTCAGGCGGGTACCCCGACCTTAACGGTTACTGATACCTATGACCATGAGACCCAAGAATACTGCCTCACGGTGGCTCAAAGTACACCTGCCACAGCCGAGTGTGAACACAAGTTGCCGTTCCATATGCCATTGCGCATGGCGTTGCTCAACGCAGTTGGCCAACCCATGCCGTTGCAACTACAGGATGATGCGAGCATCTTTGGCATCGAGTGTGTGTTGGACATTACCCAAAACCAACAAAGTTTTGTGTTTACCGGCTGTACCGAAGCGCCTACACCTTCGTTGTTACGGGGTTTTTCTGCACCGGTTAAATTGGTGTATGACTATACTCAGGCCCAGTTATTGTTTTTAGCTAGCCATGACCAAGATGGCTTCAACCGCTGGGAAGCGAGCCAGCGGTTGTTGATTGAGGCGACAGAAGCAGTGATGGCGTCACCTAACAAACAAGCGCCTTTAACCAGCGCTTTAGTAGATATGTTGTCTGCCAGTTTAACTAATTCAGAGTTAGACTCGGCCATGGTGGCCAAGTTAATGCAGTTGCCTAGCGAGGCGTACTTAGCAGAAACTCAAACTACGGTGGATGTTGAATCTATCCATACCAGTCGTGAATTCATGCGTAAGGCCATTGCAATGGCATTAGAAGCGCCATTATTGGCTTGTTACCAGCGCTGTCACGATGTGGGCCCGTTTAGCCAGACCGGTCAAGCCATTGGTCAGCGTGCGTTAAAAAATAGTTGCTTGGCTTACCTAAACTGCTTAGCTAAGCCGCAGTATCAAGCCTTGGCACAAGCGCAATATCAACTACAGGCTAACATGACTGATGTGGGTGCTGCGTTACAGATTCTCATCAGCTTGCCGGATGAACAAATCTCAGCGCCGCTATTGGCCGATTTCTACCAGCGCTGGCATACGGATGCACAGGTGGTAGATCAGTGGTTTGCTATGCAGGCTGGCGCTAACTTAGCAGGCCGGTTAGCTCAGGTGAAAGCCTTGCTAGACCATGCGGCGTTTGATATTCGTAACCCCAACAAGGTGCGCAGTGTGGTTGGCGGCTTTATTCGTAGTGTTATTAATTTTCACGCTGCCAACGGCAGTGGTTATGAGTTTGTTGCCGATATGGTGCTGCGCTTGGACGGCATTAACCCCATGATGGCCGCTAACTTGGCGAAACCATTAGGTCGTTATAAGCGCCATACGCCGGATCGCCAACAGCTGATGCAAGCCCAGCTCACCCGTTTGAGCCAAGCTGACCTTAGTAAAGATGTATTTGAAGTGGTTAGTAAATCTTTGGCTGCCAATTAAGCCAAAAGGCACAATAATTATGGCGATATTAGAGCAAAATAAAGGGCGAAAAGTGGGGGTGTTGTTGGTGAACTTAGGTTCGCCAGATGCGCCCACTGCAGAGGCGGTTAAACCTTATTTAAAACAATTTCTGTCTGACCGACGTGTCGTAGATCTGCCGGCCTTGTTTTGGCAGCCTATTTTACGCGGCATTATTTTGCGTAAACGGCCGCCACGTTCGGCCGCCTTGTATAAAAAAATTTGGTTAGATGAAGGTGCGCCGTTAACGGTCTATAGCCGAGCCATTCAAACGTCGCTACAGGCATGGGCTGATACTCAGCAGCTCGATTGCTGTGTGCAACTAGGCATGACCTATGGTAACCCTAGCCTAGTATCAGCGTTACAAAAGTTGATGCAGGCGGGTGTGGAAAGGGTGGTGCTATTACCGCTATTTCCACAGTACTCTACCACCACTACGGCGGCCGTGGAAGATGCGTATGTGCGTGCGGCACATGAGCTGAAGTGCCAAATACCGATGAATTTGATTGGCGATTATCATGATCAAACACTGCATATAGACGCGCTGGCGGCGTCTGTTCTAGCTCATGCGGGTCAACAAAAACAAGCGAATCACTTATTGATTTCGTTTCATGGAACACCTGAGGCTACACGTAAAAAAGGTGATCCATATTATCAACAGTGTGTGCAGACGGCTGCCTTGCTGGTGCAAAAACTGGGTTTAAAAAATGCTGATTATAGTGTCTGTTTTCAGTCTCGGTTCGGTTATCAGCCGTGGCTGCAGCCCTATACAGATGATATCCTGACGCAATTAGCACAACAGGGCCATCAGCAGGTGGACGTGATTTGTCCGGGTTTTGCGGTGGACTGTTTGGAAACCTTAGAGGAAGTAGCGATTGGCTTTGCCCAGCACTTCAATGCTGCAGGCGGCCTAAGTCTCAATTATATTCCCGCTCTCAACCAAGCGCAAAGCCAGATTGATGCATTGGGCGAATTGCTGCAGCAGCAGATGGACTGCTGCGCTCGCAGAGACGGGTTAGTGGGCGCGCTGCGCTAGCACCCGCTCTACAGTAGCCACTATAGTTTGAGTCTGGTGGTCTATTTCCATGTTTACCTGTTCGCCAACCTTAGCCGTACCAAAGCCGGTGGCGCGTAAGGTTTCAGGAATAAGGCATACGCAAAACTGGGTATCAGTGACATCAGCAACGGTAAGGCTACACCCATTGAGGCCAATAAAGCCCTGAGGCAATACGTGTTTTTTGTGGGCTTCAGGCAAGTTAAACCAAATGGTTGTGTTATCTTGCTGCTGGTCTACACGGCTAATTTGTACCGCTACCGATACATGCCCCGATATAATATGGCCGCCGATCTCATCGCCGTATTTAAGTGAACGTTCGGCGTTCACTAACTGGCCTTGTTCAAGCAATCCTAAGTTGGTTAGTTTCAATGTTTGGCCAATCACATCAAAGCTAAACAGATTGCTGTTTTGGGCGGTTACGGTAAGGCAAGTGCCATTGATAGCGATGCTGGCGCCAATAGCAACATCCATGCTCATGGCGGCAGGTAAACGAATATTAAAGCTGCGTTGGCCTTGGCCTTCTACAGTGGATTCAATGTGGCCTTGGCCTTGGACAATTCCGGTAAACATGATGTGCCTATTGAGTAAAAAAACGATGACCCCAAGTAACTGGGAGTACTATGTTAGCAGAGCTATAGGTTGCTGCGAAGTAGAGATTGAGGCAAGTTTGTGAGTCGCATTGTATTAGCACCTATGGAAGGTCTAGCCGACGACATTCTTCGTGATTGTCTCACTCGAATTGGCGGCATTGATTTATGTGTCACCGAATTTATCCGCGTGACTACTCAGCTGCTGCCGCCTAAAGTATTTAAGCGCTTATGCCCCGAACTGGCCAACGGTTGTAAAACGCCGGCTGGGGTGCCGGTGCGTATTCAATTGTTAGGTAGCGACCCCAAGGCCTTGGCTGCTAATGCGGTGCGGGCACTAGAATTGGGTTCTCCTGGCGTTGATTTAAACTTTGGTTGTCCTGCCAAAACGGTAAACCGTAGCCAAGGCGGGGCTATCTTGCTGCAGGAGCCTCAACGGGTGGCGCATATCGTGGCTACGGTAAGGCAAGCCATCGGTGATGACGCCTGGTTGAGTGCCAAAATGCGGCTTGGTTTTGCCACCAAAGACTTAGCCTTAGACAATGCCAAAGGTATTGCTGACGCTGGGGCTAACGAACTCACAGTTCACGCACGTACAAAGGTTGAAGGATATCGGCCACCTGCGCATTGGCAATGGATTAATAAAATTCGTCAGCACGTGAGCATCCCGGTTATTGCCAACGGCGAAGTCTGGACGCCGGCAGATTACGAAGCTTGCAAGCAGGCTAGTGGCAGTGATGACGTGATGATCGGCAGAGGTTTGGTGTGGAAGCCCGACCTAGCCTTGCAAATAGCCCATCAGCAAGCTGATCAGCCTCATCAAGCGTGGAATTGGACCGCCTTAGTGCCGACGGTGCTTTATTTTATTGATCTGGTAGAGGCAACGGTAGAGGTTAAGTACCAAGACGCGCGTATTAAACAATGGCTTAAGTTGTTGGGCCGCGTATACCCACAGGCCCACCTTTGTTTCGAACAGGGCAAACGTATGCAAAACTTGGTGTCGTTACGCCAGTTGGTGCAAGACAGCGCCTAGTGCATCGATGAGCTCTGTGGCTGCTGACGAAGGCGATCTATCTGCTCGAGTTCGTCAGCACTGACTAAACGAATGGCACCAAATGCCTCGTTGTGATCATCATAAATACGTAAGGTTAACGATTGCTCCAATTGACGGACGATATCGGCTAGTTCGTTAACGGTGGTGTGTTCGTCGATTTCTGGCAGTTCTTGATTGCGCATATTCTTAACCTAGCAATGTGGAGTGGGTTTTAGTGTATCGCTTGTGCCCCAACTTAGTGTTGGTATGGTGAGGTACTTGTGTAACCCTAGCCAAGTATTTAGTTTTTTGTCTGTTGTGCTTTGTATTCAAATGTAACCTTGATGGAGCATAGGCTATAATAACCACTAAATAGGTAAATTTTGTTTAGTTTAGAGGTTCTGTCGTGTATTCCATTGCTCGTAGTTTATTGTTCCAATTGTCTGCCGAGACGGCTCATGAATTAACCCTAGAAGGCTTGGCAGCAGGTGCCAGGCTGGGCCTGTTACCGGCATTAATGCCGAGTGTGCCAGACGCACCCGTGACGGTGATGGGAATCGACTTCCCTAACCCTATAGGCTTGGCTGCCGGGTTAGATAAAAATGCCGCCGCCATTGATGGTTTGGCGGCATTGGGTTTTGGTTTTGTAGAAGTTGGCACGGTGACCCCTAGGCCACAGCCCGGCAACCCTAAACCACGCATGTTTCGTTTACCCGATGCGCAAGGCATCATTAATCGTATGGGTTTTAACAATGATGGTGTGGATGGTTTAATTGCCAACCTCAAAAAATCCAAGTTTGATGGTGTGCTGGGTATTAATATCGGCAAGAATTTTGATACGCCGGTAGAAGACGCGGCTAACGATTACATTATTTGTATGCAAAAGGTGTATCAATACGCCAGCTACATTACGGTTAATATCTCGTCTCCTAACACTCCAGGTTTGCGTGACCTACAATATGGTGAGTCGCTCAATCAGTTGTTGTCGGCCCTCAAGCAAGAGCAGGCGGTGCTTGCTGAGCAGCACGGCCGATATGTACCGCTCACCGTAAAAATTGCACCGGATATGGATGCTGAGCAATTACAAGGCGTAGCCCATTGTGTACTAGAGCAAAAAATGGATGCAGTGATCGCCACTAACACCACCTTGAGCCGGGTAGGGGTTGAGCACTTAACCCATGGTGACGAGGCAGGTGGCCTAAGTGGTGCGCCAGTCAAACATAAGTCGACTCAAACTATTGCTGATTTGTACGCGATATTAGCCGATCAAGTGCCAATTATTGGTGTGGGTGGTATTTCCAGCGGCGCTGATGCATTGGAAAAAATGGCCGCGGGAGCCAAGTTGGTACAAGTCTACAGTGGCTTAATTTACCAAGGGCCAAGCTTGGTAAAAGAATGTGTGACGGCCTATAGAGAGTTAACTAGTTAATTAAGGGGAGAGCAATAATGCCGCAACAAAAAAGTGGCTGGCGATGGTTGTTAAGTTACGCCCAAAGCGTGTTAGCGGGCCTAATTGGCATCCAATCTAATGAAAAGCGTGAACAAGACCTTAATGAAGGTGGCCTGGAGCGTATGATATATATAGGTTTGGGTACTTTAGTAGTATTTGTAATTATCGTTTTGACTGCTGTTAATAGTGCGCTTCCTCATACTTAAGTCTAGGAAAATACTCAAAATAATGCTTGATTATTACCCCCTTAATTGATAATTTTTGTGTCACCCTAAATATCATCGTTTTTAGGTCCAACTAACTAACACCCCCCCACAAAAATAATAAGGAGGGCAGGTATGTTTTCAAGAACTTGGCAGCGCCTAAGTTCTGTAGTCTTGAGTTTGGTTTCAGCACCCGCTGCTATGGCAGATTGGGAACTGAATATGCCTCAAGGAGTCACAGAAGTAAGTCAATCTATTTACGACTTGCATATGCTTATTTTATGGGTTTGCGTCTGGATTGGCGTAGTGGTTTTTGGAGTGATGTTCTACTCCATTTTCAAACACCGGAAATCAAAGGGAGCAAAAGCCTCTCAGTTCCACGAAAGTCTCGGCCTAGAGCTGTTATGGACAGCCGTGCCTACTGCAATTCTTATTGCTATGGCAGTGCCAGCGACTTCTACTCTCATTCAAATGTATGATATCGCCGATGCTGAGATTGATATTAAGATCACAGGACATCAATGGAAGTGGCAATACGACTACCTTGGCGAAGACGTAGGTTTTTTTAGTAATCTAACCACCAGCCAAGACGAAATATACGATCGCACGGCTAAAGGTGAAAATTATTTGCTTGAGGTTGATAATCATGTGGTTGTGCCAACCGGCAAAAAAGTTCGATTTTTACTCACTTCTAATGACGTTATCCACTCGTGGTGGGTGCCAGAACTAGCGGTTAAAAAAGATGCTATACCGGGTTACGTCAATGAATCTTGGGTTATCATTCCAGAAGGCCAAGAAGGGTTGTATCGGGGGCAATGTGCCGAGCTATGTGGTGTTGATCATGGCTTTATGCCGATTGTTGTAGAAGCTGTTACACCAGCAGAATATGAAGTTTGGTTGGTAGATCAGCGTGCTGCAGACGAAGCTGAAGCCGCGGCCGCCTTAGGTGACTTTAGCCACGACGAACTGATGACTAAAGGTGCTGAAGTTTATGCCCGTAGTTGTGCAGCCTGTCACG
>JAPYOS010000007.1:124117-125393 GCA_029938085.1 Oceanospirillaceae bacterium | reverse complement strand
GAACTGATGACTAAAGGTGCTGAAGTTTATGCCCGTAGTTGTGCAGCCTGTCACGGCGTAGAGGGAGCGGGTATGGGTAGTGTGTTCCCCGCCCTAGTGGGTAGCCCCATCGCCACTGGCGATATGGCAGCGCACATCGATATCGTTATCAACGGTAAATCTGGCACCGCTATGCAGGCCTTTGCAGCTCAGCTAAGCGAAGTGGATTTAGCCGCGGTAATTACTTATGAGCGTAACGCTTGGGGTAATGATACCGGCGATACGGTGACTCCAAAAATGATCATTGACGCGAAACAATAGGAGGCTAGATTATGACAACTGCGACCGCTCATCACGACGATCACGGCCATCATGGGCCTGCTAAAGGCATCATGCGCTGGGTATTCACTACTAACCATAAAGACATTGGTACTATGTACCTTTGGTTCGCTTTTACCATGCTGTTTATCGGCGGTACTATGGCGCTCATTATTCGTACTGAATTATTTCAGCCGGGTATGCAGCTCATCGAACCTGAATTCTTTAACCAAATGACCACCATGCATGGTTTGATCATGGTGTTTGGCGCTATTATGCCGGCCTTTGTTGGTCTGGCTAACTGGATGGTGCCAATGATGGTAGGTGCGCCAGACATGGCCCTACCACGGATGAACAACTGGAGCTTTTGGATTTTACCATTTGCCTTTGGCATGTTGTTGTTCACCTTATTTACCGAAGCCGGTGCGCCTAACTTTGGTTGGACATTTTACGCTCCATTGTCCACTACCTACGCACCGAGCAGCGTAACTTTCTTCATTTTTGGTGTACACATGATGGGTATTTCTTCCATTATGGGTGCCATCAATATCATTGCCACCATCCTTAACCTTCGGGCGCCGGGCATGACCTTGATGAAGATGCCGCTGTTTGTCTGGACATGGTTAATTACGGCTTATCTTCTGATCGCTGTAATGCCTGTGTTGGCGGGTGTGGTAACCATGATGTTGATGGATATTCACTTTGGCACCAGTTTCTTCGATGCTGCAGGTGGCGGTGACCCGGTATTATTCCAGCACGTGTTCTGGTTCTTTGGTCATCCTGAAGTGTATATTATGATTTTGCCGGCGTTTGGTATTGTGTCGCAGATTATTCCTACTTTTGCACGCAAACCGTTATTTGGTTATGCGTCGATGGTATATGCCACTTCCTCAATCGCCTTCTTGTCGTTTATAGTTTGGGCACACCACATGTTTACCGTGGGTTTGCCGCTCCAAACAGAACTGTTCTTTATGTACGC
>JAPYOS010000007.1:89375-124017 GCA_029938085.1 Oceanospirillaceae bacterium | reverse complement strand
CCAGAAGTTAAGTAGTGACAGACTCACCAAAAACAGGCTTTAAGGCAGGTAAAACCGCCTTAAAGCTCGTGTTGGCGGCGGTTGCCATGTTTGGCTTTGGCTTTGCATTGGTGCCTTTGTACGATGTGTTTTGCGAATTTACAGGTATCAACGGTAAGGTTACCGGTCCTGTTGAACGCGTTGAACACTGGGTAGATACTAGTCGTACCATTAAAGTGCAGTTTATTACTACAAATAATGCGGGTATGCCATGGGAGTTTGAAGCACTTCAAGAGGAAATTGAAGTTCACCCAGGGGCATGGACGCAGGTGGAGTTTTGGGCTTTGAACCCAACTCTGCAAGACATGGTAGGCCAAGCGGTACCGAGTGTATCGCCGTCGGAAGCCACGGAGTATGTGCAAAAAACAGAATGTTTCTGTTTTAGTCAGCAAACGTTAGCAGCAGGAGAAGGGCGCAAAATGCCGCTTATCTTTGCTCTTGATCCGCAGCTGCCACCGCATATTCGTACGGTGACTATGTCTTATACAATATTTGATGCGGGAGCCTTTGCTGAAAAGTGAGCTTCGCGCCTTTTAAAACAAATTTAAGGTTGTATTTTACAGCCCAATAATAAGTCTTCGACCAAGGAGCAATACATGGCAACATCCAGTTATTACGTACCAGAGAGCAGTCATTTTCCAATAGTGGCGAGTTTAGGTTTGTTTGGTATGGCATCGGGCGCCGGTGGCATGATAAATCAAATGAGCGCAGGCGTAGCAGGTTATGCGTTTCCGCATTATGTGTTTTTTGCAGGGGCTTTGTTATTAGCCTATGTGCTTTTTACATGGTTCAGTAAAGTCGTTACCGAAAGCCGGGCAGGTATGTACAGCCCGCAAATGGATCGTTCATTCCGTTGGGGTATGAGCTGGTTTATCTTCTCTGAGGTAATGTTTTTTGCCGCCTTCTTTGGGGCGCTGCTTTATGTGCGTCAGTGGGCCGGTCCGTGGTTAGATGGCCAAGGTGACAAAGCCGTAACTCATATGTTGTGGCCCGACTTTGATTACGCTTGGCCTATGTTTAATAACCCAGCAGGTGCCGACTTACCTGGCCCGAACGCAGTGATTGACCCGTGGCATATCCCGCTACTCAATACTGTGCTGTTGATGTCATCTAGTGTCACGCTAACCATTGCTCACCATGCCCTAAGAGCGATGCAGCGTGGGCGTACCATTTTTTGGTTGGCATTCACTGTTATTCTTGGTGCTATCTTTGTTTATTATCAGGTGATGGAATACATTGAAGCCTATACAGAGTTAGGTTTAACTTTAGATTCTGGTATTTATGGTTCGACCTTCTTTATGCTTACCGGTTTCCACGGCGCTCACGTTACCATTGGCGCGTTTATTTTGTTTGTAATGTTGCTACGTATTTGTAAGGGCCACTTTACGCCAGAGCAGCACTTTGGGTTTGAAGCTGCCTCTTGGTATTGGCACTTTGTGGACATGGTGTGGGTGGGTTTGTTTATCTTCGTTTATATAATGTAAACAGAAGAGGGTAACCTAAAAAGGCAGCTTTAAGGCTGCCTTTTTTAATGAATGGCAGCCCATGGTGAATGAGTGACTAATTGGCCACTCCAAAAGCCGTAAATAACTACTGCAATTAATAGCACGATAAGCCCGATGCGGTATTTTAACGATGTAAGTAGGCGGGTAGATTTGGCGCCGTCTTTGATTAAAAAGAAGAAGCCGCTGGTAAGGCTGATTAGCGCCAATAATAGTATTATGGCAATCACGATTTTGATCATACAAAGAACCTCAGTTGGTGTATTTCATGACGGTTGTAACTAAAGTAAGGCATCATTGGGCCTTATCTGTATTCACATTGTTTTTTTTGCCGCTGACTTTGGTGTTAGGCGTTTGGCAACTTGATCGAGCACAACAAAAAGATGAGCTTGCTTTGAGTCTGGCGGCCTTAGAGCAGGCGCTCCATAAGGCACCTGGCGACAGCCTAACTGCTTTGGTCGATTATCAAAGGGTGACACTCAACGCTCAGTTTATCAAGCCCTATGTCTGGTTTAGAGATAATCAAGTGGTAAAGGGTAAGGTAGGGTACGATGCAATCGGTGTGGTGGCGGTTGGGCCTGAGTTATTATTGGTCAATCGAGGATGGTTTGCCTCCAATGGCCAACGTAACCCGTTGCCAAGCATGCAGTGGCCAAAGGGCAATGTTACCTTAACCGGTCGATTAGTGCCGAACACCGCTAACCCTTATCAATTGGCAGCGGATGTATATACCAGTGATTACCCTCAATTGGTACAAGCGTTGGATTTACCTCAGTTACAGCAACAATTTAAGCTGCCGCTGTTACCTTGGGTGCTGATGTTGGACGCGCCGAGCCCGGCGTTATTAACGCCTCACTGGCAGGCCAGCAGCATGACCTCTGCAAAACATTTGGGCTATGCGTGGCAATGGTTTGGCCTAGCTTTAACCCTTTGTTTACTATATATTTATCGAGTATTTTATTCGCCATTACGTTAGTGAAAGACATTAAAAAAATAATTAAAGGCCCATGAATGAGGTCCAATAAAAGTAATCGATTTACCTTGTACGCTGTGTTTGCAGTGACGGCAATTCCATTAATGATTGCCATGATCATGTATTTTAACCTTTGGGCAGTGCCCGACGGCAGGACAAATTTCGGTGAGCTATTATTGCCACCACAACAGCTGCAAGACGCGCAGTTACAGACCTCAGATAGCAGTGGTTGGTCTCAACAAGAAGCTGATAAACGTTGGCTCGTGGTTTACCTGGCGCAGCCCGAGTGTTTGGCCGCTTGTGCGGAAGCGACTCACTTATTACGCCAAATTCATGTGGCTTTGGGCAAAGAAGCGCACCGAGTGACTCGCCTGATCGTTAACCAACAAGGCCAAGATAAAACACAAATGGCGTTAGATTACCCCGCTTTGATCCAGCTAGAGAGCCTTGCTCCAGACACCTTTATAAAGGGCCATGGTATTTATTTGGTTGACCCTTTGGGTAACATAATGATGCACTACGGCTTTGACTTTGCAGGTAAAGAGTTGCTTAAAGATTTAAAGAAACTGCTTAAAAACTCCAACATAGGTTAATAAGTGACTATGAATACCTCGGTTATTGCTCCCAAGTGGAGTGTGTCTTTAACTTACATTGCCTTAGCGCTTGTGATCTGCGTTATTGTTTTGGGGTCGTGGACACGGTTGGCTGATGCCGGTTTGGGTTGCCCTGACTGGCCTGGCTGTTATGGGTCTTTATTGGTACCTGAAACAGCCGCTGAAATAGCCTCGGCTCAAGCGCTATTTCCGGACGCGCCGGTTGAGCCAGCCAAGGGCTGGATGGAAATGACGCACCGTTATTTTGCGTCCACATTAGGCTTAGTTATATTGATTTTAGCGGCCTTTTCTTGGGGCCAACGTAAGCGTTTATATTACCCGTTTGTATTAACCCAAGCCCTGTTGGCTATGGTTATTCTGCAAGGCGCATTTGGCGCATGGACGGTCACCTGGAAGCTATGGCCCCAGGTTGTTACTGCACATTTATTTGGCGGTTTTATTACGGCCAGTTTGTTAACAGTGTTGCTCATTAAGTTACGCCGAATGGGTAGGGCAGCCAAACCCTTGCGGTTAACTAATATGCGCCATGGCCGGCTTAAATTATGGGCGTTTACGGCCCTGTTATTGGTTGTGTTACAGGTGTTTTTGGGTGGTTGGATGAGCTCTAATTACGCGGCCTTAGCCTGTTCGAGTTTGCCCGATTGTAATGGCTCTTGGTGGCCCGAAATGGACTTTTCACAAGGCTTTAACCTGACACAATCTCTAGGGCCAAATTACCTTGGTGGTTTAATGAATAGTGAGGCGCGCCAAGCGATTCATGTATTACACCGTTACGGCGCTATTGTTTTGGGATTATTTTTACTGCTCAGTAGCTACCGTTTGATGAGCCAGAAAGACCGTCGTTTACGGCGCTTCGGGTTAGCCTTTATTGTACTATTTATGCTCCAGTTTGCCTTAGGTTTGGCAAATATCTTTTATCTATTGCCTTTGCCTGTGGCTGTGGCGCACAATTTTGGTGGTGCATGTTTATTTGTGCTCGCCGTGAGCCTTAATTACGTGGCCCATTCTGGCCGAGGACAGCTTGATGAGTTTTGAAACTACTACCCCTAAGCCTAAGTTGAACTGGCGCGACTACTACGAAATGTGCAAACCCAACGTAGTCTTATTGATGCTACTGACTTCCCTGGTGGGTATGTTTATGGCCGTGCCCGCTATGGTGCCTTGGGATGTGCTGGTGTGGGGTAACTTGGGCATTGCTATGGCCGCTGCGTCTGCAGCTGTGGTGAATCATGTCATCGACCGCCGTATTGATGGCCAAATGGGCCGCACCCACAATCGACCCGTGGCAAAAGGCAAGGTAGCGCCAGCCCATGCGTTAATCTTCGCTGCTGTTTTAGCGGTGTTAGGCATGGGCATCCTCTACGTATTGATTAACCCTTTGACTGCTTGGCTTACACTGGCCTCATCGGTGGGATATGCGCTGGTGTATACCCTTTACTTGAAGCGAGCCACACCGCAGAATATTGTTATCGGTGGTATCGCTGGTGCCATGCCTCCTTTGTTGGGTTGGGCGGCCGTTACCGGTACTGTGGACCCCAATGCGTTGTTATTGGTGTTGATTATTTACACCTGGACGCCACCCCATTTTTGGGCCTTAGCTATTCATAAACGTGATGAATATGCCAAAGTGGAAGTGCCCATGTTGCCAGTCACCCATGGCCTAGAATTTACTGGCTTGCAGGTGTTGTTGTATACCGTCTTATTGGTGATTTCCACCATGTTGCCCTATGTCGTGGGCATGAGTGGATTTATCTATTTGGTCGGCGTTACCTTGCTCAATATGCGCTTCTTATATTGGGCTTGGAAGCTCTATCGTGGCGCCTATCAGCAGGCCATGAAGACCTTTTGGTTTTCAATCATTTACCTCATGGTGTTGTTTGTATTGTTGCTTGTGGACCACTATTTGCCGATTTAAGCTGGGTTAGCGGTTGAGGGCCATAAAAATCATAATTTGGGTAGTTTTGTCTTTCCTTGTTTAGCTAAATTTGCTATACAAGAGGTGTGGCATAAGCGATGTTCATTATAAGTTTGGTGAATAAGCTTGTGTTACATATCTGACTAATAAAAATAATCCAGATTGGAATAATTATGATTTTTGAATACATTTGGGACTTGGTATACCAGCCCCAACGAGCGTGGCGTCGAATTCGTCGCCAAAACTACACGCTTATACACTGTTACACTGCACAGCTTATCTGGCTGGCGTTGATACCCCCAGCTGCTTTCTTTATCGGCACCACACAAATGGGCTGGAGTCATGGCGGCAGTGCTTACCACACCCTAACTATTGCCAGCGCTCTGCCTATTGCTGTGGCCATGTATTTGGCGATCCTGGTGGGTGTTGCTGGTTTAGCCACTGGTATTCATTGGATGGAGCGAACCTACGGTTCCCGCTCAAGTTTTGATACATGCATGGTGTTGGCTACATTTGTTGCTTCACCGGTGTTGATTGCTGGCGTTGTCGGCCTATTACCTGTTTTGTGGCTCGATGTGGGCGTGATTATGGCAGCCACAGCCATGTCTTGTTACCTCATGTTCGTAGGCGTACCAGTGATGATGAACGTTTCTGAAGAGCGTGGTTTCTTCTTCAGTATATCGATTGTTACCGTAGGCCTTTGCGTATTGGTCGGTTTTTTAATTACTGCGGTAGTATTGTCTGCAACTGTCTTGCCTCTAGTCATCTCTTAACGTCCTTTAGATGCGAGTTCCCGTGCCTTGCGCGGGAACTCCTACCTCAGCATACATTTGGTGTTATACTGCGCCTCCACTTTTATCACTGCAGTACTTTCCTATGACCTACGCCTTTTTTGCCACTTGCCCCAAAGCCATGGAGTCTATCCTAGCTGATGAACTTAGCCCCTTAGGTGCTGAAGATCTCAAGCTTACCCAAGGTGGCGTCTATTTTAATGGTGACTTAAAGGTAGGCTATAGCGCCTGTTTGTGGAGCCGTTTGGCTAACCGTGTATTGATGTTGTTACACGATGAAGCCGTAGATAGCGTAGACGAGCTTTATGACGCCATAGGTAAGGTGGATTGGACTGAGCACTTTGATAGTGATCAAACCTTCTTAGTCGACTACGCAGGCCGTATGCGAGGCATCGATAATACGCACTTTGGTGCGCTGAAAGTAAAAGATGCCGTTGTTGATCAATTTCGCGCTAAAGGTGAGTTACGACCCAATATTTCAAAACAAGAACCCGATATTCGTATTAACGTTTTTGTTACCAAAGGCCGAGTGCGTATTAGCCTCGATTTATCCGGCGAGAGTTTACACAAGCGTGGCTATCGCCGTGAAGGTGGTATGGCACCGCTCAAAGAAAACCTTGCTGCCGCCTTGTTGATTCGGGCTGGTTGGCCTGCCATGGCGGCCGCTGGTAAGCCGCTAATGGATCCTATGTGTGGTTCTGGTACGTTTTTGATCGAAGCGGCCATGATGGCATCTGACACAGCGCCTGGTTTGTTAAGGTGGCGTTTTGGCCTACAGACGTGGAAGCAACACAATGTAGAGCTATGGCGTGAAGTTTGGGACGCTGCAGAGCTACGCAGAGAAGCAGGCGAAGCCGCTTCTACCAGCGAAATCCATGGTTATGACGGGCAACCAAAAGCGGTCTCTAAGTGTCGTGAAAACCTAAAACAAGCTGGCATGACAGACCGTATTCGCGTTAGTCATCGAGAGCTTAAAGATTTAAAACCACTCACCCACAAGGCGGAGCAACAGGTTGGTTTGGTGATTACTAACCCACCTTACGGTGAGCGGTTGAGTGAAGTGGCCGACATTCAGTATTTATATCAGCACTTGGGTGAGCGCCTAAGTCAGGATTTTGTTGGCTGGCAATTGGGTGTGTTTACCGGCAACTTAGAGCTAGGCAAAGCAGTGGGTTTACGCTCCCATAAACAATATGCCTTTTACAATGGAGCCATTAAAAGTTCGTTGTTAATGTATAACCTAGAATCAACTAACCGATTTGCCGATCGCCGAGAAGCCACCGGTGAAATTCCATTGCAAGCCCTCAGTGAAGGTGCGCAAATGTTTGCTAACCGTGTGGTGAAAAACCGCAAACAGTTGAGTAAATGGGTGAAGCAAGAAAAAATTGAGTGTTATCGCTTATACGATGCAGATATGCCTGAGTACGCTGTTGCGATAGACGTATATGGCGATTGGTTGCACGTGCAAGAGTATGCCGCGCCTAAAAGTGTCGACGCAGAAAAAGCCCAGCGCCGTTTAGAAGAAGTGATGTTGGCGCTGCCCCAGGCCATGCAGGTTCCTGCAGAGCGTATCGTGCTAAAGCAGCGCCGCCAGCAAACCGGTAAGGGCCAGTACGAGACTCACGATGAGAAAGGCGAATATATACAGGT
Source organism: Oceanospirillaceae bacterium (assembly GCA_029938085.1). GTDB lineage: Bacteria > Pseudomonadota > Gammaproteobacteria > Pseudomonadales > Balneatricaceae > Njordibacter. The sequence goes on along the minus strand of JAPYOS010000007.1, from coordinate 116,533 downwards.
GCAAGAGGGTGGCTGTAAGCTGCTGGTCAACCTTAATGATTATTTAGACACCGGTTTATTTTTAGACCATCGCCCAGTACGCCAAAAAATCCAACAGCAGGCCCAGGCTAAACGTTTCTTGAACTTGTTTTGTTATACCGGCACAGCAACCATGCATGCGGTACAGGGCGGAGCCCATAAGTCCTTGAGTGTGGACATGTCTGCGACTTATTTGTCTTGGGGTAAAAAGAACCTTGCCTTGAACGGTTTTAGCGATCAAGTGCATCGTTTTGAGCAGCACGATTGTATGGAATTTATTAAGAGCCATAAAGGTGAATATGACTTAATTTTCCTTGATCCACCGACCTTTTCAAACTCAAAGAAAATGGTAGGTGTGTTAGATGTTCAGCGTGACCATGCGTGGATGATCCATAAGGTGATGGACTTGTTGGCCGAAGATGGTTTGTTGATCTTCTCTACCAACTACCGTCGTTTTGAACTGGATGAAAAGGTTGAGCAGCATAATCATGTTGTGGATATCAGCGAGCAAACCTTAGACAAGGACTTTGGTCGTAATAAGAAAATTCACCGCTGTTGGGAAATTCGAAAGTATAAGCCTGAAGTGGTTGTCGAGTCGGAATTCTATAACGCAGACTATGCAACGTCTCAACCTGCAGCTAAGGCTAGGGAAGCCGCTCAGCTGGCTGATAAGCCTGTTGCGCGACTTGAGGCGGTGACTGCTAAGCCAGAAGTGAAGCCAGAAACCAAGGACAAAGCGAGCTTTAATCCTTGGTTAGATAAAGGCTAGCGGTTAGTCAGTCGACGTAGCGCCGATTTTATGAATACTTAAGTCGGCGCCGTTAAACTCTTGTTCTTCGCTTAAACGCAAACCTATCGCCATCTTCACACCGCCATACACCAGTATGCCACCGACGACTGCGATGGTTAGACCTAGTGCCGTGCCTATTAGTTGCGACATCAAGCTAACGCCACCTAATCCGCCTAAGGCTTCCAAACCGAAGATGCCAGCGGCAATGCCACCCCACACGCCACACAAACCGTGTAATGGCCACACACCTAGCACGTCATCGATCTTCCAGCGATTTTGAGTGAGGATGAAGGCATATACAAACAATCCGCCAGCAATTAAACCTACTGCCAAAGCGCCGATGGGATGCATAAGGTCAGAACCTGCACATACTGCCACTAAACCTGCCAGTGGACCGTTGTGAACGAAACCTGGGTCGTTTTTGCCGACTACCAAGGCAGCGATCGTGCCACCGGCCATGGCCATTAATGTGTTGACTGCCACCAAACCACTGATGCCGTCTAAGGTTTGTGCAGACATCACGTTAAAGCCAAACCAGCCGATGGTGAGTATCCAAGACCCCAGAGCTAAGAACGGGATACTGGAAGGGGCAAATGCCATTAATTTACCCTTGCGGTAGCGGCCATTACGATTACCTAGCAACACCACAGCCACCAATGCCAACCAGCCGCCAACCCCGTGTACAACAACAGAGCCAGCAAAATCGTGAAAGCCAGCGCCAAAGCTGGCTTCTAACCAGCTTTGGAAACCATAATTGCCGTTCCAGGCAATACCTTCGAACAAGGGATAAACTAGGCCTACCGTTAAAGCCGAGGCCGCTAACAAAGGCCAGAAGCGAGCTCGTTCTGCGATGCCGCCGGAGATTATGGCGGGTATGGCGGCCGCAAAGGTCATTAAGAAGAAGAACTTCACCAGCTCATAACCGTTGTTGGCACTTAGTGCTTCGGCACTAGCAAAGAAGTGTTGGTCGTAGGCAATCCAATAACCAACAAAAAAGTATGCAAGGCAAGAAAAGCCAAAGTCGGTCATGATCTTTACTAGGGCATTGACTTGGTTTTTGTGACGTACCGTGCCTACTTCTAAAAAGGCAAAGCCCGCATGCATGGCAAGCACCATAATGGCGCCCAGTAAGATGAATAAGGTGTTGGAACTTTGCACCAGGGTGGCGACTGCACTAGTAGTGATATCCAAGGTAACTCCTCGATGTGGCTGACTTTATTAGCATGCACTCTAATGGTGCGTTCGGGCTGCTTGGCTGGTAGTTAATGGTGCGTAAAGGCGCGCATTAGCCGTTAGTAAGCCGTTACCGTTATTACTGCAAAGAGTGTGCCAGTTGGGCGATGAATAGGCATAAAAAAACCACCCGAAGGTGGTTTTAAGGCTGCCAAGTAATGCAGGCTACTTGGTAGGGTATGAGCGCTGAGGTTCGCCTGTATATAGCTGGCGAGGACGGCCGATACGGTACGAACTGTTAAGCATTTCGTGCCAGTGGGAAATCCAACCAACCGTACGTGCTAGGGCGAAAATTACCGTAAACATCGACGTTGGGATGCCGATAGCCTTGAGGATGATGCCAGAGTAGAAGTCTACGTTGGGGTAAAGTTTACGCTGAATAAAGTATTCATCTTCTAAGGCGATTTGCTCTAGACGCTTAGCAATTTGAAGTAATGGGTCGTTTTCTACGCCCAGGAGCTCTAGTACTTCGTCGCAGGTTTCGCGCATTACCGTCGCACGTGGGTCAAAATTCTTGTAAACACGGTGGCCAAAGCCCATAAGGCGGAATGGGTCGTTTTTATCTTTGGCTTTGGCAACAAAGGCATCGATGTTGGATACATCACCAATTTCTTCGAGCATGTCTAGTACGGCTTCGTTAGCGCCGCCATGAGCAGGGCCCCATAGTGCAGCAATGCCAGAGGCGATACAGGCAAATGGGTTCGCACCCGAAGAACCCGCCAAACGCACAGTCGAGGTTGATGCGTTTTGCTCGTGGTCCGCGTGCAACATAAAGATCTTGTCCATGGCACGAGCTAAAACAGGGTCGATGTTGCTTTCTGCTGTTGGTTTGCCAAACATCATGTGTAAGAAGTTTTCGGCATAGTTTAAATCATCGCGTGGATAGATAAACGGCTGACCGATGGAGTACTTGTAACACATGGCTGCCAAGGTCGGCATTTTTGCAATCAGGCGGTGAATGGCTTTTTCCCGGTGATCTGGGTTCGAATTATCTAGTTGGTCATGGTAAAACGCAGACAGAGCACCCACAACGCCACACATGATGGCCATGGGGTGTGCGTCACGACGGAAGCCATTAAAAAAGTGCATTAATTGCTCATGCACCATGGTGTTGTTGGTGATGTTAGCAGTAAATTCTTCTAGCTGCTCGGCTGTTGGCAGTTCGCCGTGCACCAATAGGTAGCAGGTTTCAAGGTAATTGGAGTTGGCGGCCAAATCTTCAATGGCGTAACCACGGTGTAACAAAATGCCGTTATCGCCGTCAATGTAGGTGATTTTGGATTCACATGAAGCGGTTGACACAAATCCTGGGTCGTAGGTAAATAGGCCTTTGCTTACCAGTTGGCGTACATCGATAACATCGGGGCCGGTGCTGCCAGAATAAATGGGCAATTCAATGGGGTCCATACCTTCTACGTGAAGGGTGGCTTTTCTGTCGGACATTTCGTGGCTCCTAAAAAGGTTGAATTGGAGTATTGGCTGGGTTAGTGCCAAATAGCGAGGGCTACTATAGCGTCAGTACCAAATTAAAAACAGCGGACGAAAGTCGTACGCATCCAAAAACTGGAGCCTATCTTACCTTAGTTGGGGCTTAGAAATGATTCGGCATAGTGATTGTAGTTATAATTACTGGTGATATAGAGGGCTGTTGCTATAAAGCTAGGGTTATATGATCCCCTTATTGTGGCGTTTTGTAAAGTGTTATTGACCGTAGGGGCTGGCGGATAATCCCTTGCAGCTTGGTTTTAGGGTTATCTGTAAACACCAAAAAAGATTTCATATACGACTAAAGGTTGCGTTGTTTTCTATGCCCCAAATCACTATACTTGCGCCCTACGTGACGCTTACAGCTAAGTCAGTGTCGATTTAACGTAGTGATTGTATCTTTAGTTAACCCTAATTTCAGCCAAGAGCAGGTAGCCGTGAGCGATAAAAGACCCGTTAACCTTGATTTAGGCACATTCAAACATCCACTTATTTCTGTGGTTTCTATATGCCACCGTATTTCCGGTGTGGTGTTGTTTGTTGGCCTTATTTTTCTTTTCTGTTTGTTTGATACGTCCTTGAGTGGTGCAGCAGGTTTTGCTTCTGCCCAAGACATCTTGCAAACCAGTTTCGTTGCCCAGTTTATTACGTGGGGCCTGTTGAGCGCACTAGGGTTTCACTTTAGTGCCGGTATGAAGCACCTGGTCATGGATGTTGGTGTTGGTGAAGAGCTGGATTCTGCCAACAACGCGGCCAAGATGGTTGTTGGCCTTACCGTGGTATTGGCTGTATTAGCAGGAGTTTGGGTATGGTAACTACAATTACTAATTTTGGTCGTAGTGGTTTGTACGACTGGTTATTGCAGCGTATCAGCGCTGTAGTGTTGGCACTTTACTCTGTGTTCATGGTGGTTTATTTGCTGCTTAATCCGCAGTTAGATTATGCCCAGTGGGACGCCTTGTTCGGCATGACTAGCATGCGCATTTTTAGCTTGATGGCGCTATTGTCTTTAGGCGCCCATTGTTGGATTGGTTTGTGGTCGGTGTCTACCGATTATATCAAGCCGTTTGTATTTCGTTTTGTATTTCAAATGGTGATCGGCGTATTAATGTTCGTCTATACCGTTTGGGGTGTTCAGTTGTTATGGGGTCTATAAGTCATGTCTAACACGTTACGTAAAATGTCTTATGAAGCCATTGTAATTGGTGGCGGTGGTGCAGGCATGCGTGCCGCATTGCAGCTTACCGAATCAGGTTTAAAAACAGCCTGTATTACTAAAGTATTTCCTACCCGTTCGCATACGGTATCGGCGCAAGGCGGAATCACCTGTGCTATCGCTAGTAACGATCCCAATGATGACTGGCGCTGGCACATGTACGATACCGTTAAAGGTTCGGATTATATTGGCGACCAAGACGCCATTGAGTATATGTGTAGTGTAGGCCCTCAAGCCGTGTTCGAGCTTGACCATATGGGTTTGCCGTTTTCACGCACTGAAGAAGGCCGCATTTATCAGCGTCCATTTGGCGGTCAGTCAAAGAATTTTGGTGAAGGTGGACAAGCTGCACGTACTTGTGCCGCAGCCGATCGTACCGGCCACGCGTTGCTACATGCCTTGTATCAGGGTAACTTGAAAGGCGGAACCACATTTTTAAATGAATGGTTTGCAGTAGATATGGTGCAAAATGATGATGGTGCCATCGTCGGTGTCATTGCTATTTGTATTGAGTCTGGTGAAACTGTTTATATCGAAGCTAAAGCCACGGTGTTAGCCACCGGCGGCGCAGGCCGTATTTTCCAATCTACCACTAACGCCCTGATTAACACAGGCGACGGCGTGGGTATGGGCTTGCGTATGGGACTACCCGTGCAAGACATGGAAATGTGGCAGTTCCATCCGACCGGTATTGCCGGCGCAGGCGTGTTGGTAACCGAAGGTTGCCGTGGCGAGGGTGGTTATCTTATCAATAAGGATGGCGAACGCTTTATGGAGCGTTATGCGCCTAATGCTAAAGACCTTGCCGGTCGTGACGTTGTCGCCCGTTCCATGGTTATGGAAATCCTTGAAGGTCGTGGCTGTGGTGAAAATGGCGATCACGTATTCCTTAAGCTCGATCACCTCGGTGAAGAAGTGTTGGAAAGCCGCTTGCCGGGTATCTGCGAACTATCGCGTACCTTCGCTCACGCCGATCCAGTATTCGAACCTGTGCCTGTAGTACCAACCTGTCACTATATGATGGGTGGTTTGCCAACTAACATTGGCGGTCAGGTGTTGTACCCAGAGTCGGAAACAGAAACCCGCGTTATTGATGGCTTGTATGCCTGTGGCGAAGTGGCTTGTGTGTCGGTGCATGGTGCCAACCGTTTAGGTGGTAACTCATTGTTAGACTTGGTTGTATTTGGTCGTGCTGCGGGTATTCAAATTGAAAAATCAATGCGCGAAGGCTATAAGGTTGAGTCGGCTACTCAGGCAAACTTAGATGCCGCTATGGCGCGATTGACTGCGTTGAATACATCTGAATCAGGCGAAAATATCTCTGACGTACGTGAAGAACTTCAGAAAACAATGCAACTTTATTTTGGTGTGTTCCGCGAAGGCGAGAGCATGCAAAAAGGCTTAGGTCTGTTGCGAGAGCTGCGTTTGAAGGTCGATAATTTGTACCTGAAAGATAAAACTGGTGCCTTTAACACCGACCGTATCGAAGCTCTTGAGCTGCAAAATTTATTTGAAGTGGCGTTTGCTACGGCGATCGCGGCAGAAGAACGTAAGGAAAGTCGAGGTGCTCACGCACGTAATGACTTTACTGAACGTGACGACGAAAACTGGTTGAAGCATTCTGTGTACTATCCTACAGAAGAGCGAATTGGTAAGCGCGAGGTGAACTTCTCACCTAAGACCGTTGACGCTTTCCCACCTAAAATTCGTACTTATTAAGGAGTAGTGACATGTTAACAGTAAGTGTATATCGCTATCACCCAGAGCTAGACAAAAAACCATATATGCAAGACTTCCAAGTTGATACCGGTGGTAAAGACTTGATGGTGTTGGATGTATTGAACATGCTTAAGGTCCAAGACAGTGGTTTGGCCTATCGTCGCTCATGCCGAGAAGGTGTGTGTGGATCCGACGGTATGAACATCAACGGTGTTAATGGCCTGGCTTGTATTACACCGCTTTCTGCTTGTGTAAAAAACAATAAGCTGGTTTTGCGTCCGTTACCTGCATTACCTGTCATTCGTGACTTGGTTATTGACATGGATCAGTTCTATAAGCAATACGAAAAAGTGAAGCCTTTCTTGTTGAACGATACCCCGGCACCTGCCATTGAGCGTTTGCAATCTCCGGAAGAGCGCGAGAAGCTCGATGGTCTATACGAGTGTATCTTGTGTGCCTGTTGTTCTACAGCGTGTCCTTCTTTTTGGTGGAACCCCGATAAGTTTATCGGCCCATCAGGCTTGTTGCAGGCGTATCGCTTTTTAGCGGACAGCCGCGATACGGCAACGGAAGAGCGTTTGGCTGACTTGGATGACCCGTTTAGTGTGTTCCGTTGCCACGGTATAATGAACTGTGTCACCGTATGCCCTAAAGGCTTAAACCCAACTAAAGCGATTGGTCATATCCGCAATATGTTGTTAGCACGAGCAACCTAGTTGATACCTGCGCTTGAGCTGGGGCTTCGTTAAAAGGGGCTCTAGCTCAGGCATTTGTATATATAATTAGTTTTATTGCTTAACCCTGTGACGCGTAGCGGGTTATAATGGACGCGTTTGGTTAAGTTTGACCACAAACAAAGATTATTTGGTGATACCAAAATGCAAGACAGCATGATGGAGCTGCAGAGGCGCGAGTCTCACTTTTCTGATGGAAACTTTGCGTACATGGAAGAAATGTACGAAATTTATTTGCGTGATCCCAATGCTGTACCTGAGCAATGGCGACAAGAGTTTGATCAATTACCCCGAGTGCCCGATGCCATCGCTGGTGACGTGCCTCACTCCACCGTTAAAGAACACTTTCTTCTTTTAGGTAAGAATCAAAGCAAGTCTCACCCTATTCAAACCGCGAGTTTAAGTAGCGATCATGAGCGCAAACAAGTGCGCGTCGTACGCTTAATTAACGCCTATCGCGTACATGGTCACCAAGTTGCTAGCTTAGACCCGTTAGAGCTTAAGCCTAAAGAAGTTGTGCCCACACTCGATTTACATTTCCACGAGTTATCAGCCGCCGACTTAGACACTGTATTCCAAGTGGGCGCGTCATACTTAGGCAAAGACGAAATGCCTTTGTCTGAGATTATTGCTGGACTTGAAGACACTTACTGCTCAACGGTAGGTTGTGAATACAGCCACATCGTTAATACCGACGAAAAGTTGTGGATCCGCCAACGTGTAGAGTCGGTTCGTAGCCACCCTAAACATACGGCCGAAAAGCGCACGCATATTTTTGAACGCTTAATTGCGGCAGAAGGCCTGGAAAAATACCTTGGATCTCGCTTTGCTGGAGCCAAGCGCTTTGGTTTAGAAGGTGGTGAAACGCTCATTCCTATGCTGGATAATATTATCCAACGCTCGGGTAGCAGCAAAGCCAAAGAAATCGTTATCGGCATGGCTCATCGTGGTCGCCTTAACGTATTAATCAATATTTTTGGTAAAAACCCAGTCGACTTGTTTGAGGAATTTGAAGGTAAGCGCCCACTCAATACCTCGGGCGATGTAAAGTACCATCAAGGTTTTTCTACCAACGTAAATACCCCTGGTGGCGAAGTGCACATGGCTTTGGCCTTTAACCCGTCGCACTTAGAAATTGCCAACCCAGTTGTTGAAGGCTCAGTACGCGCGCGTCAAGATCGACGTAAAGATACTGAAGGCGACACAGTGCTACCCATTTGTTTACATGGTGATGCGGCGTTTGCAGGTCAGGGCGTGGTAATGGAGACATTACAAATGTCTCAAACCCGTGCTTATAAAACCGGCGGTACCATCCACATTGTGATAAACAACCAAGTGGGTTTCACCACCAGTAAAAAAGAAGATGCCCGCTCAACGCCATATTGTACTGATGTGGCTAAGTTTGTTGACGCACCTATATTCCACGTTAATGGTGATGACCCTGACGCGGTGGCCTTTGTGTCTGAATTGGCGCTTGATTACCGCAATGAATTTAAACGCGATGTCGTCATCGACTTGGTGTGTTACCGACGTCGTGGTCACAACGAAGCGGATGAACCTTCGGGTACCCAGCCGCTCATGTATAGCGCCATCAAAGCGCGTAAAACAGTGGCGACTCTATACGGCCAGCAGTTGGTTTCGGAAGGTGTACTTACCGCCGCCGATATCTCTGTTTTTCAAGACGACTATAGGGATGCATTAGACAACGGCCAACATGTGGCTAAGGCGCTAGTAACCGTGCCCGATGTTAGCTCGTTTGTAGACTGGAAACCTTACCTAGGTCACGAATGGACCGCTCCAGGGGACACTCGTGTTGCCTGTGAAGTGCTTAAAGATCTTGGTCAGCGCCTTGATCAGGTGCCCGCCGGTTTTGTGGTACAGCGACAAGTTAAAAAGATTCTTGATGATCGTATGAAGATGGCTGCAGGTGCGGCGGAAATTAACTGGGGTTTTGCCGAAGTGATGGCTTATGCCTCGCTGGTAGAAGAAGGTTATCCAATCCGTTTAACGGGCCAGGATGTTGGCCGCGGTACCTTCTCTCATCGACATGCAGTTTTGCATGATCAAAAGGGTAGTGGTGCCTACGTACCGCTACGCAATTTATCTGCACAGCAACCAGAATTTACGATTTTTGATTCCCTGTTGTCCGAGGAGGCAGTGCTAGCCTTTGAATACGGTTATGCCTCGACTGCTCCTGAAGGGTTAGTCGTTTGGGAAGCGCAGTTTGGTGATTTTGCTAACGGTGCCCAAGTGGTCATTGATCAGTTTATTACCAGTGGCGAACATAAGTGGGGGCGCATGTGTGGCCTTACTATGTTGTTACCCCATGGCTACGAAGGCCAAGGTCCAGAGCACTCCTCTGCACGCCTAGAGCGCTACCTACAGTTGTGTGCTGAACATAATATTCAAGTTTGTGTGCCCACCACTCCGTCTCAAATATTTCACTTGTTACGCCGCCAAGCTATTCGTCCGATGCGTAAGCCCTTGATCGTTATGACGCCTAAGAGTTTGTTGCGTCATAAAGTAGCAGTGTCTAGTTTAGAAGACTTGTCCGAAGGTGCCTTCCAAACAGTGATCGACGATATTGACGACCACAGTAAAGTAGACGTTAAGCGTTTGGTTCTAACCGGTGGTAAAGTTTATTACGACTTGTTGGAGCAGCGCCGCTTAGGCAAGCTAGATCATGTTGCCATTGTGCGCATTGAACAACTGTATCCGTTCCCAGAGCAGCGTTTGGAAGAAGTTTTAGCGCAGTATCCAAATTTGGAACTAGCTGTTTGGTGTCAAGAAGAACCACTTAACCAGGGTGCTTGGTATTGTAGCCAGCACCATATGCGTAAGGTTATTCACAAGGTGAAACCGCAGTTGGACTTAATTGTGGCATCTAGACCTGCCTCGGCAGCACCTGCATGTGGCTATATGTCCGTGCACCTCGAAGAACAGCAGCACTTAGTGGCCCAAGCCTTGGGTTTAGAATCATGAATGGGTTGATCAACTATACCCACATTATCATTAGAGCGAAGAGATAAACCATGTCTATTGAAATTAAAGCCCCATCTTTTCCTGAGTCTGTGGCTGATGGCACTATTGCTACATGGCACAAGCAGCCAGGTGAGGCGTGTACACGCGACGAACTAATCGTTGATATCGAAACCGACAAGGTGGTGATGGAAGTGGTTGCGCCTGCCGATGGTAGCTTAGAAGAAATTGTTATGCCAGAAGGCAGTACGGTATTAAGCAACCAATTGATTGCTCGATTTAGTGCAGGCGCCGCCGGGACTGCAGCTACTGCACCCGCAGCTGCACCAGAAGAAGCGCAAGCGTCTGTAGCGGATCACTCAGATGTGAGCGGTCCAGCAGTACGTAAATTGCTACACGAAAACAACCTCAATGCTAGCCAAATTACAGGCACTGGCAAAGATGGCCGGTTATTAAAAGAAGACGTGTTGAACCATTTGAAAGCTGCTGTTGTAGCGACTCCAGTGCCAGCAACAGCACCAACGCAGAGCGTAGACGCCTCAACTGGCTCATTACATCGTACCTCGCGTCGTGTGCCTATGACACGTATGCGTTCTACCATCGCTAAACGTTTGGTGTCGGCGCAAAATGATGCGGCCATGTTGACCACCTACAACGAAGTGGATATGTCTCCCATTATGGCCTTGCGTAAGCAGTACAAGGCACAGTTTGAAAAAGCGCATAACGGTACCCGTTTAGGCTTTATGTCGTTCTTTGTTAAGGCCGCAGCAGAAGCGTTAAAGCGTTACCCTGCAGTCAACGCCTCGCTAGACGGCAATGACATGGTGTACCACGCCTATCAAGACATCAGTGTTGCAATCTCTACCGAGCGTGGCCTAGTTGTACCTGTGTTACGTGATGTTGACGCCATGAGCCTGGCAGATATCGAAAAAGGTATTGTTGGTTTGGCCACTCAGGCCAAAGCAGGTAAGCTCACCATGGAAGAGATGCAAGGTGGCACCTTTACCATCACTAATGGTGGTATTTTCGGCTCTTTGTTGTCGACCCCCATCTTGAACCCACCACAAACGGCCATCTTAGGTATGCACACTATCCAAGATCGACCGGTTGCCGAAAATGGCCAAGTGGTAATTCGTCCAATGATGTATTTAGCCTTGTCATATGACCACCGGATGATTGATGGCAAGGAAGCAGTTCAGTTCTTAGTTACCATTAAGGAATTGCTGCAAGACCCAGCGCGTATATTGCTTGAGATCTAAGCCCGCGTTTAAACCTAAGCCCTCGCTGTGATCCAGCGCGGGCTTTCTATTTGAGAAAATATTATGTCCCAAGAATTTGATTTGGTTGTTATCGGTGGTGGCCCTGGTGGTTACGTTGCTGCTATCCGCGGCGCACAGCTGGGCTTAAAAACCGCATGCGTAGAAAAATGGACTAACGACAAGGGCGCACCGGTATTGGGTGGCACCTGTTTGAACGTAGGTTGTATTCCATCGAAAGCGTTGTTGGATTCCACCCACAAGTTCCACGATGCAAAACATGAATTTGAAGTGCATGGTATTAATACTGGTGAAGTATCGATGGATGTGGCCACTATGCTGGCGCGCAAAAATACCATTGTTGATAACCTTACCATGGGTGTTGCTGGCTTATTTAAGGCCAATGGCGTCACCCTAATCCATGGTACCGGTCAATTGCAAAAAGACCGCCTAATAAAAGTCACCGCCGCTGATGGCAGTGAAACGCAATTAAAGGCAGCCAATGTTATTTTGGCTGCTGGTTCAGTGCCAGTAAATATTCCACCAGCGCCATTAACCGACGATTTGATTGTTGATAATGAAGGTGCCTTGAATATCTCTGAAGTGCCTAAGCGCCTATGTATTATAGGTGCCGGTGTTATTGGTTTAGAGATGGGCACTGTGTGGCAACGCCTAGGCAGTGAAGTGGTTGTGCTAGAAGCGATGGATAGTTTCTTGGCTATGGCAGACAAAGACGTGGCTAAAGAAGCAGCTAAGTCATTAAAGAAGCAAGGCATGGACATTCGCCTTGGTGCGCTTGTGACCGGCACTGAAGTAGTGAACAACGAAGTTAAAGTCGCCGTTAAAAAGGCCGATGGCGACACTGAGTCCCTCACTTTTGATAAGTTGATTGTTGCTGTTGGCCGCAAACCCTATACTGAAGGCTTGTTATCTGCAGGTTCTGGTGTGGGCTTGGACGAGCGTGGTTTTGTACATGTAAACCTTCGCTGTAAGACCGATGCACCGGGTGTGTATGCGATTGGAGATATTGTGCGTGGCCCGATGTTGGCCCATAAAGCCTCAGAAGAAGGCATGATGGTTGCCGATTTGATTGCAGGCCATAAGGCCTTGATTAACTACGACTGCATTCCTTCTGTGATTTACACGCACCCAGAAATGGCTTGGGTAGGAAAAACAGAACAACAGCTTAAAGCTGAAGGCGTAGACGTTAAAGTGGGTAAGTTCCCGTTTGCAGCGTCTGGCCGTGCCATGGCCGCTAACGACACGGAAGGCTTTGTAAAACTTATTGCAGATGCCGAGACAGATCGAATTTTGGGCTGCCATATTATTGGTGGTAATGCGTCTGAGCTTATTGCTCAAGCCGTAATCGCTATGGAATTTGGTTCCAGTGCCGAAGATTTGGCACTTACCGTATTTGCTCACCCTTCATTGAGTGAAGCAGTACACGAAGCCGCATTAGCCGTGGATGGTCATGCCATCCACATGGCAAACCGTAAAAAAAGAAAAAAGTAACTATTAACTCAAATTTAAATTTAAATAAACAGGCAATAGAATGAATCTTCATGAATATCAAGGCAAACAACTGTTTGCCCAATACGGCTTGCCCGTATCTACGGGCATCGCCGTAGATACAGCCGAAGAAGCCATTGCGGCTTTTGATCAAATTCCGGGTGATACCGTGGTTATTAAAGCCCAGGTACACGCAGGTGGTCGCGGTAAGGCAGGCGGTGTTCAGCTCGTTTCCTCTAAGCAGGAAGTGGCTGATTTCGCTAATAAATGGTTAGGCAACCGTATGGTTACTTTCCAAACTGATGCAGACGGTCAACCCGTTTCTAAAGTTTACATTGAGCCTTGTACCGATATCGATCAAGAATTGTACCTTGGTGCAGTTGTTGACCGTAGCAGTCAGCGCATTGTATTTATGGCGTCTACCGAAGGTGGCGTAGAAATTGAAAAGGTGGCTGAAGAGACACCTGAGAAAATTCTTAAGGCCGAAATCGATCCCTTAACTGGCGCGCAGCCGTACCAGGCTCGTGACTTGGCGTTTAAATTGGGCCTTAAGGGCAACCAAGTTAAACAGTTCACCAAAATCTTTATCGGTTTGGCGCAATTGTTCCAAGACAAAGATTTGGCATTGCTAGAGATCAACCCTTTAGTAGTCACTAAGCAAGGTGACTTGCACTGTTTGGACGCTAAGGTAGTGATTGACAGCAACGCTGTGTATCGCCACAAAGACATTCAAGCCATGCACGACCCAAGCCAAGACGACCCACGCGAAGCGCATGCGGCATCTTGGGAGCTAAACTATGTGGCCCTAGACGGCACCATCGGTTGTTTGGTGAACGGCGCAGGCCTAGCCATGGGTACCATGGATATTGTTGCTACCCACGGTGGCTTCCCGGCTAACTTCCTGGACGTAGGGGGCGGTGCAACCAAAGAGCGCGTTACCGAAGCGTTTAAGATTATTTTATCTGATGAACGTGTTAAAGCAGTATTGGTTAACATTTTTGGTGGCATTGTACGTTGTGATTTGATTGCTGAAGGCATCATTGGCGCTGTTAAAGAAGTTGGCGTAAGTGTACCCGTCGTTGTGCGCTTGGAAGGTAATAACGCTGAACTAGGTAGTCAGAAATTGGCCGAGAGTGGCCTTGATATTATTGCCGCCACCAGCTTGGCTGGTGCAGCCCAACAAGTGGTTGCTGCAGCTGGAGGTGAAGCATGAGCATCTTAATTAACAAAGACACTAAGGTGATTTGCCAAGGTTTCACTGGTGGTCAGGGTACTTTTCACTCTGAGCAAGCCATTGAATATGGCACTAAAATGGTCGGCGGTGTAACACCGGGCAAAGGTGGTACTACACACCTTGGTTTGCCAGTATTCAACACCGTTGCAGAAGCGGTTGAAGCTACAGGCGCAGAAGCCTCCGTAATTTATGTACCTGCTGCCTTTTGTAAAGATTCTATTCTTGAAGCCGCTAATTCCGGCATTAAGTTTATTGTTGCTATTACCGAAGGTATCCCAACTTTAGATATGTTGGAGTGTAAGGTTGTTTGTGACCAAGTTGGCGCTCGCCTCGTTGGACCTAACTGCCCGGGTGTGATTACACCGGGTGAATGTAAGATCGGCATTATGCCTGGTCACATTCACTTACCAGGTAAGGTTGGTATTGTATCTCGTTCTGGTACCTTGACTTACGAAGCCGTTAAGCAGACTACAGACTTTGGTTTTGGTCAGTCTACTTGTGTGGGTATTGGTGGTGATCCAATTCCAGGTACTAACTTTATTGACGTACTGGAGTTGTTTGAAAAAGACCCAGCTACTGAAGCGATCGTTATGATTGGTGAAATTGGTGGTACTGCAGAAGAAGAAGCTGCAGCTTACATCAAAGCTAACGTCACTAAGCCGGTTGTATCTTACATTGCTGGTGTAACTGCACCTGAAGGCAAACGTATGGGTCACGCTGGCGCCATCATCTCTGGCGGTAAAGGTACTGCAGACGAGAAGTTTGCAGCCTTGAACGATGCCGGTGTTAAAACCGTACGTTCTTTAGCCGACATTGGCGCCGCACTTAAAGAAGTAACTGGCTGGAGCTAAGCTTTAGTTAATTATACTCTTTAAACAAAAGGCCACCTTCGGGTGGCCTTTTTGCGTTTGGGCACTAACTAACGCGAGTGCCGGCCACTGCGCCTTGGTCTGGCTCGAGTAGATAAATACCTTCATCGCCACCAGCGGCCAAAATCATGCCCTCAGAAACACCAAACTTCATCTTTCTAGGTGCCAGGTTGGCGACTAAAATGGTCATTTTGTCAGTCAGGTCTTCTGGCTTGTAGCTCGACTTAATGCCCGATAAGACTTGGCGGGTTTCGCCACCCAAATCCAACTCTAAACGTAATAACTTGTCGGCACCTTTAACGGCTTCGGCTTTGACGATGCGTACTACCCGCAAATCGACCTTTGAGAAATCGTCAAAATCAATCTCTGCGGCGATTGGGTCTGCTTCAAGCGGTGTGGCTTTAGCGGTTGGGTTTTGCTTTTCCTTGAGCGCCAATTCGTTGGCGACTTCAACCTTGGAGTCTTCTAACATCGCGTCTATCTGACTGGCTTCGATCCGTGTCATCAAGGGTTTGAACTTGTTGATGCCGTGGCTGATAAGAGGCTCGTTGAGGCCAGACCACGCAAGGTTATCATTAAGGAAAGTGGACGCATTGTCGCTCATTGTCGGCAAAACAGGCTTTAAATAGATCATTAGCATACGGAACAGGTTGAGGCCAGTAGAGCAAACATCCTGCACTTCTTGTTCGCTACCTTCCTGCTTTGCCAATACCCACGGTGCCTTATCGGCAATGTATTGGTTGGCTTGGTCGGCTAATGCCATGATAGCTTTAATAGCTTTGCTAAATTCACGGTTTTCGTAAAATGCGGCAATATTGTGTTGCTCATTAGCAAAACTTGCGATCAGTTCCGGTTCGCTCACCGTGTTGCTGAGTTGGCCGTCAAATTTTTTGCTGATAAAGCCGGCACTACGACTCGCAATGTTAACCACTTTGCCTACTAAGTCTGAGTTTACACGCTGCATAAAGTCTTCTAAATTTAGGTCTAGATCGTCGACCTTGTTATTTAGTTTAGCGGCAAAATAGTAACGTAAGTATTCCGGCTGCAAGTGGCGTAGATAGGTGCCAGCTTTAATGAATGTGCCACGAGACTTGGACATTTTCTGGCCGTTTACCGTAAGGAAACCGTGGGCGTATACAGCTGTTGGGGTGCGAAATTCTGCAGCGTGTAACATGGCGGGCCAAAACAAACCATGGAAATTGATGATATCTTTGCCAATAAAGTGGTACAGCTCGGTACTGGAGTTTTTATTCCAGTAGTGATCAAAGTCGAGTTCTGCTGTGCGCTCGCATAGGTTTTTAAAACTTGCCATGTAGCCTATAGGGGCGTCTAACCATACGTAAAAGAATTTATTTTCTTGGCCTGGAATTTCAAATCCAAAATAGGGCGCGTCACGGCTGATATCCCACTCTTGTAATCCAGAATCCAACCATTCGGCTAATTTGTTGGCAATTTCACTCTGTAAGCTACCACTACGAGTCCAATCTTTAAGCATGGCTTCAAAATCTGGCAGCTTAAAGAACAGATGGGTTGAGTCTTTCTGCACCGGTGTGGCCCCAGAAATAGCCGATTTAGGATTGATTAAATCGGTCGGAGAGTAGGTTGCGCCGCAGGCCTCGCAATTGTCGCCATACTGGTCTTCGGTTTTACACTTAGGGCAGGTGCCTTTGATAAAGCGGTCGGCTAAAAAGAGCTGTTTTTCGGGGTCAAAGGCTTGGGTAATGGTGCGCGTGGCAATGTGGCCTTTGGCTTCGCAGGCCTTATAAATGTATTCCGAAAACTCGCGGTTTTCTGGAGAGTGAGTTGAGTAAAAATTATCAAACGACACTTTAAAGTTAGCAAAGTCTTGCTCGTGCTCTGCTTGTACCTTGGCAATCAATTGTTCGGGCGTGATACCTTCTTGTTCAGCCCGTAGCATTATGGCGGTGCCGTGGGCATCGTCGGCGCAAACATAATGACACTTATTGCCGATGTGGCGCTGAAAACGTACCCAAATATCGGTTTGAATATACTCCAGCATGTGGCCCAAGTGGATGGAGCCGTTGGCATAGGGAAGGGCGCTAGTTACAAGTATTTCGCGTGCTGGAGTATGTGTCATGTGGTCGCTTCAAGTGGTTTATACAATTCAGCTGCTATTGTACAAAACATAGCCTTGCCCTGCTATAATCCTCGCCAATTAAAATGCCTCAAAAGGTAAACCTTTAAGGAGTATGCCTGTGGCCCTTGAGCCGATACAGACGCAGCAATACCCAGCATTGCTGGAGGCCAAAACGGCCCACATTCAAGCGTGCTTTGATGAACTAGGGGATTTCACCTCAGGCATGCCCTTGGAAGTGTATCCGTCTAAGCCGAAGAACTATCGAATGCGGGCCGAATTTCGTTTGTGGCATGAAAACGACGACTTGTTTTACGCCATGTTTGCCGTGGGCAATAAGCGCGACCCTATTCGTATCGAAGCCTTTCCTCAGGCCAGTGAATCTATTAATGCCCTTATGCAGCCCTTACTGGTCGAAGTTAAAGCCTCCACTGCGTTGCGACATAAACTGTTTCAGATGGACTTTCTCAGTAGTCAACGTGGTGAAATACTAGTCAGTCTGTTGTACCACAAGCAGTTGGGCGACGATTGGCTTGCCGAAGCAGAAGCCTTAAGGCAAAAGCTGGGCATCAATATTATTGGCCGTGCACGTAAACAAAAACACGTGTTAGGCCAAGGTTACATCATGGAAACCTTGCAAGTGGGTGCGCAGAAATTTCATTATCAGCAAGTTGAGAACGCCTTTACTCAACCCAACGCCAGCGTTAACGAGCAGATGATTGCTTGGGCATGTGAGAGTGTGAAGAATTTTCCACAAATTACTAAACCGGATTTGTTAGAGCTGTATTGCGGTAATGGCAATTTCACCTTGCCTTTAGCGGGCCAATTCCGCAAGGTGATGGCCACCGAAATAGCCAAGTCATCAGTCAATTCAGCACACTTTAACTTAACCGAAAACAACATTGATAATGTCACGATTGTACGCTTATCAAGCGAAGAGATGACGCAGGCATTGGCCGGTGTACGGCCCTTTAGACGTTTGGTTGATGTTGATTTAAGCAGTTTCGATTTCGGTACCATTTTGGTGGATCCCCCACGTGCAGGGCTGGATCCAGATACCTTGGCGTTGGTGCAGCAATTTGATCAAGTGATCTATATTTCATGTAATCCTGAAACCTTGTTAGATAACTTGCAGCACCTCAAACAAACCCACGATCTGAAGCGTATGGCGTTGTTTGATCAATTCCCATATACCCACCACGCCGAATGTGGTGTGGTGCTCCACAAACATAACAAAAAGGCAGTATCATGACCGACTCTAGGCCTGAAGGCTTACAACAGATTAAACACATCGTCGCAGTCGCTTCTGGCAAAGGTGGCGTAGGTAAATCGACAACTACCGTTAACTTGGCCTTAGCTATGGCTCAAGCGGGCCATAAAGTGGGTGTTTTAGATGCCGATATCTATGGCCCCAGTCAAGGCTTGATGCTGGGCATAGCCGAAGGCACTCACCCAGAAACGATGGACGAAAAGTGGTTTGTGCCTATTGATGCCTATGGGATTAAAGTCATGTCCATGGCGTTTTTGGTGGATGCCAATTCACCGATGGTGTGGCGTGGCCCGATGGCTGCTGGCGCGCTACAACAGATGTTGTTGCAAACCCAATGGGGCGAGTTAGACTATTTATTTGTTGATATGCCTCCTGGCACCGGTGATATCCAATTAACCTTGTGTCAAAAAGCACAGGTTTCAGGCAGTGTGATTGTTACTACGCCACAAGATTTGGCCTTGCTCGATGCACGCAAAGGTATTGAGATGTTTAACAAGGTTAACGTGCCGGTGTTGGGCGTAGTGGAGAATATGAGTACCCACGTTTGTAGCAACTGTAACCACGAAGAGGCTATTTTTGGTGCTGGCGGCGGTGCTGCTTTAGCCCAGCAGTATGGCACTGAGTTGTTGGCTAGTTTGCCGTTAAGTATGGCCATTAGGCAGCAGGTGGACAGCGGTAAACCCACGGTAGTGTCAAGCCCACAGGCCGCCGCAACCCACACCTACAAACTTCTGGCTAATGCGTTAGTATTAAAGCTAGACGGTGTTGCTCAGGTGATGCCTAGTATTTCTATTGACGAAGATTAAAGCCCTATGCGACTCAGTGACAAAGACATCATCGCCGCCTTAGACAGCGGTAAACTCGCCATCGATCCGCGCCCGGACAATAGCGTTATTACCGGTGTGAGCGTAGATTTACGCTTGGGTAACAGTTTTCGTGTATTTAAAGACCATGCACGGCCTTTTGTGGACGTCAGCGCTAGTCGTGAGGAAATTAACGATACGCTTGAAGCGATTATGAGTGATGAAATCACTATCGCCGAAGGTGAGAGCTTCTTTTTACATCCAGGAGAACTCGCCCTAGCGGTTACCTTGGAGTCGGTGACTATACCGGATGATCATGTGGGCTGGCTCGACGGCCGCTCGTCCTTAGCCCGGCTTGGGTTGATGGTGCATGTCACTGCTCACCGGATCGATCCGGGTTGGAGTGGTGCTATAGTGTTAGAGTGTTTTAATAGTGGTAAGTTACCGTTGGCCTTAAAGCCCAAGATGACCATTGGCGCGATTAACTTTGAAACCCTATCTAGCCCCGCATTACGACCTTACAACAAGCGGGTTGATGCCAAGTACAAAAACCAGCGTAGCGCTGTTGCTAGCCGTATAGACCAAGACAGTTAACGAGCCTTTTAACTTATGACCCAAGTTTCGACCATGCAAAGTGATCAGGTACTCAAATCCCTTAGAGCGGGTGTTGTGCCAGCTGATCATATCGATTTGATCCAAGTGGGTCGGGCTGGCGAGCAAGCGACCTTGGCTAAAGACATATTGCACATCAGTAAGGGCGGTTCTAGTGTGCGTTTTGTCACTGGTGCCTATGGTACGGGAAAGACCTTCATTGGTGAATTGACACGCCAGCAGGGTATTAAGCAAGGCCTGGTGGTGGCTAGCGCAGCATTGTCACCAGACAAGCGCCTACAAGCCCGCACAGGGGAAACACGTAACCTCTACTCGGCTTTAGTGCGATCCTTTAGTACCAAGACTAGGCCAGACGGTACGGCTTTGGTGAATATTGTAGAGCGTTTTATTTTAACCACGTTACGTGAAGCTCATGTCAGTAACGTGGGGCCAGAGCAACATATTGCCCATCGATTACGCGACTTTGAAGAGTTAGCCGGCGGCTTTGATTTTATCAAAGTGATTCAACGCTATTGGTTAGGGCTCGAAAATCAAGATGATGGCTTAAAAAGTACAGCCTTACGTTGGCTCAGAGGCGAGTTTAGTAGTCTGGCTGATGCAAAGGCGGCGTTAGGCGTGCGTAGTATTATTGATTACCGTAACTTTTTTAGCGGCTTAAAAATGCTTTGTCAGTTTGTGCGCATGGCAGGTTATTCTGGGCTACTTATTTGTCTAGACGAAATGGTGGCGCTACATGAACTGAGCCATAAGCAGTCGCGCATTAACAATTTTAATGAAATTTTAAATATTGTAAATGACTGCCTTCAAGGGCAGGTGCATGGTATGGGGTTTGTGTTTTTGGGAACCCCAGAGTTTGTTTACGACGAGAAAAAAGGTCTGTTTAGTATGCCCGCCTTGAAGAGTCGATTGGCGCTTAACGTGATGGCAAAAAACGGCTTAAAAGACGTGTCGGGCCCGGTTATCGAATTGCAGCCTTTGCAAGAGATGGAGATGGATGATCTGCTCCACAAGCTGCGAGATCTGCAGGCTTACGGCAATGCTAAAGATTACTTAATAGATGACATGGAGCTGTGGGCACTGTTGCTTCAGTGCCGTACTGTGTATGGCAATCAGTACTTTTTGAATCCACGCCTGGCGATAAAAACCATGCTCGATTTACTCGCCGTTAGTGAGCAAAACCCACAGGCCGATGTGGCCCAGCTGATTGCGGCTATTGGTTAAGCCAGCTATCGAGCTGCACCAAGTCATCGCTGCTTAATACACCACTCACTTGCTTCAAACGGAGTTGGTTCAATACTAAGTCCAAGCGGGCGTTGGCTAAATTTCTTTGGGCTGAAAATACCAGTTTCTCAGCATCTAACAGGTCGCTAACGTCCCGTAAACCCAGTTCATACTCTTTAGTCTTGCCAGACAAAGATGACTGCACAGAAGCTAATAGCTGAGTGTAGGCTTGAATTTGTTGGCGGTTGGTTTCTAAGGCTTGGTGCCAGCGCCTGACTTGATGATGCGTGGCTCGCTGTATTGCAGCGCCTTGTTGTTGGCTGGCATGCCAATTTTCTTGCGCTTCCATGGTTTGGGCTTTATTTAAACCACCATCGTACAAGGTGCCAGAAACCGCAATGCTAAAACTGGTAGAGTCTTTAGTTGGCAGGGCGCTGTTAAAGGCTTGCGCTAAGCTTATGGTGGCTTTGGGATACAGTCCAACGTCCTTGGCTTGGTAGTTGTGGTAGGCCTGCAGGGTGCCAAAGCCATTGCTAACAATGTCTAGGTTATTGGTATTGGCCAGTTGAAACCATGCTTGTAAGTTTTGATTATCAATAAGGTGTGGGCCAAAATCTGCGGATAAGTTAGCCAGTGTCTCAGCCAGCGGTTGGTTGGTCAGGTTTTCTACGTCTGCGCGCGCTAGGTTTAGGTTCTGCTGTACCTGCAGCAAGGCGACCTGAAGCTGCTGTACGTTGGCTTGCATGTCTTGCAACTGTATGTTGCTGGCTAAACCCACGTCTACTTGTTGCTGGGTTTGTTTGAGCCGTTGTTGAATGGCTTTTAGCTCTGCTTGGCTAGAGGTGAGTTGGCGTTGCTGTTTTAACACGGCAAAATAACGTTCTATCACCGAAAAAATAAGGTTTTGCTCAGATTTTTCAAAACTGGTGCGGGCACTTGCCGCACTTTGTTGGGCAACTTTCATACCGTAATAGGCATCCAACCTTAACGGTAGGGCAATTTGTACGCTATAGTTGTGGCTGTCTGCACGGGCGTCCAATGGCAGGCTTTGGTTAAAGTTGGCACTGACCTGAGGCATGAGCGCACTTTGGGCTTGAGGAATGATCTGTAGCTTAGCATTGAGGCTATGTTGTGCGGCCAAATAGCTTGCGTCATTCGCTTGGGCTTGTTGATATAGGTCTTGCAGTTGGCTGGCTTGGACGCCGCTGGTGGCAATAAGAGTGACGAAAAGGGCGGCAAGACGCGGTGAATAGGCCAAGGGTATTCCTTATGTGTGGGTTTAACACGGTAAGGCCACAGTGTAACCAAACCTTGCGCTCAGCGCTATTGGCTTTACTTAGCTTTGCAGACTAACGTCCTATGTCAATCACCCTATCCGCCGTAGCAATCGTTTCTGGCCTGTGGGCCACCATAATACGGGTGATCTTAAGTTGTTTTATATGTTCGTTAACAATGGATTCTCCGGCAATGTCTAAATGGCTGGTGGCTTCGTCTAAGAACAGCACGTCCGGTTTGCGATAGAGCGCTCTTGCCAACAATACACGTTGTTTTTGACCGCCAGACAAAGATGCCCCCATGTCGCCTACCAAGGTGTTGTAGTTCATGGGCATCGCCATAATGTCATCGTGAATGTTAGCCATGGCGGCACTTTGAGCAATCCGAGCTTCATCTATAATTGGGTCAAAACAACTGATGTTGTCTGCCAAAGAGCCAGACACTAGTTGGTCGTCTTGCATTACCGCCCCTATACGGCCTCTAAATAGCGTGGATTGCTCTATGGGTTTATCGTCAATATAGATTTGGCCTTCGTCTAAAGGCAATAACCCCATAAGGCATTTAACCAGTGTGGTTTTGCCACAACCCGAAGGGCCGACTAAAGCCACTGATTCACCGCTGGCAATGTCGAAGTTGAGTTGGCTAAATACGGGCTCGGTGGCTTCAGAATAACGAAAGCTAGCATTTTCCACTTTAAAATAGCCTTGTAACTGAAGTTGGTTGCCATCAACAACAGCAAACCCAGTTTCTGGGTCTTCTTCGGCCTTAGCTAATACAATGTCGCTAAGCCGCTCAAGATGTAGACCTAGCATTTTAAATTCAATAACTTGGGTGATAAACGAATCCATACTGCTG
Organism: Oceanospirillaceae bacterium; assembly: GCA_029938085.1. Taxonomy (GTDB): domain Bacteria; phylum Pseudomonadota; class Gammaproteobacteria; order Pseudomonadales; family Balneatricaceae; genus Njordibacter. The sequence goes on along the minus strand of JAPYOS010000007.1, from coordinate 93,360 downwards.
ATAAAGCGCTGCTTATAACTCATAAAGGCATACAACATACCTAACGAGATCACCGAATCAATCACGGCGTTGGCCGCTAAGTAGATGATAACGATGTTCTCTACACCAAATAACAACTGGTTAAGAGTGGTGTAACCAATGTTCCAGTGGCCTATACGAATGCCGGTGTTAATGGTATCGGCATAATGATTTTGCCAGCGGCTGTGACGTTCGTTTTCTTGCTGAAACACTTTAATGCTTTGAATAGCTCTAATGCTTTCCATAAAGTGGGATTGTTGTTTGGCATCGGCCACCAAACTTTCTTCTGTACGGGTGCGAAACGGGCGATATAAAGCTAAACGTAGTAAAAAATAAAGCACAGTTACACCAATCACTACTAATGCTAGTTTTACGCTATAAATAAACATAATCATTAAGGTGATGATGGCCATAATACCATCCACCACGGCGGCCACTAAACCACTAGAAATAAGCTCTCGTACTTGTTCAAGGGAGCCAAAACGAGACAATATGTTGCCCATGTGACGTTTTTCAAAGAACTGCAAAGGCAAACGAATCAAATGGCGAAACAGGTTGTTGGCCATTTGCAAACTTAAATGGCTGGCTAGATGCAAAATCAATAAGCCACGTAAACCTTGGGTTAAGGTTTCCATAATCATTAATAAACCAAACCCCAAGGCCAGCACCAATAACAAATCCACATCGGCCCGTTGCACCACGTCATCCACCACCACTTGCATATAAAAGGGCGCAGCAATGCCAAAAACCTGCAATAGAATGGATAAACCCAAGATCACCAACAAACTACGGCCAATACCAGACGACTTAGACCACAAGCTGGTAAGGCTAATCGATTGTTTGTCAGACTTAACGCTAAACGCTTGGGTGGGTGTGAGCTCCATGGCAATGCCGGTAAAATGTTCTGCAAACTCCGCCTGGTTAAAATGGCGTACGCCTTGGTCTGGGTCATGGATGGTAATACGACCCTTGCGCACAGACTTAAGCACCACAAAATGGTTCATATCCCAATGCAATATACAGGGTAATTGCAGGTCTTTAAGGTGTTCTATTTCCAACTGTAAGGCGCGGCCATTGAGGTGCATGCGGGTGGCCATATCCCGCAATTGCTTCAGGTTGACGCCGTGCATGGACATGGAGAAACGCCGCCTGAGCTGATTTAAGTCCGTTTCAAAACCATGGTAACCTGCAATCATGGCCAAACAGGCCAAACCACATTCCGAAGCCTCGGCCTGTAAAATCACCGGTAGTTTGGCGCTTAAACCGAGACCCCCCGAATTAACAAGATTACTGGTATCTACCTGGCTCATGAAAAACGTCCTTTTAAACTCAATAAGGGTTCTAGCAACCACTCCCACAAAGAACGCTCTTCTAAGCGAATATCTACGCTTACCTGCATGCCAGGTTTTAGTGCCATTGATCTACCGTAAGCGTCTACAGATTGAGTATCTAACCTCACCATCACTTTGTAGGCAGCAGTTTGAACAGGAAAGGGTAGGTCGCGAGTTTCGTTAGGGGTGAGTGTAGTTTGCGATACTTGTGACACCACACCGCTATACAGGCCAAATTTTTGGTATGGAAAGGCAGTATAACGAATGTTCACTGTTTGCCCTTCGGTGATAAAGCCCATGGCTTGGGTGGGCACTAATAGCTGTGCAAGTAACAAGCTATTTGTGGGCATCAAATGCATCACCACTTGGCCTTGCTGAACCAATTCATTGGTTTTCACTAAAACTTGAGTGACCACCCCGTCCCGTGGCGCTTTAATGAGGGACTGTTGTTCGCCTTGTAGTTGCAAACGCCTTTGTTCAATATCTAACAGGTTATAACTCAATTGGGCTTGGTCATTGCTAGCCTGTAATTGTTGGCGTTGTTGTTGTAGTTTATATTGGGTGATTTGGCTTTTGTTAGTTTGTACGGCCCTTTTGAATTCAGCTTGTGTTGACTGAAGTTGCAACAACAAGTTGCGCGCGTCGTCTACTTTAATCCGTGCAGCAACGTGAGCTTTTGCCAAGGCCTCCATGCGTTCTACTTGATGCTTGGCAAGCTGCAAACGTTGTTGGGTAATACCCACTTGCAAAACCAGCGATTTGCGCTCTAAATCAAGGCTAGTCAGTTTGGCGTCAATGTCAGCGTTTTGATTTAAGCTAATAGACACCAAGCCAGCAAGGCGCTGATGTAGCAAAGCTTCTTGGTCAGAAAGTTTGTCTAGTAATTGAGCGCCCACAGAAGTGCCAGATAAAAGCTGATTAGGGTCGTGTAGTGATAGTAAAAGCTGATCTTTAGCCACCAAAGCGCCTTGAACAACGAGTGATTGACTAACATAGCCTGCTCGAGAAGACTTCACTTTTAGTAGGCCTGCTTGGGGCACTAAGTAACCAGATACAGTTTTCTTGCGGGCGAGTTCACCAAAGAACAGTAAAATAAAGGCTAGAATTGAAAACAAAAATAAACAAGAGAAAACCACTAAATACGATACAGGTTGACGTAATAATACCGGGCCATATAAGCGAACCTGTTGCTTTTTAACGGCTTGTTGACGAAACAGTCCTTGTTCCATAAATCCCCTGACTACCTTCAGAATATACTAATAAAACGTTAAATAATAAATAATTTTACACTTGATTAGTTTTGGCACTATCGCTTATAAGGCACTTATACTTATGTACTTATCTGTGAACTAGCTAGTCGGCCTAGCGAACCTTTAGCAGCTGAAACCTTTGACCTACGTACCAATAAAGTGCTGGAAATAAAAAAACAAAAAGCAGTATCAACAATACAATATATTTGTAATCTAAATCAGTGATTTTAAAAGTATTTAAAAGTAGCAAAACGCCTAAAGTATAGAATGGGGGGAAGATCCAGCGATAGAAAAACTTCATTATTTTAGAATTCTTTTTAAGTGGCCGCATGATGTCTTTTTTTGACAAAAATCAAACATCATGCGGCCGATTTATACTGGCATTACTGGGTGGACACAGCGGCAAGCACCGCAGATATTCCTAAACCTATAGGCCCCATTACACTTGTCACTACGGCTGCGGCCCCAAAGCAAGCTCTAGAAATGCTCGAGTTCTGGAAGCCTTTACTTTCTTTTTTTTGACTATTACCGGCGTGTTTAGGAAGACGCCCCCCACCAACTTGCTGCATTTCATTCATTGTTAATTCATTCATTTTAATAACTCCATGTAATTAATATTAGAATGTTACTACTAAGAAAGTCTGCAAAATTGCGACCTTCGAATATAATTGTAGTATATAAAATGACTTTTGCCACAGCCCTATGTAAAAAATGTTCTTTAGCTGAATTTGGCTTCCAGCCCAAACGTGATAAACGAAATCAAAGGGGTCAGACTCCATAGCTTACCCCGTTGATCCGTGCCCCGATGTAATGGATTGACTGAATTTTGCGGCCTAGGCCCCATCATTGTCGGACGACAAAGGTTTTGGGTAGGCTAACAAGATGCGGATATCAATACTTGAACCTTCCGAATACAGAGGACCAAAGGCGTCAGGATCGATCTATTTTTAATTCCCTAGTGGGTATTGTCCGTGGTTTAATACTAAAACGCATCGTAAAGTGGATTTTATATGCCTCGTTTAGCATTTGTGGTGGTTCTGAAAATGTTAAATCTGTCAGTACAAATGGCTTTTCGTGTAATTAAAGAGGAGGGTGCCCCAGGTTATTCAGGCTTGGGTTATTCAATCGCTTGAAAAAATTAAATGCTCATATTTATGTTAAGACTTTGCTAGTTGTATTTGCCCTTTCGGGGGCGGTCTACGTAGCTTATCCTCCACTGGCTGTATATGTTAATGGAGTAGCCGCTGTAAAAGAATGTGGAAATGGGCAAGTAATGTCGGTAGATATGGTGAGTTATAGGTGTAAATAGAGCTATGCCCTGTTCGTGTAGCCTAACCATCTAACCATCTAACCATCTAACCATCTAACCATCTAACCATCTAACCA
>JAPYOS010000007.1:0-89275 GCA_029938085.1 Oceanospirillaceae bacterium | reverse complement strand
CTAACCATCTAACCATCTAACCATCTAACCATCTAACCATCTAACCATCTAACCAAGTGAGTTGCTTTAAGTTGAGCTGATAACGTTTGCCGTCGGCTTCTTGTTGTACAATGCGTACAATGCTGTAATCCAATGCTGGGGCAAACCATATCCAAGTCTGCCTGTCAGAATCGGTGCCTCGATCTCGTTTAATGCGTATGGCGTTATATTCGCCTAACGGTGTCTCAATCTGGTCCTCGCCATCGGCGATGAAGCGATATGTTTTTAACAGCCCACCATCGGCCACATCGTAAGCGTAAGCAGCCTCTTTTGGGTGGGCTTTAAGGTCTAGCTGAAGACGCAGTTGAACGCTTTGTTTGTCTAAAGTGTGGGGCACAATCGCCATCTTCCACGCTTTGCCTTGGGCGGTATTAGTCACTTGCTTATTAGGCCAGTCGAACGCGACTTCTACATCGCGTGTTTTGTTCAGTATTTTACGTATGTATTGATAGTGGTGGGGGGTGATGAGGCCGTCTTGGTAGTTGAATAAGCTGGATTCAGACAAGGAGGCCATCATGGCGGTGGCTGAAGTGGTAAGACGTAAGGTGCCGTCATTGTTGATTATTAAACTGCGTTTAGCTTTCCCAGACAAGCTGATACCGACGTCCCATTGGCTGCTATAAGTGGCTTTAAAAGGCCTCAGCTGGGCAACGCTATTGTTGCTCCATAACACTAACAAACCTAAACAAAGGCTGGGTAAGCTTAACCATGTACGCGAAATGTTGGCCATTGCAGTTCCTTGCTGTATCCACATTTTATTTTATTAGTTTAAGACTGGAAGGCTAAACCCTGTGCAGGAAGGGGTTGGCCGTCCATAGTGACCTGGTCGTGACTCAGGTTTAGGCGTCCCTCACAAAACCATTTGATGGCAATAGGGTAGATGATGTGCTCGTGCACTAACACGCGAGCAGCCAACGTGGCTGGCGAATCTTCACCTAACACCGGCACTAATGATTGTAAGACAATGGGGCCGCCATCAAGTTCACTGGTTACAAAATGAACGCTGGCACCATGCTGGTCAACTTCGGCCTCAAGCGCTCGTTCGTGGGTGTTTGTGCCTTTAAATAAGGGCAGCAGTGACGGATGAATGTTGAGCATGCGGCCGTGGTAGTGATCCGTTAACTGCGGCGTAAAAATGCGCATAAATCCAGCCAATACCACAAGCTCGGGTTGCTTGTCGTCAATAACGTGTATGAGTTCACGATCAAATGCTTCACGGCTACTGTATTCAAGGTGGTTTACCACTTGAGTGGGGATGCCCGCTTTACTGGCACGCAGTAGGCCCTTGGCGTCAGGTGTGTTGCTTATAACCAACTCGATAGTGGCGTCGATAACACCCTGAGCTATGGCGTCCATCAAGGCTTGAAGATTGCTGCCACCGCCAGAAATAAGTACCACAATACGTGGTACTTGGTGCAAAGTTTGTTGATGCATCAGTAAGGTCCGTGGCTGCTGTTAGCGCAATACTACGGCTTCGTCTGCACCGCTATTTTTTTCTATGTGGCCAATGACCCAAGGTTGTTCTTGGCATGCGGTCAGTGCATCCAGGGTCTTTTGTTGGTCTTCTTTAGCGACTACAATAACCATGCCGACGCCGCAGTTAAAGGTGCGGTACATTTCGGTGTCTTCAACGTTACCGTTCGTTTGTAGCCAATCAAATACGGCTGGTTTCTGCCAAGACTGAGTGTCCAGTACGGCTACGCTGTCTGCGGGTAAAACGCGGGGGATATTTTCTAACAAACCGCCGCCGGTAATGTGCGACAGGGCGCGTACATCCACTTGCTTGAATAATTCCAATAGGGCTTTAACGTAAATGCGAGTGGGTTGCATCAGCGCTTCGCCAAGTGTGGTGTCGCCAAGCTTTTGATGCAAATCGGCGTTGCTGACTTCGATGATCTTACGGATTAACGAGTAACCGTTGGAGTGGGGGCCTGATGCGGGTAAACCGATTAGTACGTCACCAGCAGCAACTTTGGAACCATCAATAATCTTGCTCTTTTCAACAATGCCTACACAAAAGCCAGCAAGGTCGTAATCTTCGCCTTCGTACATGCCTGGCATTTCGGCAGTTTCGCCGCCAACTAGGGAAGCGCCTGACAATTCACAGCCTTCGCCAATGCCGCTCACTACGCGGGTGGCGATGTCAACGTCCAGCTTACCGGTGGCATAGTAGTCAAGGAAGAATAGTGGTTCTGCACCGGCTACAATTAAGTCGTTTACACACATGGCGACTAAGTCGATGCCAATGTGGTCGTGTCGATTTAGTTCTAGGGCTAATTTGAGCTTAGTACCTACACCGTCTGTGCCAGAAACTAACACGGGTTCGTGGTAACCTTTAGGCAATTCAAACAGTGCACCAAAACCACCTAAGCCCGCCATAACTTCTGGGCGACGGGTACGACGTGCCACACCCTTGATGCGTTCGATCAACGCGTTGCCGGCGTCGATATCGACACCAGCGTCTTTGTAACTGAGAGGAGTGTTAGCTGCTTGAGTGCTCATAATGAGAATGGCCTAAGATGATTCATAATAGAGCGCGTATTTTATCATCCTCTTGCCCGTTGAGCACCCGCTTAAACACCAAGTTTTGGCATTTATTGAGTTTTTGTTGGTGGATGCGGGGCGGCGAATTGACTATAGTGGGGTTTAGATTGGTTTTTCACTCAGACTAAAGCGATTACATGACCTTATTGTTACCTAAACTCTTGTTATTACGACAACTTACAACCCTGCTATTTGTGTTTGCCGCGATGTGGGCCAATTTAGCGCAGGCCCAAATTGTAAATGGCCTATACCAAGCGAGCGTGGCGATTGAAAACCAATCTAACCGTCAGCTGCTGGCGGCAAAAAAGACGGCCTTCGCGAGTGTATTGGTTAAAGTTACGGGCCAAACCGGGAGCCTTAATCATGCCAAACTTAGACAAGCCTTGGTTACGCCAGAGCATTACTTACAGCGCTTTTCATTTGCCACCCAGGTTATTGATGGACAGGAAAAAGCCGTATTGAAGTTAACCTTTGATCCACTTCGAGTGAATCAATTAATTACCGCAGCGGGCATGACAGTTTGGGGCGCAGAACGAGCGGCTGTGTTGGTTTGGTTAGTACAGGAAGACCATGGAGAGCAGCGCATAGTTAATGATGATGGGCACCCGGTGGTGGCGCAGATTAAAGCTCAATCTGAGTCTCGCGGGTTACCTTTGGTGTGGCCGTTACTGGATTTAGATGACCAGTTGGCGATTGATGCAGGCGCCCTGTGGGGGCTGTTTAGAGACTCCATTACGTCTGCTTCTCTACGCTATCAAGCCGATGCCATTTTAATCGGTCGTGTGTATAAAGGCGACCAGCAACAATGGCAGGTGAAGTGGAATTTTTGGTTGGACAACAGCGAGCAACAATGGGCGTCTAAGGGTTCCAACCTAGAGCAGTTAATTACCCCATTACAAGAGCGTTTGGCGACCAGTTTAGTGGCAAAATTTGCGTTGCCTAGTAAAACTGAAGTAGCAGTTGGGTTAGCGGTGGGCCAACAAGTGTTAGTGGCGGTTGAACAAGTATCCAGTTTAGCCGATTATGCCCAAATACAGGCCTTGCTGGCGGGCGTTTCTGGGGTAAGCCATGTGCAACTGTATGCGGCTAACGGTGCGCAGTTGGTGTTCCGTTTATTCACCGATGGCCACTTGTCTCAGGTGAAATCTACCCTAGAATTGAAGCGTCGACTGCTACCCGTAGACAACGAGAACGGCTCGCAGCTGTCGTTGACCCACCCCTTATGGCGTTATGTGTGGCGTTAGCATCGACTATTGGTAAATAAAAGGAAATTAGAATGACACAATCCCAAACTTGGCTGCTGATCGTGGTAAGCCTTATTGCTGCTGTGCTTTTGTATAGCTTGCAGCCGGTGTTAACGCCGTTTTTTGTGGGCATCGGTATCGCTTATATGGCAGACCCGTTTGCTGATCGATTAGAAGCACGTGGTTGGTCACGTACGCTCGCCACGTGTGTGGTGTTTTTGGTATTAACCCTTATCGTGGTGGCGATGTTGGTAGGCTTGGTGCCTTTGGTAGTGAAGCAAATTCAAACCCTCATTTACATGCTGCCGCAGGTTGAAACTTGGTATAACTTGGTGTTGTTACCCTGGTTGCAGGACACGCTGGCGATTGATATTAAAAGCCTCAAGCTAGACATTGTGACAGAAGGCCTTGCGGCCGAGTGGAAGCAGGCTGGGGGTATTATTTCACGGGTCTTAAAGTACGCTACGTCCTCGACCATGAGCCTGATTTCAATCTTTGGTTCCATGGCAATGGTGCCGGTGGTGGCGTTTTACTTGCTGCGCGATTTTGACGTACTGACCGCCAAAATAAATGCCTTGTTGCCACGTAATATTCAACCCAAGGTGAGCGCTTGGGCGACCGAGAGCGATGAGGTACTCGCTGCCTTTGTTCGGGGCCAGTTGTTGGTGATGCTGTGCTTAGGTGTTATTTATGCCTTGGGTCTGAGTTTTGTGGGCCTCAACTACGCCTTGCTGATTGGTATCTTGGCAGGCTTAGCGAGTATTGTGCCCTATTTGGGTTTTGCTGTAGGCATAGCCGCGGCCATGACCATCGCTTTGTTCCAGTTTGATGGTTATTGGTCATTAATGATGGTGTTTGCAGTGTTTGGTGTGGGCCAACTAATCGAAAGTTTTGTACTGACCCCGTTATTGGTAGGCGATCGTATTGGCTTGCATCCGGTGGCCGTGATATTTGCCATATTGGCTGGTGGCCAATTGTTTGGCTTCCTCGGCGTGCTCCTGGCCTTACCCGTTGCGGCTGTGATTATGGTATTGTTACGCCATCTTCACACCGGCTATATTAATAGCCCGCTTTATGGTCAACAGGACCCTGAATGATTGCACCTTCTGCAGCTGTAACACCGGCTAAATCAAGCAGCATTGGCTCACCTCAACTCACCTTAGGCGTCACCTTAAATGCCCAACAGCAATTAGGCGACTTTAATTTTAGTGGTGCGCCTGCGTTGTTAAAAACCTTAGAGACGTTGGTGTTTTCTCAGCACGGGGAATGTTTATACGTGTATGGCCAAGCTGGTGTAGGCAAAAGCCATTTGTTGCAGGGTTGTGTGTTAATGGCACAAGAGACCGGCGCAGACGCAGTGTTTATAAGCGGTACGGAATTACTAAAAATACCTGCTCAGCAAGCAAGCGAGTGCCTTGCGGGGTTAGAAGCCGTGTCCTTGTTGTGTATAGATGATCTAGACCAGCTGATTGCTAACCTAGACTGGGCCCAAGCTTGGTTCCATTTATACAATCAACTCATACAACGGGGTGGCTGCATAGTCGCGTCTTCAAATAGCAGCCCACGGCAGGTAGACTGTGCCCTTGAAGACTTGCGTTCACGATTGCAGTTAGCCAACGTGTTTCAATTGCAGCCCTTAGACGACGACGCCTGTGCGCTCATGTTGCAAACCAAGGCGAAACAAAAAGGTTTAGAGTTAAGTGATGAACTCGTAGCCTTTGTGTTAGCGCGTAGCGCCCGAGGTTTGCCTAATTTGCTGGCCGTATTAGACCAGCTGGATGCAGCGTCGTGGCATGAAAAAAGGCGCATAACCATTCCTTTTGTAAAACAAGTCATGCGCTGGTAGCTTTCATTAAGGCCGGCAGTAACAGGGATTAACAACATGAAATTGATTTATATTGCGGGGCTGGTGACCAGTTTCGTATTGTTATCAGCCTGCAGTAGTACGCCGCAGCAAACTCAGCAACAGGCGAGCGATGCGCGAGACCCGTGGCAGCAATTTAACCGTAAAACCCATGCTTTTAATACCGTGTTAGACGAAAAGTTGCTAGTGCCGGTGGTTAACGTTTATAAAGACGTGGCGCCAGACCCATTAGAGAAGGGGGTTAGTAACTTTTTTTCTAATTTGAATGATGTGGGCAATCTGCTCAATCATAGTTTGCAGCTTAAACCGCTACGGGCAGCTAAAGATTTAGGTCGTTTGGTGATCAACACCACCCTTGGTTTGGGCGGTTTAATTGATGTTGCATCAGACATGGGCATTTACCAGCAACCCGAAGACTTTGGTCAAACCTTGGGTTATTGGGGTGTAAACCCAGGGCCGTACCTTGTACTGCCATTTTTAGGCCCTAGTACTTTAAGAGACACCGGGGCAACACTTATTGATGCTGGATCCAGCCCGATCAATCAATATGACCCTGTGGCACACCAGTTTTTGATATACGGTGTGCAAGTGATTGACCATCGGCGCCAATTGGGTGACCTAGAAGCCTTGATTAGCGGTGACCCTTATGTCTTTATACGTGAGGCATACTTACAGCGACGTGAGCACCTGATAAGTGATGGGGTGCCGAGCCAAGATGATGAATTTGATGATTTTTAGACTACGACTATGGTTCTACTTGTCAACGGCAAGTAAAGAGCATATTGTTGCGCTATTAGGCTCACGTTACCGGGTCTGGAGTAAGTAGTACTATGGAACCTGACGTCAGTCAGATCCTGATCGTTGCAGACGATCTCGACCTTAAACACCAGTTGACACAACATTATACGGCCCACGCTTATCACGTGACGGCCACCAATGACCCAATGCACGCCTTGGACTATTTAACCCAAGAAGCGGTGACATTGGTATTGTTTCAATATCATCAAAATCAACCCACCTTAACTGCACTACTGCAAGATATGCTTGAAAAGTGTGCCGAAATCCCTCTTGTTGTGCTCACAAAAATTGATGGTGTAGAAACCATCACCAACCTGTTGCGCCTTGGGGTAACAGATGTGTTTGATTTGCCTGTCAGTGCTATGTCTGAGTTAGATGTTAGCGTTAATCGCCACGTGCAGCGCTCGAAATTATTCTACGAAAACGTTCGTTACCGCCAAGAGTTAGAGCTGGTTCACCGTCAGGTGAACAAAAATTTGGCGGAATTGCAGCAAGACCAAATAGCAGGGCGCTTGATTCAGCAACGGATGATGCCGCCAGAGTCATGCAGCATTAACGGCCTTACCATGCAGCGGTATATGAAGTCTTCGTTGTATTTAAGTGGTGATTTTATTGACCATATTCGCCTTGATGACGATCGTGTGTTGTTTTATCTGGCGGATGTTTCTGGTCACGGTGCCTCCTCTGCGTTTTTAACCGTGTTGCTGAAAAATATTACTAATCGTGTGGCCCGCGAGTTGCTAGCGGCGGACGGACAGGATGTGGTTTCACCGGCTAAGGTAGTGACGCAAATTAATTGTGAACTATTAGATTTTGATATTGATAAACACATGACTATCTTTATGGGCGTAATGGACCGTAATAGCGCCCATCTAACCTACTGTGTGGGTGGCCATTTACCGATGCCCTTGTTGTCACAACAGGGTGAAGTTGAGTATTTGCAAGGCATTGGCAGCGGGCTACCCGTGGGTTTGTTTGAAGACGCGGAGTATACCGATTTGGAACAACAGATGGCGCCTGATTTTAACTTGCTGTTAAGTTCTGATGGTATTTTTGAAGTATTGCCTTGTGATCAGTTGGCCGATAAAGAAGACCAACTACGTAAGATATTTAAACGCGGTGGCAGTAGTTTGGACGGCTTAATTGATGCTTTAAAACTAGAGCAACTGGATGAGGTACCCGATGACATTGCTTTGCTAAATATGTGTGGTACGCAACATGCTTAAAGGTCGTATTTTAGTCGTTGACCACGATGGTACTCACGTACTGAAATTTTTGGGTGATGTACGCTTAACCTTATGTCCAGCTTTGGATCAGTACTTGGATAACATCTTTAACAGCCGCCACTTTAAAACCATATTGATAGACCTTACGGAAACCCAAGGCATAGACTCTACGTCTTTAGGTATGCTGGCAAAAATGTCTATACGGATGAAAAAACAAATGGGTTTTGTACCCACGTTAGTGTCTGTTAACGACAATATCACGCGCGTATTACTGAGTATGGGGTTTGATAAAGTGTTTGTATTGGTAAAACACTTAGAAGAGGACCCAGAGCCCATGCAAGAACTGGCAGAAGGGGATTTTTCTGACCTCAGCGTACAGCAAAAAGTACTAGAAGCGCACCGTACCTTGATGGGCATGAACCAAAAAAACCACCAAGAGTTTAAAAACTTGGTGGATGTTTTGGAGTCTCAATGTGTGATCTAAGCTAACAAGGCTTCCAATTTTTCCTGATCCCGAGTGAAGTTACGAATGCCTTCAGCCAGCTTCTCAGTAGCCATGGCATCTTCATTGTGCATCCAACGAAAATCAGCTTGGTTTAAGCTAAATTTGGCTTGTGCTTCAACCACCTGCTCGCCATTTAGCTGTTGAACAAGCTCTCCTGAGTCGTCTGCTAAGTCCTGCATTAGGGCAGGGCTAATGGTCAAACGGTCACAACCAGCCAGTTGTTCAATTTCTTGTGTGTTTCTGAAGCTGGCACCCATGACGACAGTCTTGTAACCATGTTGTTTGTAGTAATCAAAAATCTTGCTTACTGAAATAACACCAGGGTCTTGTGCAGGCTCAAAACCATCCACCTTCATAGACGCTTTGTACCAATCCATAATGCGGCCTACAAAGGGTGATATCAGATAAACCCCCGCTTCAGCGCAGGCAATGGCTTGAGCAAAACTAAACAATAACGTTAAGTTGCAGTTGATGCCTTGTTGTTCGAGCGCTTTACCCGCTTGAATGCCTTCCCATGTAGAGGCGATTTTAATCAATACGCGGTCTTTATCGATACCTTGTTGCTGGTATAGATCAATGATTTTAAGCGCCCGCGTTACGGTCGCTTCGGTGTCGAACGACAAACGCGAATCCACTTCTGTCGAAATTCGGCCAGGTACAGCGCTAAGAATTTCTTTACCAATAGCGACTGCAAGGTAATCACAAGTGTTGTCCATTTGTACTTGGCTGCCACCACCTTGAGACGCCGACCATTGCTTAGCCTCTGTTAATAAATGAGCATAAGCAGGCATTTGAGCCGCTTTTAAGACTAATGAAGGGTTAGTGGTGGCATCTTGTGGTTGGTATTGTTTAATGGCTTCTAAGTCGCCCGTGTCGGCTACCACGGTGGTCATGGCTTTAAGTTGTTGCAGTTTATTCATTGTGGGTCATCAATCTCTTTTATAGGTGTTGGCGACAATTCAACTAAGTCTAATGCGTCGTACATGACTTGTATGTTGGCGTTGTTACCATGGATATTATCACTAATATGGCGGCGTAGGGCACGGGCGCCGGGTATTCCCTGAAATAGGCCCATAATATGGCCACTCATATGGTGTAGTGAGGTGCCTTTTTCATGTTGTTGCTGCATGTAAGCAAAGTAGGCCAAGGCCGCAGCCTTTCGTTCGGGCACAGGTAGGTGACTTGCAAACAGTTGTTGGTCCACCTGAGCTAGCATGGCGCTGTTGTGATAAGCAGCGCGGCCCAACATTACGCCGTCTACATGCTGTAGGTGTTGTTTGCAGGCATCGAGGTTATCGATACCACCATTAATGACAATTTCCAAGTCTGGAAAGTCTGCTTTTAAGCGATACACTTTGTCGTATTGCAAGGGCGGTATTTCGCGATTTTGTTTAGGCGATAGGCCTTTCAATATGGCGTTGCGAGCATGCACAATGAAGGTATCGCAGCCGCTTTGGCTGACTTGATCGACAAAACTCGCTAACACATCGTAACTGTCTACATCATCAATACCTATGCGGTGCTTAATGGTGACTGGGATGTTTACGGTTTCAATTATGGCCGACATACAGTCGCTCACCAACTGCGGGTGAGCCATAAGGCAGGCGCCAATCATGTTGTTTTGTACTTTGTCGCTTGGGCAGCCGACATTAAGGTTTATTTCGTCGTAGCCATAGTCTGCGCCAATGCGCGCACACTGTTCTAACTCCTGGGTATTAGAACCGCCTAGCTGGAGAACGACTGGGTGCTCTACATCGGCATAACCCAATAAGTATTCTTGATCGCCGTTAAGAATAGCGCCAGTGGTGATCATTTCGGTGAACAACAATGTACTTTGGCTTAGTTGTCGTGCCAAAAAACGATAGTGCCGGTCTGTGACGTCGATCATGGGGGCTACAGAAAAACGACGATTCAGGCGTTGATTGCTACTTGTCATGGGTTAGTAGCCTGTATTGCGGTTGATTAAACCGGTAATAGGTTGATTTGATAATATGGCCTTAAGCTTGCTACCAATTTGTTGCACACAGACGTGATGTTCAGACTGAGCGGCACAATGAGGTGTTAATAGTATTTTTGAGTGCTGCCAAAATGCATTTTTCGGAGCTAACGGTTCTTGTTCAAACGCGTCCAACACGGCACCACGTAAGTGGTCTGAATCCAATAAGCTGATCAGGTCTGCGGCAACTAAATGACCGCCGCGGGCGCCATTAATTACCACTGAGCCCTTTGGTAGTTGGCTTAAATGCTGATGGTTGAGAATTCCCCGAGTTGCAGGGGTTAGGGGCAGTAAACAGCATAATGCATCGGTACGTTGGAGGAACTCCGGCAGCTGATCATCGCCGGTATACGTGGTCACACCCTGCAGGTGTTTTTTACTGCGGCTCCAGCCGGCAATGTCAAAACCATAAGCTTGTAAATGGTCTGCCAGTTGGCTACCAAGTTGGCCTAAGCCTAATATACCTACTCTAAACTGGTTGGGCGATTTAACCGTATGAGGCTGCCAATGGTTTTGCTTTTGTTGTTGCTGGTACAGGTCCATGTCGCGGTAGTAATGCAGTAAAAAGTAACTAAAGTACTCGTTCATCTGCTGCGCCATGCCACCGTCTTCAATGCGAATGATTTTTACATGCTCAGGCACGGCGGGGTTGCTTAGGATGGCATCTACGCCTGCACCTAAATTAAACACGGCTTTCAGGTTAGGGAAACGTTTGAAATAAGCTGGGCTAGGTTGCCAAACAATGCCGTATTCAACCGCTTGTGTATCAACCACGTGTTGCCAATCTTGGACGTTAAGTTGTGGAAATTGACGCTCAAACTCGGTGAGCCACAGGTGGTTTGACTCGCTGCCGGTAAACAATGCACACGGGTTCATTAGCTCATCATCCATTTAAAAATAACAAAGCTGAGCATACCCACCACAATGGTGGTGAGCAAATGTTGGCGCCAAAAACCAATGACACCAGCTATTAAGGCGGCCCAAAAATAAGGGTTGGCAAAACTCACATCAAGCTGGCCATTAGGCATTAATATTAGGGGCGCAATAATAGCCGTTAATACCACCGGCGGTACAAAGTTTAGTGACTGATTGAGCCATAGGGGGAAGCGAATGCGGCCCGCCATAGCAAACATAACGTAACGCACGGAAAAAGTGACCAGTGCCATGCCAGCAATCATTAAAGTTTCGTTCATAGCTTGTGCTCCTCGTTGGTGCCCGCAGTTGCCTTTGCGATTCGCATGCGGATGTCAATCTGTTGGCTGGCATAACCGATACAAATACCGGACAAAGCGGCGATGACTAAACCTAACTGGTGCGGCAAATCATGTAACACCAGTGCAAAAGCCGAAGCGCTAATCACAGACAACCACATGGGTTTGTTGCGTAGGTAGGGGATCACCATGCCTAAAAACGTCACCGACATGGCAAAATCTAAACCCCATTCAGTCATATTAGGAAACAGTTCACCTAAACCAATGCCCAGCCAAGTACACACTTGCCAGTTGCTATACATCGCCACTACCGACCCTAAAAAGAACCAATGAGCATGTGCTGTGTCAGTGCGGCCTAAATAGCGACTGTTAACGGCGGCAAAAGACTCGTCTGTTAATCCAAAAGCTAATACGGCGCGCCAAGCCTGAGATAAATGACTCACCTTGTTCACCAACGCTGTGGCATAGAGCAAGTGGCGTAAATTGACCACAAAGGTGGTGGCTACGATAATGACGGGCCCCACACCAGCGGCCAGTAACCCCACAGCAATAAACTGAGATGAGCCCGCAAATACAAACAACGACATGGCCATAGCACCCCAGATGGACAGGCCGCTGGGTTCTGCCAAAGTGCCAAAAATAATGCCAAAAGGAATAGCACCAATGATTAACGGAATAGTGGCTTTGGCACCGTTTATGAATTCTGTAGATTTGCTGAGGGACATGGCTGAGGTCGAGTGGAGAAGCTAAGTTGCCATTATACTAGCACTGATAAAAGGATCAATCACTGCAGCAGATATAGTGACCGAACAAACGGTGGATGGCCATCAAAACTCCAGACTTACGCTGGTTTCGTTAATCTCAATAAGGCGGTTTTTCTGGGTAGATTGGGCTGTCTTTTTGGCGCCACAGGGTTTGTATTATAAGACTCCAATAACCTCTGTAATAATAACCCCCATTACGCTTGAGGATGGCTTGGCGATGGCGTTGCCAGTGTGGATACACCATAAACCATGGTAACTTCGGGAACTCGTGGTGCACCTGATGTATGTTTACATTCATAAACAATACGCGGGTAAACCAAGAGCCCTCAACAATGGCACAACGCTCATGGTTATTGTTGCCGGGCCGGTGCTCGGCATAAGATCTGGCTAAGGTGAGACTTAACCCGGGCCATACGCAAAACACTAGGTATTGCCACCACAGAACCCCTTGGCTATGGAGCCACATCATCATTACACTCACTAAAATAAGGTGTAACCCCCAGTTGCGCCAGTCGTAAAGTTTTCCCTTGGCGAGCTGTTTCACTTCGCTGTGTAAAAAAATCCCTATCACCAGCCATGGCCCAATGATCATGCGGCCTATAAATGTGTGGTTAAGCCACCATAGTGTCTGCATTATACCGCCCATAGAGTGCCAGTTACTGGGCCAATGGTAATAGCTTTCTGGGTCTAAGCCGGGCTGGGTTAAAACGCTCGTTTGGTGGTGTAGACGGTGGTGATCACGGTATTGGAAATAGGGGATCCACATGCTTAACGGTGGCCAGCCTAAGGCATCGTTAAGACGCTTCCAAGGACTTGGATGACCGTGTATGAGTTCGTGTTGGATGCTGCCGTGTAGGCACAGCAGTAGGGCGCAAAGGGGCGATACCAACCACCAGGATAGTAAACTGGCGTAGTTCATTAATGCAATCCAAGCCCCATAAACGCCCACCATTAATGCCCAAGTGGGCCAGTGTTGGCGTTGCCATAATTGTTCTAGTTTTGGTTCCGGCGGGTGCTGCATGGCTATTAGGCTTAGGCTTGATTGTTGATGGCTTGCAAGATAGCCTAGTGGTTACAATGTGACAATAGACTCTTTTTGAGCATATGCTACCAATTGTTGTGTAAATGCAACAAATGTTGTTTATGTGAATATAAGATTATAAATTGAGGTAAGCAATGAACAGTCAAGAACGACTACTTCATGTGGAAATTTTTCGCAGTAGGCTTTTGCAAGCGATGGCCAGTAGTAGTATCAAACGCTCAGGTCTAGCTCAAGCCATTGGTGTAGACCGATCCACCTTGTCTCAGCTGTTGGCCATTGATAACGACCGCTTACCCAGAGTCGATACCCTCATGGCGATTGCATCTAAACTGCAGATTAGTGTGGATTGGTTGCTTGGCTTAACCAGTGAAGCGCGCTCTGGCGCAGAAATTTTAAGCCAATCGTTGCAATTGACCCCTAGCTTGCCTCTCCCGTCCGATGGCAGCTTAAAACTTTGGCATAAAGAGGCGGTGGGTAGCAAAGTTCGATATGTGCCGGCTAATTTACCAGACCTGGTTAAAACCCAAGCTGTGTTGGCCTGTGAATATGGCCAGTTTGAAAACGTTAGCCTAGAGCAGGTGATGGAAACCACCAAAGAGCGTTATCAAGCGGCCCTACAGCCCGGCAGTGATCTTGAAATTTGTATGTCAGTACAGCGCTTGCAAGGCTTTGCTAACGGTGAAGGCATGTGGCAAACCCTTAGTATTGCAGATCGACGTGATCAATTGGCGTGGTTTGCTCAAGTAGCCGATGAGCTTTATCCAAAATTACGACTATATTTATTTAACGAAAGTCGTAACTATGCCTCACCCTACACTATTTTTGGTACTAAACGCTGCGCTGTGTACCTTGGAAATATGTATTTTGTGTTTAATACTTCGGAGCATGTACAAACCTTAACGGGCCACTTTGATGGATTGATTCGGGCGGCTGAGGTTCAGTCTCATGAGTTGAAAGACTGGATACACAAGTTGCTTAGAGGCATGGGAGAATAGGCCGTGGCGTTAATTTGCGCATACCCAATGTACCAGATGCCTGAGTTGGAGCCGGCGGTTAGTGCTTGGTGGCAGGGTCTGCGCCAGCATCTAGTAAACCAAGGCTTGAACGATGGAGACCTACCTAAACTATTGATTAAACCAGAGGACTATTATGCTCACTGGCGTAACCCTACTCTGTTGTTGAGCCAAACCTGTGGTTTTCCGCTGACTCACGAGTTACATAATCAGGTTCAATACGTAGCCACCCAAAGCTACCAAACCGCCTATACCAAGGGGCCTACCTACTGCAGCCTAGTATTGGTCCACAAAACAAATAGCGCAAACCATATCAGCCAACTTAAACACACACGGCTAGCAGTAAACAGCGACGATTCGCAATCTGGGTATCATGCGTTAAGGCGCTTTATCGCACCACTAGCAGGCAATGAGCGGTTTTTTTCTGAGGTAGTACACTCCGGATCACACCGGCAGAGCATGGCACTAGTAGCAAGCCGAGAGGCCGACGTTTGCGCTGTTGATTGTGTTACTTATGGCTTATTGCAAAGGCATGCACCGGCCACGGTAGCCAATTTACGTGTTTTAACGGTCACACAAAGTGCGCCAGGGTTACCTTACGTTACCAGTTTGGCTACGTCACCAGCGACACTGATCAAACTGAGGGGCAGTCTTGCGGCAGCAGCATTGGACCCAGCCCTAAAATCAATACGCCAGCAGTTGTTGATGGGCCCAGTTGAGGTGATAGAGGGGTTATCTCCGTACCAAGAAATAATCAACCAAGCCGAGCAGGCCAATGCATTAGGTTACAGGCAGTTAGTTTAATAGAGAAACTTTAGATGACATACAACGATATATTGCAGTTTTGGTACATAGAAATCGCACCGCGTAATTGGTTTATTAAAGACTTGGAGTTCGACACAATGCTCAAACGCCGATTTGGCTACATTCACCAGTGCGCAAGTGCAGGGGAGTTGGCAAACTGGCGTCAAAAACCATTAGGGCGATTAGCCGAAGTCATTGTGCTGGATCAATTTTCGCGCAACTTATTTAGAGATTCTGCCCAAGCCTTCGCATACGATGCCCAAGCGCTTACCTTGGCTCAAACGACAATAACCGCAGGGCACGATGTACATATGTTGCCACAACAAAAATCTTTTTTGTACATGCCGTTTATGCACAGTGAGTCGGCTCTAATACATGAGCAAGCCGAGCAGTTGTTTAGTCAACCAGGGCTAGAAAATAACTACGAATTTGAACTTAAGCACAAGGTCATCATCGACCAATTTGGTCGTTACCCACATCGCAATGAACTGATAGGCAGGGCCTCAACCCCAGAAGAGCTACAGTTTTTGAGTGGGCCTGGGTCGTCATTTTAGGGGTCGTGGCAATCAACCTGTATGAATCTACAGCATAGCCCTCTTTTAAAATTAAAGAGCGGCGGGCACTCTTTTTTGTAACCGTTATGGAAATTCCAAAATAAACACCTATACTTTTCAAAGCGTTGGGAGTTGAAGGTTTATCTAAGAACAGTTAGTAGTGCCGCTCTCTAATAATTATTATGAGGCCTTGGGCCTCATAAATGGACTGTTAGAGTGTTGGCACCGCTCGGTTACAAATCTAATAAGCAATATCGTATAAGCCTGCCATAATTGATTTCATGGGTGTTTCGGTGTCGGGCATAGGTGTCTTTTTAAAGCCCGCGCGTTAAGTGGTCCCAGCCAAAAGGCAACTTGTTTCTGGTGTCTTGGCCAGCTCGCTCACTTAGTACCGTTTCAAAATTGGCATGTGGAGGTTTAATTGTTCGCATCAAAAAAAGCCATCAGTGGCATCTGGCGTTTTAGCACGCTGGTCACTGTCTCAAACAAACTACACTCTAACAAAGCAAAGCAAAGCGCCACAAAAAGCGTGGCGGGACTCGCTAACGCTCGCCTTTGTTTGTGGCGTTAGCCGTATAGTTGTAATTCGGGGTTTGTGTGATACTATTGTGATACATTATCCATCTGATAAATAGGAGTTCTCTTGAGAGTCGAACTTGTGACAACGCTCAAACGACAAGCCACCAAAATTTTGGCAGAACTCCACATTTCTAAAGAGCCAGTACTAATTACTGAATACGGACAGCCGTCTGCTTATTTAGTTGATGTTGGTGATTATGAGCTCATGCAACAACGAATGGCTATCCTAGAAGGTGTTGCACGTGGTGAACAAGCGATTAAAAGTGGCGATATATTTTCTAATCAAGAAGCAAAAGAGAAAATGGGTAAATGGCTGAGCTGATATGGGCATCTCCAGCCCTTGATGATTTAACCGGGATAGCTGAATATATAGCTATAAGTAATGAAACAGCTGCCAAAAAATTAACCCAAAGGGTATTTGATAAAATATCAAGGCTAGAGATACATCCTGAATCTGGTAAAAAACCGTTTGAGTTAAGTAACTTAAATTACCGTGAAGTCATTGTTAACCCATGCCG
Organism: Oceanospirillaceae bacterium; assembly: GCA_029938085.1. Lineage (GTDB taxonomy): Bacteria > Pseudomonadota > Gammaproteobacteria > Pseudomonadales > Balneatricaceae > Njordibacter. The sequence continues at coordinate 72,574 of JAPYOS010000007.1, read as the reverse complement.
TATTTTCTATAAGGTGGATGGCGAAAAGGTATATGTTTTACATGTTATGCGCCAAGAGCAAGATCTGCGCAGGTTTCTTTTGCAGAGCTAAATACGGCTAACTAATAAGGATATGTCGCGCGCAAGCCGCGATATATCTCATTGTTGAACAAGCCCATCAACAACGCTACAGCTAGACCTGTACCTAATATTGCACAGGTCGTTCTATTTCGCTAAACTTGTCTTATTAACTGTACAACTCAAACAAGGGGATGCTATGAGAATTGTATCTTTTACTGAAGCAAGAAATGGTCTTAAGTCTGTACTTGATCATGTAGTAAACGACGCTGACTATACGGTAATTACACGTAGAGATGCTGAAGATGCTGTCGTTATGTCTATGGACCATTACAACAGTTTGATGGAGACGGTTCATCTATTAAAGTCACCTGCTAACGCTGCTCATTTAACTCGCTCTATTGAACAATTTCAATCGGGTCAAGTGATTGAGCGGGAAATATTGAATGACTAGGTTGTTAGCGTGGACTGATGAAGCCTGGGGGGATTATGTCTATTGGCAAGGTCAAGATAAAAAAACGCTTAAACGAATTAATAAGTTAATTGCAGACACTAAGCGCTCTCCGTTTGAGGGGGTCGGAAAACCAGAACGGTTAAAAGAGAATTTGTCAGGTTTATGGTCTAGGCGTGTGGATGAATCCAACCGCCTTGTGTATGCCGTTAATGATAGCCATATTACAGTTATATCTTGCCGTTATCATTATTGATTATAGCCAGCCGATAGCTTAGATCACCGGCTGACAAGAAGGTTAAGCGCCTTTGGGTCGCAGCTAACCCCAAATATGTTTGTTCTGTCGCGTTGCAGGCCCATTGTTTGTATTCCTGTCTGGTGCATCGCTTGAGGGTTTGCTTTTAGTCCGGTGCGTGGTTTTGGGCTGGGGTGGTTGACTCTTACGCACATAATTCAAAATTGAAACGGGCACTATTTTGCGCACTGGAAAACCATCAATCTCTTTACGCTTGATAATGTGGTTTAAGCGACTTTCTATGGTACATAGATTTTTAAAGTCGCCCCATGCCACAAACGAGATAGCTTCGCCCGAGGCTCCAGCACGGCCTGTGCGGCCAATGCGGTGGATGTATTCTTCTGGCTTGAATGGCAGGTCGTAATTTACCACGCGGCTAAGTTCGCCAATGTCTATGCCTCGGGCGGCAACGCCAGTGGCGACGAGGTATTTGAGTTTGCCAGATTTAAAATCAGCTAAAATCTTTTCTCGACTGGCTTGGCTTTTGTCACCATGAATAGCGTCTGCTTTGATGTCGCGTTTTGCCAGTTGATCTACCAACTTGGCAGCGCCGTGTTTTTTCTCGATAAAAATGAGGGCTTGGTCCCATTGTTGATCGTTGATGAGGTGGCTCAGTAGGGCAGATTTTCTGTCTTTATCTACGGTGATTAGCCACTGGTCTATATTAGGCGCGGTGGTGGTTTTTGGTGAGACGGTAATTTCTACAGCTGGGTTGCCAGTGCTAGTGCCAGAAAAACCATCGGCAAGGTCACGTACATCGTCGCTCATAGTGGCAGAAAATAATAGGTTTTGACGTGTTTTGGGTAAGCGGTCAATGATCTTATTTACTTCGTTACCAAAACCCATGTCGACTATTCTGTCGGCTTCGTCTAATACCAGCACTTCTAGTTCGTCAAAATGTAATGCCCGCTGGTGGGCCAAGTCTAATAGTCGGCCCGGTGTGGCTACCAGAATGTCGATACCTTCGACTAAACGTTGTTTTTGTGCTTCGGTATCAACGCCGCCATATACGGCCATAGAGCTTAGATTTAGGTGTTTACCATAGTCTGCAACATTGGCAGCAACCTGTACCGCTAATTCCCGTGTAGGGGTGAGGATAAGGGCACGTATACGCTTGCCACGTAATGTGCGGTCTTGGTTAAACTTTTCTAATATTGGCAGTACAAAAGCCGCGGTTTTACCGGTGCCCGTTTGAGCGGTGGCAATCAGGTCTTTACCGGCAATAACGGCGGGTATGGCTTGTTGTTGAATAGGCGTAGGAGACGTATAGCCCAAACCGTCGATTGCTTGTAGAAGGGGTTCGCATAATCCAAGGTTTGAAAATGACATAGTTGCTCAGGCAAATGTTGGTAAAGAGTGTGTGCAGCATTATATCAGTATGGTGGCGGGTTTTGTTGTCTAGTGCAGTATTGGTGGCATTCTGCCTTGGATTCACTTATATTGTATACAATATTATGTACAATGTAGAAAAGGTACCATGACCGAAACATATCCCAGAGATTTGATTGGCTATAATGGCCAGCCACCTAAAGTAGAATGGCCCAACAAAGCTCGTGTGGCTTTGTCTTTTGTGCTTAATTACGAAGAAGGCGGCGAGCGTTGTGTGTTACATGGCGACAGCGAGTCTGAAGCATTTTTATCTGAAATTATTGGCGTGCAACCTTATCAGGGTGTGCGCCATCCCAGTATAGAATCCATTTACGAATACGGCAGCCGCGCTGGTGTTTGGCGTATTTTGGATTTGTTCAAAAAACACGATATTCCGCTCACCATCTTTGCTATTGCCATGGCGGCTCAGCGTCACCCTCAAGTGGTGCAAGAAATGCACGTACGTGGCCACGAAATCTGTAGCCACGGTTTGCGTTGGATCGACTACCAATACATGGATCCACAGCTTGAGCGTGAGCACATGCTTGAAGCCATTAAAATCCTGACCCAAGTCACAGGCGAACGACCATTAGGTTGGTATACAGGTCGTAATAGCCCTAATACCCGTGATTTGGTGATGCAAGAGGGTGGTTTTGTTTACGATTCTGATGACTATAGTGATGATCTGCCATTTTGGAGCCGTGGTTCAAATGGCAAGGGCGACCCACACTTGGTGATTCCCTATACCTTGGACACCAACGATATGCGTTTTGCTACGCCCCAAGGGTTCCATACTAGCGAACAGTTTTTTCAATATTTAAAAGACGCCTTTGATGTGCTTTACGAAGAAGGCGCTACGTCTCCTAAAATGTTGTCTATTGGTATGCATTGCCGTTTGTTGGGCCGCCCAGCAAGGCTTAAAGGTATTCAGCGTTTCTTAGAATATGTTGGCCAGTTTGATGATGTTTGGTGTGCTCGCCGCATTGATATTGCTCGACATTGGCAGCAGCACCATCCTTATGGAGGTGAATAACATGGCAGAGTTATCGAGCTGTATGCCAAGCCAAATGTCACGTAATGCCTTTGTTGAGCACTTTAAAGACCTATACGAACACTCGCCTTGGGTGGCCGAAGGGGTGTTTGATGGTGGCATTTCCAAAGGCTTAGATCAGTCTGCTGAGCTTCTGGCTGCATTTCAAACTGTGATGTTAGGCGCCCACAAAGAGCAACAGCTTGCTCTTATTTGTGCCCACCCAGACTTAGCCGGTAAAGCCGCTATTCGTGGTGAACTTACTGTGGCGTCTACGTCTGAGCAAGCTGGCGCAGGCATTAGTGAGTGTACGGCCGACGAATTTGAGCGCTTTACACAATTGAATGAGGCGTATAAAACCAAGTTTGGTTTCCCATTTATTAAAGCCGTGAAGGGCAGTGACCGGCATCAAATATTAGCCGCTTTTGAACACCGTATAGATAACGACGCTGAAGCAGAATTTGCTCAAGCCCTGACCGAAATTAACAAAATCGCCAGCTTCCGCATGGCCGATATGTAACCGTTTTATTTAGGATTTTTTATGACCCAAACCACAGAACAACGCCCACATAACCCCTATGCGCGCATGACCAACTTGGCCGACGCGCGTTTAGGTGCCGAAGCCATTCACTGCACAGACGACTTTTTTGCTGACATGAATCGTATGTTACAAAACCATGACCCTGTGTGGAAAGAAGGCGTGTATGACGATAACGGTAAGTGGATGGACGGCTGGGAATCGCGCCGCAAGCGTCAACAAGGGCATGACCATTGCACCGTGCGTTTAGGTTTGCCGGGCCGTATTCGTGGTCTTAACATTGATACCAGTTACTTCACCGGTAATTACGCGCCCAGTGTGTCATTAGAAGCTTGCTTTATAGCCGAAGGTGATCCAACAGACGACACTCAATGGCAGGAAGTGCAAGCCGCACTCAACCTGCAGGGCGACAGCCACCACATTCAAGCCATCAACTGCAACGACGTATTCACCCACGTGCGCTTTCACATGTACCCAGACGGCGGTGTGGCACGTTTACGCATTTATGGCGAAGTGGTTAAAGATTGGGCGGCGGAAGCCAACGATTTGGTAGACCTTGCCGCTATGGGTAACGGCGGACGAGCCTTGTTATGTAGTGACGAGCACTTTGGCACCATGGACAATATTTTAGCTCCGGGACGTGGCATTAACATGGGCGATGGTTGGGAAACCGCTCGCCGCCGTATTCCCGGTTTCGACTGGGTGATTATTGCTTTGGGCCATGCAGGTTCCGTGAGTGAAATTGAAGTGGACACGGCTCACTTTAAAGGTAATTTCCCCGACTCATGTTCTATTCAAGCGGCCTTTGTGGAGGGCGGCAGTGATGAACAAATGGCTGCCCAGAGTTTGTACTGGTCAGAGCTCTTACCGTCGCAAAAGTTAAGCAAGGATCATATCCACGGCTACACCAATGAAGTGGTTGACCTTGGACCTGTGACTCATGTGCGGTTGAATATATTCCCCGATGGCGGCGTATCACGCTTGCGTATTAAGGGGCGGCTCTCAGGTCAAGTCGGGGCCCAAGGTAAAACATCCTAATGGCTCAGTCACTTGTTATAGAAGCCTTAACCGCTCAAGCCTTTGCAGATTTTGGCGACGTCATCGAAGCGCACGCCGGTGACGGGTTTGGGATTAACCAAGGGTTTACCTGGCGCCACCACAAGCTAGCCACGGTGAGTACATACCAGGCTAACGATGATGCCATTATTAGCATATTCAGTAGCAAAAACAGGCCTACGCCAATTGCTATTAACATGATGGAACGCCACCCCTTAGGTAGCCAAGCCTTTATGCCCTTGAGTGATACGCCATTTTTGGTGGTGGTTGCTAAGGCTGGGCCAGAGCCTCAACTGGCCGATCTAAAGGCCTTTGTGACTAACGGCAAACAGGGTGTGAACTACGGTACTGGTGTTTGGCATCATCCGTTGTTGATTTTAGCGCCACAACAAGACTTTTTGGTGGTTGATCGCGCTGGAGACGGCAATAATCTCAATGAAGTGATGTTTAGTGAAGGCCAATGTGCGCAGCTAGATGTGACAGACTTGATCAATAATTTAACCACGAACAGAGAATAGTTATGGAAGCTCATTTATTAGAATGGTTGAACTTAGTCATCCGTTGGGTGCATGTCATCGTTGGTATCGCCTGGATTGGTGCTTCCTTCTATTTTGTTTGGTTAGAAAATAACCTAGACCGCCAAGTAAAAAATCAAGATTTGGCCGGTGAGTTATGGGCTATTCATGGGGGTGGTATTTATCACCTACAAAAGTACAAGTTAGCGCCAGCCACAATGCCAAAACATTTGCACTGGTTTAAGTGGGAGGCCTACAGTTCGTGGATTTCTGGTGTGCTTTTGCTCAGTGTGGTGTATTACCTTAACGCAGCAACCTATTTGATTTTGCCTGGTTCGCCAGTATCTCCTGCTGCAGGAGTGGCCATTGGCTTGGGTAGTTTGATAATAGGTTGGTACGTTTATGACTTCTTGTGTAAGAGTGCGTTACGTCATCAGCCGTTGCTGTTAGGCGTTGCTTTAATGGTGTCCTTGGTGTTGGTAGCATGGGGGTTTAGCCAGTTTATGACTGGGCGTGCTGCATACCTACATGTAGGGGCAGTGATCGGTACCATGATGGTTGGTAACGTATTCTTTATCATCATGCCTGCTCAGAGAAACTTAGTAGGCGCTATAGAGGCAGGCACAGCACCGGATCCAGCCTTACCTAAAAACGGTTTGTTACGTTCGCGGCACAATAATTACCTTACGTTACCGGTGATCTTTATCATGGTGAGTAGCCATTTCCCAAGCACTTACGGGCATGAATGGAGCTGGGTGATTTTGCTGGGGCTGTCCCTCGTGAGTGTGGCGGTACGCCATTACTTTAACACTCGTCACAATAGCCAGCAGTTTTTGTGGGCCTTGCCCGCGGCAGTGTTAGCTTTATTGGTGATGGCCTATGTCACCGTGCCACAAGTTCCGGGGTCTAGTGCCGCTAAATCTAGTGAAGAAATAGCAGTTGTGGAGCCTGTAACCGCGCAACAAGCCCATGACATTGTGGCCACACATTGTGCGTCTTGTCATTCGGCTACGCCCTCCCATGCGGCGTTTTCTACCGCGCCAGCAGGCTTGATGTTTGATTCCATTGACGAGATCAAGCGTTATAAAGATCGTATTTATTTACAATCCGTAGCGAGCCGTATCATGCCCTTAGGTAATAGCACGGGCATGACTCAAGATGAGCGTGACCAGTTAGGTCGTTGGATTGCTGATGGCGCAAACACTCAATAAGCGCCAAAAAGGAGCAGTATTATGGGATTTTTAACAACACATGTACTCGACACCGCCCAAGGTGTACCGGGCAGCAATATGTCTGTAACGCTTTACCGCATCGTTGATGGTGAGCGGCAGTTATTAAGCCAACAAATGACCAACAGCGACGGCCGCTGTGATGGGCCCTTGTTGCAAGATGAGTCGTTCTGCGTAGGCGTATACGAGCTTGAGTTTGGTGTAGACGCCTATTTCACTCAAGCTAACGTAGTCCAGCCTACACCGGCGTTTTTATCCGATGTGACGTTGCGTTTTGGCATTGCAGAAGCGAAGGAGCACTACCACGTGCCGTTATTGGTGTCGCCCTACAGCTACTCCACCTACCGTGGTAGTTAATGCTCATGTCTGAATTATTGATGAAACACGACGCGCCAATGGATGCTTACCGGCAGTTGTTCGACGGTATCCTGTCTCAGCGCCTTGCTCCGGGTACCAAGCTTAATGAAGTAGAGCTTACGGTGTTATTTGGGGTAAGCCGAACACTGATTAGGCAGGCGCTTCAGCGCTTACAGCTTGAACAAGTGGTGGAAATTCATAAAAATAGAGGGGCTTTTGTAGCGGCGCCAAGCCCTGATTTGGCACAACAGATTTTATTGGCTCGACACACCATTGAGCTGGCCGTGGTTAACTTGGCTTGTGAGCGATGTACGGTAGGTGATGTTGAGCAGTTGCAACACATGATAGACCTAGAGCAAAGCGCTATAGATCAAGGGGATATGGCCACGGCATTACGCCGTTCTGGTGAGTTCCACTTACAGCTGGCCATAGTGGCGGGTAATCAGCCGTTTGTACATGCGTTGCGGGGGTTAATCTCTCAAACCTCCCTCATTATCACCATGTATAGCCATGGTGGCGGTAATGCGTGCGCTAGGGATGAGCATAGCCTTTTGCTAGCCGCGGTAAGTGCGGGGGATCAACAACAGGCGCAGCAACAAATGGCCCATCACCTCGGGCATATTGCGGCCGGTTGTGATTTTACCCAGAGTCCCCAAATGGCTAACCTCAAGGGTGCGTTTGCTCACCTGAGCTGATTATTTAGGCACCTACGTAGGATTTATCTACGGTTCCTACTCAGACCGTTCCAGCTCTAACACATGGCCATAACGAGTAAGCGTTTGTTGGTTAATGGCGTAGAGTGAATCCAACAGATTCATGTGCATGCTGCCCGGGCCTAAACTCTTATTGGCGGCTAGTTCCGCTGCTACACCCATGGTGAGCAGTGCTTGCACTGCAGCGTCAAAGGCATCGTGGTCTACGGCCATAAAACACGCCATAAATGCCGTAGTGGCACAGCCCATGGCGGAAATGCGGGTTTGCATTTCGTGGCCATTAGCAATCATGATGGTTTTAACACCGTTAGTGACAATATCCGTTTCGCCTGTTTGTGCAACCACACACCCTTGTTGTAGAGCCAGCTCTTGGGCTGCCATGGGGCTAGATGAGCCAGCCAGTGCTTTGATTTCCATGGCATTGGCGCGGATAACTTGAGGCCTAAATTGAAGTAGCTCTAGCGCATAAGCACAGCGCTTCTTAGATGCATGTACCGAAACGGGGTCCAAAATCCAAGGTTTTGAATAGTCGTTGGCGGCCTGAATCGCTGGGCGTATAGCCGCTTTGCGGTTGTTGTCCAAAGTGCCAATGTTGACCACGAGGGAGTTAGTTACGGCAACTAACTCGGTAATTTCTTCCACACCTAAGGTAAAGCATGAACCTGCACCCACCGCTAAAATTACGTCTGAGGAAATGTCTTGGGCCACGGTGCTGGTAATGCAGTGCACCCGTGAGCGTTTACGGCTTAGGGCGGTTAACGCTTCGGCAGCACCTTTGGCATAGTGAGCGGTGAGTTCGTTTTGGTGAGCACTAATCGACAAGCTATTGGACATGGGTATTCCTTGTGTAAGGTCTGGTGTAGAAAAACTACAAGCTGTAGCTATTCTCTCACAGGCGCCTAACTCAGGAAACAGTGAGCTCAATAAATCAGGTGGGATAGTTCATGCTTTTTTGCCAAACTAGGGCTATGCTTAACCTTTCACATTTATCCACAAGGATTTGTTTATGACAATCGCTGATCTAGGCCAAAGTTTAACGGCCCTGTTTTTCACCATGGCCGCCATATTGGTGATCTTTAAAGGTATTCGTATGGTGCCCCAAGGGCATAACTGGACCGTTGAACGGTTTGGTAAATATACCCGTACCTTAACCCCAGGTTTACACTTGTTGGTGCCTTTCATCGATGCTGTTGGCCAAAAGCTAAATATGATGGAACAAGTGCTGGATGTAGACCCACAAGAAATCATTTCTTCAGACAACGCTCAAGTCATGACCGATGCCGTGTGTTTCTTTCAGATACAAGATGCAGCCAAAGCCGCATACGAAATCAACGATTTGCACAGAGCGATGCAAACTTTGGTGATGACCAATATTCGTGCGGTGCTGGGTTCTATGGAGTTGGACGAAATGTTGTCTAACCGCGAACGCATTAATGGCAGTTTGTTATCTAAGGTGGATGACGCTACTGATCCTTGGGGTGTGAAGGTGACGCGTATCGAGATTAAAGACATTGCACCACCACAAGATTTGGTGACGGCCATGGCCCGTCAAATGAAAGCAGAGCGTGAAAAACGTGCTCAAATACTAGAAGCCGAAGGCGAAAAAGAAGCAGCGATTAAGGTGGCCGAAGGTCAAAAGCAGTCTGAAATTCTTAAAGCGGAAGGGCAGTTAGAAGCGGCTAAGCGTGAAGCTGAAGCCCGTGAACGTTTAGCCGAAGCCGAAGGCAAAGCCACAGAAGTGGTGTCAGCAGCGATTCAAAATGGTGACTCCCGCGCCATTAATTATTTTATAGCTCAGAAATATATAGATGCTTTAGGTAAACTAGCAGCATCCGATAACAATAAAGTAATGATGATTCCTTTAGAAGCCAGTAGTGTGATTGGCTCGGTGGCAGGTATCAGTGAGCTGGTTAAAGACATGGGCAGTAAAACCTCATGATTGAATTTTTTGAAGCCATGCAGTTTTGGCACTGGATAATTTTGGCAATTGTGCTTATCGCTGGTGAAGCATTAGGCGCTTCTGGGTTTCTTTTGGGTGCCGTAATGGCCGCGTTAGAAGTGGCGCTGATCACTTACATTTGGCCAGACCTGTCGTGGCAGAAACAAATTTCGTTGTTTGCCGTATTAGCCTTGCTTTGCTCGGTATGGTTTTGGTACCGCTTTAAGAGCTTTAACCAAGCCACAGATCAACCCGAGCTTAATGACCGAGCGGCACAGTTAATAGGCCGCGAGTTTGCCTTAACCCACGAAATGACCGGTGGTCAAGGCAAAATGCAAGTGGGCGACACCCTGTGGCGCGTCGAGTGTGACAATAATCTATCGGCGGGCACCCAAGTTAAAGTGGTGGGCAGCCGTGATATGGTGTTGTGCATCGTTAAATCGGGTAGTTAAACGCTATTGTTTGTGCCTTATAAGCTGGTCTACGGACCAGCGATCTGCACCATACATCACAATCACTAATATCATTAATCCCCACAGCTTGTGATCCCAAAAACCAGCGTCCCAAATGGCTGGGTATGAAATTACGGCAATGGCATTAAAACCGAATAGGGCCAAAGCCATAGGCCGACCTAACAATCCCATAGCCACAAATGTTGGCAGTATGATTTCTGCCGCAGTGCCCGTGTAAGCAGCTAACTGCCAAGGGATTAAAGGCACCTAATACTCGTATTCAAATAAGAACAGGGTAGAGTCCCAGTGATTAAATTTAGTGACTCCTGCGTTTAAAAATATCCAAGCCAACCATAACCTTAAGGCTAATAAGAATAGGTTTTGTATGTTTGGCGCATGTTTGTCTACCACTCGTTGGTAGCTGTTAATGAGGTTTTTCATAAGTCTTCCTATGGTTATTGCGAGGGTTAAGGTGATGTGCGGAAATCGTCAATGCAGACGAGGGCAATCCAATCCGTGATTTGAGCCATTAGAACGGGTAATTGAGTGTTTTTAAGTTCACATAGTTGCGCCAACGTGTGACCTTTCTCCACGCCCATCAGCCATTCCCACTGCTGTGGTGTTAACGCTATTAAAGCTGATTCACCTTTGCTGTTTTGCAATATCAAAGTATGGCTCGGCTGTGGGTGATTAGACGCCGTTTTATGCGTGTCTATTGGTGATGAGAGGTCGGTGTGAAGGCTAATTAGGTCCACGTTTGAAGACTGTATGTGGCAAGTTTTAGCGAGCTTAAAACGGATGTTTAAGTGCTGCTCTTCGGGTATTTTGGCAAGCCGTTTAAAGTCAAATCTTGGCTGGTGATAAATGTGGCTAATACGATCTAAGTGCCATTCCAGTTCGGCCATTTGTGCCACAAAAGGCATTGTATCTAAGGCTTTAACAGTGCTTAAAAAGTCTACAAATTGGCCTCCGTAGATACCATCTCTCTCAGTCACATTCAATATTAAATTAATACGATCTGAGGCTGGTATCTTGTTTGGTTTTTAATCACACCGAAGCAAATCTGAATTAGCTTCCGCATTACGGCTCCCAATGCCTGCATCTTCGTTTTACCAGCATGGATGACCCTGATCTTTTGAGCTTTTATATCAGGATTATGAGTGCCAGCACAAACAGCAGCTAAAAAGATCTTAGACCGTGTTCTAGCAGGGCCTGACTTACTCAACGAACTGCGGACTTTAAATACTCCCGACTCATTAAGTCTTGGAATCAGCCCTACGTATGCTGCTACTTGCTTTGCTGAGGTGAATTTCTTTGCAGAAAATAAATAGACCAACTCCCTTGCCATTACTGCACCTATACCAGGCACGCTAAGCAGGAGTTCCCGATTTTTATTCATCTCTTGGTTGCTAGATATGAGCTGATCTATTTCGTTTTGGATGTCCATTATCTCGTTACCCAATACTGAGATCAAGTACCTCGTTGATTGGATAACCCGCTTGGCTGCATCACTTATAAGGCTTGCTTCAAGGCGATTACTTTCCCTCAGCTTATCTTTTTCTAAAGCGTTTAGACGACGAATTAGCGTTTTAATAGCACGAACGTCATCATCTTCGGGCACCCATAACGACATGTCGTCAGGTTGAATTGAACCGTATTTTGCGAGCATTGCTGCATCTGATTTGTCTGTTTTGTGGACAAGCCCTAGCGACAGCGCAAACTTTTTAGCCTTTCCAGGGTTTGAAATAAACATTCGAAAGCCTTGAGAATAAAGGTAATAAGCTATTCCTTCATGATACACGCCAGTAGCTTCGAGTGTGATTAGCATTGTTCCAGGAGCGTAATCGATTGTTTTAGTAAGCCATTCGACAGCACTGATATAGCCTTCTTTTTTATTTTTGAATTTCTTTGATTTCAACTTACCAATTGTCTTATCAAGCAAAACACAAAGATCTAACGATTCTTTACCAACATCTATTCCAACGTTTATTAACATATCAACTGACTCCACTTGTACATACAGCATCATCAGACTAAAGCTGAGTGCTTGGATACCATCCAGTATTGAAGAAGGACGGAGCTAGGGAATAATCTACAGTTCAATGTTAAACATTATGTGGTCAAACATTCTCACTAACTCCAGGTGACGAAGATAGCAAATCATTCATCACCAAGAGATACAAGTGGTCAATGATGGCGCGTAATTCAACTTCTATCTGAGGATGATACTCAACCCTCACTTGCTCGCAACCTATGCATTAGCTCATCATGTGACAAGGCCTGTACGGCTCCAGATTCAATCTCTTGGTCGCGCTGTACTGCCAACTCAAGTGCTGCGTCATCTGAACCGTCTGAATCTAAATAGGGTGCATCTAAGCTTTCCCACAAGGATTGAGCAAGCACTGCTCGTTGAGCGGGGTCTAAGTGAAGTGCTGCATCCACTAGTTGTTTACTATTCATAGTGTTACCTCTTGTTCGTCATTGCTAAAGCCGTGAGCCCGTAGCAGTTCTTCGGTAAGCATAGTCCGTAACTTGTAAGCCATCAAGCAGCGACCCGCTTTTTACCTGTGAGCAGGTCTTGCATGAGGGCTTTTTTGAGGGCTTGGGTGTGCTTTAACTTGTCCTGTTTGGCTTCGATTTGAGTGTCTATAGCGGTTAGAATTGAGGTAATCTTTTGTTGCTCTGAGATGGATGGTAATGAGATTGAGATTGCCTTTATTTGCTGAAAATTCAGACCCTCTCTATTCCCTCCAGCTTGAAACTTGTTTATCTGACTTTGGCCACACGTAGAGCTAAGCCAATACGTTACGAACGCACCATCGACTACGGAAGTAGTACGGATAATGCAAACATGTTGATTTACATTTGCCTCACCTATTCCCTTCGGAACAAGTGCACAACGGCCAATAGAGGCTCCTGTGATATTTAATAACACGTCACCTTCCCGGACCTTCGATGAAGACATCCCTTCATGAACTTCACTAGCAATACAAGCAACCCCATCCAATCTTAAGCCTGAAAAGTGAACATTTTGACTCCTTAAAAATTTAACTCCTTCGGATTGATAGACCTCAGACCCACCTCGTGGTGTAACTCCACTACCTACTTTTGAAGTAACACTCGATACTTGCTTAACCTCCCAATCCACCGGAATCATGCCCACAGGACTCTCCTTGAACTCCGCATGACCGATGCCACGTGTGAGCAGTTGGTTCATGGTGCCTTTCTTGAGGTCTTGCAGCTTGTCGATTTGGGCTTGGGTTTTCTCAATGACATCATCCACTGAGGTGAGGATGGCGGCTATCTTTTGTTGCTCAGGTAGCGGTGGGAAGACGACTGAAACCGAATGAACGTCATTCCTGTTTAAAGTTGGAACCCCTGTACCACTTTCAAAGCGCTGGAGATCGAACCACGTCAAAAAGTAGTATACAAACTTGCGGTCGTTTTGATGAAAGTCCTTCACGTACAAAGTTGTATTCAAAGCCCAGCAATCGCTTACAACATACAGGACTTTGCCAATTGAGCCAGACCTACCCGTAATCACACACGGGCCGACCACCGATGGTATATCATGAGTGCCAACTACCCCATTGGACCCAATAATCAAATGTTTTGTGCCATTCCTGTATTGAACAGGCAGGTCACTACCTCTTTGCAGAGTTGTGAACGAGTCAAACCTATTAGCATTCCACCCATCCGGAACCACCATCTCACTCATACCCCAACTCCTTGAGATAACCCCACATTACATCCTCAGCACCCTTTACCTCAGCATCTAACTCATGCAGTGACACCTTGTACTTATCCCACCAGCGTTCAAACTGAGCAACAACCTTAGGGTCTTGAGTAGTGAGCTGGTCACAGATTTGTTCTTTGGTTTCGATGCTATCTTTGAACCGGTAGTAGTCGCTGTCTTGACGTTCAAATACGCAACTCACATCCATACCTTGCAGCGTTTCTTGGATGTAATCGTCTTCCACTTCGCTCACTGGAATGCCACCTTGAAGTATGGCCTTTACATCAAACTGTTCTGGTGGTGGTGAAGTGTCTGCATAGCGGCGGATATTGAGGTTGTAATCGTTGTCGCGGATTTCATCTAGGGTGACTACTTTTGAGTAGCGTTTGCTCTCTACGAAACTGTCGAAGGTATCAACAATTTTTTCAATGTCTTCCGGTCTGAGCTTGTTCTGATTCTTGCCTTCTTGGTATTCCAGTTCACCATTGATGAACAACACTTTGCCCTTGCGTTCTGCTGGTTTGGCCTTGTTGATTATGAGCAAAGCTGCAGGAATGCCTGTGCCATAAAATAAGGACGATGGCAGACCTACCACGGCTTCTAGCAGGTCATCTTCGAGTATGCCTTTACGGATTTCCTTCTCGCTTGCTCCACGAAATAGGACTCCATGGGGCACTACCACACCCATCATGCCTTCCGCATTCACCGAGGCTATCATATGCTGAATGAACGATAAGTCGCCAGCATCCTTAGGTGGTGTGCCGTAGGGAAAGCGTCCATAGGGGTCATTATCGGCTTGGTCTTTGCCCCACTTCTTTAAGCTAAACGGTGGGTTAGCGATTACACGGTCATAGACAATGAGCTCGCCTTGCTGCACATGCTTAGGGTCGCCAAGAGTATCGCCTTGACGTATGTCTGCATTGAACACGCCATGTAAGAACATATTCATCTTACAGATGGCCCACGTATTCAGGTTCATCTCCTGACCGTATAGGGACAAGTTAGTAGCATTTTCACCATGCTTGATAAGGTAGTTACGGGCAGTGACTAACATACCTCCAGAACCTACCGTAGGGTCGTACACCTTTATGCCTGCATGGGGCTTTAACAAGGCCACCAGCAACTGCACTACTTCGCTGGGCGTGTAGAACTCACCACCCTTCTTACCTGCAGAGTCGGCAAACATCTTAATCAAGTATTCGTAGGCACTACCAAGTAAGTCTGGAGACTCGAAGTCTTCATTGCGTAGGCGGTATGTTGAGAAGTGACGCAGCAAGTCCTGCAGCTTCTTGTCCGATAGTTTGTTCTTGATATTGAAGTCGATGGACTGCAATACGCCGCCAAGGGATGGGTTGGCTTCTTCAATGGACTCAGTGGCTTTGTTAAGCTCAGCACCTATGTCGTGCTTGAGGTCTTTCAGGCGGCCCCAACGAGCCCGCTCAGGGACAAAGAAGGTCTTGTCATATTCATCCTCATCAGTTGCTAAGTCTTTCGCCTGAGCTTGACTCTTACCCATGGACACATAATGCTGAACTACCTTCTCTTGTTCTTCTTCAAAGGAGTCAGACAGACGTTTGAGGAACATCATGCCGAAGATGTAGTCCTTATATTCAGAGGCATCCATATTGCCGCGCAAGATATCTGCAGTTTGCCAGAGGAAGGATTCTAGTTGTTGCAAGGTGAGCTTTTGAGTCATGGGTGTCGCTAAGTTCCGTTTAGATGATGTGAACAGGAAGCAGATGTAAGGCTTCGATGTGTGGGTTTAGATTAGCTTAGTCCAACCTGAGAAATGCACTTTTCAAGCCATCAAAAACGGTTGTTGACCCACTGTAACTGCGTATCGCAGACCGATTCGGTTAAATTGCCGTAATAATAGGCCATAAATTTTGTCCCAACAAAGCCACTTGAGCAGTTTCCTTAAGTTTTGACCACAGGCGCATAGAAGCACATTCAAGGCATCGCCTTGAACGCCTTTGAGGTAACACCGTCGCATTCGGCCATCCGCTTTCAGATGCCCAATAATCGGCTCAATACTGTTGCGGCGTTTGAGCCAACGTTGCTCGGTGTTGCTGATACCGCGTTTTTGCCCAGCGATGATGATACGAGTATTTTCGACACCATGACCACGATAGCCTCGATCCACATAACAGGTTTGAGGCGTTTTATTGGTCAGCACGCTCACTTGCTCTAATTGATCTTTTAAGGTGTGCCCATCATAAAGATTGCCCGCGTAGCTCCTTGCGCCGACGATAAACGCTTCTTTGGCCGTGGTCGCAATACTCGCTTTCACACCGAACTCATAGCGCTTATGGGCTTTGCCTTTGGAGATGCAATCCACATGGGGTTCATGCAGGCTGTAGAGTTTGTTTTTACTCTTTTTGGTTTGCTTCAACAAACGTTGAGCTTGTTCTAAACGGTCACATTGACGATCCGTTAGACCTATATCCTGTTGATCCTCTTGCCGCTGTAAGTCCCGTAGGACGCGGCCCAGGTAGCCTTTGATTTGTTTGACCGCCTTGCGCATTTGGTTATACAAATGGCTGTCTGTGGGAAAGCGGATGTTCTTCTCTTGTACTGTGGTATCCACCACCACGCGTTTTAAACTGGTGTTGGTAATCACCTTGAGCTTAAGGGCTGCCTCAATGGTCAAGGTCAATAACCATTCGCAACCGGCTTCGCCGATGCGCTGACGCCAGCGCGTCAAGCTCGTGGGATGGCATGGCAACTGATGGCGGGAAAATGTTTGGCCACAAAAATACTGAAAATAAGGAGATTCTACCCAGCGCTCCACCACCACTTCATCAGATAAATTGTAGGTGTGCTGCAAATACATAAGCCCTGCCATTAAGCGTGTAGGCAACGCGGGAGCACCTGCTGTAGCACAAAATTCAGCGCCGAGTTCGTCATCCAATAAATCCCAGTGCATGACTCCCGCCATGCGCACTAGGGCGTGGCTTTTATCAACGAGGTCGTCTAGGCGGATTTTGAACAAATCATCTTGGGGTTTAGGATCAAGCGGTTTGGGTTTCATGGTTTTCTGCAACCTTTTGGGCTATTGGGGCCAAAACACTGTAGTTTTGGTTTCAGATACCATTAAGTTTAGTATATAAATCAGTAATTTGTGATTTATTCAGGGCCGACTAGCTAGATTCTAAAGAACCGCCCGCAAGGCGTTCGCACATGCCTTCGGGAACAGCAATAAAAGCAAAGGTCTGACCGTCTTCAGTAAAGGTGCTAACGCATGATGAATTGTTGGTTGCACAGTCATTGTGGCCGGCTTTGGCAACGCCGTAACATTTCTCTTTTTCTGCCGCTACAGCCGCAGTTGAAGATAAAGCGACACCTAGAGCGAGTACACTTGAAAGGGCAGTTGCTGCAACGATTTTTTGAGAGTTTTTCATGGGTCTTCCTTTAGTTATGGGTAACGTTAACGACAAGATTGTCTTACCTTACAAATAACTACGACGACAGTTGAAATATAGATTCAACAAATAACAAATATAATGTAAATCTCCCCCATTAGACGTGAGCTTTGCTACAATCCAATTACTAGCAAGCGGAGAATTCGCTGCCACACAACCCAGTGTCGTATCAAACTAAGTGGCCTAATCTGTAGCCGCTATCATGCATGATTGAAAATATTTTCAGTTTGGCCATTGTTTATTGTCTATAGGTCATTGGTCGTAGAGATTTTTAGTATTGTCGTTATATGTCCCCGTTGTTTTGGGGTTTTATTTTTTTGGAGTAAGTAATGTTTAACAAGTCAGACCGTATTAGTGACTTTGACCCGGAGATTTGGTCAGGTATTCAAGAAGAAGAACAACGCCAAGAAGATCACGTTGAGTTGATCGCTTCAGAGAACTACACCAGCACTCGCGTAATGCAGGCTCAAGGTTCTGGCTTAACTAACAAATACGCCGAAGGCTACCCGCATAAGCGTTACTACGGTGGTTGTGAGTACGTCGACAAGGTTGAAGTGTTGGCTATGGAACGTGCTATGAAATTGTTTGGCGCAGACTACGTTAACGTACAGCCTCACTCTGGTTCACAAGCAAACGCCGCGGTATATCAAGCCTTAGTTTCTCCAGGTGATACCATCATGGGTATGAGCTTGGCACATGGTGGCCACTTAACTCACGGTTCCCACGTTAACTTTTCTGGCAAAAACTACAACGCTATCGGATACGGCTTGAACGATGCTGGCACCTTGGATTACGATGAAATTCAACGCTTGGCTACTGAACATCAGCCGAAGATGATCGTAGCTGGTTTTTCTGCCTACTCACAAGTAATGGACTGGGCCCGTTTCCGCGTAATCGCAGACAGCGTTGGCGCCTACCTGTTTGTAGACATGGCTCACGTTGCTGGTTTGATCGCTACAGGCCATTACCCTAACCCAATGCAATATGCAGACGTTGTGACTACAACCACTCACAAGACCCTACGTGGCCCACGTGGTGGTTTGATTCTTGCTAAAGCCAACGAAGCGATTGAGAAGAAGCTAAACTCAGCCGTATTCCCAGGCCAGCAGGGTGGTCCTTTAATGCACGTTATCGCTGCTAAAGCCGTAGCCTTCAAAGAAGCGCTAGAGCCTTCTTTCGCTGACTACCAAGGCCAAGTTTGTGCCAACGCTAAGGTGATGGCAGAAGTATTCCAGTCTCGCGGTTACAAGATCGTTTCTGGCGGTACTGAGAACCACTTGATGCTGGTAGACCTTATTGCCAAAGGTATTACTGGTAAGGCCGCTGATGCGGCGTTAGGTAAAGCCTTCATCACAGTAAATAAGAACTCTGTTCCTAACGACCCACAGTCTCCATTTGTGACTTCTGGTATTCGTGTTGGTACACCTGCAATCACTACTCGTGGTTTTGGTATCGAAGAAGTTCGCAACCTTACTGGTTGGATGTGTGACGTGATGGACAACATCGACGACGAAGCCCTAAACACGGAAGTACGTGGTAAGGTTTCTGAGCTTTGCGCACGTTTCCCTGTTTACAAGTAAACAGCGTAAGTATTAAAAAAGGCCTCTGTTGAGGCCTTTTTTGTGCCTGACGGCTGGGCGTCATCCTATGCTTGACAGCAAGCACAATTCATCCTGAACTAAGCCCAGCCCCGTCATCCTGACTTCCAAAACGCCATCCTGACGAAGGTCAGGATCTCAGGAACCCCGCTAAGATTCCGGCCTACGCCGGAGTGACGGGTGAGTCTACGCCGGAATGACGGGAGAGCCTATGATTAATCAAAGAGACAGTTATAATGCCAAAATTCCAACCTATTCTCGATCGAGCGTTAGCGCGAAAGAACGGTGAGCAAGGCCTTGATGCTTTAATCTCTGAGCCTTTGTCTGCGCCACGTTTCCTTGAGCAAACGGATGACCGTTTTTTGGCTATGATGACTAAGGTGGTGTTTCAGGCCGGATTTGTATGGCGTGTTATTGACCACAAATGGCCAGACTTTGAATCTGTGTTTTTTGGTTTTGATCCCGAAAAAATGATTTTGCTGAGTCCTGAGCAGTTAGAAGGATTTGCTAAGGATATGCGCATCGTCCGTAACTTACAAAAGATAATGACTGTGCCTCATAATGCCGACTACATTGTGGAGAAAAGTCGTTTACACGGGAGCTATGCGGCGTTTTTACAGCAGTGGTCTAAACGCGATCTTGTGGGGCTTTATCGGCACTTGAAACAGGCCGGTAGCCGGCTTGGCGGTATGAGTGGGCCACGCATGTTACGTTCTATGGGTATGGATGCCTATATGCTCACTAGTGACGTGGTGGTGTGTTTGCAGGGTGTAGGCTTGGACATTGCTAATCAGCCTTCTAATAAAAGTGATGTTGGTAAGGTGCAGGATTGTTTTAACCAATGGCAGGATGAAACTGGGTTTTCTTACAATCGCTTGAGCCGTATTTGTGCCTGTTCTGTGGGCGAGAATTACACGCGAGCATAAATAATAATGCAGTAAGCAATAAAAAAGGCCTCACTAGAGGCCTTTTTTGACGATGAGGTGCGGCAATTAAGCAGCAGGAAGCTCAACGCTGTTATGACGGCAAGTGGCAACCATTGTGTTATATAACAAACATGCAATAGTCATTGGGCCAACACCACCAGGAACTGGAGTGATTGCCCCAGCTACTTTTTCGGCACTTTCAAAATGTACGTCACCAACCAGCTTGGTTTTGCCTTCTGGTGTTTCGATGCGGTTGATACCTACGTCGATTACAGTAGCGCCGGGCTTAATCCAAGAGCCTTTAACCAGCTCAGGAACACCTACTGCGGCTACCACGATGTCAGCATCACGCACTACGGCTTCAATGTTCTTGGTGCGTGAGTGAGCCACAGTGACGGTGCAGCTTTGTTGTAGCAATAAGTTGAACATTGGCTTGCCAACGATGTTAGAGCGGCCAACGACTACGGCGTTCATGCCGGTAAGGTCACCATGGTAGTCTTGTAACATCATTAGGCTACCAAGTGGGGTGCAAGGGATCATACCTTCGCCGCCAGTCGCTAACATGCCAACGTTAATTGGGTGAAAGCCGTCTACGTCTTTAGCAGGGTTAATGGTTTCTAGTACCTTGGCAGAATCAATGTGCTTGGGTAACGGTAATTGAACCAAAATGCCATTGATGGCAGGGTCGTTGTTCATGTCGTTAATAAGGTTAAGCAAGAACTCTTCAGTAGTCGTGTCTTCTAGCTTGTGCTCAATAGAGGTGATGCCACATTCTTTGGCTTGTTTGCCTTTGCTGCGCACGTACACTTGGCTAGCTGGGTCTTCGCCCACTAGCACAACCGCCAGGCCGGGGACGATGTTGTGGTCTGCTTTCATAGAAGCGATTTGACCGGTCATTTTTTCACGTAATTTAGCAGCGAACTGCTTGCCGTCAATAAGGTGTGCCATGATGGGATAACTCATGTTGGTGGGTAAAAACAGCCGGTTTGAAGGTTGCTCAAATGCTGGCTGACAAATTCGAGGTGCATTTTAGCTTAATTTTTATACGCTTGTTAGCGTGTATGCGCCAGATTAGAGGCCTGAAGGGCCACTTTGGTAAATTATTTACCTGAATTTGATTCAGGTGCCATGGATAAAACTCAAGTAACACAAGGGTTTGCTCATGCTATCATGCCGTCCTCTCAAGTCGTCCACAATTTCGGCATGGGTCGCGTTTCGATAATGCATTGTCGTAGTCGAGTTAGCTCAAAATGGTCATCCTAGATAATCTAGCGGCCATTACATCGCCATGTGTTGAATCGTCAATACGAGGCTGTTATTTTCCTGCAGGAGTGGTACCTAATGTCCGATGATCAGTACGAAGAAGACCTCGACCTCAATAGCCTTAATGACGAAGAGCTTAGTGAGCAAATGCACGATGATCTTTATGACGGTATGGAAGAAGAGATAGCTGAAGGTACTAACATATTATTAAGCCGTGGTTGGTCGCCTAGTCGAGTTCTCAACGACGCGTTAGTAGCGGGCATGACCATTGTAGGTGTTGACTTCCGTGACGGTATTTTGTTTGTGCCAGAAGTGTTGATGGCCGCTAACGCGATGAAAGCGGGCATGTCAATTCTACGCCCATTACTTGCCGAAACAGGCGCTGAACCCGTGGGTAAAGCCGTGATCGGTACTGTTAAAGGCGACATTCACGATATCGGCAAAAATCTAGTGGCCATGATGTGGGAAGGCGCCGGTTTTGAGGTGATCGACCTAGGCATTAACTGCCCCGTAGAAAAATACCTTGAAGCGCTTGAAGAACACAAACCCGATATTTTGGGTATGTCTGCGTTATTGACCACCACCATGCCTTACATGAAAGTAGTCATCGACACCCTTAAAGAGCAGGGTATTCGCGATGATTTCATCGTGTTGGTTGGCGGTGCGCCACTTAACGAAGAATTCGGTGATGCCGTAGGCGCAGACGCCTATTGTCGTGATGCGGCCGTAGCCGTAGAAACAGCGAAGAAGTTTATCGCTGAAAAACGCGCAGCCTAAGGCCTTGGTGGGGTAACCCATGCAACCAGCCAGCCTGCTTATTATTACTTGCGGCGCCATTGCTCGTGAAGTCATGGCTGTCGCTAAGAGTAACGGCTGGCAACATTTAAAAGTCACTCAAATCCCAGCCGAGTTACATAATCGGCCGGATCAGATTCCTGCGGCCGTTGAAAAACGCTTGCAGGCGTATGCCGCAGATTACGATCATGTATTTGCAGCGTTTGGGGATTGTGGTACCGGTGGACGGCTGGACAAAGTGCTGGATAAGTACGGTATTCAACGTTTGTCTGGCGCCCACTGTTACGAATTTTTTAGTGGTAGCGACAATTTCGCTGCCATGGCGGAGCAGGAGTTAGGTACGTTTTATCTAACGGATTACCTGGCCAAACATTTTGAACAGCTCATCATGGAAGGCATGGGTTTGAACAAACACCCAAAACTCATTGAGTTGATGTTTGCGCACTATAAAAAACTGGTATACCTAGTGCAAGACCCGAACCGAAAGCTAGATCATTTTGCTGAGGCGGCGGCTGATAAGCTAGGTTTGGAATATGAACGTGTTGAAACAGGGTACGGCCAGATGGCCCAAGAACTGAGCGCGCATTATAGCAATTACACAGAGCAGGTAATTAAATGGCCAACTTAATCATTGTCATGTGGCGTGACATTCCCGCCCAAGTAATCGTCAAACAAGGCCGTAAGAGTGCCAAGCGGCCCCTTGAAGAACGGTTTGAAAAAGCCGTAGATAAAGCCGCTATGAGAGCGGGCCTTTACGGCAGTGATGGGTATTTGTCGGAATGGCGTCGTGATACCACGACCTGTGGCGACGACTTGGAAGCCGTGCTAGACGCCACGATTGCCCAAATACAAACAGATTACACCGATGAACGCTTAGCCGTATTAGTGGCGGCTGGCGGCATTGCTGATAAATAACTGAGTGACTGGTTGCAAGACCGTTGTTATTTTCTTTTTTGGAGAAGTACCCATGGCACTAAATGCCGTTGCAGAAAAACAAGCCATTATCGACTTGATGCAAAAAACCACTGTAGAAGTGACCCCTGGTGGCGCTGCTAAAGTGGCTGATTTTAGCGAACTGTTGCGTCCGGGTTGTACCGTATACGTTACTTTTTTACCAGGTTCTGATTTTGCAGATACCGTGGCAACAGTACGCCGTCTTAAAAACGAAGGGTTTAACCCAGTGCCGCACTTTGCTGCACGGTCGATCCCTTCGGCTAAGTTTCTAGAAGAAAACTTGGCGTCGTTACAAGGTGAAACTGGCGTAACAGAAGGTTTGCTAATTGGTGGTGGTGTAACTACACCGGTGGGCGACTTTGGGTCTTCCATGGAAGTGCTGCAAACTGGGTTGTTTGAGAAGTACGGCATTTTAAAAATGGGTTTAGCGGGGCACCCAGAAGGCAGCCCAGACATCAGTCCTGCTGACTGTGCTTTAGCTATTAAAGAGAAGAACGACTTCGCTAAACAAACTGACATGAGCTTGTACTTAGCCACTCAGTTTGTGTTTGAAGCAGAGCCTATTTTTGAGTGGGAACGCGCTATACGTGCTGCTGGCAACGAGCTACCGATTCATATTGGTGTACCAGGTCTAGCTACCATTAAAACGCTGATGCGCCATGCGGCCCATTGTGGTGTGGGTGCGTCGGTACGCTTCTTAACGCGTAGTCCTATGAATATGGTAAAATTAGGCCTTAAGGACTCATTTTTAGGCAAATATGTTAACGCCCCGTCATCGGAGCCGAGCCAGCTGATGCGCGACTTGGTGACCGGTATGCATAACGATCCCGATTGTTTGATTCATCAGTGCCACCTGTATCCACTAGGTGGCTTAAAGAAGTCGGCCGCGTGGATGTATCAAGTGCAAGATGGCCAATTTGAGTTAAGCGGTAAAAGTTTTACCGTTAAGCCGTAAACAAACTCACATTTTATGTTTTGGGCTAGGCAACTAGTCTTTATTAGACCTTAAAGCAGGAAACACCCATGACTGATACTATCATCAGCTCCGCTACCCAAGAAGTTGTCATTGGCTTTGATCGCCCGTTTGCCGTCATCGGCGAACGCATTAACCCTACCGGCCGTAAGTTACTCGCCGAAGAAATGAAAAATGGCGACTTTAGCCGTGTAGAAGCTGATGCTTTGGCACAGGTTGCAGCGGGTGCGACTATTTTGGACATCAATGCCGGCATCCCTTTAGCGGACGAGCCAGCAATTTTGGCTAAAACCATTCAGTTGGTACAAAAATTAGTAGACGTGCCTTTATGTATTGACTCTTCTATCATCGAAGCACTAGAAGCAGGCCTTGCTGTTTACAAAGGTAAAGCACTTTTAAACTCGGTCACCGGCGAAGACGAGTCATTGGATCGGGTATTGCCGTTAGTGAAAAAATACGGCGCGGCCGTGGTTGCCATCTCTAACGATGAAACCGGTATCTCGCAAGACATTAACGTGCGTTTTGAAGTAGCTAAGAAGATTGTTGAACGAGCTGCAGATTACGGCATTCCAGCTTGCGACGTAGTGGTAGATCCTTTGGTAATGCCTGTTGGCGCTATCAATACCTCTGGCCGCCAAGTGATGGAATTTGTACATCGCTTGCGCACAGAGCTTAAAGTGAACACCACTTGTGGTGCATCTAACTTTAGCTTTGGTTTACCTAACCGTAACGGCGTAAACTGTGCCTTTATCGCGTGTGCTATTGCCTCTGGCATGACCTCTGCTATTATCAACCCGATGCACGATGAAGTAATGCTGGGTGTGCGTGGTGGCAACCTAATGATGGGACATGATCCAGAATGTAAGAACTGGATCAAAGCGTATCGTGACCCAGCTGCTGCCCCTGGACGTGGTGGCCGTACTGGTGGCCGTCGTCGTAGCGCATAAGCTAGACAAAATTGAACGAACAAAAAAGGGGCCTAACGGCTCCTTTTTTATCTAATTCAACCACAGACAATATTGAGATGGCCCTATGAGTCAAACACATACCGATGATGCTTTAGTCGTTTTTACACCCTCCGGCAAGCGCGGTCGTTTCCCTGTGGGGACGCCGTTGTTACAAGCGGCACGTTATCTCAATGTGGATATCGATTCGGTGTGTGGCGCCCGTGGTATTTGTGGTCGCTGTCAAATATTGGTTAGCGAAGGTGAATTTGCCAAGTTTGGTATTACCTCTGGCAAGGACAGCTTAGAACCCATTACCGCACCGGAGCTTAAGTTTGCCGAACGCCGAGAGCTGAAACCGGGACGCCGACTAAGTTGCCATACCAAGGTATTGAACGACATCGTTGTGGATGTGCCCGCAGAGAGCCAAGTGCATCATCAAATGGTGCGTAAGGATGCCGAACACCATGATATCGACATCAATCCTTTGGTTCGCTTGTACTACGTGGAAGTGCAAGAGCCTGACATGCACGATCCGTCAGGCGATCTGCGCCGGTTGTTAAATGCCCTAGAAGCCGATTGGCAATTGCTTGATCTCA
This sequence comes from Oceanospirillaceae bacterium, assembly GCA_029938085.1. Lineage (GTDB taxonomy): Bacteria > Pseudomonadota > Gammaproteobacteria > Pseudomonadales > Balneatricaceae > Njordibacter. The sequence goes on along the minus strand of JAPYOS010000007.1, from coordinate 47,364 downwards.
GTTACGATGTGGCACTGTTGGCGACTATTCAACCCATATTACGAGAAGGAAAGTGGGCGCTAACGGTGGCTGTGCGTCAGGGTGAGCAAATTGTAGCCATTTGGCCGGGTCTCAAAGAAAACGTGTTTGGTATTGCCGTAGACGTTGGCTCTACCACTATTGCTGCACATTTGTGTAATTTGTCTAGTGGTGAAGTGGTGGCCAGTGCTGGCGTCATGAATCCACAAATTCGTTTTGGCGAAGACCTCATGAGTCGCGTGTCTTACGTGATGATGAATCCGGGTGGTGAAGTCGACATGACCCATGCGGTGCGTGAAGCACTCAACGGCCTGGTTAAAGACTTAGTTAAACAAGTGCAGTGTGAAACCACCGATATATTAGAAATCACCTTTGTGGCTAACCCTATTATGCATCACTTGTTATTGGGTATTAACCCGGTAGAGCTGGGTGGGGCACCATTTGCTTTGGCTACCGATATGGCCGTTAATACCTTAGCCCGCGACCTAGATGTTGCGCTAAACCCTCAGGCGCGGGCCTATTTGTTGCCCTGTATTGCTGGCCATGTGGGCGCCGATACGGCGGGCATGATATTAGCCGAACAACCTTATAACCATGATGAAATGACCTTGTTGGTAGACGTAGGTACCAATGCCGAGATCGTGTTAGGCAATCGCCATCGTTTAGTGGCGTGCTCTAGCCCCACAGGCCCAGCCTTTGAGGGCGCACAAATTAGCTCGGGCCAGCGTGCTGCAGCCGGCGCGATAGAACGTATTCGTATAGATCCGGTCACCTTAGAACCACGGTTTCAGGTCATTGGCTGCGAGTTGTGGTCGGATCAAGCCGGGTTTGATGAAGCGACGGAAAAATCAGGTATTACTGGCATTTGTGGTTCTGGCATCATCGAAGTTGTGGCCGAAATGTACTTGTCTGGCGTCATTAACCAGGACGGTGTAGTGGATGGTGCGATGGCCGACATTAACCCGCGTATTCAAGCCGACGGACGGACCTATTCTTACGAAATTATGCCCGCCACAGAAACTCGTGGTGCGGTGAAGATTATGCAAAATGACATTCGTGCTATTCAGCTGGCTAAAGCCGCTTTGTACGCGGGTGTGAAGCTGCTAATGCAATACCAGCAAGTCGACAAAGTAGATCGTATTCGATTTGCCGGTGCCTTTGGTAGTCACATCGACGTAAAATATGCCATGGTATTAGGCTTAATCCCAGACTGTGCTTTAGGTGAGGTATCCTCGGCCGGTAACGCGGCAGGCACTGGAGCGCGTATCGCCTTACTTAACGAAGAGTCGCGGGCAGAAATTGAGCAAGTGGTACGTAGTGTAGAGAAAATAGAAACCGCAGTAGAACCCGATTTCCAACAGCTGTTTATTGATGCCATGGCATTTCCAAATAAGGTTGATGCCTTTCCAGAGTTGGAAAAAGTGGTGACTTTGCCAGCCATCAAAGAAGTTAAAGTAGACACAGAAAGTGGCGAAAAGAAACGCCGTCGTCGTCGCGGTTAACTCATTAAGGACAAATAACATGCAGCAACAAATGCCAGCACCCAAAGGTAGGGCCCGTTTAGCCATTATGATGGGCATTGGCCTCAAACTATTCAAAAGCATTAAAGTGGTTAAGGTAGCCTTGATCGGCATGGCCCTTTCGGGGTGGACTATTCTGCTGAGCTTTGAATTTGCTGCGACCTTGCTGGCCGTGCTGATGTTCCACGAATATGGCCATATTCGGGCCATGAAACATTTTGGTATTGCCACCAAAGGTATTTATATCATTCCTTTTGTGGGCGGCATTGCCGTAGGCGAGCAACCTAAAACCCATTGGCAGGACCTATATATTGCGATGATGGGGCCGGTGTTTGGGTTGGTGATGACGCTGGTGTTTTTTGTGGCTTATAGTCTGACTGAAAGCCACTTTGTGGGGCTGGTGGCTTCTGTTAGTGCGTTACTCAACTTGGTTAACTTACTGCCAGTGTTGCCGCTAGATGGCGGGCGTGTGGTTAAAGCCTTGGTCTACTCGGGCCGCAGCCGCTTTATTTACGTCGGGTTAGTGGTCATATCCGCTTTGCTTATCTTCTACTGCTTTACTCATGGTTTTGCGCTAATAGGCTTCTTTGGCATTATGGGATTGGTAGATTTGTTGTCTGATTGGCGCAGCTTTGATTACGACCCCAAGCACAAGCTCGACACCTATGGCATTATTTTTAGCCTAGTTTGGTATCTGCTCACGGCAGCGGCTTTGATTGGCATGATCGTTTGGCTTGCCTCCCTAGACATTCCTGGCAGCGAGTTAGCCATGGCGATCCTAGGTGCCTAGATTGAGGTAGGTGGTTTTGGGGTTACTGTGGCAACTCAGATTCTGACTCAGAGGCCGCTGATTCCTGCGCAGCCTTAACGCTTTGACCGGGTGAGAAACGGCGACGCTCTTCTCGAGGTGGAATGCCAAAGAAGTCGCGATAACACTTAGAAAAGTGGGGCGCCGATACAAAACCGCAAGCCAGAGATACGTCGATGATAGACAAGTTGGTTTGTAACAGCAGCTGGCGCGCACGGTTAAGGCGCAGCTCTAAGTAATAACGTGACGGCACACACTTGAGGTGTTTCTGGAATAACCGCTCTAGCTGACGACGAGACACACCAACATACTGCGCTAAATCATCCAAACTAATGGTTTCTTCAAGGTTAGCTTCCATCAATGCAACGGCTTCAATGAGCTTGGGTTGGCTGTTGCCTAAGTGTAAGCGTAATGGAATGCGCTGGGTGTCATGATGGTCGCGGATGCGTTCCATGATAAACATTTCAGACACCGCGGCCGCAAGCTCTGGGCCATGATGGCTGCTCACAAACTGCAACATCATGTCTAACGACGAGTTGCCGCCAGAACAGGTAAAACGGTCACGGTCAATGGCAAACAAGTTTGAAGACATTAATACATTAGGGAACTCTTCGCGCATGCTAGCCAAATTTTCCCAATGGATGGTGGATTTATAGCCGTCCAGTAGGCCTGCAGAGGCTAATAAGTAGCTGCCAGTACAGGTTGAGCCGATGGCAACTTTGGCGTTGGCAACCTTACGTAGAAAGGCGAGCGTGCCTTTATCATAGGCACGGTCGATGTAGGTTCCGCCACAGACGATTAATGCCTCTAGGCCGTTAAGGTTGAGGTCGTTTATATGGATAGTGGGGGTCACTTCAAAACCCACACTGGCCGTTACAGGCGTGCCGTCCATTGACACGATTTCCCATTCATACAGCTCTTGTTTGCTAATGTAGTTGGCGCCACGAAGGCTGGCTACAGCTGATGAAAAAGTCACCATGGAGTAGTTTGGAATCTGTAAAAATGCGTAGCGAATGGGTTTTTTTTCGGGCATATTTGTCTCTTTATCTAACTCAAATAACACTGTAAAAAAAACTACGACCAAAAGACTATTGTCCCCAATAGAATAAGGTCGCATTCTAAACCAGCTTAGGCCGATTGGGAATAAAAAAATGACTCAATAGTCATTTAACGAGGCAAATAAAAAGAGCCTGCCTTAGGCTACTACCATACCCACGCTTCATCCTGCTTGTAATATTTCCATCAATGCTTTGGCGGCGTTGGACAAACTACGCTGCTGATGCCAAACACAGCCCAAATGCCTAACAATGGGTTTCGATTGACTGGCAATTACTTTAAGGTCGTTGTTGATTAAGGTTTGCGGCAGTATGCTCCAACCCATACCGATACTCACCATCATGCGAATGGTATCAAGGTTGTTGGTAGACATAGCCACCTTAAGGGCGAGTTTTTGGGCGCCAAAATCCTGCTCTACAATGCCCCTCGTAAAGGTATTGCTCTTGCTAAGTAAGGCAGGGTAGCTACTCAACTCGGCAAGATTAACGCTGCTTTGTTGGCTTAAAGGATGATCTGGGGCGGCTACAAACTGCATCTGATCTTGCCATATAACTTGTTGCTGCAGTTGCGGGTGGGGTTCAGGATTAAGGGTGATAATGCCCAATTGCCAACGCCCTTGCAGCAAACCGTCGTAAATGACCTCGGATTCAGCAAATTGGATGTCCAATTCTACCTGGGGATAACGGGCAATAAATAGCCGTAATGGTTCGGGTAAACGATGCAAGCTAATATGGTGGCTGGTGGCAATGCGTAGTTTGCCACCGACATGGCCCGACAAGTTGGTTAGCTCTCCGGCGGTGTCGTCCATAGCCTGTAATATGGCTTTTGCCTTGGGTAACAGGTGCTGGCCAGACACAGTGAGGGATACAGTGCGGCCAATACGGTCAAACAGGCGTGTGTTCAACTGTTCTTCCAGCTTAATGATACGCTTACTCACCGCAGGCTGCGTCAGGTACAGTTGTTCCGCAGCCCGTGAAAATGAGTTATGTTCGGCCACTACCAAAAAGGCCTTGAGTGCGACGCTATCCATTATAGTATCCATAGCCTAAAGACTACGCTTATCTATAACTAAATGGAATGAAATCCTAACAAAGTAGGCAATTAAGTTATTCTGTGTCTACTGTTATTGCTGCGGCGCTGGAGGGTAAATCTTTCACGCTCTTTAAACGGTTAAGTATCTCGCCGCGTTGATCGTCTGCGAGTATCTGCTCTGCAATTTTTTCGGCTAACTGCTCATCAACCCCTTGGGCTTCCATTAAATCTGCCAGGTAATAAAGCACATCGGTGCGATTATCCATTTCTTTGGCTAATTTAAGGTCCATATATTCTCCAATTACTTGCTCGTTTTTTCCGATAACTTGGTGGACCGTGCGGATGGCCATATTGTCTCCAGTTGTTTATTATTACTGTATATATGAACAGTATACGCGATTTGGTATAAGTTACCAATAAAAATGTCTTGGTTAAGGGGGGTGAAAGCGGGTGCGTATCATGAATTGGGCTAGATTAATTAGCACATCGATATACTAACGATAACCAAGTGGAATGAAATTCTAAATAAATTGGAATTAGAGTTATCGTTTAGGTGTGGGTATAATGCCAGCATATTAACCTGAGCTTAGGACATCACATGGCCGGTAAAACACTCTATGACAAGTTGTGGGATAGCCACCTTGTTAAACAGCAAGACGACGGCAGTTGCCTGATTTATATTGATCGCCACTTGCTCCATGAAGTGACGTCCCCCCAAGCCTTTGAAGGCTTGCGTATTGCGGGGCGTCAACCGTGGCGTATCGACACTAACCTAGCGACTCCTGATCACAATGTGCCCACCACTGCCGATGAGCGAGCTATTGGTGTAGACGGTATTGCTGACCCGGTGTCTAAGATTCAAGTGGTTACCTTAGATGACAACTGCGATGAGTTTGGTATTACCGAGTTTAAAATGCAGGACGAGCGCCAAGGTATCGTGCACGTTGTTGGCCCAGAGCAGGGCGCTACGCTGCCGGGCATGACGGTAGTGTGTGGCGATTCTCATACTGCAACGCATGGCGCTATGGGTGCATTAGCCCACGGTATTGGCACCTCAGAAGTGGAGCACGTGTTAGCCACTCAATGCCTAATCCAAAAGAAATCTCAAAACATGTTAGTGCGGGTAGATGGCGTGTTAGGCGCAGGTGTCACCTCTAAAGACGTTGTATTGGCGATCATTGGTGTTATCGGTACCGCAGGCGGTACGGGTTATGCCATTGAGTTTGGTGGTACGGTGTTTGAAGACATGACCATGGAAGGACGTATGACGGTATGCAACATGGCGATTGAAGCCGGTGCCCGTGTGGGTATGGTAGCGGTAGATCAAACCACCATTGATTATGTTGAAGGGCGTCCATTTTCGCCTAAGGGAGAGCATTGGGAGCTAGCTGTGGCAGCATGGCAAGATTTGCATTCCGATGACGATGCTGAGTTTGATCACGTGGTGGTGCTAGATGGCGCTTCTATTGCGCCACAGGTGACCTGGGGTACTTCGCCAGAGATGGTGTTGCCCGTATTTGCGCAAGTGCCTAACCCTGCCAAAGAAAAAGACGATGTAAAAGCTGCGGGTATCACCCGAGCGCTTGAATACATGGGTTTAACTGCCGAACAAGCTATTACTGATATTCGCTTAGATCGTGTATTTATTGGCTCCTGTACCAATAGTCGAATTGAAGACTTACGCGCAGCTGCTGCCGTAGTGAAAGGCAAAATGGTGGCGGCTAGCCTCAAGCAAGCGTTGGTTGTGCCTGGTTCTGGATTAGTTAAGGCGCAAGCCGAAGCCGAAGGCTTACACACGGTGTTTACCGATGCAGGGTTGGAGTGGCGTGAGCCTGGTTGCTCTATGTGTTTGGCTATGAATGCCGATAAATTAGGCTCGGGTGAACATTGCGCTTCCACTTCAAATCGTAACTTTGAAGGGCGTCAAGGTTTTGGCGGTCGCACTCATTTGGTGAGTCCAGCGATGGCGGCCGCGGCTGCGATAGCGGGTCATTTTGTTGATGTACGTACGTTCGCTTAAGGCATAGGAGACACTCATGCAAGCATTTACCCAGTTGGCCGGCCTCGCAGTTCCTTTGGATCGAGCCAATGTCGATACCGATATGATTATCCCCAAACAGTTTCTAAAATCCATTAAGCGGTCAGGCTTTGGTCCCAATCTGTTTGATGAATTGCGCTACCTCGATGAAGGGCAGCCAGACCAAGACTCTAGCCAAAGGCCTATAAACCCTGACTTTGTGCTCAATTTTCCACGCTACAAAGGTGCTAAAATACTCTTAGCTCGAGACAACTTTGGTTGTGGATCAAGTCGAGAGCATGCACCATGGGCGCTGTTAGACTTTGGTATCTCCTGCGTCATTGCGCCCAGTTTTGCCGATATTTTTTACAACAATTGTTTCAAAAATGGCATTTTGCCTATTACGCTTATGGACGAGCAGGTTGACCAGTTATTCGAGGATACGCTCGCTAAAGAAGGTTTTGAGCTGACGGTAGATCTAGAGGCTGGTGTGATTCGTGGTTCGAGTGCGGGTGATATCGAGTTTAATATTGATAGTTTTAGGCGTCATTGTTTGTTGCATGGGTTGGACGACATTGGCTTAACCTTAGAGCAATCTAGCAGCATTAAAAAATACGAACAAAAACGCCAGCAACAAGCGCCTTGGTTGTTCACATAACAAATTAGCGTCAACGTAGAGATGAAAAACATGACACATAATGTATTAGTTTTACCCGGTGACGGCATTGGACCAGAAATCGTTGCCGAGGCCGAAAAAGTATTACACGCAGTAGACGCCAAATTTAGTTTAGGTTTAAACATCAGTACCGCATTGGTGGGTGGTAGTGCTATAGATGCAACCGGTGGGCCATTGCCTGAAGCGACTTTAGACGCGGCCAAGGAAGCTGATGCTATCTTGCTTGGTGCGGTAGGCGGCCCTAAGTGGGATGCGTTAGATATGGCGATACGCCCAGAAAAAGGTTTGTTGGGTTTGCGCTCAAATTTAAACCTATTTGGCAACTTACGCCCAGCCATTTTGTACCCACAACTGGCCGATGCGTCTAGCCTAAAGCCAGAAATCGTATCGGGCTTAGATATTCTTATCGTTCGTGAGCTTACCGGTGGCATCTATTTTGGTCAGCCCCGGGGTATTCGAGTATTGGATAATGGCGAACGCCAAGGCTACAACACCTATGTGTACGCCGAGTCTGAAATTCGCCGAATCGGTAAAGTGGCGTTTGAAGCAGCCCGCGCTCGTGGCGGTCGATTGTGTTCCGTGGACAAAGCCAACGTGCTGGAAGTGACCGTGTTATGGCGTGAAATTATGGACGACATGGCTAGCGACTACCCAGATGTAGAGCTTAGCCATATGTACGTAGACAATGCGGCGATGCAGCTTGTACGGGCGCCTAAGCAATTTGACGTTATGGTTACCGGCAACATGTTTGGTGATATTTTGTCCGACGCCGCGGCCATGCTTACGGGTTCCATTGGTATGCTGCCTTCGGCGTCCTTAGATGAGGCAGGCAAGGGTATGTATGAGCCGTGTCATGGTTCTGCCCCAGACATCGCTGGCCAAGGTAAGGCCAACCCCTTGGCGACCATCCTTTCTGCTGCAATGATGTTGCGCTACACCTTGAATCAAGGCGTAGCTGCAGACGCCATAGAGGCCGCAGTAAGCGTAGTGCTTGATCAAGGTTTACGAACCGCGGATATCGCCTCTGTAGGTTGCCAAACTGTCGATACAAAAACCATGGGCGATGCAGTAGTTTCTGCGCTCAATAACGGTTAAAATTAGTTAATTATTTAGTTTGTACCCTCGGGTACTGTTGAAGATCTCAAAGTAAAAAGGTTTAAAGATGAAGCGTGTAGGACTGGTAGGTTGGCGTGGCATGGTTGGTTCTGTGTTGATGCAGCGAATGCAAGAAGAGAGTGACTTGCAGCTGATTGAACCCGTCTTTTTCACCACCTCTCAAGCCGGTCAAGCGGCACCCAATTTTGGTGTTGACGCCCCGCTGTTGCAAGATGCCCATGATATCGATGTGCTTAAAACCATGGACATTATTATCTCTTGCCAAGGTGGTGATTATACCGATCGTGTATTTGCCCCCCTACGCAGCGCCGGTTGGAAGGGCTATTGGATAGATGCCGCTTCTAGCTTACGCATGCAAGACGATAGTGTGATTATTCTCGACCCCGTCAATCGAGGGGTTATTGATCAAGCATTGGCGCAGGGCAAAACGGACTTTATTGGTGGTAATTGCACGGTCAGCTTGATGATGTTGGCTTTGGGCGGTTTGTTTGCTGCCGATCAGATCGAATGGATGTCTGCCATGACCTACCAATCGGCCTCTGGTGGTGGTGCTCGTCACATGCGTGAATTGCTCAAGCAAATGGGATACATCAATCAAAGTGTGTCTGGTGAGTTAGCAAACCCTGCTTCTGCGATACTAGAAATTGATCGTAAGGTGTCGCTGGCAATCAATGCCAACGATAACGACGCGAGTCAGTTTGGAGCCCCTTTGGCTGGCAGCTTGATTCCTTGGATTGACTCTCAACTACCTAACGGTCAAAGCCGTGAAGAGTGGAAGGCTCAGGCAGAAACGAACAAAATCTTAGGCCGTACTAACGATATCATTCCGGTTGACGGGTTATGTGTTCGGGTAGGCGCTATGCGTTGTCACAGCCAAGCGTTAACCATTAAGATGAAGCAAAACGTGCCCATGGACGAGATAGAAGACATGTTGGCTAAAGCTAATGACTGGGTTAAGGTGATTCCTAACGACCGCGACCTAACTATGTCGGAGCTTACACCGGCCAAGATTACCGGCACTATGACTGTGCCTGTGGGACGCTTACGTAAGCTTAATATGGGCCCTGAATATTTGTCTGCCTTTACCGTAGGCGATCAATTGTTATGGGGTGCGGCTGAGCCGTTGCGACGTATGTTGCGGATTTTGCTAGAGGCGTAACTGAGCTGGAGTAGTAGGGTAGATGAAAGCGATGAACTGGCAGTATGCATTGAGCGTCTTGGGTTTTGTTGGCCTCATCTTGAGCAGCAACGCGCAGGCGATTGCGTTGGGCAACATCAAGGTCAACTCAACTCAATTACAGCCATTACAGTTGCAGGTTGAGTTGGTAGAGCTGCAAGGAGTGCTACCTGGCTCGATGACAGCAAAAGTAGCTGGTCCCGCTCAGTTTGCAGCGGCGGGCCTTATTTATCACCCTTGGTTCTCATCCTTGGCTGTTAACCTTATTAGTGACGGTGCCGAGATTGTGTTGCAGGTTGATGGGTCTCAACCCGTTCAACAGCCTGAATTAGATTTAATCTTTGAAGTCGACTACTTAGGTGGTCGATTGCTGGCTGAGTACTCGGTAACCTTGCCGGAGTTCGTGGCTGAGGCGACGACAAGCAAAGCTACGGTAGCCAGTATTACGTCAGTAGTACAGCAGGCAGAGGTAGTAGCCGAACCTGCGCTGCAACCATCAGAACCAGCAGTACAACCATCAGAACCAGAACCAGCACCAGAACCAGCAGTACAGCCATCGGAACCAGCACCAGAACCAGCAGTACAACCATCAGAACCAGCACCAGAACCAACAAAACCTGAATTGATAACGGTACGTCCAGGCCAGACCTTGTGGCGTATTGCAGTCAACAACACCCCAACTGGCCTCAGCCCTTGGCAGTCTTTGTTGGCACTTTATAATATGAACCCCAGCGCGTTTAAAGATGGCGATATCCGTTATGTGATGGCGGGTCGTCAACTGACGCTGCCTAATCCCGACCAGGTAGCCGCACTCTCTGCGCGCCAGGCAAAAGCCCAATACGACGTGTTAGTTACACCGAAAACAAAGCCTACGCCTAAACCTGCTCCTCAACCTGTAGCTAAAATTAGCACAGAGCTGCTGGATGAGGTTCAACAGAAAGTTCAAGCTCAGCAGCAGCAAGTCACACAGCTCACCTCGCAATCTGAACAGCTAGAAGCGCAACTGGCCGAATTACAAAATGACAATCAATCGGCGGTGCAAGCACAGCAGGTATTGCAGCAAGAAAATCAGAATTTAGCTCAAGGCGTAGCAGCGCAACAACAAGACTTGATTGGCCTGAACCAACAACGCGCTAGCTTAGAAAACAATATGCTCAGCTTGGATCAAAAGTTTGAAGCCACACAAATGAGCCTCAACCAGGCCGAAGCTGAATTGTTACAGGTGCAGCAGTCTTTGTTACAAACTCAACAAGCGGCTGAATCGGTTCAGGCTGAAAAGCTCAGTGGCTTTGATATGCAAAGCATCTACTCGATGATGGCGGTGTTGTTGATCCCTGTGCTGATAGTTTTAGGCCTTGTTTGGTGGCTTGTGAGCCGTGGCCGTGGCGTAACTAAGCCCCATGCCATTGAGCCTGCGGTGGTTGAAAGTGCACCCTTGTCGTTAGATCCGTTGGCCAAATATGATAGCAAGCCGAGCGCCAAAGTAGCCGATTTGCAAACCAGCGCTTTACAAATGCAAGGTATGCCCGAGCGCAGCTTTATTGAACAATTGCTGCAAGAACAGGATCAAGCCGAACTTGAGTCCGCGCCAAGGGAGCATTCCCAGCCAGCCGCCTTGGAGGATGACCAGGTACATCTATCCAAAGACATAGAGGCGCTGCTAAATCAGCGTCATCAACCTCAAGTGGCAGCGGATGAACCGGTGGATTACTTGTCGCCAGAAGACGATATGAATACTAAGTTAGACTTGGCGCGTAGTTATCGCGACATGGGCCAAATTAGCGACGCTCAAGCGGTATTGGATCAAGTGCTTAAGTTCGGTAATACAGATCAGCAAGCCCAAGCGACCTTGCTCTTGTCACGCCTCAAATGAGTGCAAAGTTTAGTTCGGACCCGTCAGAGTTTTTGCCAGTGGGTCATCATCGGGTGGCGTTAGGTGTGGCCTACAACGGTCGCCACTATCACGGCTGGCAGCGCCAGCCTCATGGTCACATAAGTGTGCAGGAAAAGCTTGAAGATGCGCTCACTAAGGTTGCTGATCAGCCCATTAAAGTGATGTGCGCTGGCCGTACTGACTCGGGTGTACATGCCAGCGCCCAAGTGGTGCATTTTGACACCTCCGCAAATAGGCCTCTGCGAGCATGGACCCATGGTGGCAATATGAATTTGCCAGATGATATCGCCATCCAGTGGGCGCATCCCGTCTCCGTTGATTTTCATGCCCGTTTTAGTGCTACGGCGCGGCGCTACCGTTATGTGATTTATAATCACCCCATGCGCCCGGCTTTGATGGACAAAGAAGTGAGTTGGAATTACCGCCCATTAAACGTAGAAGCCATGCAGCAAGCGGCAAATCATTTGGTGGGCAAACATGACTTTAGTTCATTTAGGGCAGCGGCCTGTCAGGCCAATACGCCAGTTCGCACCATACACCACCTTGAGGTGATCAAGGCCGGTGACTATATTGTCTTGGATGTGCGAGCCAACGCCTTTTTACATCATATGATTCGCAATTTGGCGGGTTTGTTGATGAAGGTAGGGGCAGGTGATGCACCCTCAGACTGGGCCTTAGAGGTGCTGGCTGCAAAAGACCGTAGGGCCAGTGCAGCCACCGCACCACCTTATGGTTTGTATTTCGTTAATGCCGAATACGATAACAAGTTTGGACTACCTGAGCAGATGATGGGGCCGCATTTTTTATCGCCTTGGATGAATCTTTAATGCGTCGAAAAATTGGCGCACAACTGGTCGCTTATCTGCTACCATTAGCCTCGTAAACTCAACTATTTATAGTCAGCGACTCACTGTGATTCTACCTCGAGTAAAAATTTGTGGCCTACGCAATGCAGAAGACGCAGTTCATGCTGCTCGCTGTGGTGCCGATGCAATTGGGCTAGTGTTTTATCAGCCTAGTCCTCGTTCTGTTACGCCCGAACAAGCCGTTCAAATCACCTCTAAGTTACCGCCATTTATTACTAGCGTTGGTTTATTCGTCAATGCCAGTGTTGCCGATATCGACCAAGTATTGTCCGTGGTACCGTTAACTTTATTACAGTTTCATGGCGACGAGTCGCCAGAGTTTTGTAATCAATTCCAATTGCCGTGGATTAAAGCGGTGCGCATGCGTGATGATATCGACCTACACCAACAAAGAACTCTTTATAGTGGGGCTCAAGGCCTATTATTAGACGCCTACAAAAAGGGTGTTCCTGGTGGCACCGGCGATCAATTCGATTGGCATCGTATCCCTGCTGATTTGGCCAGTGAGGTGGTCTTAGCTGGAGGTATTGACGCGACCAACGTACAGCGCGCTATCAATCAAGTAAATCCATGGGCAATTGATGTCAGCGGTGGTGTCGAAAGCCACAAAGGTGTTAAAGATCGTGCTAGAATCAGCGCCTTTATGCAGCACGCTAAACCCTATTTATCCCATAACTAATAATAAGGAACCTCTAGTGACTGAACCAGTAGCATTGCCAGACGCCGAAGGCCATTTTGGCCCGTACGGTGGCCGTTTTGTATCCGAAACCCTGTTCGCCGCCCTTGACGAACTACGTGATACCTACGAGCAACTATGGCAAAGTCCAGAGTTCCAAGCTGAGTTTGATTTAGATATGGCGCACTATGTGGGCCGTCCTTCGCCTTTGTATCATGCTAAACGCCTGTCAGAAACGTACGGCGGTGCACAGATTTACTTAAAGCGTGAAGACTTAAACCACACGGGTGCTCACAAAATAAACAACACCATTGGTCAGGCCTTGTTAGCTAAACACATGGGTAAGCCACGCATTATTGCCGAAACGGGCGCGGGTCAGCATGGCGTTGCCAGTGCCACCGTGGCCGCACGTTTAGGCTTGGAATGTGTGGTTTACATGGGTGTAAAAGACATTCGTCGACAGACACTTAACGTGTATCGTATGAAATTGCTCGGCGCAACCGTCATTGGTGTTGATTCGGGCACTAAAACCCTAAAAGACGCGATGAACGAAGCCATGCGTGATTGGGTTACCAATGTAGATAACACCTATTACATTATCGGCACCGCAGCGGGGCCACACCCGTACCCTAAGTTAGTGCGTGATTTTCAAAGCATTATTGGCCGTGAAGCACGCCGCCAAAGCTTGGAGCAAGCCGGTAAGTTACCCGATGCCGTGGTGGCTTGTGTCGGTGGTGGTTCTAACGCTATTGGTATTTTCCACCCGTTTCTTGACGACAAAGACGTGCGTTTAATCGGCGTCGAAGCAGGTGGGCACGGAGTGGATTCAGGCCAACACGCTGCACCTTTGTCGGTGGGTACACCTGGTGTATTGCACGGCAACCGTACCTACCTTATGAGTGATGAAAACGGCCAAATTCAAGATCCGTATTCTATCTCTGCTGGCCTAGATTATCCCGGTGTGGGTCCAGAACATTCCTATTTAAAGGACATTGGTCGGGCTGAATATACAGCCGCAACCGATGAAGAAGCATTACACTCGTTCCGCGAGCTCACCCTACTAGAAGGTATAATGCCAGCGCTAGAGTCAAGCCATGCTGTGGCTCACGGCTGCAAATTGGCCTCCACTATGGCTAAAGATCAGATGGTGGTGATTAACCTATCCGGTCGTGGCGATAAAGACATCCATACCGTCGCTGATATCGACGGCATCGAATTTTAAGGAAATAGATCATGAGTCGTATTGCAGGTTGCTTTGCAGCACTTAAGACCCAAGGTCGTCAGGCCTTGATCCCGTACGTCACAGCAGGTGACCCTAATCCAGACGTTACCGTTGGTTTGATGCATCAAATGGTCGCCGCTGGCGCCGATGTGATTGAGCTTGGAATTCCATTCTCTGACCCGATGGCAGACGGCCCAGTCATTCAACTGGCCTGTGAGCGTGCTTTGGCTCACAACACGTCTTTAACCATGATCTTGGCCATGGTGGCGGAGTTTAGGCAGCAAAACAACACCACTCCGGTAGTGCTGATGGGTTACCTGAATACAGTAGAGCGTATGGGTTATGATGTGTTTGTAGCTAAGGCTCAAGCCGCCGGTCTAGATGGCGTGCTGATGGTAGACTTGCCGCCAGAAGAAGGGCATAACTTTACCCAATCATTGGCTCAAGCAGGTCTAGATGCGATATTTCTTATTGCCCCAACCACGACTGAGGAGCGGATAAAGAAAATCTGCGCAGTAGGAAGTGGTTACCTGTATTATGTGTCCTTAAAGGGCGTGACGGGTTCGGCCAAGATTAATACCAATGAGGTAGCGAAAAAGCTAGCGCTAGTGAAACAACATACCCAACTGCCGTTAGGCGTTGGTTTTGGTATACGTGATGCTGACTCTGCATCTCGGGTAGCAAAAGTAGCCGACGGGGTCGTGGTTGGTAGTGTTTTGGTTAATGCCTTGGGCGATAACCAAGATGTACCAGAAAACGGCTGCGCTCAGGTGGTAGCAACATTAACGGCTATGCGTCAGGCCATGGACGCATAGACCTAACAAAACATTGATCGTGACAGAACCACGGTGGGAGAAACCATGAGTAGTTGGTTAGACAAAATTGTACCTGCAGGAATATTAACCAATTTAGGCACTAAAGATCGGCGTAGTAATGTACCCGAAGGCGTTTGGAAAAAATGTCCTAAGTGTGCTGCCGCGTTATATAAGCCTGAGTTGGAAAAGAATTTGGAAGTCTGCACCAAGTGTGAACACCACATGCGTGTACCCGCTCGTGACCGTTTAACCATGTTCCTTGATGCCAATAGCCAGACCGAAATTGCGGCAGAAGTAGAGCCCGTTGACAAACTTAAGTTTAAAGACATTAAAAAGTACAAAGACCGCCTTGCTGCTGCGCAAAAAGCCACAGAAGAAAAAGACGCCCTAGTTGCTATGAAAGGCAAACTCATGGGGTTGGATGTGGTTGCCGTGGCGTTTGAATTTAACTTTTTAGGTGGTTCTATGGGCGCCGTGGTAGGAGAGCGTTTTGTACGTGCGGCCAAAGTGAGTATGGAGCAAGGCATACCATTTGTATGTTTCTCTGCTTCCGGCGGTGCACGTATGCAAGAAGCCTTGACTTCATTATTTCAAATGGCCAAAACCAGCGCCGCATTGGAAAAGCTTAAGCAGCAAGGTGTACCTTACATTTCGGTGCTAACAGATCCAGTCTATGGTGGCGTGTCCGCCAGTTTGGCAATGTTGGGTGACGTGAATATTGCAGAACCTGGTGCGCGTATGGGTTTTGCTGGCCCTCGTGTTATCGAGCAAACGGTGCGTGAAACTTTACCTGAAGGCTTCCAAAAGAGTGAGTTTTTACTCGACCATGGTGCCATTGATATGATTGTAAATCGCCATCAAATGCGGGCCACTGTGTGCCGTATCTTGAGTGCCATGACGCAGCGCCCTGCACCCGTTTTAGAAGCCTAAACTAGCATAAGCGAAGCCTACTTTCGATGTCATACAAGTTAGCCTTTAATCAAGCCAGTGAGTGGCTGGCCTGGTTAGAACAACAGCACCCCAGTCACGAAATTGATATGGGATTGGCACGTATTGGCGTTGTTGCCAAGCGTTTGTTAGCCGACGCGCCGATTGCTAAGCAAGTGATTACCATTGCTGGTACCAACGGTAAAGGCTCCAGTGTGGCCTTTTTGGCGTCAATCATGGGTCAGGCCGGCTTGTCTTACGCAACCCTTACATCACCTCACTTTGTGCGCTTTAATGAACGCATTCAGCTCCATGGCAAGCCCGTTTCAGATACAGCCTTATGTGGCAGTTTTGAGCGTGTAAACCAAGCGCGCTATGATGCCCAAGGCGTTGCTACGGTACTTACTTATTTTGAATTTAATGCCTTATTGGCATTTGACCTAATGCAGCGCGCCAACCTTGATGTTGCCATTTTGGAAATAGGTTTGGGTGGCCGATTGGACGCCGTTAATTTCATCGACTCAGATGTCGCCATTGTTACTAGCATATCGGTAGACCATGTCGATTGGTTGGGTGATAACATCGACCTTATTGGCCGCGAAAAAGCCGGTGTGTATAGGGCTGGTAAACCCGCTATCGTTGGCGCTCTAGACTGTCCGAGTTCAGTGGCGGATTACGCCCATGAAATCGGTGCGCAGTGTTTACAAAATGGCATAGATTTTGAGCTTGAAGCCAACCAGTGGAGTAATAAAGCTGGCTTGACCATGACCTTGCCTAAAGTTTGCCTGCCACCCATGAACGTGGCCGCCGTGGTGCAAGCTGTGGTGAGTCTGAGTTTCGAAATAGATGCCGAAGACATTGCGCAAGGTTTGGCGGACGCACGCCTCATGGGTCGGTTTCAGCGCCTAGAGTGGCAGGGCAAACAGGTTATTTTAGACGTCGCCCATAACCCACAGGCAGCTCAAAACTTGGCCCATGAACTGGCTAACGAAAACTGCGAAGGACAAACCATTGCGGTATTGGCCATGTTAGGCGACAAGGACTACCCACAAGTGATCAATGCCTTAAGTGCTAGCTTTGATCAGTGGATGCTATCCAGCAGTGAGGGTCCACGAGGCTTGTTGAGTAGTGAGTTGGGCCAACAGTTAAGCCTTAATGGGGTGGCTGACGCTCAGTTCGATACCTTTAACGTCCCAACCGAAGCCTTTGTTGCAGCTATTGCAGCGGCTGGACCTGCGGACCGGGTTATTGTTTTTGGTTCGTTTGTAACGGTGGGTGAAGTGTTAGCATTGGTCGAAGGTTAATCAAGGACGCTCAAAATGGAGGCTCAAGTGAAACATCGTGTTGTGGGCAGTTTAGTGTTAATCAGTTTGGCGGTTATTATCTTGCCGTTTTGGTTGGATGGTGCAGGCTTGCAAGAATACCAAAACCAAAATACCGTGACGCCCGAGCCCCAAGTGACTGAACTGGCCGTGATCGAAACGGTGGACCCGAGCGACACCAGTGTGATTGAGTTAAGCCCTATTGAAGCCGTGGTTGAACCAATCAACACGCCCGAAGTTGAAGCCGTTGCTAAGCCTAGCAATAACAGCTTGCTTAATGACGAAGGCCTGCCGAATGGTTGGTTAGTACAACTGGGTAGTTTTGGTAACGAAGGCAACGCGACTAGGCTGACGGAAAAATTATTAAAAGCAGGTTTTAATACACATATGGTGCCCAAGTCCAACGTGTATAAAGTATTGGTTGGGCCTGAGTTAGATCGTAGTGATGCGCAAGCCTTGCAAGTGAAGCTCAAGAGCCAGTTTAAAATGACAGGCATAGTGATTCGTTATGAGATCAATAAACCCTAACTTGATTGCCGTGTAACCTAGGTTGTATATGGAAAGTCTTAATGTATTTGACTGGATCTTGGTGGCTATTATTGCCATTTCCAGCGTCTTTGGTTTGTTACGCGGGTTCGTAAAAGAGCTCCTGTCTTTGGCCAGCTGGGTGGCTGCATTTTTTGTTGCACGTTTGTTTTCTTTCAAATTGAGCAACCTTATGGTCGATTGGATCGACCAACCACAGTTTCGTATTATTGCGGCCTTTGCCGTGTTATTTGCCGCCACCTTAGTGGTGGGCGCGTTAGTTAATAACGTCTTCTCTCGGTTGGTGTCTGCCACCGGGTTGTCGGGTACTGACCGTCTGTTTGGTATGGTGTTTGGCATTGTTCGAGGCGGTTTATTAGCCATCGTTATCGTTTCACTGCTATCGTTAACTCCAGTTAGTAATGATCAGTGGTGGCAAAATTCTCTTATTATTCCTCACTTTATCTTAGTTGATGAGTGGTCTTATAAAGTGTCCAGCAGCGCAACCGACGTGTTGGATATGTTACAACCGACACTGTTTTAGTGTTGTACTGAGGAGTTAGACATGTGTGGTATTGTTGGCATTGTAGCCAAGTCTTATGTTAATCAGGAAATCTATGATGCCCTGACATTTTTACAACACCGTGGCCAGGACGCCGCAGGTATGGTGACTTGCCATGATGGACGCTTTTTTCTACGCAAGGATAATGGTTTAGTACGCGATGTCTTTCGGACTCGCCATATGCGCCGTTTGGTGGGCAATATGGGTATTGGCCATGTGCGTTATCCTACTGCCGGCAGCTCAAGTGCTGCCGAAGCACAGCCATTTTATGTTAACTCGCCTTATGGTATTGCCTTAGCCCACAACGGCAACCTAACCAATGCATCGGAAATTGCTGAGAGCATATTTAAGGCGGATTTGCGCCACATCAATACCAACTCAGACTCAGAAGTGTTGCTCAACGTGTTTGCACACGAACTGCAGCGTTTGGGGCAATTGGTGCCCAGCGAAGAAGATATTTTCTATGCTGTTAGGCAAGTTCATCGCCGATGCGTAGGCGGTTACGCGGTAATCGCCATGATTACAGGTAATGGCATCGTTGGCATGCGCGACCCGTTCGGTATTCGTCCACTTTGTTATGGTAAACGTGAGTCTGAACTCGGTACTGAATACATGGTGGCTTCGGAAAGCGTTGCCTTAGACTCGGCGGGTTACACGTTAGTGCGCGATTTAGCGCCTGGCGAGTGTATCTACATTACTGAACAAGGACAGGTTTTCACCCGTCAATGCTCAGATAACCCAAGTTATTCACCGTGTATTTTTGAATATGTGTATCTAGCTCGTCCAGACTCAGTGATGGACGGCATTTCGGTGTATAAGGCGCGTTTGAAAATGGGTGAATACCTAGCCGATAAGATTTTGCGCGAATGGCCTGATCATGACATTGATGTGGTAATACCTATTCCGGACACCAGTCGTACCTCTGCCGTCGAGTTGGCCAGCAAGTTGGGGGTTAAGTTACGCGAGGGCTATATTAAGAATCGTTATATTGGCCGTACGTTTATTATGCCGGGTCAAGCTCAGCGTCAAAAATCAGTGCGCCAAAAACTAAACCCCATTGAACTCGAATTTCGGGGTAAAAATGTGCTGTTAATGGACGATTCCATCGTTCGAGGCACCACTTCTATGCAGATCATCGAAATGGCTCGCGAAATGGGCGCCAAGAAGGTGTATTTCGCTTCCGCCGCGCCAGCTGTGCGTTTCCCTAACGTCTACGGCATTGATATGCCTTCGGTAGATGAGCTGGTTGCCAACGGCCGTACCGATGACCAAGTGGGTGAGGTGATTGGTGCCGACCGCATGATATACCAAGATCTTGAGGACTTGGTCCGTTCGACCCAAGGTGGCGGTAGTAACATCACCCATTTTGATTGCTCTGTATTTAACGGCAACTATATTACCGGCGACGTCGATGCAGCTTATTTAGACGCTTTAGAAGCATCACGTAATGATGGTAATATGAATAAAATGAACGTCATTGATGATGACGTTTCGTCTGCCACTAATATGCAAAGTAAGTTGTAATATGAACGACCTTCCAGCCAGACAGCAGCGCCAGCGCCAGCATTTAGCGACTACCGACATTGCCACTCAGGCGATTAGGGCGGGCACTATGTCTGGGGTAGAGCAAGAACACAATGATGCGATCTATGCTACCTCAAGCTTTGTATATGGCAGTGCTGAGGAAGCTGCTGCATGTTTTGGCGGACAGCGAGAGGGCAATATTTATTCGCGTTTCACTAATCCAACGGTTAGGGCGTTTGAACAACGTATGGCTGCTATGGAAGGTGGCGAGCGCGCCGTGGCTGCAAGTTCTGGTATGGGTGCCTTAACCAGTATCTTTTTGGGGCACTTAAACCAGGGCGATCACATCGTTTCTTCGTGCAGTATTTTTGGCTCAATCATTGGTTTATTTGACAATGTGTTGGCCAAGTTAGGTATTAGTACAACCTATGTTAGCCCAGCAGATATTGATGCCTGGAAAGATGCGGTTCAGGACAATACCAAAATGTTGTTTTTAGAGTCACCATCAAATCCATTGGGTGAAGTAGGGGATATTAAAAAGCTGGCATTATTGGCACATTCGTGTGATGCCTTGTTGGTTGTGGACAATTGTTTTTGTACGCCGATATTACAAAACCCACTGTCAATGGGCGCTGATATTGTGATGCACTCGGCCACTAAATACATTGATGGTCAGGGTCGTTGTGTCGGGGGTGTGGCAATCGGTAGTCACGCCTTAATGGAGCCTGTATTTGCCTTTCTGCGTACCGCCGGTACGACCATGAGCCCGTTTAACGCATGGGTGTTTCTAAACGGCTTAGAAACCCTTAGCTTGCGTATGCAGGCCCATTGCCAAAGCGCCCTCCAATTGGCCACTTGGCTTGAAGCCCAGCCCCAGGTAGCGCGGGTGTACTACACCGGTTTGCCGAGTCATGCCCAGCATGCTTTGGCCCAACAACAGCAGCGTTGGTTTGGTGGTGTAGTGTCGTTTGAGCTGGTGGGTGATAAAGCCATGGCGTGGCGTTGTATTGATAATACGCAACTGATGTCCATTACGGGTAATTTTGGTGATGCAAAATCCACCATTACTCATCCAGCGACCACCACCCATGGGAAAATGACGCCAGAGGCCCGAAGCTTAGCAGGTATTAACGATAACTTAATTCGTGTGTCTGTTGGCTTAGAAGCATATGACGATATTGAAGCGGACCTGGCGCAGGCCTTGGCTCGGCTCTAAGTAGGTCTGGGTCGTTAAAGTGGCTGCATTTCGATTCGATTGCGGCCATTTTTTTTGGCTCGATATAAACCCCGATCTGCAGCATCTAGTAATGCAACAAAACTGCTATTGGCCTGGGCCGGGTAGTAGCTTGAAACACCGATGCTCATCGACACGATATTGCTCGCATTAGAGTAATCGTGCGGTATTGCTAAGGCATCCATGGCTTTGCGCATCTGTTCTGCCACCACCATAGCCCCAACCGTTGGCGTTGCAGGTAATATTATTGCAAACTCCTCACCGCCGTAGCGTGCAGCTAAGTCGGTGGGCCTTTGCAATGTATGCATGATGGTCTGACTAGTTCTCACTAAGGCATCATCACCAGCAACATGACCATAGTTGTCGTTAAAGGCTTTAAAGTGGTCAATATCGCACAGGATTAAGGATAAGGGTTCTTGGGTACGCTCGGCGCGGGACCATTCAAGCTCCAACACTTCATCAAAATGACGGCGGTTGTAAAGCTGAGTTAAACCATCAATAGAAGACAGCAGTTTTAAGCGTGCACTGGCCTCTTCGAGTTCTTTGCGCATGTCTGCAATACGCGACATCGCACGCAGCTTTGCGCTCAGTACCCTTTGCGTCACTGGTTTCGGAAGGTAATCATCACCACCAGAATCGATACCTTTAACGATGGCATCTTCGGTGATCTCTGCGCTCAAAAAAATGATAGGAATCCAAAGGTTACCTTGCTGGCAATTTTCTCGGATACGCTGCGCACATTGGTAGCCATCCATATTGGGCATGTTAACGTCGAGCAACACTAGGTCAGGGTTGTGGGTTAAAAATTGCTGGATACCTTGTTCACCATCACGAGCGGTGATCACTGAGTGGCCAGCGTCTTCAACAAACCTTTGTGTTACTTGTAATGAAGCAATAGAGTCTTCGACTAACAATACTTTCATAAATTCATCCAAAATTAGACGCCAGCCAACAGTCTAGCTCAAGCTGCTTGAAAGTGCAGAAAAATAGGCATAAAAAAGCCCCTAGTTAATGATAACTAGAGGCTTTTTGTTACCGCTGAAGGTTGAGTTTAAGCAACTTCTACGGTCGGGATTACCTTATCGGCTGCAGACGTATAATCAGCCAGTTGGTCAAAGTTTAAGTAGCGGTATACTTCATCAGCCATGGTGTCTAGTGTACTGGCATATTCAAAATACTCAGCAGGCGTAGGTAACTTGCCGTTTACGCCGGCAACGGCCGCTAGCTCGGCGGATGCCAAGAACACGTTAGCGCCAGTGCCTAAACGGTTAGGGAAGTTACGTGTTGAAGTTGAAACCACAGTTGACTCATCGGCCACTCGTGCTTGGTTACCCATACACAATGAGCAGCCAGGCATTTCAATGCGTGCGCCGGCTTTACCAAAGATGTTGTAGTAACCTTCTTCGGTAAGTTGGGCGGCATCCATCTTAGTCGGTGGTGCAATCCACATACGGGTCGGAATAGCGCCACCGGCCGCTTCAAGCAGCTTGCCTGCGGCACGGAAGTGGCCAATGTTGGTCATGCAAGAACCGATAAATACTTCGTCGATTTTTTGGCCAGCAACAGTCGATAATAAACGTGCGTCGTCTGGATCGTTTGGCGCACAAAGAATAGGTTCTTTAATGTCAGCCAGATCAATTTCGATCACTTCAGCGTATTCGGCATCAGCATCAGCACGCATTAAGTGTGGGTCGGCCAACCAAGCTTCCATGGCTATAACACGGCGAGCAATAGTGCGCTTGTCGCCATACCCTTCGGCGATCATCCACTTCAACATAACCACGTTGGAGCGTAAGTATTCGGCTACTGAGTCTTCGCTTAAGGTAATGCTACAACCCGCTGCAGAACGCTCTGCAGACGCATCGGACAGCTCAAAGGCTTGTTCAACAGAAAGGTCTTCAAGGCCTTCGATTTCCAGCACGCGACCAGAGAAAGCATTAATTTTGCCCGCTTTTTCAACCGTAAGTAGGCCTTGCTTGATGCCGTAATAAGGGATGGCGTGTACCAAGTCGCGCAAGGTGATGCCTGGGTTACGTGTACCCTTAAAGCGCACCAATACCGATTCAGGCATATCCAATGGCATGACGCCAGTGGCGGCAGCAAATGCCACCAAACCCGAGCCTGCAGGAAAAGAAATACCCAATGGGAAACGTGTATGGGAATCGCCGCCTGTGCCTACAGTGTCTGGCAACAACATACGGTTGAGCCAAGAGTGAATGACGCCGTCACCAGGACGCAAAGAAACGCCACCACGGTTCATAATAAAGTCTGGCAGTGTATGGTGTGTTTTAACGTCTACGGGCTTAGGGTAGGCCGCTGTATGACAGAACGACTGCATGGTTAGGTCGGCCGAGAAACCAAGGCAGGCTAAATCTTTTAGCTCATCTCGGGTCATTGGGCCAGTGGTGTCCTGAGAACCAACGGTGGTCATCTTAGGTTCACAATAAGTGCCTGGGCGGATACCTGTCGTGCCACAAGCCTTACCGACCATCTTTTGGGCTAGGGTAAAGCCTTTGCCAGTGTCTTGTGGTTGAACAGGAACTTCGAATAAGGTTGAGCTGGCTAACCCTAAGGCTGTGCGTGCACGGTCCGTGAGGCCACGGCCAATGATTAGAGGAATACGGCCGCCGGCGCGTACTTCGTCTAAAATAACATTGGTTTTAAGTTCAAAGCGACTGAGCTCGGCACCGGAGTCGTGGCTGCGAACCACACCTTCATATGGGTAGAGGTCAATCACATCGCCCATGTGCATGCCGGATACGTCGAGTTCAACGGGTAGGGCGCCAGCATCTTCCATGGTGTTAAAGAAGATTGGAGCAATTTTAGAACCAAAGCAAAAACCACCAGCACGTTTGTTAGGTACCGATGGAATGTCGTCACCGAAGAACCAAAGTACAGAGTTAGTGGCTGATTTGCGAGAAGAACCGGTGCCCACAACGTCACCAACATAAACCACTGGGTGGCCTTTGGCTTTAATGGCTGCAATCTGTTTTAACGGGCCAGTAGTACCGTGATCATCAGGCTCAATGCCGTCACGTTCCATCTTTAACATGGCGTTCGCGTGTAGTGGGATATCCGGGCGAGTAAAGGCATCAGGTGCAGGAGACAGGTCGTCGGTATTGGTTTCACCGGTGACTTTAAATACAGTAAGGGTGATTTTGTCTGCTAGTTTTGGACGCGAAGTAAACCATTCGCCGTCGGCCCATGATTGCATGACTTGTTGGGCGTACTTATTGCCCGCTTTGGCCTTTTCGTCAACATCATGAAAAGCGTCAAACATTAGCAATGTGTGAGACAGTGCAGTTACTGCGTTCGCAGCAAGGGCTTCATTGTCTAGACAGGCAATTAATGCCTCGATGTTGTAACCGCCTAGCATTGTGCCTAGGATCTCGGTGGCTTCCGCTGGGCTAACTAAAGGCGATGTCACATCTCCTGTGGTCACAGCGGATAAGAAACTTGCTTTTACATAAGCGGCTTGGTCTACGCCAGCGGGTACGCGGTTACGTAACAAGTCGATTAAGGTGGCTTCCTCACCGGCAGGTGGGTTTTTTAACAACTCAACCAAAGCAGCAGTTTGCTCGGTATCTAAAGGCTCTGGTGGAATGCCTTGGGTGGCACGCTCGGCAATATGGGTACGGTAAGCTTCTAACACGGTATAGCCTCATAATCGTTTATGACTGCGGTTTGCAGGCAAAAACTAGTTCGATAAGTGGCGCCAGAATAGCACAAATGGCTCAGAATCTCTAGTTGAACGGCTAGTCGATTAGTCTAAGGGGTGAATCTAACCTGTTGATTTTATAGATAATAAATTCTATAGATACAGCGTATTAATTGGCGCTAGACGCTTCACTATAGGCTGGGTACAATGCGGCTTGTGTTTAATCATTAAAACCCTCAGGAATCCCTGTGCCATTATCGCCACTAAAACAGTTTTTGGGTTCCAGTACACCTAAGGCCTGGGTCAATGAAGCCTTAAAGCAGCAAGATATATTGCTTATTGATCACGCCCATTGTGAAAAAAAAGCCGCGCAAACAGCCATGCAACTCATGTTTCGTCACCCTACACGATCTGATTTGCTGACTAAAATGTCGCGTTTAGCGAAAGAAGAATTGATTCATTTTGAGCAGGTTTGCCGTATTATGCGCAAGCGCGGTATCGTTTACGACCATTTAGACGCGTCGCGTTATGTGTCTGGGTTGCGCAAACTAGTGCGCACCCATGAACCTGCTAAACTTATGGATACACTGATTATTGGGGCCTTTGTAGAAGCGAGGTCGTGCGAGCGATTTGACGCCTTAGTACCATTTTTAGATGATGAGTTAGCTAAGTTTTATAGCTCGTTGCTAAAATCTGAAGCAAGGCATTATGAAGATTACTTGAAATTAGCCAAAGACGTTGCGCTAGAGACGGGTGCCAAGGGTTTAGCTGACTTTGAACAACGCATTGTCTTGGTCCGCGAACTAGAAACACAGTTAATCACCAGTGAAGATACGCAGTTTTGCTTTCACAGCGGAGTGCCTATTTTGGAACCACAACTGGGTATAGAAGGCAGTCAGCCTGCTATCTCTAATAAGAATGTTAATGATGCAAAATAAAGCTATTCAGGCCAACTTATTAATGCTGCTCGCCGCCTCCATTTGGGGTTTTGCTTTTGTTGCACAACGGGTGGGAATGGAAACCATGGGGCCCCATTGGTTTAATAGTTTACGTTTTTTTATCGGTGGCCTAGTGCTGATCCCCGTGGTGATGTGGATCAGCAATAACCGCGCAAAGCGTGGCGAAAAAGTACCCCAAGCGCCGACTAAGGCGTTATTTCTGGGTGGTTTGGCTGCGGGTGTTCTGCTTTTTCTTGGTGCTACTTTTCAGCAAGTCGGGTTGCAATATACAACTGCGGGTAAGGCCGGATTTATTACCGGCATGTACATCTTTTTTGTACCCCTAATTGGCCTGTGCTTTCGCATGAGAACCGGTTTGGGCACTTGGTTAGGCGCTATAGTCGCTTTGTGGGGTTTGTACTTACTAAGCATTAATGACGACTTTACTTTAAGTAAGGGCGATACCTTGCAGCTGATTTGCGCAGTCGCCTTCGCTGGCCACGTGTTGATGATTGGTTACCTTGCCTCGCGTATGGACACAGTCAAACTGTCTCTGATTCAATTTTTTGTGGCCGGGTTTTTAGCCACGTTGTTGGCTCTGTACTTTGAGCAGCTGTCTTGGGCTATGATTGTGTCCACCGCAGTACCGTTATTGTTTGCGGGTGTCATGTCTACTGGCATTGCTTATACCTTGCAAACGGTGGCTCAGCAACATGCTCATGCGTCACACGCGGCCATTATTTTAAGCTCAGAAGGCGTATTTGCTGTGATTGGTGGATTTTTACTCATTAATGAAGTGCTGCCTGCCAAAGGTGTGCTGGGTTGTGGGTTGATACTCGCAGGTATGTTGATGTCTCAGCTAATGCCACGCTTACGCTGGCCTAAACGTTCTTTACCTAACTAACATAAGGATCCACCTGTGCTCAGTCCATTAACACCCGAGTGCCCCACATATTTGTTGCACAAGGCCCAAGCAATGCCCACCATGACCACTGCTGTCGTTAATGCAGGGTCTGAGCTTGCGCTTGAAAGTGCGCAACTGGCGTATGAGGCGGGCATCATCGAGCCAGTGTTAGTTGGTGATCCGATGTTAATCAGCAAGGCAGCACAAGCCTTAGGCTGGGATATTGCGAAGTTTAAGCTGGTGCCCGCCGACGGCGAAGCCGATGCGGCGGCGAAGGCCGTTGCTTGCGTGCACCAAGGTACAGCACAGTTGCTAATGAAAGGTGACCTACATACGGATGTGCTTATCAGGGCATTATTGAACCGCGAAACGGGGTTGCGTACCGGCGAGCGTTTAAGCCACTTGTTTCACATGACAGTGCCTAACAGTGAGCGTGTTTTATGTATCACCGATGCCGTAGTCAACGTGCAGCCAGATACAAAAACACAGCTCAGCATCCTCCGTGGTGCAACCTCAGTTATGCATGCCTTGGGTAATGAAAACCCCCGTATAGCCTTGCTTTCAGCAACCGAAGTGCCCACCACGGCCATGCCTTCCAGTTTAGCTGCTAAGGATCTCTTAGAGGCGATGTCGCCTCAAGATCATGCCGCTGCACGGGTGTTTGGTCCGCTAGCTTTTGACGGTGCAGTGTCTCCAGAAGCAGCAAAGATTAAGGGTATTGACGACCCAGTGGCGGGGCATGCCGACGTATTATTAGTGCCCAACATTGAAACCGGGAATGCCATTTTTAAACAACTGGTTTATTTTAACGGGGCAACGGCTGCGGGGGTTTTGTTGGGTGCTAAGGTGCCGGTGATGCTCACGTCTCGCGCAGATCCACCGGCAGCACGACTGGCTTCAGCGGCCTTGGCGGTTGTGTACGCCCACCACCTCCATGCCGGTTGAAGTCTTTTTTGCGGTTCTGCTCGCTGCGGCCCTACACGCGGGCTGGAACGCGTTAGTAAAAATTAATGCCGAGCCTATCATTGCGATGGGCCTCATCATGGCCTGTACCAGCCTAGTCTCGCTATTTTTTCTGCCCTTTGTACCCTTCCCCTCAACCACAATGTGGCCGTGGTTAATGCTCACCTTAGTGTTGCATTTTGGCTATAAGGTGTTTTTAGTTAAGGCGTACGCACAGGGTGATTTTGGTCAGGTCTATCCTATAGCTCGGGGTAGTGCGCCAGCTTGGGTGTTACTGGTGAGTATGGTGTTTTTTACTGCTGCCTTTAGCCAAATACAAATTTTAGCGGTGTTGGTAATTGCCGGTGGGGTGGCAGCCTTGTCAGGCTTTAAACGCGGCCGCCCGTTAGGTTCAGGGTTTTATTATGCGCTCATTACCGGCCTGTGGATCGCCAGTTATACCATGGTCGATGGTTATACCGTCAGTCATATGGGGCATGTACATAGTTTTGTGGTGTGGTTGTTTTTATTGGACGGCATTATTGCAACCGTGTGGGCGTATCGTTACAGCCCTAAAGTATTTGTTACGAGCTTAACCCAGCATTGGCGGGTGGCTGTAGGTGGCGGGGCCATGTCGATGGCAGCCTATTGGATCTGTTTATGGGCGATGACCCAAGTGCCAGTGGCTATGGTCGCCGCATTACGAGAGACGTCGGTATTGTTTGGTGCGTTGTTAAGCAGCTATATTTTTAAAGAAAGCCTTGGCCGCAGCCGCTTTGTCGCGGCAGGGCTTATTTTCTCTGGCTTAATAGCGATTAAACTGGGGTAGCTGTAAGCTGGTACATAATCTGAGCAAGCTTAGCAATACCCGGCTCGATAAGTTTTGGGTTAATAGACGAGTAGCCTAGGCGGAAATAGTTGAGCGGTGCGTCTTCGGCCAAAAAGTGGATGTCACCGGCTTCAATCAATATGCCTTGTTCTGCAGCCAACGCTTTTAACGCTCTCGCATCAAGTCCCTCTGGTCCTTTCACCCAATAGCAGGAGCCACCAAAGGTAGGTTGTTCGGCTAGCCCTGGCATGTGTTTTTGTAACGCTTCAGCCATGATTTTATGGCGCTGTTGGTATGCTTTCACCAATGTCGCCGACAAGGCGTCGTAATAACCTCGAGCGATAAATAAGCCAATGCTCCGTTGGTTGTTGGCAGGCGGGTGGCGCAACATCAAGCGGCGCAGAGAGCGTGCTTCAGCAATCAGTTCTTTACTAGCGACTAGATAACCAATACGTAATCCGGGGGCCAAGGTTTTGGAAAAACTGCCGATGTAAATAACCCGGCCGTGTTTGTCTAGGCTCTTGAGTGCAGGAGACGGCGCTTGGTGGAAGTTAGCCTCGCACTCGTAATCGTCCTCTATAATCAGAAAGTCTTCTTGGCTCGCCATTTCGAGCAGCTTACGCCGTCGATCTAGGGGCATGGTGACGGTAGTGGGGTATTGATGACTGGGGGTCACGTACACACAATCACATTCGGCTAAACCTTGATCAATAATGAGACCTTCTTCGTCTACCGGCAAGGGTTTAAGCTTGGATGGATTAATGCTGGCGATGTTGCGCATGTCCACGAAACCAGGGTCTTCAAGGCCCATCACTGTGTTCTTATCGAGCAACAATTGCGCCAGCATATACAGACCTTGTTGGCAGCCAATAGTAATCAGGATCTCTTCTGGATCTGCCCAGACGCCTCGGCGCGGTAAAATACGGGTATGAATCTGCTCGATCAGCATAGGGTCATCGGCCACAAAGTGATCGGCCGCCCAGCTACGTATTGCTGGAACGCTGACATTGTCGCGACAACACTCACGCCAATGGTTAGTGGGAAATAGGTCAGGGTCAAACTGGCCGTATATAAACGGGTATTGGTAGTTTTGCCAATCCGTAGGTTTGGTAATGTTGGTTTGTTGGGTCGGATTGAGCTTAAAACGGCCCTGCCAATCTGGCTTTGTACCCGTAGTGTGGCGGGCGTCTGAGATGACTTCCAATTTAACGCTATTTTCTAAAATGTCGGGGTTAACAAAATAACCGCTGCGTTCTTTAGCGATCAGGTAGCCATCATCAAGCAGGTGCTCGTAGGCCAGTACAACAGTGTTGCGCGCTACGTTAAGCTGTTTTGCCAGCTTACGACTGGAAGGTAAAGGCGCATCTAAAGGGATATGATGGTCTAAGATAGCTTTGGCAATCTGCTGTCGCAATTGTTGTTGCAGGCTGGCATTTAATCCAGCATCCAATATAAATAAAGGATGACTCATGGCAGATGACTCAATAGTTGTAGTTTTAATTGTCCGCCTATTCTAAAGTGTGTGGTGAGTAAAAGCCTAGGCTTTTCTTATGCAAGTTATGCGGCGGTAAAAAGTCAACGCTTTGGTATCAAGGGTAGGTTTTATCTGGATCTAGAGACCCAAGGGGCATTGCACGTAAGCTGTGGTTAAGTATGGGCCCTAGCCCGTAACCTTCAGTATATCGATTTTTGGGGATAAGAATAATGAAATATGATGTTAATGCATACGATGCTAGTGAAGCGTTGGCTGATGACCGTAATCACGTATGGCACCACATTACACAACATAAACCCCTCGAAGATAACGATCCATTAATGATCGTTGAAGGTAAAGGCATGCGTGTGATTGATGCCAAAGGTAAGGAATACCTTGATGGTGTATCTGGGGCCGTTTGGACCGTTAACGTGGGGTATGGCCGTGAATCCATCGCTAATGCGGTACGAGACCAGTTGGTTAAGTTGAACTACTTTGCAAATAGTGCAGGCACCTTGCCAGGTGCCTTGTTTGCCAAACACTTGATCGACAAGATGCCCGGCATGAGCCGCGTCTATTACTCTAACTCGGGCTCCGAAGCCAATGAAAAGGCGTATAAGATAGTGCGCCAAATTGCCGCTAAAAAGTATGGCGGCAAGAAACATAAAATCCTTTACCGTGATCGTGACTACCACGGCACGACCATTACCGCATTGAGTTCTACGGGTCAGCACGAGCGTAAAAACCAATACGGGCCATTTACCCCAGGTTTTGTTGAGTTCCCCCATTGTTCGGCTTACCATGCGGAAAACGGCGACCATGCAGATTATGGTATACAAGCGGCTCGCGCTATGGAAGACGTGATTTTGCGTGAAGGCGCAGACACAGTAGGGGCTGTAGTGGTAGAGCCTATTACCGCCGGTGGTGGTGTAATTGTGCCGCCACAAGGTTACTTTGAAGAAATTCGCCGTATTTGTGACAAATACGATATATTGCTTCACGTTGATGAAGTGGTGTGTGGTTTAGGCCGTACCGGTACTTGGTTTGGTTATCAGCACTTCAACATTGTGCCGGATATTGTGACCATGGCTAAAGGTGTCGCCAGTGGTTACGCCGCCATCTCTTGCACCGTTACCACCGAAGCTGTGTTCGACCTATTTAAGGGCGACGCGTCTGACCCAATGGATTACTTCCGTGATATCTCTACCTTTGGTGGCTGTACAGCGGGCCCTGCGGCGGCGTTGGAAAACATGCGTATCATTGAAGAAGAAAACCTGCTCGACAATGTTGTGGCCATGGGTGACTACTTAAACCAACGTTTACTGGAGTTAATGGACAAACATCCTATTATTGGCGATGTGCGTGGCAAAGGTTTGTTTCAAGGCGTTGAGTTAGTCACAGATCGTGAGACCCGCGAGCCAGTCCATGAGAGTGTCGCTATTCGTATCGCCGGTGATTGTATGGCCAACGGGGTGATCATTGGCCGTACCAACCGTAGCTTTACCAGCCACAACAACACCCTCTGCTTAAGCCCCGCCTTAATTTGTACCCGTACCGAGCTTGACGAAATTGTCGATGCAATAGATGCTGCTATTAACCGGGTTACTGCTGTTTAGGCTGGCAGCGTAAGCCAAAAAAGCCCTTTGGTGTGTTCATCAAGGGGCTTTTTTATGGGCGGTGATCCATCAGTTAACGTGTTATTGTAGGTTGCAAAACGGGTACGTTATGGGCTGTACTTTTATATATATTAGATTATAATGATGTATAGAGCCATTCAATACTCATCTATCTAGGGATACTCAAGCATGAACATCACCAAAGTGAGCGACACCTTTGCGGTTTCTCCACAAATTACAGAAGCGGATTTGGCTACAATTAAAGCCCAAGGCATTACCACGGTTATTAATAATCGCCCTGATGGTGAGCAAGGTCACCTTACCACCAGCGCCAAGTTACAGACTGCAGCTCAGGCCTTGGGCCTGAATTATCATTTTATTCCAGTCACTGGCATGAACTTTCCCGCTGATACTGTGGCGCAAATGGCCAGCGCTTTAAATGGTGCAAATGGCAAGGTGTTGGCGTTTTGCCGTACTGGCAATCGTTCAATCAATACGTGGGCTAAGGCCAATGCAAACACTGACGTCGATGTAACGGGGTTGGCTGCTCAAACCAGCTTTAAGTTGGTGTAGGCGAACTCGACATATAACTATTGGTTATAAAAATATCGTTTTATATTTCATTACAATTGGATGAGCCGGTGCTATAGTGAATTTGTTGGAGCCAAAAGAGAAATCATCTTAGGGCCAGCCACCGAAACAAGTCTCTATAGGAGGTCGTTATGGCCATTGCACAAGCTCAACCAATGACAAGTCATTTGTCCGCACTCCACGCAGCATCTGTGGCCGCAAAAGCCTGTAGCGACGCCCTTAAGCCGAAGCCATTACGGGTGGTGCCTAAACCCGCTGTCCCTGCGCGTGTAGAGATTACGCCAGTTTTTGTAGGCATTGCCGGCTAATCGGTAAGCCCTTTTTGGTATACTAATAATTCCTTTATAGGCCGCTAATTGTGGTCTTTTTTTGCCGCGTTTTTTGGACCAATGGCTAAATTAAGGTTGGCTGTTGGCCAAATGTGTTTCATACTTTATGCTTTATAGAACTATTCCTCTAAGCATTTGTTCCTATGACTCAACGCCAAGACCTGCCTCAGTTTGAAAATCACTCGAAACAAGAGCATCGTTATACCACCTGTTACATGTGTGCGTGTCGTTGTGGCATTAAGGTTACGGTAGAAGACGAAAAAATTCGATTTGTACAAGGTAATCCAGACCATCCTGTCAATAAGGGTGTGCTATGTGCCAAAGGCAACTCTGCCATTATGAAGCAGCTATCGCCTGCCAAACTGACTCAACCCATGTTACGCAAAGCCGGTACAGAGCGCGGAGCGGGAGAGTTTGAACCTATTTCATGGGACGCCGCGTTAGACATGCTGACAGCGCGCTTAGCCCATATCCGTGCAACAGACCCTAAAAAATTGGCCTATTTTACCGGCCGCGATCAAATGCAAGCCTTAACCGGCCTTTGGGCCAGCCAATTTGGCACCATTAACTGGGCCGCTCATGGTGGCTTTTGTTCGGTTAATATGGCCGCTGCTGGTTTGTACACAATGGGTCACTCGTTTTGGGAGTTTGGCGACCCAGACTGGGAAAATACGAAATACTTTATGATGTGGGGTGTGGCAGAAGATCACGCGTCTAATCCGATTAAGTTGGGCCTTAAACGTATTAAAGAGCGTGGCGCCAAGTTTGTTGCCGTCAACCCTGTACGTACGGGCTACCAAGCCATTGCTGATGAATGGGTGTCTATCACCCCTGGCACAGACGGCATGTTTGCCTTGTCCATGTTGCAGGTATTGCTGCGCGAAGGTTTGGTAGATGATGAATTTTTAATTCGATACACCAACGCACCACAGTTGGTGATTAACAACCCTGGCAAACAAGGCGACGGGTTATTATTACGTGACGCGCAAGGTAACCCTCAGGTATGGGATCAGCACACTAATGGCGTGCAATCTGCCTTAAGCCCTGACGTTGCGCCGGCCTTGTTGGGCACCTATGAAGCCCCTTGTGGCACCCCCGTTCGTACTGCCTTTTCTATCTTGATGGAAAAGTACATGGCGCCAGAATACGCCCCTGAGGCAGCTGCCAAGGTGTGTGGTATAGAGGCGGACGACATTGAGCGTATTGCCCTCGAAATGGCTCACGTTGCCTTTAAAGAAACCATCACCATCGATACGCAATGGACCGATTGGGCAGGGCGTAAACAGAGTCAGTTTATTGGTAGGCCGGTGTCGATGCACGCTATGCGTGGTATTTCGGCGCATTCTAACGGTTTCCAAACCTGCCGTGCCATACATTTGTTACAAGTGGTGTTGGGCACTGTTGATTGTCCGGGTGGACACTTGGCTAAACCGCCATTCCCAAAACACATCGTGCCGCCTATTAAACCGGCTAAGGGCAATGCGCCAAATACACCGTTGGAATCTGCACCCTTGGGTTTCCCCACTCAGCCTGAAGACTTAGTGATTGATGAAAATGGTAAACCACGACGTATAGACAAGGCGTATTCTTGGGATGCGCCCATTGCTAACCATGGCTTAATGCACATGGTGATTAGTAATGCTGTAGCTGGCGATCCATATCCTATTGATACCTTAATGTTGTTTATGGCCAACATGGCTTGGAACTCCAGCATGAATACCGCACAAACCATGGACATGTTGCGGGCCAAGGATGAAAAGGGCGATTACAAGATCCCATTTATTGTCACCTGTGACGCCTTTCATTCAGAAACTGTTAACTTTTCTGATTTGGTGTTGCCAGACACCACCTTCCTAGAGCGTTATGACACGATTTCTATGTTGGATCGGCCTATTTCTGAAGTCGACGCAGCCTGTGATTCAATTCGTCAACCGATTCTTGCCACCGATCGTGATGTGCGCAGCTGGCAAGAAGTGATGGTGGACATTGCTGGACGCTTGAAGTTTCCAGCCTTTACCAACGACGAAGGTGAGCCTAAATATGCCGGTTATGAAGACTTTATCGTTAACTTTGAACGCGCCCCAGGCATTGGGTTTTTAGCTGGTTGGCGCGGCAAAGATGGCGAAAAGTCGCTGCGAGGCGAACCCAATCCTAATCAATGGCAAGCTTATAAAGACAATCAATGTTTCTTTAAGTTTGAGTTAGAACCTAATCAACGATACATGCGCCATGCCAATAAGGATTACATGGAATTGGCTAAAGAGGCTGGCTGGGTAGGCACCACCGATCAGATCATCATTGAGATCTATTCGGAAACCATGCAGAAGTTCCGCTTGGCAGGGCAAGGGCTCTACGATGGGCCCCAACCCACAGAAGAGCACCATAAGGAACGCCTTAAAACTTATTTTGACCCACTGCCGTTTTACTATGCGCCTCTAGAGCAGCAGCGTACTGATGCCACTGAATACCCGTTTTATGCGGTTAACCAGCGGCCCATGTTTATGTACCACTCGTGGGATTCGCAAAACTCGTGGTTGCGCCAAATTATGTCGCAAAACTACCTGTATATGCACCGTAGTAAGGGTGAAGCCCTAGGTATTAAAGACTTTGGCTGGGCGTGGGTTGAGTCCCATAACGGTCGTATTCGCGCTCAAGTTAAGCTGATGGAAGGTGTGAACCCAGAAACAGTATGGACTTGGAATGCCATTGGCAAACAGCAGGGTGCGTGGGGTTTAAGTGACGATGCCAACGAATCACAGCAAGGTTTCTTGATGAACCACTTGATCAACGAATTGCTACCGGGAGAAAACGAAGCCGGTGGTCAACGTATGACCAACTCAGACCCAATTACCGGCCAAGCCGCTTGGTACGACTTACGGGTTAAAATAACCCCAGTGAGCGATAAGGATAATGAGTTAGCGGGGCAAAACTTGTCTTGGCCGCGTTTTGATAAGGTGCAGCCTTTGCCAAACTATACCCCAGCAACCAAGATGAGTAGCTATAGCAGCCATCCTAATGTAAACCTAAGGCGCGGTTGGCGCGATATTTTTAGCCGAGGTGAAAAATGAAATTAGGTTTAGTTGTTGATTTAGATACCTGCGTAGGTTGTCATGCCTGTGGCACGGCCTGTAAGCAGTGGAATACATCAGGCACTATTGGGCCGTTAAGTGATGAACGTCCTTACGAAAAAGACCCTAGTGGTAGTTGGCTTAACCGCATCCGCACCTACGAGGTCGGCGACAGTCCCCACAGTAAAACAGTTAACATGCCCATGTCGTGTATGCATTGTGAAGATGCTGCTTGTGTAACCGTGTGTCCAACGGGTGCCTCTTACAAACGCGAAGAAGACGGCATTGTACTGATTGATCAAGACAAGTGTATGGGTTGTAATCTATGCTCTTGGGCCTGTCCATACGGTGCTCGTGAGTTGGACCCTAGTTCGGGTACCATGAAAAAGTGTACTTTGTGTGTGGACCGCATTTATGACGAGCAATTACCCGAGGCCGAACGTCAGCCTGCGTGTGTGCTCACTTGCCCTACGTCTTCCCGTGTATTTGGCGATTTTGACGACCCAGACTCAGAAGTGTCCAAGTTAACCCGCGAGCGTGCGGGCCAACAATTGATGCCAGAATTGGGTTACAACCCTGTAAACACCTATTTACCGCCTAGAAACCCGAAGCAACAAGACCAAATAAAGGTGTCTGCTATGCAGGGTGTTAAACAACTGGTTAATCGCATCATTAACCGCTAATTATTGCTTCACAGCTCAGTTCATGTAGGTATTTATTATGCATCCGGCGTTTTCAGTTCTTATTTTTACCGTTACATCCGGTGCTGGCTATGGTTTGCTAGCATGGTTAGGCGCAGGGCAGTTGTTGGGCTACACTCAGGCCCAAACCACCGATCAAGAAATTGTTCTAGGTGTGATTGCCATGGTACTGGTGAGTATCGGCTTATTATCTTCGACCATGCACTTGGCCAACCCCAAAAATGCGTGGCGTTCGTTTAGTCGTTTTCGTACCTCTTGGTTATCCCGCGAAGCGGTATTCGCCATTGTCTTATACCCAGTTGCGGCACTTTATGCCGCGGCCATCTTTTGGCAATGGTCGTGTATAAATTGGTTGGCAGGCCTAAGCATTGTATTGGCTTTGATCACCTTGTTTAGCACCAGTATGATCTATGCCAGCTTAAAAACCATTCGCCAGTGGAACACACCTATGGTTCCTGCCTTGTTTATGGCTTATGCGCTCAGTAGTGGCGGTTTGTTGTTTTTGGCCGTGAGTGGCCTTTTTGGTGCCTTTAACACTACCTTGCTATCAACTGTTTTGGGTCTAGTGCTCATTACCTTTGCCCTTAAAATGGTGTACTTCTTTTGGCAAGGTAAGCCGCAAGGCGCTACCATCCAAACTGCAACGGGGTTTTCCCAAGCCAGTGTACGATTGTTAGATGCTGGCCATAGTGCGCCGACATTTTTAAATCGTGAGTTTGGTTATCAAATAGCGGCCGATAAATTACTTCGATTACGCATCGTCATGACCATTGTGGCGTTTGTTATGCCACTAGTAATCTTTTACTTTGTATTGCAGGGTTCAGCAGTAGAGCTTTTATCCGTTGCCTGGCTGATGATGATGGCTGGGTTGTTGATAGAGCGCTGGTTGTTCTTCGCCGAAGCCCGTCATGTTGTGCGTTTGTACCATGGCGACCAGCGTACCTAGGTGCAAGGCATCAGCTTAGACTGGTTTTACCTGCCGCTATCGACCCTAGAACTGGTTTATGCTCTTGGCATCGTCTTTGTTGCGGGTGTGGTGCGGGGGTTGGCGGGGTTTGGTTTTTCTGCCTTGTGTTTCTTTTCTTTAGCACCTGTGTTTAGTGCCCAAACCATTGTGCCTTTAATGTTTGTAATGGAAGCCATAGCGAGTTTGCACCTGTTGCCTAAGGTGTGGCGTCAAATACCCTGGCGCTGGGTCGGTGTGCTTTTTGTAGGCACCTCAGTCGGCATGCCCCTAGGCGTTATGGCGTTACAGCACTGGCAATCTGATTTGGTACGTGGATTAGCGGGTGCTGGCGTGTTACTTGCCTGTTTGGCCTTGTGGCGCAAATGGCATTTTAAGTCGGCCGAATCCGTCATTTGGCTGCTTTTTTCGGGGCTGGTCTCCGGCTTTGTTAACGGCCTTGCTAGCATTGGTGGATTAGTGGTGGCGGTGTATATGTTATCCTCAAATATGCCCCTAACAGCCATGCGAGGGGGGCTTATCCTGTTCTTTTTGATCGCTGACCTATATGGCCTATTTTGGCTTAATGGTCACAACCTAGTGTCACCGCACCTTCCTAGCTTGCTACTAGTGATGATGCCAGTCATGTTGCTAGGCAACCAACTCGGCTATAGTCTGTTCAACCGTATAGATATAGACCTGATGCGCAAGTTCACCTTGGCCTTATTGTCTGGCCTTGCTACTATTGCTTTGTATAGCGCACTATCTGGTTAGTCAATAAAAATACCTGTTATTGCCACTTCTACCTATAATGTTATGGGCTTATTGTTACTGCAAAAACAACCGTGTTTATGATTCCACTCTCACAACTATTAAGGTAAAAGCATGAAGGTTGCAAATAAGAAAGCCATTGTTTTTGGCGGCACTTCCGGCATTGGTTTAGCCACTGTAAATAAACTCGCATCGTTAGGTGCCAGCGTTATTGCCGTCAGTCGTAGTCCAGAAAAGGCAGGTGACCTACCTACTGGCGTCAGCGTCAAACAATGCGACGTCACTGATCGTCAGGCATTAGCAGCGCTATTTGAAGACTGTGCGCCTTTTGACATCCTTGTGAGTTCCGCTACGGGTGGCACTCGCACTCTTGGCCCTTTAATAACCATGGACATGGATGGTTATCAGGCCTCGTTCGATAAGTTATGGGGCTATGCCAACGTGGTGCGTTTCGGCACTCAACATCTGAGTGAAAATGGTACCATCGTATTGGTGAGTGGCGCGCCCGCCCGCCGCGCTAAGCCGGGTCAGGTATCATTATCCTCCGTAGGTGCTGCGGTAGAAGCGATGGTAAAGACGGTTGCGTCAGAGATAGCCCCACGCAGGATCAACGTGGTATCGCCCGGCATAATCGACACCCCTATGTATCCCGCGGAAGGGCAGTCGCGACAGGAGTCTTTTACAGCAAACACGGCCAGCCACCTGATCCCTAGGGCAGGAACTGCAGAAGAAGTGGCGCAGGGTATTGTGTTTATGATAGAAAATGATTTTGTGACTGGTACCACCGTTGATGTGGATGGCGGTTGGCTACTCAGCTAAAAGTTGAGCGATGTAAGTATTAGTCATTATTGGCCCTACAGTTGATAATAATTGGCTATGGCATATTTAGCCTAGGGGAGTATATTTGATTTACTGCTTATTGATAAGGGCAGATGTACGTATAAAAAATGCGTTTTACTTTTGGTGCTTTCCAACTATAAAAATCATAATATCTAGGAGCAATTAAATGAAATTAAAATCAATCGCTAGCAGCGTCGTTGCGGCTACTGCACTCATGGCTGGTGCGTCATCCGCAACAGCTGCCGAAGAAATTACCGTTGCTTACTTCCTTGAGTGGCCAATGCCATTCCAAGCCGCTAAGGTTTCTGGTGCTTATGACGAAGCGCTGGGCATGAAAGTAAACTGGGTTGCCTTTGATACAGGTACGGCCATGTCAGCGGCTATGGCCTCTGGCGACGTTCAAATTTCCGTTTCTCAAGGTTTACCTCCATTTGTAGTGGCTACATCTGCTGGCCAAGACCTACAGATCGTTGATGTTGCGGTTTCTTACTCTGATAACGATAACTGCGTGGTTCGTTCTGACCTTGAAATTGACAAAGATTCTGCTGGCGAACTAGCAGGTAAGAAAGTTGCAGTGCCTCTAGGTACCGCTGCACATTACGGCTTTTTGAAGCAAATGGAGCACTTTGGTGTAGCTTTGGATAGTTTGGAAATTGTTGACATGGCTCCTGCGGAAGGCTCTGTTGCCTTAGCACAAGGTGCAATCGACATGGCTTGTGGTTGGGGCGGTGGTCTACGTCGTATGAAGGACAGTGGTAATATCTTGCTA
Source organism: Oceanospirillaceae bacterium (assembly GCA_029938085.1). Lineage (GTDB taxonomy): Bacteria > Pseudomonadota > Gammaproteobacteria > Pseudomonadales > Balneatricaceae > Njordibacter. The sequence continues at coordinate 8,004 of JAPYOS010000007.1, read as the reverse complement.
ACTGGTGCGGAAAAAGAAGCGTTGGGTATTTTGGTACTTGATGTAACTACTGCTCCTGCTGATTTTATTGCTGAAAATAGCGATATCGTATCTAAGTTCTTGGCAGTTACTGCCGATGCAAACGCTGCATGGAACGCGACTCAGCCTGACTTCATGTTAAACATGATTGCCAAAGACGCAGGCATGAGCAGTGCTGATGCTGCTAGCTCCTTGTCTACCTTCATATTCCCTAGCACTGAAGAGCAGTTGTCTTCTATGTGGTTAGGTGGTGGTGTTCAAGACTTTATGGGTGGCGTTGCTGCAGTATTCGTTAATGCCGGTTCCATCCCATCAGCTAATGCTAGCTACGACGGCAACGTTAACGCAGATCCTCTAGCGGCTACTATCAAGTAAGCTGACTAGAATTGCCAAATTGAAACTGAGGCCTAGAACGTTCTAGACCTCAGTTTCATATCTGGTTTTACACCTTACCAGTAACCAAATTTGTCAGTGGCAAATTTGCAAGTACTTAGCAACTTCGTACTTAACTGGCATCGTGTGCTTTAATTAAACCCCCTAGATTATTGTATGTGTGTACATGTATTGTGCATCTCACCGTAGGGGTGTATCTCACTTATATTTACAATTAGGTTGATAAAAAGTTTCAACTTTTTAATAACCAACAATATTTAGAAGGAATGAGGCGTGGCTGATTTACATATAGATAACGTATCCATGCGTTTTGACTTGCCGGGTGGTGGCTCTATACAAGCGCTTAAGAACATTAACCTAGATATCAAATCTGGCCAGCTTCTTAGTGTTTTGGGGCCGTCAGGTTGTGGTAAAACCACACTGTTAAATATCGTTGCCGGCTTTTTGGCACAGACAGAAGGCGATATTCGCTTAGACGGTGATGTCATCAGTGGCCCAGGTCCAGAACGCGGTATGGTGTTTCAGCAAGGGGCCTTGTTTGAGTGGATGAGCGTACGTAAGAACGTATCCTTTGGCCCAGACATGAAAGGCGTGCCAAAGGCCGAGAGCGCACCTGAAGTTGACCGTTTGTTAGAGCTGGTTGGTCTGAAAGAGTTTAAAGATAAAGCCGTTTACGAGCTTTCTGGTGGTATGCAACAGCGTGTGGCATTGGCCCGCTGCCTTGCTAATGACCCAGACGTTATTCTTATGGACGAGCCGCTAGGTGCATTGGACGCGTTAACCCGTGAAAAGATGCAGTCCTTGGTATTGGACCTGTGGAAAGAAACAGGCAAGACCATTATTTTGATTACTCACTCTGTGGAAGAAGCGTTACTGCTAGGCGAACGCCTATTGGTTATGGCACCGCGACCAGGACGGGTCCAAAAAGAGTATTATTTGCCATTTGCCGAACTAGGTGTTGGTGCTGATTTGCGTGAAGTTAAGAAACACCCTGATTACAATTCTACGCGTGAAGAAATCTTATCCATGATTTGGGAAATGGAAGAAGAAATTATGGGTAGAACCGAGGGAGAAGGCTAATGAACGATTCAAATGTATTTGCTGATTTGGCCGAAGAGACTCTCAATATAATAATATCGATTGGTTCGATACTCCCTTACCTTGCTGGCTTTATTGCCATTATCGTGGCTAGCCAAACCCTATGGCACAAGCTCCGTAAAAGCGTAGACCTGGGAGATAGTTTCAACTCATTAAAGACAGTGACCTTTGGTGACGAAAGCACCGTGGTGTCGAATAAGTCAGCCTCCGTACTATCAGTGTTATTGATTTTTGTACTGTGGGGGGCTTTCACTGGTTCACAACTACTTCCTGGTTTTTTGCACGTACCTGGCCCTTTTATGGGTGATGGCCAATTTACCTATACGGCGGACAACGGCACAGGTCAAATGGATACTGCCAGCGTAAATGTGATCGTGCATGCTGCTGGTGAGAAAGCTGACAAACCAAAGGTAGAAGCTGGCGACGGTTTTGCTACGAACGATGCAATTTCTATTCAGGTTTATCGCTCTAAATTGCTGTTATGGGACAAAAATGATGCTCACAACCGCAAGGCTGGAGCCTCAATAGTTAAAGTTGATGGCCAGCCTATTAGTAAAGGCAACGCTGTTGATGTGGGTTTTGCTAGAGTTGCGCTGACCGATAAGGGTACTTTGAACATTGTTCCCCATAAGGGTGTGCAGATGGAGAGCATTTACTTGCCTTCTCCAGAGAAAGTATGGAAAAGCTTAGTTAGCATTTCTAAAGACGGTTACCAAAACGTCACTTTGGGAGAGCACTTAGGCTTTAGTCTGTGGCGCGTAGTCATGGGTTTCATCATTGGCGCACTAGTGGGTATTCCCCTTGGTTACGCTATGGGTTTGTCTAACTGGTTCCGTGGTTGGTTTGATCCCGTTGTGGAATTTATGCGCCCTGTACCGCCATTAGCATTGATTCCTTTGGTTATCATTTGGGCCGGTATTGGTGAAGAGGGCAAGGTAGTGTTGCTGTTCCTCGCTGCTCTATGGATTATGGCCATTGCTGCTCGTTCTGGTGTGTCGGGTGTCAGGATTACCAAAATTCATGCGGCATATAGTCTAGGCGCGAGCAAAGCCCAGATATTACGTCACGTAATTATCCCTAATTCACTACCGGAAATATTCACCGGCGCAAGGGTGGCCATGGGCGTTTGTTGGGGTACCGTAGTGGCTGCTGAATTAGTTGCTGCGGAAAAAGGCATTGGTAAAATGATCGTTGCCGCATCAAAGTTCCAGAACACAGATATCGTGATCATGGGTATCATCTTGATCGGTATGATTGGTTTCGCTATCGATGTTGGTATTCGCTTGTTAGAAAAATACTTAGTGCCATGGAAAGGTAAGGGTTAAGGCTTGCTGGAAACACCTAACCAATAAGTAATAAAAAAACCAGATTGTGTAGCACAATCTGGTTTTTTTGATCTATTAACTGTTAAAAGGCAAGCGTCTAAATGGGTTCGCGAATCAGATGCCAAGCTTCGTTTTCGGGCCAGTTAAGGTAGTCGAAATGACCGCCCCAGTCGCCTAGCACTATACGTTCGCCCGGGTTTAATCGGTGTACTTGTGGCCGATGAGTATGGCCGTGAATGAGCAGTTTAACCTGGTGAGACTGCATGACCTGTAACACCGTTTGGGTGTTTACATCCATAATGTCGTCGGTCTTCATGGCGGTCATAGACTGGCTTTGCTGGCGATATTCTGCCGCTCGCTGCATCCTTTGGGCGGGTGTCATGGTTAAAAATTCTTCTTGCCAACGGGGATTGCGAGTTAAGGTACGGAAGGCTTGATAGTCTAAGTCGTCAGTGCACAAGGTATCACCGTGCATTAACAGCACGTCTTGATTGTCTATGCGGACTAGGCTGGGGTCGGGTAGTGGCTGAATGCCAGTGGCTTGGTAAAATGCTTGGCCGATTAAAAAATCGCGATTGCCAACCATAAAAAATATTTGGGTGCCGGATTGTGTCAATTGTTTAAAGCAAGCGATAACGTCGGCATAGGTTATTAAACCAACGTCATCACCAATCCAAGCTTCAAACAGGTCGCCTAATATATAGAGGTGGTCGGCGTGCGTAATGCGTTGCTCGCAAAAATCTATCAGTGCGCGACTGTGCTCCGGCCGAGCCGGATGCAAGTGTAAGTCGGCAATAAATAGGCGACGCATCGGTTTAGCCTTCAATCATGCTGGCTGAGTCGATTACCACAGGCTCGGCAGGAACGTCCTGATGGCCAGACTTTGAAGTGGTTTGTACTTTTTTGATTTGGTTAACTACGTCCATACCGTCCACAACTTTACCAAATACGCAATAACCCCAACCTTGAGAGTTTTTGCCAGAATGGTTCAAAAAGGCGTTATCACCGACGTTAATGAAGAACTGCGCAGACGCCGAGTGTGGATCCATGGTGCGCGCCATAGCTAAGGTGCCTTCGTCATTAGCAAGGCCGTTGTCCGCTTCGTTTTCGATGTTAGCGCGGGTTTCTTTTTGATCCATGCTCACGTCAAACCCGCCGCCTTGGACCATAAAACCATCGATTACACGGTGAAAGATAACGCCATCGTAAAAGCCGTCACGTACATACTGCTCAAAGTTGGCAGCAGTAATGGGTGCTTTTTCGTGGTTTAGTTCGATGGTGATGTCACCAAAATTGGTCTGCATTAATACGTTAGACATGGAATAGCCTTAAAGAATGTTGGTTAGAAATGTGGGTAACCCGTAAGGCAACCCAGTAAAGGCGTATTATGAGGCTCTAGGGCCGAGGATGCAATCTTGAGCGGTTGTATCGCTGCGTTTTTCTCGGCTAATTTAGGTGGCACTATGGGCCTTAAAAGGCATATAATTATTGGTTTTTCAGGGCAAGACTCAAGGAGACCCATTCGTGGCCGAAAAAACCGTCGTACAGGCATCAAACTTTGTTCGTAACATCATCGCTAAAGATGTAAGAAAGGGCAATAATGATGGCCAAGTCGTGACCCGTTTTCCACCGGAGCCCAATGGCTATTTACACGTGGGTCACGCCACCTCGATTTGTTTGAATTTCGGTATGGCGCAAGAGTTTGAAGGTCAATGTAACTTGCGTTTTGACGATACGAATCCAGAAAAAGAAAGTGACGAGTACATTCAAGCGATTAAGCGCGATATTGAATGGCTTGGTTTTGAGTGGGGCGACAAAGCGTGTTATGCCTCCAACTATTTTGACCAGTTACATACCTTTGCGGTGGAACTCATTAACAAGGGCTTGGCTTACGTGTGCGACTTAAGTCCAGACCAAGCCCGTGAATATCGTGGTAACTTAACCGAACCTGGTAAAAATAGTCCCTTTCGCGAGCGCAGCATTGTAGAAAGTTTGGACCTGTTTGCGCGTATGCGAGCAGGGGAGTTTGCCGACGGTGAGCGGGTATTGCGCGCCAAAATAGACATGGCGTCGCCTAACATGAACTTGCGCGACCCCATTATCTACCGCATTCGCCATATTGAACATCATCAAACCGGTAATACATGGTGCATTTACCCCATGTATGACTTTACCCATGGCCTATCTGATTCCCTGGAGCAAGTAACACATTCTATTTGCACCCTAGAGTTCGAAGACCATAGGCCGCTATATGATTGGTTTATTGATAACGTGACCTTACCCAGTGGCAAGCGTCGCCCGAGACAGTATGAATTTGCGCGCTTGGAATTGAATTACACCATCACCAGCAAACGTAAGTTAAAGCAGTTGGTTGATTCAGGCACGGTTACCGCGTGGGACGACCCACGTATGCCCACCATTTCTGGCATGCGCCGTCGTGGCTACACCCCCGAATCATTGCGTAATTTTTGTACCGCAACACCCGTTGCCCGCAGTAAAGGCATTACCGACTTTAGCCGTTTAGAATCTAGTGTGCGTGATGACCTGGATTCTTCTGCGTCACGCGCTATGTGTGTATTGCGCCCACTCAAAGTGACCATTTCTAACTGGCCCACAGGCCATACGGAAGCGCTTACAGTGCCAAAACACCCCAAAGACGACACTATGGGCGAACGCCAGTTAGTGATGTCCAAGCAGGTGTTTATCGATCAGCAAGACTTTGCAGAACAGCCAAAAGGTAAATGGAAACGCCTTGCACCAGAGCAATCGGTACGCTTGCGCGGTGGTTATGTCATCACCTGTGAGCAAGTGATTAAGGATGCTGCCGGAGATGTGTTTGAGCTAGTGTGCCGCTATGACGAAAACACGCTGGGCACCAAGCCAGAAGGGTATAAACCCAACGGCGTAGTGCATTGGGTAAGCGCTGAAGCGCATCAAGTGGTTAACGTACGTTTATACGACCGTCTATTTAACCATGCCAATCCTGATGGTGATAAAGACGTTGATTTCATGACCCACGTCAACCCAAACAACCTGCTTCTTATTGAAGGTGCTCTTGCTGAGCCGTCGTTGGTCAGCGCACAAGAAGGCGATCGTTTCCAATTTGAACGGGAAGGTTACTTTTGTGTCGATAAAGAGTCCACCGAACAACGTTTAGTATTTAACCGTACCGTCACTTTGCGTGACTCATGGGCCAAGAAAGGTTAATCAACCAGTATGTTACAACTACATAACACCCTTACTAACAGTAAAGTGCCTTTTACTCCCATAGAGCCTGGTAAAATACGTTTGTACGTCTGCGGCATGACCGTGTATGACTACTGCCATATTGGCCACGCTCGAGTGATGGTGTCATTTGACGTCATTACTCGTTACTTACGCCATGCCGGCTATGAAGTAGAATACGTTCGCAACATTACCGATGTTGACGACAAGATCATTAAGCGGGCGGCCGAAAATGGCGAAGCCTGTGATCAGCTCACCGAGCGCTTTATTGCCGCTATGCACGAAGACGAACGCGCACTAAATGTCTTAAAGCCGGACCAGGAACCTCGTGCTACGGCCCACATGGAAGCGATTGTCGACATGGTGCAAACCTTAATTGATAAAGGCTTTGCTTATGCCGCCAGCAATGGCGATGTGTATTATCGCGTAGACAAGTTTGCAACATACGGTCAACTCACTAACCGTAAGCTTGAGGGCATGCGTGCGGGTGCCCGTGTTGATGTTAATGACGTTAAAGAAAATCCGTTTGATTTTGTGCTGTGGAAAGCGGCAAAAGCAGGCGAGGTCTCTTGGGCTTCGCCGTGGGGCGATGGCAGACCAGGCTGGCACATTGAGTGTTCTGCCATGACCAAGTGCTGCTTGGGTAACCACTTTGACATCCATGGTGGTGGTCCAGACCTGCCGTTCCCTCATCATGAGAACGAGATTGCACAGTCCGAAGCCGCCAACGGTGAAACGTTTGTTAACTACTGGTTACATGCAGGCGCTGTGCGAGTGAACAAAGAAAAAATGTCTAAGTCTCTAGGCAACTTTTTCACCATTCGCGAAGTGCTAGCAAAGTACCCTGCAGAAATCGTACGGTACTTACTCACGGCCAGCCACTACCGTAGCCAGATCGATTATGCAGAAGGTGCATTGGTTGAAGCTCAAAGTGCCTTAGATCGTTTGTATACGGCTATGGATCAGCTTACTCTTGTGGCTGACGTGAGTCTTGCAGGCCCTCATCTAGAGCGCTTTAACGCTGCCATGGATGATGACTTTAATACCCGTGAAGCAATTGCCGTGCTGTTCGATATGGCTCGCGAAGTGAACCGTCTAAAGCGTGACGCTGATGCTGGCGCAGCCAAACTGGCCAGCCAAATGCGTGGTTTAGGTAATATTCTAGGTTTGTTAGAAATGGACCCGCAAACCTACCTCAAAGGACAGGCTGGTGAAGGTGACTTATCCGACGCTGCAATCGACGCCTTGGTTGCTCAACGTAATGAGGCTAAAACAAACCGTGACTTTGCCTTGTCTGACCAAATTCGTGACCAGTTAAAAGACGCTGGCGTGGTATTAGAAGACAGTAAAGAAGGTGCTCGCTGGAAGCGAGAGTCGTAATTATTAACAGTTTGGTTTTATTAAGAAAAAAACCAAAAAATAAGCTTGACGAAGTTGAGGAGCAGCTATATTATACGCACCTCTTCAACGGCACAGCCACTAGGCAGTAGTCATTGAGAAGATGTCGGGGTATAGCGCAGTCTGGTAGCGCGCCTGCTTTGGGAGCAGGATGTCGGGAGTTCGAATCTCTCTACCCCGACCATTATTTACCGCAGTGACATGCGCCCTTAGCTCAGTTGGATAGAGCAACGGCCTTCTAAGCCGTAGGTCGCGGGTTCGAATCCTGCAGGGCGTGCCAACGTCGTGAAGGTTAGAGGTTTGGTAAATAATAGATGTAGTGTTGTATTGGTGGGCGTAGCTCAGTTGGTAGAGCCCCGGATTGTGATTCCGGTGGTCGTGGGTTCGAACCCCATCGTCCACCCCATTACATCGCAGTAAAAAAGTACGATGAACACAGGCGTGTCCTGAGTTGATTAAGCGGACGTGGTGAAATTGGTAGACACGCTGGATTTAGGTTCCAGTGCCGCAAGGTGTGAGAGTTCGAGTCTCTCCGTCCGCACCATTC
>JAPYOS010000045.1 GCA_029938085.1 Oceanospirillaceae bacterium | reverse complement strand
TGAGCCTGTTATGAAGGTAGAAGTCGTTACCCCTGAAGATTACATGGGTGACGTAATGGGCGACTTAAACCGTCGTCGCGGAACTGTTCAAGGTATGAGTGACAGCCCTATGGGTAAAGTCATTGATGCTGAAGTTCCACTTTCAGAAATGTTTGGTTATGCAACGTCCTTGCGATCTATGTCGCAAGGTCGAGCATCATACACAATGGAGTTCAGTGCTTATGAAGAAGCACCGAAAAACGTTGTAGATGAAATCATCAAAAAATTTAATTAGTTAGTGTAACAATAGAGGAAATACAAAATGGCTAAGGCTACATTTGAACGTACTAAGCCCCATGTAAACGTGGGCACAATTGGTCACGTTGACCACGGTAAAACTACTCTGACGGCTGCACTAACTCGTGTATGTGCAGAAGTATGGGGCGGCGAAGCGGTAGCATTCGACGGTATCGATAACGCACCTGAAGAGCGTGAGCGCGGTATTACAATTTCAACGTCACACGTTGAATACGATTCACCAAACCGTCACTACGCACACGTAGATTGCCCAGGACACGCCGATTATGTTAAAAACATGATCACCGGTGCTGCTCAGATGGACGGCGCGATCTTAGTTTGTGGCGCAACCGATGGCCCTATGCCACAGACGCGTGAGCACATCTTATTGTCAGGCCAGGTTGGTGTACCTTTCATCGTTGTGTTCTTAAACAAAGCAGACCTTCTTGCAGAAGATTGCGGCGGCGTTGATTCAGAAGAATACGCAGAGATGTTAGAGCTTGTTGAAATGGAAATCCGTGACTTGTTGTCACAGTATGATTTCCCTGGTGACGACGCTCCAATCATTGCAGGTTCTGCATTGATGGCATTGGAAGGAAAAGATGAGAACGGTTTAGGTACAACAGCGGTTAAGACCCTTGTTGAGACTCTAGACTCATACATCCCTGAGCCAGTACGAGCAATCGATCAGCCATTCCTACTGCCAATTGAAGATGTATTCTCAATTTCAGGTCGTGGTACGGTTGTAACAGGTCGAGTTGAGCGCGGTGTTGTAAACACAGGTGACGAAGTTGAAATTATCGGTATAAAAGAGACTGCAAAGTCAACGGTTACCGGTGTTGAAATGTTCCGTAAGTTGCTTGACGAAGGTCGTGCAGGCGAGAACATTGGTGCATTACTACGTGGAACTAAGCGTGAAGAGATCGAGCGTGGCCAAGTATTGGCTAAGCCTGGATCAATTACTCCGCACACAACGTTCGAATCTGAAATTTATGTGTTGAGCAAAGATGAAGGTGGACGTCACACTCCATTCTTTAAAGGTTACCGTCCACAGTTTTACTTCCGTACAACGGACGTAACAGGTGCTTGTGAGCTACCTGAAGGTGTAGAAATGGTAATGCCAGGTGACAACGTTAAGATGGTTGTAACGTTGATAGCACCGATCGCGATGGATGAAGGTTTACGCTTCGCTATCCGTGAAGGCGGCCGTACAGTTGGCGCCGGTGTTGTTGCAAAGATCCTCGCATAATCGCGATATCTAAGCACCACTAAGAATAGCCCGCTCACGCGGGCTTTTTTGTGCTCAACACCCTAACTGGAGTGGAAGTTCTCCGTCAGGCAGTCGTGTCGCGCAGGGAATGATAGCGTGTATAAGGTTAGAATTGCCGAAGGTTATTTATGATTTCTAAGGGTGGTTTTAACATTGGATGTTTATGTCTTTTAAAGTAATTTCTGAAAAAGATGGAAAATTCAGTTTAGATTCAATAAGATGCGCGTCTTCCTGTGTCTAGAAAGCTTTATTTTACTTAAATATCGCTAAAGAGACACATATTGCTTGATAAGCAGTGTGGGCTGGCATAAACTCCGCCGCCCAATTAAGTTATAGGCCAGTAGTTCAATTGGTAGAGCGTCGGTCTCCAAAACCGAAAGTTGCGGGTTCGAGTCCCCCCTGGCCTGCCATATTTTAGTCTGAAACATAGGTGTCTTGCGGAATGAATGCACAAGTAAAATCATCAAGCTCAGCGCTTGATCTTTTAAAGTGGCTAATAGCTATCACTCTAGTCGTGCTAGCAGTAGGCGGCAATTATTACTTCTCTGCTGAGTCGCTCATTTTCCGTGTTTTGGGTGTTTTGCTTCTTCTAGTTGTTGCAGTGGTTGTCGGGTTGACTACTGAAAAAGGTCGGTCAGTAAACCAGTTGCGTAAAGAAGCATGGGTTGAGGTTAGGAAGGTTGTTTGGCCAACTAATCAAGAGACGCTTCAAACGACTTTGGTTGTTATAGTATTTGTTTTGGTTGTCGCTCTGATCTTGTGGGCGGTAGATTCATTATTAGGTTGGTTGATCTCCATGGTCGTCGGATAAGGGTTATCTAAATGTCTAAACGATGGTACGTGGTTCATGCTTACTCTGGTTATGAGAAAAGAGTTTTAGGTGCACTGCTAGAGCAGATTGAATTGCAGGGCATGCAAGATTTTTTTGGCGAAATATTAGTGCCAACTGAATCTGTTGTTGAAATGCGTGATGGCAAGAAGCGTAAGAGTGAACGGAAGTTTTATCCTGGCTATGTACTGGT
>JAPYOS010000044.1 GCA_029938085.1 Oceanospirillaceae bacterium | reverse complement strand
ATTCCAGAGTATTTGTTTAAACTTTTCATAGCTGATAGAGGAAACTCACGGGTGGCTGTGTGGAATGAGCTCCCAATCATGCCTGAAGAAGAAGATAAAGAGCAGGATGATTTTATTGAGATAGAAGATGCTAATCTACTTATTGGTGAAGATGAGGACGATGATTACTTGGCCGATGAGGATGAAGACGACCAAACCACACCCCCGGAGGAACTTCCTTCAGTTTAAATTTTTTAATTGTGATTAAATTAATCGGCCCTCGTTTGGGAGGGGGTCGGTTTTTTTAGTTACACTTGCTAATTATTAACCACAATAAGGTGGAATGCCTTCCTCCACCCACTTCCCAGATCTTCCACTTTTTAGATTTTCTTGGTTTTTTGAAATTCCAGCAAACATTATTTTACTTGATTCCTCAAACTTAGCTTTAATTTCATTAGGTGAGTCAGTTAGTAGGTTACCAAATTTAGGCTGGCATTTCAGGTTTCCTACATCGCAGCAGGGCGTCATTCCCCCAGTTTGCCTCACTGTCATAATATCTATAGACCCTCTCGCAGCAGGGCAGTGAATTATGTAAGGGTTATTAGGAAAAGGAATCGATGCCATAGAGCGTTCCCCCTCTTTATTAACTTTAAATGCTGGTAGTAAACTAAGGCCCAGAGTGAACTTTTCACCATACGCAAAAGCCTCTGTGTTGTTCAAGTGGGTTGTATAGATAGACTCATCACACCCTGGTTGGTTTTTTATTAGCCAAGAAATTTTTTCACTATAAGCTTGAAGAAAACTTACTATATGGTCAAAACTAGCTCCCTCTTCAGAGAAAAAATTTGTCAATATTTGGATTTGATTTTGAAGATGGGTAAGGCTTTCGAAACTAATATTTATGATCATTCGATTCTGCAGAGTGATCAATTCTTCTAGAAGAGGTTTCTGAAACTTTTCCCAGGCAGTGGGATAAAGTGTTATATCTACTCGACCGCCACCTTTTACTATTTCAACCAACCGCAACCAACGTTTTGATGACTTGGAGTTCATCTCCAAATTTGTATGCATACAAACAGAGGGAGATGCTGATTGAAAAATTTTAAAAATTTCAACAATATTAGGGTTTTGTGTAGCCTCACCCCCGGTCAAGTTGATTTCCTGTTTTGCTAGAGCATTAAGGGTGTCGATCTGTTTAATTTTTTCAGCCATGACGCGAGCTTGATTCGTCGTCATATGCCAGTCCGACTTTGGAATTTTATTTAGAGGTTCAAAGACATGGCAATCTAAACATTCATCCCTGTTATAACGATTGCAACTGGCCTCAACAAAAATACTAAGCATCGGGAAGAACCAAAAATAAGATTTATAAGTATTTGCCCCCCCGGTGAACATTTAGACATAAGTTGGAGGTGCGGTAATTTCTCGTCCTTATTATAAAGGTAATAGCTTGCCTTTAGCGTAAATTCATAACAACAAATGAAATAGGTTCCGTGGGCGCTTGAAAAAGAGAAGAGTATTCCTGTTCACGATATCCAAGTTTGGCAAGATCGGCAGAGACTTGCATTACTTCTTTTTCACTTATATAAGCCACTGTATCAGGTACTCCGTTGGCGCTTAACTTGTCCGTAAGTTCTTTTATTTGTTGTCTTTGATTGCTCGGAGTTCCTGCCATTGAGGAGTACTTCATTTTATAGTGGTAGTTGCTTTTATAAACTTTATTTAAGGCGCCTAATGTTTTAAGCATAAGGATATCTCTATCCCAGGAATCCATGGTTTGCACCTTGTGATGACTCTGTAGTAGTTCCACTAGGCTGATGACCTTGTCTTTTAGATATTTTCCGACATAGCGATGTTGGTAGTCTTTCTCAACGGATGAAAATCCTTCTGCTTTCGCCCAGTCACATAATAATTCGAAATTCACCATAAAAGTATATTGCCCACCGTAAAGATTAAAATATGGACGCCCTGAAAAATTTAATTCACGCATAGAGTACATTCCGTAATCCATTCCCGTATACCCTAATCCGTCTATTTTAAGGAGAGACCGTGCGCGTTTCAAGGTTGCTAAAGCTCCGATATTGATCGGAGTAGGAATTTCGTTATCTAATAGGTCGATATGATTTTGTAATAATGTTGCATGTGGCCAATCATTGATATCAACACGTTGATAGGTTCGCTCCCAGAGAATAAATTGTAAAATATTAGGGTAGGCTTTTAGAAAGTGAAGGTTTTTATTATTGAAAGGCTTAATGAAGCTATCTATATTGATTTCTAGTGTATTTGGATCGACTAAAGGCTGTAAATACTCTTCGTAAAGAGAGTTATCTTGTTTTAGTAAAACTTTGGTCGAAAGGTCATCCCAGATTTCATTGGAAATAATTTTATAAATCGTATTCTCGCGAAAACAATCCATATGGTTTGCATCAACTTGAATAGTGAAAAATTTCCCTATATGATCTTCTAGCTTTAAGTTACGGCGCGCTCCTTTTAGAATTTCCATAGAGAAGTCGCACAAAATATAACTCGTATTAGGATAAACCTGCCCTTGGGTATCGATCGATTTCAGGTGACTTAGAAAACAACCCGCTAGATTTCCATTCCCTACTCC
>JAPYOS010000043.1 GCA_029938085.1 Oceanospirillaceae bacterium | reverse complement strand
CACGCCCCGGGAGAAGGACTTGTTGGCCATGTAGTTCTTCATGATGTCGACCAGTGCTTTATCGACGCGTTTCTGCTTGCCTGCGAACTCGTCGAAGGCCACGCAATCCCAGTACCCCACCAAACCGATCTTGCCGCTGGAGTTATTCACAAACAGCTTGGGTACGGTGACTTCACCACCCGATACCAGGATCCCATGGGGCGAGAATTCGGAGTAAACGTGGGATTTACCCGTCCCCTTGGGGCCAAGTTCGATCAGGTTGTAGTTCCGCTCGCAGAAGGGAACCAGCCGCAAGAGTTGGAGTAGCTTGCTGCGTTTGCCAAACATCTCCGGATTAAAGCCGATGCTCTGTATCAACAGGTCAATCCACTCATCGGTGCTGAACTGCTGCCGCGCGGCAACGTAGGCGTCATAGTCGAAGTGAGATAGCTGAATCGGCTTGAGGGTGGACAGGATCCAGGGGCTAACGTTCTGGTCTTCAGAAAATACGTATTCGATGTCCGCAATGCACCAGACGCCGCTAACCAGCAGTTTGGGGTGGGCCTTCACGGTCCCAGAATCCACCAACACTTTCTTGATCCCCAGGTTGGAAAACTGAGCCTCGTAGGCATCCGTCTTCTCATTCAGGGCCACGCTGATCTTGTCGATAACCTTGTAGCGCCCCTTTTCCTTGATATTCGAGCGCACCAGCCCGGCCTCGTTCCGGTGGACATAGTGCTTGGCCAGAATCTCCTTGACCGTCTCGATACCGGTCTGAATCGTCGCCTCGTCGTTAGTGGCGCAGTACTGGCCGAGCAGATATTCCAGCACGTATGAGGGGACGATGGCGTTGCCCTTGACCGTTTTCACCAGGTCTTTGCGCACCACCAACCCGGGGAAGTGTTCGTTGATCTTTTGGTCCAGGGAAGTCATCAGTTTTCAGCCTTCAGTTGTCAGTTGTTTTCGAATTGAGTTGATAAATCCTACCAACATCGCCGATATCTCCCGTGTTTCTCGAATCCACGCACTCCCTTGATCTTTATTGATATAGCCAATATCCACGCCAATATAGACCTGTGTCCTTAACTCGCCACATGAACCCTTTGCGTATTGCAAAAATCGAATAAAGTCTCTCCCTGAGCTTCTCTCCGAACCTTCCGCAATATTACTCGGAATAGATAAACCGGAGCGCGTAATCTGATCCTTGAAACCAAAGTCCCTGCAATCACTGAACGATTTATAAAGATCAGCCGAAAGGCGTGCTGATCGCTTCCAAACTTCCATGTCTTCAAATTTCATCACTTTTTTTCCTTTACTGAAAACTGATAACTGCCGACTGACAACTCAAAAATCAAAATCGCTGGTAAAGGACCGCCGCATCAAATACCTGAGCGACTTGTATTCCTTGTAGTGGGAGGTACCGGCGTGCTGTTCTTCCAGCTTTAGGAAGACCTCCTGGCCATTGGCCTCATCTGCCTTGCGGCTCAGTACGAAGCGTACCTGAAGCTCCCGCTCGCGGGGATTCTCCGAGGTCAGGTCAAACGACAGTTCGTGACTGTCCGAAATCAACTCCCCTGACTGGGTATAAATCCCAGCCCGCAGGTGGCGAGGCTGTACTTTCTCGGTAACCGGCCCGGACTGATACAAGGTGACGGCCAGTTGGCCGGAAGTGATCACCGAGCTGGCCCCACGCAGGATGTCCACCTCAACGGCGCTGACATCACTCTGGCGCTTCTTGTTAACCTTCAGGACCGGAATCACAACCTCCTGAAGGGATGCGCCGCCATGCACAAAGCGGCTGCCAGAGCCTTTAAGGCGCAGTCGGTTGATGGACTTGGGAATCTGCACTTCCATATCGCCATCCAGCCCAAGCTGCTCAGACGAGAAGTGATGGAAGGCCGGAGAGGCGGACAGCCCCTTACCCAGCACGAACCGACGGTCCCGGTAGCGAATATCATCGCCACAAACGACGTCACCCAGGAAGTCACTCTCATCCAGCTCACGGTTCTGGTAAATAAAGCCATGGTCAGCGGTGATCAGCAGGTTATTGGCGTTGGCAGCCGTGAGCTTCTTGACCAGGCGTATGAGATCACCCAGGGTTTGTTCCGCCGCTTCAAAGGCCTGCCCCTCTGAGTGCATTTTGTCGCCGGTGTGATCGATGCGGTTGTGGTAGATGTACAGCACATCATTACCTTTGAGCAGCTCCCGGCTTTCTTCCCGGTTGAGCTGCATAAAATCCTCCGCCTTGACGGCCTGGCCCCGCCCACCCAACGCGGCCTGCAGGATTTTGGTACGGTTAACCGTGCCCTGTGAGCTTTGGCCATCCACCAGTACCGTACCGGTATCGTTGTCGGCGATCGCCAGGGACTTGTTGGGCAGCAGCGCCGCCATACCGAGCTGCGTATAGCTGGGCAGGGTTGAGAGAGCCGGTTCGAGCTCCGCGCTGTAGCGATCTTCCTGCCGGATAAGGCCCAGCAGCTCGTCACCAATCTCGTAGCGCATGGCGTCGGAAATGATCACACAGATCCGCTTGTCCTTGCGCAGGTAAGGGCGAACCCAGTGCTCGAAAAAGGCCTTTTGCTGAACGACCGGATAGGCCTCCCAGCGTGGCGCGGCGTCCACGT
>JAPYOS010000042.1:1238-2640 GCA_029938085.1 Oceanospirillaceae bacterium | reverse complement strand
CTAGCGGTTGATTTTAAGCCTTTCTGGGATAAGGTTAATCAAGTGAGCCCATATCTGCAGCCCGAGAAAAAAGCTCCAGAAAAAGAGACAAAGCAATTACCTGAGCAATTCAAACTCATTGATGATGCGAGCACATGCATAATGTGTGGTGCATGCTATTCAGATTGCAATGTTCTTGAGGTGGATGATAATTTTTTAGGTCCAGCTGCGCTTGCAAAGGCTCAGCGATTTGTGCAAGATTCGCGTGACGGAAAAACTTTAGAGCGTGTAAAAAAATTAAGTATGCCAGGTGGAATATGGGATTGTACGCACTGTGGAGAGTGCGTGGAACGTTGCCCCAAGCCAGCGGAACCTTTTGACCGAATAAAGGAAATTATGACAGTCGCCTTGGAGCAGGGTGTTACTAGCAATAATGGCGCTCGTCATGCGCTGTCATTTGCTAGGTCTGTAAAGTCCAGTGGCAGTCTCAATGAAAATATTATTCCGGTGGAGTCGCAGGGATTTTTTAATTTTAAAGGGTTGTTTGATTTGCTCCCTGTTGGACTACGTATGCTTTTTAAAGGAAAAAATCCGCCTATTTTTCATAAGTCTATCGACGAGGTAGAGGATATTAAACGGATTTATAAGGAGCTGGGTGAATGATGAAATTTGCTTTGTTTACAGGGTGCGTGGCAAAAGGTGCTACCCGAGAGCTAATGCTTTCAACTACTAAATCTGCCGAAGGGCTTGGTATTGAATTTGTTGAAATGAAGAGCGCCGCATGCTGTGGGGCAGGAGTGGTTTCAGAAAAAAACCCGATTTTAGCTGACGCATTAAACGCCCGTACTTTTGCAATCGCGGAAGGAAAAGGTTTGGATATTGTCACTATATGCTCTACTTGTCAGGGGATTTTGAAAAAAACAGAATGCCATGTTGACTCAGACCCAGTTTATAAGGAAAAAATTAATAATGTACTTGAGGGAGGTGGACATAATTACGCAGGCGGAAAAATAAAAATTCAACATTTTGCTAATGTGCTTGCTACCGAAGAGGGATTAAATCTTTTGAGAGCTAAAGTGAAACGCCCCTTGACAGGTCTCAAAACAGCAGCATTTTATGGTTGTTATGTCTTACGTCCGTCAGAGTTGTCTTTATACGAAGATCCTGACAATCCGACGGGAATGGAAGAAATTTTCGAAATTTTAGGCGCTACACCTGTTTATTATGATAGTCGAACCAAGTGCTGTGGTTTTCCTATTGTTATGATGAATAAGGATGCTTCGCATGATATGGCAGGTAATGCACTTATTGATGCGATTGACAGCGGTGCCGATTGCGTGGTGACTGGATGCCCGTTGTGCCATTTAAGTCTAGATGCCTATCAACCCGAAATTGATAAGATGAATAAGAAGGGTTATTCAAT
>JAPYOS010000042.1:0-1138 GCA_029938085.1 Oceanospirillaceae bacterium | reverse complement strand
TTCGAACGCAAAGTATTTGTGCTGATTGGTGGATTGATATTATTTTTAGTCATTTTGTTCATGCCATTGCCCGAAGGGATGAGCATTTCTGGGAAGCGACTTCTGGCAATTATTGCTCTTATGGCTTGCTGGTGGATTGGAGAAGGCACTGCTATAGCAGTAACAGCCTTACTCCCACTTATTCTTTTTCCATTAATGGGAATTATGTCCAGCAAGCAGGTTGCACCTAACTACGCAAATCATTTTGTGTTTCTTTTTCTAGGTGGTTTTATGATTGCTTTGACTATGGAAAAGTGGGGCTTTCATAAGCGTATAGCATTGTGGATTATTACTTTGGTAGGGACCGGGCTAAACCGTATCGTGTTAGGTTTTATGACGGCAGCAGCATTCCTGTCTATGTGGATTTCAAACACTGCAACAACTATGATGCTTCTTCCTGTAGGGATGGCAGTAGTTAGGCAAATCGCTGAGGAATCTACTTTAGATGGTAATAAAGACGAAACTACTAAGAAACAAATTACAAAAAGCTTAGGTCTTATTCTTATGCTTGGCCTAGCATACTCAGCTAGTATTGGAGGAGTAGGCACGCTTATCGGCACAGCACCAAATATTGTTTTTGCCGGGTTCTATAAAAATTTGTACCCCGAAAATGAAGAAATAAGTTTTGTAAAATGGATGATGATGGCGGTTCCAGTTGTGATTCTTTTCATTCCAATCGTATGGGTTTATCTTTGCCGATTCGTAGCTCCTATTTCATTGGATCGAATCGCCTTCGCTAAGGAAGGTAAAGATATAATTAAAAATGAACTGAAAGCTTTGGGTGAAATCACGCGACCTGAAAAAATGGTTGCCTATGTTTTTGCAATCACCGCTTTAATGTGGGTTTTTCGGAAACCTCTTCCGTTAGGCTCGTTCATAATACCTGGATGGTCTAATCTTTTCTCCAACCCGGAAATGCTTCACGATTCGACGGTTGCTATGATAATGGGCATTTTATTAATGCTTCTTCCAACTGGACTTAAAAAAGGAGAAGTGAGCAAGATCCAAGGTGAATACTTTCTTCTTGATTGGAATACAGTCGAAACGAGGATGCCTTGGGGAATTTTATTGCTATTTGGCGGTGGTTTTGCTCTTGCTT
>JAPYOS010000041.1 GCA_029938085.1 Oceanospirillaceae bacterium | reverse complement strand
ATAATAAGTGATTCTTGTTTTCAAGGAATTAAATTTTATAAAAAAGTTGATTTTAATAAATTATATAATGAAAGATTTAATTAAAAAAAATTTTTCTTTAAAGTTGTTTTTAAATAATTCTTATGTAACTGAATTTCTTCAGTAGTTGGCTTTACTATTTTTTTACAATACAAATTATTGGATAAATTTATATCTATTTCGTCATTTTTCTGTTTTTGAAAGTTCAAAGTTGGTTCTTTTTGATCAATTAAATTAATATAAACTTTAGTTAATAATTCACAATCAATCAAAGCAGTGTGCTTAGCTCTTTTTGAATTATCTATCCTATATCTTTTGCAAAGTGCATCAAGACTAATGGATGATCCAGGAAATTTATCTCTAGCTAATTCCAATGTATCAATCACATTTTTTTTATCTATTTTTTTTCTGCCTACTAAAGAAAGTTCATTATTTAAGTGTGATAAATCAAAATCAGCATTATGAATTATCAATTTTTTATTTTCTATAAAATTTAAAAAATCATCACAAATTTCAAAAAATTTTTTTTTTGATGATAAAAATTCATCTGTATAACCATGTACTTCAAATGCTTTTTCAGAAACTTTTCTTTCAGGATTTAAATAACAATGAAATTTTTTTGAAGTTGGAATTTGATTGTTTAATTCTATACACCCTATTTCAACAATCCGGTGACCTTCTTTAACGTTTAAACCCGTTGTTTCTGTATCAAGAACTACTTCAATCATTTAAAATATTTTTTTTTCTCATATAAAATCATGTCTTTTATTAAAGCATTTATATCATATTTTCTTTTCCACTTTAATTTTCTTATAGCCTTACTTGGATCTCCAAATAAATTATTTACATCCAGGGGTCTAAAAAAAAATTTATTTATATTAATTAAAATTCTTCCTTTAGAATCTTTTCCTACTTCTTTAAGACCTTCGCCTGACCATAAAATTTTTATTCCTAAATTTTTACAAGTTAAATTAATGAAATCCTTTACAGAATAATTTTTTTTTGTCGCAACAACAAAATCGTCAGCTATTTTATAATTTATAATTTTATACATTGCATTAACGTAATCTTTTGCATGTCCCCAATCTCTTGTGGCATAAAGATTGCCTAAACTTAAAGGATCTTTTTTGTTACCATAAATTATTTCTAAAAGGCCCTTAATTATTTTTTTGGTAACAAATTGTTCACCTCTAATTGGACTTTCATGATTAAAAAGAATTCCATTAGAAGCAAAAATATTATATGAATTTCTATACATTTTTGTGTAATGATAGGCTGAAAGCTTGGCAATTGCATAAGGAGAGAAAGGATTAAATATTGAATTTTCATTTAAGGTCATTTTTCTACTATTATATCCGCCATACATTTCTGAAGTTGAAGCTTGATAAAACTTTGTTTTTTTAGAAGTGTTTTTAATAGTCTCTAATATATTTAATACCGATGTGTTATTTATAAGATCTGTATACATTGGAGATTTATAAGAATAATCCACAAAAGACTGAGCTCCTAAATTAAAAAAAAAATTAGGTTTTATTAAATTAATATGACTAGTAATTCTTTGATGTTCACTTAAATCTGTACTTAAAAAATCAATATTTTTTTCAATTTTTAAATATTTTAATCTATAAAATGGATCTGAAGATGTTCTCCTAACAACTCCATAAACTTTAAAACCCTTTTTTAATAATAAATCTGCTAAATAACTTCCATCTTGACCTGTTACTCCTGTTATTATTGCTTTTTTTTTCATTTTTTTAAAATTTTTTTTAACAAAATATTAATATTTTTTTTAATAGTAGAACTATTAAAATTATTTTTAATAATAAAATTTGATCTTTTTTTTTTAATTTCTAAAGAAATTTGAGATTTTGTCAATCTATTAAAAATTTTTGAATTATAATTTAGTCTTTTTTTTAATCTTTTATTAATCTCCTTTCTCTTAGCTTCAACAAAGATTATAATATCTTTTTTTTTATTAATTTTGTTTTCCAATAAAAGTGGTATATCCATAACAACAACTTTTTTTTTCTCGTTTTTTTTAATAAATTTTCTCATCCTTAATCTAACTTCTGGATGAACAATTTTATTAATTTTTTTAATATTATTTTTATTTTCCACAACAGCTTTAGAAAGCTCTTTTCTTCTAATAGGAAATGAAAAAATATATTTAGGAAGTGTTTTTTTTAATTTTTTAAAACATTTTTTATTTTTTCTATAAATTTTAGAAACTTCAGCGTCTGCACTAAAAACTGGATAACCAAATTTTTTTGCAATATAACTTTTACCTGAGCCTATACTTCCAACAATACCAATTCTAATCATCAATCTAAAAGTTTAATTGTTTCATCATCAATTTTAGGCATAATTTTATGCCATAAAGTAAATGCCTGGTGAGCCTGATAAATGAACATCATTTTTCCATTTTCAATTTGATTACCAAAATGTTTTGCTGTTGAAAGGAATTTTGTTTGTTTTGGATTATAAATAACATCATAAAAAAATTTATTTGATCCTATATCTACATAATCTAATTTTATTTCATCATTTTTGTTAAGACCAAGACTTGTAGCATTAATTATCATATTAAATTCAGGAATTTTTCCCCAATCAACTGTTTCTAAATCGGTAAAAGTTTTTTTAAGTTCTTCAGCTTTCTTTTTTGTTCTGTTGCTTAAAAC
>JAPYOS010000040.1 GCA_029938085.1 Oceanospirillaceae bacterium | reverse complement strand
CCGCTGTACGTGCCACAATTTCCAAGATAATGTCTCTTTTCTCGTGTGATGCGGTGATATCAAGAAAAGTTAGTTCGTCGGCGCCTTCTTTTTCATAGGCAGCGGCAATTTCTACCGGATCACCAGCATCACGCAAGTTTACGAAATTAACTCCTTTAACTACTCTTCCGTCCTTAACATCCAGGCAGGGAATAATTCTTTTAGTTAGCATGGTGATTCAATAATTCCAGGGTTTGTGCGTAGGTAAATTTTTTGTCGTAAAGCGCTTTCCCCGTAATAATTCCTTCTACACCATCGGTTTCAAGTGCGAGTAAATTGTCAATATCCTTCAATTTCCCTACACCACCAGATGCGATTACCGGGAGTTTGGTATTTTTAGCAAACTCCTTGATGCTTTTTAAGTTAGGACCTTGAAGCATTCCATCGCAGGCAATATCAGTGAAGACATATCCGGATACTCCGCAGGATTCAAGTTCTTTTGCTAAATCAGTAGCTCGCTGATTAGAAACCTCTACCCACCCTTTTATTGCTACATTTCCATCACGAGCGTCGATACCAACAATGATTTTCCCGGGGAATTCCTTGCATGCCTTAGCCACAAACTCCGGTTCTTTTTGTGCGATGGTTCCCAAGATTACCCGATAGGCTCCCGCGTTAATATACTTTTCTATGGTATTAAGATTACGAATCCCACCTCCTACCTGAATATCAACCGAACTATTGTATATTATATTTTTTACTATTTCGGCATTGGCTGGTTGCCCTTCAAAAGCGCCGTCTAAATCTACAATATGTATAAGCGATGCACCTTCTTCGTCCCAATGGCAGGCCATGGCAACTGGGTCATCTGAATAAACGGTTTCTTGGTCGGCCAATCCTTGAGATAAACGCACACAGCGCCCTTTTTTAATATCAACAGCAGGGATAATTTTCATATTAAGAGTTTTTGTTAAATATTGATAATATTTAAAATCTTTTTCTACTGATAAAGAAATAGGTTTTTAATGTAACTCATTAGCCGATGAATAATATCAGATTTATGTTTTAAGAGTCTTATTATATTATTTTTTTAAAGAGCAGATGCCTTAATAATTTTTCTTCTAACTTATGTTAAGGTGATCACTAATTTATAGTATTTCGACTGATTTTTTTTTAAGCTTTATAATTTATTTTTGAGGAATAATTTAATGACAGAGGGTCCGCTTTCTGCCAGAGTCCAAAGAGAACAAGATGCTTTTAATGATGGGCTGCAAAGAGATGGTTACATGCGCCTATTTGAACATACCTCCCATCTGTTTTTGCAAAGAAGGGCTCGAATAATTCAGGATGAACTTGAGCATGCCCAAGGTAAAAATGTATTGGAATTAGGTTCCATATCATGGAAAGCTTGGATTGAAGATAATGACATTAAACCGAGGAATTTGTATTGCATTAATATTTCTCAGGAAGAAATAAATCGGGGTAAGGAGAGTGAACACCTTTCTAAAGTCAAACCACACTTTCGCTTAATGGATGCTCACAACCTTGATTTCGAAGATGACTCTTTTGATTTTGTTTACGGTTGTGCCATCTTGCACCATTTGGATTATAGTAGAGCGCTTGATGAAATTTATCGAGTTCTAAAGCCAGGTGGAAAGATCTTATTTGCAGAACCACTGGGTATTAATCCTATAGCAAAGCTAGTGAGGGCGATGACTCCTTTTGCCCGTACAATTGATGAAAAGCCACTTATGTTTAAGGAACTTTCAGAATTAGAAAAAAAATTCAATACCTCCCATTATTATGAAGAGTTTCTTTCGGTTCCTTTAGGAGTTATATCAGGCATTTTTTTTAATAACCCGAATAACTGGTTGACCCGATTAGCTTTTAATCTAGACCTGTCTTTAAACAGGATGTTTCCATTTTTGCGTTATTTATTTCGGCATGTTTTGATTGTGGGAACTCGGAAATGATTTATCCGATAGGGAGGTATAAATATTAGTTATTTATATAAAGGCAAAATTTAATGAAAGTTAGTAAATCTCCAATAGATGGTCTAATTATTATTGAACCTAAAGTATTCAGGGACTCACGCGGATTATTCTATGAAGTTTATTCTGAGAGCAGGTATAAGGAGCATGGAGTTCCTGCTCGCTTTGTTCAAGATAATCATTCCGTTTCTGAAAAAGGAGTGCTAAGAGGGCTTCATTATCAGGTAAACCCTGGGCAAGACAAACTGGTAAGAGTTGTTCGGGGAGAGGTGTTCGACGTTGCAGTAGATATTCGTAAAGGTTCGCTAACTTATGGGAAATGGTGGGGGCTTTCTCTTTCTGAAACGAATAATTTACAACTGTATATCCCTGTCGGGTTTGCACACGGTTTTTGTGTATTAAGTGATTCAGCAGAGGTTCTGTATAAATGTTCAGATTATTATTCTCCACAAAATGAACGCGGAATCATATGGAATGATCCAGACTTGGCTATCGACTGGCCTATCGAAAATCCAATACTTTCAGAAAAAGATATTGAGTATCCAAACTTTGTGGCGCTCTAGTTTCTTAGTGGGCACATAATATTTATTTAGCAAATAAATTACTGTCATACTTCAATAATTGTGTTCTCGGCTCAAAACTAAAGCATTAGATGTCGATCGAAGCCATAAAACGTATTATTTTCTCCTTAGTTTAGCGTAGTATCCCTCCAAAAATTCCTCAAAAATAGAAATTTTACTTAATTTAA
>JAPYOS010000039.1 GCA_029938085.1 Oceanospirillaceae bacterium | reverse complement strand
GCTCCAAAAATAAGAGCTATGGAAATCATTGATGAATTAGAAAATACAAAAAGAAAAGTATACGCAGGTGGGATTGGATATTTTTCTGCTAATGGAGATTTTGATACTTGTATTGCATTAAGAACAGCAGTCTCAAAAAATAACAAATTTTATGTACAAGCTGGAGCCGGTATTGTTGCTGACAGTAAACCAATGAATGAATATAAAGAAACAGTAAATAAAGCTAAAGCTTTATTAAAGTCTTTAGAATAAAAATGAAAATATTATTAATTGATAATTACGATAGTTTTACATTTAATCTTTATCATTATTTGTCGTCATTAAATACCAATGTTGAAGTATTTAGAAACGACAAAATAACTGAAAAAGAAATCATTAAAAATAAATATAATAAAATTGTAATATCACCTGGACCTGGCAACCCAAATCAATCTGGAAATTGTTTAAGAATTGTTAAAAAATTACATAGAAAAATTCCAATACTGGGTGTTTGTTTGGGTCATCAAATAATAGGACAAGTTTTTGGATCTAAAATCGTTCAAGCGAAAAAAATAATGCATGGAAAAACAAGTAAAATTAGATCTTTTAGAACTGGTATTTTAAAAAACCTACCAAAGAGTTTTGAAGCAACTAGATATCATAGTTTAATAATTGATAAAAAAACTTTATCAAAAAATCTTGAAATAACGGCTCAAACAAAAGATGGTGTAATAATGGGAATTATGCATAAAAAATATAATATTCATGGGGTACAATTTCATCCTGAGAGTATAAAAACTGCTATTGGAATAAAAATCTTAAGAAACTTTATAAATTATAAAAACTAATGAAACAATTTTTAGAAAAACTTAAAAAAAAAGAAGATTTATCTTTCGAAGAAAGCAAATCAGCTTTTAATATATTGATGAATGGAGAGGCAAATGAAGCAGAAATATTTGATTTTCTAACTCTCTTATCATTAAAGGGTGAAGTATCTGACGAAATTGCAGGTGGAGTTTATATTTTAAGAGAAAAGTCAAAGAGAGTTAATGTTCAAAATTGTGTTGATACATGTGGTACAGGCGGAGATGGAATGAATACTTTAAACATTTCAACAGCTTCTGCTCTATTATTAGCTAGTATGGGTATTAAAGTAGCTAAACATGGAAATAAAGCTGTTTCATCGAAATGTGGTTCTGGTGATGTTTTGGAGGCATTAAATATTAAAATTAACTTAGAACCAAATGAAATAGAAGATCAAATAAATAGAAATAATTTTGGTTTTATGTTTGCACCTAATTACCATAGTGCAATGAAATTTGTTGGCCCTACTAGAAAGAAAATTGGAAAAAGAACTATATTTAATATGATTGGTCCATTAAGCAGTCCTGCTCTAGTTGAAAGACAAGTTGTTGGTGTATTTGATAAAAAATTATTAAAAATTTTTGCAAATGGTTTAAACAATTTAAAAATTAAATTTGCATGGATTGTCAATAGTGAAGATGGTTTAGACGAAATTTCACCTTATGCAAAAACTAATGTGGTTCAACTAAAAGATAATAAAATTACAGAAATAGTCATAGATCCTAATGAATTAAATGTTAATGCAGAAAACTTTAAAAATCTACTTGGAGATGACGCAAAATTTAATGCGGATAAAATGATTAATATATTTAAAGGTGAAGATAATGACTTTTCTAAAGCAGTTTGTTTAAATGCAGCTGCTGGTCTAATAGTGTCAGAAAGATTTTCAAACTTTAAAGATGCATATAAAAATTCAAGAGAACATATTTTATCTGGAAAAACATTTAACCATTTACAAACCATACAAAGTGTCTGAAAATATATTAGAAAAAATAATTAAAAGTAAAGAAAAGAAAATAGATTTATTAAAAAAATCTTTATCAATTGAAAGTTTAAAAGCAAAAATTAAAGAAAATAAATCTTTTATAAATTTTAAAGAAAAAATTAAAAAAAATGTAAATGAAAATAAAATTTCTATTATTGCAGAAATAAAAAAAGCTAGTCCATCAGCGGGTTTAATAATTGAAAATTATGATCCAGTAAATATAGCGGATATATATAATAAAAACAAAGCTACTTGTTTATCAGTTTTAACTGAAGAAGATTTTTTTTTAGGAAATTTATTACATATAAGCAAAATTAAACAAAAAATTAATCTTCCAATATTATGTAAAGATTTTTTTATAGATGAATTTCAAGTTTATCTTGCAAGAAGTTATGGTGCAGATGCAATATTAATTATATTAGCTGGAGTTTCAGATGAAATAGCAAATATTTTGTACGAAGAAGCTTTAAAGTTAAATATGTCAGTAATAGTTGAAGTTCATAATGTTGAAGAAGCTAAAAGGGCTTTAAAATTTAAAGATGCTTTAATTGGTATTAATAATAGAAATCTTAAAACTTTAAAAACTGAAATAAACACAACTTACGATATTCATAGAGTTTTAGTAAAACATAGCGGTCCATTAATTTCTGAAAGTGGAATTAAAAATAAAGAAGAACTTTTGGAAATTAAAAATAAGACAAATATTAAAACTTTTTTAATCGGTGAATCACTTTTAAAAAATCTGGATAAAAATCCTATTTTTTCAGTTCTATAGCTAAAAAACCCTTGATTTTATTGAATTTTAAGCTGTTGTTAAATTAAAAGAACTTTTATAGAACATGGATGTACTTAATTTGTTCTATGCTTACTAAAAAACAAAAAAACCTGCTTTTAT
>JAPYOS010000038.1 GCA_029938085.1 Oceanospirillaceae bacterium | reverse complement strand
ATCGATATCATTCAGCAATCTAACTTACGTCAACCTCCGAATTGCGCACATTTCCAGAGTTGTGGTGGTTGTCAATTACAGCATATTTCACACGCACAGCAGTTAGAAATAAAACTCAGTGCAGTTGATGATCATTTTTACAGAAATGGTCTGACAAAACTTTCTTGGCAAACGCCCTTAGTTTCTAGCTCGTATGCATACCGTCATCGCGCACGGCTACATGTTTCTACTTCGGGTAAAGTGGGTTTCCTGACAGCTAAGGGTAAAGATGTTGTCCATGTCGATCAATGCCCTGTTATGACGGACGCGTTAACCGAGCAATTGAAAATAGTCAAAAAAGATGCACCTTTAGTGGGTCTTAATCAATTTGAATTAGTAATCGACGATATAGGGAAGACCGGCTGTATAGGGCTTCGAGGGGAGCACTCGGCAGTAGAGTCATTTCATTTTTGGGTCGAGCAGCAAGGTTGGTTTGTGAAGGAAGACCTTGAGTATCGAGCTGGGAAGTCAATTGTGTACGCGAAGCCAGGTTCATTCACTCAAGTGAACAGACAAATAAACACAGAAATGCTTAAGCAGGCAGAAAACTGGATAGATCTGTCAGAGCATGATCACCTGTTAGATCTATTTTGTGGTAATGGAAACTTCTCTTTGGCATTGGCTTCAAAGGTATCAAAAATATTGGGCTTAGAGTCCAATAGCGATGCAATTTTGTTGGCGAAAGCATCTGTGGCCCACAAAAAGTGCGATGCCCAGTTTCGAGCTGCAGACTTATACTCAATCAACTCTGAAGTGGCTGAGGCTGTGAAAGAATTCAATCCATCGGTTGTACTATTAGATCCACCCAGAACAGGTGCAGAACAAGTCATCGAGAATAGAACGCTGTTGTCGAATGCGACAAAAATACTTTACGTTTCTTGTGACCCCTCAACGCTTGCTCGGGATGTAAAAAAGCTTGTAAATGATAAATGGCACTTGAGTAAGATTGGCTTGATCGATATGTTTCCACAGACTCGTCATATCGAATGTATGGCTCTGCTAACCCGTTCTCGTTAGTTCTAGTCAAAAAAGAGTATTGATAGCAACTTCACGATAAGTTCGAACAAAATGCAGCCCTACTGTAGCTGATACGAGTCGTATTTTTTGCATAGTTTTACACCAGGCTGATCAAAAAAATGAAAAATGATTAAAGAGCGATAGAAAGTGAAAGTAAGGGAAGATCATCCTGTTTTCAGTGACGGAACCGTCGACTTGGAAGCATGGCTGTCACGTATCGAAAGTAAAACACCTATTGTCGATCCAGAAGAACTCATTCGGGCTTGCCGTATTGCACGCACGGCAGAGGAAGAGGCTGAACATCGGATCAATGAATGGGGTGAAGGTGCCTCTGCGTTCAAAACGGGCCTTGAAATGGCTGAGATTTTGGCTGATTTGGGGTTAGATCAAGATGCCATAATCGCAGCCGTGCTATATCGCACTGTTCGTGAAGAAGAACTGCAACTTGAAACCGTCAGCGATCAATTTGGACCAAAAATTGCTAATTTGATCCGCGGTGTCATGCAAATGGCAGCCATTCATCGAAAGCACAAATCCACCAAAGGTAGTGTCTTTGGTCAGAATGAAACGCAGGGTGAAGCCGTTCGAAAAATGTTAGTCGCCATGATCGACGACGTGCGAGTTGCCTTAATCAAACTCGCCGAAAGAACCTGTGCAATTCGAGCTGTAAAGCAAGTGCCAATGGCTCGCCGTTATAAAGTTGCCCGTGAAGTTTTTGACATATATGCACCATTAGCGCATCGCCTTGGTGTTGGCCATTTAAAATGGGAGTTGGAAGACCTCGCTTTTAGATATATTGAACCCCAAGATTACAAAAAGATCGCAAAATTGCTGGATGAAAAGCGATTAGATCGACAAGAATTTATCGAAAAGGTACAAAATATTATTACCGCCGAAATTGTTGAGGCGGAGATTGATGCTGAAATTCAAGGCAGAGCCAAACATATCTATTCAATTTGGCGAAAAATGAAGAGAAAGAATATCGGCTTTAGTCAAGTTTATGATATTCGAGCATTTCGAATATTAGTGCCAGAAATACGAGATTGTTACACCGTATTGGGCATCGTCCATTCTTTATGGCGTCATATTCCACGTGAATTTGATGATTACATCGCCTCGCCGAAACAAAACGGCTATCGATCTTTGCACACTGCGGTTATTGGTCCAGAAGGTAAGATAGTTGAAATACAAATTCGTACTCAAGAAATGCATGACGATGCCGAATTGGGTGTTTGTGCACATTGGCTTTATAAAGGAACCGATGCCAAAAAAGCATCTCAGTCGCGTGGCTATGAAGAGAAAGTATCTTGGCTTCGTCAAGTACTTGAATGGCATGACGAATTAGGTGGCATCGATGAAATGGTTGAAGAGCTGGGTGTCGATGTTACGGTTGATCGCATATATGTATTAACGCCGGAAGGGCACGTGGTTGATTTAAGTTCAAATGCTACGCCTGTAGATTTTGCTTATAAAGTACATACCGATATAGGCCATCGTTGCCGCGGTGCGAAGGTTAATGGCCGGATAGTGTCACTGAGTAAACAATTAAAAATTGGTGATCAAGTTGAAATTCTTACAGGAAACGAGGCCAGCCCAAGTAGAGACTGGTTGAATTCCGATTTGGGTTATGTGAATTCATCTCGAGCGCGAACTAAAATAAAGCATTGGTTCAAAACCCAAGATCGAGACATAAATATTCGAGATGGCAAAGAAATGCTAGCTCGTGAGTTACGT
>JAPYOS010000037.1 GCA_029938085.1 Oceanospirillaceae bacterium | reverse complement strand
CTTGTTAATGTACAAGCACTTGAAAAGGAAAGTTTATTTAGAGCATCTTCTGATATAGGGTTGTTTTTGTGATTCTTAGATAAAGAAGTAATATTTTTAACTGGATAACTACGTATACCACCAAGCATACATTGGCTACATTCTTTTAACTTTCCTGTTTGTTTTAATATTTTTGAATAACAACTAGAAACACTTGCATCACAAGCAAGAAAAAACACCTCGTGCCCGTCTTCTTTCATTAGCGCAGAAAGATAATACAAATGCTCTACATGAGGTCGAAATGAATAAATATTTACAAAACCTATATTCATTCGCTCGCCTTTGTACGGTCAGCTAAGTATGCTTTTGATTTCACACAAGTTATACCGGGAATTGACTTAATCACAAACCTCATAGAAATAACTTTCCAGATTAGTATAAACACAATGAATCGCGCAAGCCCTAGACCATTATATAAATAGTTCTCCACACCAGAAACCGCAAAAATTATTGCCAAGTATACCGCTACGGCTAAAAAAGATGAATTTGCTTTAGCAAAAGAAAAATACACTAAAAGAACTATTGCAAGAGAAATAAATCCTAAAAATCCTAAATCAAAAATCAATGATGAGTATAGCGTTTGATACAATCCAAATCTAGAGTTCATTAGAGCAATTGAATCTTGTATGACTGTACGATCACAACCAATAATTAAACAGACTTGGTCTTGTAAATAAAGCGCATTGCCGACTAAATCATATGATAAATCGAAAAGTAAAATTCGAAATTCTGCAACTGAGTGCGTAATATATTGAGACAAGTAAATTAACGGAAACAACACTGGAGATTTTTCCTCAACAAATGCGATAGTGGTATTTTCAACTTTCAAGTTATCAAAGATCCACGAGTATTGAATAGCGTTAACCCAGTCCCAGCCAACGGTAAATGTATCATGAGATCTTCCTTGAGTTTGATAATCAATAAGAAACACCAACAAAATTAGCAAACAAACTAATAAAATAAGTGCCGTAAATGAGAGAAACTTTACTCGCATCATTAATAAATGGAATAACAATACAAAAAATGGAGCGCCTCTTGTCCCTAATGCCATGAGATCAATCAAAATGATAATCATCATTAACGCAAAAAATAGATAGTATCTCTTTCTAGGTATACTTAGAAAGGCAATAATGATGCATAGCGGATAAAATAGAATCGAAATATATGAGTACCAACCTCCTCCGCCAACTGCAGAATCAAGCCTTGAATAATACAATCCGTTGTCCAAAAAACTTAATACATATGGAAGTCTACTAAATAAAAGAGTTGCGGTAAATGAGGCTATAAACAGGAAAGTAAACAGTTTTCTATTGAATGTAGGCCAACTAACACTTTCATTTATTCTGAAATAAAGTAATAACAAATAAAAGCAACCTATAAAAAAAATAAAGAAGCAAACTATTATGTTATCAATATCTAATTCAGCTATAACCGTCAAATGGAACAATTGAATCAGCGATAGAATTAGCAATAAGAAAAAGGCTCTTAAGGCAAATAATTTTGGAGAAATGCATAGTCCCTTATTCATACTGTAATTCTAATTTCGTTTCGGTTATTAATAATTTAATTAAAAAGTTACGTATATTGCTAAATAAATACAATAGAATCATTAAGGGGACTTCACTAATATTCGCTCTTGAAATCTGAATATGAAAAACAATTGAAGTAGGCTTCCATAAGTAAATGTAATGGCTAGAGCATAGGCTGCACCAATGGCTCCCATTTGACTAACGAAAAAATACATACATATAACGTTGATAACAAGCATGGATACATCTATATAAGCTATAGTGGTGGTTCGTCGCATAAATAGCAAAGGCGTCTTGCATAGACTGAAAAAACCTGCTGAAATAGCAGACAGTAGACAAGGGAATAAAAATGCCTCTGCTGATACGAAACTCTTACCAGTTAAATATGGCATTAAAAATTTTAGTATTTGCGGTAGGATCGTCATCATTAAAGCACTAAGTAAGATGATGATAAATAACCTCATAAAAATTATTCGAATTGCAGCACGATTAATACTTCCTAGCTTGGTATATATCCATGACTCCCATGCAGGTAAAATTGCCCCATAAATCAAACCTACGGAACCAGCTATCTGTACAGCCACACTGTAAAGCCCCAATTCATACATACCACCAAACTCAGTAATAAAGATTCTGTCAGAAACCAGGAAAATATAACCCATTAAAGTACTAGGTAGTAACGGCAAGCTATACCTAAGCATCTTTGTCAAAACACCCTGTTCAAAACGCCATTTAAGCGCATACTCTTTACGAAGAAAATAAACAGCAATAAGCAATGAAATCAAGCCTATGATCCATTCTGCCCATGCTCTCGATTGCCAATCGGCACTCTTAAACAGAATAAGTATAATTGTTATTACAAAAACAGACGCAGTGGCTATTAAGCCCCAGATACCATAGGGTAGTGCTTTATTCGTTATTTGCCACAGATGATGAAGATTAATGATTTGAGATCTAAAATAGGACAATAAGATTATTAGAATCATCCAAGAAAGTGGGATTTCATAAAACGTATCAACAAAAGGCATCGCAAGAAATACTATAAGACAATAAGGTATCAGCATAAATGTCGAAAAAACAAATGCTGTACTGATGAACTTAGAAAAATCTTTTGGATTATCGACGTACTCGCGTTTCAGAGCCATATTCAATTCAAGTCTAAATATGTTTCCGGCAAACATACAAATTACAGTAAAGACAGTAAATAACCCGAATTCCTCTGGTGTGAGATAACGGGTTAAAAAAGGTATCGCAAAGATTGGTATCAATGCAGACAGTACATT
>JAPYOS010000013.1:10799-16816 GCA_029938085.1 Oceanospirillaceae bacterium | reverse complement strand
ACAGTGTTCAAGTATCTATGGTTAAGTTAGATAATACCATTGAAGTTCACATACTTGATAATGGTAAAGGGATACCTGAAGATAAAATGGATCTTTTATTCTCGCCTTTTGAGCGCTTAGAAAACTCTAGAAATAAAAACTCTGGAGGTCTTGGATTGGGTATGGCAATTGCTCGCTCGGCTATTCGTTCACATGGTGGCGAAATTGAGCTTGAAAATATAGCCGGCAAAGGACTAAAAGTGGTTGTTATTATACCTATCCCTCGGTCTTTAATAGACTAGCTTCCAATTAGTATAATTGTCATAATCCGTTTCAATACCAATTCCGCCTACCTCATTACCATTGCCAAGCGTATAAATTATATAACTATTCTTATCTTCTAAATATTCATAACGATAAGGGTTCTGCCAAATATCTACAGCTACTCTCTCAAGGTATACACCAATTAATTGAGATAGATCCTCAGGGTAAGCACCATTAACGCTTTTATATTCTTCTACAATAATCACTAAACTTTGGATCTGCAGTTTTGTTGTAATCATCGTTTCGTGATCAAGCGCCTTTGATTCATTGTAAACGACTAAGCTTAAAGTAAATATCGCCAATATAAATATACTGATGGCAATAATCAACACGACTCTTGATGTAATGCTAATAATGCGAGAAGAGGGTGTCATGTTAAGGCGAAGCTCCTTTTATAAATGTTTTATGTTTTTTAACATGCACGAAGTTAAAGAGCAAGTACCCTTTAAAATACCTCGTTATCTGACAATCTAACGGTATTTATTCGAGTTATCCCATGGCAAAAATAACATCTAGCTCTTCAGTATTAGATTAGTTTTGTATCACTTCGTATCAATCTAAACACTTGACACCAACGGTTACTACCCCACCCAACACCTCCCCCTTCGGCTATGGTAAACATTAACCGTCATTTTTATGATGACGTGTTCATTGACGATATAAAAAAGTGTGAGGGGAAAATATGAAAAGCATTAATAATAAATTATTCAACAAAAAGATAATATTGTTAATTTTAGGCTTAGCGCTTTCAGCTTGTAAAGGTGGGGAGGCTAAAGATGAAATAGATAGCAAAGAAAAAATTGACGAAACTGCCCCGGTCATTTCTGTTACTGGCGGCGAGATTAATATTGATCAGTATGAAGCCTATATTGAACCTGGGGTGAGTGCGCTTGATGATGTGGACGGCGAATTAGCGGTTATAACAAGTGATCTTGAGCTGTTAGATACCGCGGTACCTGGTGAATATACTATTACTTATACGGCAACTGATACCGCTGGTAATGTAGCAACCGCAACCAGAGCTGTGACTGTGGTGGCTATCGATATTGTGACTAACGATACTGTAGCTCCTGTTATTACTCTTGACGGTAATGCTCAAATTACGGTTTACCAAGGTAATGCATATACCGATGGCGGCGCAACGGCTATTGATGACGTTGATGGTAACGCTACTGTAACAACAGATGGCGCAGTAGATATTTATACCGTGGGCGCGTATGTCATTACGTATAGCGCTACAGATGTTGCCGGCAATCTAGCCACAGCAACAAGAACAGTGAACGTGGTATCAAGAATAATAATAGCAAATTATTTTGATACCGATACCTGCGATTGGTCAGCGCGGGGAGCGTCGGTCAAGCATGATACAACTGAAGGGCATAATGCCAACGGTACCCTTAAAGTTACCAACCGATTTGCTAATTATTCAGGTCCTAAGTTTCATCTTGAAAATCAATTAACGATCGGAGAAACTTATACTATTTCGGTATGGATTAAATTAGCCAACCTAGCTTCGGGAACCTCTACTATCAACGTGGGCATAACCGCAAATAATGAGTCTCCAACTTATCAGGAAGTGTCTAACTTGGTCACCGTATCAAACAGTAAGTGGACACAAGTCACCGCAACATATACGCATAGCCCAGTAGGTACCGTATCTGAGTTATACCTTTTCATTAAAGGCCCTCAAAATGTTGATAAGGCAGAAGATTTTCACATTGATGATTTCTCAATTGAAGTATATAAACCGACTCAAGCATTATTAGCAGATGGTTTAGAAGAAGGAATAACTAACTGGGGAGAATTTGCTTCTACACTAACACTAGAGACCACCGAAGTGCATGCTGGTCTTAATAGTATGTCGGTGACTGGCCGTTCAAAGAATTATTCCAGCCCCAAATATTCCCTTAATGCTAAATTGATTGTAGGCGAAACCTACCATTTTTCAGTCTGGGTAAAATTACACCCAGGTGCTGCAGGTACCGCGCAGATAATGATTAAACAAACTGATGACGATGGCGTAAGTTATAAAAACATTAATAACACGGCGGTGACCGTTGCAGACAACGCATGGACACAATTGAGCGGATATTATACCCATACCGCTAATGGCGATGTTAGTGACATATTTGCTTATATTAAAGGGCCTTCAACTGAAAGTAACTTAGGCAGTTTTTACCTTGATGATTTTTTAGTTACCTTTACGCCTGTATTTTTAGAAGTGACCGTTGATAGTTTAAAAGCGTTAGCTGAATTCCCTATTGGTGTCGGTGGTATTGATGTCGGCAACACAAGTAGAAGTTTATTAAAAAATCATGACAAGCAAATTGTTGTTAACCAACATTTTAACCAATTAACCCCTGGCAATGTTATGAAAATGAAACCATTAGTTCCTAATGAGCATGCTTACACCTATGATGCTGCTGATGCGTTAGTCGCTTATGCCGAGGATAATGGCTTGTCGGTCCACGGCCATGTTTTGGTTTGGCATAGCCAAATACCAAATTGGGTGGAAAGTTATAGTGGTAGTGCATCTGATTGGACAGCAATGATGGAAGATCACATTACTGAAGTTGTTACTCATTATAATGGTAAGCTCAAAAGTTGGGATGTCGTCAACGAAGCGTTTAATGAGGATGGCACTTATCGCAATACAGGCTCTAAAGGTTCTGTTTGGTATCAAAACATAGGTGTAACATTTATTGAAAAAGCGTTTTTAGCCGCTCGAGCTGCTGATGCTAATGTAGAGCTATATTATAACGACTATAATCTCGCATCGGCCACTCAGAAAATTAGTGCTGTTGCGGCGATGGCAGCAGATTTTAAGGCTCGCAATATTCCTATTAATGGTATAGGTTTTCAAATGCACCTGCGAGATAGTTCAGTAGATAAAGCCAAGTTGTCGGCACACTTTAAGAAGATTGTAGATTTAGGTCTGAAAGTTAAAATAACTGAACTGGATATAAAAATGAATACTGGTAACGCTGACAGTCAGCTAACGGTAAATGATGCTGAAATTCAAAAGCAGCGGTACTTCGATGTTATTTCAACGTACCTTGAAGTAGTCCCCCCAACACAACGTGGTGGTATTTCGGTGTGGGGAGTCGCCGATCCCGATAGTTGGCTTATTAACAAACTTGGCCATGATGACTGGCCATTATTGTTTAATGGTGACCATAGCGCTAAACCCGCTTTACAAGGTTTTGCTGATGCATTAGCAACAGACCCATTTGCACAATAACTAGATAAAGCATTGCTATAGACAATTGAAGTGGTCAACTAATATTGACCACAGTTTGATAGAAATGGTAGCTTAAAGCTACTATGCATTAAAAATCATTACCCACGCTTCCCTCAATATTACCTCCACATTAGGCTTTGAACTGTTTAATATTATTCGTTTTGTATCACTTTGTATCAATATATACATGTGATACCAGCGGTTACTGGTTAATATTTACCCCCCTCTTCGACTATGGTAAAAATTAACCTAACTTTAGTGAAAGTTAGTGATATGAAACAGATTAAGGGGAAAACATGAAAAGCATTAATGATAATAAATTATTCAAAAAAAGTATAATTTTGTTAAGTTTCGGCTTAGCACTTAACGGTTGTAAGCTTGATAGTGATACGGAGTTATTAGACGAAATTGCGCCGGTCATTTCTCTTATTGGCGGTGATATTAGTATAAATCAGTATGAAGCCTATGTAGAACCTGGGGTGAGTGCACTTGATGGTGTTGATGGTGAAGTACCGGTTGTAACAACTGACCTAGACCTGTTAACAACTGATGTCCCTGGTCAATATACGCTTACTTATGTGGCTGATGATAATGCGGGTAATATTGCAACCGCAGAAAGAGTTATTACAGTCATGGAAGACGTAGCTCCTATCATTACGCTTCAGGGCAATGTTACGGTAAGTATTGCTGCTGACGATATCTATGTCGATGAAGGTGCAACTGCAGAAGATGTTGTTGATGGCACCGTTGATGTCAATATGGTAATAACTACCATCATTGACGAGGTTGTTACTACCGTCGATAACGTAGATACAAGTGTACAGGGTACAATATATACCATTATGTATAATGCCACTGACTCTAGAGACAATGAAGCACTAGAAGTAACAAGAACAGTGACCGTAGTTGGCAGCGATGCCACTGCGCCTGTGATCACTTTACAAGGTGAGGCGGAAATGACGTTATATCAAGGTGAAGCCTTTACTGATGAAGGTGCCACTGCCGTTGATGATGTTGACGGTGAGGTCAGTGTGACCACAGAAGGAACAGTCGATACGGACACTGTGGGCACATATGTTATTACCTATAGCGCAACCGATACAGCAGGTAATATTGCTAACGAAATTCGAACTGTAAATGTGATTTCTCGTACCGTCGTCGCATATGATTTCGAAAGCGATATAGGCTCTTGGGCTGGTTGGGGAGTTACGGTTGCCCATGATACAGCGGAAGGTCATGATGGCAGTAGCGGTAGCCTTAAGGTGACTGACCGAAATGCCAACTATAAGAGCCCTAAACTTCATCTGGAAGACCAACTGACTGCTGGAGAAAGTTACAACGTAAAGGTATGGGTTAAGTTAGCCAACTTAAGCGCTGGCGACGCTAAGATCACTTTTAGGATCACCGATGAAAGCCCGGATGCGAATGATAAGGGCCAGACCTATACATCGGTTACTGGTTTTGAAGCGGTAACTAATAGTGAATGGACATTGCTTACCGGAACCTATGATTATAACCCGGTGGGTAACGTCTCTGAGTTATATGTATACGTTCAAGGGCCACAAAATGGCGATAATACAGAAGAATATTATATAGATGACTTTGCCATTGAAGTATTGCCCGACCCTATATTAATTGACGATTTTGAGACCGGCATTGATAACTGGGCAGCTCGTTCAGCGACACTGGCATTGGAGACCACTGAAGTGTATGGCGGTGCTAATAGTCTGGCAGTAATTGATCGCGACAAGAGCTTTTCTAGCGCCAAAATGGACCTTGCAAACGCTTTAACCGTGGGCGAAACCTACCGTTTTTCAGTTAGGGTTAAACTACAGGCCGGTGCGACTGGACCTATTTCAATGCAAGTGAAACGCACGGATGACGATGGTAATGGGTTTATAAACCTGACTGACAATACTCTTGCCGCCTCTGATGAAATATGGACAAAACTGTCTGGTGATTACACCCATATTGCTAATGGCTCGGTGACCGACCTGTTTATTTCTGTTATCGGACCTTCGGTTGCTGATGGTGCAGGCAGCTATTACTTCGATGACTTTGTAATAATTAACATCGACTAGGTTTACCAAAATTAACCATGAGAAGGAACTAAGTGCCTGTTCCAATATTCACTCTTTCGATTAAGAAAAGACAGAAAGAGAATAAGAAACAGGCATGAATAGCCACAACAGCAACGAGTGAAGGTTCGAGAAAATATTAGTGTCAAGGGGGGACTGGGGTACTCGCGAAACAATAACCACACGGATACAATATTCTATCGTTTTTCACTCGTTCATGCCTTGATAATAACCGCTCCGAATGAGTTGTTCTTTATACCGGTATTAGTTTGTATCAAAAGGTATCAATGCACTCATGTGATACCAGCGGTTACTGGCTAAAATGCACGCGTTCTTGTGGCTATGGTAATTTATCAACGAAGCTTGAAGTTAAAACTAAAAACTAAAAACTAAAA
>JAPYOS010000013.1:0-10699 GCA_029938085.1 Oceanospirillaceae bacterium | reverse complement strand
CTATGGTAATTTATCAACGAAGCTTGAAGTTAAAACTAAAAACTAAAAACTAAAAGTTGAGGTTAGAGGTTAAAAGCTAAAATAATTAAAACATAGGGGAATTGTAATGTTTAATCAGCAAGAAAACCAAACGAGAAAAAAATTCACTTTAAATTCAGTAATGTTAGCGTGGTGTATATCGGCCTCTTTACCTCTAACGTCTGTAAGTGCTCAAGAAAATAGCAACACTGAGCCTAAAGAAAGCGAAGGTATTGAGGTAATTGAAGTGACGGGTATTTTATCTAGTCTTCAAAAATCATTAACAGAGAAAAAAATGGCCAATCAAATTAAAGATGTCATTAGCGCCGAAGATATTGGTAAATTACCCGATCAAAACCTAGCCGAAGCTTTGCAGCGTATGACTGGTGTACAAATTACTCGTGATTTTGGTTCAGGTAATGGCGTCGCTATTCGTGGTATGACACAAAACCGGGTGGAAATTAATGGTCAATCGACAATGGGCTCTGACTCAGATAGTCGTAGTATTAATTTTAGTGAGTTAGCCCCTGATGCTTTTAAGAGCATGGAAGTAATAAAAACCCCTACCGCTAGCATGACCGAAGGCTCATTAGGTGGCACCATCAATTTAGTAACACGTCGTGCATTTGATTCTAAGGACACTGTACTCAGCGCTCGCTTACAAGCCCAACATTCGCCGGATGCCGATGCTACCGATCCTAAGTTATCACTATTTGGTAGTACTCGTTGGGACACTACTCTGGGTGAAATGGGCATTACAACGACATTAAATTATCAAGAGCAAAATATTGTCAAAGATACTTCACAAGTTCGCTGGAAAGAGTTTTCCGACCGAACAGTTTTCGATGCAAACAATGTGGAAATTTCTAGCCCAGGGAATGGACTCTATGTACCGCAGCGAATCGCCTTTCAAGCATTTGAAATGGAACAGAGCAAAAAAGGCATAGTCTCTGGCTATCAATGGCAAATATCAGATGATTTAGATCTGTTTGTTGACGGTAACTATAATCATGTTACCACCGATATTGCGAGTGATACTTTAGCTACAACCTTTAATACCAGAAAAACTACTTATCAAAATGGGGTCATAAGTGACAAGGGTTCATTATTAGCAGGAAGAGCCAGCAAAGGCTACGCTACAACCAATGGTTGGGCACAAGACAACGTTAGCGAAACATATGGTTTGACCCTTGGCGTTAACTATTATACTGACAACTGGGTGATAAAACCGAGGCTAAGCAAATCTAGAGGTAATAAAACGATTAACAATGCTTTTTTTGCTACCGCCATAGCCTCTCAACCCCAAGTACAATTTTCTCTGCCCGGTACCGACGTGCCTGTAATGAGCTTTTGGAAAGATGAAGCATTAATAGATACTACAGTTACTGACGACTATAAAATCAATGGCTTGGTTCTGCAAGACGGTAAACAACAAACGGATAACGCTGAATTTACCCTTGACTTTGAATATGAAATGAATGTTGACCATTTATCCTCAATAGAATTTGGTACTCGCTTTGCTAAACGTGAAGCCTTTCGTACAAGAGATGTATGGAATAGCTCGGGTCTGTTACGAGGAGATCTGATTTCTAATCATCCAGAGATTGTCGATATAATGGTCCCGTTTCCTGAGGACTTTTTAGAGGACTTTTCTGGTGGTAAATATGACGTTTTAACACCAAGCAATGGTAACTTTTGGTCAAACCCCATTCCTGCCGAAGCACTTTTTGATATAAATATTGATGAAGATTTAGCAGAAGAGATTGGTCATACCCTTGATGTAGAAGAAAATACCGCAGCGGCTTATGTTCAAGTAAACTTTGATGGTGAGTTATTCGATTTGCCATACAGAGCCAACTTGGGGGTTCGTGTTGTCAATACAGACATTGAATCTGGTGGTTGGCAAGAAGAGCCTGGGCAACCGAATTTATGGGTAGTTCAGACGAATAGTTATTTAGATGCTTTAGGCAGTGCGAATATTCAATTGGCACTACAAGAAAATATGTTATTGCGTTTGGCTGTCGCCGATGTGATGTCTCGACCTAATATAATAGACCTCAGTTCAGCAACAAGAATCAACTTAGGTGATAACACAGGTAAATCGGGTAACCCTGGGTTAGAGCCATTCAGAGCCAGACAATATGATATTTCTTTTGAATGGTATGGTAGTGAAACCGACTATTTTAGTACAGCGCTTTATTACAAAGATATTGAGTCTTTTATTGTTTCATCTAGTGAACAACGTCTTCTTATTCCTTATGGTAGTACTCCAGATCAAGCAAAAATTTATGACATCGCGTTACCCGCTAATGGTGAGGGGGGGTCTATAAAAGGCTTTGAAACTGGCTTTACC
The DNA here is from genome assembly GCA_029938085.1 of Oceanospirillaceae bacterium. Lineage (GTDB taxonomy): Bacteria > Pseudomonadota > Gammaproteobacteria > Pseudomonadales > Balneatricaceae > Njordibacter. The sequence continues at coordinate 8,328 of JAPYOS010000013.1, read as the reverse complement.
AAAACATTCGGTGATTTAGGTGAAATATACCAAGGTTTAGGATTAACGGTGAATTATACTTATGCTGACAGTGAAACACCCAATAAGCATATCGTAACTCAAGAAAATCTACCCATAGAAGGCCTATCTACACACAGCTATAACCTCATTGGCTTTTATGAATATCACGACTTTTCAACACGTTTAGCTTATAACTGGCGTTCAGAGTTTTTAGACAAAACTCAGGGTTTTAATCAACAACCTCAAACTCAAAAAGACCGTGGCCAATTAGATTTTTCGCTGGGATATCAGATAACAAACAAAATAAGACTAACCTTTGACGCGACTAATTTAACCAATACGGCTAAAGACCAGTATTCTGGATATGAAGAGCGCGACTTCCTTATAACGACTGTTGGCCGAAGATACACACTGGGTCTAAATGTTAGGCTTTAATTAGTCAGCATATGCCGTTTAACAGGTTCCTAGAGAAACTTAGGAACCTGCTTTGTAAATTATTTTCTTATTGAATATTGTGAATTTTTATGAAAAAAACATTAATTAAAACCTTGTTGTTTATTTTTTTAAGCTCAAGCTATTTATGTTCAGCTAATCAACCCTTAACAGCTTCATCGACACCTAATGTTGTCATCGTGCTCGCCGATGATATGAGTTGGTTTGATATTGGCGCATATCATCAAGCAATTGATTATGTGCCTAAAAATGCTATTACTCCCAACATCGATAAAATCGCTCAGCAGGGCATGATGTTTACTCGCTCATTTACTGCCACAGCAATGTGTGCGGTGACTCGTCAGCAGTTATATACCGGGCTTTATCCTGTTCGTAATGGCGCTTATGGAAATCATACTCGAGTATATGACGGAGTTAAAAGTGCCGCTCATTATTTCAAAGACATGGGATATAGAGTGGGTTTAGCCGGCAAAGAGCACATTGCCCCGTACGCCTCATTCCCTTTTGAAAGGGTTGGAAAACAAAATAAAGGCGCCACTGGTGAGACGTCGTTTGGTATTGATATTACTCGTAAGTTTATGGCTAAAGATAAAGATCAGCCTTTTTTCTTAATTGTCGCATCTAGCAGTCCTCATGGCCCTTGGACTCGAGGCGATCGCTCAAAATATTTACCTGAAACATTAGACGTCCCTCCATTTTTGAATGATACCAAAGACGTAAGAGAACTGCTGACCAAGTATTTAGCTGAAGTATCTGATTTAGATCGAGAGGTGGGCTTAATTGACGCTGAAATCGATAAGCTAGGTATTAAAAATGACACTATTTTTATTTTTACTAGTGAGCAAGGTAGCCATTTACCTTACGGTAAGTGGAGCACTTACGATAGTGGTTTACAAACTGCTTTTATTATCCGCTGGCCCAATAAGATTGCAGCGGGTGTTAAGTCTAACGCAATGATTGAGTATGTTGATGTGATCCCTACTCTGACTGATTTAATTCAAGGAACCGTCCCCGATAACTTGGATGGTCAAAGCTTCAAACGCGTTTTACAAGGAAAAACTACTGACCATAAAAAATATGTCTATGGCATACAAACTACCCTGAACATTCAAAAAGGTAGTGCTTACCCTATCCGCGCAGTACGAAGCGAAAAATATAAGCTCATTCATAACTTAATGCCAGAAAATGAATTTTCGAATCTGATCACAAAAAGTCCTTGGTTTAAAAAAGAGCTCAAGGTGGAAGCCGCATTAATGAAAAGCAATTATCACGACTTTGTAAGTCGACCAGAATTTGAGCTTTACGATATTGTTAACGATCCGTTTGAGCAAAAAAACCTTATAGATCAAGCGGAATATAAAAATGAGGTTGCTCACTTACAGACAAAGTTATCTAACTGGATGGCTCAACAAGGGGATTTAGGTATAGAAAATGAACTATCCGTGTGTCAGCGTAAGGCTTTTTCTAATGCACAATGCCCCGAAGTGAACTAAAGCGATTAGCGACAAAATGACAAAGTAGTGAGGGAAAAATTACTGATGGCAATAATCACCTGTACCAATAGTGTTGCTCACTTGATAACAAAAATTAAAGAATAAGGGAAAAAAATGAAAAAGTTAATTACTTTTACCGTAATATCACTATTAATGAGTGGTTGTAATAATGCCCCTTATGCGCATATTCAACAAAATGATGCAAGCACGGTTCTGGCATTATCCGAGCAAGTCAGTGTACAGAATCTCTTTAAAAATCATTTTAAAATTGGCACATCGTTATCCCATGACCAAATTTCAGATAGCTCAACACGTGAATTGGTAAAAAAACACTATAACGCCGTAACAGCAGAAAATGCCATGAAATGGGAAGTCATTCATCCCAAAGCAAATGTATATGATTTTAAGGTCGCAGATAAACTGACAGACTTTGCCCAAGCAAATAACATTTCGGTATTGGGACACACTCTAATATGGCATTCACAAACCCCTGACTGGATTTTTGAAAATAGCGATGGTTCACAAGTTTCACGAGAAGTATTACTTAATCGTATGGAAGAGCATATAAATACCGTTGCTGGACGTTATAAAAACCGCGTCAGTGCCTGGGATGTCGTTAATGAAGCGCTTAATGAAGATGGTAGTTATCGACAGTCGCAATGGTTTAACATTATTGGTGAAGATTATATTGAGCAAGCTTTTATAATGGCAGCACAAGCAGCGCCAAATGCCAAGCTATATTATAATGATTACAACCTGTTTGCCCCTCAAAAACGTCAGGGTGTTATTAAGATTGTAAAAAATCTGCAATCAAAGGGGATCAGAATTGACGGTATTGGTCTGCAAGGACATTATGGCCTCGATTACCCTAAGCTAAGTGATTTACAAGACTCAATTCAAGCCTACGCTGAACTAGGTGTAGATGTCATGATCACTGAACTAGATCTTACGGTATTACCAACACGCAATACTGGCGCTGATATATCGAATACGTTTCAATATTCAAAAGAACTTGACCCTTACCCTAATGGACTACCGCCAGTCATGGCAGAGAAACTAGCACAGCGTTATGAAGATATATTCTCTATATTGAACAAACATAAAAGCAAAATTAGCCGTGTGACTTTTTGGGGGATTAGTGATGCTGATTCATGGAAAAATAATTGGCCGGTTCAAGGTCGAACTGATTACCCATTACTCTTTGATCGAAATATGAAATTAAAGCCGTTTGTCACTAGCTTGCCAAAAGCTGAATAAAGACTAGCGCTACTAAATTATGGAATATAGTAAAATACGCAATTATTGATTTAATTTAACAAACGTATTGAAAAACACCATTATTATTACCTGTGAGGTCGATAATATTACTTCTAAAAGGGTAATTGAAAGTTGTGGTGCAAAGTATATGAATCAAATATATTCACTAGAAAAAAATAGCGAAGTAAAGCGGTTTCAATTTGAACGTACTTATCAAGAAAATAAACAAGGACAAATAACACTTGGCTTTTGCTCCTATCTCGGAGTGCCCCAAACCGCCATAGAATTATTAATTTCATGTCCGCTGTATGATCAGAAAGCTGACACTCTTTGCATCTAATTATTTATGTCAACAGAGCAAATTAAGTATAAAAATAAAATTTTTATTAAGGACTATATTCGTATCTTAGTGATCATTAGATTGGGTGATTATAACAACGAAAAACGACCGCTTTAGTCTGATAGTAACGTTAAGAATCGAATAGGAACGGCATATTTAGCTTGAAGCAGACCATGGAAACATTACTCTGTTCGCTTCTACTATATTGCACACCTTGTAATACGTTTCAAAGGATGATTTTCAAGTATTTTTTAGTTTTCGAGATAAAAATGTTTGGAGACTGGATCATACTATCGTGCCTGCATATACAGTAAATGAACTAAGGCGCCCTATTCTCCTCTCGAAAAGTAGTAAACACATATGTTAGCTGTATGATCGGAAAGTAGGCCTACATTTTCGAGTAGGCGTAATGCCTCATGGGCACAACGTTACCTATTTATCTAAACTAGTATTTCTTTATGAGGGGCTGTATCACATAATAATTTTTAAAAAAGTATGCCCGTCACTTTCAAGTCACAACTTTGTCACAAAATATAAACCACCAAACTAACCGCTTGATTTTATTTAACAAATAAAATACATTCACGCCCCATTAAGGGGCTAAAAATTGTTTGCTAAAATGTGAAGCAAAGCGAAACCAAGCAAACTGTTTTTAGTCCTGCTTGATTGGCTTGTTGTACTTTTACACTAAACGATATTTTTTTGTTTAGAATAATTCATGAGCGATCCAATTAAAATACCTACCGAAACGCCAATTGAACTGCCAAGAGCAATACCCATACCTACATTGTCAATTATGGCTCCAACAACAACACCTAAACCTGTTCCTAGGCTAATTCCAAAAGTAATACCTAAGCCAATATATGATGTGGTCTTAGGCTCTAAATCCTTCAGTTCTTCTTCACTCATAGTAAACTTCCATTTAATTTATTATAAATAATATAGCCGCCAATACATTTGTAGTACATAGACATTTAAGGGGCTGATAATTGTTTGCTAAAATGTTGATGGGCGATAACTGTCAACTTCCGTTGATCGCTCTTTTCTGCCCGATAGCATAAAGTAAATCATCGGGTTAGGTCAAATACTCTCTGTCCGACTCTAAAGTGCCAATCTCAGCTATTCGATTAGTTGCCTTTATTTTTAACTTAAGCTAGAAAGCAGACGTTAATTTTAAGCTTGAAACGAAGGTTCAGTAAGACTTTATAGGTGGATAATATTAGCATTAAGTCATTCTATTTTAGGTTCGCTCTGATACGAAACCAGACGCTTCACTATTTCATTTTTATGACTTGTCTGTGTCACATTTCGCTCGTTAGGTTAAATTATTTTACATGGAGTTTATTGTTGATTATTTCTTTGAATAATTAACCATCTGTCAGTGCGTCTGGCTTTATCGACTTTCATAGTCAGCAACATCAGCGTGATTAAGTATTTTCCAATTGGGTAAGTCAGATCTATGCGGGATTAATTGCTGATAGTATTTTTTTATCAATCCTTGCTCCCGCATTATGCCAAGTCCTTTTTCAAGTGCTTGATAAATTCTTTGACCATGAGGATGATTTTCAGCAATTATAAATTGATATATGTCTTTTCTCCTGATTAGCAACCCAGGTACAGGTACAAGTATTATCTCTGCAGCTCGTACTTGAAAATCCGTGGAATGAGAATTCGTGAGGCCTAATATAGTAAAATCAACGTTTCGAAAAGCAATGTGCTTAAATAGACTCTCTCTGCTATGTGATAATACTAGTTGAGATAGTCCAATTCCTTGTAGGAATTTAATATCACTTTTCCAATGTTGTTGTGTTACGGCACTAAATTCCCTTAACTCTTCGAGAGTCTTTACTTTCATCAGGGCATCGTTTGATTTTAAGCCGTAAATACCTCTTAAGCTGTGTTCGGAGTCAAGCAGTGGAGAGCTTTTTAACGTGTCTTTCGGCGTGTAACCTTTCTCAAGTGTTCTCATAGAAAGTAACACTGCGCCACTTTGCACCAATGCACCATTTCTTTTTGGGTTAGGGCTGGAGACAAATTCAAAGTTTACTATTAACCCGGCCCTGTCCAGTGCTTGAACAAAGATAATCAGGCTGATAATGTCTCTGCCCATAGATTTCATGTCGATAGCGGTAACTTCTACCGCATTTTTTTGTTTCTGTAAGAGAAATTTTTGGTAAAACCTTGCTCTCTCCTCAGGGAGTGCAACTGTTACCGTTACTGGTATAGCGGCAGACGCGATAAGAGACATGCAAAGCATGAATATGGCAAAGCATAAGGTTATCTTGCTGAGCATTCTTTTTGCAAAAAGAATCAATAGAGGATAATCCAAGAAAAGTTATACTTATTTTATTTAATGTAGCATACATCTTGAAATTCAAACTAAAAAATTTGACGTTAATTACTGAAATGCTAATGTCAGCTTGTGGCTAACTGTTACCATTAGCGAAACAAGCTCGAACGTCAGCTATAGAGAAAAATTGATTCCAATCAGAAGATGCTTGTGCGGCTGTTGATCGCTCTGAACCCGCCCGATAGAATAATGTAAATCATTCTGTTACGTCAAACATTCTTTGAATGAGCTTTCTATGCCAAAAGCGGTTATTAAGCATGAAGGAGTTGATTTTCAGTTAATAACTATTCAGAGTAATTCTGAATAAGACTTAATGCATCTTCGATAGAGCTACTATAGGCGAAATTGGTCTTACTTCTCAATAAGTCATCAAACTCTGAAAGAAATAATTTATACTCAGCACTATCAGGATTGTCTACTCTAGATGTAAAATACATTCCTATCTGAAGCCAATTATTAATTGCCTTTAACCACGGAACATATGAATCTTTTGTTAAGCCTGTAAGCTCCGAGCTATCTATTACAATAGCAAATCTATTTCCGGAGATTGTATCAATAAGCTTATTGATATCCTCAATACATATAATACTTCCCTCTAGATTCCAATCACCAAAGACAGTAAGAATAATGACATCATTATGTAAATTTAATTTATATTTTCCGTGTGCTTTAAAAATAATATATATTCCTTTAGAAACTCGCCATATTACATAAACTATGTACCTACAACTAGTACATTTTATTAGGGTATTTAAAAGTTGGAGACCTATGCTACCATCACCTTTTTGTTTGAACAATTGAAGCTCATTGCCAAAATAATCTAAATTGAGATAATTAAGGTTGAATGACTATAGAACGCTCTAAACAGCCCGTGGCTACTTCAATTTTTTGTGAAACTACAATACATTAATTTTGTGTTGAAATACAAATTTTGGCAATTATGACCGTCGCCTTTGAGCTTAAACGCGCCCCACAGCCAAGTAGAAAATCCTAGCTAATATTCTTCAAAATATGATCAAGGATTCACAAAAGCTTAATGTCCGCAGTTGGCTAGTAAAGGAACTATGATTTGATTGAAAAGTGGATTCACTTTGATGTAAGCAAATGAGGTCTCATCCGTATATAACTAAGCAAAAAAATAATGCTAGCAGTATCAGTTATATTTAGTTTGTTAATTTCATCGGTAGCAATGGCAGATTGCCAAGTTAGCAGAAATACAACTTATTGCACAGATTATAAAACCGGCAATACAAGCACAACGCAAAGGTTTGGCAATAGTAGTTATACCAATAGCAGTAATTCACGAACGGGCACGACTTGGAACAGTAACACTCATAACGGCACAACAAGCTCAGGAAAATCATATAGTATAACTTGTAACAAATATGGTAATTGTTACTAAAAGAAATGTATAAAAAAAGCCAATAAATTTTAAGTTTATTGGCTTATTTAATTAAGCGGCAAGTTCTTGAAACTCAGCCTGTAATTCTTCGTACTCCTCACTCGTTATTTCCTTTACATTTTCAGAAAAATAAATTAAAACTTTATCCATTGCTGCATCAGGATCGTAATTCATAAAACCACCTTAGACATAAAATGTCATTGCTAACATTTTAAGTCTAGGAAAACAAACCGGTTTGGTCAAGCTAACAAGATAGCTATCTGTAGATCGCAGAAAATAATGGGTTCTGCTACAGAAAATGGGATCTATTGTGAATAGATATCACTATGTGAGATTTCTAGACATGAAATGAGATTGAGACGTTTTATGCAATATTCACTATTGGCTAACTCTTGACCTAAAGCATTACCTGTAACTAACGACTTCAACGCTCACTTTTTTGACGCTTTTTCATCTAGGGTTATATTTTACTTTTCAGTAAAAAGTACAGGAAATAGACAGTAAATTCCCTAAACAGGCAAAATTAATCAGTTCCGGTCGATGTTGAGAATATGAGCTAGAAGTTGGATATACGTGTAGTAGATTAGACCTAATTAGCCTCAAATACTCACAGAATATGCACAGGAGCAGTTAATAAACTAGTGACGATATAACTATTAAAGAGTTTTAACTTGCTGAATTAAATAAGGAAAGAATGGGGTGGCTAAAGGGATTTGAACCCTCGACAACCGGAATCACAATCCCGTTGTCGGTATAGGATTTACTTGGATTAACGTGTATTAAGTTAGATAATACTTGTGCTTCTCATGTCATAACTTGGATTTAAGTGTAATTTAGTAGCTTTGCAAACTCACAGAATAGTACCAGATACCTTACTGTTATTTATTTTTGAAATCTAAACTCTTCTGTTCATTAAATTTATATCCTAGCGCTTTATAACCTTTTTCCCGTTTCTTCCACATACGCTGTAATGTCGGGAAATCATCAATAAAATCGTAAACTTGAATAACAGTTTTACTACTCCATTCTCGCT
>JAPYOS010000036.1 GCA_029938085.1 Oceanospirillaceae bacterium | reverse complement strand
ATATTATACAAATTAAAAAGTTTTTTAGTAATTTCAATTTCTGAAATTGCTTCAGAAAATCTTTTTGTAATTAAATCAACAAAAAAAGGTTTCAAAATTAACCATAAAGAATATTCTTTGAAAGAAAAATAATTTTCAAAGAATTCATGGTTTTGCAATAATTTATTTAAATTTTCTTTAGCAAATAATTGTCCTTGATAAACTGAATTTTTTAAATTTTTATCATATATTTTATCAATATCAACTAAAAGACTGTTTGAATTTTTAACAATACTAAATGATTCTTTATTCCATATTGTAGGACGTCTACGACCATAATGTACTAAATTTATTGATAAATTATTAGATGCTTCAAAAAATTTTTTGCACCTAATTGTATCAAATTCAACTAATAATGTAGATGGTTTTGTAGGAATGGTGTGTTTATTGTTTAAAAACAATTTAATGAATTTTTCAGATATGTTTTTAAATTTTTTAAACAATATTTTTGGTATTCTTAGAGAATATGTAGAATTACCAATTTTCACAGGTATTTTCAAGGAATCATATAAATAATTTTCAGATTGTAATTTCTCCAAAGATAAATTTTCTACAGAATTAGAAAACAATTTTGTAAATTCAAAAAGTTTAGGGGATGTAATATAATTACAATTTTGATATTTTTGACATATTCCATATACTTCAATTAATTTTTTTAAAAATGGAACGAGGAAATAATGAAATTCAGGATAAAATAATCGACCTAAATTAACATTTTTGTAATGTATCTGATCTAATATTTTCATTTCTTTATACCAATAAGAAAATTTTCTTGTTAATTCTTGAATATCATTAATATTTTCAGTCATAAATTCATCTGATATTTTATGAGTAATTTTTTTTGATTGAAGTAATTTATGAAGTTTAAAATCAAATGTTATAATTTCAAATTCTGAATTTTTAGAAATTTTAGGGTGTTTTATGAAATCATCAATAGAATCAACCAGAACTATTGTTTTAGTTTCCTCAATATTCTTATTCACTTTCAATCCATTTTTCCCAATCATAATCATCAAAAAGAGTATTTTTCATTTCATCATCATTAGGCTTCCATGCAATACTTGCTAATGCAAGCACAGATGAAATATTTTTTGTAGGATTGATATGTGCTGAAGGAATCCCTTTAGGAATTTTTACCATAACAGGGTTATCTGCACTAGATTCAATTTCTTCATAAATTCCAAGTTTATTTTTTACAATAAAAACTACTTTTCCTTCTGTACATACAAAATAACTATCACGTTTTGTATGTAAATGCGGACCTTTTGTCTCTCCAGGATTCACGGATGTCAAGTAAATCATTTTAGGGGTAAAATCAATCAGTTGGTCATAATCTCTCCAAATAACAGTCAATTTCCCATTAATGCGAGAATTTTCGATATCTTTTGTTTCAAAAGTATCTAAGATAATTGTCTTAATTTCATCCAATAGATTGAATTTTAGAATCCAGATTATAAAATGTACTATAAAAAATTTGAACAATCATAGATGATAAAATGTAAAAATAGTATTTTAAGCATAAATAATGATTTTACAAATACGTTTTTGTAGAGGAAACTAGAATTTGATTTATGTCAGATTCACTAAAAATAAATGAATTTCAAAGAGATTTTTGGAGAGGAGAATTCGGTAATTCGTATGCGGATAGAAATATTTCAGTAGAAGAAACAAATCAGATATACAAAGAAAGAACAGGAATAACATTTGAAGATGTATTTAAAAAAATCTTTTCCAATATTGATAAAAATGCTAAAATTTTAGAATTAGGATGTAATGTAGGTTTAAAACTTTCAATATTACAAAAACTAGGTTTTACAAATTTAACTGGTGTTGAAATTAATGAAAAAGCCTTTAAAATTGCAAAAGAGAATTATCCAAATATAAAATTCCATAATTCAAGTATTGAAGAATTTAATTCAAAGGGGGAACAATTTGATTTAGTTTATACTTCCGGTGTACTAATTCATATTAATCCTAAAGCATTACCAGAAGTAATTAAGAAAATTATTTCGCTATCAAAAGAATATATTTTTGATTCAGAATATTATTCCGATGAACTTGTTGAAGTAAATTATAGAGGACATGAAGAAACATTATGGAAACAAAATTTTCCTCAATTATTTCTTAATGAAGATTCTAAACTTAAAATTATTAAACAAGAAAAAATTTATTGGAAAAATGAAGATTTATGCGATATAATATGCCTGCTAAGAAAACCTGTAGATGAATAAATGAATATTCTAGTAACTGGTAGTTTGGGATTCATAGGAAGTAATTTTATAATAAATTTTTTAAAAAAGTATCCCAAAACTTCAATTTTTAATATTGATTCAGGATTTTTTGGATCAAATAAAAAAAATTTAGAATCAATTGAAAAATTAGAAAATTATACTTTTCATGATGCGAACATATGTGATAAAAAGTACATTGATAAAATAATAGAAAATATGGATGGAGTCATAAATTTTGCTGCAGAATCACATGTTGATAGAAGTATTTCTGATTCTAAACCATTTTTAGAGTCAAACATAATGGGAGTTTATACATTACTTGATTCAATTCGAATAAAAAATGATCAATGTAGATTTATACAAATTTCAACGGATGAAGTTTTTGGAAGTATTGAATCTGGATTCTCTAAAGAAAGTGATGCATTCAGTCCATCCAACCCATATTCTGCATCAAAAGCCTCTGCAGAAATGATTTGTCAATCATATTTTAAAACATATGGATTAGATATTATTACAACAAGATGCACTAATAATTTTGGTCCTAGACAGTTTCCTGAAAAAATTATTCCCAAAACGATCATTAGAGCAGAAAAAAATTTAAAAATTCCAATATATGGAAACGGTGAAAATATTAGGGATTGG
>JAPYOS010000035.1 GCA_029938085.1 Oceanospirillaceae bacterium | reverse complement strand
GATTTAGAAGACAATTTTTTCAAAAAGAAAATATTTTACTAGGTAAATTTGCTAGGGAGTTTATTTTTCAAATACCAGAGTTATTAAAAACAGAAAAAAATCCTAATCCAACTGCAAGTATGGTGCCAAATGGATACTTGCTAATGTTTGGCCCAGAACATGCCGAAGAACAATATAAAGCTTTAGAAAACCATAAAGCTTGCGAAGCAGGAACAAAAAATATTAAAGGATCTGAATTATCAAAAATATTTTCTTATATAAATAACGAAGGAATTGAGACAGCAACTTATACTGACAATAAAAGCGAAGGGTGGATTGACCCATTTATGTTTCATGGCGCACTTAAGAGCAAAGCTATTGAGCTTGGTGCTGAATTTATTAAAGGTGAAGTAAAAAGTCTTTCAGAAATAAAAGCAAAAACTATTATTTCGGCTGCTGGTTGTTGGACCAAAGAATTATTAGAAGATATTCCGGTTGTTCCTCAAAAACATACTGTCTTTAGGGTTAAGTGTCCTACTCATATTCCAGAGATGCCTTTAGTAGGAGATTTGACAACAGGAGTTTATTGGAGACCGGAAGGCAAAGAATATCTAGCAGGATCACCTAATTCTGTATTTGATGCAAAAGATTTAGAGCCTGCATGGAATGATTTTGAAGAATTAGTTTGGCCTGCTCTTGCACAAAGAATTCCTGTATTTGAAGAGTTAAAATTAACAGGTGGATGGGCAGGATATTATGATTGTAACAAATTGGACAACAATGCTGTTGTGGGCAAACATCCTAAATATGAAAATGTTTATGTGGCATCAGGATTTACAGGAAGAGGCTTAATGCAGGCACCAGGAATTGGTAGAGCTTTAACAGAGTTAATTACGACCGGTTCCTACCAAACGATTGATATTAGTGATTTTGCAGTTGAGAGAGTACTCGAAAATAATGCTAGACCTGAACCTTACGTTTTATAATCTATTAATTATGTACCACAAAAAGTTTGATATTTTTCATTGCTAATTGGAGCTGGGGATTGATATTCAAAAATTTTATTTTGATTTTCATAAGGTTTTTCTAAGATATTTAACAAATTTTTCATTGGCTTTAGATTATTATTATTCGCAGCTTCTAAAACTTCTTCAACTTTATGATTTCTAGGGATAATTGATGGATTAACCGATCGCATTAATTTGAAATATTTTTCGGGTGTATTATTATTTAGTTTTAATCGATCTAGCCATCTTTGTCTCCAGATATGAAAATCTTCATTATTATATATTTCGTCATTTTCAATCTTTTCATTCATTAAAAAACAAAAAGTATTTGTGTAGTCTGTTTTATTTTGATGCATCCATGTTAATAAATCTAAAATTAAAACTTGATCTTTTGAATCTTCCCCAAACAAACCTAGCTTATCACGCATCATGTTAAGCCATTTGATTTCATATATTTTTTCAAATCTATTAATTGTTTCAGTTGCTGTTTTGATTGCCTTATCTTTGTTTTCATCAATTAAAGGAATTAAGCATTCTGCAAATCTTGCTAAATTCCATTTGGTAATACTTGGTTGATTAAAGTAAGCATATCGACCAAGCTGATCTATTGAACTAAATACAGTTTGTGGATCATAAGCATCCATGAAAGCACAAGGACCATAATCTATTGTTTCACCTGACACAGCCATGTTGTCTGTGTTCATTACCCCATGAATAAAACCAACTCTCATCCAATTTATTACTAGTTTAATTTGTCTTTCCATTAATTTTTTCAATAAATCTAAAGCTTTGTTTTTTGAATCTTTAATATCTGGATAGTGTCGATCGATAGTGTAATTGACTAAAGTTTTTAAATTTTCTTCATCTTTTCTTGCGGTTATATATTGAAATGTACCCACTCTTAAATGACTTGATGCGACTCTTGTTAATATTGCACCCGGCAATGGAGTTTCACGCAATACATTTTCTCCAGTTTTAACCACTGCTAAACTTCTTGTTGTAGGAATTCTCAAAGCATGCATTGCTTCACTAATAATATATTCTCTTAACATTGGTCCTAATGCAGCTCTTCCATCGCCATTTCTTGAAAAAGGTGTTTTGCCCGAACCCTTAAATTGAATGTCAAATCTACGATTATCTTTTGTTAGATGTTCACCCATTAAAGTTGCTCGTCCATCACCAAGCATAGTAAAATGGCCAAATTGATGACCCGCATACGCTTGTGCAATAGCTTTTGAATCTCTAGGTAACAGATTTCCAGAAAATAATTTTGATAAATCTTCTTTATTTGATGTGGAGAAATTTAACTCTAATTCTTTTGATAAATTATCGTTTAAGATAACAAGATTGGGTGATTTTACTGGAATAGGTGAAATTTCAGATAAAAAAACATTTGGTAACTTTGAGTAAGTATTATCAAAATGCCAACCAATGGTCATTTTAAAAATTAGTTAACTTCAGCTTGGTTTTCTTTAGGCTCAAATTCAGTTTTGAATTGATTAGAAATTTTTTGAATTTCTACTGCTGAAACTTTATACTCTGCACACATTGTTTCTTCATCTTTTCCATGTCCGGTAACCATGTTAACCATATGCTCTGGGAAATGGAAAGTTGTAAACACTATTCCTTCTTTAACTTTATCTGTAACTTCTACTTTTAAAGCTACCTCACCTCTTCCAGAGTATAGTCTGCCAATATCACCAGTGTTTAAATCTCTTTTTTTAGCATCCATAGGATGAACTAATAATAAATCTTCAGAGACAATATTAATGTTACTTGTACGTCTAGTCATTGTTGCTGCATTGTAATGTTGAAGCACTCTGCTAGTGGTTAAAATAAGTGGATATTCTTTTTTATTAGTTTCAATTTCAGTAGATTCTTTCCAGTCAAAATTTTTAAGTCTTCCTTTTCCAAGTTTAAAAGTTTCTTTATGTAAAATTTGTGTAT
>JAPYOS010000034.1 GCA_029938085.1 Oceanospirillaceae bacterium | reverse complement strand
CTATGAGTATTCTTGGGGCAAGAATTAAGGATACACAGATAAGAGAGCAAGAATCTAGAATCGCATCGGAAAGAAAAAGTCTAATTGGTAGCGGAGATCGAAGTGAAAGAATAAGGACCTATAATTTTCCTCAAGGAAGAATTACAGATCATCGAATAAATTTAACCCTTTATAAAATAGACTTTATTATGGATGGAGATTTAACAGAACTTATTGAAACACTAACCACAGAGCACCAAGCTGATCTATTAGCACAACTTGATGAAGATTAATAAATGAAAACCATACTTGGTCTTCAAAATGAAATCATAGAATCATTAAAAGAAAAAATTAAACTCTCTCGCAGAGAGGCGGCACTTGAAACTCGATTTATTCTAGAACATGTTTTAAAAATGAAGCATGCTTCTCTTATTTCAAATCAACATAATAATATTAACCAAAAAGATATAAATAATATTTATCGAATTGTTTCTGACCGAATAGCTTATAAGCCATTAGCCTATATTTTAGGTGAATGGAGCTTCTATGGACTTAAATTTTTAATATCCACAGACACTCTAATACCAAGACAAGATACTGAATTAATCATAGACCTTATCTATAAACAATTCTCTAAAAACCAGAAATTGATAATTTTAGACTTAGGAACTGGTTCTGGAATAATTGGAATTACACTAGCAAAAATTTTTCTAAACTCAGAAGTGTTAATTAGTGATATTTCATTAAAGGCACTGGAAATCTCAAAAAAAAATATTTCGTATCATAATCTTAAAAATATTCAGACTATTCAGAGTAATTGGATGAAAAATATCCCGTCAAATAAATTTGATATTATTGTGAGCAACCCACCCTATATTAATGAATATGATAACCATTTAAGCATTCCTGAACTTTCTTATGAACCAAAAATTGCTTTAATTTCAAAAGAAGATGGTTATGCTGATATTGCACAAATTATTCAGCAAAGCCCAAAGTTTTTAAAGAAAAATGGAGTGCTTTATTTAGAGCACGGCTTTGATCAATCAGAAAAGATAAAACATTTATTTTCAGAAAATCATTTTATAAATATAAAACAATATCATGATTTAAATAAAATTATTAGAGTGACATCAGGTAAGATTAAACATTGATAAAGACACCGGCTGCATAATAGTTATAACTCTCTGATGAATCAAAAAAATACAATTGGAATAGTAAAATCCAAACAGTTTAAATCTGTTTCTCCTTTAGTCCTTCAAAATGGAGAAACTTTAGATGAATACGAACTAACCTATGAAACATACGGCACTCTAAGTAAAAAAAAAGATAATGCCATCTTAGTTTGCCATGCACTTTCAGGCGACCATCACCTTGCTGGAAAATATACTAAAAAAGATAAATACCCAGGTTGGTGGGATACTCTTATTGGTCCAAATAAACCATTAAATACAAATAAATTTTTTGTTATAGGCGTTAATAATCTTGGAGGCTGCAGTGGAAGTACAGGCCCAAAAACTATCAACAAAAAAACAAAAGCTCCCTGGGGGGCAAAATTCCCCATCGTCACGGTAGAAGATTGGGTAAATTCTCAAAATGCATTACTTGATAATTTAGGAATAACTCAGCTTGCTGGTGTACTAGGTGGAAGCCTTGGTGGTATGCAAGCATTACAATGGGCCATTCAATTTCCTAATAAAATTAGACATGCTATTGTCATCGCGTCCGCTCCCAATCTGACCGCACAAAATATTGCTTTTAATGAAGTTGCGAGACAATCGATTATCACTGATCCAGATTTTAATAAAGGAAATTATTACCAAAATCACACCAAGCCAAAAAGAGGATTAAGAATTGCGCGTATGCTCGGCCACATCACTTACCTATCTGACGATGTTATGGGAACAAAGTTTGGCAGAAAACTCACAAACAATAAAATTGGTTACAATTTGAAGACGGAATTCGAAATTGAATCCTATTTAAATTATCAAGGAGATAAATTTGCAAAAGAATTTGATGCTAACACTTATCTTCGAATGACTAAAGCACTTGATTATTTTGATCCAGGTAATGGAAAAATCAAACAATTAAGTAAAGTTTTTAAAAAAATAAAAGCAAAATTTCTTGTTATTTCATTCTCCAGTGATTGGCGTTTCACATCAGAAAGATCAAAAAGTATTGTCAAAGCCTTACTGGATAATAATGTTGAAGTTAGTTATGCCGATATTGCTGCCGCTAGTGGTCATGATGCTTTCTTAATGTCTAACCCCAAATATCACTCAATACTAGAAACCTATTTTCAAAAGTTATTGAGAAAATCATGAGTAATAGAAAAATATCAAATCGATACGATTTTTCAATAATATCCGGATGGATAGAACAAGATTATAAAGTGCTAGATCTTGGGTGCGGTGATGGGGGATTACTTAATTTCCTAAAAAAAGAAAAAAATATAACAGGTTATGGAATTGAAAAAGATGATGAAAACTGGTTAAAATCACTCGAGAGTGGAATTAACGTTATTCAAATGGATCTTGAGGCGGGACTATCAGGGTTTGAGAATAATTCATTCGATATCGTCATACTATCTAAAACAATTCAGTCTATGCACAACATTGAAATTATTCTTGATGAAATGCTCAGGGTTGGTAAACAAATAATAGTAACATTTCCGAATTTTGGTTATTGGAGAAATAGGTTTCAAATGATAAGTGGATCTATGCCAATTTCCAAAGAACTTCCCTATGCTTGGTTTAGTACGCCCAATATTCATCTATGTACAATTGATGACTTTGACCAATTTTGTCAAAAAAAACGATTTCAGATACTAGAAAAACTAATCCTCACTAATAATGAATCGATTCGGTTTATGCCTAATTTATTTGGGGCCCTAGTGCTTTATAAATTGGTATCAAAATAACTATAAATGGCTGAGGCCCAGATTAAATGGCATGATATCTTTTCTAAGAAAATGCTTATATGTGTTTTTACTGGGTTTACTTCTGGGCTACCATTATTCATTT
>JAPYOS010000033.1 GCA_029938085.1 Oceanospirillaceae bacterium | reverse complement strand
TATCATCGCAAAAGTCTGTTAAAGAAAATGATGCTTTAATTGTTTTTCAGGGTCAGATTGAGTTAATCCCGGTGATTGTTGCTGCTTTTGAATTTAAATTTATGGGTGGTTCGATGGGATCTGTTGTTGGGGAAAAATTTACTCTTGGTCTAAATGCTGCATTAAAAAATAAATGTCCCTTTATTTGTATTACAGCAAGTGGTGGTGCTCGGATGCAAGAGGGGCTTTTGTCTTTAATGCAAATGGCTAAAACCAGCGCTTCATTAACTAAACTAAGTGCTGCAAAATTACCTTTTATATCTATTTTGACAGATCCCACTATGGGGGGGGTGTCTGCAAGCTTTGCGATGCTTGGTGATGTGATTATTGCAGAGCCTAAGGCATTAATTGGCTTTGCAGGTCCACGAGTTATTGAGCAGACCGTAAGGGAAAAACTACCAGAAGGCTTTCAAAGATCAGAGTTTTTATTAGAGCATGGGGCCATAGATATGATTATTGACAGAAGGCAATTAAGAAAATCACTAGCAGGCTTAATTACACACCTTAAAGTTATCTAGTGCCTCAAGAACCAAACGAATTTAGTTCATTACACGATTGGTTAAGATATATTGAGAAAGTTAACCCTAAAGAAATAGAGCTAGACCTTGATCGCATTGATAGGGTATATCAAACGCTTAATATTAAGCTTGATTTTCCGATTATTACGGTTGCTGGCACTAATGGAAAAGGATCCACTTGCGCATTTCTTGAGTCAATTTATAGTAGCGCTAAATATAATGTTGCATGTTATACGTCACCTCATCTATTTAAATTTAATGAGAGAATAAAGGTTAATAAAGTTCCTTGTTGTGATCAAGATATAGTTAATTCACTAAATTTAATTAACAGCAAAAGGCAGGGAGTACCCCTTACTTATTTTGAAATAACTACCTTGGCGGCAATGTATATATTTTTTCAAAAGAAAGTCGATGTGGCTATTCTTGAGATTGGGCTCGGCGGAAGATTGGATGCTGTAAATTTATTTGATCCAGAGGTGTCAATTATTACTTCAATTGCTTTGGATCATCAGGATTATTTAGGAAATACAGTTGAGGAAATTGCTTTAGAAAAGGGTGGTATTTTTAGGCCCAATAAGCATGCAATAATTAATACCAAAAATGAAAAAAATATATTAGTGAGGTATGGGGAAAAAATTAACTCACAAGTATCGCAGTTAGATAAGGATTATTCCATTAAGGATAATAAGGATAGTTTTTCTTATTTGGGAGGAGAATATAGCTTTATTAATTTACCTTATCCAAAGCTAGAAGGGAATATGCAAATGCAAAATCTTGCAGGAGCACTCCGTGTAGTTGAATTATTAGAACAAAAATTGCCTGTTACAAAAGAATCTATTGAGTTAGGAATATTAAATACAAATTTAATTGGGCGACTTGATGTTGTTAGTAAAAAACCTTTGATTGTTTTTGATGTGGCGCATAATCAAGAGGCGGCAAATAATTTAAGTGAATTTATAGTGAAATCAAAAAATAATGGAAGAGTATTTGGGGTGTTTTCTATTCTTGTGGATAAAGATATTGATTCTGTAATAATGCCATTTATAAAATTAGTTGATGAATGGTTTATTAGCTCAATTGATCATAGAAGAGCCCAAAAGGTAGATATTATTAAATTAGCGTTAAAAAAAATGAATAAAACTATTCCAATTCATATTGCAGATAATTTACTTCAGGCATATAAGAATGCTTATAAAAAGACCTCACTTGATGATAATATAATCGTGTTCGGTTCTTTTTTTACTGTAAGAGAAATTATTAAAGAAAATTATAATGACTAATTCACGCATTCCTTCTGTAAATCAAAGTATTCTTATTCGGCGTGCAAAACGACGGCTGTTTGGAGCATTGGTTATTTTATTAGCATTGCTTGTTTTATCATTTTTCTTTGTTAAGAATGAAAAGGAGGAATTGGTAAATGATGTGAAGGTATCATTTCTTGAAACGACCCCTATTTATTTTGATAAAAATTTGTTTGTAGAAAACGAAACAGAGCTGAATAATGACCGTTATTTAACAAGTCGCTCAATTTACCAGTATGGCACTAGTGATAGTAAGAAATTAATAAAAAATCATAAAAACATTAATAAATATTTTATACAAATAGGCATTTTTTCAAATAAAAAAAATATTCAATCTTTAAGTAATAAAATAAAGTTGATTGGTTTTGAAGCTAATATTGATGTTATACAGTTAGCTGGTAAAGAGAAAGTAAAATTAACAACCCAATCTTTTAATACTGAAAAAGAGGCTAAATTAGCATTGATGCGATTAAAAAATGCCAATTTTTCAGGAATAATAAAGCAGATCAAATAAAGCTATGTCGATAATTGATTATTGCTTTATTTTCGTTGTAGTAATTTCTTTAATATTTGGGTGTTATAGAGGGTTTGTAAAGGAGTTTTTGAGTCTAGGCGCATGGATTCTTGCTTTTTATTTAGCATATAGTTTTAGTCAAATTGTAGTTAGTTTTATTCCTTTTGAATTTGATGAGTCTATTAATTTTATTATTGGATACTTATTAATCTTTATTTTTGTTTTAATCTTTACTTCATTTCTTATAAAAGTTTTAAGTGAATTTATTCTGACTATTGGTTTGGGATTTTCAAATGTAGTCATAGGGGCCTTATTTGGTTTTTTTAGAGGAATTTTAGCGGTATACCTTGTAATTTTCCTAGTTGAAAGAACGTCTTTTGTTGTGAATCCAGTTTGGCTAAATTCCTCAACGGTGCCAATAGTTAAATTGCTAATTCAAAAAACATTGTTTTATTTGCCATATGACTGGAGTAACAAGGTAAAATACGACAAAATAATGTTTTAAACAAGAGAGTGTTATGTGTGGAATAATTGGTATAGTTGCTAATGACCCTGTGAATCAAATGCTCTATGATGGTTTGCTCGTTTTACAGCATAGAGGTCAAGATGCCGCAGGCATTGCTACCTGTATTAATGGTCGTTTTAACATGTATAAAAACAATGGCTTGGTGATATTTTCACTAAGTCTTTTTTCTTTTGGGTAAG
>JAPYOS010000032.1 GCA_029938085.1 Oceanospirillaceae bacterium | reverse complement strand
ATCTTGGCTGTTATCCCACGTAGTATTTCCACCAGATAAAAGCACAAAACCCATACCGTCAGTATTTTTACCTAAGTAAGCATTCTCACTGGTAAATGAATTATTATTTTTAATCGAAATCATGCTGCCAACACCATTATTGCCAACAACTATATCAGTTGCAGACAAAGTATCTTCCGCTTTAAAAACATGTTGACCTGTTGAACCGCTTTTATTACCTATTTGAAAGGTGTTAATTTTAATATTTCCATCTCTTACGGTAAGCTGACCGCCATCAATATTGAAGGTGCTTTGGTCACCCCCATCCATAGAAGCAATGTCAAGTGTTCCACCTGAAAGGTCATAAACACCAACGCCATCAGTTTCTTTAGCTAATGTTAAACGACCAGAACCTGACTCTACCCCTGTTAACGTCACACTACCGCCAGTTTGATTAATACGACCGACCCCGTTATAACCAATAATAATTTCGTCTGCGGTAAGCGAACCATCATTTAGGACGTACTTACCGTTGCCCGTGGTTTCATGACCCAGTATTAAGAGTTCAGTAACGGTATGGTCACCGTCTAATTGGGTAAACGTTCCTTTACCTTGATTACCAATTATTTCGTTTTTAGCTTTAAGTGTGCCTGCTTCTAACTTGTAAGAGCCGTTACTTGTTTCTGCTTGACCCAGTGTTAATTGTTGTTTAACCGTGTGAGTAGTGGTGCCTGATTGGGTGAAAGAGCCTTTACCCGCATCACCAATAACTTCGTTTTTAGTTTTAACTGTACCACCTTCTAATTTGAAAACGCCTTCGCTAAACTCAGCGTTACCCAGTGTTAATGTTTGTTTAATGATATGAGTGACATTATCAGTTCCGTCGTCAGCTTGGGTGAATTTTCCATAACCAGCATCACCAATGGTTTCATTTATCACGGTAATTTCAGTGCCCCCAGAAGCCGTATAATACCCCTTGCCCGACGCACCTTGACCTAATACTAACGTAGGCGTATAACTGATATACCCTGGGTCTCGAGCGATTTCCACATTAAATGCACCTATTCCACCATTGTCTTGGTTAACCGTACCTTTGCCTTGGTCACCAACAATAATATTGTTAGCATAAAGATGACTGCTGGTATTAATTGTGCCTTCGCTGCCTTCATTTGCACCAACAATAATACTGCCATAGTGAGCACGAATATTGCCATCAATATAAACTCGCCCTTTGCTGCCATCATTTTCACCAACAATAAAATCGGCATTGGTCATAATACCAGCAGTAAACTCCATCGTGCCGGTACCACTTTTTCCAACCACCACATTATCTTCAACTTTAATAGTGTTAAACCCACTATCGTATTTGTATAAGCCCACACCAGTAGCTTGATTACCAATAATCAAAGAGCCCCCGAAAGCAGTATTAGTTGAAGCATAATCATTAAAAGTACCTTTACCAGCATCACCAATAATCATGTCACCGCTAATGTTTAACCCCCCATCCTCATAGTTGTAAGTACCTTCACTGCCTTCTTTTTTACCTAAGGTAAGGGTATCGTTTATACTAATGTCGCCAGCTTTGTGATCAAATTCGCCTTCACCTTCCTCACCAACAACTAGGTTTTGAACGCTTAGCGTACCTGACTGAAGGTCAAAGTTTCCCTTGCCTGTAGAACTTTTCCCTATGCTTAAAGTGTTCGTAACTATATGTTCTCCAGCTAACTGTGTGAAATAGCCTGTGCCCTCGTTTCCAATAGCTTCATTGCCTATGGTAAATGTTTGCCCTTCATTGATAGAGTAACTGCCCTCTGAACCAACTGAGTTTCCAATATTTAAGTAATCGACCGCAGTATCACCCACAACATTAACGCTACCGCCATCGATATTTAGTGTACCAATCCCCTCACCGTCAATAATGCTACCTTCAACATACAGCCCACCTTCACTGATAGTGTATGTGCCAACGCCACCTTGCTGAGTACCGAGCAGTAGATTACCTGTTCCTGCTAGTGGTACTCTTGGCATGTCATAACCAGTGTTTCTGTCTTTTAAAACAATCTTTTTGTTGATATTTGTAGTGCCGCCAGTCTGTTCATATACCCCATCAGCACGATAGCCAACATGCAAGCTTGTTGTATTTACATTACCACCTCTTAAATCATAAAACCCGTTTGCTCGCTGATCACGTACGTAAGCAAAACCGTAGTCAACATCCAACACACCAACCGCAAGGGTTTCTGTGAATAAGTCGCCACCATAGTGGAATACATTTCCTTCTGCGTTGAGACCAACATATGTGTTCTCACTGATAATTAATTCTGAACCGGCTAGTAAAATCATACTACCTGCTTCATCGGTACCTAAGGCTAGGGTATACGATTTCATGCTTTCATATTGATTAGCAACTTGTACCACAGAATTGAAGTCAATAAAGGAACGATGGTAATCTTCATGATCCCACTGCCAATTGTCATCATTATCCCATCTTCCAACAGAACTAGTCTGTGGCATAAAATAGTTTGCTTTAGTAAAAGTAAAGTGTAAATCGTCGCCTGCAAAAGCAGGGGGGATTATGATTAATGTGAGTAAGCTACCCAAAGAAGACATAGTGATAGTTTTTTTAACAAAATTTGTTTTTTTTATTTTTCTAAATTGTTTGGTCATTATATCTTCCTTTGATGATACGGCTTTCATGGTAATGATTTTAGTTTTGCTACGGTAAAGTCAGCATGCCTATTCATTTAGATAGTAAATGCCAAATGTGAAGTGAATAAGGAGGAAGTGAATATTGACGTATTTAACTGACTTTAATAGTGAAATCTATATCTATCATTCTTAAAAATAATCTAACCATTCAAGTTGTTTCGTGCGAAACTAATTAAACCAACAGCTGATAATTTCAACTTTTATAACAAATATAGGCAAATTTTGTATTACAAACTTCCAATAAAATTTCAGCTTTTTAAGTCCTCTATTATTGTAATTTGGCTTTGTTTAGCTACACATTCAACAGTTAACGCTAGTCAAATTAAAGAAGATCTCTACTTTCAACAAGTGGGAAATGATTCCCTTATTCCTGGAGGAATTGTTACTGATATAGCAAGAAAAGAC
>JAPYOS010000031.1 GCA_029938085.1 Oceanospirillaceae bacterium | reverse complement strand
GACCAGTACTAATAGCTCAATTGGCTTGATTTATGCACTGAAAAAAATTTTTAATAAAGAAAATAGAGTTGGAGATCATATTTGGTATATTACAAATAATAATAAATTTAAAAGGGACTACCCCAAATGGAAGCAAAAATATAATATTAATAAGATTTTAGATGAACTAATCTCAAATATTATATAATAAAATATTCCATAAATTTTTTGTAAAAAATGTCTTTAAATTTTGTTTTATCGTTAATTACTCTTTTGAAAAATCTCGACTGTTTATATGAAGGTAATACTAATCTCGTATCTCCATGTTTACTACTATACTTTATTAAGATTTAAAATATAAAGTAAACAATTAATGAGTAAGAATTCTCATAGTAAAGTAATATGGTTCACTGGTCTTTCGGGATCAGGAAAAACTACCCTTGCAACCGTAGTATTAAAAAAATTAACCAGATATGGATTCAAAGTTAAAAAGATAGATGGAGATTCTTTTAGAAAAAAAACAAATAAAAAAAATAAATTTTCAAAAAAAAATATTATTCAAAATAATAATTTAATAATCAATTATATTAATAGAAAAAAGTATAATTATGATTTTTTAATTGTTTCTGTAATATCCCCATTAAGAACAACTCGGCTTAAAGCAAAAAGAAAATTTAAAAAAAATTATTACGAAATATATACTAAATGTTCTCTAAAGACTTTAGTTAAAAGAGATACAAAAGGTTTATATAAAAAAGCCAAAAAAGGCATACTTAAAAATCTTATTGGTTTTAATTCTAAAATTGTTTATGAAAGATCTCATTATAAAAAAATAATAGTAAATACGAAAGCCTTAAGTAAAATAAATTGTGTAAACAAAATACTTAAAAAAATAATTTAAATTTCATGAAGAAAAAATTTAATTGGAAAAAAAAAACAGCAATTTTTATTGGTAGATTTCAACTTTTTCATGATGGACATAAAAAAATTTTTTTAAATGCATTAAAAAAAAATAAACAAGTGGCTATTTTAGTTATGGACAGTTATTTATTTAAAAAAAAAAATCCATTTAAATTTAATTTTGTAAAAAAAAAAATTAACATTGCTTTAAAAAATTATAAATCAAAGTATACAATAATTAAAATTCCTGCTGTGTCCGAGGTAGTTTATGGCAGATCTGTTGGATACAAAATTAGAAAAATTAAATTATCAAAAAAAATTGAAAATATTTCTGCGACACAAATAAGAAAATCAATGAAAAAGTAAAATTTTTTGGTAAAAGTAATTAATTATGAAAAAAATTAAAAATATATTTAAATTAAATATAAATAATCTTTATAAAGTTGATAAAAATTTAATAAATAAATCTCTAAGAATAAACAAATATGTAATTTTGAGAGGACTTTTTGATCAAAAAGATATAAATAAAATACTTAAAAATGTAAAAAAAAAATTTAATCAAAAAAATGATAAGATTAGACCAATAAATAAATATGATTTGATTAAAGATAACTATCAAAGATTTATGTTTGGAATGTCTGGAGGTATTAAAGAAACTAATCCTAGATATCACAGAGTATTTTATAATCCATTGTGGTCAAAAGATATTTACAAGGCAAGAGGGGTTTTTTTACAATTAAATAAAATTCAAAATTTTTTTTACAACTTAGAACATGATTATGGAGAGCAAACAAAAAAAGTACCAACTAGACATGGGCTTTTTGTTGCTTCTAGATTTCAACATTATCCATCGGGCGGAGGATTTTTAGCTCCTCATATTGATAAAGGTGCAATAAGAGCTTCAAAACAACTTAAATTAAACTTACACTATAATTTACTTCTAGTCATGACCCAAAAAGGCGTTGACTACAAGAAAGGTGGCAGTTTTGTAATTAATAAAAATCAAGTCATTAACATTGATGACAATACTAAAATTGGTGATGTAGTTTTATACAGTGCAAGAACAGTTCATGGAGTGTTAGATATTGATCCTAATAAATTTCCTGATTTAAAATCTGATAAGGGCAGATATGTTGCCTTAACGACGCTGTTTAAATGGTAAAAATGCAAAGAATAAAATTAATATCAACTCTAGGACCTTCGTCATTAAATAAAAAAGTTTTATCTAAACTTAAAAAAGATGTAGATCTTTTTAGACTCAACATGTCTCACTTAAGCTTAAATCAGCTTAAAAAAAATCTTTATTTTTTAAAAAAAAACAAAATCAAGAATGTTTGTATTGATACAGAGGGGGCTCAAGTGAGAACTTTGTATTTGAAAAAAAAAGTTTTTTTAAAAAAAAATAAGAAAATTTATCTTTCAACAACAGATACATCTTTACCTAATTGTATTCAACTATATCCAAATTTTTCTATAAAAAAAATAAAAGTTAAATCAAAAGTAAAGATCGGTTTTGATGGATTGCAATTAAAAATTATTAAGAAACTCAAAAATTTTGTTGAGTGTAGAGTTATTACCGAAGGATACCTAGATGCAAATAAAGGAGTTCATTTTGATACAGATATAAAACTCAATCCTCTAACTGAAAAAGATATTAAGTCAATTACAATAGCTAAAAAATTTGGAATAAAAACATTTGCATTATCATTTGCAAATTCAGCTAAAGATGTAAATTTCTTTAGGTCATTAATTGGTAAAAAAGACGAGTTAATCTCTAAAATTGAAACAAAAAAAGGTTTTTTAAACAGAAAACATATATCTAAAGTTTCAAACTCAATTTTAATTGATAGAGGTGACTTATCTAGATATATAGATATTTCCAAAATTCCTTTAGCGCAGAAAATAATTATTGATGATGCAAAAAAATTTAAAAAAAAAGTTTATATTGCAACTAATCTTTTAGAAACAATGATTAATTCTAGTGAACCAACAAGAGCAGAAAGTAATGATATTTTTTCCTCATTAAAAAGCGGTTGTTCAGGATTAGTTTTAGCCGCTGAAACTGCAATAGGAAAAAATCCAATTGAATGCGTTGTATTTCTCAAAAAATGTATAAAAGTTTTCAAAAATCAGAAAAGTTTTAAAAAAAAATATTCTCTTTTTTTTAATTAATATAATTTTGAGAAAATTTATGTTTTTCTTCTTATATTTAAAATCTCTTTTGCTCTTTTATTG
>JAPYOS010000030.1 GCA_029938085.1 Oceanospirillaceae bacterium | reverse complement strand
GCTCAGAGCATGGGCCCAACACTCGCAACGGTTCACGAGTCAAACCGCCCACAACGAGCTACTCATTGGTGCGCACCTATCAAAAAGAGGTGGATCGCCAACACAAGATGGTCCTTAAGGCGGAACATGCCGAGCAACGTATTTTACTCGTCACGCAGGGGCTTAAAAAGCTCTTTGCCGATGACAATTTTGTCAACCTGCTTCGCGCTGAAGGGCTGGACACCCTGCCCACCTATTTGGCTGACCGAATTCAAACCCAAACAAATGATACAAATCAAGTCACCCAAGGAGAAGCACAATGAGCCATGCTAACGAAGTAAAACCCATGTACCCAGGGATCTATCCACCACCAAAGGCCGAGCACAATGCGGACGAGTTAGGCTTGCCTACAGCACCGTTAAACACATTGCTCGGGTTCGACATGGAAACCTACCAAGTACCTCTGGAGCAACTACTGCCCAGCAAGACAGTACCTGAGGGCATTATTACCACACGAAAATACAAACAAATTGTCTCATCCATTCACGAGATTGGATTGATCGAACCTTTGTCCATTATTCAGCCGAACCCGGATAAGCCTGAGTTTTTGATACTGGATGGCAATTTACGAGCACTGGCGTTGAAGGAGCTGGACATATTAGAAGCCCCCTGCCTGCTCGCCAAAGACGATGAAACCTACACCTACAACCACCGAATCAATCGACTCTCGACGATTCAAGAGCACTACATGATTCGAAGGGCCATTGACAAAGGGGTGAGTAAAGACCGATTAGCGAGGGCCTTTAACGTCAACTTAAATTCGATTAGTCGGAGAATCAGCTTACTGGATGGCATTAGCCCCAAAGCGGTGGAGCTCCTGCAGGACAAGAAGTTCACCCCGGATGTCACCCGCATTTTACGAAACATGAAATCGGCAAGGCAAGTTGAAGCGGTAGAGCTAATGGTGGCCAGCAACAATATTACCGCCACCCACGCCGAAGCACTACTTAAGGCCACCAAAGACGAGCAACGCACGGACAGAGCACAGGCCAAGCAAGAACAGAAACGAGCGCCGCTTGAGCAGATCGTTAAACTGGAAAAAGAGATGAGCCAGGTGCAAACGCAATACAAGGAAGCAGAGCAAAACTATGGCACGGACCTCCTCAATTTAGTGGTGGCTAAGGGCTACTTAACCAAGATTTTAGCCAACGATGCGGTGAAGGCGTTTATCCACAAGTATGAGCCGGAGATCTTGAGCCATTTTGAATTGGTGGTGAATACGGTGAGCATGGAGGAAGCGGTGCAGAACGAGTACGTTGGTAAGGGCCAACATCAAGGCCATGATAAGGCGGCCAGACCGGAAGAAAATCAGGAAGAAAGCTAGAATGAACTCGATGAACAGGCTGAGGGCTAGCACGCCCTCTTCACGTCCACGGGTACCAATTTTGATCTATGAGAATTTTGGCCTGCCACCGGTCATAAGCAGCATCACCATACACACAAAAAAGGTATTGAAGGTGCCATGGGTAAAGGTGATGTTGGTGAGCCCAAAAATAACAAAGCCCACGACCAGTAACACCCCTGCCAGGTCGAGTGAGTTTGAGTGCCTAGCATCGGATTGACCATCGGATTTAGCAAAGTGCAGCAATAGATAGATCATCAGCGCCAAGTAACTGGCGATGCCTAAAAGGCCCTTATCGATGCCATCTTCAAATACCTGGTTGTGGGCATTGAGGATGTAGTCTAAGTCCCTTAGCAAGCCTCTGGATTCAAGGTCATCAAAGTATATGGCCCTGTTGCCTACACCTACGCCGAACACCGGGTTTTCTTTAAGAGTGAGCAGTGCGCCTTTGTAGGTTTCTAGGCGGTAGCCTACTGACGTGCGATATACCTCGCCTTCAAAATACGATTCAAATTCCGACACCGCCACATTCACGCGCGGTTGAATTTTATCCCAACCCGCAATGCCTGCGCCAATAACAAGCACACTCATCATAGCCATTGGCAATATCAAGTGTTTCTTAGACACCATGTTCTTTTGCAAGTAATAGATTACAACCAGCATAAGTGGAACGATGGCCACCCAGCTACCACGAGCCAGGGAAAAAAAAGCAGCCATGAGGCCCAACACAAACCCTGCCAGAGACAAGGCCACGCCCAGCTTAAAGCGCTTCATATAAGGTAGGCTTACCAATGATGCAAACGCTAAATAGACCGATATGTCACCGAATAGGATCGGGTTCACGGAGCCTCTGGAATTGTAATACAAGGCGTGTAGGCCACTGATACTGGCACCTAAAACAATAGCACTCCACACCAAGGTTGCTTTGGGTGGGTACCGATTAAGTACCAAGAGCATGGGCACAAACAACAAAAAGTGCAGCGTGGTGCCAATGGAGTTTAATGAATTGTCGGCAGGCGGGTTAATAAAGTAGCTGGCAACACCTAAGCCAAAGTACAGAGTAAAAAGCCCCATGGCGATTTTCATATACCTAGGGATCGACTGGCAGAAGAACGACGGGCGCAATAACACGAGACTCAAAGACAATACAGCCGCAATAGCCGCGCAAACTTCTGCACTGGGGTTCAAAGCACCAATGGAGACGGGAACAAAGAGGATGAGCCAACCCACCAATGTGGCCATGGCGGGTTCTAGCTTAGTCGCGTAATACTGAGGCATATGGGTGTTTATTACATAGGGTATATACAAAGCATGGCATTCTACCACAGGGGGTTTGTGTAGATAGGCCTATTGTGATGGCTAAACGTCCACCAACGCATACAACTTGGATTCCAAGTGACGGCGAGCAATAAGCCCGTTTAACTTACGACCACCGGCCCACACCCAGCGGCTGAACTGGTCAGGGACTTCGCCGTGTGCTTGACGGTTCACTTTACGCCTTAGGGTGGAGCGTTGTAGGGCGCCTGAGCCTAGGTTGAAGGTGAACGAAACCAAGGCGTCAAATTGGCCATCGGTCAGAGGAACATCAATGAATCGTAGCACGGCCCTTTCGGCAGATTCAGCATCGCTACGCAGTAATTCTTGAGCGTCATCTTCTTTGAGGATTTTAAAGGATTCGTTTTTGGTAATGAGGTGTCCATAGCCAATGGTGGCATATCCTGCTGGGCAGGTATACAC
>JAPYOS010000029.1 GCA_029938085.1 Oceanospirillaceae bacterium | reverse complement strand
CACCCAGTAATTTGTTAATTTTATACCTAATGCGAGGACTTGCCAGGCTAGCAATGTCGAAGAAGGCTTCTGGCACACTCCATTTTGGAATTAATTTGCCCGTCGTACCAATTCATTGCTATTTTCATCAATTAACCATAGCCTTTAGGGTTCATAGACTGCCAGCGCCAAGTGTCTTCGCACATTTCATC
The DNA here is from genome assembly GCA_029938085.1 of Oceanospirillaceae bacterium. GTDB lineage: Bacteria > Pseudomonadota > Gammaproteobacteria > Pseudomonadales > Balneatricaceae > Njordibacter. The sequence goes on along the minus strand of JAPYOS010000029.1, from coordinate 3,002 downwards.
TAGCTCGCACTCTGCTCTCCATCCTAGTTTTTCTGCTGCGTAAGCAGGATCAGCATAGCAAGCTGCTATATCACCCGGTCTTTTATCAACTATCTGATAAGGTATATTTTTACCAGAAACTTTCTCAAAAGCTTTTACCATATCAAGCACTGAGTAGCCTTTGCCTGTACCCAGATTAACTATTAGTACTTGAGGCTTATCTTTTAACGCTTGTAAAGTCTTAACATGCCCTTTGGCTAAATCCACTACATGAATATAATCACGCACGCCTGTTCCATCAGGTGTGTCGTAATCACCACCAAATATACTGAGATTTTCTAATTTTCCGACTGCTACTTGTGAGATATATGGCATTAAATTATTAGGAATATCATTTGGATCTTCACCAATTAGTCCACTCCTGTGCGCACCAACAGGATTAAAATATCTAAGTAGCGCTACATGCCAACTATCATCTGCAATAAACACATCTTGCAAAAACTCTTCAATCATTAACTTTGATCGACCATAGGGATTGGTTGCCGATAATGGAAAATCTTCCTTGATAGGTACAGTATGGGGATCGCCATACACTGTAGCAGAAGAACTAAATACAAATGTCTTACAATCAAACTCACGCATCACATTAGCTAGAATAAATGTACCGCCTACATTTGTATCATAATATTCAATAGGGTTCTCTACTGACTCGCCCACCGCCTTTAAGCCGGCAAAATGAATCACACCATCAATTGAATGCTGTTCAAATACACTAGTTAATGCAGCCTTATCACGCACATCCACTTTATGGAAAGGAATGTTGCTATCAGTCAATTCCTCAACACGTTTTAACGACTCTAACGATGAGTTACAAAGATTATCCACAACAACCACTTCGTAGCCAGCCTCAATCAACTCGATACAAGTATGTGAACCTATATAGCCTGCACCGCCCGTCACCAAAATCTTACCGTTAAATGTCATTATCTTTTATTATTAATTTAAAACTTTCATATACAGAATCCAAATCATATTTATTTTTTAATTTAGCTCTAGACCTTTTCCCCATTAACACTATCTCTCTATAATCTCTACTCAAAATATCCATCATTGCGGAAGCCAATGACTCTACGCTCCTAGGTCTAACTACCAACCCATTGTAACTGTTATCAACCAATTCAATCAAACCAGGGGTTTTGCTAACAATGCATGCTCTGCCTATTGAGCATGCCTCAAGTGCCGCTCTGGACAAACCCTCCCTGTAAGATGGGAGAATCAATACATCAGATTGTTCTATATATCTTTCAATAGAACTAGTTTCTGGAATATACCTAATATAATCTGTATTGGAAAACTCAAGTATTTTCGAAGGTGGAACAGAGCTTGGATTTCCACTGTCAATATCACCAACAATAGTCAGTATAAATTTTTTACCTCCCATATCATGGATTTTTTTTGAGGCACAAAGCAATTCATTCACCCCCTTATCTTTTATAAGTCTACCAATAAATAAAAAATGCAGTTCATTTTTTTTAACAGGCTGACTGTATCTGTAATGATTAATGTCTATGCCTTCACCGGGCAATACAAAGACTTTACTCGCTCTGATCCCAACTTTATTGATTAAAAAGGCTTTATCATCCGAATTTAATACAACAACAGATTTTGAAAACATTAATAAAAATTGAGAAATTCTTCTAACTAAGATAGAGTTTTCTGCTTTTAAAAACCCCGATCCAAGGCCAGTAAATATACTAAAAACTTCGACTTTTGATAGCGACAGGAGTAAAGGGAAAAATAATGCTGGCTTAGCTGTGTAGCAAATCACCATATCAAACTTTTTAAGTTTAAGTAGCTTGACATACGTTAATACTGTCTTTAAGTTATCAAACAGAGATATGGACTTCCTATCCATGCTGTAATTAACGTATTTAACAAGATGGGTATCAACTGGGGACAGGCCTTCGAATGGTGCTGCAATAATTACACTGGCCCCCTCTTCAACCATTCTATTTATCATCCACATTCTAAACCTAATTGTAGATCTGAGTGAGTTTGATACAATTAATATGCTTTTTTTCATTTAAAAATCGCCTTAAATATGGAGACCAAAAAATAAAAGAAAAAAACTATAGATTTTTGATAAATAGCTTCACGAATAAAATAACCTGAAACTTCAGCATAAGCCAATCTATTTCCCATTGATTGAGCTTTATGAATACGATAACTGGTTAATTCTTTCTGTATATTATGAAATTTGACACTCTTATCTCTCATTAGTCTAATCCATAAATCATAATCCTCGCTAACAAGTCCATTCATGTATCCGCCAACTCCTAAAATTGTATTTTTTCTATACATTACTGAAGGATGGGATATTGGATTTGAGTATAAAATACTCTTTCTTATTTCATAATTATTTTTTGGATATGACTTTCGACCAATAGTCTTATCATTTTCATATATATGATTTACATTTGACCCCACCACATCGAAATTATTATTTTTAATTGTATTTAATTGAATCTTAAGTCTATCGTAAGTGGCTATATCATCAGAATCTATCCTTGCTATGTAATCCCCTCTTGACATCACGAGTCCATAATTAAGGTTGAATGCCAGTTGGCAAATATTCGTCTCATACAGTCTAATTCTAGTATCGTCAAACTTCTTTAATATAGATGCTGTCTGGTCACTTACGCAATTCATAACAACTACAATTTCAAAATTTACAAAACTTTGTGACAAGATACTTTCCATAGTTCTGCTAATAAAATTTTCAGCATTGGCTGTGGCAATTAAAATAGTAATTTCTGGTCTCATATTTAAATTTTAATCCAATCATGCGGCACAATTTGATTCTGATTTATTTTCAAGTTTTGAAACCATTTTTTTGGAGCTATTACAATCTTTGTGCTATTTTTATTCATCCATGCACCCCACCAACTAAACGAACTATTCGCAATAATATTATGCTTGCATTGACTCATCAAATACATCTCTTCATGGTCTGGGGTGTCGGC
>JAPYOS010000028.1 GCA_029938085.1 Oceanospirillaceae bacterium | reverse complement strand
CCACCAACATGGCGGGTCGAGGTACGGATATTGTATTAGGGGGTAATATTGAGCCAGAAACTGATGTCATCAAAAACAATGAAAAGCTTAACAAAGCTCAACAAAAGAAAAAAATTGATGAGCTTTTGAAACAATGGAAAGCTAACCATAAAAAAGTAATTGATGTTGGAGGCTTACATATTATTGGAACTGAAAGGCATGAGTCTCGTAGAATAGACAATCAGTTAAGAGGTCGTTCAGGACGTCAAGGAGATCCAGGATCCAGTGCATTTTATTTGTCTTTGGAAGATTCACTTCTTAGGATTTTTGCATCAGAACGTGTTTCATCAATTATGGAAAAGTTAAAAATGCCAGAGGGTGAGGCAATTGAACATCCATGGGTAAATCGGTCAATTGAGGGGGCACAAAGAAAAGTGGAAGCACGAAACTTTGATATTCGAAAACAATTGTTAGAATTTGATGATGTTCCTAGCAATCAAAGAAAAGTAATTTATGAGCAGCGTAATGATATTTTAGACAGTCCTAGTATGAAAGAAACAGTTAATCGTATTAGAGAGGATGTTATTGCTCAAACTGTTTCTGACTATATCCCGTTAGAAAGTGTTGAGGAGCAATGGGACATTGTGGCCTTGGAGAAAAAATTACAAGCTGATTATGCTACTCAAATTAATGTTCATGCATGGCTGAAAAAAGAACCCAATATAGCAATTGAGGATATTGCTAAAAGAATAATTGAGATAGCTAATATAAATTATCTTGCAAAAGAAAAATTGGCTGGCGTTGAGGTTCTTCATCATTTTGAAAGGTCTGTTATGCTTCAAATTATTGATCATCATTGGAGATCGCATTTGTCAGCTCTGGATCAATTAAGGCAGGGGATAGGCTTAAGAGCCTATGGTCAAAAAGACCCGAAACAAGAATTTAAAAAAGAAGCTTTTGGACTTTTTGAACAATTGTTAGATACAGTCAAATTTGAAACAACCAGAGTATTGATGTTAGTACAGATTAAAGATGAGAAGCAAGTTTCAGATATTGATCAAAAGAATGCTGATAAAGTAAAATCAGCTAAATCTAATCATAATTCTGCAGACCAACCCACCTCAAAGAAAGTAGGTCGAAATGAACTTTGTCCATGTGGCAGTAATAAGAAATATAAGCATTGTCACGGCGCGTTGATTTAATTAGGTGTATGAGTAATATAACTTCTCCTTGTGTTGGAATTTGTCAGTATGAGGAGGAGATCTGTCAAGGATGCTTAAGAACTAGCGGCGAAATAATTCATTGGATAGCAATGTCTGAGGCAGAAAGATTAAGTGTAATAGAAAATCTTAATAAAAGAGCAGAATTACTTGGGTAAATTTATTGTTGTTTTAAATTTATATTCACAAAGATGATTAATCATACAATTTAAACAATCTGGTCTAGAGGCTTTACAAACATATCTTCCATGGAGAATTAATAAGTGATGCGCGTCACTTAAATACTCCTTTGGAACTAACTTTGTTAATTTCTTTTCAACATCTAAAGGCGTTTTACCGGGGCCGATATTTAATCTATTAGATAGTCTAAAAATATGAGTATCGACGGCAATGACGGGTTCTTTAAAGATGGTATTGAGTATAACATTTGCTGTTTTTCGCCCTACACCAGGAAAACTTTCAAGAGCAATACGATCATGAGGCACTTCGCCTTTAAATCTTTGCTGAAGAATTTTGCTAGTAGCACTTATATTTTTTGCTTTATTTTTATATAAACCAATTGTTTTTATTAATACTTCTATTTCAGAAATGGGTAACTGGCTTAATGTTTTTGCAGTATTAGCTTTTTTGAATAAAACTCTTGTAGCTTTATTAACTGCAATATCTGTAGTTTGTGCTGATAAAATAACAGCAATAAGTAATTCAAAAGAGGAACGATAAATTAGTTCGGTAGTTGGGTTGGGGGTATTTTTTTTAAGAAGCGAAAAAATTTTACCCCTTTTTTCACTATTCATAATTAATTTTTTTGATCTATCCAATTCATTAGAGCAATGAGAAATGCAAGACCTAAAAAAGCCCCTGGGGGTAATACTGCCAAAAGAAAACCTTCGTACTGATCAAAGAAATTTAAGCTAACATTACTGAAAGCTTGACCAAAGATTAAATCAAGATCAGAAAATAATGTGCCACGACCTAAAAACTCCCTCATACCTCCTAAAATTGCTAAAACAAGGCAGAGACCGAGCCCCATAAAGAAGCCGTCATAAAAAGAAGGCAATATTGGATTTTTTGAGGCAAATGATTCCACTCTAGCCAATACAATACAATTGGTTACAATAAGGGGTATAAAAATACCCAAGGCTTTATATAAGGGTTCGGCGTAAGCATGGATTGATAAATCAATTACTGTTACTAAGGCTGCAATTACCAATATAAATATAGGCACTCTAATTTTATCTGGAACGATTTTTCTGATAGGTGATATTGTGCTATTGGCAATCACCATTACTATCATTGTTGCCAACCCAAGACTTACTCCATTAACTACGGTGGTGGTGACTGCCAGTGTTGGACATAATCCAAGCAACTGAATTGTTCCGGGGTTCTGTTTCCATAATCCATCAATAACTGATTCTTTAAACATTGATTCCTAATTTTAATTGATTACTTTTAAAAAAAATAAGTGCTTTATAAATAGCTTTAATTACAGATCGAGGAGTTATTGTTGCTCCAGCCATATAGTCAAATTTACCCTGATCTTTCTTTACAGACCATTCCTGTTCGCTTGTATTAACTAGAGATGTAAAATTAAAAATATTAATCCAATTACTTTTATCAATATCGATATAATCTCCGAGACCAGGTGTTTCTTGATGCTTAACTACTCGTGTTCCTAAAATATTACCATTTTTGTCGATACCAACAAGTATTTTAATTTCTCCGCTATAACCGTCGGGTGCCCTTGTTTCCAATATAACCGCAACAACTTCATTATTTTTTTTGGCAATATAACCTTTTGTAGAGGTGATATTATTTAATAAAGGGTTAGGTTCTATTTCAATGTAACTATTAATCAAATCGTTATTATAGATTTCCTTAGAAATAACTTGTAAAAGTAGTCTTTGTTTTGCTTCATTCTCACTTTTTAAAATAATTGGATTAGTTTTGTTATAAAAAAATCCTAATATTGAAGAAAAAATAATTCCGAACATAATCATTACAAAAACGGCTTGACCTATGATTTTATATTTTTGTAAAAAATTATTCATGACCAAACACTTTAGGCTGTGTAAATTTGTCGATCAAAGGAACACATATGTTCATTAAAATAACAGCAAAAGCAATGCCTTCAGGGTAGCCACCAAATACGCGAATTAGATAAACTAAAAGTGCTACTCCAAAGGCAAAAATAACTTTTCCATTAGGT
>JAPYOS010000027.1 GCA_029938085.1 Oceanospirillaceae bacterium | reverse complement strand
GCCGACGAATGCGCTCTTCTATGGTTTGCAACTGTTCTTGCAAGACAATTTGCTGAGCCGGATGAGGCAAAATCAGTTCAGTGAGCCAGCGAAGGTGTTTCTTCGACCAGTTGGCAGTGCCTTCATAACGAATGTTGTTGCGCAGCAGTAAGGCTTTAAGCTGGTACTTCGCTTCTTTCAAATCTTTCATTGTTGCTTCACGGGCACGGGATAAATCCCGAACAGCTTCATCCTCCGGCTCGGGCACATAGATGGGTGTAAGGTCTTCAGACTTTAGTGACCTAACGAGTTTAAGCGCATCTCGGCGGTCGGTTTTAATTCGCTCTCCTGGCTTTTTGGGAATAAGAGACGGAGCCACTACATAGCAACAATGCCCAAGACTGGTAATGAGACGATATATCCAGTAGCCACATGGCCCTGAATCGTAAACAACGTGAAGTGTTGCGCCTGGATATTTAGATTCAAACTGGCGGAGCAGCTTCTTGACACTGACCTTAGACGAGGGAATACGCCCATAATGAACTGGTGTCGCTCCACGCTGTTCTTCACAATAAGCAACCTCATGAAACTCTTTATGCGTATCCAACCCGATAAAAATCATGCTATGTTTGTTCATGCTAGCCTCCAAATTGATTTAGTATTGAACAAACTAATTATGGCACTGGCTTTCTGAGCTAACCCACGAAAATGCGGAGGCTAGCATTTCTCAGGGAGTCATTGTGTCTAAGTTTTTAAACCGAGAAATATTCAACTATGGATGTAATGCAAGAACTTGAAACGGATTATGAGCGAGCGGTCTGTTTACAGAATATTCTCATAGCGAGGGCTACCGGAGAGACGCCAAGCACTGGTGATTATCAATTACTCCGCCAGATTCTCATGGAAAAGGCAGCGCTCAAACAGCTCATGCCTTCGTTTGTCCGAACTAATCGTGACCTTAATCAGTTTTGGCAATTCATCAAATATGAATTTGAAAAGTATCAGCAGCGTCGAGATTATATTTATAAAGAATTTCAACCGCTGCTAGATATGCTAGAAGGGAAGAATCAAGCACCAGCAGATACCTCAATTTCTGAAGCCTTGAAGTCTTTTGATGAGGCAGGAGTACATGCTGCTTGGGAAAAAGCCTTAGATCGTAGAGTTGATGATCCAGATGGAGCAATTACAGCGGCTAGAACTCTATTAGAAACTGTATGTAAGCATATTCTTGATCTTCAAAAAGTTGCGTATAACTCCAAGAAAATCGAGATTCACGAACTATATAAGTTGGTAGCAAAAGAGTTGAACTTGTCACCTGATCAGCATAATGAAGCTGTTTTTAAGCAAATTCTTGGAGGCTGTTCGGCAATAATTAGTGGGTTAGGTACGCTAAGGAATCGACTTGGTGATGCTCATGGTCAGGGGAAGGTTAGCGCCAAGCCATCCCCGAGACATGCAGAACTTGCTGTGAATCTTGCTGGCTCTATGGCAATATTTTTGGTCAGCACATGGCAAAGCCGACAGTAAAGAAACTTGAGGATTTAATGATTTGAACATAGAGGATTTAGGGCTGGACGCATAGTCCGCGGAGCAGGGTCACTGGATACGAGCCAATCAACCACGCATAGCGCGAAGAAGAGAGGTAAGAATCATGAGAAATAAAATTCAAAAAACAGTGAAAAATACAGCAACGCAATTACGAGGTTTCTGCACATTGGAGACCGCCCTGATAATAGTAGGATGGATAGCTTTTGCTATCGGCATTTATGTAGTTACGGACCCTTTGGGGAAACTAATCATTCTGGCTGTATCCAGGGTCCTGCCCTAAGTCCTTTGCGTTCAAACTTAATGGGCGATTGTGCTAATTTAAGCTCAACAGGAAGTTATGAAGCTAAAGAAATTACAAAACCTAGATTTTATGCAAAAGTTTCAATCTCTTTTGGAGACTGAATTTGAGCATAAGCTTTTCATTGCAAGTCTAAGAAACTATGCATCTCATGGCAATCCTCTAAGATTTCACAATTTTGCGTTCTCAATGCGCGAGCTTGTGCTTCATGTACTTAAGAGAAAGGCTCCCGTAAAAAAAATAAAAAAAGTTTCTTGGTATGTACGTGAAAGCGAAAAGCACGAAGTTACTAGGCGCCAGCAGTTAAAATATTGCGGTCAAGCAAATATATCAGATGAGTATCTCGGAGAGGATATACTAGAGCACTTGAATGAGTGTATCTCTGAGTTCTTGGACGAGTTTCACTTTTTCAATAAATATACTCATATCACAGAGAAGTATTTTGAGGCATGCCCCAAAAAATTCTTTGAGGATGCTAGACAGGTTGTAAAAATTGCAAGTGACTCGTTAAGTCAGCTAGATGACATAGAGCGTATCGTTATTGATGCGCTTGAAGAGAAAGTTCATGATTCAGTGGTAACCACTGCTGTTGGTGCTATACCCGATAGTCTATCTATTATTGCCAATCATGTATTCGTTGATTATTCAAAAGTCGAAGAAATAGAATGTACGAAAATTGATCATGAATATATTCATGTTACAGCGAGAGGCACAGTGCACGTAACTCAAGAATACGGGCCAAAAGATGACTTATGCACTATAAATGAAAGTTACCCATTCTCACTAGAAATGAAATCACATGTTGGAAATCCCGATGACTTTAAAATTGAAGCAGAAGAGTTGGATGTTGATACGTCATCATGGTACGAATAAAACTTAACAAGGCGCTGCTACGGAAAATTTACTCGCTGCCGCTCCTAAATTTCCGCAGAGCGCGGCGTTATGTACTTAAAGGAAGTTGGAGAAATTGAATGGATGTCGAGATTTTTGTTAAGTCAGTTTTGGAACAAGTCACTAAAGCTGTAATTGAAAATGAATCTACTCTTCACAAGCCAGACCGAAATTCGCCTATTGAAGGTGTATCTTATGTATATGACCGCTCAGGCTCAGAAGGATGGGCAACCACAGTAGAATTTGACATTGCTGTTACTAGTAGTGTCGGCTCAGATGGTGGGGCTAAACTTAGTATCCCTGGCGTTGGAAGCATCGGTGGCGACATGAAAAACAATCAAGAATCGACGAGCAGAGTTAAATTTAAAGTGCCTATCAAATTTACTAAGCAGATCGTAAATAATTAGACGCACATACAATCGCATAAACTCGCTCGCAAGCTCGCTGGGACAAAAACACGTAGGCTCCCTGCGCTTCGCTTGGTATTTTAGCCTACGTACTTTTGCCCGTTATGCGGAGTGTTAGCCACTAAAAAGGATTTTCCATGGATACAGGTTTTCTAATTCTTTTAATATCCTGCTTAAGCGGCTTTATATATTTAATCATTGGCTATCTGCTTACCTTTAAGCAAAAAGCGGATGTACTTAACGGTATCGACTTTTCTAGAATTGCCGACCTACCTGCTTTCTGCAAATACGTTGGCAATAGCTTTTTATTGTCAACGGTAATCTAATTTTGACCCACTTAGCGGTAAAGTAAAATTGACCCA
>JAPYOS010000026.1 GCA_029938085.1 Oceanospirillaceae bacterium | reverse complement strand
TAGTTGCTAAAGCCGACCCTCAGGGTACAGTGATTCGTATCATAGACCCAGGCCCGGGTTTAAGCGATGCCGACAAAGCCCGCGTATTTGAACCTTATTATCGCCTTCATCAAAAACCCAGTAGTGATCACGTGGGTTTGGGGTTGGGTATTGCGCGTAGTATTGCTAACCTACATGGCGGCGAGCTAGAGCTGAAAGATCGAGCCGGTGGAGGCCTCATGGTTGAAGTTTATTTCCCTTCGTAACATTTCGTCACACTTCTCCACGTTATGACACTTTATCGCGCTTACACTTCCATACACCGGAGTGTGACTGCCGGATAATAAAACTAACGAGGAACTCACATGAAAACTAAATTAACAGGCTTAGCTCTAGCCACGATGATGGCTATGGCGCCAAGTGCGCAGGCAGGCGAAGTAGAAGTCTTACATTACTGGACCAGTGGTGGTGAAGCCGCTAGTGTAGCCTTTTTAAAGAAGCAATTGGCTGAATCTGGTGTTGATTGGGTTGATTTTGCCGTTGCTGGTGGTGGTGGTGAAAGTGCCATGACGGTATTAAAATCCCGTGCTATTTCTGGTAATTCACCTACAGCAGCCCAAATCAAAGGCCCATCCATTCAAGAATGGGGTGAGCTAGGTTTCTTGTCTAGCATCGATGACGTTGCACAAGCTAATAACTGGGATGAGATTTTACCAGGCGTAGTTTCCGACGTAATGAAGTACCAAGGTGAATACGTAGCTGCACCAGTAAACGTGCATCGTGTTAACTGGTTGTGGGCCAACCCAGAAGTATTCCGCAAAGCTGGAGCCACTATCCCGACTACATGGGATGACTTTATGGTGCAAGCTCAGAAGGTAAAGGACGCGGGTTACATTGCGTTAGCCCATGGTGGTCAAGCATGGCAGGATGCCACCGTATTTGAAGCTGTCGTTCTAGGTGTTGGCGGGGCTGACTACTACAATAAGGCTTTTGTGCAAGCAGATATGGATGCCCTTAACAGCGCAACCACCAAAAAAGTATTTGAAACCTTTGGTCAATTACGCCAATTTGTTGACATCAACTCTCCAGGCCGTGACTGGAACTTAGCGACCTCTATGGTCATTAAGGGTGAAGCCGGTATGCAGATTATGGGCGACTGGGCTAAAGGCGAATTCAAGGTTGCTGGTATGAACCCAGGAACAGACTATGTTTGTGTAGCAGCACCAGGCACTTCTGGCGCGTATACCTTTAACGTAGACTCATTTGCTTTCTTTAATCAAAGCGATGCTGAAAGTACTAAAGCTCAAAAAGTGATGGCGAAAGAAATCTTAAGTACTGATTTCCAACGTGTATTTAACCTTAACAAAGGTTCAATACCAGCACGTTTAGGCATGGCGCGTACAGAGTTTGACACTTGTGCTCATGACTCTATGGACGCCTTTGTTTCTAGCTCTGCTTCTGGCAGCCTAGTACCTAGTTTCGCCCATGGTATGGCCGTTTCAGAAGCCATTTCTGGTGCCATTTATGACTCTGCAACGCAGTTCTTTAACTCCGATGACAGTGCCGAACAAGGTGTAGCTCAGCTTGTAGCCGCGGTTGCTGCTGCTAAGTAAAAGCAACTTTCGTTGTCATTGCCAACGGCCTGCAGTCATCCTACACCACGGGTTATGGATTACTGCAGGCCGTTAACATTTGTGATGACCTATTTCTAAATTTTTATTGAGTTAACTCATGTTCGATTATCTCGAAAAACAATTACCCAAACTGATCATGGCTCCCACCGCCATTGCTATGTTGGTGTGTATGTATGGGTTTATCGGCTGGACTGCGGTCTTGTCCTTTACCAAAAGCCGCATGTTACCCCAGTGGGACTTTGTTGGTTGGCAACAGTACGAGCGGTTATTTGCTAACCCACGCTGGCACGTTGCATTAGATAACCTACTTGTATTTACCCTGTTGTTTATTATTATTGCCTTGTTATTGGGCCTCATGTTGGCGATTTTATTAGATCGCAATATTCGTAATGATGGTGCCTTACGCACGATCTATCTTTATCCTATGGCGGTGTCTTTTATCGTTACAGGCACAGCATGGAAATGGATTTTAAACCCTGGCTTAGGCATCGAAAAAATGGTGCGAGACCTAGGCTTTACTGATTTTGAATTTCGTTGGTTAGTAGATCCCGATATGGCTATCTACACTATTGTTATTGCTGCAGTCTGGCAGTCCAGTGGTTTTGTTATGGCCATGTTCTTGGCCGGTTTGCGCGGTGTTGACGATAGTTTGATCAAAGCTGCGCAAATAGATGGCGCCTCAACCTTCCGTACCTATTGGCATGTTATTTTACCGGTTATGCGACCTGTGTTCTTTGGTGCGGTCGTGATCCTTAGCCATATTGCCATTAAGAGCTTTGACCTAGTGCAGTCGCTCACAGGTGGAGGCCCTGGTTATTCTTCCGATCTCCCTGCCACCTTTATGTATACCCATGCCTTTAGCCGCGCGCAAATGGGCCTAGGTGCCGCCAGTGCGATGGTGATGCTGGCGGGTGTGATGGCTATTATTGTGCCTTATCTCTACTCTGAATTGCGAGGTAAAAAATCATGAAATCGTTATCCACTTCACAACGGCACTACAAAGCCCTATTTATTACTATTTTAGTGCTGTTTGCACTGGTCTACTTAGCTCCCTTGTATGTCATGCTCACTACGTCGTTTAAAGGCATTGAAGAAATTCGCAGTGGCAACATCTTGGCCTTACCCGAAACGCTGAATGTCAGTGCATGGACTAAAGCCTGGAGCAGTGCCTGCACCGGTGGTGACTGCTATGGCCTCGCACCGTATTTTTGGAATAGCATACGCATTGTCTTACCTGCGGTGTTTATCTCTACGGTGATTGGAGCACTTAATGGTTATGTGTTATCTCAATGGCGCTTTAAGGGCAGCAACTTCCTGTTTGGGGCGTTACTGTTTGGCTGTTTCATTCCCTTTCAGGTGATTTTATTACCCATGGCTATGTTATTGGCCTGGTTGGGTTTGGCGAATACCGTGCCTGGTTTGGTACTAGTGCATGTGATTTACGGTGTGGCATTCACCACCTTGTTCTTCCGTAACTACTATGTGGGCATACCTACCGAGTTAGTGCGCGCAGCTCGATTAGATGGCGCTGGTTTTTTTGCAATTTTCAGGCACGTTTTTTTGCCTCTTTCCACCCCCATCATTGTGGTGAGTGTGATTTGGCAATTCACTCAAATTTGGAACGACTTTTTGTTTGGGGTGGTTTATTCGGGGCCGGGCACGCAGCCCATTACTGTGGCACTTAATAACCTAGTCAATACCACCATGGGTGGCAAAGAATATAACGTTGACATGGCTGCTGCTGTGATCGCCGCCTTGCCCACCCTAGTGGTGTATCTAGTTGCCGGTAAATATTTTGTACGCGGTTTAACCGCGGGTGCCGTAAAAGGCTAATAAAAAGATTAAGACAAAGGAAAAGAAACCGCTATGGGTTCTATACAAATACAGCAACTCACCAA
>JAPYOS010000012.1 GCA_029938085.1 Oceanospirillaceae bacterium | reverse complement strand
TTATCAATCAGCGCGAAAAACCGCTTACTTTTAGTGAGCGGATGGATAGCGCGGCATCCGCAGGATGCCCTTGCTGATGATTTGCACAGTGCTATACTGCTCACGTCGACACGACCTACCGAGGGGCACTCGGAAAGTTACGTCTGTGGAGACGATGTGAGACCTGGGGGATATGAGTTGGTTCGCCACCGTAAAAATCCCCACTGTGGGACTTTTACGGCGATAACCAAGCCATTCCCTCGGGCAATCGTCTTGGAAGCAGAAACCAGGAAGGTAACAACCTGGGAATCCCCTTCCTTTCCGTCGCTAGACGGCAGCGCAAGCTGAGGGAGGGGAGGATGTCAAGAGCTCGGTGTCCATCATGTTCTCCTTGTTAATCAAGACACCGTGCCCGAGATCTCCCCGAATGGCTACCAAACTACCGCTTCTATTGCTTCGCGGTCCTCTGCTTTGTGGGCGGCGTCTAGGGCGTCTTTGCGCTCCCAGCTTTGTTGGTAGATGTCTTCGATGTAGCTGAGGGCGGCCATGGTTAGGTCGTCCATGGCGTGGGCGTCTATCCAGTGGCTGACGTTCGATTGCCCGCGAAACTCCATGAGGGTGTCGGCGTTGCCGCTGCTGATCAGTCGGGTGGCTTTGGCGTTGAGGCCGAGCAGGTTGATTTGATCCTGGGGTCGGGTTTGCACTATGTCCTGTTGGCCGTCTATCTCGTAGGGCAGGCCAGCGGCGAAGGCTTCATCGCGGGCTGTGTTGAGTTCGGCGCGTTTGCGGGCGGCGAGGTCGTCCAGTGGTTCGGGTGGGGGATCTATCAGAACAGGTAGACCCCCATCATTATGCCCACGCACTTTTCTTGAATTCGCACTCGCAATGACTGAAAGATAAATATCTTCAGTTATCGGCACAGCATCACTTGGCATTTCAGCATGTATGCCCTGCAAATACGTATTGCCTGTTGACTGGCTATAAAAACGCTGCATAAAGATACCCCTATTTTCCGAGTGCAAACCAAAGAACATCAGCGGCATCGGAAAGTGCCCCGCTCAGGTTCCGTGCTGTTAATACAACCCCTGTTTCGTCTGGCCCCGGCGTTAGCGCCATAACTATTGTGGCCCCAACGTTTTGATCTCGACCAATTTCCATCGCAGTCAAATGCAAACACTCATTCGGGAATGCTAATGGAAATGAAACGGGTATATTTTGCCCCCCCGCGGTATACCCTGAACGACCCCACTGCAGGATTGCCCCACTCAGCCATGTGGGCAGCGCAATATATCCATTTGTCGTTAGTGAATATGAAAAACCCCAGCGCAGCTTCTTGGGCGTGACCGCTGTCGCGTCATCTTCCCCCGCGTCGACCTGCTCTTGAGTCGCGATTTTGAGCATCCCGGCGACGTTTTCGGTTGCCTGTTTGACCCACTGCACCGCCCACGCCTTGAGCTTTTTCGGTGTGACAAAGCGGGCATCGTTTGCGCCGGTATTGACCATGGTTTGATCTGCCACGCGGGCCATGCCCTGTTCGGCTTCTGTTGCCTCGGGGTGGTTGCGGCTCTGCTCGTGTTCGGTGCGTTGGTTGTCCACATATTCGCGGGTTGCCAGCACCACACTGGGGTCGATCTTGAGGGTGATGGCGGCGGTGTCGCTGACTTCCAGCACGAATCGCACGGTTTGGGTGCGTGAGCTGCCTTCGTCGAGTACCGGCTTGTAGGTTTCGGGGTAGTTGCCGTAGCCGATAAGGTCGCCATCGCTGTCGATGATGCCGATTTCTCGGATCGTCCAGCCGCCGACGCCGGGCGGGATGACTTGCTCGATGACGATCCAGCTGGGGTTGTCGGGGTCGACGTGGCTGGTGTTTATCGCTGCGCGGCGAACCTCATTGATGAGCTGCTGTTCGTCGCCTTGCGGGGTGGGCAGCGTGCCGCCGCCGTCGCCGACGGCTAGTTGGGTGATTTCGATGGGCTGCTGTAGGGCGATGGCGTTGGCCTGCTTGGCCCTGCCTATCTCGGTGAGCAGTGTATAGAACTGTGGCATGTGGGCCTCCTAGGGTGTTAGCGGGTAAACGGTGGTGGTATCGATGACGTCTAGCCCGATGCCGATATAGAACGCGCCGCTCACCTGGGCGTCGGCGGCGGCGTAGGGATACACGGCGGTGACGTCGCCGTCGTACATGCCGATGCCGATATAAAACGTGCCACGGCTTTCGCCGAGCAGATCCAGGCCGGTGATGTGGCGGGTGAGCGGCTTGGCGTCGTCGATTAGGCGTGTGATTTCATCGTACATTTCATCGGTGATGCCGGTGTCGAGTACGCCGATGCGTAGCGCGAAGGTGCCGGGTATGCCTTCGGGTTCGGTTTGCCACCATTCGTCGACTTCCAGCAAATAACCCAACGGTTCCACTACGCGACGTAGCGCGGCGATGGTGCCTTTTTTGCGGTGCACGTAAAACGAGGTTGCGATGACGTCGCGCTTGGCTTCGGTGCTCCAGGCTGGGTCCCAGCGA
The DNA here is from genome assembly GCA_029938085.1 of Oceanospirillaceae bacterium. GTDB lineage: Bacteria > Pseudomonadota > Gammaproteobacteria > Pseudomonadales > Balneatricaceae > Njordibacter. The sequence continues at coordinate 18,275 of JAPYOS010000012.1, read as the reverse complement.
TCCACCGAAAACGCCCAGGCGAGGTAGGGCAATAGGCGCTCGGGGCAGGTATACGGGTTCCATAGTTCGCGCAGCGGTACCGGCACGCGCTGAATCTCGGCAAGGGCTTCGGCGGCGGCGCGCTCTAAGCGGCTGGCGTTGCCGGGTAAGAGGTGTTTATTCATCGCTGCCACCTATGGCGATGCTGGTGGCGGTGCAGTGCGCGGCTTGGGTGTCGTCGATGATGACATCACCCGGTGGCTGGTTGAGTTCTACGCGCTGGACGCCTTCGACGTGAAGCGCGGCGTGGATGGCTGAAATACGAATATCGCGGCCGATGCGACGTTGGGCAGCGATGAATCTTTGCAGCGAGGCGGCGGCGGCTTCGAGGATTGGCTCTTGTTCTGGGCCTGGGTAGAGGTAGAGCGTTGCGTCGATCTGGTAGTTGATGATGTCGGCGGATTGCACGGTGAGGCGGTCGCCTACTGGGCGGATGTCTTCGGCGGAAAGTGCGGCTTCGACGATGGCGAGCAGTTCGGGGCTTGCGGTGCCGTCGCCTTCGGTGGATAGCACCGTGACAGTGGCGGCGGCTGGACTTGGGCTGATGGCGGCGGCATCGGCGACGCGGCCGTCGGCACTCAGGGCATGGAATTTATAGGCACCGCGCGGACCCGCGACGCTCAGGCCTTCCCAGGCGCGCTGGGCGCGTAAGCGTAAATTGGTGTTGTCTTCATAGGTGGGCGGTACCGGCGGTGTGGCATTGGGGTCGCCGGGGCTGACGGTTAGGCGCTCTACTTCGAAATTGGCGACTAGGTTGTCGAGGTCTTCATTGTTGGCAAACGGGAGCATAACGGCGCGGGCGGCTTCGTTGACGCGCTGACGCCATACCAGTTCGCGGTAGGCGTTCTCTTGTAGCAGCTTGGTGAGTGGTTCGCTTTCTAGCTGCAGGGTTTGCTCGACCTCTTCGCGCTGTTCGGCGGTGACGAGGTCGAGCAGGGCGGCTTTGCGCTCTGCGAATATGGTTTCAAAGTCTAGCGGCTCAATGACGTTGGGCGCGGGGAGCTGGGATAGGTCGATTGTGGTGCTCATTATCTCACCTGTATGCCGTCGAGGTTGATTGCTTGCCCGGTCGGCAGGTATTCGCCCTGCAGATCCAGCACGACATGGCCAGGTGATGCGCTGGCCGCGCGAACGCGAGTGAGCCTGAAGCGTGGCTCCCAGCGCGCTACGGCTTCGGCGGCGGCCGCATAAAGGTCGATTAACGTGGCGTTATTCATGGGTGCATCCACCAGCTGATAGAGGCGTGATCCATATTCGCGACGCATCACCCGAGTGCCGATAGGCGTTGTCAGGATGTCGCGCAGCGATTGCCGCAAATGGTCGATGCCGGAAAGAGCGCGCCCGGTCTGCGCATTGATACCGTTCATGCTAGGAAGGATGCGCCAGCAACGGGGCGCTCTCCGCTGGCAGTGGTTCTGACTACCCTGCGTATACGCTGCCGGAGCCACTCGCCACGGATGACCCACAGGCGACGGGGTCGCCTATGCGTCCAAGCTGCTTGCCGTTTGCATGCACAGTGCTGGAGCCTGCCGCCAAGACGCTCCCATGACAGACAGGCGTGGGATTGCAGTGAACGGCCCAGCCGTCACCTTGGCGATGCACGGCGATGCCATTGGCGTACACATCGCCGCTGCCGCCAATGCTTGAGCGAGGCGGAAAGGCGCCATGCCCGGTACAGTTATCTCCTAAGCGAGCAACAGCAGGCATGCCCCCTCCTAATTCAGATCAATACGTGCGCCATTGAGGCGAATGCCAGCGGAGTCGAGCTCTACGGTGGAGCCGTTGCTTGATAGCAGAATGCGGTCCCGGCTCATGGCGATGCGACTACCGCCAGTCTCGGTGATAAATTCATGAGCAGCGCTGTCGTAAAGAGCCTTGGCACCATCCTCGAACTCAACAAGATCAAGATCGGGGTTATCGGAAGGCGCTGGAAGGGCACTGCTGTAGAGCATGCCAGTGATTACGGCCTGCGCTGGATCTCCGGAGGGGCTAACAAGCACTACCTGCTGCCCTTTCCGGAGTGGCCGCCAGCGACGGAAATTGCGCCCCATTTCCACCGGCCAGTTAAGCCAGGTGGTATGGATCTCGCCGATCTCAACGCGCAGCTTGCGCGCGGCATGGTCCACCTCAAGAATGGTGCCGATCATCACCTGATTATTGAGGCGTCGCTCAAGCTCCTGCAGTCGCCATGCTTGGTTCACTAAGCGCCCTCCTCGTACTGCCCGCCATCTTGCCGCGTGTAATATGCTTCATGCCTGGGACCGATCAGCGGTGATATACCCACCCAGACCTCGGTGGGCGTTTCGCCGTCATCGATCCACTCGTTCGCGCCAATATGTACTACCTGCGCCCACTCGATGCGCCAGACATGGTATTGATCAAGCTCCGGAGAGAAGGCGTCTGGCTCGCACACCATCACGCGAGCGCCCTCAATCGGAAGGCCCCATTGGTTGTGCTGGATGAAATGCGCCAGCGCAGCGGCGTTGCTACGAATTAAGCGCCCCTGGCTTGGGCCGCGAAAGCCGACGATGTAGCGCAGCTCAAACTGAAGCTCCAGCGCCAGCTGTCCGGTGCCGGGGTCATCGTCCGGCACCGCAGTCATCTCAGTCAGCTCGATCAGTGCCGCCGGGGCGCTGATGCGCTGCCTGTCGTCGGGATAGTCGGCAACGGTCTGCAGGTGAGGGAACGCAGCGGCGATTCTAGCAATGACCGCTTCATGCAAGGCGTCAAGCGAGATCTCGGTATCCGCGTTCATGCTGCAGCCCTCAAGTAGTTGACGCGGCGCTCTAGGTCGGTTCGGAAGTGGCGCCAAAATATGTCATTGAGCTTCCAGAAAATCTCGTCTTCAACAAACACATCTGCTCGTTCTTTTATGGGCAGCTGGGCTTCACGCACTGGCAGGCGGGACGCCCGCACGCGCTCAAGTATCGTTCTTCGCCTAGAGAATCGGCTTTTGGCCGTAAAGCCTTGAGGGAAGCTGCTTCGGCCTAATCCGCCGAGGTGCGCGGCACCCCGCGAGCCGTCATCCACAATCCTGCCCTTAAACTCCGAGACAGGAAGGTCGTTGAGCCCATACCACAGCCGCACTTCGTTCATGCCGCCCTGGCGCTTGATGCGCAGAGTCTTTAGGCGGCGTCGCACGGCGGCAGCGCGGGCTAGGCCTAGGTGAGATTGCAGCCCCTTGCTGGAGAGCTTGCGCAGCGTGGCGGCGGTTCGCGTCAATGCTCGATTATAAGAGGCTCGAACCTCTCTTGGCATGGCGCCCAGCTCGTCGGCCAGGCGCTCTAGGTCGTCCGCCTCAATATCAAAATCCAGCATCGTTCCTCACTGCAAGGTCCAGCATTGCCATGCCGGTTCCGTCGCTCTGTGGCTGCCCCATCACGTCATAGGTAACGCCATCAACTTCACAAATGTCGCCACGCTGCACGCCAGACACGTCAAGCTGCTTGCACCAGACGCGAGGGCGCGTGGTATCCATCACGTATTCGCCGAGCTGCGCATCCATATACTGATCTTCATAGATGCCGGACAGGGTAAGCACTACGCCATCGGCGCGAGTTATCGTCACCGCCGTGGCAAACTCCTCTTCGTCAAGAAAGTCGTTGAGATCTTCCCAGTCCGGCGCAGGCATCACTCGGCCTCAGCGGCTTGAATGGCGGCAATCAAGTCTGCTTTTTTCATCTTTGCAGCGCCCTCGATGCCGTACTCCTCAGCAGTGGCCTTGAGTTCGTCAACCGTCAGTTCTTCAAGCGCAGGAGCTTCGGTGTCGACATCAGTCTCGATGATGTCGCCTTTGATCGGCTTTGCCTTGCCGCGCCGAATGAGCGCCTTCGCATCGGATTCCGGCACGCCCTCAACCGTCATGCCCGGAGTAATCATCTTGCCCGCCGACATAAAAGCGCTGGTGCAAGTAAGGGTAATGAGTTTCTTGCTCATGATAGATTCCTTGTATGGCGACAGGCCCACACAGCGCGGGCCTGTCAGTCACTCAGCGGTGGTTAGGGGCCAACGAAACGGCCCAAGCAGAAGGATTCGACGCGGCGCAGCACCATGTCGACATCCTGCATAGCCACGATGCGCAAACGGCCCTTGGCGCTATGGGTGTAGGGGTCGGTAGTCAGCTCAAGCCCGCCCCACATACCGATCAGCGCATCGGCATAATTGCCAAAGAACAGATCGCCGCTCTCTACTTGGTTGGTCACTTCGGTGCGGTAGCCGTTAACGGAATTGCCCTGCTCCCAGATCGGCGAGCCATTGGAGCCAGCGAACTTCTCAGTGGTCTTGTAGTGGCCGCGCATTCCTGAGGCCATCACATACGCCATGCTGTTTACGTCAGCGTTGTCAGAAGAAATCTCCGACTCCATCTGTACGGTCTCGGCATAGGTTGGCTTGCCTGCCGTGGCGAAGTTCACGGCATTGATGCCGGACGTATTAGCAATGCCTAGCGGCTGGTTGCCGCTGCCGGTGCCGTAGAAAAACGCTTTATCAATCGTCAGCGCCAACGCCGTTGCCAGATCGGAACGAACCAGCGCCTCAACATCCATGCTGGATTGCATCAGCATGCGGCGGGTAATCTCAGACAGCGCCGCAACCGTCTTCGGGCGCAGCCCAATTTGGCCTAGCTCAAGCATGTCTTCCGGCGCATCCTCGTCCTCCCCAATCCAGTAGCCGCTGGCGGCTGCCGTCTGCTTGGGAATATCGAAGTTGCCCACCAGCCCTGCCATGGAGGTGCCCAGCTGCATTGCGACGGCGCGATTGCGCAGCAGGTCGATAAACGAACTGGTCATCAGCGTGGTATCCACCACATTGCCGCCAGTGTCGCCCGCAGCGGTACCGGTAGTGCTGGTGTTTAGTGCGCGACGAAGCACGTCAGGCGGAACCACCAGCCCCTCCACCTCGCGCCCCATCTGGTCAGCCGCAGCGCGTGAGGCCTCAAACTCAAACGCCGCAGCCTCTTGAGCGCGGCGATCAGTCGGATTTGCGAGAGCGCGAAGAGCGCGCATAAAGGAGTAGTTCCGAGCCTCCTTGTCATCCATGCCTACATCGCCTGCGTCACGCCCGGCGGCACCATCATTCATCGGCTTAGAGCGCTTGCCGTGCAGCGCTTCAAGCAGGGCGCGCTGAAAGTCATCTGGCGACTTTCCTTCCGCCACGTACTGAGTCGCCAGCTCAATATCTTCGTACTGACGCCCCATATCCATGATCGTCTTAACGCGCTGCTGCTCTGCTTGCTTGCCAGCGTCACGCGCTTGCGCCTCTGCCTTGCCTGCGCGCTCGATCATTTCCAGCACTTCTACGATGTCGCCCTGCTCGTTCACTTTGGCGCGTACAAGGTTGCCCTTCTGATCGCGCAAAATTTTCTCGTTCATCTCGCCTTCCTTCTGATGTGTTCGGGATGCGCCAGCAACGGTTTCATTGCTGGCAGTATCGGGGCCGCTAGACCCTCGCTCCGCTGGCAGTGGTTCCTGAGAGCGCCCTACGCCCACAGAAACATCCGCCGGAACGGAGACGATGCTGATCTCGTGCGGCTCCCAATCGGTGACGCGCACCATGTCGGCCTGCCCGCTACGCTCCTCGATCTCGACCTTGTTGATCGAATAGCCCACGGATACATGCCGACGGATACCGTCGACCACGTCCTGCCACACCTCAGAAGCCCGCGCGCTTTTCCCGAAGCGCACTACTGCCCGACCCCGCCGGTCAGCCCCTATGGTGACAGACTCCACCACGCCCACCTGGTCGCCCCAGTCATGATTGACCAGGACAGCCGCGCCCCCTTCGAGACGCTCGGTACGCATGGCGCCTTCGCTGTGATCCAGCACCTCAATGCCGAACCATCGCTCCACTTCGGCCTCGCTGGAAAACGCCAGCTCAACCGTGCGCTTTTCTGCATCCAAGGCACGAAGCTCGCCAACTGGCACATCGCGACGCAAGACCTCGGACGTTAGCTTGCGTAGCTGCTCGTCGGTGGCAGCCCGCTTTTGCTGACTACCCTCAATCTGGCGTGCCTTGTGGCCGACCTTGCCCTCTGCCGCCATCGGCTTTGCTGCCGCCTCTTGGTGCGCGACGTGCCGACGGTCTTGAATTTCCTGCCTGTCCTTCATTGGTCATCTCCTGCGCTTTCACCTTGGGGCGAGGTTGCGCCGCTGTTCATAGTAGGGTCGCCCAGCGTGGCGTCGACAATGGCCTCGGGGATGCCAGCCTCAATCATGGCGAGACGATCGCTGGCCCACTGTCGCCACACGGCGCGGGGGTCACCGCCACGCTCGCGGATAACCTGAGAAGGGCTCTTGATCTTGTTGGCAATGTCGCGGGCAGCGGTCTTGGAATCCTTATCGGGGTCGACCCAGTCCCAGCGGCGCGGCTGCCATGCGTGCTCGCGGTATTTCTCGATGCGCTCCGGGCGTAGGGTCGCGCCGTTGGCGCCCGCCACGGCGATGCCTTTGAGCAGCGCGCGGGGCAACCACGCCTGAAAGAGCGGCTCAAGTAGCGATTCGATTAGCCACTCCTGCAGGTCTTTCCAGTGTTCGCGCTCCGTCAGCACCCCCTGGCGAATGCTGGAAAAGTTCACGCCTTCAAGGTCGTTAGCAAAGCTGTTATAGGAAACGCCGAGCCCGGTAGCGATGCCGCGAAGCATTTGTTTAGAGAAGGGCGCAAGCTCACCGCTCGGGAACTGCGGGTCCCAGCCTTTGAAGTGGAGCCCCGGCGGCAGCTGCTGATAGCTGCCCGGCTCGGCATCCATGTAGAGCGGCTCGTCGTCATCTTCCTCGTCAACTGGCCCTGAGCCCTCTTCCCACTCGAAGAACCCGCCCTTGGCAGCCGAAACGCGCGCATTCACCAAGGCGGATTGCTCAAAGCCCGCTAAGTTGTGCATCCGCAGCACTGCTGTCACCATCCACGGCAGCCCGCGACGCTGCCCCACTAGGTCTTCTAGGTAGCCGTGAAGCACTTCCTCTGCAGGCACCTTGATGTAATGTCGCCCGCCGTAGGTGTAATCGGCCTCGCCTGGGTCGAGAGTGTTGAATAGGTATTGAGCCGGACGGCCCCAGCGGTTGTATTCAATGCCCTGGCGAATGAAGTGCCCGCCGGGCAGCCTATCCTGGCTGAAATCAACAGGGCATCGTTGAGGGTCCAGCACCTGCAGCGCAAATCCCCAGCGGTTCAAGTCCGCGCCGTAGACCATGCGCAGCATGAACTCGCCATTGGTGGCTGCATCATCAACAGCGCGATTGAGGATCTGCCGCAACGATCGCTTGCCAGTGACATCACATATACGGCTGTCGCCCCATGCCTTAAAGTCGGCCTCGATAGCGTCATTGGCCCGCTCGTCGAGCGTGCCGTCTGGATCGCGAGCTTGACCCTGCAGGGCAATACCCTGATGGCCCACGATGTTTTGGCGACACATGCGCAGAAAGCCACGGGCGTAATCATTGGAGAGCACCAGCTGGCGAGAGCGCGCCACCAGCGGCTTCTGGTTTTTTGCGATGAAGTCATCAGCAGGCACCGGAACCGTGGGCAAGTCTCCCGATAGACGGTCGGCTCGCGCCTGCCCCAATAGCGAGCGCACGAGGCCACGCGGCATAAACCGGCGGCGCGGCTTGGCTTGCGTGCTTTCGGCGCGCTTAAACAGGTTAAACATGGCCGAACCTCGCTAGCACTTGGCGCCCAAGAGTATCTTTGCCGCGCTTGGCCGCTCGCGCGCGGCGTACCTCTTGCCGATAGATGTCGCGCAACTTGAGAAGCTGGCTGATCGGCGTTCGGCGAAGCTCGCGGTTGTTGATGCGGTAGCTATCCTGGTCTTTGCTTGCGCGTCCTTCGATCACCGCCTCGATGGCCTGCAGCGTGCGCTCGGCATGGGTGCGACCATCGAACTCACTGACAGCCGCTAAGTCGGGATCAACCGTTAGGGTGCCGGTCTCGACTTCATGCACCTCGGCACCATCCGTCACGCGCAGGCTGTACCAGTAATCGCCCGGCTTCCAAGTGGCCGTTACATCAGCGGCAGCCGTGAAGGTATGCAGCTTGCCATCAGGCTGCGAGACTAGATCGATAGACTGGACGCCGCGCAGGATCAGCGCTGCCGACCAGTCCGGCGCCGGGTATGCAGTCAGCGCCAGCGATAGCGCCAGCGTCGTTCCTGCTGTAGTGCTTTTCGGGATGCCTGCCATGCGTCACCAGTTGTTAACCCAGCTCTTTCTTGGGCGCGTTGCTTTGCGCCTAGTCTTACGGCTGCGAGGCTTGGTCTCCGCTGGCGGTGGTTCCTGCGGCTGCTTATCCTTCCGCCTGGATAGGGGCGGGTCCTCTGTTTCATCAGGCTTTTCGTATTCAGCTAAGCGGGCGGCATGGCGCTTGAGGCTAGGGCTTGCGATCTTGAAGGCGGCATAGGCGTAGACGCGACAATCCAGCGCTTCGTTGCGTGGGCGAGTCTGGTGCCATTCGCGTTTGGGCACGCCTTTAATGTACTTGGTGACCAGCTTTTCGGCGGTGAGCTGGTGGAACCACTCGGCTTCGCGCTCTGCGGGAATATGGCAGTAGCCAGGACCGGGGTGCTCGACGGCCAGTCGGCGCATAATGGTGAGCTTGGCCTCGTCGGTACCGATAGCGAAGAGATCCACCTTGCGCTGCCCGCGACCGGTCTTCTTGCGTGACGGCGCGGTTACCACAGGGCGATCCCAGCCACCAACGCCCTTGATGGCGAACAAGCGGCGTCCGGTTTTGCCTCGGGCGTACTCATAGGCCCGCTGGGTGTAGCCACTACTGCCGCCAGTATCCAAACAGGCCGCAACGATCCCTAGCTGTGCGCCGCTTTCATGGGTCCAGGTGGTGGCCAGATAGTCATCCAGGTCGCGCCACACGTCCTCCTGCAGCGGGTCGCCCCAGAGCACGGTGTAGTCCACCGACCAGCTCTCTTCGCCGTGACCCCAGGCGACGGTCTCCATTTCGAGGCGGTCTTGCTGCATATCGATGCCAGTAGTCAGCACCACGCCGCCAGAAGGCACCGGCGCGCGATAGCTTTCTGCGCGCTGCATAAGCACGTGCGGCTCAGCTTGCTCGCCCTGCTCTTCCCACGTTTCAGCCAGCGAGACGTTGATAAACGACTGCAAGTCGCCTGCTGCCTTCTTGTCGAGGAACGACTGCACGATGTCGCGCAGGCGGCGAAAGCAGCTATAGAGTTCATTAAGGTGGTAGGAAGCGTGGCCGCGAAAGGGCTTCGACGCCTTCCAGCCAGCGCCCACTTGCTCGGCAGTTCGGATAGCGGCGATACGCTCGCCATCATTCCAAAGGGTGCCGCAGTGCTTACAGGCATAGCCCGCTGTCTCGGGCTGGTGGTTGCCTTCGTCGTCGCGCTCCCAGCTCACTTGATCCCAGCTCAACGTCTGTTGCTCATCGCAGTGCGGGCACGCCACATAGAAATGGCGTTGATCTCCCTGGTCATAGGCGGCCTCGATGCGGCTCTCACCTTTGATGGTTGGCGTTGAGATCTCCACTAGCAGGCGCTGATCGCCAAACGTAGCAGCGCGCTGCCATAGCAGCTGCACCTCATCACCCTCAGGCACGCCGCCATAGCCGTCGATTTCGTCCGCAACGATCCAAGGCGCAGAGCGGCCCCTCATCGTCTTTGCCGACCCCGCCCAGGCAAACATCAGAAAGCCGCCGGGATACGACTTCATGCGCTGATTGTTCACGCCCTCATGGCTGCGTGGCTTAGCAAGCAGCCCTTGCAGCACAGGGTTGGCGTCGACCATGGGGTTGAATTTGGTCTCTAGCCAAGTGGTCAGATCGCCCTGGCTGGGCTGCATCATCATTTGGCTGCGCGGCTCATGGGCAATGCCGTAGCCCTGCAGGCAGAGCGCTAGCTGCGTCTTACCTACCTGAGCCCCCCACATAAGCGAGATGCGGTAGCAGCCAGGGTGCGCCGCCATATCCATTGGTTCTCGCTGGTAAGGCGCGTTGTCAAAACGAATAAGGCCAGGGATGGCGTTGCCAGTAGGGATGCGGACATTCTGCTCAGCCCATTCGCTGGGCTTAAGGGGCGCCGGTGGCACTAGGTGTCGAGCGCTACGCTTTAGCGCCCTAAGCACGCCCGCCGTATTGCTAAACTGCCGGGCTGCATCAATCGTCGCCACCGTCACCACCCTCTTCGTCATCTAGCTCGATGTCGGTTTCGGCGGCTGACTCTAGCGCCTGGACCAGCTCAGCGGCCAACACCTCTTTGAAGCGAGCCTCGTCGGTTTCGCCGATCAGCTGACTAACCACACGGCTGGGCACGTTCATCACGTTGGCGCGAACAGTGGCGTTCTCTAGCGCGCGAGCTCGCTCAAACTCATCGATGGGTGCGACCAAGCGGCGGGCGGTAGCAAGATCCAGTTCAGCCTGAGAAGTCTCGGCGGCCAGCTTGCGCATCTTCAGCTCAAACTCGTCTAGCGGACCATCGCCCTCAGCCTCAAGGCGCGCCTGATCGCGAAGCCACTCGGACACGTCCCGAGTATTGAAGCGCCACGGCTTGCCCTGCCTGCCTTTCTGATCATACGGGCATCCGCCGCGAATCCAGCTCGTGACAGTGTTGAGCGATACGCCGAAAACCTCGGCGAGCTCCTCGCGATTGACTGCCTTTCCTTTTCCCTTGAACGCCATGGTTTCCTCAAACAACAACAATCAACCGGATCTGACGCGCCTCGCTCACACAAACTTCCGCGACCTTTTCTACCCGCAGGCCCCACCCCCGCCGGGAGTACCTAAAAAGTTTCGCGCTGCTCGCTGCTCCATTGCCTAGCCCTTGCCTTTAACAGTGCGCGCGATCTTCTCCCCACTACGCCCCGCGATGTAACCACCTACGCCTAGTGTCATGACATCCCATAGGCGCTCGGGCAGATCGAGCTGCAGCCCCACTCCCAGCATGGCCCCTAGGTACGGCGCCACTAAGTAGTTGTTAGCAATGATCGCAACGATGGTGGTCATCAACAGTGGGCGCCAGTTACGTTGCAGCCAGCTATCGCCCTTGGCCTCAGCCAGCACAATCTCCATCTGCGACTTGAGTGCAGAGTTGTCCGCATCAATTAGCTGGGCTTGGATCTCCTGCTTAAGCCGGTTAGCCTCATCCTTGTCGGTCACCGCCTTATCGATAACGCCAAACAAGGGCGATGCTATAGCCCCTAACGCCTTCCCGATCAGATTCATTGCCTGTCGCTCCACTTGTCGATGATGATTCGCGACGCCTTATCAATACGCCCGCGCAGCCAGTCCACCCCCATAAAGGCAATAGCTGACCCAGCAAACACGCTGAGGTCTTCTGGCATATTGAGATAGCGCAACAGAGGCACCAGCCCCAGGGTGATAAACCCAACAATGGCCGCCTCCATCAAGGACTTCATTGGCTTACCTCCAGCATGTAGCCCGCGCAGCAGGCTGACAGCAAAGGCGAGAACAGGCGCATAGAAATACTGTGCGAGCACCTGCAGCCACCCCGGTAAATTCGGGTCTTTCCATGGCATTACTGACCTCCACTGCCCATAAAGTGAGTGATGCGCTCATACCGAGCGCGGCGATCTGCCAGCCCATTGAGACCACCATTGATCTGGCGGGTAATGCTCAGAACGTCAGTAGCCGTCACGTGCTGGCGCCAGTACCACGCAGCCGCCATCGCGCCATAGCGCGGAATCGTCGCTAAGCGGTCTGGGTGAGTAAGTAAAGGAAGCCCTGTGTCGCGCTGACACCGTGAGTAATTGTCGCGGCCTGTCAGCTGAATAGGCCCTCGGCCTCTAAATCGCCAGCCGTCGCCTTTCATGGTGTTGCCCATGCGCCCGCCATACACGTGGTTAGCAAGCGCCTCAGGGTTGCGCGCAAAGCCTTTTGTGCTAGCGGCATCAGGGAAGCGGCGAGGCCATACAGCGCGCAGGCGCTCCATGGTGTAATAGAGGGACTCTTCTAGGCGAGTCAGATCCGCACTTTCATGGCCAAGCTGCGCCAAAAAGTGCGCCACGATGCGAGGGTCATCAATGTTAGCCCACTCAAGTGCGTCACTCAGCGCTGCAGCCCAGGCGTCTGGGTCTGGGCATCGCGGCATTGCAGCGCTCAGTAATGCTGGGCTGACAGCATCCGGCGTTACCGGCACTGCGTCAACGGCATCTAACCAGCTCATAAAACCCCCTATTCGTTATGAATAGAGAGCCTACGCACAGCGGGCGCTTGGCTCCGCTGGGAGTAGTTCAGAGGCTAAGCGGCATTTGCGGGCTAGGCGCTTTTGGCTCGCTCCGATGGGTGATGGGCGATGTGTCATGCACGTCAATATCCAAGATGTAGCCAAGCGTAAGCGGAGAGATCTTCACAGCGCGGGCGACAACTTCAATGCTATCGCCGCGCCGCACCATGTCGCGGGCATCTATCACGCTGGCCACCCACTTGCGTGTTAATGACAGCTCTTCTGCAATCTCCTCCACCGAGCGGCCCGTATCCCTCAGCGCCAAAATGGCGCGGTTTCTCACCGCTCGCTGCAAGTAACGACAGGGGGAGGGGTACAAGTGCATGCCCCCGAACTCGCGAGACAGCGCCAGTGCATCGGCATACCCCAGCATCACCACCAGTGAGTGATTAACGTGTAGCCTTTCAGGCTTTGGCACGTAGACGTAGAGCGTCTTACCGCTGCATCGCTCCTTAAGCTTACGCACTAGCATTAACGCTTTATCCTGGCCTATCACATTGGCAATCTGCTGAACGCTCGGCGGTAACTGCATTACTTCCTCCAGTTGGCGTGTCCTGCTAGTAACTGGTGCCGCCGACCCACCACCTTGGTGGGAGGCAGTGACATATACTCACGAAGCACATCCCGCGCCTCATCCAGCCCGCGCGCCAGCACAGCCCCATAACCTAGCTGATCCGCCAGCGCCAGCCAGTCACGTTGCGTAGGAGCCAAGGCCGCATGGCGCGGCGGTGTCGCCTTAAACTCCAAGTACAAGCCGTGCAGGCCGCCACGGGCATCCATGACCACCAAGTCAGAAACACCCGCCTTTACGCCCTGCGCCTTCAGATCGGCGCCGGTTCTCTTTTTCCGTTGCCCACCATTGGGCACGTGGTACGTCACCGGGTAGGCTTTCCCCACTTCACTCCCTCTGCGCCACTCGCCATACAGCCAGCTGATAAGCGCCTTTTGCTCGCTACCCTCAAAATCATGGGGCACTGATCGACGTCTACGCGGTGTCGCACCAGCCGCCTGGGTCAGCTTCACTCGGCACCCCCTAGCGCCACCAACTGCTGCGCGGTCTCCACCAACCAATGCAGATCTCGCCACGCTTCCGGCTCTCCTGCCTCGTGGGCCCGCTTCGCCTGCGCCAGCAGCGTGGCGTTCATAACGGCGCAGCGGTTGAGCAGGTCATCAGGCAGCGGTGAGCCAATGCGCTCCACCTTGGCACTAAACTCTTGGGCCTCTGCCTCCTGAAACGCCTTGGTTTCGCAATCGCTGCAGGGTTTGGCCTCCTGCTGCTCTTCCGATGAAATCGCTACTGCCTGAGACGCTACTGCCCACAACGCCCCCTCCCCCTCACCAGTTGGCAACCACGACTCATACCCAAACACAACTAAGCCGCGCTTCTTCAATGTCAGCAGCACGTCCACAATGCGGGCCTTTTGCTGGCTGTTGGCGGCATTCATGCCAACATGAACGATAGAGGTTTTAGCCCCACGGCGGGTTTGGCGGTGCTCGTCGCAGATCAGCTCTAGCGCCTGGCGTTCTACCTTACTCAGCATGAGATGCTCCCCGGTCGGTATCAGTGACGTAATAGCTCTCCAGCAACGGCACGGCGGGCAGTTCACACTCCCCATGCGTCGTGAGGCGATACCCCGTGATCGTGCGAGCCACAAACTGCTGTTCCACCAGCGCGTCGCACGCCACCCGCGCCTGGTGCAACGAAACGGGCAGCTTGTGGGCATGGGCCAGCGTAGCGAGGTGCTGTGCATCACAGGAAGCTGAACGCGCAAGCAGGCGCAGGACGATGTTCTGGTGATCGATGGGTTTAAGCGCTGACATTAGGCGGCTCCTCTAGCTAACTTCTCGAAATAGAACTCAACCTTGATCTGAGTCTCAGTAATCAGCCCGTGCTTTTTTGCCATGCGATAAGTGGGCGTATTACGATCAAGCGCGCCAACGTAGCCAGCTAGCACATCGCGCCACTGGTCTAGCGTGTACGTAGCTTTTGACAGGTTGCAGGGAGCGCAAGCGGGCATGAAGTTGTCAAGCGAGTCATTCTCAATGCGATCTGCGCCCACCAGCTGAGTTTTGTAGCCCATCCCCGGCTGCTTGGTCAGTGAGTGGCGACGAAAGACAGCTTTGACATGATCGGCATGCCAGCGCCTGCCGAGCTCTTCACCGCAGTAGGCGCAGCGGCCATCAAACATGCCAAAAAGCTCTTTTCGCTCGGCTTTCGTAAGGCGCTTCACGACGCCACCCCCTCAGCCGCCGCTAACGCCAGCGCTCGGCCCTTCTCGGTCAGTTGCAGTTTCTGGCGGGCGGGCTTGTCTGCCGTCATGCCGGCCACTTCGATGTTGCCCAGATCGAGCAGCTCACGGCAGCGGCCGCACACGCTTGCCAGCGGCAGGCCGGTAGCGTCTGCCAACTGGTTGCGCGTCATCGCAATGCCAGCGCTGACCAGCGCCGCAACAATCGCGCCTTGCGAGGCCTTCATGCGGCCACTACGGCGGTGATCGCTAAACGCGGCGCGCTTCACTTCATTGCCGCTGGGTTGAAATGCGGTATTCATGCTGAAACCTCGCTAGCGGTTAGCGGTAATGACATCTGAAGCTCACGCTTCCAGTATTCAACGCGGGCCTCTAGGGGCTGCTTTTCGTATTTCCACTGCGCCAGCCCTCGCCCTTGAGCGCTCGCCAGCCCACGCCGATCTTCCAGCGCCTCGCAGGCCTTATCGAACTGCTGCTGGGCACTGACTTCGCCGCGCAACAACTCATCAATGCGCAGGTCGCACCACACAGAAAAGTCGACATCGAGCCAGCGGGCGAAAGAGACAGCTAGCTTGGGGTGTAGCCACGTCCCGCCATGGCGCCCCTTGGTCGTGTGGTAAAGGTGGGATTCCCCCACCTTTAAGTGTCGAGCCAAAGCGCCCAGGTAAGAGGCTGTTTCCGGCAGCCTAAGCCACTCAACAGGCTTTTTTCCAAACCGCTTAGCGATCTCAGTGGCGTTGATCCAGCCCTCAACGCTAAAGCTCACCGGCAAGCCTTCGTACTCACGCTCAATCGGAATGACGCTCTTCATCTCAACGACCCCCCAGGGCAGCGCGCAGTGAGCGCAGCCCTTGCTCTGAATTCATCCGGGGGGGCATGCCCGCCGCCTCGGCGTTGCGTTGTGCCGCCTCACGGCTGGCGCGCTCGGCAAGCTCAGCGCGGTTCTTCTGGCTGTCGTGGCCGATCAACGTGCGCGCTTGCAGCTGCTCGCCCGCCATCACCCGGTTAACCAGCGCCGCGTACTCGGTGCGGAACGTGCGTTCGAGCTTGCTGGCGTGGGTGTCACTGCTCCCGTGGGTCAGATCCCACCAACCAACGGCAGCGCCTGCCATGCGTACCGCCTCATGGCTCCAGCGGTGGCGGCTGGGCTGGTGGGCGTTCGCCACTACTTCGCGCCACGCCTCACCCTCACTGGGCAGACCCAGGTCTTCCGGCTTTGGCTGGCACATCGCTGCAAACACAACGGGTGTGGGTGGCCATGCCTCGCCACCCTGGCGGGCAGCGTCTTGGATCTGCTGACGCACACGGCGCAAGCCGATACCCAACTGCGCCGGCGCGAGGAACTGCAGCTCTGCCAGCCACGCACCGGTTTCATCAAACGCGCCCCACTTGCTGGCGAATTTGGAGTCGTACAGCTCACCCAGGGCGTTGAACAGCTCGTCCACGTCAGCCGCCGTAACCGTGGGCTGGCTGCCATTCGCCGTCGAATGTGTCTCCCCCGCCTGCTGGCGCTCGGCCTTCGGCGGCGGCTCGCGCCTCTTGAGCGGTGAGACGACGTTTTGGAGTGCTGCTGCGGCGGTTTGCATGGGCGTTGCCTCCGGTGGTGGTCAGGGGGGTTTGCTGGCGCTTGGCGTTCTCAGCGACCCAGCGCACAAAGCGGCGGGTCCAGTCGGCATGGGTGGCGGTGCGGGCTGGCTGGGCAGCGAAGTGCTCACGAAAATCCAGCAGCGCATCGTGAACGTTCGCATCCGGGGCTAGCCCACGCTGCCAGCAGGCAGTGGCGTAGGTTTCTGGCTCCGGTTCCCATTCGAGGTGCATGGCGTTTTTGCGGGGTGCGCTCAGATCGGCGGCGGGTTCGCCGTCGTCGGCCTGCTGGGCGGCTCGCTCGAACACGCTCGGCTCGGGCGTGCCTGCGTCAGTGTGAGTGGGGGTTATGATCTTGGTATCTTGATTCGTCGGATATTTTTCCGACCCTTCTCGGATATTTTTCCGACCCTTCTCGGATTTATTTCCATGGGTCGGATTTTTTTCCGACCCTTTAGCACTGGCTTTAGAGGTCGGATTTTTTTCCGACCCCTGCACGCGGTTCCAGCCCTTCGCTTTCTCGGTCAGGTGGATGTAGGTCTTGTTGTCACAGCTGGTCATGCAGATAAGGCCAGCGGTGCGCAGCTGCTTCATCAAGCGGTAAACGGTGTCGGGCTTATCGGTCAGCAGGGGCAGCTCTTCGATCACCTTGCCCTTGCCGATGTTGAACCACACAACGCCGTCTATCTCGCGGGAATCCGCCCACGTAGGCACCTGGTGCAGGAACGCAAACAGCATGGCCTGCTGTGCATTCAAGCCCCATTCCAGCGCCTTGGTTTGGTTGATAGAGACGAGGTATTGCACGGCTACGCACCTCCCCCTGAATAAAAAACCATGAAAGAACGCTTACAACCAAAGAGCTCGGCACTCGCCGCCGACACAAGGCAAAGCTCTGTTAGCCTCTGGTTTCCACACACAGAAGCAGGAGCAAAGCTCATGTCAGACGAACCACTATACGAGCGTGCCGACGAAGCCGCGCACGAGGCTGTCTTGGCGCTATTGAAATCTGGACAATTCGCTAAAACAGGCACTAATCAGACCCTTGAGAAGCGGATGACGCTGCTAACGGCGTTTCACCGACATCTGGCGGATTACTACCGCTCTCTCGCGCCCAAAGAAGATTAAGATGGGTAAAGGCGGAATGGATCGCTATAGCGGCCTCATTGAACACCGTGACATCCCCGCCGTAGCCGTAGGTATCATCCCGCCCGAGCAGGTTAGCTAATGCCTGTGCCTGATAGGGCCGCAAATCCAGCGGCTGTGGATGCTCCCGAGGACATGCGCTTCGCTCTTCTGGAAGAGATGGCTGGCTGATCAATGCCGCCTGAAGCTCGCCCTCAGGACTAATCCCGTGCTTTAGCATCAATTGCGCAGCCTTGAGCAAATCGAGGTTGCGTTGCTCTTCACTTGCAGTGCTCATACATTCACCTCACAACGATCAAAAACGAAACTCATAGCGCTCACTCCTGGGCTAAATGCGCCGCCCAAGACGGCGAATGACACTCGCTGAAAGGCTGCCAGTGCTCTGGAGATCTGCTAATTGATCGCTGTAGGTAGTCCCGCCAGACGCCTTCAGGTCTGAATCAGGAACACGCCCACGACGTGACCAGTCGTAAACGGTTGTGACTGCGACTCCCAAAGCCTCGGCAACAACCGAGGCGCCGCCGCAATCCTTAATAACGTCACGCAGCGTGGTGGGTCTTAACGGAACTTGGTCTGGCTTGTGACTGCAACTAACTTTTGTGGGTGTCGACATCTGGGTAGCCTCGCATTCATTCAATATGTAAATAGTACGTATATGAACGTATGAAGGCAACAAACCACATAAATTTGATCAATTACAATTTCAACAATAGCCAATAAACTACGTAAAAAGTCATACCCTATGGGTAAATTCGCCTCTCGATAGAGCTTGCATAAGATGACAAATCCACAGCAAAGCGGCCCAAGCAGGGAGTTAGTGTGGAAGCGAGTGAAAAAAGCAGCGCAAGCATTCCACGAGCACCCGCAAGAGCGCGGCATATCCAAGCTAATAGCGATTGATGCTGAGCTTTCACCACAGTACGTATCAGACTGGAAGGCCGGGCGATCACCTATTCCAATGAGCACTTTGGCAAAGCTCGCGACGCTTTATGGAGTTAGCTCTGGCTATTTGGCAGGCTTCACTGAAGATCCCGCGCCTAAAGTCACTCGAAATGATGCTG
>JAPYOS010000025.1 GCA_029938085.1 Oceanospirillaceae bacterium | reverse complement strand
ATTTGAAGATGCGACTGTTTTTACACGCAAAGGTAAAATTGCCATCATCGCAGGTAAAAAAAGTACAGAGTAAACATAAGCAGCCATTACTCCCACTGCCACTATATTGCCGAGATCTTGGAATGGAGGTGAGTCGCTGAAATTAAGACTGAGAAAACCTATTGCGGTTGTAAGACTGGTTATAAAAACCGGCTGGTGGTTTACGCGCAGCGACTCTCTGATTGCTTCATATTTAGGCTTACCATGCCGCATCTCATAAAAAAGCGTGACTAGGATATGAATACTGTCTGCTACTGCAAGAGTTAGAATGATAGTCGGTGCGTTGGCTGAAATGGGGGTTAATGAAATTCCTGACCATCCAGCAGTTCCCATTCCAGTGAGAATAGAAAAAGCCATGATTAAAATAGTTGTCAAAGTTCCCCAAAAAGTGCGTAGACTGAGAGCCATCACGATCAGCACAATGCCGTACATGAATGGAACAAGAGATTTCATATCTCCTTCACCCGCCTCGTTAAAGGCGTTATCCATAAAGACTACCCCGGTTAAATATATATTAATCTCTGGATATTTTTCCTGAAATTGGTTTTTCATATTACGCGCAAATGCTACTACTTCCGGAGTTTCGGTAATGGATTTTTCAGGTCGGTTGATGGTTATATTGATGCCAGTAATATTTGTACTCGGAGTTATTAGCCGATTCAGGAGGAGAGGTTCAGACAATGCTATGGTTTGGACTTTTTGTAATTGTATGTCTGTAAAGTTGAGGCTGTTTTCTACTAAATCCTGAACCACTAGATCATCTAGGTTCGACCATGTGTGTTGAAAATTTGTTATCGAATCGACTCGAATAGAATAGGGGATTTGCCAGGAAGCTTGAGTGATTTCTTCTATGATAGCTAAAGTTTTTTGCGTAAATACCTTGCCGTCCTTTGGTTCAACAGCAAACATTATGTTGTCGTTTTTGGTATAGGTATTCTGTAATGTTTCAAATGCAACCAATTGAGGATTATCTTTGCTGAAAAACACACGATAGTCAGTAGAAAAACTGAGGAAGCGTGCCCCAGATGCAGCAGCAAATACAAGTGTAATTGTAAATAGAATGATCCACCAACGAAAGCGAATCACCCAATCTCCAAATTCATTTTTAAAGTCTGTGCTCATAGTTTTGCGTGAGTCCCATCACAAAATGGGAGTTTGCTGGATTGACCGCAATCACAAATAGCCATTTTTTTAGCTTCAGTTACCACAAGTTCTTTAGGTAATTTTTCTATGCCAAGATTTTCATGGGAGCCATCGCAGTAAGGCTTTTTGGATGATTCCCCACAGGTACAGTAAGTTTTTATACCAGGTGTTTCATCAATGTAATTAGGGTTGTTTTCGTACGCTATAGTCGTTGCTCCTCAGGTTAATATGTGATTTTATAGTTAATTTTTCGTTTAAAAGTTCCTCTATTTTAGGCCTCTAATTAATGTGTTGACTACACCCTCTGCTTCTTTTCTCAACTCTTCCAAGGTGAATGCATCCATAGACCTTGGGGAGAAAAACTTCATTAAAGCTGCCTGAATCCATTTTGAAGTTTCCTGTACATCTCGTATATTGAAGTCTCTGGAGCTATTTCCTTGCGAAAGGATTTCTGAAATTAGAAATCTTTCCTGTTTCATATACTCCTGTACAATGTCCCAGCGTTCACGTGAAATAAAGTCCACCAGTTCCATTAGTTCAGCCTGATTTGAAAATTGAAAATGCATGTAGTTAAGTACTTCTAAGGTCGAGGCGTGCAGCTTTTGAATGGAACTAAAGTTTTCATTATCGATAATCTTTCGCACCAGTTCTAGTTTTTGTGACATAGCTTGCTTGGCGCAATCCGCACCAATATCCTTTTTGCTTTTAAAATAGCGGTAAAGATTTCCCGGCGACATTGCACAATCTTTTGCTATTTCGGCCATGGTGGTTTTACCAAACCCATAGCGGCCAAAACGAGAAAACGCCTTTTCAAGAATCCTTTGCCTAATACTTAATTGAGTTTCCTCTAAAGAATTGGTTGTGGCTGGTTTAATGGTTTTCATGTAAATATTGAATATTTTATTAAATATTTACAATTTTATATCATGAAATAAATTGGCATTCAAGATATTTAAATTAATTTAGTTTAGATAAATTGAATACAGTATAAGATAGTCAAAAATTGAGTGGATAGGAGGCGGTTTCAAGCTATAAAATTTCAATTAAATAGCGGTGAAATCAACTGGTAAAAACCAATCATCTCTGTTTAAAGAATTTCCTAAACGTTAAGAAGGAAAAAAAGAATGATATTTAAAGCATATGCTGCTTCAGGAGCCAAAGCAGAGCTTAAACCTTTTGAATATGAAGCCGGGATATTGGCAGGAAATGAAGTGCAGATAAAAGTAGAAACCTGTGGTATCTGCCACTCTGATTTAAGCATGTTAAATAACGATTGGGGAATATCTACATTTCCTTTAGTCCCAGGGCATGAAGTTATTGGCAATATAGAGTCAGTTGGGGAACAAGTAAAACATTTGAAAGTAGGGCAACGGGTAGGGGTTGGTTGGTTTTCGAATTCCTGTATGAACTGTGAATGGTGCGTGGGAGGAGATCATAATCTTTGTGAAAGCACTGAGGGAATTATTGTTGGGCGGCACGGAGGATTTGCCAACCGTTTACGTATTGACGCAACTTGGGCAATTCCTATTCCTGATGGAGTTAATTTGGAATCAGCAGGACCGCTTATGTGTGGCGGTATAACAGTTTTTAATCCAATTCTTCAGTTTGATGTAAAGCCTACCAATCGTGTAGGGGTTATTGGAATTGGCGGGTTAGGTCATATGGCGTTAAAATTCTTAGACGCATATGGTTGTGAAGTGACTGCATTTTCTTCAAATATAAATAAAGAAGAAGAAGCTAAAAGTTTTGGCGCTGATCACTTTATCGACTCATCAGATGCCGATTCTCTGAAAAAAATATCAGGGTCTTTGGATTTTATCATCTCCACGGTAAACGTGCCACTGGATTGGCCAGCTTATATCGATGCACTCCGACCTAAAGGCCGACTTCATATTGTTGGGGGGGTCATGGAACCTATACCTGTGCCTGTATTCCCTTTATTATTTGGGCAGAAATCGATTTCGGCAAGTCCACTAGGAAGCCCGAACGCAATGGTGGTGATGCTGGAATTTGCTGCGAGACATCAGATAGAACCGATGGTAGAAACTTACCCTATGGATAAAGTCAATGACGCGATGGAAAAACTGAGGTCAGGCAAAGCACGTTATCGCCTGGTCTTAAAAAATGAAAATTAAAAATATGGATTCCATTGACTATCTTTCAAGTGATTAAGTGCTGCTATGGAATTTTGAGTCATAATTCATCTGGTCAAATACATCTTCCAATGCTAGTTCCCAACATATTAGTTCTTATCCATTTCTTAAAATCATTTCCATCACCATAAAAGCTTACTTGTTCACTTATCATTATACCAAAATTTGTATATGCATCACCTTCATCTGCGTCATCTCCTGAAGGGTGAAAATTTCTTTGAATTAAAACTGACCAAGTTGGATAGTTTACGTCATATTCTTTTGTTAATTTATCAACGTCAATGTTCTCTTTAACA
>JAPYOS010000024.1 GCA_029938085.1 Oceanospirillaceae bacterium | reverse complement strand
TTGCGTGTTGGTGAAAAGTTATATGAAGAGTTACTGATAGGTGATAATGTAAGTGGGACAGCTAATCCACTTATTATGCGCGCAAAAGAGGATAAGCTTAATTGGGATAAGCTAAAGTTGCTATTAGAAAATCTAAAAGTTATAAATGACAGTGATGATCATGAGAAATTACGAAATCTTTTAATTGAAATTGTACCAGGCTTTAAGCCGCAGAGTGAGATTAGTGATATTTTATATACAAATAAAAATTAAATCTAATATTTCTTCTCCAGTAATTAACAAATACAACCAATACTTGAATAAAACGAATCATACATTATAAATATACTTAAAGTGATTCGAAAAAATTATGAAAATTTATTCAATAGAAGAAATAGTAGAGGCTACAAATAATTATTTAAATCCAAAACCTGAAGCTTTACTAAAAAAAAATAATGCAACAAAAAAAATAAAATTATCATCTGAAAGTGAAAGCATAATAATAGAAGCAGAAAAAAGTATTCTACAACAGGAAAAAAATATTCAAAATGTAGATAAAACATTAGTATTAAAGAATGAAATATCAAACATAACCAATAGTAAAATAAATTCATTAAATTATAAAATTAAAATTAAACCAGAATTGAAAGATCACATGATAAATGAACTTTATCTATATCTTAAAAGAAAGGTTACGAAAAATACTCTTAAATTAATTATCGAAGAACAAGAAGAAATTAAAAATTTAAAAAATAAAATTAATTTTTTAAAACAAATTGAAAACAAATTAAAAAATAATTATGAAATATTAAAAAATCAGCATGAATCTGCCTTAGAAAATAATAAAGAATTACAAATCAATAAGAAACAATTAAATATTGAAAATAAAGAATTAAAAATTAATAACGACGTAATACAAAATGATTTAAATGAAGTTACTAAAATTAAAGAAAAGCTAGATATTGAAAATAAAGAATTAAAAATTAATAACGACGTATTACAAAATGATATAAACGAAGTTGGTAAAAATAAAGAAAACTTAGATATCAACAATAAAAAATTAAAAATTAATCTAAAAGAAACAAAAAAAAATCTAAAAGATTCCTTAGAAAAAAATAGATCTTTTGAGATTAACAGTGCTGAACTTAAAAATACTCTATCTAGATATATTGTTAATTCTAAAAAGATACAAGAAAAACTCAATTTAGTTGAGGAATCAAAAAATTTAAAATTAGAAAAAGAGGCGAAACAAGTAAAATTTTATCAAGATGAAAACATTAGATTGTCAAGCGAACTGCTATCTACGCAGAAAAAAAACGAAATCACCAAAGAAAATTTAAACAATATTGAAATAGAAAAAGAAAAAATATCAAATAAGATTAAAGATCTAAATAAATCAATAGAAGAAAAAACAAATATTATTTCATCACCCCTTATTAGAGATGCCTCAGTCGATGCTAAAAAAAATGTTGATAAACTAGATGATAAAGAACAAAAAAGCTTGGATGAAGCAATTAGTAGAATCTTCGCTAAAATTTAAATTTTTTCCACAAATATCTAATATTATTAATTGTAATTATTGACTCATTGCTTTTAAAAAGTTAAATTTATTAATAAATTATGATTTTACACTGCAAAAATTGCAAAAAAAAATTCTCTACTATAGAGGAAGATTCTTATCTTGAAGGCAGAATAGTACAATGTAGGTTTTGTAATGAAGAATGGATTTATGAGTCTAAATCTAAATATTTAGAAAATAGATTAGCTGAATTAGGTGAAGATTTAGATAAAACTGAAATATTATTAAATGCAAAGAAAAATGAAAATAAAGATAAAATTATAAATTTAGAAAATAAATTAAAAATCAAAACAGAAGAGTTAGATGACCAAAAAAAATTAGAAGAAAAAGTTTTAGCTTTTGAAAAACGTTTAACTGATACAGAGAAGTCCAATTCAGAAGAAATGGAATTAGCAATTAAAATAACTGATATGGAAAAACAATTAAAAACAACGCATGAAGATATTTATACTAAAAACAAAGATATTGAAAAAAAAACAAACTACTTAGAAACAAAGATCAGCTCATATAATAACCCGGAAAATATACCTAACAACAAAGAGGAACAAAAAATTAAAGTCAACAGTAGCGAAGTGGTAAATTTAGCAGTTTTTGATAAAGACAATAAGAGAAATGAAGATAAAGATCAAGGAACTGAAGATAAAAAAGGAACTGAAGATAAAAAAGGAACTGAAAATAAAAAAAGAAAAAAATTTCGTTTTTTTTCACCAACATCTATAGATCGCACTTAATAGTTTTGTTAAAAAATTCATTTTATGAATGATTATAATAAAGACACACATATTTCCTATCTAAATTCACCATTAACATTAAGAGATGTTTCTGATCAAAGCTCAGAGCAAACATTTAAAAATGCAATTCTAAAAATTAACGACCTTATTAAAACAAAATATTCTCTTGTTAAAAAGGAAGAAAATAAAATTAATAATCAACTAGTAAAAAATTTTATAGATATAAAAAGATCTGCTGGTCAATTAAATAACAATATTAAACAACAAACTTTACAAATTAAAAATTCAATCGAGAGTCAAAAAACTGAACTTAAAAAATTATACGATGAAGAAATAATATTTGATCAAAATAAACGAAATGAATTACATGTGAGTATTATTAGTAGTCAAAAAACATTAATAGAAGATTATAAGGAAAAGAATTATCAGCTCACATTGAATTTAAAAAACTCAGAAAAAAGAGTATTAGAAATTGATAGATCTTTTAAGATTAACAATGCTGAACTTAAAAATACTCTATCTAGATATATTGCTAATTATAAAAAGTTACAAGAAAAACTCAATTTAGTTAATGAATCAAAAAAAGATTTTAATGAAATATTTTTAGATAAATCAAAGAGAGATGATATGATTTCAAAAATAAAGTTTTATCAAGATGAAAATACAAGATTATCAAATGAAAAATCTTTAGATACATCAAAGAAAGATGAAATGATTTCAAAAATAAAGTTTTATCAAGATGAAAATACAAGATTGTCAAGCGAGATAATTAATTTCAAAAAAAAATACGAAACAATTAAGAATAATTTTACTGATGTAGAAAATGAAAAAAACAATATCTTTAAAAAAGTTAAAGAAATAAATAATTCTTTAATTAAAAATAATATAATTGGTACTCCTTTTGTCAAAGAAACTGTTGTAGAAGATTCCATTAACTCCAAAATATTAAATGATATTACTGATACAAACTTAAAAAAAGAAAAGAAAAAAACTGAACAAAATAATAATTTAGATGATCAAATTAGTAATATTTTTAAATAATTTTTTTTAAACTTTAAACTTATATTAGTTTTCTTCACGTGTTTCAAAAACATCACATTTTTCGCCATTTTTTTATATTGTGAAATGTAAAAAATCTGTTTCAACTTCTTCAAAGCTTAAAGTTTGTATAAAGTATGTTTTTGTATATTTATAATGATTACTATTGGTAAATTCACATTCTCCACCAGAACAATTTGCCGTTGCTCCTATTATATGTATAAAAAATAATATCCATATAGTTAGAACATTTAAAAATTTATTCATCTTAAAATTTATATACTTTGTTTCATTAATATGTCTATTGACATAAATTGTTATGAGGAATATTCATTATTAACTTAAGTTTTTATGGAAGTTTTTTTACCTATAGCAGAAGTATCAGTAAACATAATTACAATTTTTTCTCTTAGCACAATTGTTGGAATTCTTTCAGGTTTATTTG
>JAPYOS010000023.1 GCA_029938085.1 Oceanospirillaceae bacterium | reverse complement strand
AGTGAAGACAGGGTCACACTCGTTGAGGATATCCAATCTTTTGGAAATAGCAAATCACATTTTTGTGATGTTTTTCAATTGAAACAAAATTTTCATGACCGGCCCCTTTTAAAAAAAGTTCTGTTTGCTTAAAAAAACCCGGCTTGAACTCCTCATCCAGTTGATCATCGATATCCACGAATTCAATTGCCACCGATTTTGGCTTTTGGATCTGTAGTTTCTCAAGAGGCCGGAAAATCAAACGATTATTCAGGGTTAGAATTTCAACAGACCAACGCCCCGGCGCCAACCAGTTTGCCTGATATGAAAATAGAGCTCCCATTTGGGATACGCCAGAGCCCGCAAAAATAGCCGAATCTGGGTGCCAGTCGCATCCTTTAAGGGTAAAGGCCTCTAGTTTTTCTGGAAAGCCACCTAGTAAAAAAGCCATGTCCACTACATGAGTAGAATTAGCGAGAAACCAATTTCTTTTTGCAACATCGCTTTCCACCTTTTCCAAAATAACATGCGGCCACTCGGTAAATTCGAAGTTAAAAGATTTTACACCTCCATCATTCCGAATTATCTCCTGCGCTTTTAATACTGAGGCATAAAATCGCCTGTTATAAGCTATCCACACCTTGGTTCCAGTCGCTTTGGCCTTGTCCTTCACCAATTTAATTTCTTCGGCATTTATCCCCCCGGGTTTTTCCAGGAGTATGTTGCGGATTCCGCAATCCATCAGATCGATAGCAACTTGTGCTAATTCTTCTAGATTTACCGCAACAATT
The DNA here is from genome assembly GCA_029938085.1 of Oceanospirillaceae bacterium. Lineage (GTDB taxonomy): Bacteria > Pseudomonadota > Gammaproteobacteria > Pseudomonadales > Balneatricaceae > Njordibacter. Next base: position 3,078 of record JAPYOS010000023.1, on the reverse strand, counting down.
GCGGATTTGGTGCTAAGGTCTCCGTGGCTTTTCCAGCCCTTTACTCCATTAGGCAATGCCATAATTCCCGTTTCAGAAGTAAACCTTTCTACCCCGGTTGTACTTCTTCCGACCACGGAGAAATCAACACCCAATTGCTGGAGAATTTTACAGTACTCTTTTCCCACTGGCCCCACACCAAATACCGCTACTTTTTGAGAACTTAGGTTATTGGACATCGTGTAACATTCTTTCCTGTTATTTTTGTAAGATGGCTCAGAAACTCTCTAATCAAAGATAAATGAAGAGTCATGGAGTCGGGGTAGGTCGGCAGTCCACACGCACCGTTACGAACAATATCTTCGACCAAACGGTGTGTGATTTGGCTTTGCAAGGGTAAAGGTTCAGTCACTTCGGCTTCACTCTTTCCCGTTAAGGTTCTATGGGTGACCTGGTCCGGAAATACGGTGATGAAATGGTGCTTGGTTCCATTTTCAATACTGATGGTTTTAATTCCGCGCAAGTTTTTTGAATCAGCATCGCTCTCCTTGCAGTTCATAGCAAGCTGATGTCCTATCGAATTTCTTCCTGCCATTTCCCCAATAAACTCTTTAGATTTCGGGCGCCTAAAATCAGTTATCACTTGATCAAAGCTGACATCGGTGAACTCGAAATCATTGCACTCTGTGAGAAAAGAAAATAAATCCAGAAAGTGGATCGCATTACAAGCTAAGCCCCAATCGGTTCCTTCCACTTTCATTTTTATGATTTCTTCTTTATCCAGTAAGGTTTTCAGGTTTATGAAAAATTCTGTTGCGCGCAGCATACAATTCACCCATGCGGGAATATTTTTTGTTTTGAGAAGAGTGTCGATTTCGTAGTATTCATTTTCCGTTTGAAACAACACCTTTTCACAAATCATTGCCTGAATTTTTTTTCTCTGAATCAAATCCTTTATTACGGTGCTCCTTACGATGGCATCGGTTGCCACTATAACCATGTCTTGAGGCTCGTTTATATCTTTTATAGTATTAAAAGTTTCCAGGGTTATTTTTTTTTGATCTCCTTGGTAAATAGAATGGAACCGCTGGCATGCAACATCCAGGGAGCTTTGGGAAGGGTCCACCAACTGAATTCGAACGGACTCTTTTAAGTGAGCAAGTGCTTGCAGGTGGCGACTACCAATTTGGCCAGACCCAATTATAGATACATGTAGAGTTTTGGGCATTTGAGGGTTTTAGCTAGTTATGCAGCAAATCGGTTTAAATAAGTTGAGATAAGTTTTTAAGTCTTTGTGAAAATTAGAAAGGAAAGGTTGGCTATTTATTGGATTCTCATTCGTCATTTTTTCTGCGAGTCTGATCCCCTTTCCTCCTTCAATAAAACTTCTGCAAGTTTTAAATCTATAATACTGTCAATATCGATGGCATATTTTGGGTCAATATAGTAAGAGCGAATATTATCTCCTCTCATCGTATTCTTTTTTGTCAAAACGTCATGCCAAGTTACATATATTGCGCCCGAATCGCGATATACCTTCGGCAATTGTTGGCGAGGAACCCCTTCCCGGTTGGAATCAGCTACAAAAGGTAAGAGTTTGTCTCCCTCCAGTCGATACATTTTGAAAGGTGATAGTTGGACTTCGCTAATGCTAACGACAGCATCCCATTCTGAGGAAAGGAGCTGAACGGCTTCGTCAATATGCCTCGACAATCTAAGGGGTGACGTAGGTTGCAAGGTTACAACCTTGTCAGGAACAACATCCATCTGTTTAACAGCATGTAGTAATACGGGAAGGACCAAGGTGTCATCACCTGCCAGCTCATCAGGGCGGCAGACAACTTCAGCGCCAAACCTTAACGCAACTTCGGCAATTTCTTCGCTATCTGTGCTGACTAAAACTTTTGATAAAGTATTTGAGTTTAAGGCAGCCTCAATTGTATAAGCGAGCAAAGGTTTCCCTGCAAAAAGATAAATATTCTTTTTTGGAATTCCTTTCGATCCGCCACGTGCTGGAATGATTCCAACTACATTTTGTTTTTTATTGTTTTCAGTCATTTTAAATAGTGTCTGACCATTCGGACTTATTATCCCTTCCAGGTATTATATTTAAGCAAAAGAGATGCTAACTCAAAATCTAACATTTTTTAAATTCTGGTTTTGGTGGCTATATTTCGCGAAAGGTTTTTTGGCAACTTCTTTTCCAGAAATTTTCTTTTTTCAAAATATCACTAAAAAGCTTTGCGCTATTGCCTTTCCCTAAATGTAAGGACGGAGAATTTTTTTTTGGTAAATTTTGCAACACCTGCAACAATTTCTTGTTTTTTTCTGGAAGGTTGATGATCGAATCATAATTGGAGCGTTTGTTTTGTCGAGTGCCAATATTAACTGTAGGAATTCCATAAACAGGAGCCTCGCAGATCCATGCGCTTGAATTGCCAATGATGGCTGATGAGCGCTTTAAAAGGGTTAGGAAATATTCGAATCGCATTGAAGTGACCAGCTTAAATCTATCATGATCTTTTAATTTTGAAATTTCATCTACGATAACCTCTGATCCGGTATCGTTATTTGGATAAATCACAACAAAGTTTAAGTCGCTACCTTTTAGAGCTTCAAGCACAGTAGTAATATTCTTTTTGAGCAGATGCAATTCGGTTGTAACGGGATGATAAGAAAAAATCGCATATTTTTTAAATAGAAATCGATAACGTTGTTTTACTTTTTGAAGAGAAGGTAGTTTGCTAGAAAGCATTATGTCGATATTGGGTGAGCCAATTACGAAAATATTTTCAGGTTTTTCACCGAGTTGAATGAGTCTTTTTTTAGCTTTATTGTTCCCTGCAAAATGAATGTGCGACAGCTTTGTGATGGCATGTCGCAGAAGCTCATCTATGGTTCCAGATATTTCACCGCCCTCCACGTGAGCCACCAAAATATTGTTTAGCGACCCAACCGTAGCGCCAGCTAAAGCCTCAATTCTGTCTCCATGGACAACTATTAAATCGGGATTAAACTCTCTTACATAAAGACCCAACCCTTGTATAGTATTAGCTAGGACATAATCAATTTGGGCACAAACTACATCATCCTGTTTTA
>JAPYOS010000022.1 GCA_029938085.1 Oceanospirillaceae bacterium | reverse complement strand
GTTTGGATGTGAATTAACCATTTCCTGTATTCCATAGACAAAGTTCTTCATCCACTTGTTATGCTTCTGCTTTAGTTCTCTGGTGCTTATTGTTTTCTTTGTTGTCATATGTTCTCCTTTGAATTTATCTAGTGTTTTTAAACAGAACCTTCCCTTGAAAAAATAATAATCTTTGCTTCTCATTTAACTTGTTCACCAAGGAGTCATAATGGTGGCAAAGGGAGGAATCATAAGGTTCGGGAAAGAAGTGGCAATCAATATCCAATAAGAAAACTTCAAGAGATTTTAGGTGCTTTATTACATCTTCTAGTTTGTTATGTATTTCTTTTGGTGAATTCATATGAACTTAAAATAGCAATTTCAATTTAGTTAATAAGTTGATTGATATTGCTTATGAAGTATTAAATGTAATTTTTCTGCTTTATTAGTATTGAATGGTAATGCTCTTGAACTCATCAAGTGTTCATCAGAAGTAATGTTCTTAATGTAAACTTGAACCCACTCGACCCATCCAACATAAATATTTATAAGACCTACCCATGGTTTTGCTTTTACAAAACCAAAGGTTTTTGCTGTTTTTTCCCGAATTCTGGTGTTTTATAGAACTTTTTTAACTGGGGTCTGCTTTGCTGTCTATCAATGATGTTTTTAACCGTCATATGACTGATAGACACTCCTAACTGCTCATGGATTTCACTACTAATCCTTCTCAATGGGTATATCTCTTCAGATAGACTCATGATCATTTGAAACACTTCAGGGGTTCTATCTTCACCATCAGCAACAACAAGGACATCTTTATTCAAAGTAGGAATGCTGTAATCAGCAGTTATTACTTGGTCGACAGGGTTTGTTTCAAATAATAAGAGTTCCAGGTTGTCTCTCGTTTCTGTGTCTATATACCAGTAGAGAATTGCTGATGTTTTATGATTGGTGTTTTTAAGTGTTGGAATCCCACTTCCTTGGTTCCTATAGACACTGCTTATAGTGGATTCATCTTCTACAAGTATTCTGGCAGTCAGTTTCTCTTTGATATGTGACTCAAGTAATCCATGCTGTTTTTTTAAATGACTCAACAGCATCTTTCTTTGCTTTGGAAGGTCAATGCCTTCCAGTTCTTTGATGTAGCATCTAAATATTTTCATTGAATTCCTTTCCGACTAACCCCACCAAAAGTTTGTATCAAAAACGACACTTTTATCGAGTGGGGTTTCTTTGTGTAAAAACATTTCTGTCAGTTATTGGTATTTATAATCTTTAGGAAGTGTGGGTTTTGAATGGAAAAAATGGAGGGTGTGGCAGTGGGGTTACTGGTGAACTTCTATTTCTTCTTGGAGGTTTTGTGTGTAGAAGTGTGTGTAAAACTAAAATCTACTCGCATGTGAGGAAACTTCAGAGTCAGGCATTAACGATTTCCATCAAATCTAGCAAGCAAGCAGTCATATTCAACTCTTGGTCTTGAACTACAGAGGACTTGTAGCAGTAATCATTTAGTTTAATCGTTGCTAATGCTCGTGATGACTTTTCAAAATGATTGTCTATAGAGTCATACAACTTTCTATAAAATTCAGAAGGTTCAATATCCCTAAAATGTGATTTTGACCAATAACGAACACCATCAAAATCATTCTGCTTCAAGGTATCGAATAGCAGGTCAATGGAATCATCATTAGTTTCTTCAAGGATTGATTCATCAATTGCTCCAAACTTGGAATGCTTCTGGAGTTCATTCAGCACTCGTCTAAAGTCAGGAAAGTATTTATCTAAAAACTTTTCGATGACATCTAGTTCATATGTGATTTCTTCTTTATCAAGAATCGCACATGCCAAATCAATGAACTGCTTCTTCATAACCTCGAATTCTTCTGTTTTTATCTCAAATTTATAGACAGCACATCTTGAATGAATTGCTGGAATAATCTGATTGCTATAATTACAGGTGAATATAAATCTACGATTCTTTGCGTATTCTTCCATGGCACCACGAAGGTATTTCATGGCATTACTGGCAAGATTATCTGCTTCATCAATGATGATTACTTTCTTGCCACCAAATAGACTGACTGTGCTGGCATAGTTTTGAACGGAGTATTTAAATTCAGAAAAGTTTAATCCAATATCACTGCCATTGAGAAATAAATAATCACATTGAAGTTGCTCACACATTGCTCTGGCAACTGTGGTCTTTCCAATGCCAGAGGAACCATAGAGGAGCAGATTAGGTAAATTATTTGATTTAAGCATGTATAACAATTCTTGTTTCTTAAAATCAGGTATCACACAATCTTCAACTCGTTTTGGACGGTATTTCTCTGACCAGAGAGATACTTGATTATCAGATGACCAGTCATTTCTATTTTGAATATTCATAGGCAAATTTTGATGTGTTTATTGGACAACACCAATTTAAATTTAAAGTTTAAAGGTTCCACCAAAGGAACTGGAGAAAGTCCAGTTCCATGGCAGAAGGTTAGAGGATTTACTTCGTGTGGATAATTACTCCTGTTGATAAAAAGAGTTCTTCACGATCAAAAAATTTACGACCATTACTAGCAAAAGAAAACAATTCACCAACTGACATATATCCCAATACCGATTTATCATCACAACAATCACACTCAAATATTTCATCTTTTCTTGCTTCTAATTCAGCACGAGTCCAATGAAAATAGGGTGCTTTCTGAATGAATGGCAACATAAGATAATCAAATTTAGGATCATCAAGAAGTTGTCTAATCGTGATTTTTGAAAGTTTATTCAAATGATAATCATAGTTCAGATGTAATGATTTAGTATTGTCGTAAAGATAAACTGGATGCTTATCGGGAAGGTCACTCTTTACCACATCACCAATCCATTTCTTTTTCCAATCTTTAGTTTTAGTAGTCATAGGCAAATGCTGATGTGTTTATTAGACAACACCAGTTATATTTAATTATTAAGTAAAGACTCCATCCAAGGAACCAGACACGATATCTGGTTCCAAGGAATAGGAGTTTTAGATGCGTTTGTCAGACGACATCAGGTTATGCGGCAATCTTCACATCAAACTCTGGAATATCACCAACACACTTCTGCTCGATGGAAGTGCCAACTGTGAAACTTCTCCAGTCAACTTTCCACTTTTGCTTCAAAGTATTTGCATAATGAACAATTTGCTCATCTGCCGTCTTAGAACTGCCATACAAGAGTCTGTCTAAATCAACTTTAAACTTTCTCTTTTTGCAGGCATGAGTCAATTGAGAATCAAGAGAGACATGCTTCTCAATCTCATTTTTCAGAATCTTTTTGACTGCTATCAAATCAGATTTAGTCTTCTTGACTCTTTGATTCTCTAAATAAGAATCAAGAGATAAAAAATCAAGACGAATGCCAGAAACATCTTTCAACGCAATACTCACTGCATTTTTAAACTTCAAGAATTCATCATTATTCTTGATTTTAGATGAATCAATAAAGACACTCATCAACTCAAACTGCTCATCATAATCAGATGCTTTGCTAGTAGATTGCTTGGACACATTACTACCAAAAGATGAAGAACCATTCTTCTTGAATTGCTCAATATCTTTTCGCAAACAATCAGGATGAATAACTTTATCTTTGATTGCACTCTCAAAGACATCATCTTTCATAGTCGCAATCTCATATAAAGTGCCATATGAAATTGGCAGACTATCTTGATACTGTGAACTAGTAATTCTGTGCGATTTCGCAACAGCAATTAACTTATCAGCAGTGCCAACTGAAAAACCGCACTCTACTTCTATGAGATGTTGATACATCTCTTTGGAAATAGATTTATCAAACTTCGCATTACTCAACTGATGCCCGACTTCAATAATTGAATCTCTTGATTTATTCCAGTATTCAAGAATCTTCTTCTTATACGGAAGAATTAGAGCAATCTCAGCATCAGTGAAAGGATTATTGGAATTAGCAGAATCACTCACATGTGAGGAAACAACTTCATTAGCAGATAAATTTTTAACTTCATTAGAAATAGCATTCATAAGCATTTACTGTTGTGTTTATTAGACAGCAACAGTTCCATAAAAAATAATTAACAAAATTAATAAACTAATACTTCTTACTGCATAGGTGTTTTCATAAGGCATTCTCCGTTTTCAGGGTTTATC
>JAPYOS010000021.1:3282-4226 GCA_029938085.1 Oceanospirillaceae bacterium | reverse complement strand
GGATTTAACATTGGATCATCGCCCTGAATATCTATAATAATCTTGGCTTTAGGTATTTTTTTTGCATATTCGGCTATCCTATCAGTGCCTGATTTATGTTTTTTTTTTGTTAAAACAGCTTTACCTTTAAATTTTTCAACAATCTTTTTAATTTTATTTGAGTCGGTGCAAACAATAACATCATCCAACAACTTTGATAATTTGGCTCTTTTCATTGTATGAATAATAAGAGGTATCCCATCTATTTCTAATAGGGCTTTCTGTTCTAATCTGCTTGAATTTAATCTACTTGGAATTAAGCCAATAACCATAATTATAATAAATAATTTTAAGAATAAGTACTTTATTATTTTATATAAATCAACAAATATAGTAAATTGATATAATTTATAAAATTAATTCATATAGGAGTCAAAATGAAAGATAAAAAAATAAAATTTTTTGATCCAAATATAAAAAGAAAATCAAAAATAATAAAAAATAGTTTACAATTCATTAAAGGAACAAATATTCCACTACCGTCTTTGGTAGAAATAAGTGACTCGGGAACTTGCAATAGAAAATGTTCATTTTGTCCAAGAAGCGATCCAAACTATCAAGACATTAAAGAATTTATAACTGAAAAACTTCATACTAAAATTTGCAAAGAACTTTCTGAATATAATTATCAGGGAATGCTAATTTATTCAGGATTTAATGAACCGTTGCTAAATAAAAAAATCTACAAAAATATTTTAAGTGCAAGACAATTTTTACCTAATGCACAAATAGAATTAAGTACTAATGGAGATGTGTTAAATAAAAAACGTTTACTCAGATTATATGACTCTGGATTAAATTGTTTATTAATAAGTATATATGATGGAATTGAAGCTGAAAAAAAAATGTATAAATTAATGAAAAAGTGCAGACTTGACGAAAATCAATTTAAAATTAGAAAAAGA
>JAPYOS010000021.1:0-3272 GCA_029938085.1 Oceanospirillaceae bacterium | reverse complement strand
TCAACAATTTTAATTAGTGTTTATGATGGGCCTGAAGAAGCTCGAAACTTTCAAAAAATGTGCGAGGAAATTAATCTTTTTAAGGAACAGTATGTTATTAGACATCGTTATTTACCGCCTGAGAAAAATTTTGGAATAACTATTTCAAATCGTGGAGGTCTTTTAGAAAATGCTGAATTTTCAATAAAAGCTCTTGAAAACCCACTTGAAAAAAAATGCAATTACCCAAGTTACACTTTCTTTTTAGATTATAATGGAGATGTATTGATGTGTTCACATGACTGGGGTAAAAAAAACATATTAGGAAATTTAAACAAAAATAGTTTTATAGATATATGGACATCAAAAAAAGCTACAGAATCAAGAAAAAAACTTTACAATGCAAATAGAGATTTTTCTCCCTGTAATATATGTGATGTGAGTGGCTCACTGATTGGAGAAAAGCATGTTCTGGAATGGAAAAATGCAGAAAAATAAATTAAAAAAAATATTTATATTAGGTGCGAGTTCAGATATTGGATTAGAAACTGTTAAATTGTTTCTAAGAAATAATTGGATTGTTACCGCTCACTATAATTCCAATAAAAAAAAATTATACAATTTAAAAAAAAATAAGAATTTAAAATTATTTAAATTCAATTTGTTGAAAATAGAAAAATTTGAAAAATTTATAACAAAAAATAAAAAATATTTTTCTGAGTTTGATTCTTTTGTCGGTTTAACTGGTTATATAAAATTTAAAACTTTAAATAATTTTAAAGTACAAGATTTTCATGATCATTTTAATGTTAATTATTTATCTAATGTGCTCATTATAAAAAAATTACTAAAAAATATGGAGAAAAGAAAATGGGGAAGAATTCTTTTAACCTCAAGCATTGGAACAAAATTTGGTGGACATCCTAATACTTTTATTTACTCACTTTCAAAATATATGAATGAATTTTTCCCAAGTTATTACAAAAAATTTTTTAAAAAAGGTATATTAGTAAACTGTTTACAAATTGGAGTAACAAACACCAAATTAAACAAGAAAAACAAGGAAAAAAATTTAAAAAAAAGAATTAATCTGATTCCTATTAAAAGGATGGCAACTGTAAACGAAGTTGCAAAATATATATATTTTTTATCTTCTGAAAAAAATAGCCTTATTGCTAGAGAAACAATAAATATATCTGGAGGAGAATAATACGTTTATCTTGAATTTTTCATTTTTCTTAAACTCTTATTTAAAATATTAATCACTTTTAAAGTGACATAATTCTTACATTTATATATATCCATAAAACTTTTTTTTTGAGCTATCCAAATTGGATGATCAGGTTTGTTTAAAACTAATTTAATTAAACGAGAGAAATTTTTTCTGTTTTTTGCTTGTATTGTTATACCTAATTTTTTTTGTTCATTGAATTTATTAGTTTCATTTTTTCTTACCGGCCACAATTCAATTGCTGGCTTATTTACACATAATGCATCTAAAGGTACTGCTGAATTAATAGAGTTTATTGTGCAGTTAGAAATTTTTGAAAGCCTCATTAGGTGATTTTTGCTCAAAGTCCATTTTTTATTATTATAATTTTCTAATATTTTAAAAAATTCAGGTGGATTTGTTTTAGGATGAATTTTAATTATAATAAGTATATTTTTTATTTCACAGAGAACTTTCATTATGTCATGGATTTGGTTTTCTAATCTTATGAAATCTTTTCCTTCTAAAAATTGAAATTTAGGCCTAATACCTATTGAAATAACAGATTTATTTCGTAATTTTTTTTTATCAAAATCAAGTTTTGAATTAAGCACTTTATTAATCCACCAATTATCAAATTTAGGTACTCCGACAACAAATATTTTTTTAGCACTAATAAAATTAGCAAATCTTGAAATATCTCTTTCTGCACTAATCAACAAAAGATCACCTGATAGCACTCTAACCTTTCTAAACTGATCTTCTGAAAGTTTTTTATTAAAAATTGATGAGTGGCTGGGAAAATGAACTATTAATGGTCTTTTAAAATTATTTTTTATTATTTCAACCCAGCCTGAATAGACTCCAAATTCAGAAAAAAAAATCGATATTTTAAAATTTTTTAATCCTAAAATATTAAAAATTTTATTTTCAATAAAATTGATGTCATGAATTTTTTTATTGATGAAACTATTTATTTTAACATTTTTTTTATAAATGGTGTTAATGACTTTTCTTAAACTTTTCCAAAAAAAATTATCAAATTTTTTTTCCACATAATAACCTTTTGAAATTTTTTTCCATAAATAGAATATCTCATTCACCGTTTTTAATGAGTTAAAAGCTGATTGGGATCTAAAATATGTAAATATTGTGTAATTTTTTGATAATTTGTCTAAAACTGGAAGAATCCAATCAACTTCTCCAAAACCATTATTTACTAAAAGTACAGCTACTTTTTTTTTCATTAATATTCAATTCTAACTAACATGTATGAATTAATACTTTATACTAAATTATTGTAAATAAAGTGATTAATATATAAATTTGATTTGAACTAAATTATATTTAGCTAGTGAACATAATACATAAAATAGTTAAGCGATTTGTCACTTACATTGCTTCTATTAAAGATAGAAATCTAGACCTATTAAATGAAGTTTTAAAAGAAAATTTAAAGTCTATTTTAAAAACAAGTGATAAAAATCAAAATGAATTTTATAAAAAATTGAATAAAATTATTTTAGAGTTAAAAGGCACAAGCGCTTTTGAAGCAATACGCATTGTAGAATCAATAAATAAAACAAAAAATCTAGATGGAGATGTGTGTGAATTTGGTGTAGCACAGGGGAAAACATCGAAGTTAATAGCATTTTTAATTCAAAATACAAAAAAAAAATTATATCTATATGATTCTTTTTCTGGTTTACCTGCTCCAACAAAAGAAGACAATTTAAAAGATGATATATTTAATTTAAAAGATATATCAAAATATGAGGGAAAAATGTCTCATCCACAAGAGAAAGTTATTGACGAATTAAGTAGTATAAAATTTGATAAAGAAAGATACATAATAAATAAAGGTTTTTTTAACGAAGAATTTGTTAGTTATACAAAATTTCCAAAATCAGTTTCTTTTGCATATGTAGATTTTGACTTTTTTGAACCAACAAAAAATGTTCTAAAAATTATTGAAAAGCTTTTAGTAAAAGATGGAATCATAATAGTTGATGATTATGATTTTTTTTCAACTGGTATAAAAAAAGCAGTTGATGAATGGTTAGAAAAAAACAAAAATCAATAT
>JAPYOS010000020.1 GCA_029938085.1 Oceanospirillaceae bacterium | reverse complement strand
GAATGACGTTGGGTAGAGCCAGAATGACGTTGGGTGTGGGCTGGCTAATAGTCGCGCCACCAGCCGCTGGGCTGTTTGGTTTGGCTTAGCTGTAGAATTTCGCCTATTTTGGGTACCACAATAGCTTGACCACGTCGCTTGGCTTCGGCCACGGCGCGTTCTGGTGGCTCGTTCCAAGCGTGAAGTGATAAGGTAAAAGCGCCCCAATGTATTGGCATCATCACCTTTGCCTTAGCATCAATAGCCGCTTGCACGCCTTGCTCAGGCATCATGTGAATGTTGGGCCAGCGCTTATTGTATTGGCTTGTCTCCACTAGGGCTAAATCCAGCCCGCCAAAGCGGCGGCCAATTTCTTTAAAGTGAGGGCCGTAACCACTGTCGCCAGTAAATAACACCCGTTGTTCTTGGCTTTCAACCACCCAGCCCCCCCATAGTGTAGTGTCACGGTTCTCAAATTTTCGGCCAGAAAAGTGGCGTGCGGGGGTTAAAGTAAACACACTTTCTCCAAGGTTAGCCGTTTGCCACCAATCCAATTCTGTAATGCGCTCAGGGCTTATGCCCCAATGTTGTAGATGCAAACCCACCCCTAAGGGTACAAAATAATGGCCCACCTTGGGGTCTAACTTTATTATGGAGGTATAGTCCAAATGATCATAATGATCATGGGACAGCAGGACGGCATCTATGGCCGGCAAATCCTCTATATTAATGGGGATCTTCTGACTGTATCGATCACTGCCCAACATGGGGTGAGGCGCGGGCGTCATGGTTAACATAGGATCAAGCAACAGGTTCATTTCTTGTACTTGCATTAAAAAGGTGGAGTGGCCAAACCAGATGATGCGCATTTCGTCGGGTGGGTTAAGTAGGGTTTGGCGGGTTACGGGCAACACCTCTAGTGGACGGCTGGGTTCTGTTTGTGCTTCATTAAATAAGAATGCGCTTAAGGATTCCATACCGCGCTTAAAGCTGGCATTGCTGGTGGTTGGGATTTGGTTGGTAAATTGTTGCCCATTAAACTGTTTAGAGCTCTCATAGGCCTGTAGATCGGTTAGCTTTAACGGCGCGCCAAATTGATCGCTGGTGCTATAAAAGGCATAACCTGCCATACCAAGCAGCAACAGCAGCAACGCCAGCGCCAGCCGTACCTTCTGAATCATGGGTTATTTTTGTACCTTAAAGAAGCGCATTTTGGTGATCAGTTCTTGGGTTTGATCATTGAGCGAATAACTGGCAGCTGAGGACTCTTCCACTAACGAGGTGTTGAGCTGGTTCACATGTTCCAGCTGTGCCACGGCGCTATTGACCTGATTAATAACCGAGGACTGTTCGCTAGTCGCGGTGGCGATTTCCGACACAATATCGTTTACTTTGGAAATAGATTCGGCAATAGAGTTGAGGGCCTGTCCTGTTTGGTCCACCAGTTGGCTACCCTCTTGCACTTTGGACGAGCTATCCTCTATGAGCGCTTTAATTTCGTTTGCCGACTCAGCCGCTCGTTGGGACAAGGTGCGTACTTCGCCTGCCACCACAGCAAAACCACGTCCGTGTTCACCGGCTCGGGCGGCCTCTACGGCGGCGTTAAGGGCCAGTAGATTGGTTTGAAAGGCTATGCCGTCAATCAGGTCAACGATAGCGGCAATTTTTTGGCTGGCCACGTCGATTTGGTTCATGGCGGCTACAGCCTTTTGCATTACTGCAACGCCATCGGTGGCTTCTTTTTTACCAGAGGCGACTAGAGTGCCGGCGAGATTGGCATGGTCGGCATTGAGCTGGATGGTGGCGGCCATTTGTTCCATGGACGAGGAGGTTTCTTCTAAGGCGCTACTTTGTTGGTTGGTGCGATCACTAAGCTGTTCCGAGCCGCGGCTGATTTCGCCGGCGTTGGAGGCCACGCTGTCGCTGGCCACCAGCACCGCACCGACGGTTTGATCCATTTTTTCCAAGGAGCTGTTAAGGGCATCTTTAAGGCGATTAAGGCTGCCTAGGTATTCTCCGTCTATACGTTGGGTTAAATCCCCTTGGGCCATGGCTTCGGTGACTTCAACGGTTTCACTTAAAGCCGTGGCAATGGTGCCAATGGAGCTATTGACACCATTTTTAAGGCGATCAAGGTCCCCTTTAAGAGGAGTATTAACGCGTAAGTCAAAGTCGCCGTTGGCGGCTGCTTGCATCACTTGGTTGATTTCACCGATGGCGTCTTCCATTACGTTGAGGGTGTTTTCCATCACATTACGGAACTCGCCAGACATCTCAATCTCGTCTAAGCGATAGCCAAAGTTACCGCTGGCTATGGCTTTCATCACTTGCTCTAGGCCGTGCATGGTGCGCTGCACACTAGCGGCAGAATCATTGACACCTTGTTTTAAGGTGAGCAAGTCACCTTTAAATTCCTCTTCAATGCGGCTATCAAACTGGCCTTTGGCCACGTCACCCACCACGCGGTTGGATTCGCTTAAAGCGGCTTGCAAGGAATCCATGAGGCGGTTAACTGCGTGGGCGGCTTGACCTGCTTCGTCCTTGTCACTGGGGATATACTCCAAACGCATACTAAAGTCGCTGCTTTTTTCGATGCGGCCTACTTGCCCAGCGATATAACAAATGGGCAGGGCAAAGACGCGAGAAATATAATAAGCGGCTAATAACAATAACAGGGCTGCAATGCCGCCAATCCAATACATTTGGAAATACAGATCCATCAGCATAACTGCGGCGTCGAGTGCATCTCTTTCTACAATCAAAGCCCATTGCACACCAAAGGCGTCAATGGGTGTGTAGGCTGAAATAGTCCAAATGTCTTTTTCTTTTAACCCCAACGTTTTACCCCAAGACCCACCGGTGTAACTTTCAATACCAGTGTAGTTTTCATTGATCTCTAGTGCGTCAGTGTTACCGGCCAAGGCTGACAGAACCATGGTGGTTTTAATAGTGCCCGTGTCTGGATTGGCAAAGGAGGCAGCTACACTGCGGTGATCTGGGTCGAGGAAAGAGTCGGAGCGCATCAAGTGATCGGGCCCCACTAGGTAGGATTCTCCCTTTTCTCCCATACCATAACGCTTAGTCATGATGGCGTTAATTCCATCGCTATTCAATTGCAACAGGCCCACCATCACCACTTGGCTATCTTGGTTCATTATAGGATGGGCCAGAAAGGCCATGGGGCCGGTATTAGGAGAAGCATCTGCATTGGCTTGCAACAGGGAGAAATCAGCAAAGGCCAATTGTTGGGTGTTAAGGGCTTGTCTAAAGGCTTGGCCTAAGCCAGTGTTGACCATGGCTTCACTGGTGACATTGGCGCCAGCCGTCAGTTGGCCCTTTACACTGTAAGCTAGTTGGCCTTGGGGATTAACCAATAACAGGTCGACATAACCGTATTGGTCAACTTGCCCTGCCAAGGCGTGTTTAGCTTGTGTGCTTGTTTGATCTTGTCCCTGCAGCATATTAGCACTGGCCGACAGGCTTGCTAGGTTGCCTTGGGTAGTAGCGAAGTAGTCCGTCAGTTGGTCTTTTTTAATCTGCCGTACGGACTCCATCTGTAAGGCGGTTTGTTGCATAGAATTGTCAAAGGCGCTATTAATAGACCACCAACAAATACCCCAAAAGGGGATGCCCGCCATTAATAAAAAGGCCACCATAAGCTTATAGCGAATGGACAAGTTATTGAAGCGCTTCAACATAGACTACTCCCTGTGGCCGGTTATTATTATGCTGCAGCCACTTGTTAGTTATTAAAACTAATTATTGGGGCTAATTCAACTACAACTTCTGTACTAGATTTAACGTTAGATCGGGTGCATGCTGTTGAATGGAATCAAAAGCTACAGCAGGAGACTATGTAATGGGGTAATGGGATTATTTACAGCGCTTAAACAAGCCAACGATAACCGAGATATTGACGCTTTAATGTCTTTATATGACGATAATTTTGAGTTTATTCGGCACCAATCGGGCACCACCGTAAGAAAACCAGAATACAGGCAGCTCATCGCGGGGATGTTTTCCGAGCCGAGCTACCAGGAAATTATGCATCGCTGCATCTATGAAAATGACGATATTTTGGTGGAGCATTCGGTGATGCGGTTTAAAGACGGCTCTAGGGAACCCTTAATTAGCGTGAAGATGCTGGAAAATGGTCTGGTGATACGGACGGAAACCGGTGCGTCTTTAATGAACTGATCACTGAGCCTGTCATCCAGACGCAGGCTCGTCGTGGTGGTTTAGTTTGTCATCCTGACGCAGGTCAGGATCTCTAGATTCCGGCCTACGCCGGAATGACGTTGGGTAGAGCCGGAATGACGCGAGGTAGCGCCGCAATGGCATTAAGTTACGCAGAAATGACGGTAG
>JAPYOS010000011.1 GCA_029938085.1 Oceanospirillaceae bacterium | reverse complement strand
GGCACCATCTCTTCTTCTATTGCCTACTGTTTAACACCCGCTCGGGACTATGTCCCTCGCTACGTTGTGTGGCTCTATCCCTTACCCTGTACGTCTTTCAGAATATTACGCCTCGTCTTGAACCATGTTCACGATACGGCTACCAATGGAGATGCTACTCGCATGACCAAAAGGTAGCCTGAACACGATTACATCTTTAACATCGACTCCTACAATATATGGATGGGGTAGCCTAAGCCGTACTTACTGCCTACCGACCCGCTGGACCAACCACCAATCTGATCGATGACTTCTGTCGGGCATTGAGCCGACCGTAAACGGTCTCTCATCGAGTGCCTTAGACTGTGCATTGAAATGTCAGAGTTAACTAGGCTCTTAACCCATTTGTTTGTTGCAGCTGAAGCAGAGTTAGCGGAGCAAGTGGTTCCTTTTATATACTTAGGGTAGACGTGTCGTCCAGTGGCGTTAGCCTTGGCCTGCTTCAAAGCCCATAAGCTGAAACCGACAACTGGAATAATTCTCTCGCTAGAAGCTGTTTTAAGGCGTCTATGGGCGTTGGGTTGTATGATGATATGTGGTATTTCATCATCTAACTTTACATCAGTCCAGTAAAGTCCCGCAGCCTCGGAGAGCCTCATCCCAGTATCGGACACAAGTGTAAGCCACCTAATTTCGTCGTTGAGTGATATACACGCTGTCTGGATGTTACTCAGTTCTGCTTCAGTAGCCGGTCGTCTTGTCTTAGTGTCGTTAGTCTCGGAAACAACCAGCGTCTAATGACGTGTAGGTTGCCATATCTTTATCCCCAACAGCTTCTATAAGGTAGGCAACGTTGGCCTTGCTGAGGTCTCAAAGGTGTCAGGTTTAGTCTTTGCCTTTAGTTTGATGTAGAGAGCCAAAGCATCGCTTAAAGATAAGGTTAACGATAGCCCTTTACCTATATAAGGATGAGGTTTGAAAGTGGGGTCTGTTAGCCTTAGGGCCAACCACTCAGTGGTGATTGGGCTTAAGTGCTTGTCTTAGGTTTTTATATCGACTTTCTATAATTGTGGTCATATATGGTTTGCGTTAAGCTGGTTATTATCTAGTTGTCAGAGATGGTCGCTTGTATGAATGAGCAATTTAGAATCACTCAAAGAATCGGTTTGATGTTTCGTTATGATCAGGACTTACCACAAGACATGGAAGCCTGGGTTCAGTCTCAACTTCAAGCACCATCACCAGCTTTGGGTATTCCTCATGCTTACGCCAAAGTGGCTCAATGGCCTGATGAGTTGCAGCCAAATTTGGCCAAGCGTGCTTATATGTGGCGCCGTTATCGGGCCTTAAAAAAACAGGAGCGTGAGGGTAAAAACGGCCAGGACACCGAAGCTGCGCGCCAGGCTAACAGGCGCAATCACTTAATGCGGGAAAAGGACGAACACAAGTTTGTGCAACGCAATGTCTATGGCGCTGACCAAGTTAAACTACGGTTGACAGCTTTTTGGGCCAATCACTTCACTATTGGCAATACCTTTGATACGGGCAACATGATTGGCCATGCCATCGATAAAGGCATCCTCGCCAAACTTAACGGTAGCTTTGCCGAAATGCTTTATGGCATCACCACCCATCCAGGCATGCTCACTTATCTGGATAACGTTTGGAGTGCTGGTGAGCGCTCGGAACATGCAAAAGGCTGCCATCGGCGACCGAATTGTCATGCAGGTTTAAATGACAACCTAGGGCGCGAATTGTTAGAACTGCATACCGTTTCTCCTGCAGCAGGTTATTCCGAAGACGATATTCGCGGTGCCGCTAACGTTCTGGCAGGTTGGGGAGTCGATTTCCAGGAAGAATTGCCCGGTATGCGTAAAAAGATCGGTGGCATGAACCATTGGAAGGCCTACAAAAAACGTTGGGCAGAACCCGGTACCAAGAAGGTAATGGGGCAGCTTATTCATGCGGGCCGTGGCGGCCTACGCCAGCTAACGGACTTTCTTGCCAGTCATGAACACACCATTAATTACATCTCCACCAAACTGTGTCAGCATTTTGTTAGTGACAACCCCAGCAAAGATCAAATTGAGTCTGTTAAATCAGCTTGGCGTCAGGGTGATGGAGATTTGCCGACTATTCACACCCAAGTATTTAAACTTGCCATTGCTGCGCCTGAGGCAAAGTTTCTGTGGCCTATGACGTGGCTGTTTCAGGTTGTCCGCTTGTCAGGAGCCACTTACTTTAAAGGTTGGGAAGACATTGATAATTACAATAACCAACTGATGAGCAGCAAAAAGGTGTTGAAAGAGTTGGGACAGTCGTTTTGGAGTTTGCGCCAGCCCAATGGTTATTCCGACGATAGGGTTGACTGGATGTCGGCAGAAATGTTTGAGCGACGCATTCGTTTTGCCGATGCCATCCATAAAAATGGTAATACCCGCCGCTCGGCCAGTGAAATCATGCATCGCATTGGGGCCGCAAAGCAAACCCGGAATTTGGTGGCCAGTGTGGGCAATTCGCCTAGGGACCAGTTTATTGCCCTTATGTGCAGTCCTGAGTTAATGGGGTTGGAATATGTCTAAGTTAACAGTTGGCCGTCGTAATCTACTCAAGGCCGGTGCCGCATCACTCTTTCTTGCCGGGGTGCCTATAGCGGGGTTCACAAAAGACAAACTTCTTGGCAGTATTTCTGTGATTATTTTGGAAGGAGGGATGGATGGACTTGCCGCTATTCCGCCTATTGGTGATGCAGACCTAATGCGCATGCGTCAGGCCATCTCACCAGCAAGCTACTTACCATTAAATGACTTCTTTGGTTTACATCCATCGCTGCAATTTTATGCCCAGTTGATGGCTCGAGGCCAAGCGTCCGCTGTGCACGCCACGGCATTTCCGTACACCAAACGCTCCCATTTTGAAGGCCAAAACATGATCGAAGGTGGTGGTCTGTCACCATTCAGTGAGAAAACGGGTTGGTTGGGGCGTGCTTTGGAATTGGCAGGTGTTGCGGGGCGCTCTTTGTCTTTGGATATGCCGTTGATTTTGCGTGGGCACCGTGACAACGATAATTTCTACCCCGCGAGTATTCGTGGGTCTGGTCGGCCACCAGCCGATTTGGTAGAAATGATTGCTATGGGACATCAAATGGATGCTGCGCAAATGTTCACTAAGGTGGCCCGTAAAAGTGAAGAGCGTGTACAAGTACCACGGGATCCAGCTAGCTTAGCCGCATATGCTGGCCGGGTCATGGCCCAAACCGATGGGCCAGTGGCATCAGTTATTCGAGTTGGTGGTTTTGATACTCATGCTAATCAGGTTGAAGAAGGCGACACAGATGCAGGGCAGCTGGCAAGACAATTAAGTGTGGTTGATGACGTGATCGCGGGTTATCGCCGAGGGCTAGGTAAGGCCTGGGATGATGCGATTATTCTAACGCTGACCGAATTTGGCCGCACAGTAGCCGTTAATGGCACTCTGGGGACAGATCACGGTTATGGAAGTGTTGGTTTACTAGCTGGCGGAGCTTTGCCCAGTAGCCGTGTTGTTACTAACTGGCCTGGGTTAAGTAAAAAAGACCAGTTTGAAAGGCGGGATCTTTTGGCTACCATTGACTATCGATCCGTTTGTGCGGCCTGTCTTGAAAAGGCGTTAGGCCTTGATCATGACCTTATTGCCAGCCAGATATTTCATCAGCCCGACTTGCCACGTGTGTTTGAGCACTTGTTTGCATAGATTGCTTGTTTAAAAGGAGTTAGTCGTGTCTCAACTGTCCATTATTTTACATGCTTGTCGGGCGCCAATTAGGTTGGCATCTCGTATTCTCGTTGCAAGCATATTGGCTTTGCCGGCGTTGGCAGCAGACATGCCTAGTTGGAGTGATAAAACTGTTTGTCGTTTAGTCGCAGGGCAAGCAGATAATGCTGTCTATTTGGTAGAAGCCCAACGACGAGAGTTAGATTGCGGCACTGGCAGTAGCGGGAATGGGAATAAGCAGCAGTCTGCGCAGAAGTTGTTGCCGAAAAATCAGGGTATTGTCATCTATCCATTGAAGCTTAACGCTCAGACTCAACAGCGATTGTTGTCCAAGCCGATTGATAGAACAGAATTTAATTTTAGCTCATATCAACTGGCCGTGTTCTCCCAGCCAATTGCATGCCAGTTTAACCTGCGCAGGGTGGTTTATGAGGACCATGTAGCAGGGCAGGTTGAGAATTGGAATATGGCTACAGGGCGCATGATATTGACTGACGATGGGGTAAAAATCGAAGGCCGCTGGCGTATGGGAGGCCTTTCTAAAGATTCCAGCTACCTAAAACATGAAGTTAATCTTAGGTTAACAAAAGCAGGCCATCTGGTTGGAAAAATGGCCTACTTTAATCTGAACCTTGAGGAGGGTGAAGTACCAAAAAAACCCTTGTATATTGAATTAAAGCCTCACAATCGTAGTCAACCACTGAACATCAATAACCCCAAGAAAGCCGAATTCTGGACCGATGTGGAAGACTGGGCAGGGGGTGTTTGGCGGTTGAGAAGGTGTGCTGAACTTAACAGCTAAACTCAGTCGGTGCAGGCCAAGCCAAGCAGCGTATGTTTGGCCACTCGATGCTGAAAATGCTGCACGGTGGGGATGTCGGCTTCGGGAAAGGCGACCATTAGCGGCACGAAAGTGCCGTGGTTATAGCTGCGGGGAGGAAAACCGCCATAATCGAACAACAGCGGCGGTTCATGTTGTTTGTCCTTATTTTTCTACAGGCATCATTTGTCTCATGACATTGCTTTTCAGCCACAATTGTTGATAGAGCGCACCCAATTAGGTGTGGAAGTACCACCAGCGGCCCTATCAGCAGATGCAGTTCGCGAGCTAGAGTCACCCCACCGAACCAATGTAGCACGCCGCTAAGCGGCATCAAGAACATGATAGCGTAGAGGCGGTGCCTTTGCCTTGCGGGTGGTCGGTGAAGGTGCCGCCATTGCCATGATCAAGACCCCGCCCGACACCATCATAGGCGTAAGCAGTCCGGTGAACGCATCCACAAGCGGCCTATTGAATCACTCAAGTCATGGTATGAGGTACGCCAAAAATGCCAACGATGGTATAACGAGCACCCTTTTTATAAGCACAAAGTCATGCTCACGGATCAACAACACGATCAGATTTCTGACCAAACTGAACAATGGATATGGTCGAGCTCGTGCATAGAAGACGATTATAAAGCATCAGAAAAATGATGCTCTGTTTCATCGGGTATTAACCTGTGGCCAACTAAATTTGGCTACAGGTTAAGAGGCCGTTTTCCAAACGTTTTTGCGCTATTGAATATTGCTGGCTATTTGGTCACACGAGGTTTTAGCATCGCCAAACAACATTTTGGTATTGTCCATAAAGAATAGCGGGTTTTGCACGCCAGCATACCCCGATGCCATGCCACGTTTAAAAACGACCACATTTTTAGCGTGCCATACTTCCAAAACGGGCATGCCCGCAATAGGGCTGCCGGGTTTCTTGGCCGCTGGGTTAACCGTATCGTTAGCGCCGATGACGAGCACGACATCAGTGTTAGCGAAGTCATCATTGATTTCATCCATCTCCAATACAATGTCGTACGGCACTTTGGATTCAGCCAACAATACGTTCATATGGCCGGGTAAGCGTCCAGCCACAGGGTGGATGCCAAAACGTACTTCTACCCCTTGAGCCCGTAGCTTTTGGGTGATGTCCTGCACTTGGTATTGTGCCTGTGCCACTGCCATGCCGTAGCCTGGGGTGATGACTACAGACTTAGCATTGACTAACATGCTGGCGACTTCTTCGGCGCTCGTGGGTTGCACTTCGCCTTCTTCTTCATCGTCGGTGGTAATGGGGTCATTACCAAAGCCACCAGCGATGACGGAAATGAAAGAACGGTTCATGGCTCGGCACATAATGTAACTGAGGATTGCGCCAGAGGAGCCTACCAGGGCACCGGTAACAATCAATAAATCGTTGCCTAGTAAGAAACCTGCAGCAGCGGCTGCCCAACCGGAATAAGAGTTGAGCATAGACACGACAACGGGCATGTCGGCGCCACCAATTGAGGCGACTAAATGCCAGCCAAACACAAAGGCGATGATCGCCATAATGATCAGGTAGGTGTCGTTGCCTCCTTGGTTAACAAATTGCACCAACAGAGCAGCACTGACTAACAAGGCCAGTAAGTTAAGTTTATGGCGATGGGGCAAGTTAAGCGCTTTGGAGGACATGATGCCGCGCAATTTGCCAAAGGCTACTAGGGATCCGGTAAAGGTGACCGCACCAATAAAGACACCCAAAAACACTTCTACTAGGTGAATGTTTTGCATCACTGGTGTAAGGGCTTGGGTATGATCTAAATAACTGTTGATACCCACAAATACGGCAGCTAAACCTACAAAACTGTGGAGTATGGCGACCAGCTCGGGCATTTCGGTCATGGCCACCCGTTTGGCCATATAAATACCAATTGCTGCGCCAATGAGCATGGCAATGATGATGTAACTTAAGCCGGTGGTGAGCCCCATCACTTTAGGGCTTAACAAGGTAGCAACTAAGGCAATGCCCATGCCTACAATGCCAAACCAGATACCGCGTTTCGCAGACTCTTGTTGAGATAGGCCGCCAAGGGCCATAATAAATAACACTGCGGCTATAATGTAAGCCGTAATAACCATACCTGCTAGCATGGGTTGTCTCCTATTTCTGGAACATTTTTAACATGCGCTTGGTGACGTAAAAACCACCAGCGATGTTAATGGATGCGATGAGCACAGATATCAACGCGAGAATTGAAACAAGATTAAGCTCATCGCCCACTTGTAACAAAGCCCCTACAACAATAATGCCAGACACCGCATTGGTGATGGCCATAAGTGGTGTATGCAGGGCGTGGCTGACGTTCCAGACGACGTAATAACCAATGATGCAAGCCAATACAAATACGGTAAAGTGGCCTAAAAAGGCCGAGGGAGCGTTAAGGGCAATCCAAGCCACCAACGCAAGACCTGCGGCCCCCAAGCCATATTTAACCGGTGCTGGCATTTCCTGTTTAGCCGGCTCAATAGGTGCGCTATCTTCTACTTTTTTGGTGGGTGCCGCCGCCACCTGAATGGGCGGGGCTGGCCATGTGACAGCACCATCTTTAGTGATAGTTACGCCACGCATGATGGGGTCTTCAAAATCGATTGCTAATTCACCATCTTTCTCTGGGCACAGCAGTTTTAGTAAATTAACCAAGTTGGTGCCATATAACTGCGAGGCTTGACTAGGTAAGCGAGCTGGCATATCGGTGTAGCCAATCACGGTTACACCATTGTCAGTGGTAATCACTTGGCCCGGTTGCGTGAGGTCACAGTTGCCACCTCCACCCGCGGCCAAGTCGACTATTACACTACCGGACGTCATGGAGGCGACCATGTCGGCGGTAATTAGTTTAGGCGCTGGTTTGCCAGGGATCATGGCCGTGGTAATGATAACGTCGACGTCTTTGGCTTGCTCGGCAAATAGTGCCATTTCGGCTTCTATAAAGGCTTTGCTCATAACCTTGGCGTAGCCATCACCGGAGCCACTTTCTTCTTCTATTTCTACTTCTAGAAACTCAGCACCCATCGAATTGATTTGTTCTTTGACTTCGGGGCGGGTATCAAAAGCTCGCACAATAGCGCCTAAACTGCCCGCAGCTCCCAATGCCGCGAGCCCTGCAACGCCTGCACCTATAATAAGTACTTTGGCCGGTGGTACTTTGCCCGCAGCCGTAATTTGGCCGGTAAAGAATCGGCCAAAGTGGTGGGCCGCTTCGATGACAGCGCGATAGCCACCGATGTTGGCCATGGAGCTTAAGGCATCCATTGACTGAGAGCGTGATATACGCGGTACAGACTCCATAGACATGGCTGTAATATTACGCTGTGCCAGTTGTTTGAGCTGATCTTCGTTTTGCGCAGGGGCCATAAAACTAATGAGGTGACCGCCTTGTTTGAGCAAGTCTAGCTCGTGACACTGTAGGCTTGGGTGTTCTAACAAAGGGTTAACCTTGAGTACTAGGTCGCTCTGGTACACTGCTTTTGTGTCGGTGTTAATGCTAGCACCAGCGGCTTGATAAGATGCATCATCAAAGTTAGCAGCAAGGCCTGCGCAAGACTCAATACAGACATCAAAACCGAGCTGTATTAACTGTGCGACTGTTTTTGGGGTGGCGGCGACTCGGGTTTCGCCAACCATAGGTTCTTTGGGTATGCCGATAAGCATGGGATTACCTTTGATTCACTATTGGTTGAAAGAAAAAATTTATCAATGTGATAGGTGTTTTTACCAACAGTGTATTTAAAAAGCAATGCGAATGCTCAGTCAGGCTCTAAAATATTGAAAAATATTCTATAAAGAGGCAGCCTTATAACAAAAGGAATTCTGTGACATAACGGACTGCGGCCCCACGGTTGTCTTTAGGCAACGCTGGCGACGACTGAGCTGGCTAGTGTGCCTTTGATGGTATCGATGTGTTGGTGCACGCTAGATTGCTGTGCGTGACTCATCTTTTTGAAGCAAAAATGACTGAGGCTGCCAAGGTGTTTAACACCGTGACTGGTAGCAATACTAGACCATACATAAGACATGAGGTAGCACTGCTCCACGCCCCGACCGTCAAAAAAACGCCGAGCTAATAACTCCATCGCTTCAAGATTACCTTCAAGTGCGTGAAGCTCTGCCTGCATAACCGATTTTGATTTCGTTTTGCTCACTTATGCCCCCTTTTGAAATCGTTTTGCCTAACGTCTCTGGTTAATATGATATTAATTTTAAATGACCTTGGTGTACGAATGTAAGTGCAATATATGCTCAATATTTTTCATATTTATGCATTATGAGTGGTTATATTTACATTAAGGTCTATTTGTTTATAATCAACGTGATAGAAAATACATTTGGTAGGGGTGTTTCAATGGCTTATTTTGTGGATGCGAAGGATCAAGCGATTATAAGCTTGTTGCAAAAGGATGGGCGCATGTTTGTGCAAGACATGGCAAAGGCTCTAAATTTAACTCGTGCCACGGTTACCAAGCGCATGGCAAAGCTGGAGGAAGAAGGGGTTATTACCGGTTATACGGCGGTGGTGCGTAATGATTTCTTTGATAAAAAAGTACGCGGCTGGGTAATGATTGTCGCTGTTCCCAACATGGAAGAAGAGGCAATAGCGCAGATGAAGCTGATCACAGAAATAAGTAAAATCTACACCACCAACGGCCGGTGGGATTTGACTGCAGAAATACGTGCTGCTGATCTTGAAGGTTTTGATGCAGCGCTTTCAAAAATTCGTCAGGTGCCCGGTATAGAAACAACAGAAACTAACTTATTGCTGAGTTCTCGGATTGGTGCTTAGGTTGCTGGGATACTAAACGAATGCGTTCTGCGGGGATGGCAAGCTGTTGTATTAAATAGTCACTAAATTTTTCGTCGTGGCCCAACTCCGCTAGCGCTTGGCGCGTACAGTTTAACCAGTTATCCACTAGTGCTGGGGTCACGTCAAGGTGGGCGTGGGCCATGGGGATATTAAGGCTGCCGTATGCCGCTTGATAGGTGCGTTCGCCGCCCATCCAGCCCATAAGAAAACGCGAAAGTTTGTCTTTGGTGGTCTCTAAGTCACCCGGGTGTAAGTTAAATAGTGGTTGGTAATCGCGCTGACTCGCCATAATGCTGTAAAAGCGATCAACCAAAGCACGTACACCCACTTCCTCGCCTATGGTCTTATAACTGGTGTCGCTAAATCCGTAAAGGGGAGTTGAGGGCATGGTTTTTGATCACTTTAATTTAAGGGTTCATGGTATTCTAGCTGATAATAACCAGTCAGCATCTAAAACTATTCATCGACGAGAAAAAACATGGCCATCGGGGCGACGATTTACAAAGCGAATCTAAACTTATCCAACTTAAATACCCATCACTATGCCGACTTCAACCTAACCGTGGCTCGCCATCCCTCGGAGAGCGAAACGCGCATGATGTGCCGATTGGTGGCCTTTTTACATGCGGCTCACGACGACTTGGAGCTGACTAAAGGTATTAGTTCAAACGACGAGCCCGACCTCTGGCAGCGGCACCTCACAGGTGAAATTGTTCACTGGATTGAGCTCGGCCTGCCCGATGAAAAACGTATACGACAAGCCTGTGGCCGAGCCGAAAAGGTGTCTATATATACCTATCACGACAACAAAGCGGATATTTGGCTAGCAAAACATAGGGCTAGCTTGGCTGCCAATAGCAAGGTTAACGTGTTCCACATTCAAGCCGCTAGTGATGACGCACTTGAGCCACTGTTGCAAAAAACCATGGATATCAGCTGCATTATAGAAGACGAGCAAATGCACTTAAGTGACGCTCACAACCATTTGAGTATAGAAGTAAAAGCGAGTATCTAGCAGCTGCTAGTTAAGTGTTGTGGTTCAATAACAAGGATTAGGTGGCATGGCATTAGCTAAACAACTCATGGTGTATCCGGCCAACCGCTTGGAAGATTTGGCGGTGTTGCTTAATCATGTATTGCAGCTTGGCCAAACGGGGGTCTTGAGTAGCGCGCAAGTGATTGTAGAAAACACCGGCATGCAGCATTGGCTTAATACTCAGCTAGCGCAGCAAAACGGTATTGCGATGAACGTGCAATACCCATTGCCCGGTAAGTTTATTTGGCAATTGGCGCGGCAGCTATTAGGTGATGAGCAGGTACCGCAGCAGCCGCCGTATCAGCGAGAAGCGCTAGTGTGGCGTATTGATGATTTGTTATCCAGCGTTACTATATTACAAAATCCATGTTTTGCCGACGCCAATAGATATTGGCAAGCCAGCGGTGAAGCGCCAGATGTGCTCAAACGTTTTCAGCTGGCCAGTGCCCTTGCCGATTTGTTTGAACAATATATTTTGTACCGCCCAGATTGGCTCAATGACTGGCAACACAACCAACAATCCAGTTTTGAATTGGACCACTGGCAAGCCGAGTTGTGGCGTATATTGTGCCAGCAGGATGGTCGTCATCCGATTGATATTCAGCAGCGTTTAATCAGCGCTTTGGGTCAAGCTGAACAGCAAAAATTACCCTCTCAAATCTGTTTGTTTGCGTTAAATACCATGGCGCCTGCGACCTTGGAGGTGTTTTCTGCGCTGGCTCACTATACCCAAGTGCATGTCTTTCACCTTAACCCCTGCGCAGAATACTGGGGCCATATTCAGTCCGAAAAGGCCATTGCTGCAGCCTACTTAAAACAATGGTTAGCTCAGGCCGATGATCAGGTAACGGTGGATGGGGGCAATCCGCTGTTGGCAAATTTGGGCAGCCAAGGTAAGGAGTTTTTTCGTTTATTAGAAGCTCAAAGTAGCTACAGTATTGATGCGTTTGAGGATACGCAAGCGCCTGTAGATCAATCTCAGACAAAGCCCAGCATTAGCCTGTTACAACAACTACAGCAAGACATCCTGCGTTTAGATGATGCCCGTTTAAAACCACAAACAGCCGTTGATGAAAGCCTTGTATTTACCAGTGCGTCTAGCGCCTTAAGGGAGCTGCAAGGCTTGCACGATTGGTTGTTATTGCAGTTGCAGCAAGACCCCGAGTTAAAACCCAGCGACATTATTGTTATGTGCCCTCAAGTTGAAGATTACGCAGCCTATGTGGGTGCGGTGTTTGACTGCTATGGGCGTCACGCCAATAGTTGGGTCGTGACTAAGGCGGGAACGACGCCGCAGATACCGTGCTCCATTGCCGACCGTAAACCTCAAGATGCGCTGCCCTTGGTGGCCGCTTTTCTACAACTTTTGCAGCTACCAGATAGTCGGTTTCATGTTTCTGGGGTGTTGGATTTGCTGCGTTTACCGGCCATGCAGCGCAAGTTTAATATTGATGCAAGTGAGCTCGACACCATTACTGCTTGGTTAACCAATGCCAGCATACATTGGGGTTTAGACGCCGCCCACAAAGCCCAAGTGTTAGGCCAAAGCAGTGATGTTGCCACCCCAACACACACATGGGCATGGGGCCTAAAACGTTTGTTGTTAGGTTTTGCCCAAGGTGTCGAGCAACCCATGTACCAAGGCCAGTGGTTACAGGGTGATATTGAAGGCGGCCAAGCGGTGTTGTTGGGGCGTTTGATACAAGTGTTAGAACAATTGCAGTACCACGCGCACAAGCTAAATAAAGCCCGCTCGGGCCAACATTGGCATGATTATTTGGTGGCGATGATCGATGAGTTTTTTAGTGCCGAAGCCACCGATGAGTCGGCTAAAGAATGTTTGGCTACTGCCATAGGTAACATGGCCATGTGGGTGCAGCAGGTTGATTACCAACAGCCTATTAGCCTTAATGTGGTGCGTTATAGTTTAACCCAAAAGTTGTCTGTGGCCAGTAGTAGCCAAGCCTTTATCACCGGTCAGGTGACCTTTTGTTCTATTGTGCCTATGCGTAGTATTCCGTTTAAATTAGTGGCCATGTTAGGCTTGAATGACGGTCAGTATCCGCGACAATCGACGCCGGTTGATTTTGATTTAATGTCGCAACACGAGCGTAGAGTGGGAGACCGGTCGCGCCGAGGCGACGATCGCTATTTATTTTTAGAAGCCTTGATCAGTGCAAGAAAGGGTTTGTATTTGAGCTACCAAGGCGTAGACAGTAAAAATAATGCACCTCGCCAGCCTAGCTTAATGGTGACCGAACTCATGGACTACCTGAGCCGCGGTTACGGCTGGAATTTTGAGGCTAATACCGAAGCGTCACAATTAACGAGGCTACCCTTACACAGCTTTAGTGAAGCTAACTTTGCGCCAGTGCAAGGCGACTCTGCCCATCCCAATGCTCGACGCAGCTTCGAATCGTCATGGCTGCGTTTAATGCAGTCGCGCTCAGACGCAGATTCAACCGAACCACTGACGTCTAACCCCGCCAGTAGCATAACTATACCCGACTTAGTGCGATTTTTAGAAAACCCGGGCCGCAGCTTTGCCAACCAAAGTTTAGGCTTGTTTTTGCACCAATATGCCGATGAATTGAGTGACGACGAGCCGTTTTCTAGTACTAAATTGGTGGAGTACAAGTTACGAGACCAGTTGCTGGTCGCAGATTTGTCTGGCGATGAAAAGTGCATGCAACAGGTTGTGGACCAATACACCCTGAGTGGCAAACTGCCAGACAACCACCTCGCTAAAGCCATAATAGAGCAAAGCCAAGATCAAGCGTCAGCCATTGCCCAGCAATTGCACCTCAACGGCATTAACGACGCACAAACCGTTCCTATTGAAGTGGCTGTGAGTGGTGTGGTGATTCAAGGTAAAGTGAAATGTCTTATACAAAATACAGACGAGGGTGCAGCCATACAGTTGCTCATGTCGCGCCCGAGTACACCCAAAACCAAAGACTGGCTCAACTTATGGGTCACTAGTTTAGTGGCCCAAGTTCACTTTTCACAACCGGTTAGCGGGGTGTCAGTACATCAAGATAAAAATTTAGTACTTAACCAAGACGAAATCCTTGATGATGCCGCGAAGGTGCTCGAATTGATCGTGAGTCACTATCAACAAGGTTTGAGCGAAGCCTTAGTGTTAGATGCGCAGTTGGGCCAAGATCTAGTGAAAATAGGGCAAGGGGAGCCTGCAAAGGCGTTTACAAAATGGCAACAAAACTGGCATCACCACAAATATAGCCAAGCGTATGACTTTTCTAGTGACCCCTACCGTCGCTGGTTGTGGCCTCAAACACCGGAGCTTAAAGACTGGCAAGACCGCTTGTACAGCCTTTACCAACCTATGGTTCACGCGATTAAGGAGGTGAACCATGGGTAATATAACGCCAAGCGTAAAGCTCGACCTGATCAATATGCCATTACAAGGCCGGCATTTAATAGAAGCCAGCGCCGGTACCGGCAAAACCTTTAGTATTACCCGTATCTATCTGCGTTTATTGTTAGAGCAACGGTTGCCGGTGGAGCAAATTTTGCTCATGACCTACACCCGGGCTGCCACCGAAGAGTTGCGTGGGCGTATAGAGAGCACCTTGCGTAGTGCGCAACAGCATTGGGGTCAATATAAAGATGAGTTTTGGCAACAATTGTATAGTCAGGTAGAACCTCAGCAAGCACAGTTGTTATTGCATCAGGCCTTACTCAATTTGGATCAGGCGGCCATTTTTACCATCCACGGTTTTTGTGGCCGCGCCTTGCAGCAATATGCCTTTGCCAGTCAAACAGGCCTAGAGGTTGTGTTAGAAACCAATACCAGCGACTTAGCCTATACCGCTTTGCAAGATTGGTTGCGAGTGACCATGTTGCACACCCAGAATTACACCCAACTAGAGCAGCACGGTTGGCACACACCCGCAGGCTTTTGGGATGCTTTTAGTGGCGCCTTGTTAAGCCAAACCCCAGTATCGGCGACTAGCCCACAAGTGTGGCACCAAGCTTGGCAGCACAATAAATTACAAGTGCGGGACGAGCTGTTACAGCTAGAAGGGCAAATAATTAGTGCCAGCATGAGCGACCCTAAAACAGCTGCGGTGCGGTTGGAACAATGGCAAGACTTGATTAACTGGTTGGCTTCCCCAGACTTTGATTATGCCGGTAAAGCCCATTTGGGGTGCCTTAACGGTGCCCGCTTGGGCAAGGCGCCAGAGCTTAAACCTCAAGTGAAGGTATTGTTGCAGCGCATCAACAACGAGGCGTTTAAAACAGGCTATTTAAAAAATGCCCAGCAGGCTGCCGTAGCCAAACTCGTGTTGGCTGGCGTACAAGAAATTCGTTTGGCGTATCAGCTAGCTAAACAACAACAGCAGGTGATGGAATTTGATGACCTGGTGAGGCGTTTGTCGCAGTGTGTTAATGAGGTTGATAATGCCGCCTTAGTGAGTGCTTTGCAGCAGGCTTACCCTGTGGCTTTAGTGGACGAGTTTCAGGACACCGATGGCCATCAGTACGCCATACTTGATGCGCTCTATCCGGCGGCAAGCAGCAGTTCGGCTTTGTTTATGATTGGTGATCCAAAGCAGGCTATCTATGGTTTTCGTGGCGGCGATATACATGCCTATTTACAAGCCGCGTTGGCGGTAGATTATCGCTGGCATATGGACACTAACTGGCGCTCAAGTGAGGCCATGGTTGAGGCGTATAACGGCTTGTTTAGTGGCGACAACCCAACCCAACCCAAGGCCTTGTTTGGCGCGGGTATTGACTATGTTAAGGTGCAAGCCAGCGCCCATGCCGCCGCTAACGCAGCTGATAATCTACTGGCCAAAGGTGCGGCCATGCACTATGTCTGGCTGCCTACAGACGGCGATACGAAGCCTCAAACCGTACAATACAAGCACCAAGCCATTGCCCAGTGGTGTGTTGCCGAAATTTACAACATATTACAGCATGGTAGCTTTGTGGCCAGCGATATTGCCCTGTTAGTGCGCAATGGTGGCGAAGCACAGGTGTTGCAGTCTGCGTTGAACAAGGCGGGCTTAACCAGCGTTTACATTAGCGATAAAACCAGCGTTTATGCCAGTCCAGAAGCCACAGAAATGCTGCGTTTACTGAATGGTATTTTGTTGTGTGAAGACCAGCGGCATTTAGCCCGCGCAGCCAGCACACACTTGTGGGGCGGCAGCCAGCATTTGTTAGCGCAATTGGTCAGTAACGAGGACTGTCAGGTGGCCACCCGTAGCCAAATGATGAGTTTGCGGCAACTGTGGCTCAAACAAGGGGTGATGTCACTGGTAGTACACTTGCTCAAGCACCAAACCATTGCTCCCACGGAGTATAAAGAACGCTATATGACCAATATGGTGCAGTTGGCTGAATTGTTGCAAAAGGCGTCTACCCAGGCCAGTTCTGCGTTGTTGTTGGTTGAATGGTTGCAGCAACAGTGTGATGAAAACACCCCCGACGCCAGTGCCGAGCTACGCTTAGAAAGCGATGCAAAGCTGATTCAAATAGTGACTCAGCATGGCGCCAAAGGCTTGGAGTACCCGCTGGTATTTATTCCCTTTGCCAGCCAGTATAAAGACCCACTAAAACGCGGCACTACAAAAACCCAGCTGTATCAATACCACAACCCGCAGCTTGGTTGTCCCGAGTTAATGATTGGCCCCCACCCCGACGTGATCAAGCTCACCAGTATGGCGGCTCAACAAGAAGCCGTGCGGTTGCTGTATGTTGCCGTGACGCGGGCACAGTACCGCTGTTATATCCTAGCCAGTGACTTCAAGCATGGTCAGCTGTCGCCTTTGGGTCAGGTGCTTGGGTTACAGCCAGATACATGGCAAGAAACGCTGGCTGCTATCGCGCAACCGTCAAGTTGCTACTTTACCCCAGTGGCAGCTAGTGACACCAATACAGGCTTAACTTCGCCCTTGGTGAGCGATCATCAAGTGCAGCCACAAGCCTTGTTGGCACTGACCTTTAGTGGCTGCATTGACACTGCCAGCAACTTACTGTCGTATTCTGGTTTGGTGCGTAACCTGAGTTATCAGCATCAAGGTGGGGCTAAGGACCAAGGTGATGGTATCGGCCAACTAGTGCAGGCTGTTACGCTCAATAGCCAACAACAGCAAGATCAACAGGCGCCGCTAGAACTTCGATTCAGCATGGCAAAGGGCAAAAATACCGGGTTATTGCTGCATGATATTTTGGAGCAGGTGGATTTTAGCCAAGCCCACTGGGCAACGGCTATGGAAGTGCCGCTGGCACGCTACCATACGGTTAATGCAAGTTTGGATAATAGCCAACTCGAAGCAGAACTAAGCCTGTGGCTAGAGCAATGCTTGTTAGCCACGTTGCCCATCATAGGCACAGCCATCAGCGGCCAAAGTGAACAACCCGCCTTGTGTTTGCAGCAGTTAAGCAGTTCGCAAACATTACGTGAAAGTGAGTTTTATTTCCCATTAGTTAAAACCAAGCAAGGCCAGTTAGCAGATATACTCAGTGCCCATCGAGGTGGTTTAAGCACGGCGCTTCCCACTTATCCGATACTACAAGGCATGATGCACGGCTTTATGGACCTAGTATTTGAACACAAGGGGCGCTATTACTTAGCCGACTATAAATCCAATCATTTAGGTGATTGTTTAGACGACTATAATCATCAAGCCATGTTGGCTGCCAATCAAGATCATTATTACGATTTACAGTATTTGATTTATAGCTTGGCCTTACATCGCTACTTAGGTCAGCGTATTGCCAACTACGATGCAAATACACACTTTGGTGGTGTGTATTACCTCTACTTACGAGGGATGACCGCAGGTGCTAGCACTGGCATTTTTGAGACCCAGGTGACCGTACTAGAGCTAAACGCGTTGGATAACCTGTTTTCGGGGGCTGGCTTATGATGTTGTCAAACACCGAGTTACTCCATCGATATCCGGCTATTGAAGCCATAGATGTCTACTTGGCGCAGCAGTTGTGCGATAGTTTGGCCAGCCACAGTGAGGTGTTGCAACATTTGCTCATCGCCTTGAGTGAAGCCCTGCGTAACGGCCATAGTTGTTTACCTTTGGCGCCCGATGCGGGGGTTGCGCTAGTGAGGTGTTGGAGTAGCGAAGAGCAACAGGGTTATGTGTTTCCGGCCTCGGCACAACTGTTGGAAGTGTTGTCTGCTTGCGCCATAGAGCCACACGACGGTGCGCCTATAGTATTACAAGGCAGTAAGCTGTATTTGCGGCGTTACTGGCACTACGAACAGCAAGTGGCACAGGAGTTGTTGCAGCGAATGCAGCCGCAGGCTTTGTCGGCTTCACAAACTCAAGTTGCAGAACAGCTATTAGCACAATTGTTTGTGCCTGTGGCCGGCACCGAGACAGGTGCGCCGATCGATTGGCAGGCGCAAGCAGTACGAGATGCGCTAAGTCGTCAGGTATGTGTGCTTGCCGGTGGGCCTGGTACTGGTAAAACCTATACCGTAGCGCGCCTGTTGGTGGCCCTGCAGGCAGTGTCTGATGCACCATTGGTGATTGCTATGGCGGCGCCAACAGGTAAGGCCAAACAGCGTTTGCTCGAATCGATTAGCCATGCCAAACAGCAGTTGCAGCAGCAAGGTATTGATGCGGCGCTGATTAATTCTATTCCTAATAGTGCCCACACCCTACACGGCTTGTTGGGCCTGCGGCCTAACAGTCAGTATGTTAAACATAACCAAGCTAACCCGTTAAACATTGATTTATTGTTAGTCGATGAGGTGTCGATGGTGGACCTGCCGATGATGGCACGCTTGCTAGATGCGTTGCCTAACCATTGTCGGTTGGTGTTGGTCGGGGATGCTCAGCAGCTACCGTCGGTTGCCGCGGGCTCTATTTTGGCCGATATCCCTGCCAGTGCGATCAGTTATTTGCACCTCAGTCGCCGCTTTGATGGCACAGGTGGAATCGGTGTTTTGGCTCAACAAGTGATGAAAAACCTAGCCCAAGACAGTTGGCAGCAGTTAAAACTGACCCATGTTGAGGCCAGCCCGCAGTTACAGCTGGTGGACGATGAAATGTATTGGCAATGGTTGCAAGACATGTGTAACCAATATTTTGTACCGATGCTTAAAGCCGATACCTTGCAGCAAGCCTTCGTTTGCTTGGATCAATTTCGAATTTTGGCTGCCACACGCCAAGGAGACAAAGGGGTTGAGGGTATTAATCAACAGGTTGAGTGTTTGTTGAGTCGCAGTTGTGACAAGGTCCGTAAAGACCAACATTATCAAGGCAAACCGGTGATGGTGACCAAAAACCATCACGGCCTAGACCTTTATAATGGCGACATTGGTATTGTTTGGCCACAAGCGGATGGCCAATTAGCCGTGTGTTTTGAACATGCCGGTGGCATCCGTATGGTCAATGCTGGTTTGTTGCAAGACTTAGAAACTGTGTTCGCCATGACCATACATAAAACCCAAGGTTCTGAGTTTGGCCATGTGGGTTTGGTACTTGCACCACAAGCCGAACCCTTGCTGTCGTCACAACTTTTGTATACTGCCATTACCCGTGCAAAACTGCGCTGCAGTGTTTGCACTAATCAAGTGACTTGGCAGAGGGCAGTGGCTAATAAAACTCGGCGTTGGTCTGGCTTAGGGCAGTTATTGAACGGGTAGCTCGGCTTTGATTTTTTTACCAATTATTTCAAGTAAACGTATTGTTCTTGGCGCAGGAACCAAAGGCCGTTGACGAGAGTCACCGGTGGTGTCGATGCTGATATAACCTTGATCGAGTAGTACCTGTATGGATTTTCGCAGTGTATAACGGGAACCTAAGTGTTTCAAACTCATGCCATCCTCCATAAACACCAGGTGGTGTAAGTTGCTTTCGCGAGTAATGTGCTCAAGTATTTTTAATTCCCTGGCGGCTAAACCTGCTTGGTTATCTTCCTCAATAGTGATGCGAATAAGGTTAGATACACGTAAGGCAATATTTGAGTAATTGCTCATGATAAGGTCCGTTTCATATTAATCAAAATTATCATTTAAATAATAGCTATTTTTTAAATAATTGACTAGTAAAATGGTGATTAATTTGTAACTGCTAATCTAATGGGCGACGCGAGGGTCTAAAATAAGCTCGAATAGTTGGTTCAATTGGGGTTTTTTACGCTGTAGTGCCAAGCAATGTTGGTCCACAATGGTGAAGGTTTTTTGCTTAATGTGTAGGTATTCTGGCTGATCTGGACCTAGGCTAAAGCTCACACTTGGAAAGCGTCGTAAACATTGGTTAAAAAAGGCCATATTGTTACTCACGGCCATGCGTTCTTCATTGGGATACACTTCGGCGATGTTTTGAGCATGAATATTGATTTTTTGGTAACGCTCAATGTTGATAAACACCATGGGGTCAAATACCAACATGCCTTTTTGATTGCCGCTGGCACTGATTGTGGGAAATTCACCTTTAGGTACCGTGTTATCAAAAAAGGTGAATTCGTACCTTGGGCGAGTGTGGGCAAGCCATTTAAAAATAAGTTTAGGGATGCCTTGATAAGCTTCTACGCTGTGGCCTAAAAAATCCTCTACCGACTTATAGCGGCCGCGTTGTTGGCCACGTAACCAACCGCGTTCTACGGTTTCTTCTGGCGGCGTAATTACAAAATACATGTACATAATATGGGCGTATTTAGCATAAGTGCCGTGTAGTACTTGCTGTACTTGTTCGGTAGAGAAACTATCAAAGCGAAAACGGTCGACCAGAATGTTAGGAATGGTTTGGTTCTGTTGGCCTGTGCGCCTTATGTAGCGATCTAACTTACCGTCGATAATGTTAACTTCGTTGCTGGTGAAGCGGCCAGAGTACTTGTAATGTGGCCCTAATGACTCGTAATCTAACAACTGCCGGCGCCAAATATCGGGGCTGATAATACCGTACAAAGACGATTCGATACCCCGTTGCCCCATGGTTTGTTGCAGCAGCGGCCGTAGAGTGCTTTTACCGGCCGCAGAGGCACCTTTAAGGCTGATGATGACGGGTTTTTCTACGCGGTGTAATAATTGGTAGCCGTTGGCGGCAACCGCCGCATCAATTGCCGGCTCAATAAGTTTGCCCACCATAAAACTGCCGTAGTTATTAAGGGCGTGACGGCAGATGATGCGGCTCATAAAATTACGGTCATTACCCAGCAGGCCCCGCGTTGATGCCACCGAACCTAAAATTTGATAACTGCTCTTGTACACCGCTTTAATGAGTGGGTCGGTATGTGCTAGACCTGTTTTTTTGAGTTGATTGATGGCTTTAAACTGAATTTCTTCTCCGCTCAATGAGGCTTTTTTGACCGCTGATTTTTTAGACCATGGCCAAAAATGCTTGGTTTGTTCCACAGTGGATTTTGGGTCGGGCATTGCTTCTTTAAGCAAAATTCGGTCAGCTTGTACCTTTAGAGCTGCACCCAAGGCTTGAAATTCGGCCTCGATATGATCATACATGGGGGCAATGTGTTGATCTAAAATGGCGTTGCTAATGCGGCGAAAATTTATACCTAAATCTTCTTCATGCTCGGCCTCAGGTATATGAATATTGGCACCCACCCTCACAATGAGCTCATGGGTGACTAAGCGCCAAGACGTGAAGCCAACCAAGTGCTCAGGCTTAAGGCCGGTTAAACTGGCCAATTCCTGTACTTCGTCGTAACTGGTATAAACGTTAGGCGCTTGAAAAATAGTTTCTAGCGCGCACAGCTCCTTGGGCAGAGTGGCGCTTAAGCCCGGGTTCCAAGCGGAGTACTGTTGGTCGTCTAGCATAGGCCTTATTGTCTCATTGCGGCATTTTTTATTGTGTCATTACAGCCTTCTGCATTGTGTCATTGCGAGCGCAGCGAAGCAATCCATCCATTAGCCAACGCTGGGATTCCGGCCTGCGCCGGAATGACGATAACGGTGTCACCCTGACGTCACACCCACCGCTGGGACTCCGGCCTGCGCCGGAATGACGATAGCGGTGCCCACACCCACCGTCTCCCTGACGCCCACACCCACCGTCGCCCTGACGTAGGTCAGGGCCTTTAAAAACCACGCCATCGCCCCCATAAACTCAGAGCATAAACACCATACAGAATAGATGCTTACATGACCCGCTACGCGCTTCAAATTGACCAACTTCACAAGACATACGACAACGGCTTTACCGCACTTAAAGGCATTAGCTTGAAGGTGCAAGAAGGTGACTTTTTTGCCTTGCTTGGCCCTAACGGCGCCGGTAAATCCACCACCTTAGGGGTGGTCTCATCCTTGGTTAATAAATCCCAGGGTTCGGTTAAAGTATTTGGCCATGACCTCGACAAAGAATTGAGTCAAGCCAAGTGTTTGATGGGGGTTGTGCCACAAGAATTTAACTTTAACATGTTTGAAAAAGTGCAGGACGTGGTAGTGCAGCAAGCCGGTTATTACGGCATTGCGCGTGACGAAGCCCTACGTCGTACCGAACAATTGCTTAAACAACTTGGCCTGTGGGACAAGCGCAACGAAGCCTCGCGGACCTTGTCTGGTGGTATGAAACGTCGTTTGATGATTGCCCGCGCATTAGTGCACAAACCTAAATTGCTTATATTAGACGAACCCACAGCCGGTGTGGATATTGAGCTTAGGCGTTCTATGTGGGAGTTTCTCACGCGGATCAACGAACAAGGCACCACCATCATCCTTACTACCCACTATTTGGAAGAGGCCGAAAGCCTATGCCGCAATATCGCTATCATTGACCAAGGCGATATCATTAAACACAGCTCCATGCGTGACTTACTAAAAACCCTGACGACAGAAGTATTTGTGTTAGATCTGAAGTCACCCTTAGCGCAAGTTCCTGAAGTTCCGGGTTACCGGCTGCAACTAGTGAATGACACCCACCTAGAGGTGAGCATAACCCAAGGGCAAGACATCAACGGTGTGTTTGCAAGGCTTTCGGACGCTGGTATTCAAGTCACCAGTATGCGCAACAAAACCAACCGTTTAGAAGAGTTATTTGTTAATTTGGTGACCAGCAACAAGACTGATCTACAAGGAGTAAGTGCCTAATGTCTAGTTACGAAATTTACATTGCCTACATGACCATTGTGCGTAAAGAAATTCAACGCTTTATGCGTATTTGGGTACAAACACTGCTGCCACCATCCATTACTATGGTGCTCTATTTTATTATTTTCGGTAACTTAATTGGTAGCCGTATTGGCCAGATGGGCGGCTTTGATTACATGCAGTTTATTGTGCCTGGCTTAATCATGATGTCGGTTATTACCAACTCCTATGGCAATGTAGTCTCTTCATTTTACAGCACTAAATATCAAGGTAGTTTGGAAGAAATGTTGGTGTCGCCCACACCCAACTGGGTGATTTTGGCAGGTTACGTTACCGGTGGTGTAGCCAGAGGTTTGGCCGTAGGTGCGATCGTTACTAGCTTGTCGATGTTTTTTACCCAGTTAGAAATATATAACTTGGGTATCATCGTGTTAGTGGTACTGATGACGTCTATACTGTTCAGCTTGGGTGGTTTTATTAACGCCGTATTTGCCAATAGTTTTGATGATATTTCCATCATCCCAACCTTTGTACTGACGCCCTTAACCTATTTGGGTGGCGTATTTTACTCCATTGATTTACTCCCAGATTTTTGGGCCAGTGCGTCACAGCTCAACCCCATTCTGTATATGGTCAATGCCTTCCGCTACGGCATTTTGGGTGTGTCGGACATTGCGGTAGGGTATGCTTTATTAGTGATTAGCGCCTTTATCATTGGCCTATTTAGTTACTGCATGTACCTATTAAATACCGGCAAAGGCATTCGTAAGTAGGCCGCTAGGGCGCACTACAAAGAACAGAGATTGAGAAAGCACATGCAACAAAATGACTTTATTGAAGCCTCACCGTTAGGTGATAAAAGCGCTTATGTCACCCAATATGCTCCGGAATTATTGTTTCCTATTCCGCGTAATACGCCTTGGCAGCCGGAGTTTGAAAAGCGTCCCTTCTATGGCATAGACGTGTGGAACGCGTTTGAAATTTCCTGGTTAAACGATAAAGGATTGCCACAAATGGCATTGGCAGAGTTTCGTATTCCTGCCGATAGCCCCAATATTATTGAAAGCAAATCCTTCAAACTGTACCTGAACTCCTTTAACCAAACCACGATTGATAACGCCTCGCAGGCACAGCAACGCATGGTGAGCGATTTATCGGCAGCCGCTGGTGCGCCAGTGCAAGTAACGCTGTTTAGCTTGCGGGATATGGCCATGCCAGCCTTGCCAGCCCCGGGTGACAACATTGATCAACAAGATATTGAGATTACTACTTACACACCCGATGCTCGTTTGTTGTCGTCGGACGTTAGTGTCTACCGCACGGAAACATTGCACAGCAACTTATTAAAAAGTAACTGCCCCGTTACCGGTCAGCCAGACTGGGCGACCTTGGTTGTGGAATACGAAGGGCCGACCATAGATCGAGCGGGTTTGTTAGCCTACATTGTTTCTTATCGTGAGCACGGCGACTTCCATGAGCAGTGTGTGGAACAAATTTTTCTCGACATCAAAGCCCAATGTAAACCGGGCCAACTCACAGTGTACGCTCGTTATGTGAGAAGGGGAGGCCTGGACATTAATCCATACCGCTCAACTCGGCCCCTTGCGCCTAGCAACCATCGCACACAGCGCCAGTAACCCTTGCTACAACTTAAACAGGTACACACATGGAATTAATACACGGCTTACTTAATCGCGTGTCTATTCAGCGGCTAGAAGCACCTGGTCCAACACCAGAGCAGATCGAAGTTATGCTGCAAGCGGCTTTACGGGCACCAGATCACGCTAATCTAAAACCTTGGCGCAGCATTATGGTGACAGGTGAAGGCCTTACGCGGTTAGGCGAGGTCATGCAACAAGCCCAATTAGAGCGCAACCCAGACAGCGATGAGCTAGTGTTAGACCGATGTCGAAAAATGCCCAGCAGAGCCCCAAGCCTGCTGGTATTAGTGGCTAGCCCAGCAGACCACCCCAAAGTACCGTTGGCCGAACAAATTCAAGCCACAGCCGCGGCTGGCTATGCCATGGTTTTGGCAGCCTTTGCTCAAGGTGTAGGCGCAGTTTGGCGCACGGGTTGGGTGGTAGAACACCCACTAATACGGCAAGCGTTGGAGGTAGAAGCGCAAGAACAAATCATTGGTATGATCTATTTAGGCACACCCAGCGTGGCACCCAAACCAGTACCAAAAATAGACAGCGCAAATTTTATCACCGATTGGTATTAATGCATTGAATTTTATTGCTTTTGTTAACCCAAAAGCATAGAATCTGCGCCTGCAAATGGTGAGGTGTCCGAGTGGCCGAAGGAGCACGCCTGGAAAGTGTGTGTACCGCAAGGTACCGAGGGTTCGAATCCCTCCCTCACCGCC
>JAPYOS010000019.1 GCA_029938085.1 Oceanospirillaceae bacterium | reverse complement strand
ACTTCTCACTGTTTTTGCTTCTAGACACGTGGGTACTTAAGGAGAAGAAATGAAAGCAATAGAGTTACGGAAAAAAACAAAAGAAGATTTAGGTAAAGAATTAATTGAGTTGAGAAAGGCTCAATTTTCAGCTCGAATGCAAATTTCAACTCAGCAGTCTAATAAGAACGATCAATTAGGTAAATTAAGAAAAGATATTGCAAGAGTAATGACTATTCTTACTGAAAAAGAGGGTGCAGATTAAATTATGATTAATGCTAAAAAAATTGTAAGAACATTAACTGGTAAGGTAGTTAGTAATAAAATGGATAAAACGATAACTGTAAAAGTTGAGAGGAAGGTGAAGCATCCTTTGCTCGGTAAAATTATTAATTTATCCAATAAATTTCATGCGCATGATGAAAAAAATGTAATTAATGAAGGAGATGTTGTTCAAATTACTGAACAAAGACCAATCTCTAAGAATAAATCATGGGTAGTAACAAAAGTTGTTTCAAAGGCGAGAGGGTTATAAGTAATTAACTTTAGTTTGATACTTGAACTAATTTCTTAATTAACATATAATTTTGCTCTTTTTGGCGCTCGGATTAAAACATAGCTAGCGCCCCAATACTGACCGTGGCTGTCGGCCAATTTTATAAAGGCTGGATTGCGGGTTATAGCGGATTAAGTTGGAGAATATATAAATGATACAAATGCAATCTAGATTAGATGTTGCCGATAATACAGGTGCACGTTCAGTAATGTGTATTAAAGTTCTTGGTGGCTCAAAAAGACGGTATGCGGGAATTGGCGACATTATTAAAGTTGCTATAAAGGATGCAGCGCCTCGAGGACGTGTTAAAAAAGGTGAAGTTTATTCAGCTGTTGTTGTTAGGACTGCAAGTGGTGTTCGTCGCCCAGATGGGTCATTAATTAAATTTGATGGCAATGCCGCAGTATTGCTAAATGCGAAACTTGAGCCAATCGGAACTAGAATTTTTGGCCCAGTTACTCGCGAACTCAGAACAGAACGATTTATGAAAATCGTATCTTTAGCCCCAGAAGTTATTTAGGAGTAGACGGATGAATAAAATTCGTAAAGGTGACAAAATTGTTGTTAACACAGGAAAGGACCGAGGTAAGCAAGGTATCGTTTTATCTATATTAGATAATAAGCGAGTGCTTGTTGAGGGTTTGAATATGGTAAAAAAACATACAAAACCAAATCCTGCTAAAGGTGAACAAGGTGGTGTTGTAAGTAAAGAAATGTCACTTGATATTTCAAACATTGCCATCTTCAACGGTGCTACGAATAAATCAGACAAGGTAACTTTTAAGGAATTAAAGGACGGAAAAAAAATCCGTATTTATAAATCTAATCAAGAAGCAATAGACGTTTAGGGAAAATTATGGCTAGATTAAATGAATATTTTAATAATACTGTTGTTAAACAGCTTACAGAACAGTTTAAGTATGGGTCGCCTATGGAGGTACCAAGAA
Source organism: Oceanospirillaceae bacterium (assembly GCA_029938085.1). Taxonomy (GTDB): domain Bacteria; phylum Pseudomonadota; class Gammaproteobacteria; order Pseudomonadales; family Balneatricaceae; genus Njordibacter. The sequence continues at coordinate 3,063 of JAPYOS010000019.1, read as the reverse complement.
TTACAAAAATTACACTCAATATGGGTGTTGGGGAAGCTGTGGCAGATAAGAAGATTATGGAACGTGCAGTGTCTGATATGGAACAAATAGCAGGACAAAAACCGGTTGTAACTGTTGCAAAAAAATCAATTGCAGCATTTAAGATCAGAGATGCTTATCCTGTTGGATGTAAAGTAACTCTCAGAAAATCAAATATGTATACTTTTCTAGATCGACTAATAAATATTGCTATCCCAAGAGAAAGGGATTTTAGAGGACTGTCACCTAAGTCATTTGATGGTCGAGGGAATTACAATATGGGCATAAAAGAACAAATCATTTTTCCTGAGATTCAATATGACAAAATTGATACATTAAGGGGAATGAATATCACAATCACAACTACTGCAAAGACTGATGAAGAAGCTAAAGCACTTTTGGCCGCTTTCAGTTTTCCATTTAGAGGTTAAAGTAAATTATGGCTAAATTATGTATGATTGAGCGAGAGCTTAAGAGAATGAAAATGGTTGAAAAATTCAAGGCTAAACGATTAGTCTTGAACGAAATTATTAAAGATTCAAGTGCAACCAAGGAGCAACAAGCTGAAGCGAGACAGAAATTACAACAACTCCCTCGTAATTCTAGCCCAGTAAGGTTGAGAACTCGTTGCGCACTTACAGGTCGCCCTCGAGGTGTTTATAGAAAATTTGGTATTGCTAGAAGTAAACTTCGCGATCTTATGTTGGCTGGCGAAGTTCCTGGTATAACAAAAGCAAGCTGGTAAAGAGGAAAATAATATGAGTATGCACGATCCAATTGCAGATATGTTAACCCGAATCAGAAACGCTCAAATGAGAAATAAAGTTTCTGTATCCATGCCTGCATCTAAAGTTAAGAAATCAATCGCAGTAGTATTAAAAGATGAAGGGTATATAGAAAATTTCAGTACAAATGAAAATAATGGCAAACCATTATTAAATATTGAATTAAAGTACTATGCAGGTCAGCCTGTTATAGAGAAAATACAGCGGGTTAGCAAGCCTGGTTTGAGGATTTATAAAGCTAGCGATAATCTTCCAAAAGTAATGAATGGGCTTGGAGTTGCAATTGTAACAACTTCCAAGGGTGTAATGACTGACATCAAAGCAAGAGCTGCTGGTATTGGCGGTGAAGTGCTTTGTTATGTTGCATAGGAGGATAAAATAATGTCACGAATTGCGAAAAATCCAGTAGTCATTCCTGAAAAAGTAGAAGTAAATATTACTAATGATTTGATATCAGTTAAGGGTCCGTTGGGAGAGATTAAACAAGCATTAACAGGCGATGTTGATATTAAAAAAGATAATTCAACGCTTATATTTGTCGCTAATAAAACAACAAAGCATTCGAATGCAATGTCTGGAACAATTAGGGCGCTTGTGCAAAACATGGTGACTGGTGTTTCAGTCGGTTTTGAAAGAAAATTGCAATTAATTGGTGTGGGATATAAAGCTCAACTACAAGGTAACAAGATCAATTTAGAACTTGGTTTCTCTCATCCAGTAAGTCACCAGCTTCCTGATGGAGTTTCTGCTCAAATACCGAGTCCTACAGAAATTATTTTAAAGAGCTCTAGCAAGCAAGTAATCGGTCAAGTTGCGGCAGAAATACGAGCATATAGACCACCTGAACCGTACAAAGGTAAGGGCGTTCGCTATAGTGACGAGCATGTTGTAATTAAAGAAGCTAAAAAACAATAGAGGTTGAATAATGAGTACAAATAATTCAAGAATAAAAAGAGCGACTAAAACAAGGTCAAAGATCGCACAGTTAAAAAAAACAAGATTAACCGTGCATAGATCAAACGCCAATATTTATGCCCAGGTGATTGATGGTGAAAGCAATAAAGTGATTGCTTCTGCATCTACTGTAGAAAGTGATGTTAAGAAAAAGCTAAAAAACACTAGTAATACTGATGCAGCAATTACAATTGGAAAGCGGATTGCGGTTAAGGCTTTAAAGGCCGGAGTGAAAATAGTTGCTTTTGATCGCTCAGGGTATAGATACCATGGTCGAGTAAAGGCTTTGGCTGAAGCTGCACGTGAAAATGGCTTAACCTTCTAACAAAATTAGGAATTAAGATGGCACAAGATAGAAAAAGAAGACAAGAGCAACAAGAACAAAACCAGACAGATGGTTTAAGAGAGAAAATGATAAATGTAAATCGCGTCACGAAAGTAGTGAAGGGTGGTCGTATCATGAGTTTCGCTGCTTTAAGTGTTGTTGGTGATGGTGATGGTGCTGTAGGAATGGGTAAAGGAAAAGCACGGGAAGTGCCACTTGCTGTGCAAAAAGCAATGGATGAAGCAAAAAGAGAAATGATCAAAGTTAAGCTTCATAATGGCACGTTATATCACTCAGTAATTGGACGGCATGGAGCGGCGAAAGTAGTTATCTTGCCAGCTTCAGAAGGTACAGGAATTATTGCAGGCGGGGCAATGCGAGCTATCTTTGAAGTGATGGGAATCACTGATGTTCTCGCCAAGTGTATCGGCTCGGCTAACCCCTATAATGTTGTAAGAGCAACATTGAATGGATTAGCTTCCATGAATAATCCTGCAGATATAGCTGCAAAACGCGGAAAAACAGTTGAGGAAATTAAAGGATAATTATGGCTAAAGATAAAGTAGCGACAGTCAAAGTAACACTTATTAAAAGTCTAATAGGAAGAACGGCTTCACAGCGGGCAACAGTTATTGGCTTAGGCCTCAAAAAGCTTCATCATAGTGTTGAATTAACTGACACCCCAGAAGTTAGAGGGATGATTAATGCAATAAATTATCTTCTAAAAGTTGAGGGTTAAAATGAAATTAAATACAATTAAGCCAGCAGAAGGTTCAAAAAGAGATACGCGTAGAGTTGGGCGTGGAATTGGTTCTGGGTTTGGTAAGACGGCAGGGCGTGGACATAAGGGACAAAAATCACGATCAGGTGGATTTCATAAAGTAGGTTTTGAAGGTGGTCAAATGCCTATTCAAAGAAGACTTCCAAAAAGAGGTTTTCGTTCACCTGTAAAATCATATAATGCCAAAGTAAGAACAAGTG
>JAPYOS010000010.1 GCA_029938085.1 Oceanospirillaceae bacterium | reverse complement strand
ACGAAGGTCAGGATCTCTCCAACCCCGCTAGATTCCGGCCTACGCCGGAATGACGAGAGACTTAGGTGAAGCCTACGCCGGAATGACACGAGACTAACTGCAGCGGTTTGTCGTTGAGCCAACTAACGAACAGACGCTTCTATCATGCCGTCGTGTAACTTGATTTTGAGATGTTGTTTTGGTTTAACCTGACTTGCGCTTGAGATAACTTTGCCGTCTTCATCCCGCGTAATGCTGTAGCCACGCGCTAGAGTGCTTAACGGGCTGAGTTGGTTAAGTTGTGCTGCCGTATTTGATAGTTGCTGCTGATGTTGTCGCAACTGGGATTGCTGTGCTGTATTCAGTCGCTGTCTCAGTTGAATCAGTTGTGTCAGTTGAGGTTTGATAAAATGCATGGGCGTTAGGTTGCTTAGTTTTGCTTGCAACTGACTGCGGTATGCTGCTTTTTCCAATAGCTGTTTCTTTAGGGCTTGTTCTAATCGCACTTGGAGGTGGTCTAGGCGCTGGCTTTGATCTTCCAGCTTTTGCCCCGGATGTTGTAACAGTGCTTCTAAGCGGGATAAGTTAAGACGCTGATGTTGCAGATGGTTGCGCCACAGTTGCGTCAAGTGACGCTCCAGCTGGTTTACACGGTGCAGAACTTCAGACTGATCTTGGCTTACCAGCTCTGCCGCTGCAGAAGGTGTGGGTGCTCGTTTATCTGCAACAAAGTCGGCAATAGTGAAGTCGGTTTCATGGCCCACAGCGCTCACTGTAGGAATACGACTTGAATAAATGGTGCGAGCTAGATGTTCGTCGTTATAGCTCCACAAATCTTCCACAGAACCACCGCCGCGGGTGAGCACGATCACATCATGCTGGCCCATTAGGTTGCATAGTTCAATCGCCTTGGCGGCCTCGCTCGCTGCATTGGGGCCTTGCACTGTAACCGGCAACAAGTCTATGGCAAGGCCTGGCATTCGCTGTTGTAAAACTTTTAGAAAATCATGAATAGCGGCACCGTCAGCGGAGCTGATTACGGCAATGCGTTGGCAGTGGGAGGGTATTGGCCGTTTGTGTTGTTCCTCAAATAAACCTTCATCAAGCAGCTTTTTTTTGAGTGCCAAAAAGGCCTGCTGTAGGTTGCCACTGCCAGCGGCCTGCATTTTTTCGCCGATGAGTTGGTAGTCACCGCGGTCTGGGTAAATGCTAACTTTGGCCTTAAAATGAACTAAGTCGCCTTCTTGTGGTTCGAACTGACAATATAAATTCTTGTTGCGAAACATCGCGCAACTGACTTGGCCATCCATATCCTTTAGACGAAAATACCAATGCCCGGAACGAGCGCGTGTAAAGCCCGAAATTTCACCACTCACGGTGACTAGGCCGAAACGAGTTTCAAGCAAGTTACGTGCAGCGTGATTGAGTTCGCTGACTTGCCAAATGCGGGCATTATCGTGGGTGTTGGCGGTCATTATTGGCCTAAGATCTAAGGGCTAATTGTTGGTATTTATCATACACCAAATCCATGTCTAAAAAGGCTTAATGATAGTGGTCAAAGAGACTTAGTTTCCGGTATAATATGGCGTTTCCTTTCACACCTAAAAAGGACGCACACCATGTTACGACTTGCCGAAGAAGCCCTCACATTTGATGATGTTCTCTTAGTGCCTGGCTATTCGGAGGTGCTGCCGAAAGACGTTAAGCTGCAAACCCGTATTGCACGCGATCTACCCCTAAATATACCCCTTGTTTCTGCCGCTATGGATACCGTTACCGAAGCTCGCTTGGCCATTGCTATGGCACAAGAAGGTGGCATTGGTATTGTTCATAAAAACCTCACCATTGAGCAGCAAGCAGAACAAGTTCGCCAAGTTAAAAAATACGAAAGTGGTGTGGTGCAAGACCCCGTCACGTGCTCTTCTAATATGACCGTTGGTGATCTCCAGAGCCTAGCGGCACAAACTGGCTTTTCTGGTTTCCCAGTAGTGGATAATGGCCAGCTTGTGGGCATAGTTACGAGCCGTGACATGCGTTTTGAAAACCACCTCGATGCTCGCGTTGACACCATTATGACTGCCAAGGAAAACTTGGTAACTGTAGAGCCAGGTGTAGACCAAGACACAGTGCGTAACTTGCTTCGCAAACACCGCATTGAACGTGTTTTGGTGGTAGGTGCAGATTTTACTTTGCAAGGCATGATGACCGTCAAAGATATGTACCGCGCTAAGGCGTACCCCAATGCCTGTAAAGATGACGCGGGTAGCTTACGCGTAGGTGCTGCAGTAGGTACTGGCGCCGAAACCGAAGACCGTGTTAAGGCCTTGGTTGAGGCCGGCGTTGACTTGATTATTGTGGATACCGCCCATGGCCATTCGGCAGGTGTTATCGAACGCGTGCGGTGGGTTAAAAATAACTTCCCGCAAGTGCAAGTGGTGGGTGGCAATATAGCTACCGCTGCTGCTGCAGAAGCCTTAGCCGATGCAGGCGCTGATGGCGTTAAAGTTGGTATTGGCCCTGGTTCCATCTGTACCACGCGTATTGTTGCGGGTATTGGAGTGCCACAAATTACAGCCGTGGCTAACGTGGCGGCAGCCATGACACCGCGCGGCATTCCAGTGATCGCCGACGGTGGTGTACGTTATTCTGGCGACTTGGCAAAAGCCGTAGCCGCAGGCGCTAGTGTGGTTATGGCGGGTAGTTTACTGGCCGGTACGGACGAAGCACCAGGCGAAGTTGAACTGTACCAAGGCCGCGCCTACAAAGCCTACCGTGGCATGGGTTCAATCGGCGCCATGGGTCAAAGCCAAGGTTCAAGTGATCGTTATTTCCAAACGACTGATGCCGGCGTAGAAAAGTTGGTGCCAGAAGGGATTGAAGGCCGTGTGGCTTGTAAAGGCCCAATGGCTGCCATCGTGCATCAGATGATGGGTGGATTACGTGCCAGTATGGGTTACACAGGCTGTGGGGATATGGAACAAATGCGCACTATTCCAACCTTTACCCGTATTACCAGTGCCGGCATGAGCGAAAGCCATGTGCACGACGTTACTATTACTAAAGAAGCACCTAATTACCGCGCCAAGTAAGCGAGCTAGGTGGCCGGTTTAACAGTTTAATTAATTTGGTTGTTACCGCTTACGGGCAGTGGCAACCCACTCACGGAGTTGCACATGATGCAGGATATCCACGCACAACGGATTCTCATCTTGGATTTTGGATCACAATACACACAGCTTATTGCTCGTCGTGTTCGTGAAATCGGCGTTTATTGCGAGATTCGCGCTTATGACATGAAGCAAGAAGCGATCCGTGAGTTCGCCCCTAAGGGTATTATCCTTGCTGGCGGCCCTGAGTCTGTGACCGAGGCAGGCAGTCCTCGGGCACCAGAAATTGTATTTACTATGGGTGTGCCAGTATTGGGCATCTGTTATGGCATGCAAACCATGGCCGAGCAGTTGGGTGGCAAAGTAAGCGCATCTGACGAGCGTGAATTTGGCTACGCAGGTGTTCAAGTAGAAACCGCTGGCGCTTTGCTAAAAGACATTCACGATGAAGTAGAAGGCAACTCATGTAGCTTAAACGTATGGATGAGTCACGGTGACAAAGTTACCACCATGCCAGCAGATTTCACCTGTATGGCGTCTACTGACAGCGCACCTATTGCAGGTATGAGCTGTGAAGCTAAGCGCTTTTATGGTTTGCAGTTCCACCCAGAAGTGACCCACACCAAACAAGGTGGTGCTATTTTAGAACGCTTCGTGAGCGATATTTGTGACTGCGAAGGGTTGTGGACGGCCAGCAATATTATTGATGATGCCATTGCTACAGTACGCGAAAAAGTAGGTACAGACACAGTTCTGTTAGGCCTTTCGGGCGGCGTAGATTCCTCTGTGGTAGCCGCACTGCTGCACAAGGCTATTGGCGATCAGCTAGTGTGTGTATTTGTAGATAATGGTTTGTTGCGCCTTAATGAAGGCGACCAAGTGATGAAGATGTTCGCCGACAACATGGGCGTACGTGTGATCCGCTCTGATGCGCAAGAACTGTTCCTAGGTAACCTAAAGGGTGTATCAGACCCAGAAGCCAAGCGTAAGGTGATAGGTAATACCTTCATCGATGTATTTGATAAAGAAGCCACTAAGCTAAACAACGTCAAGTGGCTTGCTCAAGGTACCATCTATCCCGACGTGATCGAATCTGCTGCGGGCGAAACCGGCAAAGCTCATGTGATCAAATCACACCACAATGTCGGTGGTTTGCCTGACGATATGGCCTTTAAGCTAGTTGAACCGTTACGCGAATTATTTAAAGACGAAGTACGCAAAATTGGCCTAGAGCTAGGTTTGCCTTACGACATGGTCTACCGTCATCCGTTCCCAGGCCCAGGCCTTGGTGTACGTATTTTAGGTGAAGTCAAAGAAGAATACGCCGACATTCTACGTTTGGCTGACGCCATCTTTATGGAAGAGTTGCATGCTTCAGGTTGGTACCATAAAACCAGCCAAGCCTTTGTGGTTTTCCTGCCCGTTAAGTCTGTAGGTGTTGTGGGTGACGGCCGACGTTACGAATGGGTAGTGAGTCTGCGTGCTGTAGAGACTATCGATTTTATGACCGCTCGCTGGGCCCATTTACCGTATGAGCTGTTAGAAAAAGTGTCCGGCAGAATCATTAACGAAATCTCAGGTATCTCCCGCGTCGCCTATGACGTTTCTAGCAAGCCTCCAGCCACCATTGAGTGGGAATAGTATCAAAACAAATAAATCGTTATAAAATAATCACTTAAGTGTTGATGTTGCTACAAGGTAACTGCAAAGTTTGGTTGTTTTTATTCGTTTTTTATCTTATCCTTGATTGAGCCTTCATCTAAAGCCTAAATAACTGAGTGATGGTTATCTCCCGTAAGGGTTAATAATAAGCAAATACACAAACTAATGCACAGTCTCCTTACGGCCAATGGCCCTAATACTAAAACCTTGTGTTTCTAATACATGGATTTCCACTAGTCTCTCCTGAGCTAACATACAGGCCGCCTCGCTGAATAGTTTAACGGCCATTTTGCCTCAGGTGGGTCAATATTAAATCGGCGCTAGTGGGTCATTATCGCATCGGTGGTAACACGTTCATGGTAGTATGTTAAAAATTACCTTCATCGCTACCAAGATACCCTATGACAACCATCAAAGAAGAATCTCAAGAATTACAGCCTACTATTCTTTCCTATGTTAAAGACCTTCCCAACTTGTGTTCACTTGCAGGGTTGGCGTGCACCATATCAGCTATTTACTTCAGTATTCTGGGTATTTATTACGCTGCAATGATTGGTATGGTATGGGCTGTTGCTTTTGACTGGGCCGATGGCCTTATAGCTCGAAGAATGAAAGGTCGAACAGGGGCAGATAGTAAATTCGGCGGGCAGCTTGATGTATTAATCGACATTGTGAGTTACGGCGTCACTCCCGCTATTCTGCTGTTGAGCTTCGGGAAATTCGACCCTATATATCTTGCGGGCGCATTTATTATGGTTGCTGCCAGTGCAATACGACTGAGTTATTTTAGCACATATGGTCTTTCTGGTGGGGCAAAATACACAGGACTAGCGCTTGATAATAATTCTTTAATACTAGTTTTAATCTTTTTATTGGAAAGTTTTGTGAGTGAAGGTGCATTTTCAGTCATCCTTTATGTCAGTGGTGTAGGGCTTGCAGCCTTAAATGTTTCACAAATAAAAACGCCAAAACTTTCTGGAAATCCTATAAATGTCTATATTCTTGCTGTTTATACGCTTGTAATCACTGGTATTTATGGCTTTAAACTTTTTTAGAACGTAACGTAACGAAATTAATAATTATTTTTAGCAGGAGTTAACAGTTGTAGTGATTGTATATACGGTAGGAACATTTGATTTATTACATGTAGGTCACCTTGCTTTGTTGGAATATTGCAAAACCTTAGGTGATGTTGCTGTTGGTGTTGCCGCCGACAGCGTGGTAAATTCTTACAAACCCCATGTCGCTGTAATTCCACTTGAGCAAAGAATGGCAATGCTCAAGGCCTTAAAGTGTGTTGATATAGTTATTCCATACCATGAGCTTGAATATATCTCTGGTTGCAAAGAAATAAATCCAGACATATTTGTTATTGGAGAAGACTGGGGTAACAAGCAACATAATGTAGATGTGGAAGCCTATTTGAAAGCTGAGGGGAAAAAGATCCTTCAAGTTAGCTATAATCCGTTAACATCATCATCGAAAATAAAGCAAAATGTTATAGCGCAAACGCATAGGGGAAAAATCTTGACACAAGAAGTTGTATGAAACTTAAATGTATACTTGAGGTAGCAGGAGGTATCTAGACCCTGTAAATAACTCTGGGTATCTGCCTGAGTTAAACATGGTCAGATAATCGCTCTTCAAAAACAATCATAAAGTGGTTTAGTGCCGAACGAGGCCTCCACGGTCACTTTTTTGAGCATACGACTGAAGTCGCTGAGGTCCGTATCAGTCTTTATGCTTTTAGCGGCCTCTTTAGCAAAGGCCAATAGTTCTTTTTGGTTCATAGTGCTTATCTCCCGTAAGGGTTAATAAGCAGCAAATAGTAAAAGGAGCGAAATCCACTCCTTTTTACCAATAAAAAATTAACAAATGATTTGTTTAGTTCGCTAACTAAGACAACCAAGCCGCTCCCTATCATTGCGTAGGTTAGAGTAATAATTCCTTCCACGACCGCTTGTATCATTGAGTTCTATATGTGACTACTGGTGTGTTTCCATAGCGGTATTTCCATACGACAGGAAATACAAAATACGCTATCTCAAGCGAAAACCTACCTAATTACTCTGGTCTTCTGCTTTACACACAGAGGACCAGAGGATTGACTCAGCAAGCACTGCTCACGCTCTCTATTTGCTCGTGTGATGGTCTTAAGGGGCTATCTATGTATGGTTGATCGCTGAGAATCCTCGTATCAAGGGGTGTGTTTTTCTTGCCTATAACTACAAACTTTGCTTGTCTAATATGTTAGAATTCGCCCAACTTTTTGATTGCCAAAGTATTTACTTCAATCGCTGTTTTGTCTATCTTGCTTAAGGATTTATATGTATTTACAAACTCGTTACAAAGTTAAATTAAATACATATAAATCAATTAGTTACGTCAGTGTAACAATCGAGTGGGAATAAGGCTTACTTTACACCCTAGAGATTAGATCATGCAGGCCAACACCGTTCAACCAGCCTTCACAGACCAAGACTTCATGGCGCAAGCCATGGATTTGGCGACTCAGGCTGCTCAGATTGGTGAAGTGCCTGTGGGTGCGTTGGTGGTGTGTGATGGCCAAATTATCGGTCAAGGCTACAATCAAACCATAAGTGCCCATGACCCCTGCGCCCATGCCGAAATTATGGCCTTGCGCCAAGCAGCCCAAAACATAGGTAATTATCGTCTGAGTGGCTGCGACCTTTACGTTACACTAGAGCCTTGTACCATGTGTGTGGGTGCCATTATCCACGCCCGTATTAAGCGCCTTGTGTATGCAGCCACCGAACCCAAAGCTGGCGCCGTAGCTAGCCAGCTGCAGTTATTTTCTTTGCCCCATTTTAATCACGTTGTGCACGTTGAGTCGGGCCTTATGGCAGACGAAGCAAGCACGATGTTGAGCAGTTTTTTTAAGCAGCGACGGATGGCTCATAAAGCCGCCAAAGCACTACAAAATGTTCCTCTTTAAAGGCTTATCATGTTAATTTTACGCGGTGCACCAGCCCTGTCAGACTTCCGTAACCAACGCTTACTAGCCCGTTTGCAACAAGCCGTGCCTAGTATCACTGCGCTATACGCGGAGTTTATGCATTTTGCTTTGGTTGATGGTCAACTGACTCAAACCGACGGCGATAAACTCAATAAAATTCTACGTTATGGCCCCAAGGTTGCCGTACAAAACATGAGCAACAATCTAATATTGGTGGTGCCGCGCTTGGGTACTATCTCACCTTGGTCCAGCAAGGCCACAGACATCGCTCATAACTGTGGTTTACAGCAGGTAAAACGTATTGAGCGTGGGACTGCGTATTACCTCAGTGCCTCTGCTGCCCTGTCGGCCCAAGATCACGCTCTAGCTGCAGCCGTGTTGCATGACCGTATGGTAGAGCAGACCCTAGCTAGCCTTGAGCAAGCTGAAGGCCTGTTTGTGCAAACTGAGCCTGCACCGTTGGAGCGGGTTGATATTCTACAAGGTGGCCACGCCGCTCTTTCTGAAGCTAATATTAATTTGGGTTTGGCATTAGCCGAAGATGAAATTGATTACCTCGTCACCTCGTTCGCAGAGCTAGGCCGTAACCCTACCGACGTCGAGTTGATGATGTTTGCCCAAGCAAACTCAGAGCATTGCCGCCACAAGATCTTTAACGCCAGCTGGTCTATCGACGGCGAAGATCAAAATTTGTCTTTGTTTAAAATGATTAAAAACACCAATGCACTTAATGGCGAAGGTGTGCTGTCGGCTTATGTAGATAATGCCTCTGTGATTGCAGGACACAAAGCAGGCCGTTTCTTTCCCCAGCCTTCAGACCAGCAGTACGCATACCATCAAGAAGATATTCATATTTTGATGAAGGTAGAAACCCATAACCACCCTACAGCAATTGCACCCTTTGCCGGAGCAGCGACCGGCTCTGGTGGTGAAATTCGAGACGAAGGCGCTACGGGTAAAGGCTCTAAACCAAAAGCGGGTCTTACCGGCTACAGTGTTTCTAACTTACGTATTCCAGGTTTTGAACAAGCGTGGGAAGTGGACTACGGCAAACCTAGCCGTATTGTATCTGCCTTAGATATTATGCTTGAAGGCCCCATTGGAGGCGCTTCGTTTAACAATGAATTTGGTCGTCCAGCGCTTAACGGTTATTTTAGAACCTACGAAGCTACAGTCGCTGGTGTAAACGGCCCAGAAGTTCGTGGTTATCATAAACCTATTATGATCGCGGGCGGCTTAGGTAATATCCGTGCCGACCATGTCGACAAAGGCGAAGTAGGTATCGGCGATAAGCTCATTTGTTTAGGCGGACCAGCCATGCAAATTGGCTTGGGTGGTGGTGCTGCATCCTCTATGGACTCCGGCGCCAGTGCAGAAAACTTAGACTTTGCCTCGGTACAGCGAGACAACCCAGAACTAGAACGCCGCTGCCAAGAAGTGATTGACCGCTGCTGGCAAATGGGTGATCACAATCCCATTAGCTTTATCCACGATGTAGGCGCTGGCGGCCTGTCTAACGCCTTTCCAGAATTAGTTAAAGACGGTGGCCGCGGTGGCGCTTTCCAAATTCGTGGCATCAATAACGACGAGCCAGGCATGTCGCCGTTGGCCATTTGGTGTAACGAAGCTCAAGAACGCTATGTATTGGCAGTGCCGCCAGAAAATATGGCTACTTTTGAGGCTTTGTGTGCTCGCGAACGCTGCCCATATGCCGTTGTAGGCGAAGCCACAGAAGAGCATCACTTAACTCTAGGTGATACTCATTTTGACAATCAGCCCGTCGATTTGCCTATGTCTGTATTGTTTGGCAAACCACCTAAAATGCACCGCGATGTAGAACGTCAAGAGGTTGCCTTACCGGCTCTAGACCTAACCAAGGTGGAATTAGCAGAGGCAGCAAAGCGGGTGTTGAGCTTGCCTACCGTTGCTAGCAAAGGCTTTTTAATTACCATTGGTGACCGTTCTATCACTGGCATGGTTGCGCGTGAACAAATGGTAGGCCCATGGCAAGTGCCCGTAGCCAACTGTGCAATTACCACCACCTCATTAGACAGTACCACCGGTGAAGTGATGGCCATGGGCGAGCGCACGCCGCTAGCCTTGATTGATGCGCCAGCCTCTGGCCGTATGGCCATTGGTGAAACCATCACCAACATGGCCTGTGCACAAATAGATAAAATCAGCGACATTCGTTTGTCGGCTAACTGGATGTCACCCGCAGGTTACGCTGGTGAAGACGCCAAGCTATATGACACAGTCAAAGCCGTGGGTATGGAACTATGCCCAGAGTTAGGCATCTCTATCCCCGTAGGCAAAGACTCCATGTCCATGCGTACGGTTTGGCAAGATGGTGATGAAGATAAAAGCGTGACCTCGCCGGTTTCATTGGTAATTTCTGGTTTTGCGCCAGTGGCCGATGTTCGTAAAACCCTTACACCGCAGCTAGTCACAGACCAAGGTAATACCTCGCTTATATTGGTAGACCTAGGCAATGGCGAAAACCGTTTAGGTGGTTCTTGCTTAGCACAGGTGTTTGGCCAGTTGGGTGATACAGCGCCAGATTTGGACGACGCCGAAGACTTGTTAGGTTTATTTAGTGCCGTCCAGGGCCTTAATGATGATGGTTTGTTATTGGCATACCACGATCGTTCAGACGGCGGTTTGTACACCACCTTAGTAGAAATGGCCTTGGCTGGACACGTGGGTATTGATATTGAATGCGCCCAAATGATCAGCGACGCTGATGATCTATTAGCATGGCTGTTTAACGAAGAGCTCGGTGTGGTGTTGCAAGTAGAGACCAAAAACAGCGCCGAAGTATTACGTCAGTTAAGCTCCTGTGGTTTGGCAGAGCAAAGCCGTGTTATTGGTAACCTAAACGACGACGACCAAGTTCGGATCACTCTAGAAGGCGAAGAATTGTTGGTCGATTCACGCACTCAAATTCATCGCATGTGGGCGCAAACAAGCTATCGCTTACAGGCCATGCGCGACAATGCCGCTTGCGCACAACAAGAATACGATTTGCTTTTAGACGCCAGTAACCCCGGGCTTAATTCTTCTTTAACCTTTAACAGTGAAGACGACATAGCGGCAGACCTCATTGCCAGTGGCGAGCGTCCACGGGTGGCTATATTACGTGAGCAAGGCGTTAACGGTCAGCTAGAAATGGCTGCAGCCTTTATGAACGCTGGGTTCGATTGTGTTGACGTGCACATGAGTGATATTTTAGAAGGCCGTCGTCAACTCAGTGAATTTAAAGGTTTGGTTGCTTGTGGTGGTTTTTCTTACGGTGACGTATTAGGCGCCGGCGAAGGTTGGGCTAAGTCCATTTTGTTTAACCCCATTGCGCGTCAGCAGTTTAGCGACTTTTTTGCCCGTGAAGACAGCTTTGCTCTAGGTGTATGTAACGGTTGCCAAATGTTGTCTAACTTGCATGAGCTGATTCCAGGTAGTGATCATTGGCCTCACTTTGTACGTAACCAGTCGGAGCAATTCGAAGGCCGTACAGCATTAGTGCAGGTACAAGAAAACGACTCGGTGTTCTTACAAGGTATGGCTGGCTCACACATGCCCATTGCTATTGCTCACGGTGAAGGCCATGCCGAATTTTCCAGCGACGCACAGCGCGAAGCATGTGAAGCGCAAGTGGCCTTAAGGTTTGTGGATGGGTACGGTGAAGTTACCCAAGATTACCCAGCCAACCCTAATGGCTCCGTTAATGGCATTACCGGTTTAACCGCAGCCAACGGCCGCGTCACCATTATGATGCCACACCCAGAACGCGTGTACCGTAGTTGCACTAACTCGTGGGTAGATGGTGCTTGGGGCGAAGATGGACCTTGGATGAGGATGTTCCGCAACGCCCGAGTATGGGTTGGGTAGGGCGGCTACTGCGCTTGGCTACACGGCGTTAAACATTTCCAGCCAATGCTCATTTGCACTCGAGCAAACTCCGCTTGTCTGGAAATGTTTGCCTTGTTTAGCCTGCGCTCGTTACGCCGCCCGACACTGAACTATGGAAATATAAGATAATGGCATTACAATTTGAAATTATTCCGGTCACGCCGTTTCAGCAAAACTGTAGTTTGGTGTGGTGTGACGAAACTAAAGAAGCCTCGTTAGTTGACCCGGGCGGTGAGTTGCCGCGTTTGCTAGAACGTGTTGCGGCTCATGGTTTGAACCTCACTCAAATATTGCTCACTCACGCCCACATAGACCATGCGGGTGCGGCAGGTCAGTTGTCTGAAGATAAAGACCTACCTATTGTAGGCCCCCACGAAGGCGACCAGTTTTGGATAGATGGCTTGGCCGACCAAAGCCGGATGTTCCAGTTTCCAGAAGCTAAGCCATTTGTGCCCACACGTTGGTTGCACCAAGGTGACCAAGTTACAGTAGGCCATCAAACCATGGACGTACTTCATTGTCCTGGCCATACACCCGGTCACGTAGTGTTTCACCATCAAGCCCAAGGGTTGTTGTTTGTGGGAGACGTGTTGTTTCAAGGCTCCATTGGGCGCACAGATTTCCCGCAAGGTGATCACGCAACCTTAATTGATGCGATTAAAACTAAATTATTAGTGTTGGATGACCCCGTAGAGTTTGTTCCTGGCCACGGCCCTATGTCGACCATCGGTGCAGAGCGCCGCAGCAATCCTTTCTTGAAAAACTAAAAGAGAACGGAGCTAAGGCCTTTTGCTTGGTTTTTGGCGGTTAGGGAATACTGCATGAATTACAATCTGATTGGGCTCGATTGTATAAAATATTCCATAGGGGAAGCGTTTAATTAACGCGCGTCTATAGTTAGAATAACAAATGGCATTGATTTTTGGGTGTTGCTGAAAAGTGTTTATGGCATCTTGCATTGAGTCTAAGAATCGTTTTCCTAAACCTGCTTGGTTGGTCTCATACCAATAGTACGTCGATCTCAAATCCTCCGTAGCTCGATCAGTATAATAAACCTTTACTAGTTTTCGCCGATGAGCTCTTTATGGACCTGATCCCAATCGTGGAGTGCTTTAGGGTTTTCTAGGTAACTAGCGGCGCGGCTATCTAGTTCGTTTTTCTGCCAATCTTCTAACGAACGTTGCTGTTCTGCTAGACTAATTGAATCCCATACATCTTCTACAAGAGTTAGTTTTTCATCTTGGCTGAGTTGTTCGATGCTATGCTTGAGCTGTTCTTGCATCTGATACTCTCTTACCGACTTAGTATTCTTTAAGATTAAACTGTTGTGCCTAAAAGTCAATGTGGTGTAGTTGCTCTATGCCTTGCTTTCGATCTTCGAAGAAGCGCTTGAGGGTTTGTGTGACGGTGCCAAAGGCAATGTCATCCCACGGTATATCGGCTTCGTCATAGAGTTTAACTTCTAGGCTTTCGGGGCCAGAACCATATTCGGCAACGGTCATGTGAGCGAGATAAAACACATGTACTTGGTTGCCTTTAGGCAAATTACAGACGCTAAATAGCGGGCCTAGTTCAGGGCTGGCGTAGGCTTCTTCGTAGGTTTCCCTAAGGGCTGCTTGTTGGGTGGTTTCTCCGTTCTCCATAAAGCCGGCAGGCAAGGTCCAATAACCAAGTCGAGGCTCTATGGCTCGTTTACACAAGAGTACCTTGGAGCCAAAAACAGGGATGGTGCCGGCGATAATGCGAGGGTTTTCATAAAAAATGAAGTCGCATTTGTCACAGACGTAGCGGTGGCGGTTATCACCTTGTGGAATAACTAAGCTCACTGGAGCACTACAATGGCCACAGAATTTCATGATATTTATTGGACACCTCACTTAAATCGTTAGTTTATTGTAAGATAAACTAACGTCACTATAAACAAGGAGTTGTAGATCCAGCCCAATGCATAATTTTATTGCCCAAAAGTTTTCTAAATACCAACCTAGAACCGTCAATGCCGAGTTGCAAACACCAGCGGCCGTGTTAGTGGCCATCACTGACGATGTGGATAATCCCGAGGTGATATTAACGCGGCGTGCAGAACACCTGCCAACCCATAAAGGCCAGATTGCCTTTCCTGGTGGTAAAGCGGAGCCAGAAGATGTAGACCTGGTGGCTACAGCGCTGAGGGAAGCTTTTGAAGAAGTTGCACTTAACCCAGAGGTGGTGCAGATCGTGGGGCCAATGGGGCAAGTGTTATCAAGGCAAGGCTTTGTAGTGACTCCTATTGTTGCGGTAGTGCCTGCTTCAGTCGTCAGCCAATTGACGCCCAACTTAGGCGAGCTGGATAGAATCTTTACCGTGCCCGTGCGTTTTTTGGTGGATAGTAAGCCGGTCATGGACCCGCTGCCAATCGCTGCAGGGGTTACGCAGGTGCCAAGTTTCTATTATGACGAGTATCGAATATGGGGCATGACGGCGTTTATTTTGGCTGAATTTGTCAACCTAGCGTTTGACGGCCGTATTGATCTATATGTAGAGAATGGGCCGGCTTAAATCGGCTATTGTTAAGCGAATTAAGGTATTAAAGTGAAAATAATTTACAGCGAAGAGCATAAACTACGAGACTCTAAAACCGAGCTTTCTGGTGGTCAGTTGGTGCCCCCGTTCGAATGCCCAGTGCGGGCTGAGTATGTAATTGACGAACTCAAGCGCCGACAAGTAGGCGGTATTATCCTGCCACAGCGGTTTGATAAGTCGCGTATGTTGCGAGTTCACGATGCAGATTATTTGCAGTTTTTGGAAACTTGCTGGCTTGATTGGCAGGCCGCTGGGTATAAAGGTGAAGCTATTGCCAGTTGTGCACCATCACGACGTATGACACGGGACGTACCACCCAGAGAGATAGATGGACGCATTGGCTACTATTGCCTTGCTGCCGAAACTTCGATTAACGGCGGCACATGGGAGGCAGCATATTTGGCCGCTGATGTGGCTTTGACTGGAGCTGATTTAATCAGCGCTGGAAATAAGTCCGCCTTTTCACTGTGTAGGCCACCCGGACACCATGCAGCAACAGACATGTTTGGTGGCTATTGTTTTATTAATAATGCAGCGGTTGCTGCGCAGGCAATGCTAGATGATGGCGCCACCAGAGTGGCTATTTTGGATGTCGATTTTCATCATGGCAATGGTACCCAATCCATTTTTTATGATCGCAGCGATGTATTGTTTTGTTCGCTTCACGGCGACCCAATGGACGCATTTCCATACTATTTGGGTGGCGACGATGAATTGGGTGAAGGTCAGGGCCATGGTTATAATCGCAATTATTCACTGCCGCCTGGCACCACATACGATGTATGGTCGAGTGCGTTAGATGATGCCCTTAAAACGATTACTGACTTTGGCGCAGATGCACTCATTGTGTCTTTGGGCGTTGATACGTTTGAACATGACCCCATCTCCTTTTTCAAGCTGAAAAGTGATGACTTTACTCATTACGGCGCCAAAGTAGCGGCGCTAAATATACCTACTCTTTTTGTTATGGAAGGCGGTTACGCGGTGGAAGAAATTGGAGTTAACGTAGTCAATGTGCTGGAGGGTTTTGATGACGCATGAACGTCCCGTGGCATCACCTTGTGTTAACGTATGTTACTTAGATGATCAGGATATTTGCCAAGGCTGTTACCGCTCTGGTGAAGAGATAACCGCGTGGATGCGGTTAGACAATGATGGCCGGAAACAAGTGCTAGCCAAAGTGCGCGAACGCGAATTAGCTAGCCCTTTTGTGACCATCGTTAAGACTTAGTGAACTTCGTCTTTGAGGGCTTCGAGCTTCTGTAAACGTACTGTTTTTATGAAGTTGTCGCGGATTTGTACGGTTTCTAAATGATACTCACCTAAGCGTAAACACACATTAAACTGTGGAATTTCTTCCAAACGTTCAGTGATTAAACCATTCAGCGTCTTGGGCCCGTCAATCGGCAAAGTCCATTTGAGGGCTTTGTTGATGTCCCGTACAGTGGTGGTGCCATCGATAAAGAAGGAACCATCTTCTTGCGGGTGAATGTCTTCATTTTCATGGTCCTGTTCTTCGGCCATGTCGCCTACAATTTCTTCTAATATGTCTTCTAGGGTGGTTAAACCTTGGATGTCGCCGTATTCATCGACCACCAAGCCGACCCACTGTTTGCGCTTCTGAAAGTTGAGTAGTTGGGTGTTAAGTGGCGTGCTTTCCGGCACAAAGTAAGGCTCCCTAGCTAAGGCTAAAAACTCCTCTTTGCTGGGATTGTTAGCATGTAATAGCGGCAATATTTGGCGTACATGCACAATGCCCACCACATTGTTGAGTTCTTCTTCATACAAAGGTAGGCGTGTATGCGGGCTTTGGCTGATGGTGCTGAGTATGGTGGCAATGTCGTCGTCGATATCGATGCCGACAATCTCGTTGCGCGGAATCATGATGTCTTCCACCGTCACCGTATCTAAGTCCAAAATACTCAACAACATGGATTGGTTGCGTCGAGGAATGAGCGCACCAGCTTCATGCACGATGGTGCGCAGCTCTTCGGCACTTAAGTGGTCGTTAGCCTTGGCGGCGGCATTAAAGCCTAGTAGGCGTAACAAGCCATTACAGATGGTGTTAACTATCCATACAAAAGGGTATAGAATTTTAAGCAGAGGTGACAAAATCAGGGATGCAGGAAACGCAACTTGTTCTGGTTTAATGGCCGCCACAGTTTTGGGTGTTACTTCGGCAAATATTAAAATCACTAAGGTCAACACAGCAGTCGCCACAGCCACGCCGGCATCGCCCATTAGGCGCAACGCAATCATGGTCGCAATAGCGGAGGCTAGAATGTTAACAAAGTTGTTGCCAATCAAAATTACGCCAATCAACCGGTCGGGCCGATCGAGCAGTTTGCTGGCACGCATAGCACCGCGGTGTTTTTGTTTAACCAGATGGCGCAGACGATAGCGGTTGAGAGACATCATGCCAGTTTCGGAGCTGGAGAAGAATGCCGACAATAAAATCAGGAAGGCTAAGCTAGCAAATAAATAGCTTATGGGAATTTCGCTCAAGGCGGGTGTAACCTCGTATCAGTTATGGCTCTCAATTCTTATGCTTGAGAGCCTCACTGTCAAGTGATCAAGCCTTATAAAACGAATTCCATGACCAGCTTGGTGCCAAAAAAGGCTAAGGCTAGGTTAGCAAAACCCCATAAAG
This sequence comes from Oceanospirillaceae bacterium, assembly GCA_029938085.1. Classification (GTDB taxonomy): domain Bacteria; phylum Pseudomonadota; class Gammaproteobacteria; order Pseudomonadales; family Balneatricaceae; genus Njordibacter. The sequence goes on along the minus strand of JAPYOS010000010.1, from coordinate 9,489 downwards.
TCCAACGAATAGCTGTGCGTCCACGCCAGCCTAAACGATAATGGCCCCATAAAAGAATGCCAAAGATAACCCAGGCGACAAGGCTCAAAATGGTTTTGTGGGCGAGTTGTTGGGCAAATAGGTCGTCTACATACACAAAGCCTGTCACCAGCGCTAAGGTCAGAAATATTTGACCAGCAGCAAGCACTTCAAACAACAAGCTTTCCATGGTTTGCAAGGGCGGCAAAGTGGTGATGAAGCGAGATGTTTGGTGATGTTTAAGGTGACGGTTTTGGTATATAAGCAATACCGCTTGGCAAGCCGCTACAGCAAACAAGGCATATCCCAATATAGAAGCAATGATATGCACTAAGATGCCGTGGCCGTATTGGCGGCCTATGACGCTAGGTACGCTAACGGTATCGACTGCAATCGCTAGGGCCGCAATGGGCGCCGAAAAAATGAGTAAGTTGGCCACAGGGTTGCGTAAACTGCTGATTAAAATAACCCCAATTACGGCCCATGCGGTCAGCGATAGCGCGGCGCCTAAATCTAATAAAAGCCCCGCTTGAGTGAATAAATGTAAATACAGATTGGCACCATGCAGGCCCCAGCCCAGCAAGCTGAGTAGGTAACCGCGTTTGGAGACTTGGCTAGCGTTGGCTTGATTTTGGCTCCAGGCACTAAGCAAATACAACAAGAGGGCGCCAATACCAGTGAATAATGAAATCATTGCAATTTGTTCTGTAAAGTAATTACAGCCATCATAGTCAAGCTGGCCGCTAATGCCTATAGCTGGCTTCAAAAAAGGCAATATCAAGCCCAAATGGGTTTGGTTGATGTGATGTTGATTGGTGCCGCATCGGTTATACTAGCGGCTTATTATTTGTGCAGCACAGAGATCCCCATGTTTGATAATTTAACTGACCGCTTAGGTAAAACGCTACAACACATTCGTGGCCAGGCACGGCTCACAGAAGACAATATTAAAGGCACTCTACGTGAAGTGCGTATGGCTTTATTAGAAGCCGACGTTGCCTTGCCGGTGGTTAAAGCCTTTATAGAGCAAGTTAAAGTGCGTGCGGTAGGTACCGAAGTGAGCCGCAGCTTGAGCCCAGGCCAAGTGTTTGTAAAGATCGTCCAGCAAGAGCTGGAAGCGATTATGGGCAATTCTAACGAAGACCTTAATCTCGCCGTACAGCCCCCTGCTGTTATTTTGATGGCCGGTTTACAAGGCGCAGGTAAAACCACTTCGGCAGCCAAGTTAGCTAAATTTCTAATCGAAAAGAAGAAAAAATCGGTCATGCTGGTCAGTGTCGACGTCTATCGACCTGCAGCTATCAAGCAGTTACAAACGCTTTCTGAAGAAGTGGGTGCTCACTTTTTCCCTAGTACGGTGATGGAAAAGCCCGTAGCCATTGCAGAAAAAGCCATTAATCATGCGCGCCAGCAGCATCACGATGTAGTGATTGTGGATACCGCAGGCCGCCTGCATGTCGATACTGACATGATGGACGAAGTTAAAGCCCTGCACGCCATGGCACAGCCGGTGGAGACGTTGTTTGTAGTCGATGCCATGACTGGTCAGGATGCTGCCAATACGGCTAAAGCCTTTAATGAAGCCCTGCCACTCACCGGCGTAGTGTTAAGTAAAACAGACGGTGACGCCCGTGGTGGTGCCGCTCTTTCTGTACGTCACATTACCGGTAAACCCATTAAGTTTTTGGGTGTTGGCGAAAAGGTAGACGCATTAGAGCCTTTCCATCCAGATCGTGTTGCTTCGCGTATCTTGGGTATGGGCGATGTACTTTCTTTGATCGAAGAAGTTGAGCAAAAAGTCGACAAGGTAAAGGCAGAAAAGCTAGCTAAGAAAATCAAGAAGGGCAAAGGCTTCGACCTAGAAGACTTCCGTGATCAACTGCAGCAAATGAAAAACATGGGCGGCATGGCAGGTTTGTTAGACAAGATGCCAGGCATGGGTGGTATGGCCCAAGCGGCACAAAGTGCCGGTGCAGAAAAGAACTTTAATCAAATGGAGTGCATTATCAACTCCATGACCGCTAAAGAACGCGCAGTGCCCGATACCCTTAATGGCTCACGTAAGCGCCGTATTGCTGCCGGTTCAGGTACTCAAATTCAAGACATTAACCGTTTAATTAAGCAGCATAAACAGATGTCTAAAATGATGAAGAAAATGTCTGGCAAAGGCGGCATGCAAAAAATGATGCGCGGCATGCAGGGCCAAATGCCTCCTGGAATGGGTGGAGGTATGGGCGGCGTCGGTGGCGGTGGTATGCCCCCAGGAATGCCCGGTGGTATGCCGGGATTAGGCGGCGGTTTTCCGTTTGGGAAGAAATAACCCTGCTTATAAAATCATTCAAATTATTTGAAAATTAAGGCTTTTATTTCCCAAAAGGTTAGGGTAATATACGCGCTCTCTGCGGAGAGGTGGGTGAGTGGCTGAAACCAGTTCCCTGCTAAGGAACCGTACCTATATACTGGTACCGAGGGTTCGAATCCCTCCCTCTCCGCCATTTTTTATGCGCCCGTAGCTCAGCTGGATAGAGTACTCGGCTACGAACCGAGCGGTCAGAGGTTCGAATCCTCTCGGGCGCGCCATTTTCTTCGAAAATAGCGTTTTATGGAACAACCGGTCTAAAATCACAGATTTTACCCGTTCTTCATGCGAGACGCTGCGCGTCACAAACTACGCATTCATCACCCTCTCGGGCGCGCCATTTTCTTCGAAAATAGCGTTTTTTGGAATAACCGGTCTAAAATCACAGATTTTACCAGTACCCCCCCCATAAATACGTCATGCTGAACTCGTTTCAGCATCTCCATGATTGAGTCTACAGCAGCGTACCTTGTGTATACTGCCAGCTCCCATTTTGCATCACGAAATCGCTATTTTCATGTAACCGGTATGCTCGGCCGTGAATTTTATAACGTGCAACAAACTCAACTTGGCCCACTGAATCACCAACACCCCCATCGTGACTGGAAATTATTTTGAGCCCTAACCAGTGTTGCTGCTCGTCAAAATCGATGGCCTCTGGGCGTGTAGTGGGGTGCCATGTGAGTTTCAGGTAGGGCTCGTTGTGTAAGCAAAAGGCGCTATAGCGCGAACGCATCAGTTGTTCTGCCGTTGCTGCAACTTGGCGGCCTTCGATGAAGGGCTGACAACAGTTGGCAAACAATAAGTCAGACTTACAGTAACAATTTATCGATAGCACGGCTTAAATACCAAGAGGTAGGTGATGTCCATTGACGGTAACGGTCGATGACCTTGCCATGCCTATCAACCAAATATTTATTAAAATTCCAGCTGGGTTCGCCTTGTTGTTGCGCTAAATGCTGGAACACAGGGTGGGCGTTGGCACCAGTCACTTCGATGGTTTCGCTCATCAAAAAGGTAACACCAAAATTGAAAAAGCAGACTTTGGCGGCTTCTTCTTCATTAGCCGCAGCTTGGTTAAAGGCGTTCGACGGGAAACCGATGATGACCAAGCCTTGATCGGCATATTCCTCGTGTAGTTCCTGTAAGCCTTCAAACTGGTCGGTAAAACCACAGTGGCTCGCTGTATTAACCAGTAATAAAGGTTTGCCTTGGGTGGCTTCACAAAGATCTAAGGGTTTGCCACTGTGCAATTGTTTGAGCTTATGATCAAGCCAGGGAGCACACGATGCGTTAGCCACAGATGACAGAGCTATAGTGCAGGCCAGTAGTAGCCACAGAGGTGTAATGATCGGTCGATGCATAAAATTAGCTTACCATAGACTCGATGATAACTAATATAAGTAATAACCAGCGAACGGCGCTTATTTCGAGATAATATTTTTGCTATGCTGAGGTATATACTTTTTTTAGAACAACAGGAGTGTTTTATGCAGTTAGAATCTTTGGCCTTACATCATGGCTACGAGTCGGAAGCCACCACTAAAGCGGCAGCCGTACCGATTTACCAAACCACCTCATACACCTTTGACGATACTCAACACGGCGCTGATTTATTTGATCTAAAAGTAGCAGGCAATATTTATACCCGTATTACCAATCCGACCACGGCTGTGCTTGAAGACCGGGTAGCGGCGATGGAAGGTGGTATTGCAGGTTTGGCCGTTGCTTCTGGTATGGCAGCGATTACCTATGCGGTGCAGTGTATCTGTGAAGTGGGGGATAATATTGTCAGTACCAGCCAATTATATGGTGGTACCTATAACTTATTTGCCCATACGTTGCCGCGCCAAGGTATTGAAACGCGGTTTGCATCGCATGATGATTACGCGGCCTTGGAAGCGCACATTGATGACCGTACCCGAGCTATATTCTGTGAGTCTATTGGCAACCCGGCGGGCAATATTATTGATATTGCTAAGTTGGCAGAGATCGCTGAACGTCATGGCGTGCCACTCATGGTAGATAACACCGTAGCCACGCCTGTGCTATGTCGACCATTTGAACATGGTGCCCACATTGTGATTCATTCGTTAACCAAATACATTGGCGGCCATGGCACTACCATTGGCGGCATGATTGTGGATTCTGGCAAGTTTGATTGGGTAAAGAACAAGCACCGCTTTGCGGTTCTCAATGAGCCAGATCCTTCTTATCACGGGGTTGTTTATACAGAAGCCCTAGGCGCCGCAGCGTATATAGGACGTTGCCGTGTTATTCCGTTACGCAATACCGGTGCAGCCATCTCACCTCACAGTTCGTTCATGCTGATGCAAGGTTTAGAAACACTTTGCTTACGAATGGAGCGTCACTGTGACAATGCCCAAACAGTAGCTGAATATTTGCAACAGCACCCCAAAGTAAGCTGGGTTAACTACGCTGGTTTGGCGGACAGCCCTTATAGGGCCACATGTGAGAAAATTTGCGGTGGTAAGGCGTCGGGTATATTGAGCTTTGGAGTTACCGGTGGCCGTGAAGCTGGAGGTCGTTTTATCGACGCGTTACAAATGATATTACGCTTGGTGAACATTGGTGACGCTAAGTCTTTAGCCTGTCACCCCGCAACAACCACTCATCGTCAGTTGAATGAAGAAGAGTTGGCAACCGCAGGAGTATCTCAAGATTTAGTGCGTATTTCTGTGGGTATTGAGCATGTGAGTGATATCATTGCTGATATCGAACAAGCCTTAGAAAGTGTGTAGCAGCTTATGACTCAGTCCACCCCGTCCTCGCCCATGCCTCAAGGTACGCCCTCGTTGCGTACCATTGCTATGCCTGCCGACACCAACCCAGCAGGTGATATTTTTGGTGGCTGGATCATGTCCCAGCTGGATATCTCTAGTGGTGTGTATGCAGCCCATGTTGCCAAAGGGCGGGTGGTGACCGTGGCAGTGGATGCCATGACCTTCCATAAGCCCGTGTACGTGGGTGATGACGTGAGTTGCTTTTGCAGTGAAGAACGGCGCGGTAATACCTCTATTACCGTGCACGTGGAGGCCTGGGTGAGGCGTAACCATAGCGACACCATCGTTAAAGTCACCGAAGGTAACTTTACTTTCGTTGCCGTTGATAGTGAAGGCCGGCCTAAGTCTTTGCCTAAGCTTGAGCCTTAGTCTAATGCGTAATAACTACTTTGCCTTTGGCTCTGCCTTGGGCCAAGTAGGCTAAAGCTTCAATGCTGTTGGCAAAGGTATAGCTACGGTCAATCGTTGGCCAAATTTTAGTTTGCTCATACAGCGCACCCAAGTCTGCCAATTGAGCACCGTTCGGATTCATCAGTATCATCCGGTACGTGGCCTTTTTTTGGGCCGCGGCCTGGGTGATTTTTCTGGCTTTGAAACTAAGCAGTTTACGAATAATAAAATTGAGCCCAAGTTCGCGTGCTAATGTGTCGTCCACTTCGCCACTAACAGAAACTACACGGCCGCCTTGTTTTATTACCTTAAAGGCGTCAAGCGTATATTGTCCGCCTAGGGTGTCAAACACCACATCAAAATCATTCACCTGCTGCAAATAATCTTGCTGTTTGTAGTCAATCACCTGATCTGCACCCAGGCTTGTTAATAAATCTACATTGGTGGTGCTGGTGGTGGTTGCCACAAAGGCGCCTAAACTCTTAGCAAGCTGTATAGCGATAGTGCCTACGCCACCAGAGCCGGCGTGAATCAACACTTTTTCGCCAGCCTGTAAATTGGCAGTGGTGACGAGAGCTTGTAATGCCGTAAGGCCTGCTAAAGGAATACTGGCGGCCACTTCATGGGACAGTGATTGTGGCTTGTGTGCTGTGTGCTGGGCTTCCGATACAGCATAGTCTGAAATAGTGCCGACTAGTTCGTCGTCAATGCGTGAGAATACAGCGTCGCCCACTTTAAAGTCTGTGACTGCACTGCCAACTGTAACCACCGTGCCACTCACATCACGACCGATGCCAAGTGGGAATTGAATTTTTTTGAACGCTTTGAAATCGCCTCTAAGTATTTTGTAGTCAATTGGGTTAACGCTGGAAGCATGAGCTTTAATCAATACTTGGGTTGGCGAAATAACTGGCATTGGCACAGTTTGGAAGGCGAGGCTGGTTTTAATATCGCCATAGTTAGTCATCATTAGAGCTTGCATTTGAATTTTACCTAGTGAGTGCTACGGAGTTCTTTATTGCTGTTATCATTATAGTGTCTTGTAATTATTTGAGTAGAGGGTGAGAATGAGAAAGATAATTGCTTTAAAGACAATAATGTTATTCAGTTCTATAACCTCCCATAAGGTGAATGATGGACAAGCTACGTGCCTTGCACTATTTTTTAAAAGTTGTTGAAACCTCAAGTTTTACTCAGGCTGCCACAGCCTTTGCTGTGCCTGTGTCGTCCATGTCTCGGCGCATCAAAGATTTAGAACAGCAGTTGGGGGTGCAGTTATTTCAACGTTCTACGCGGGTTGTGAGCCTCACAGAACAAGGATCCTTGTACTATGACGAGGTAAAGCAAGTGTTAGCTGCTTTGACCCACGCTGATGAACTAGTGGGCCTGCATACCAAAGTGCCTGTTGGAACCCTGCGCATTACCGCCACCCCAGGCTATGGCGAAGCATGCCTTATGCCCGCCCTAATACGCTTTAGGCAGCAGTATCCAGATATAACCTTAGACATTGAGCTTACCGACCAAGTGACCGATTTAACCCGTGGTCAAATGGATATTGCCATCCGAGTTGGGGCCCAACCCGAAGATAGGGTGGTATCGCGCAAGCTGTCAGGCAACAATTTTGTACTGGTGGCTGCACCAGCCTATTTGCATACCCATGGTCAGCCACGCAACTTAGAGCAGCTTTCTGCCCATCGCAGCCTTTTGTATCGAGGTCCCAATACAGTTTTTCATTGGCAGGTACAGGTTAATGGCGCATGGCGCCAGCTCGACAATGAGCCTAATGTGATTAGTAATCACGGTGCCACCATTGTGAATGCAGTAGTGCGTGGCGATGGTATTGCCTTGCTACCGGAGTGGGGCATCAGCAAGCAAATACAGGCACAAGAGCTACGGGTAATCACCCTAGATGACAGTCAAGTGATGATGGGAAGGGGCCCAGAGACTGGCATTTATCTGGTTTATATCAGGCCCAAGTATCAGTTAAAAAAGGTGAAGGTGGCGGTTGATTTTTTACTTCAGGAGTTAGGTGCTGGCTGAACGCAGTTGCTTACAGCAAGGCCGCTTTCGTCGCCTTGGGTTTTGGGTGTTGTGCTATTAGTTTGATAGTGTAAGACGGCTGCACCCAGCGGTCTAAGGTTGGGTATGTTAAGGTGGATTATTATGATAACTGTTGATCTATTTCGTTAAAGGATCTTGCTGTGACCCAAAAAAACATACTCTTTATTATGCTGGATCAGCTTCGAGCTGATGCCTTGTCCTGTTACGGCAATACGGTGGTCGATACCCCTAATATCGACCGTTTGGCGCACAAGGGTGTGCAGTTTAATAAGTGTTATATTCAGGGAACTAGCTGCGGTAACTCGCGCGCATCTTACTACACTGGCCGCCACGTGCGGTCCCATGGGGCGAGCTGGAATGGTTGGCCTAACCGAGTGGATGAACTAACCCTGGCCGATCATTTAAAACCCTGTGGTATGAATACCTACCTGATGGGTAAAACCCACATGAAACCCGATGTGGCCGGTATGGCGCGTTTGGGCGTGGCGCCGCAATCTGAATTAGGCCGCTTTGTAAGTAATGCCGGCTTTAGTCACGGCGAGCACGACGACGGATTACATACCGAGGGTGTGGCTGGTGGATATGGTGGAAAGGGCGGTGGTGCCGATCCAGCTTATTTCGATTACTTGAGAAAAAATGGTTATAACGCCAACAACCCTTGGGCTACGTGGGCTAACGCCGTCGAAGATGAAAACGGTATATTGCGTAATGGCATGTATCTAAAACACGGTCATTTACCAGCCCGTGTTGATAAAGCCCACTCAGAAACCGCTTACACCACAGACCGTGCGATTGAGGTGATTACTCAAATGGGGTCGCAAAATTGGTGTTTAAGTTTGTCTTATATTAAGCCGCACTGGCCCTTGGCGGCGCCTGCGCCTTATCACCAAATGTACCGAGGCGTGGAGTTACCGCAGGCTAATAAATGCGTTGCCCAAAAACAAAATGCACACCCTATATACCAGGCGTTTATGGACTTGCCTCAAAGCCAAACCTATAGCAACGATCAATACCGCGAGCACGCGTTACCCACGTATTATGGCCTAGTAAAAGAAATCGACGACAACCTTGGTCGCTTGTTTGCTAGTCTTGAACAACAAGGGCAAAGCCAGAACACCATGATTGTTTTGACCACCGACCACGGTGACTTTTTTGGTGATCATTGGCTAGCCGAGAAAGATCTATTTCATGACGTAGTGACACGGGTACCTTTGTTGATTATGGACCCAAGTGTAGCCGCCAATGCCGGCCGTGGTACACAGTGTGATGAGTTAGTGTGTGCCATAGATTTGATCCCTACCTTTGTAGAGTGGGCCGGTGGGGAGCCGCAGTGGCAATGGCTAGAAGGTCGCTCGTTAGTGCCTGTATTACACGCTTCAGTAGACGGAGAAAAGATCGATTTTGAGCGCGATTGTGTAGTGTCTGAGTGTGATTATGGGGTTATGAGATTTGCTAAAGACTTAGGCCGCAATAGCTACAATGCACGTATGACCATGATGTTCGATGGACGTTATAAATACGTTCACTGTTTGGGTTTTGCCCCCATGTTATTTGATCTGCAAGAAGACCCTAATGAACACATAGATCTAGGCAGGGATGCAGGTTACGGCGTGGTTAGGTCGCAACTAACTGAACAAATGTTGGACTGGGGCGCTGGCCTGAAGAACCGGGTGACCGTGAGTCAGGAGACGTTTAATCACCGCGCCAGTGGTGCTGCAGACAAGGTTGGCATATTGATTGGTTATTGGCAGCAAGATGACGTGCCAGTGGCGCTTCAGTTGGAACCAGAAGTGTCGGCAACCTAAGTTGCCGCATGGTCACGCTGGAATTCGGCTGGTGATAGGCTAGCTGTTTACG
>JAPYOS010000018.1:1482-5241 GCA_029938085.1 Oceanospirillaceae bacterium | reverse complement strand
CCCATGCTCTGAGCGCTTTTCAATCAGCCGTTTGGCTTCTAATACTTGCTTGCCTTTGAGCTGCCCATCTTCGTAAGCTTCTTGGAGCAATTCACCTAACTGCTCGTCGTCATCCTTGGCTTTGGCAATTTCTAGGGCCGTGGTTAATGGGATGGTGCCGCGCTGCACCCCCTCGATAAGTCGTACTTCCCCTTGGTCCAATAAAAACACAATGTCTTTAACATACTTGGCCGACAATCCCGTTTTGGCGGTAATGTCATCGGCGTTATGGCCGCGTTTTCGAAGGGCCTCAATGTCTGCCAAAATCTCGAGCGGTCGGTAACCCCGCCTGGCAATATTTTCTGCCAAACTCATAATTAAGGCGTCTTCATCGCTCACATTCACCACTAGGGCGGGAATGTGATCCTCCCCCAGTAGTAAAAAGGCATTCAGCCGACCCTCCCCACACACGAGCAGGTATTTAGGCTTGCCGTCCTCTCCTTCACGTTGAGTCACCGTAATGGGCTTTTTAAGGCCAATATCACGGATGTTCTCCACGATCTCACTAAAGACCTTTTCATTGCGATCTCGTGAATTTAGGATTTCTATTCGATCAATGGGCACCATTACGACGCTTTCTGGAAATTCGTTCATCATGTGTTAGTCCTCTTTTTTAGGTTTGTTAAAATAAGTTGCTCAGCGTGTTTTCATCGCTGTCTATTAGCTGGATTTACCCGTCTATTCTTCATTACACCTCTTAAATCCCCTTGGCCCGAGTGACCGGACATCGCCCCGTCATCTGCTGTAAAACCCCTAAATCGTCAAACCGAAAGGACTCAAAGGCCTGGCTTGTTTTGTTGTTGACGCGAATTTCTTGGTGAGCCAAGTCCAGTTGTGGCAGCAAGTAATAGTCTAGAGCTGCATCATTTTGTGGGTTCAACCGAATGGCAACGGTTAAATCTGCGACCTGACGTTTGGGGCTAAACACAATGCGCCAATAAAAGTTGCCGGCTGCAGTGGTTTGGCACCGAGCCAACACCAGGCTAATGGCCATTTCTTCGTTGATGTGAAGTAAACCAGAGTGGTCATCGCGCCGTATGTGCGCTCCAGATGCCCCCATTAGGTCTTGGGTGCTTTGAATGATTTTAGGGTGCAATGCACGCAGGCGCCGATCGGCTTCCAAATCCTCAAGGTTGCGCTTGGTATAAAATCCAACCCGCTCATACGCTGCCGTAAGGCTTCCAAAGCGACTGGCAACAGCGCTTGCTTTGGGTAAGTCAGGGCACTCATTAATAAGAAACCCCGTCAAAACCCCACAGTCTTCGTACAGGTTCTTTAAGTGTTCTAAAATATCTTCTTCAGTGGGTTTGTGGCTGCGCTGGGTAATGAGTTGCTGGGCCGACATAAAGGTGTCTAATGGCACAATGCCTTCAAAGGCCGATTCCTTGCGAATCCACATATCGGGCGGGTTTACCACATGGTGTTGCTTGAGTTTGAAGGACTGGCGGTTGTAGACGTTGTTGCCAATGTATTTTTCGTTAGTTAGCACCTGCTTCACGGTGTCGTGGTTCCATTCACGCTCCCAGTCGGTGGCCACGCCCATGGAATTAAGCCGGGTGGCAATATCACTAAAACCAAGGTCCTCATCAATGAGCCAGGTGTACATCTGGCGTACTGTCATCACTTCCTGCTCTGGCCCGGGCCGTAATATCACTCGATCTGTGGCTAAGCTTTTATGTTCACCTCGCTTAAGCTGCGTCTTTAGCGCCCCAGACTGATCCACCAGTACACGGCGCAGCCCAAAGCCCGCAGGTCCTCCTTGTCGAAACCCCAGCTCGATCAAACGACATTGCCCAGCAAACACTTTGGCAGACAGTTCGCGGCTGTATTCCCCCGCCATGGCCCGTTTAACGCTTTTAACAATGGTGGACGTAGGTGAGCCATCGTTTTCGAACTGCTCGGCACAATAGTCCACTTGGATGCCAGCTCGCCGGCAAATGTACTCGTAATAGGCCGACTCGTCTGTGTCTTGAAAACGACCCCAGCGGCTGATGTCGTAGACCAGAATCACCGTAAAATCCGTGTTACCCGCTTCCACATCCGCAATGAGCTGAGTCAGGGCTGCTCTTCCTCCAATGGAAAGTCCACTTTTGCCTTCATCGGCATAGGTCTTCACAATTTCAATGCCGCGATTTTCGGCGTATTCTAAAATCTTGTCGGCCTGATTATTGGTTGAATACTGTTGGTGCTCTGTGGACATGCGCACGTACTGGGCGCCACGAATTACCTCAGGTTTCGATGAATTGGTTTCATCCATGAACATCCCTCCTAATGCACGTACTGGCCGGCTGACCGTGGGCAGGCGTTCATTGGCGTCAAAGGACCAATAAAATCATGCCGCTTTGGTGACACGTTCGTGCAAATAGAAATGCCCAACAATCTGGCCAAAGCCTGTGTTTTAGTAATAGGCCGGCTGGTTTCTAAAATCTCCTCAATGAGTTGCTCGGCATAGTGACGCTCAAAGGCTTTCAGCTCTGCCAAGGCATAAAAAACGTGCCGGCCTTGGTAAAAAAAGTGTGGCCCAATCCCCAATGCCCGCCACTTTTGTAGTGTGATGGGTGCGCGGTGTAATCGCTGCGCAGCTTCAAGGGTGGTGAAGTGTGGTTTATTTGTCATGTTAGTACTCCATACATTGCTGTTTAATGAATGAAGTGCCATGTACGCTCTGTGCCCAACACTTAGCAAGTGCTTAAAATGAGCAAAACCTAACGGACACAGCTTGACAAAAAAGCGTTAGATTGGAACCTGCTGCATTTATTCAGGCCATATGAACGTGGTTTCTAGAAATAATTTTGAAAAATGAGTTAAGGCTGTGAACACTAGGCAGTTAGGCATATGGAAGAAATCTGCTAGACTAAGCGCCAACATATACTTTAAGCTAAAAAGCTTCACTAACTATGGTTTCAAAGATCAAATCACCCGGTTAGGCTTATCCGTACCACCAGAATTAATATAATCATTTAACAAGCAGCGTGGCAGTTCCAAACCGCAAACCGCCTACTGCCAATCGCAGACCTATTTACCCCATGAGCCAATTTTTTCAAATTCACACAGAATCCCCCCAACCCCGCCTAATTAAACAAGCCGCAGAAATCATACAAAAGGGTGGTGTAGTGGTTTACCCTACAGATTGTGCCTACGCCATTGCTTGTCATCTAGGGGACAAAAAAGCCGTAGACCGCATCAAACAAATTCGCCAATTGGACGACAAACACCACCTTACCCTTGTGTGTGAAGACCTAAGCCAAATTGCTACTTATGCTAAAGTAGACAATGAAGCCTACCGAATTCTAAAATCCCACACCCCAGGGGCCTACACCTTTATCCTCAAGGCCAGCAAAGAAGTACCCAAAAAACTGCTGCACCCAAAAAAGAAGACCATAGGCCTACGTGTGCCAGACAACGCCATAGCCCTAGCCCTACTCAGAGAACTAGGCGAACCCATGCTTAGCAGTTCATTAATCCTACCCAACGAAGAGTTCCCACTAACAGACCCCTACGACATCAGGCAAACCCTAGAACATAGCCTAGACTTGATCATCGACGGTGGATATTGCGGCATGGAAGTAACGTCACTGGTCAGCTTAGTCGATGGCGAAATAGAAATACTACGCCAAGGCATGGGCGACACAACAGAGTTTCAGTAGCGGCTAGTCTGCAACCGCCAACCGCCAACCGCCAACCGCCAACCGCCAACCGCCAACCGCCAACCGCCAACCG
>JAPYOS010000018.1:0-1382 GCA_029938085.1 Oceanospirillaceae bacterium | reverse complement strand
CCAACCTTTGTTAATGGGTAAAACTACCCACATACTATCCCTTTAAATTAGGTAATAATTCACACCGATCTAGGAATAATTCCTAAGCATAACGATGTATACTCTCACTATAATAATTTATATTAAAGTCATAATATACGGACGAAGCTATGGCAATAACAGCAGAACTTTGGCAAGCCAACCTCATTGCGTTGGTTAGCGCTTTTTTGGCGATCAAAGTGCTGCGCCCAATTGCCATTTATTTCAATCTTGTTGACGTTCCAGTTGGGCGTAAGCAGCACGTTGGTCATGTTCCTCTTATAGGTGGTCTGTCTATTTATGTTGGTGTTCTTGTTGCAATTCTTGCAGTCTATCCAATCCACGACAAGCTCTTCTTTCTACTTGCCTCAGCTTCCTTGATTCTAGTAGCCGGTCTAGTTGATGATTTGATACAGCTTGGCGTGTGGGTGCGCATTCTAATCCAAGCTATTGCTTGTCTGATTATGATAAAAGGCGCTGGTGTATATGTAGAATCCTTAGGTGACTTGTTTGGCATGGGCGAAATATACCTAGGCCAATGGGGTGTGCCCTTTACCTTGATAGGTGTAATTGGCTTGGTTAATGCCATAAACATGAGTGATGGTATAGACGGCCTAACAGGTTCGTTAGCCCTGGTGGCTATTTTGGGTGTATTTGGTTTCGAAAGCATCAGCGGTAATTACCGCTTATTCGATTTTCTGCTGGTTATGGCGGCCGCCTTGGTACCATACCTTTTAACTAATCTTTCTATTATAAGTGATCGCAAAATCTTCTTAGGTGACGCAGGCAGTATGTTCATTGGCTTTGTTTTAGCTTGGGTGTTGATAGAATTAAGCCAAGGCGCAAATGCCAGTGAAGGCAGGGCCATGGAGCCCATTAGCGTGCTCTGGTGCGTTGCACTGCCTGTGATTGATACCTTTGTGGTAATTATTAAACGCCTTAAAGCAGGCCGCTCGCCATTTCATCCAGACCGTTCCCATTTTCACCATATGTTACAAGACATAGGAATGGGCCCCATGCAAACCTTGTTTACAATGATTTTTATAGCCTTGGCTTTAGTTGTTATAGGAGGCTTAGCCCAGTTATTTTGGCCCCAACTAAGTGTAGGTTTATTTATCCTTGTGGTTGCAGTGTATATCTATTGGGTTAAGCGGCGTGGTTGGGAAAGTGTTCGGAGGGTTGTAAATGAGCACGCCTAACTGGTTGCTATTGCAGGTTAAGCCTAGACAAGAAATGCGAGCCTTAGAAAACCTAGAGCGCCAAAATGGCGACTGCTATTGCCCACAAATATGGATAGAGAAACTCAGTCGCGGCAAGCGTATTCAAGTAGAAGAAGCTCTGTTCCCAGGTTACCTGTTCATAAA
>JAPYOS010000006.1 GCA_029938085.1 Oceanospirillaceae bacterium | reverse complement strand
CAAACGCCCACACGAATTACTTGATTAAATTGTTAAAGAGCGGTCGGTTAAGTGACTTGTTACTTACTTAATGTAAGTCCGTCTGCTCAACCGAGGTGGCGTATTCTATAGAACTGAGATAGTTTGTCAACACGCTTTTTATAAATAATTAAATTAATTTCTTCGTACAGCTTTATGCTTGCCAACGAAGCAAATGAAATAGCTTTTTACCACGCTTAATAACGTGAAATTCCTTATGTAATCCGCTAGTTGAATTAAATACGGCATCCACGTCAGATACTTTTTCACCGTTAATGCTAACGGCATTATTACCAATAAACTCTCGCGCCATCTTATTCGACTTAGCCAAACCTGAATCCACTAACATCTGCACAAGGGTTAGCTCCGACTCGCAGGTCGTAGACGCTGGCATGCCATCCAAATACAACTGCTGCAGGTCACCACTGGTTAACTGACTTAGCTGACCCGAGAACAATGCCTCAGTAATGCGCAAGGCCGCTTGCAAACCCTCTTCACCATGCACCAAGCGAGTCACTTCGGTGGCCAACACACCTTGGGCCTGAGGCCGACCTTGCGCAGCCTTGTCTTGCTCTTCGATAGCCACCATCTGCGTTTCGCTCAGGAAGGTGAAGTAACGCAAAAACTGATAGACATCAGCATCAGCGCTATTTATCCAGAACTGGTAAAAGGCGTATTGCGACGTTTTTTTGGCGTCAAGCCAAATGGTACCGCTTTCTGTTTTACCAAATTTTGTGCCATCAGACTTAGTCACTAAGGGCAAAGTGAGACCGAACACTTGAGCCCGATGCTGCCGGCGGGTGAGATCGATGCCACCGGTAATGTTACCCCACTGATCACTGCCACCTATTTGCAAACTACAATGGTATTGCTTGTACAACTCTGAAAAGTCAAAGGATTGAAGAATCATATATGCAAACTCGGTAAAGGAAATGCCTTCTCCGTCACGATCCAAACGCTGTTTAACTGATTCTTTTTGAATCATGGCACTTACCGAGAAGTGTTTGCCCACGTCACGTAAAAACGTCAGCACATCAACGTCTTTGGTCCAGTCATAGTTGTTCACCACCTCGGCACTGTGAGGCTGATCATTAAATTCGATAAAAGCCGACACCTGCGCCTTTAGGCGATCAACCCATTGATTGATAATATCGACGGTATTGAGCTTACGCTCTTGGGCTTTAAAACTTGGATCGCCAATCATACCCGTAGCGCCACCCACTAAAGCCAACGGCTTATGACCGGCCTGTTGAAACCTACGTAACACTAGCAACGGTACTAAGCTACCAATATGTAAGCTATCTGCAGTGGGATCAAAACCACAATAGAGCACCCGTGACTGCTCAAGGTGCTGAGCTAAATCTTCGGGAGAGGTCATCTGATTAACCAGCCCGCGCATTTGCAAATCGGCGAGTAAGTTGGTGTCTACAGCAGTCATATATATGTCGCTTATTGGTGGTTATTAACATGGAAGCCAAGCCTAAGTTAAAACAGCTGGCATAAAGGCGTCTATTTTAGCGCTATTTGATAGCAATAGAAAAGTCTTGAAATGCACCCAATAACCGTCATTCTCATGTAATATAGGCGCACTTTATTTTACTGTCTGTATTTATGTCCGCCGTCGCTATACTTTTACAACATTTTCCCAAGCCCTACTTAGCCATTCTTATGGTTTTGTTTTCGGCGATGCTGGTCATTGGTTTATGGCCTAGCGATAGTGACGACCCGACTAACGCTAGTCAAGGTGCAAGCCAAGCAATCGACATCAGCCTTAAATTACAAACCGCTGCCCCGAATTCTCCCGCTGTAGTGCAAGTCACAATTAAACCTGATGTATGGCAATCGGTCACGGTGAAGTCAGGCGACAACTTATCTACTTTGTTCCACCGTGTTGGCTTGAATGCACAAGACGTGTACCGCATTGCCACAGCCACCAAGAAATCAAAGGCCTTAGCCACCCTCTACCCAGGCGAACAGCTAGATTTTGTCATTATTGCTGGCCAACTGGAAAAAGTTCGCCATATTAAAAACCCGCTGCAACAGGTTATCGTTGCACGTGATTCCCAAGGCGCATATCAGGTAGAATTTTTTACACGCCAACCCGATGTAGAAACTCGCTTTATACAAAGCGTGATCGCCAACTCGTTATTTGTCGATGGTCAAAAGGCCGGCTTGAGTCAAAAGAAACTCATGGAACTAGCCCACATCTTTGGCTGGGACATCGACTTTGCCCTAGACATTCGCCAGCAAGACCAATTTGCCGTCATTTATGAAGAGAAGTATCTGGACGACAAGAAGATAGGCGAAGGCGATATTTTGGCGGCCCAATTCGTTAACCAAGGCAAGGTGTTTAACGCCATCCGCCATACAGACGGCAATTATTACTCACCCAAAGGCTACAGCATGCGTAAAGCCTTTTTACGCAGCCCAGTGGATTTTTTCCGCATTAGCTCCAAATATAACCCTAACCGTAAACACCCTGTACTTAAAACCAGCCGCCCCCACCGAGGGGTAGATTACGCTGCAGCCAGAGGCACACCTATCAAAGCTTCAGGTGATGGTAAGGTTATTTGGCGTGCCACTAAGGGCGGTTATGGGCGCACCATTATCATTCAACATGCGGGCATCTACACAACACTGTATGCGCACATGTCTAAATACAACAGCAAAGTTAAAAAAGGCACTCGGGTAAAGCAGGGACAGGTTATTGGCTACATAGGCACGTCTGGCCTATCTACCGGCCCACACCTACATTATGAGTTCCGCGCCAATGGCGTACATAAAAATCCGCTAAAAGTGAAGTTCCCTAACGTCCAACCGCTCAACAAGCAACAGATGAAAGACTTTAAACCCGCGGCAAATAGCGTTTTGGCGCAGCTAGAATCCTATAAACTCGGCACACCGTTGGCAGCTAACTAAAACACTTGCAGGCTTAGATGGAGAAGCTTGAGCCACAACCACAGGTGGTTGTGGCATTGGGGTTAGTCACCGAAAACTGAGAGCCTTGCAGGCTTTCTTTATAGTCTACAGTGGCTCCCATGAGGTATTGGATCGACATCGCATCCACCACCATGGTGACTTGGCCATTTTCAATTTGGGTATCATCTTCTGCAACTTTATCATCAAAGGTAAAGCCGTAAGAAAACCCGGAGCAACCGCCACCCGTCACATACACACGCAGACGTAAGTCTTGGTTGTCCTCATCTTCCATGAGGTGCGATACTTTTTTTGCCGCAGCATCAGTAAACCCCATGGCGGGTGGGATGGCATCAATGTAACCCTGTTCGTCGGTGTTGGACATACTGCTCTCTTCAACGTTTTTAGGGCGAGAATTATGCGCTTAACCTAGTAATTTAGTCAAGTATTACTGGACACTATCTTACGGTGCCAAAGGCACAATGTTCAAACCTGCAGTTTCCTCCAGACCCAGCATCAAATTCATATTATGAATGGCCTGCCCAGCCGCTCCTTTCACCAAATTATCTATGGCTGATAAGATGACTAAAGTGTCTTCCCCTTGTGGCTGATGCAAGGCAATGCGGCATATATTGGAGCCTCTCACACTGCGTGTTTCTGGGTGACTACCCAAGGGCATCACATCCACAAATGGGTGGTCAAGATAACGCGCCTCAAACCATGCCTGAATAGTTTCTAATGACTCTTGGGTATTGATCAAGCGGGCGTATAACGTGGCGTGAATACCACGAATCATGGGTGTTAAATGCGGCACAAACGTAACACCCACCGGCGCATTATTAGCCACTGCAAGGCGTTCTTTAATTTCTGGCAAGTGGCGATGGCCTGCCACGCCGTAGGCTTTGAAACCATCCCCAGCTTCGCACATCAAGCTACCCACGGCCGCGCCACGGCCTGCGCCACTCACGCCCGACTTACAGTCGGCCACTATGTGGTCGGTGGCTATTAAGCCCTGTTCAATCAATGGCAATAAACCTAATTGTACGGCGGTCGGGTAACAGCCAGGGTTAGCCACTAGACTGGCCTGTTTGATTGCCTCTTTATTTACTTCTGGCAACCCATACACGGCCTGAGCAACCAATTCGGCGCAGGCGTGATCCATACTATACCAGTGCGACCAAACATCAATATCCTGAATGCGAAAGTCGGCAGCTAGGTCAATCACCTTAGTACCTGCAGCCAGCAATGCTGGCACTTGCTTCATTGCCACCCCGTTGGGTGTGGCAAAGAACACCAAATCGGCCTGAGCCAAGGTGTCCGTTGTGGGCTCTGTGAAGGCTAAATCATATTCGCCACGTAGGCTTGGATAAATATCCGATACCGCCTTACCGGCTTCAGAGCGTGAGGTAATGGCACAAACCTCAACTTGAGGATGGCGCGCTAACAAACGTAATAGTTCAACACCGGTGTAACCAGTGCCACCGACAATAGCTACTTTCTGCTTAGGTAAGTTCATGTATATAACAGTAATTTAGTTTCGACCGACCTATGATAATGACCCACACAGCTAAGTCAACATTAGCAGTAGCCGTACCGCACTGAGGCGTTACTATTGACCACTTTATTGTTGGGAAATAAAAATTCTCATTGGTGAATTTTTCTGCTAGTATTTATCGCACATTCCCTACAGGAAATATTTATTCACAATCTTCGGAGAGCCACATGACAAACAATGCCGAACAATTTCTATCTAACAATAATATTAACTTTGTCCTCGCTCAGTTTGTCGATATTCATGGTGTTGCCAAAACCAAATCAGTTCCGGCGGCAAACCTCACTGACGTTGTTAACAATGGCGCTGGTTTTGCTGGTTTTGCCGTTAATGGGCTCGGTATGGAGCCACACGGCCCCGACTTCATGGCCCGTGGCGACTTAGACACCCTGTCGATTGTGCCATGGCAACCCGGTTATGCGCGCATCGCTTGCGATGGTTACGTCAATGATGAACCTTACCCCTACGACAGCCGAGTGGTATTAAAACGGCAGGTTGCAAAGTTAACCCGGAGGCAGTGGACATTAAATACGGGGCTTGAGCCTGAGTTCTCATTATTTTCGCGTGATGAGGATCAGGGGGTTACTGTCGTTGATAAATCAGATACATTGGACAAACCCTGTTATGACTACAAAGGTTTGTCGCGTTCTAGAAAGTATTTAGAAACCTTGGTGGGTGCGTTACAAGCCGTCGACTTTGATGTCTACCAAATCGATCATGAAGATGCTAATGGGCAATTTGAAATTAATTACACTTATAGTGATGCGTTAACCTCTGCAGACCGCTTTACTTTTGTACGTATGGCCGCCGGAGAAATCGCCCACGACATGGGCATGGTCTGTTCATTTATGCCTAAACCGGTTGCCGACCGTGCTGGCAACGGTATGCACTTCCACCTTTCCATTACTGATCCACAAGGCAATAACTTATTCTGTGATGACAGTGACCCCAGCGGCATGGGCCTATCCTCTATGGCGTATCACTTTATGGCAGGGTTATTACACCACGCTAAAGCCCTATGTGCTTTATCGGCACCCACAGTGAACTCCTACAAACGTCTGGTGGTAGGTGGCTCAGCCTCGGGTGCCACATGGGCGCCTGCCTACATTTGTTATGGTGACAACAATCGCTCGGCCATGGTGCGCATCCCTTATGGGCGTTTGGAATATCGCTTACCAGATTCTTCCTGCAACCCGTATTTGGTGCATGCGGCCATCATCGCCGCGGGGTTAGATGGAATTGATCGTGAGTTAGACCCAGGTGCACCGCAGAATATCAATTTATATAGCCTTTCCAACGAGCAGCGTATTGCGGCGGGCATTGACCTGCTACCACAAAACTTAGGCGAGGCCATTGATGCATTAGCAGCAGACACCCAACTTACCAACCTAATCGGGCCGGAAATATGCAACGAATTTATCAAACTCAAACGCGACGAGTGGATTGAATATTGTCGCTACGTCACCGAATGGGAACGCAAACGTTATCTCGAATTATTTTAAGACTATGTTACCTACCAACTGAGAATTAAAAGGAACAAACCATGTGCGGAATTGTAGGTCTCTACCTAAAAAACCAATCCTTAGAAAATCAACTTGGCAGCATGTTTGCTCCGATGCTTGAGGCAATGACAGGCCGCGGTCCCGATAGTGCGGGGTTTGCCATTTATGGTGATCAAGTGTTCGACGGATCTACCAAAATCACCTTGCGCCACCCTGACCTTGAGTACGATTGGGACACCTTAGCTCATCGCGCTCAAACCCATCTAGCCGTGAGCGTGACGTTTATGCGTAACCATCATGCCGCCGTATTCAAGGTGGCTACTGATGCACAAACGGCAAGCGGTTATTTTGCCACTCATGCACCAGAGGTGGCGCTATTAAGTGCGGGCCAATCCATAGAGATCCTCAAAGCTGTGGGCCTGCCTGCCGAAATAAGTTCAGACTTCAATCTAACCTCCATGCAAGGCAGCCACATCATTGGGCACACCCGTATGGCAACAGAATCAGCGGTCACATTAGAAGGTTCGCACCCGTTTTCTACCGGCCAAGATTTATGTTTGGTGCATAACGGGTCTTTTTCTAACCACAATCGCTTACGCACAGAACTTGCCTATCATGGCTACCAAATGCAAACCGAAAACGACACCGAAGTGGCCGCAGGGTATCTCACCTGGCGCATGGACCAAGGCGATACGCTGGATCAGTCTTTGCAGCACGCGCTACAAGATTTGGATGGTTTCTACACCTTGGCCATAGGCACCAAGAATGGTTTTGCAGTCATCCGAGATCCTATCGCTTGTAAACCAGCGGTGTTAGCAGAAACAGATGATTACGTTGCCATGGCTTCGGAGTACCAAGCCCTTACCAGTTTAGTCAACATCGAACACGCGCGTATCTGGGAACCAGAACCAGCCACCATTTATTCGTGGCAGCGCGACAGCCAGCAAGGCTAAAAACCAGATAGTTCAATTGGAGATGACATGCAATCAATTAACCTAGCAGAACACAGTGTACGGCAGCTCAATCAGCTATTACACGACCAATACCACCACTTCGACCAACCTCAATGGCAAGTCAGTGCAACCAGCGGCCAGCACAACATTGCTTGTGGTCTCAATCAAAAACTTGAGGTCAACATTGATGGCCACGTAGGCTACTTTTGTGCAGGTATGAACCAACTGGCTCATGTCACTGTGCATGGCAATGCAGGCCAGGGGGTGGCAGAAAACATGATGTCCGGCACGGTGCATGTGAAAGGTGATGCCTCATCAGCGGCAGGCGCCACTGCCCATGGTGGACTGCTGATTATCGACGGCAATACCGGCGCACGCTGCGGCATTTCTATGAAAGGTTGCGACATTGTAGTAAAAGGTAATGTAGGCCATATGAGTTGTTTCATGGCGCAAGCCGGCACTCTGGTGGTGTGTGGTGATGCTGGCGAAGCCTTAGGCGACTCACTGTACGAAACCGTCATCTATGTCAAAGGTAAGGTGCAGTCTTTAGGTGCCGACTGCGTTGAAAAACCGCTGACAAAAAAGCACCTTATGCAGCTCAAAAAACTATTAAAAAGTGCCGATACCGAGGAAGACCCCTCACAATTCAAACGCTATGGCTCTGCACGCCAGCTGTATAACTTTAAAGTTGATAACGCTTATTAGGAAACCATCCCCATGAACAACAATCACCTACAGGATAATTTACGCGAATCGGCTACCTTTGACCGCCCTACCATGGCGGAGATTCGTCGCGCAGCCGAGACCGGCATTTACGACATCCGTGGTTTTGGCGCCAAGCGCAAACTACCTCACTTTGACGACCTTCTATTTCTTGGCGCCAGCATGTCGCGCTACCCATTAGAAGGTTATCGTGAAGCCTGCGACACGTCCGTCACCTTAGGCACTCGGTTTGCTAAAAAACCCATCGTTATCGACACCCCAGTCACTATTGCAGGCATGAGTTTTGGCGCATTGTCAGCCAATGCAAAAGAAGCCTTAGGCAGAGGGGCTTCTGCAGTGGGCACCTCCACCACCACCGGTGATGGCGGCATGACCCCTGAAGAACGCGGTCAATCGGACAAACTGGTGTATCAATATTTACCCTCGCGATATGGCATGAATCCAGATGACCTACGCAAAGCGGACGCCATAGAAATCGTCCTCGGCCAAGGCGCTAAACCCGGCGGTGGCGGCATGTTGTTAGGCCAAAAAATAACCGATCGTGTGGCCGGTATGCGTACCTTACCGAAAGGCGTTGATCAGCGTTCAGCCTGTCGTCACCCCGACTGGACAGGCCCCGATGACCTGACCATTAAAATTCAAGAACTCAGGGAAATCACCGATTGGCAAATCCCTATTTATATCAAAATCGGGGCAACCCGCACTTACTATGATGTTAAATTGGCCGTTAAAGCGGGTGCAGACGTCGTGGTAGTGGATGGTATGCAAGGGGGTACCGCCGCCACTCAGGAGGTATTTATTGAGCATGTTGGCATCCCCACCTTGGCAGCTATACCGCAAGCGGTTCAAGCGCTCCAAGACATGGGCATGCATCGTAAAGTTCAGCTTATTGTTTCGGGGGGCATTCGCAATGGCGCAGATGTGGCGAAGTGCATGGCCTTAGGAGCCGACGCGGTGGCCATTGGCACCGCAGCATTGGTGGCTTTGGGTTGCAATGACCCTAAGTATGACGACGAGTTTAAGCAGATAGGCTCTGCTGCTGGTTTTTATGACGATTACCATGAGGGCAAAGACCCTGCCGGCATCTCCACCCAAGATCCACAACTAGCCCAACGCTTAAACCCGGTGGATGGGGGACGTAAGTTAGCCAACTATATTCGCGTACTCACATTAGAAGCTCAAACCTTGGCTCGAGCCTGTGGCAAGAGCAACCTTAATAACTTGGAACCCGAAGACATGGTGGCGTTAACAGTGGAGTCAGCGGCCATGGCCAAAGTCCCCCTAGTAGGCACCAATTGGATTCCAGGCCAGGCCTTTTAGGCTAGTGTGAGGCTGAGTAATTAATCACCGAGAGTAGTTTCACAGGTACGCTGTGGAGCTGCTCCGGCCCATGGGGCACATTGCCCTCGAAGGTCAAGCTGTCACCCACCTCTAAGCGGTATATATGATTGCCGTGTCGATATGACAATGACCCTTCAACGATATAAACGAATTCTTCCCCTGGATGAGAAAATGAAGGAAATACCTCAGACAGATCATCCATAGTCACTAAAAATGGTTCAAAATTGCGTGTACCGCCGCGCTGATAGTTTAATAACCGATACTCATGGCCTTTGTCGGTACCACGCCTAACCACCTCTAAACCTTCTCCAGACTTGGTAAAGTGTGCATCACCGTCGGCGCGGTTATAGTTGCTCAACAATTGAGATATCGGCATACCTATGGCGTCGCATAGGCGATTAAGGGAATCTAAACTGGGTGAAACTTGCGCATTCTCAATCTTACTAATCATGCCTTGGCTGATGCCCGACATCTGCCCCACATCGACAATTTTCAAGCCGGCAGCCTTGCGCGCAGATTTAATTGTAAGACCAATAAACTCATCTAAACCAAATTTTTTGTCCATACATTTATGTCTCTAGCCCTGTGCTTTCGCCTGAGTAAACTACGGTCGTACAGTTTACCCTATGTACCCATCACAATATATTGTAAACTAAATCAATCGCCGCTCGTATGTATAAAGACAACAACAAAGCCTTAACGAGTTATAGCCTATGTTTGACCTACGACAAGCCTTAGCATCGCGCCTCAATCCTAGCCGTTTTGGTGCCAGCCATTTTCGACGGCGCCTGGCCTACACTGACGCCCTGCCACAAATCAGTTTTTTAGGGTTGATAAGCGGCGGCGCTGCTGCCCTAGTTATTGTGGCGTTTCGCAGTTTATTTGAACTGCCACTAGAACACTGGCTGCCTAGTGGCACGGCAGAGAGCTTCGAACAATTAGATCCTATTTGGTATTTTATGCTGCCCGTGATTGGTGGTTTGCTCATAGGCCTATGGCTCATGGCATTCAAACCTGACGAGCGCAAAACCGGCGTAACACACGTCATGACACGTATGGCCTACCACCAAGGCAAGATGCCCTTCAAAAACACACTCGTGCAGTTTGTTGGTGGTGCTATTGGCATACTCACGGGCCAATCGGCTGGCCGCGAAGGCCCCGCCGTGCACCTAGGTTCTGCCGTCAGTTCCCAAATTGGTAGCTTTTTCAAGCTGCCCCACAACAGTGTCCGTCTGATGGTAGGCTGCGGCACCGCTGGCGCCATTGCAGCTTCCTTTAACACCCCCATGGCTGGCGTTATTTTTGCTATGGAAGTGGTAATGCTCGAATACAGCATCATGGGTTTTACCCCAGTCATTATTGCTGCCGTTACCGCCACTCTAGTGCACAACAGCCTATACGGCGCAGAAATGGCTTTTATGGCGCCTGATATCAGCATGGCCAGCATGCAAGAGATGCCATTAATTTTAGTGTACGGGGTCATTTTAGGTGCCATGGCCGCACTGTTCACCAAAACCCTCACCAGCATGTTGAGCTTTGGCGCCCAGCCTGTATTAGCTCGCATGCTTGTAGCTGGCACATTTACCGGTTGTCTGGCGTATTACGTACCTCAAGTGATGGGCATGGGAACCGACAGCATTTTGCTAGCCATTGAAGGCCAATATGCCCTTGGGCTACTCATTGCCCTTGCCCTAGCTAAGTTGTTTGCCACTGCGATTAGTATTGGCCTAGGCATGCCGATTGGTCTCATTGGCCCTACCCTATTGATGGGTGCCTGTGCTGGCTCGGCCCTTGGCCACATTAGTGGCTACGTACTCGATGTACCTACGTCAGATCCTGGTTTTTATGCCATGCTCGGCATGGGCGCCATGATGAGCGCGGTGTTACAGGCTCCATTAGCAGCCTTGGTTGCACTCATGGAACTGACTCACAACCCAGATATTATTCTGCCCGGCATGGCGACCATCGTGATTGCCAACATCAGTTGCAGTTACCTTTTTAAACAAGATTCAGCCTTTATCGAAATATTGCGTAAACAAGGCATGGACTACCAGGCCAACCCCATCACCCAAGCCCTCAATCACCAAGGGGTCACTAGCCTGATGCACGATGACATTAGTCACCACCATGACCAAGACATCAGCGGCTGCCAACAGGCCAAAGATCAAGGTTTGAATTGGATGGTAATCAATAATGGCGGCGACCAAGTCAATCATGTATTGCACCAATCTCAAATCGATCTCAACAACGCGTTACTTGGTAGCCTTACTGAAGCGGCCGGACACCCAGCGACCCAATTTGGTTATTGTTCGTCACGCGCCACCCTAAAAGAAGCATGGAATTTATGTAAAAAAATGGACTATAAGCAACTGCTGATTACCGATATCGATGGCAGCATTATGGGCCTATTGCCGATTGACGAGATTTTGAAATATACACAAAAGGAATAAACTAAGGGCGGCTAGTAAGGCGGTGTTATTCAGGGGATAATAGCGCCCATATCCCCTAGCTTACGAGTAACTCATGCCAAGCCATCAAACTCCTGTTTCAGCCCAACTATTCAAGT
The DNA here is from genome assembly GCA_029938085.1 of Oceanospirillaceae bacterium. Taxonomy (GTDB): domain Bacteria; phylum Pseudomonadota; class Gammaproteobacteria; order Pseudomonadales; family Balneatricaceae; genus Njordibacter. The sequence goes on along the minus strand of JAPYOS010000006.1, from coordinate 227,954 downwards.
CTGCCCAACAACACATTCCTGGTGGAGTGAACTCACCGGTACGTGCTTTTAAAGGGGTGGGCGGCCACCCGCTGTTCTTTAAGCGCGGTTTAGGTGCATGGATCACAGACGAAGATGATTTGCAGTATGTGGATTATGTAGGTTCATGGGGCCCCATGATCTTAGGCCATGCCCACCCTAAAGTATTGGCTGCAGTATCCAAAAGCATCGAAAATGGCCTTGGTTTTGGCGCTCCCACCAAAGTAGAAACGGACATGGCCGACAAGTTATGTAGCCTACTGCCCCACATGGACATGGTGCGTATGGTGAGTTCAGGCACCGAAGCCACCATGAGCGCCATTCGCCTTGCTCGTGGTCATACGGGACGCGACAAAATCGTTAAATTTGAAGGCTGCTACCATGGTCATTCCGACTCATTATTAGTCAAAGCGGGTTCAGGCGCATTAACCTTGGGCGTGCCTAGTTCGCCTGGCGTACCAGATAGCATTGCCGAGCATACCGTCACCCTCACCTTCAATGACATCAACAGTGTAAAACAAACTTTTGCTCAACTGGGTTCAGAAATTGCCTGTATTATCGTCGAGCCGGTGGCTGGTAACATGAACTGCATACCACCCCAAGAAGGCTTTTTACAATGTTTGCGTGACGTCTGCGATGCCAGCGGCGCACTGTTGATCTTTGATGAAGTTATGACCGGCTTTCGAGTCGGCCCTCAATGTGCACAAGGCCGCTTTGGCATCGCCCCAGACTTAACCACCCTTGGTAAAGTTATCGGTGGCGGCATGCCGGTGGCTGCATTTGGTGGCCGTAGTGAAGTGATGCATTCGTTATCACCCTTAGGTCCTGTGTATCAGGCCGGCACTTTGTCTGGCAACCCCGTCGCCATGAGCGCGGGATTAGTGATGCTAGAGGAGATTAGCCAGGCGGGCGTATACGAACAATTAACCACCTACGCCAGCAAACTATTGGCAGGCCTACAGCAGCGGGCAGACGCCGCAGGCGTACCTTTTCTTACCAGCCAAGTGGGCGCCATGTTTGGCTTATTTTTTACCGACCAACCTCAAGTCACTTGTTTTACCGAAACCATGGCCTGCGATGCCCAAAAGTTTGGTCGCTTCTTTCACTTGATGCTGGCCGAAGGCGTGTATTTAGCGCCGTCTGCATTTGAAGCTGGCTTTGTCTCCACCGCCCATGGCGAGCAAGAGTTGCAACATACCCTTGATGCCGCCGAACGGGCTTTTGCTGCGCTATAAGTGATGCTCAATATTGTTTATCTATTGTTGGCCATCGGGCTGCTGGGATTAAGCGGAGCTATTTGGCGCCTTTCACTTGACCGAGGGCTGCTCAAAACAACGGCGTTGAGTCTAGCGCTCGCGGCCTTTGGCTGCCTTGCGAGCATCCAGTGGTTTATACCTCACTTAGGGCCAGTGCTAGCCGCCATGGGGTATAACGTGAGCCTGTATATCAGCCTACCCATGCTGGTGCTGGCGGTGATCGACTGGCGCTACGACTGGCACTGGCAGAAAGCCACCTGGGGGCGTATTTTTTTGGCCCTAGCGGCTCTGTTTGAGCTATTAAGGCGGGCCGATACTAGCCTTGGCTCCATGCTCATTGACGGCCTTGGTTTTGGGACCGATTATGGTTTACTGCTGGCCACAATAGCTATGCTTGGCATAGGCCTCTACTTATATTTTGCCGCTTCACTTATGGCTTTAGACTCTCCAGACACATCGCCTAAGTGACTACGGCTGGCGGCAATTAACTTCCAAAAATAATACTGATAGTTGTTTTGCTGTGGCACTAGCGTCAAGCCTTTAAGAGCCAATTGTTCGGCTCTTGAAGCCTCTCCTAATGACAACTGCAAGGCCGCTAATCGAGCGTACACCTTTGGCTCACGCGGGGCGATACGTTGGGCTCTTTGCAACTGAATCACGGCTTGTGTCACCTTACCTTTAGCCTTGAGCTGATCCGCTTCTGCTAACAACTGCTCAACCACCCGCTGGTCGGACGCTGGTAAAACAACAGCGGTGATTGCTGATGCCGAAAGGATGGCGGCTGGCTTAACCTGTTCCACCGGTTGTACCTGCACCACATTGGCAGCTTGAATTTGACTGGTTTGTGGCTGGGCTGTAATAGTCACTGCTGGCGTCTGCACCTGCGGCTGCAACTTAGGCACCACCGCTGACGCAGGCGCAACCACGGGTTGCGCTACGCCAGTATCATTTTGACCCGTAGGAGATAAGCGTTCCGAAACCCTAGCGGTCACACTCAATTCCTGCACTATGGGGCCATACCCTGGGCCTGCACAGGCACCCATAAACATGACAACCGCTAACAGCGGTAGTCGGCCCACGGCCGCTAACTTATTGGTAACATTCACGTATTAATATCCACATTGTTTTGTTGCCACTGGCGCCAGCGGCTTTTGTATAGGCAACCACACGCCATCAGCGCACCGGCTTGGCATCGCCTTGCCGGTTTTTGGGTTGAGGTAATAATAGTCTACAGATTGCGGCTTGATATCTTGGTAGGGAGTATAAGCTAAGTTTTTCATCAACTCACCCCACACCTTAAGTGCACCACTAGCACCCGTCAGCGGCGTCGGTTTGGCATCTTCTCGCCCCAACCATGTGGTGGCTACATATTGGCCGCTAAAACCAGAAAACCAACTGTCTCGCTGGTCATTGGTAGTGCCCGTTTTGGCAGCCACCTGCTGTTGTTTTGGTAGATATCGGTAAACACCTCGGGCGGTACCTGCCGTTGCCACCTTGCGCATTTCTTGCTGCAGCAAATAAACCGACTCATTGCTCGCCGCTTGGCGTACCGCATAAGGAAAGTGGCTCAACAACACACCATTGGCCTCGGTAACCTGGCGTACTAATGTTAAGGGGCTATAGAAGCCGTTGCCAGCAATAGTTTGGTACACCTGATTGACGTTTAACGGCGACATCTCAACCGCCCCTAGCAACACGGACGGGTATGCCGGGATGTTGCCTTCGGCGCCCAACTGATACAACTGTGACACCACCCGCTTAACACCCACGTCTAAGCCTAAACGCACATTGGCCTGATTGTACGATTTTGCTAAGGCTTGATACATTGGCACCACACCATGGGATGTTAGATCGTAATTTTGCGGCTTCCATACGCTGCCGTCTGCTTGAGGTACCGCAATGGGGGCATCATCAACGGCACTCATTAGATGATAACGGCCCGATTCTAGGGCGCTTAAATGCACCACAGGTTTAAGCAATGAACCCACTTGTCGAGTTTTATCCAAAGCCCAGTTATGGCCTGCATAACCACCGTCTTTATCCCCCACTAGTGCCAATAACTCGCCGCTGTCACGCTGACTCACCACTAACGCACCTTGTAGCGATTCAAGCCCTTCATGCTGTTTTTGGAGCTGCTTAACCTGCCCGCGCATGGCTAAATCGGATTGGTGTTGAATCCATGGATCCAAGCTAGTAAATATACGTAAACCGTGGCTACTTAGCGCCGATGCAGGGTAGTGTTGCTGCAGTTGTTGACGCACAACATCCATATAAGCCGGGTACCGGCTCACTTTCTGGGCGGTGCTCAAATCCAAGGGCAGAGCTTGATACTGTTGCTTTTGTGACTCTGAAATAAGGCCTTGCTGGGCTAATACCGACAACACCAAGTTACGCCGCTGCTTGGCACGTTTAGGGTGGCGCTGCGGATTATAATAAGACGGCCCCTTAACCAGCCCTACCAACAAAGCCACTTGGTGCAAACGCAGCTCACTCACGGGTTGGCCAAAATAGAAGCGGCTCGCCAAACCAAAACCATGAATTGCACGTTTACCGGCTTGGCCAACAAACACTTCGTTAAGGTACACCTCCAGCACTTCATCTTTGCTGTAATGTAAATTCAATAACAAGGCCATGGGGGCCTCTACCAGCTTGCGCCACAGGGTTTGTTGGTCGGTTAGATAAAAGTTTTTAACTAGCTGCTGGGTAAGGGTACTGCCACCTTGTACAATTGCGCCAGCTTTGAGGTTAGCCCACATCGCTCGCGCAATGCCCCATGGCGATACCCCGTAATGCTGGTAATATTGTCGATCTTCCACCGCTAACAAGGTTTCTATAAAACCATTAGGTAGGTCGTCTAACTGGATCAACTCTCGGTCTTCGTTATGGGCAGGATAAATTCCACCCACCAGTTGCGGCTCTAGCCTCAACACGGCTATGGATTGACCATTGAGCTGGCGCAAGGCTTGCACTTTGTCGTTGGCAATATTCACCTGCGCCAAGCGGCTGGCTTGGTCACCATCAGCAAACCGAAAGCCGCGGCTGTAAATAGCAATGCCGGTCGCAGTTTTTTGCACCTGCCCAGGGGCCTTGGCTTGATTAACCCAGCGATAACCCAGCTGTTTTAGCTCGTAGTTTAATTGTCCATGCGCCAATTGCTGGCCAGTAAACAACTCCAAGGGGCGCGCATACACTTTAGCAGGCAAGGACCAACGATGGCCTTCGAACCGGTGCCGAATTTGGGCATCCAAATAGACCATAGCAACGGCCCCCAATACCAATAATACGGTCGCTAGCTTTAACAGCCACTGCCATGATATCCAGCTTTTTGCAGTGGTTTTTCGGCCTGATGCAGTCCTTTTTCTAGTCAAAATAAATGCCCATTTCTGTTATGCTTGGTATTTGTTTCACTGCTTTTTGTGGCCAATTCATATGTCTCTATCTGCGAGTAACAATCTACTTATTGCTAGTCACGAACTCAAAGATCAGCAATGCAAAGGTTTTGTGCATGAGGGTATCAACCTCTTTATCGTGCGCCACCAAGGCCAAGTTGTGGCGTACGTCAATAGCTGCCCCCACCGCAAAGTACCGCTGGAGTGGGTGGCCGATCAATTTCTGGACTACGATAAACAATTCATTCAATGCGCCACCCATGGCGCATTATTCACCATTGATTCGGGCCGGTGCATTAGCGGCCCGTGCAACCGCCAATCGCTGCAACGCCTTGCCATAGAAGAGCGAGGTGGTGGTATCTACTTATTGTCTAAATCAACGGTTTAACTGCACGGGTAAGCGGCGCACTAACGACATGCTGGTTAAATTAATGTCTGCACCATAGGCTAGCACTTCCACGCCAGATTGCATGGCCCAAATTAGGCTATCTGCGTAGGCTGGGTCGATACTCCATGCAGGCGCCACACGGTCAATACCTGTGTGGGCCACACAATACACCAATACGGCTCGATAACCCTGATCTACCATAGCCACCAATTCGCGTAAGTGTTTGCGGCCACGTTCCGTCACTGCGTCTGGAAACAGACCCAACCCGTCCTCTGCCATAAGGGTGACATTTTTAACTTCTACATAACAGCGTGGCACAGGGCCCTTGTGGGTCAACAGAATATCGATGCGACTATTCTCCTGCCCATACTTCACCTCCGTTTGTAGTTGATCATAGCCCTGCAACTCTTGTATCACGCCGTTATTAATGGCCTCTACCACCAAACCATTGGCACGTTGGGTATTAATACAGGCTAAGTGCTGGTTTTCAACCTCAACCAACTCCCAGGTACAGGGGTATTTACGCTTGGTATTGGCAGAGTCCCAATACCAAATACGGCTACCTGGCTGAGCGCAATTTTTCATGGAACCGGTATTAGGACAATGCAGGGTCAAATCCGTTCCCGCATGACACACCACATCGGCCAAAAACCGTTTGTAGCGTAACTGCAGCGTTGCTTCTTGTAATGGCAAAGAGAAATCCATTAATTATCTCCAATCATCAAACCCATGGTGTATGATATTAATTGGCCGAATCAGCCAAAGCCTATGAATTGTAACTGAAAATCACTAAACCGACGGCATTAAGGTAGAAAATAGGCTAAAATTACTTCGCTACCGGTCGAAATACCCCTAGATTTAGGCGCCATATTCTGCTATTTTGTCGCCCTAAATCTTACCTACAGCCAATGGGCCGACCTCTTCGGTTTACTATTCCGAAGTCAATCAGCCCCTAAAACATTGAACCAAGCTATGTCAGAAGCAAATGCATCACTGTTAAAGCACTACACCCCTTACAAGGTGAAGAGCGGTGAAGAGTACATGAACCCAGACCAGCGAGAGCACTTTAAGCAGATCTTGCACGCCTGGAAACAAGACTTAATGGAAGAAGTTGATCGTACCGTTAACCATTTAAAGGAAGACGCTGCTAACTTTGCTGACCCCAACGACCGCGCCAGTCAAGAGGAAGAGTTTTCCCTTGAATTACGGGCCCGCGATCGTGAGCGTAAGCTGACCAATAAGATCAATGATACTCTAGAGCTAATCGAACAAGACGACTACGGTTTCTGCGACACTTGTGGTGTAGAAATTGGTATTCGCCGCTTAGAAGCTCGCCCCACTGCCACCCTTTGTATCGACTGCAAAACCCTTGCAGAAATCAAAGAGAAGCAGCTCGGCAAATAAGCCTAGCACCCTACCTATGGCTTACATCGGCCGCTTTGCCCCCACGCCAAGCGGTCCGCTTCATTTTGGCTCGCTGGTAGCCGCCCTTGCCAGCTACTTAGATGCGCGCGCCAACCAAGGTCGCTGGTTAGTCCGTATCGAAGACCTAGATCCCCCTCGCACAGCACCTGGCTCTATTGACGCTATTTTTCGCTGCCTCGAAGCCTTTGGCTTACACTGGGATGGCGAACCCATGTACCAGAGCCTGCGCCAAGACGCTTACCAACACGCCTTAAGCCAACTACAACAACAACAGTTAGTCTATGCCTGCAGTTGCAGTCGTTCTCAATTTGTCAGCAACCCAGACTATTCCTGTAATTGCCGCCAAACTGCCCCCTCTAGCCAACCGGTGGCCATGAAAGTGATCGCGGCTGACACCAGATTCACGGTACAAGACCTTATATTGCCGCCACAAACGCAGCACCTAGCACAACAAGTGGGTGACTTTGTGGTGCAGCGCAAAGATCAACTATTCGCTTACCAATTAGCCGTCGTCGTGGATGATGCAGCACAAAACATTAGCCATGTAATGCGCGGCAGCGATTTATACGATCAAACCCCAAGGCAAGCTTGGTTACAAGCGTGTTTGCAATTACCCCAACCCCATTACGCCCACATCCCGATCATTACCAACACCCAAGGCCAAAAACTCAGCAAACAAAATTTGGCGGCTGCCTTAGACCTCAAACAAGCGCCGGCTTTGTTATCTGAGGCCTTAGAGCGTCTGGGTCAAGCCACTCCATGTAACTTTCGCCAAGCACCCGTTGCAGAGCAATTAGCGTGGGCCGTTGAACAGTGGGACATAAAAGCCATTCCCGCGCGCAAACAAGACCCTATAGCCTTTGCCTAGCGCGTCTTGCACGGCAATGGTAGAATGCGCCTTTGATTTTTTTAATTACTCGAATTGACAATACCTATGGGTTTAATTTCTAAACTGGTCAACATGGTCAAAGGCGACCAGCCAGCGCCAGCGACGCCGAAGGGCCCCACCATTATCACCCGTGATCACCACGACATTTCTCGCCGTGACATCAGTGACAACGCTCTGAAAGTGCTTTATCGCCTCAAAGATGCAGGCTACCAAGCCTTTTTGGTCGGTGGTGGTGTGCGTGACATTTTGTTAGGCAAACAACCCAAAGATTTCGACATTGCCACCGATGCTCATCCAGAGCAAGTGCATAAGCTATTTAGAAACTCCATCCTCATTGGTCGCCGTTTTCGCTTGGTACACGTGCGTTTTGGCCGTGAAATTATTGAGGTCGCTACTTTTCGTGCTAGCCACAATGAAGGCCAAAACAGCAACCAAGCCAAACAGGCCGACAACGGCATGTTACTTCGAGACAACGTTTACGGCACTGTTGACGACGATGCAATGCGTCGTGACTTCACCATTAACGCCATGTACTACAACATTAACGGTTTCACCATCCATGACTTTGCTGGGGGTGTTGCAGACATCGAACAACGCAACATTCGTATGATTGGTGAACCCCAAGCACGCTACCGCGAGGACCCAGTGCGCATGCTCCGGGCCATTCGATTTGCCGCTAAACTCGACTTTGACATTGACCCTGCAACCGCCGAACCTATTCATTCTCTGGGTCACCTGCTGGAGCCTATTCCCGCCGCACGCATGTTTGAAGAGGTGCTTAAACTGCTCCTGTCGGGTAACGGTGAGCAAACCTACTACCTGTTACGCGACTACGATATATTTAAGTATCTATTCCCAGCAACCGACGCTGCCATCGAAGCGGATCAAAGCGAAGATTACCAAGTGGAAGAGTTTGTGGTACTTGCGTTACGCAATTCCGATGAACGCATCGCCCAAGGTAAGAGTGTCACACCAGCCTATTTGTTTGCGGCTTTGTTGTGGCACCCGCTACAAGAGCGCCTTAGAAAAATAACCAAAATGCCACCCATACCGGCCATGCATCAAGCGGCGCAAGACGTGATTTTGCAACAGGTTAAACGTACCTCTATCCCACGTCGTTTTAGCACCCCCATGAAAGAAATATGGGACATGCAGCTACGCTTACCTCGTCGGCACGGAAATCGTGCTGCAGAGCTGGTAGAAAACAAACGCTTCCGTGCCGCTTACGACTTCATACTATTACGCGAATCCAGTGGTGAAGACTTAGAGAAGCTAGGCGAATGGTGGACCGAATATCAATTTGCCAGTGGCGAAACGCGCGAACAAATGACCACTGACTTAGGCAAACCCGCACCTAAAAAACGCAAACCTAAAAAAACCCCTCAGGCCTAACATGGTCAATGTATATGTGGGTTTAGGCAGCAACTTAGACAACCCCCGTGCACATGTGACACGGGCGATACAAGAATTGTCCCAGCTGGCTCACTGTGAACTCCTGCTGTCATCTAAGCTCTATTCCAGTAAACCCGTTGGACCCCAGGACCAGGATGACTTTGTCAACGCCGTGGTGCTGCTGATCACCGAGCTTGAAGCCCATGATTTACTCGACCAATTACAAGCGCTAGAACAGCAACACCAGCGCGTACGTGAACGCCACTGGGGGCCTCGCACCCTTGACCTAGATATGTTACTTTTTGGCGAGCAATGTATCAGCAGTTCTCGGTTAAGCGTGCCTCACCCCGAAATGAAAAATCGTGCATTTGTGTTGGCGCCGCTGGTAGAACTGTCACCTGAGTTAACCATGCCCGATGGCACTAGCCTACAGCAATTACTCAACCAATGTCCTATAGATGATTTAACCTGTCTTGAGCCATAATTCGGAACCTATGACTATGCCTAACATCACCCTGCACAGCCTCACGCGCATGAAACTCGCAGGCGACAAGGCCACCTGTGTCACCAGCTACGACGCCAGTTTTACCCAGCGCATTAACCAAGCGGGTATCGACATCATTTTGGTCGGCGACTCCTTAGGTATGGTATTACAGGGCAACGACTCCACCTTGCCAGTGACCATGGAACACATGGTCTATCACACCCGCTGCGTGCGCGCAGGTAACAGCCAGTGCATGATTATGGCCGACATGCCGTTTATGAGCTACCGCACCACCGAACAAGCCATGACTAACGCCACAGACCTCATGCAAGCAGGCGCTCAAATCGTCAAACTAGAAGGGGGCTTATGGCTTAAAGACACCGTCAGCAAGCTCTATGAACAAGGCATTCCCGTATGTGCTCACCTAGGCTTAACACCCCAGGCGGTCAATAAACTCGGTGGTTACCGCGTACAAGGAAAAACACCCGAGCAAGCCGCCAGCTTGCTCAACGAAGCCATAGAGCTAGAAGCCGCTGGAGCTAGTATCATCTTGCTCGAGTGCGTGCCTAACGCCGTGGGCAAAGCCATTACCGAAGCGGTTAATGTACCTGTCATTGGTATTGGCGCAGGCCCGGATACTGACGCCCAAGTACTGGTCATTTACGACATGCTGGGTATTACGCCTCACAAACCGGCGCGTTTTGTGAAAGATTTTTTGAGCCAAGAAGGCTCTGTATTGGGCGCACTGGAAAGCTACGTCAGCGAAGTTAAGTCGGGCCAATTTCCCGCCCCTGAACACTGTTTTAACTAGCGCTTTGGCCTAAAATAATATGCATACAATAGACACCATCAGCCACTTACGTGATCACCTCTGGCAGGCCAAACTCGAGCACAAGGTCATTGCCTTCGTACCCACCATGGGCAATTTACACGAAGGTCATTTGCAACTTATCGACCGAGCCTTAGAAGAGGCGGACCTAGTAGTGGCCAGCATCTTTGTGAACCCATTACAGTTTGGACCCGGGGAAGACTTTAACGGTTACCCTCGCACTTTTATGGCTGATCAAGAAAAACTCATGAGCCGTGGTTGCCATGTGTTATTTGCCCCTACCGTAGATGAAATGTACCCCGACACCAAGGTCAGCTCTACCATTGTTAAGGTGCCGCATCTGGACCACTTATTATGTGGCGCCACACGGCCCGGGCACTTTACCGGCGTCGCTACGGTGGTCAGCAAGTTATTTGGTATTGTACAGCCTGACGTGGCTATCTTTGGCCTGAAGGACTACCAACAGTTTTTAGTCATTCAACAAATGACTTCGGACCTTTGCCTGCCAGTAAAAATTATTGGCGCAGCAATTGCCCGTGCCGAAAATGGCCTAGCCTTAAGTTCTCGCAATGGTTATTTGAGCACCCGTGAGTTGCAACAAGCGGCGCAATTACAGACCTGTTTGGTGGCCGCCAGGTTGGCATTGGAGAACGGTAATTCCGATATGCACGCCATCGAAGAAGAGGCTCAGCAAGCACTAGAGGGTGCAGGCTTTAAACGTGATTATTTCAAAGTATGTCGCCAGCAAGACTTACAGCCCGCCACTAAAGACGATAAGCAGCTAGCCATTGTGGCGGCTGCTTATTTGGGTGGGGCAAGACTCATCGACAACATACGCTTCGTCTTGCCTTAGCAGCCATCACTTCGGGCAGTTATAAACCATACATGTCGGCCATCGCTTCAAGCCCTACTGGGCGGATTTTACTAGCGTTACCTGCGGCACCAAACGACTCGTAGCGCGCCTGACACAAGGTCTGCATGGCACCCATGGTGGCCTTAAGGAATTTACGTGGGTCAAATTCACTTGGGTTTTCGGCCAAGAACTTACGCACGGCACCGGTAGACGCTAAACGTAGGTCGGTATCAATGTTGATCTTACGCACACCGTGCTTAATGCCCTCAACAATTTGCTCCACGGGCACACCATAAGTCTCGGGAATGGCACCGCCAAATTCATTAATTACAGCTAACCAGTCCTGTGGTACAGAAGATGAACCATGCATCACTAGGTGGGTATTAGGGATTTTACTGTGGATGTCACGAATACGGTCAATGGCCAAAATGTCGCCCGTAGGCGGCCGGGAAAATTTATAGGCACCGTGGCTGGTACCACAAGCAATCGCTAACGCATCTACCTTAGTTTGGGCTACGAAATCTACGGCTTCATCAGGGTCCGTAAGCATCTGTTCCATAGTGAGCTTACCCGCAGCGCCAACGCCATCTTCTTCACCGGCTTCACCGGTTTCTAAAGAGCCTAAGCAACCCAGTTCGCCTTCTACCGAAACACCACAAGCGTGGGCCATTTCGACCGTACGCTTAGTCACTGCAACATTGTATTCATAACTAGTTGGGGTTTTAGAGTCTTCGCCTAAAGAACCGTCCATCATTACCGATGAGAAGCCCATAGCAATCGCACGCTGACAGGTTGCTGCCGCATTACCATGGTCCAAATGCATACATACAGGAATATGCGGAAACTCTTCAATGGCGGCCAAAATCATATGCTTGAGGAAGTTTGAACCGGCGTACTTACGCGCACCCGCAGAGGCCTGCACGATCACTGGGCTGTCGGTAGCATCGGCGGCCTGCATAATGGCACGCATTTGCTCTAGGTTGTTAACGTTATAAGCTGGAATGCCGTAACTGTGTTCGGCGGCGTGATCCAACAATTGACGCATGCTGACTAAGGCCATGGGTGTTCTCCATTCAATCTAAATAAAATTATCTATTAATTACAGGCCACGTTGTTCCAAAATGGCCACTGCAGGCAATTCTTTGCCTTCTACAAATTCAAGGAATGCGCCGCCACCGGTGGAAATATATGACACTTGGTCAGCAATTTCGTACTTATCGACTGCCGCTAGTGTATCACCGCCACCGGCGATAGAAAACGCAGGGGATGCGGCAATGGCGCGAGATAAGATTTCCGTACCGCCACCAAACTGATCAAATTCAAACACACCTAGCGGCCCGTTCCAAATAATCGTACCAGCTTCTTTAAGAATGCTGGCTAACTGGTGGGCCGTTTCTGGGCCTACATCCATAATCATGTCATCGGCGGCCACATCGGCTGCGGCTTGGGTGGTTGCGGTAGCCGTTTCGCTAAACTCTTTTGCCGTAACGACGTCGGTAGGCAACGGAATGGCAGTTTTTTCCATCAGTGCTTTAGCGTTAGCCACCAAGTCGGCTTCGTACAACGACTTGCCTACGGGAAAGCCCGCTGCGGCCAAGAAGGTATTGGCTATGCCACCGCCTACAATAAGTTGATCTACTTTGTCGGATAAGGTTTCTAGCACCGTCAGCTTAGTCGACACTTTAGAACCACCAACGATCGCCACCAAAGGACGCTTAGGGTTATCTAACGCTTTGCCAAGGGCGTCCAACTCTGCCACCAACAAAGGCCCTGCACAGGCGACTTTTACAAATTTGGCAATACCATGGGTACTGGCTTGGGCTCGGTGTGCGGTGCCAAAGGCATCGTTAACAAACACGTCACACAAAGCCGCCATTTTTTGCGCTAAAGCATCATCATTGGCTTTTTCGCCCGTGTTAAAACGGCAGTTTTCTAAAATAACTAACTCGCCATCGGCAACTTCAACACCATCTAGCCAGTGCTTTTGCAAACGCACACTACATTGTAATTTGGCGGCTAAATAGTCGACCACCGGCTGCAACGAAAACTGTTCATCATATACACCTTCCTGAGGACGGCCTAAGTGAGAGGTCACCATAAGCTTGGCACCCAACTGCAAGGCCATTTTTATGGTCGGCAAAGCAGCACGTAGGCGTGCATCACTGGTAACCACACCATTTTTAACTGGCACATTGAGGTCTTCGCGGATCAACACGCGTTGGCCACGTAAATCTAAGTCAGTCATTTTAATGATGGTCATGGGTTTTCCTGTGTGTTGTGTGGGTGTGTATTTAACATGCATAAAGCCACGTCAATCATACGATTGGCGTAGCCCCATTCGTTGTCGTACCAGGCTAATATTTTAATAAGTTGGCCCATTTTCATAGTCTGTGTACTATCAAAAGTGGCCGATTTAGAACAGTGATTAAAATCGATGGAGACCAATGGCTGCTGGTTATAACCCAGAACATCATGATTATCCTTAACCACTGCGTCGGCGATAATTTGGTTCACTTGCGCCACCGTAACATCACGACTAGGGCGGAAAACCAAGTCCACCACAGACACGTTAATGGTGGGCACACGCATAGACATACCGGTGATTTTATCGGCTAACTCGGGCAATACCCAACCCAAAGCTTCGGTAGCATGGGTGGATGTTGGAATCATGGATTGTGTAGCCGAACGGCCACGACGCAAATCGGTTTTATCGATGACTGTGTCGGTAAGCACCTGGCCATTGGTATAGGCATGAATGGTGGTCATGAGGCCGTCTTCGATACCGATGGCGTCGTGTAACGGCTTCAGTACGGGTGCCATACAATTGGTAGTGCAGGAGGCGTTGGATACGATACGGTGTTCGGGCTTGAGTTGATCGTGGTTAATACCATACACCACCGTTAGATCAACATCCGCGCCAGCGGCGGCTCCAATCAACACTTTGTCAGCGCCACAAGTCAGGTGCTGTTGTGCAAGTTTTCGTTCGCTCATTTTACCAGAGCATTCCAACACTAAATCGATGTTTAGGTCAGCCCAAGGCAAAGCGCTTGCATTACCCACTTGTAATAGCTCAATGTTATTACTGTGTTCGCCAGACGTTACGCTCATGCCAACAGGGGTCGCATCGACCTGAGCAGGAAACGCCCCATGCACCGAGTCATAACGGGTTTCATACACCACAGACTCAGCAATACCAAGGTCGTTAATCGCCACGACCTGCAACTGTTGTTGCAAACCGCGCTCCACAATAGCGCGCAGCACTGCCCGACCTATGCGACCATAACCATTGATCGCAATGCGTTTTGCGTTAACCATGATAACCCACTCGTTACAGTAGTTCGGTCACTGTGGAAGCAATTTTGTCAGCAGTAAAACCATACATTTCGAACAACTCGCTGGCCGGTGCTGAGGCACCAAAATCAGTCATGCCAATCACCTTGCCACCTAAACCAACATACTTGTACCAGTAGTCGGCGTGCGCTGCTTCTACAGCAACACGAGCGGTGACATTAGCGGGCAATACCTGCGCTTGGTAGGCCGCATCTTGGCGTTCAAATAGCTCAGTACACGGCATAGACACCAAACGTACCTTTTTGCCTTGGGCTGTAAGGGTGTCGGTGGCTTGCTGGGCAATGCCTACTTCGGAACCGGTGGCGATGATGATGGCTTCTGGTGCACCGTCGCAGTCTTGTAAGATGTAACCACCACGGGCAACGTTGGCTAACTGAGCCTTATCACGTTGCTGGTGCGGCAAGTTTTGACGCGAGAAGATCAAGGCAGATGGGCCATCCATACGTTGCACAGAGGTCTTCCACGCAACCGCAGACTCAACCGTGTCACATGGGCGCCATGTGTCTAAATGCGGCGTAAGGCGCAAGTTTGCAATTTGTTCGATAGGCTGGTGAGTTGGGCCGTCTTCGCCTAAACCAATAGAATCGTGGGTATAAACAAACAACACACGTTGGCGCATTAAAGCCGCCATACGCACGGCGTTACGTGCGTACTCCATGAATACAAGGAAAGTGGCGCCGTAAGGAATGAAGCCACCGTGTAAAGCCATACCATTCATCATAGCTGACATAGCAAATTCACGTACACCATAATTCACATAGTTGCCGCTGGCATCTTCTTGGATAATGGCTTTTGAACCTGACCACTTAGTAAGGTTAGAACCTGCGAGGTCGGCAGAACCACCCAACAGCTCTGGCAACATTGGGCCAAAGGCGTTAATGGTATTTTGTGACGCCTTACGACTGGCGATGGATGAACCTTCGCTTTGTAACTGCTCAACGTAGGCTTGGGATTGGGCTTCAAAGTCGGCTGGCAAGTCGCCCGCTACACGGCGCAGCAATTCGGTGGCCAATTCTGGGTGTGCTTGATGGTAATCGCTAAATGCTTGATTCCAAATTTGTTCGGCATCATCACCCGCATCACGGGCGTTCCACTCGTCGTAAATGTCAGCAGGAACATCAAACGCACCATAGCTCCAACCCAATTCTTTACGTGTTAACGCAATCTCGTCTGCTCCTAGTGGCGCGCCGTGGCAGTCTTCTTTGCCTTCTTTGTTGGGTGAACCAAATCCAATGATGGTTTTGCAACAAATCAAGGTGGGCTGATCAGTGTTAGCTTTAGCAGCTTCAACAGCGGCAAATAGTGCGTCTGCATCATGGCCATCAATCGCAGGGATGACCTGCCAACCGTAAGCCTCAAAACGCTTAGGGGTATCATCGGTAAACCAACCTTCCACTTCACCGTCAATAGAAATGCCATTGTCATCATAAAAGGCAATAAGCTTGCCCAAACCTAAAGTACCGGCAAGCGAGCAGGCTTCGTGTGATACGCCTTCCATCAAACAGCCGTCACCCACAAAGGTGTAAGTGTTGTGATCAATAATTTCGTGACCTGGGCGGTTAAACTGTGCGCCTAAAGTTTTTTCTGCTAACGCCATGCCAATGGCGTTAGTGATGCCTTGACCTAAAGGACCAGTGGTAGTTTCAATACCCGGTGCATAACCGTATTCCGGGTGCCCAGCGGTTTTAGAATGTAACTGACGGAAGTTTTTAATGTCATCAATGGAAAGCTCATAGCCACTCAAATGCAGTAATGAGTAGAGCAACATAGAACCATGGCCGTTGGACAATACAAAGCGGTCCCGATTTAACCACTCTGGGTTTGCCGGATTGTGACTCATAAAGTCATTCCACAGTACTTCGGCGATATCGGCCATGCCCATCGGGGCACCTGGGTGACCAGAATTAGCTTGTTGGACGGCGTCCATACTAAGGGCTCGGATGGCATTAGCTAAATCGCGACGGGTAGGCATGGAAAACTTCCTTTAAAAGGTTAAATACACTATTCGGGAACAAATTTTAGGGGTGTATTTTCCCTTACTCGGGCCTCAGACACAATCAACAAACACCATTCTTACGGCATTATTCAACATTTATTAGCAATCTCGAGACCATGCTTCCTCAACGCCTCCAGCAATCCATCATCAGGCCTTTATTGAGCTATGCAACTTAATACAATCCAGGGCTCTATATCGCCTGCCATACCTAACGATTCGCCTAACTCTACCTGAAGAACACTAAAGCCTGCGCCCGTAACATAAGACTCTAATTCAGACTGAGAGTAATACGCATAATAGCGGTCATATTTATCGCGCTTTGCACCCTGCCCCAGCTTCATACCTAAGTGCAGCACACCGTTAGTCACTAGCGCTGTATGCAAGGCCAATAATATCGCCGCTAAGTCTTCTGTCTGAGCGTGCAACAAACTGAAATTGGCCCACACCCCCTGATACATGTTGGTGGTATCAATGTCGCTAAACTGGGCTTGCCGAGCGGCTATATTAAATTTGTCATTAGCCAACTGCACCATACCTGCGGCCGCATCCACAGGGTCTACACGCAGGCCTTTGTCACGCATCACCGCAGACGCAATAGCTGGCCCACACCCTAAATCAAGCACATAGTCGTTAGCCTTCAGCCGATCGATAAAGCGCAACAGTATCGGATCCACCTCCAGCTCACCCACCATCTTCAAATAGTTATCCACTTGGCCATTGTAGGCTTGGATGGTTTTTTGATCTGTCATTGCCTTTCACTCCCCCTTTGCATACCTATCAAGAGCCAACCCTATGGTTAAGCGTAATCCCGCCGCAAACAACCCACCAACTCAGCAACCATGGCCGCGGGTGAATTATCAGCACAGTAGACCACTAAACCATAGTCTGGCAACTCCGGCAACAAACCACCATGATCGATCGGTGCGCGGCCGGTAATGAGTGCGCAGCCTAGTTCAACACAAACACAAAGATCGGCGGCGGTCATGGCTTCAGCAGCCATTACATCCTCCGTTGTCACCTGATCAACCCACTCCAAACCCGCCAACAACAAGCACTTAAACGTACCATTGCGAACGAACGCCAACAACTGGCAAGCTTGTCTGAAGAGATGCTAAAGGATATTGGAATTAATCGCGCCCAAGCGCTCCAAGAAGCCAGCTCTTTCAGCATTCCTGCAAGTAGAGCACCAAAATAAACACCGTCCTCACGGCCGTACGTTAGGTTATTGATCTTCCGCGCATATTGAGCAATACCATGCTCACACAGCCAACGAAGGTCAATACGCCTATCTAGTTCACATGCATTAACTCGATGCCGCTTGCATAGCCTGTACAAAACCATGAATGAGTGGATGAGACTTTCCCGCAAAAGCCGATCTTTCTGGCTGAAACGCGGTGCCTACAAAAAACCTCTTCGCTGAAATCTCTATGATCCTTGAGTCAGATTAATATAGCCCTTAAATAGCACATTCGTATATAATAGAGCCCTTGCTGGCCATTACTCCTACGCCAGCAAAAAGGCACTCGCCAGAACAATGTTCTTGGCTGGTAATTAAGTCACTGCTAACGATGTCCGTAAAGCGTCGATTAGTATTCAATTACGAGGCATGGTTATGAACCAATACACTCTATTTACCTCCGAATCAGTGTCCGAAGGACATCCTGATAAAATCGCCGATCAAATTTCCGATGCTATCCTTGATGCCATGCTGGAAAAAGACCCCGAATCCCGTGTTGCAGTAGAAACTCTGATTAAAACCGGTTTGGTTTTAGTGGCGGGTGAAGTACGCACTAAATCTTGGGTTGATATTGAAGAGCTGGTACGCGAAGTGATTAAGGATATTGGCTACACTTCTTCCGACATGGGCTTTGATGGTGCCTCTTGCGCCATTCTTAACGCCATTGGCAAACAATCTTCCGACATCGCCATGGGCGTGGATGAAAGCGCCGACAGCGACAAAGAACAAGGTGCTGGCGACCAAGGCCTGATGTTTGGCTACGCCAGCAATGAGACCGAAAGCCTCATGCCTGCACCTATTCACTACGCCCACAGGCTCATGCAACAACAAGCCAAGGTACGTAAAGACGGCACCTTGCCATGGTTGCGCCCCGACGCTAAAAGCCAGCTGACCTTCCGTTACGGCATTGATGGCAAGCCACTGTCCATTGACGCCGTAGTTTTGTCAACGCAACACAGCAATGACATCGACTTGGAAAGCTTACGCGCAGCCGTTATGGAACACATAATCCGCCCAGTTATTCCTGCTCATTGGCTCACCGAAGACACCCAATATCACATCAACCCAACGGGTAATTTTGTGATTGGTGGCCCAGTAGGCGATTGTGGCCTTACGGGTCGCAAGATTATTGTTGATACTTATGGCGGCATGGCTCGCCACGGTGGCGGTGCATTTTCTGGCAAAGACCCTTCCAAGGTAGACCGTAGTGCGGCTTACGCTGGACGCTATGTGGCCAAAAACATTGTTGCCGCAGGCTTAGCTGAACGTTGTGAAATTCAAATTTCCTATGCCATTGGCGTAGCAGAGCCAACGTCTATTAGCCTTGATACTTTTGGCAGTGGCAAGATCAGCGACCGTGCCATCGAGCAACTTGTGCGCGAACATTTTGACCTTAAGGCTGGCGGCTTAGTGGCTATGCTCGACCTAAAACGTCCAATCTATCGCGACACTGCAGCCTATGGCCACTTTGGTCGTGACAACCCTAACTTTACCTGGGAATACACAGACAAAGCGGCAACACTACGTCAGGCCGCTGGGCTGTAAGCCATGAGAGTGCCTCGGCTACATACACCGCAAGCGCTACCTGTAGGGCAAACCATTGCCTTAGAAACTGCAGCTAGCCATTATGTAGGCAAGGTATTACGTATGCACGAAAAACAGGAAATCATTCTGTTTAATGGCTCTGGCGAGCAAGTAAGCGCTCACATCTGCAGCGTTAGTAAGAAAGTTGTCGAGGTGTTTGTGGACGCACCGCATGCTGGCCCGGTGCCGTCGCCCTTGCACACACACCTGGGCCAAGTGATGTCTCGCGGCGAGCGCATGGACTACGCTATTCAAAAAGCAACGGAACTTGGGGTGAACCAGATCACCCCCCTTTTCAGCAGCCGATGCGAAGTGAAGCTCGACCCACAAAGACAAGCCAAGCGCCTAAGCCATTGGCAACACATTGCCATTAGCGCTTGCGAACAAAGCGGCCGCATTGATGTGCCTATAATCCATGCGCCACAAACGCTAGAACAATGGATTCTAAACACCCAAGCCGAGTCCAAGTTGGTACTACACCCCCACCAAACCCAACCGTTACAAACTCAAAACCCACCGGCATCGTGTGCCTTATTGATTGGACCCGAAGGTGGATTAACACAGTTAGAAGTTGAGCAAGCTCAGGCGCAAGGCTATACTGGCTTACGTTTAGGACCACGTATTTTACGTACCGAAACAGCACCCCTTGCAGCGCTTACCTTGCTGCAACACATTTGGGGTGATTTTTAACGGCTATTATTAGTTCATTTTTAGAGACAAGACACCCATGACCATAAAGCTCGGCATCGTTATGGACCCCATCCATAACATCAATTACAAAAAAGACAGCTCGCTGGCCATGTTATGGGCCGCCCAAGACTTAGGTTGGCAATTGTTTTATATGGAGCCGCAACACCTGTTTTCAGAACAAGGCGTTGCCATGGGTTTAATGACACCACTGTCGGTCATGCGTGATCCCCAAAACTTCTATGAATTAGGCCAACAAAGTGCGGCGCCTTTGGGTGACTTAGACGTTATTTTGATGCGCAAAGACCCACCATTTGACACGCAATTTTTACACACCACCTATTTGCTCAGCCAAGCCGAAGACGCCGGCGCGTTAATTATTAACAAACCTCAAAGCCTACGTGACTGCAACGAAAAATTATTTGCCACTCAGTTTCCTCAGTGTTGCCCAGAAGTGTTGGTTGCCAGTGATGCCAATGTACTTAAAGCCTTTCATGCCCACCACGGTGATGTCATTTTTAAACCCTTAGACGGCATGGGCGGCGCCTCGATTTTCCGCGCCCGCAAGGACGAACCTAACCTCAATGTGATCATTGAGACCCTCACCGAATTCGGTCAAACCCAAATTATGGCACAACGTTACTTGCCAGAAATTAAAGATGGCGACAAACGTATCTTAATGATTAATGGCTACCCCGTAGACCATGTATTGGCTCGCATTCCTTCTTCTGGCGAAACACGCGGCAATTTGGCAGCAGGTGGATCCGGTGTTGCTCGGCCACTCACAGATCGTGACCGCTGGATTTGTGAACAAATTGGCCCCAGTCTGAGAGCCAAAGAAATTCACTTTGCAGGCCTAGATGTCATCGGTGACAGTCTTACAGAAATCAACGTCACCAGCCCTACCTGTATTCGCG
This sequence comes from Oceanospirillaceae bacterium, assembly GCA_029938085.1. GTDB lineage: Bacteria > Pseudomonadota > Gammaproteobacteria > Pseudomonadales > Balneatricaceae > Njordibacter. The sequence goes on along the minus strand of JAPYOS010000006.1, from coordinate 207,259 downwards.
AAATTGACGACCAAACAGGCTCACACATTGCCGTTGATCTAATACAACACATTAGCCAATTGCTTGCCGCAAGGAGTGCTTAATGACAGATACTACAGGCTCGGACAATAAGCCTAATGATGACAACAGCCTGCACCACTTTATGCTCATTTCCATGCCCCAAATGGAGGATGAGAACTTCACCCGTAGCCTGGTGTATATTTGTGAGCACAGCGAAAAAGGCGCTATGGGGCTGGTTATTAATCGAGCTAACGATATCGACTTTGCCGACATTCTGCCGCAATTGAACATTGCCGGCACCCACGCCGTGGCCGTGCAACAACCTATTTTTACCGGCGGGCCAGTCCAGCCAGAACATGGTTTTGTACTACACACGCCCTTGAACAATAAACAATGGAAGTCGAGCATTCGCGTATCAGAGGATTTATGCCTCACCACCTCGTCTGATGTGATCGACGACATTGCCCATGCTGCAGGCCCAGAACATAGCCTCATTGCTTTAGGCTATGCTGGCTGGGGGCCCGGCCAGCTGGAAAAAGAGCTGGCCGAGAATGCCTGGCTTTGCTGCCCTTTTGACGCTGACATCGTCTTTAATATGGCCCCAGAAGAACGTTTTCAGGCGGCGGCAGATTTATTGGGTATCGACATGAATCTAATTTCAACTCAAATAGGCCATGGTTAAAGCATGACTGACACCAGCCAAAAAGCACCTAATTTATTAGGCTTTGACTTTGGAAGTAAACGTATTGGCGCCGCTTTTGCCAGCAATCCAACCACCCAGCCGGTGGTTTTAGCGCCATTAAAAGCTCAAGACGGCATCCCCAGTTGGGTTGAAATTGAAGCCTTGGTTAACGAATGGCGAGCACAAGCATTCGTAGTGGGAATTCCGTATAATATGGACGGCTCTATTAGCGAGATGGCCTTGCGCGCACGTAAATTTGCCAACCGCATGAGCGCCCGCTTTAACAAACCTTGTTACTTGGTGGATGAACGACTTTCCACCTACGCCGCCAAACAAGAACACTTATCCGCTGGCGGTGGTACAGATTGGAAGCGGCACGGCGTCGACGGCATTGCTGCGGCGTTAATATTACAAACGTGGTTTAGCGAAGCGCAGCACCGCTTGTCCAGCGTACCATTTGCACCTATGCCAGCGGCCTAACGTTAGTATAGGCATGAACCATAGATATAACTAGGAGGCTTGATGGGCGATTTAGTGGGAGTAACAGGGAATCCACAATTGGCAGACACCGACGCCTTAATGGGTGAGCTATTAACCCAGACTGAGCGCCTTATTAGCCAAAACAACCTGCTTCAGCCCCTTGTGGTTGGTATCCATACCGGTGGTGTTTGGATAGCACAAATTATAGCCGATCACCTACAGGCGCCTCTAGGTCAGTTAGACATTGCCTTCTACCGCGACGATTTTTCTCACCACGGCTTACACCCTCAAGTGACTCCATCATCTCTGCCGTTTGACATTAATGACCGCAATCTCATATTAGTAGACGACGTCATTATGAGCGGCCGCACCATTCGAGCCGCGCTCAATGAACTGTTTGATTATGGCCGACCGGCCAGTGTCAGCTTAGTGACCTTGTGCAGCGTTAACCAACGCGAATTACCTATTCAAGCTGATGTCTGTGCCTTAAAACTGGATTTAACACCGGGCCAATACGTCCAACTCTCGGGCCCCAAGCCCTTGACGTTATCTATTATCGAGAACCGAGCCTCATGAGCAACCTACAGCTGACATCCCACGGCGAACTGAAGCACTTTTTAACGCCAGAAGGGCTTGATCGCCTGATGCTCGAGCGCATCTTAGACACAGCCGATTCGTTTGTAGTGGTGGGTAATCAAGAAGTTAAAAAGGTGCCATTATTACGCGGCCGTACCGTGGTCAACCTGTTCTTTGAAAACTCCACCCGCACCCGCAGCACCTTTGAACTGGCTGCAAAACGCCTGTCTGCGGATGTGCTGACCCTCGACATTAAGACCTCTGCCACCAGCAAAGGCGAAAGTTTACTCGATACCCTACGCAACCTTCGTTCAATGCATAGCGACATGTTTATCGTACGCCACAGCGATTCAGGCGCGGCTCATTTTATTGCCGAGCAAGTCACCCCCGACGTAGCCATCATTAACGCCGGCGACGGCCGCCACGCCCACCCGACTCAAGCCATGCTCGATATGCTCACCATTCGCCGCCACAAAGGCAATTTTGAGCCTTTGTCAGTGGCCATCGTCGGCGACATTTTGCACTCCCGTGTAGCACGCGATCAAATTCACGCCCTCAAAACCTTGGGCTGCTCAGACATTCGTTTAGTAGGCCCCAACACGCTCATGCCTAACAGTATCGACAGCATGGGAGTCTCCACCCACACCGATATGGACGAAGGCATTAAAGGCGTTGACGTAGTGATTATGCTGCGCTTACAAACGGAGCGTATGGCATCGGCATTTTTACCGTCGGCTGGGGAATACTTTCGCCTTTACGGCCTCACAACGGAGCGTTTAAAAGTGGCTAAAGCCAATGCTATTGTGATGCATCCAGGCCCTATTAATCGTGGCATTGAGATCGAGTCGGCGGTTGCCGACGGGCCTCAATCGATGATTCTTAATCAAGTCAGCTACGGTATAGCGATACGTATGGCCGTCATGTCCATGGCCATGAGTGGCCAAATGCAACAACGCCAAGCGCTAGTTGCCCAACCTACAAATACAGAGGCACAGGTATGAACATGGTTATCCGTGGGGCGCGCCTAGTTGACCCTAGCCTTAACTTAGATACCATCACCGACTTACATATAGAAGACGGTTTAATTCATGCTATTGGCGACCTAAGTGGGCTAACGTCTGAGCACAACATAGACGCCCAAGGCATGCTTCTGTGTCCAAGTTTTGTTGACTTACATACCTGTTTGAGAGATTTGAACCAAATTCAAAAAGGCACCATCGCCAGCGAAACCCAAGCCGCCGCTAGTGCAGGTTTTAGCCAGCTTTGCCCCAGCCCAGACACACAACCATGCAGCGATGCGGGCTCGGTAATCAGCATGATTACCAGCAAAGCCCAAGCCGCAGGATTTTGCCAACTATTGCCTGTCGCTGCCCTCACCAAAGACTTAAAAGGCAGCCAGTTAAGTAATATGGAAGCCCTATCCCGCGCCGGCTGTATTGGTTTTAGTAATGCCGGTCACGACATTGGCGACAATACCGTATTGCTGCGTTGCTATGAATATGCAGCCACCTTTGGCCTTAAGGTGATGGTGCAGGCTCAAGATCACGCCTTAGGCCAAGGCCATATGCACGCAGGCCCCACCGCTACCCGCATGGGTTTAGACGGCATTCCTGTGATTGCCGAGACCCTGTCCATCAGTCGCCATTTAGAATTTATGCAGCACACTGGAGTAAGTGGTCACTTTAACCAAATAACCAGTGCCAATGGCGTAGAACTGATCCGCCGAGCCAAGGCGCAAGGCCAAGCGATCACCGCCGATGTAAGTATTGCTCATTTGTGCTTTACCGACACCGCCGTCCAAGGCTATTCGAGCCAATACCACCTGCAACCGCCGTTACGCGCAGAGTCAGACCGAAAAGCGCTAATCCAAGGTGTGGCCGATGGCACCATCGATGCCATCTGTTCAGCCCACCAACCCCACGAATCAGCGGCAAAGTGTACACCCTTTGCCGCCACTGCCACAGGCATGGCCACCTACGATATGTTCATCCCATTGGTCGCGCGATTACTGCAGTCCAAACAGCTCACACCACAACAACTGGTTGCTGCCTTAAGTACCCAACCGGCTCACATTGCTCAAACTCAAGTGCCGCCTACGGCCGTAGGACAGGTCGCCAACTTCACCTTGATCGACCTGCAACACCAGTGGCGGCTAGATGCCGACAGCCAGGTAAGCCAAGGCACAAACCAAGCCCTCAATTTGCAACAACTGACGGGACGCACACGTTTAACTTGGAATAACGGCCAAATAAGCTACAATAGGTAACATAAAGACACAAATAAACAACAATAAACTGCGTTTTTTATCTATTTTAAATTGGTAATTTTGATAATAATGGACGCAATATCATTTTAGGTGAAAAAACGCACATGAGCAGTATCGATCTTTCTACTATGTCCGAATTAACTACTCGGCAAGCCGCCACATTACTCAACGTATCTGTACGCACCGTGCAACTCTGGGTTGAAAGTGGCGCCTTACAAGCTTGGAAAACAGCCGGTGGTCATCGCCGTATTAGTGTCGGATCTATACAGCAGTTGCTTGACGAAAAGGCTGAAAAACAAACCCCTATTCGTCGCTCCTCGGCCAAAGGCCCTACCACCGTATTAATTGTAGACGACGACAAAGACACCCTGTTGTTATACAAAATGCTTATTAATAACTGGTTTCCAAGCCTACAAGTTGAAACCTCCGAAAATGGCATTGATGCGTTAGTCAAAATTGGTGAGTTCCGACCAACAGTGCTAATCACCGATTTACAAATGCCCGAATTAGATGGTTTTGCAATTATTGATCGCTTACATAACGATGAACAATACAAGCATTTAACCCCCATTGTAGTCACAGGTATGGGGGAGGCAGAAATCCAAGCCAGCAATCTACCCGCCAGTGTGCCAGTATTACACAAACCGATTCCAGTGGACGAACTCAAAGAATTGGTATTACAGGCAGTAAAAGGCTAACCCATCACGCATCGACAGGATAAGGCCGCCATGGACAATCATGCCAGCGCTACATTAAGCGCTCTGTTTGCCGCGGCCTCATTTGACCCGCAGACTCAAACCATGAAATTGAACGCGGCGGCCACAAGCCTGCTGCAACTTCCCATACGCCCCACGCTAAACCAATGCACCCAACTGCTTGGCGCTGACCAATGGCTACAGTTACGCCAACTTGAGCCAGGCCAGAGCAAACTTTTGCCTTTCGCCAGTAGTTCTGACTCACCTGATCGGTGGTTGTTGTGGACTGCCGCACAACAAGATGGCCTGTTAATTTGGCAAATAAGCGACCAAACCGCCCTGGGCCGTACTAGCTTACACTGGCAACACCAGTCGCAACTCGCCGCTGTAGGCCAAGTCATGGCGGGGATTTGCCACGAAGTAAACCAACCTCTTAACGCCATGCGTCTACGCCTCTACGGCCTACAAGCAATGCAAAAAAATGGGCCTATCGGTGATTTAGCCGACCACTTAACCGCCTTAGATGAGCAAGTGGGACGTTGTGCCGATACCCTGACCAACATGCGTGAAATGGTAGGCCACCAATCCATTAATCTAACCACCTTTAATGCCTCTAAGAGTGTTGAGCATGTGGTCAACTTACTAAAGAGCCAGTTACAAATTCAACAAGTCAAAATTAGCAGCCACAACACCGGCCAACCACAGTTAGTCTATGGCCAAGCACAACGCTTGGAACAGGTGCTGATTAACTTGATCAACAACGCCCGTGATGCTCTTGTGGGCCAAACAACCCCTCCTCCACAAGTTAATGTTAGCGTGAGCCACATGTCGCAGGGCAGCGCTGGCATAAACATTAGTGTAGACGACAATGGCCCAGGCATCGACCTAGCCTTGCAAGAGCAGGTGTTTGAGGCCTATTACACCAGTAAAGCCGGCGCCCAGGGCACCGGTTTAGGTCTCGCTTTGTGTCGAGACTTAAGCCAAGATTTAGGCGGTAACCTCAAGCTGACTTCCAGCCCAGGTGCCACCGTATTTAACCTGTGGTTACCCCTAGCGGCTGACCCAACTCACTCATGAAGGTACTGCTAGCAGTAAACTCTAGCGTGAGAGACGCATTAGAGTTTTGGCTCCACAGCCAAGGCCATACGAGTCTCGTCGATAGCGGCCAAGAACGCCAACACACAACAAAGCTGGCCCTCGACTACGCTCACATCAAACCCTATTTATGGGGCCAGACCCCCATTCCAGACCACTGGCCTAAGATTGACGATTGGTTACTCATTGATGCCTACCTTGATCATTGCCAATTAATCTGTGTGATGCAACTTGGCTGTCGTCATATTAGTATCGCCCCGCTACAGGAAAGCATACTAACCGCGTGGCTCAATGGTGTTGCTCAAGTGCCCCAACTGACTTGTGACGACCCACAAAATCTGCATTTTGAGTCGAATTTGGGACCAGCACCAGAACCCATGTTAGCTGCATTTGTGAACCTGATGATGGCCGACCACTGGAGCCAAGAAGAACAAGCGTTGCAGGCAGGAATCATAGCCTGGCGCAATGTTGCTCTACAGGCAGCGGTGTTTGCCAAACTCAATCAACAACTTCGGTTGGACCCTGTCGGCTTCGCCCAATTAGCCTGCCATACCCTGGCGGGCGGCCAATGGCTGCAACAACAAGGCCTAAACCAAGCCGCTACAGTGGCCAATCAACATCACGAACATTGGGATGGTAGTGGCTATCCACTGGGGATTAAAGCCGAAGCTATCTGCCTAGCCGCTAGGCTAGCCAAGCTCTACGATAGTTATTTAGGGCTCAGAAAAAACAAACGCTATGCCAAAGCTTGCGACCATGCCACCAGCATTAATAAACTGCGCCGCGGCGATGGCTACTTAAGCCCAAGCCAGTTTGATCCGCAACTATTAACGCGTTTTTTAGCTGCGCAGAAGGCAGTAGAAGATCTGTACAACCTGCATCACAAGTCTATCGCCTGAGCTAGCTGCCCCAAATTGATCGGACTCAGGGGCGGGCGTACCGAAAGCGGCTCCACCTGTGCCATCGGCCGACCTTGGGCTTGGGCGACTAAGTAGCCCAAGTTAAGCCCGCATTGGCGGCCTTGGCAGGGCCCCATACCCGCTCGACTAAAGGCTTTAAGCTGGTTGACTCCAGCACAACCTGCCTTGGCAATATCGGTTATCTCTGCGGCGCTAATCTGCTCACACCGACACACCACGGTAGTGCCTGTGGGGGTCGACAACCAAGGGGCCGGTTGATACAACCGATCCACCAAACCTCGAGCCCAATGTAATTGGCGTATGCGCCAAGACAACGCTAAGTAAGCCATTTTTCTTGCCCAGCTTGAGTGTGTACAACTTTGCTTAACCCGTGCCATAGCCGCTAATCGGCCTTCTAGCTGGGCCAGCTGAGCACCACCGATGGCGCCTGCGTCACCGGCGACTTGTACGCCTGGCACTGAGGTTTGCCCCGCTTCTGCCACCTGGGTTTGCCAGCACTGCTTGGCGTCGCTCCACTCCTGTTTACAAGCCAAAGTTTGTGCCATTTGAGTCTGGGCAACAATGCCTTGATGCAGTAGTACCAAGTTAGTCGGCACCTCGTACTCTTTACCCGCCACCATAAAGCGCACTGCTTTAACTTCAGCATTACCTACAATGTTAATGTCAGTCACATTGGAAAAGTAAGGCACACGTATACGTTGAACCAAGCTTAGCCACACACCTTTAAATAGTTGTTTAGGCATACTTAGCCCAGCGAGCAGCCAGGGCATAGCACGCCAATAATTAGACCGAGGTGTGGTATCTAATAATGCCGTTATAGTGACTCCAGCAGCGCGGTATTGATGCGCCAACAGGAGTAATAGCGGGCCAGACCCTGCCAACACCACTTGCTTGGGCAACAGTGCTGAGGCCTTTAATAGTATTTGCCCAGCACCGGCGGTCATGACTCCAGGCTTTTCCCAACCTGCAACCGCCATAGGTCGCTCCATAGCACCGTTAACGATGAGTAAGTCACTGGCCACAAAGCTTACCGACCGCCCATCGATTAATGCCGCCACAGTAAATCCCTGCGCATGGGGCTCTATATTCCATACCTGCGCTAACGGCTGGTAATCACATGGTGCCGCCATAAACGCCTTCAATAGTGGTTTACCCAAGCCATAGTCAGGCCCCAACACCTGCTGTTGCGCAGCGGAAGCGTGACTCACATTGCGATAGATCTGGCCACCTGCCGTGGCAGCTTGATCGAGCACCAACACCTTTAACCCTGCGTGACTGGCTTCGATCGCAGCCGCCATACCGGCTGGGCCTGCGCCCACCATCAAATAATCGTATATCTGGGTCATTCGCTTTGGCCCTTAGATGTTGTAATAATCGACATATTGGCCGTCACTGGGCGCATGCACCCGCGCTGGCTCTGCTGCCCATCAATGGTCACTAAACACTCAAAACAAACACCCATATGGCATAACGCAGCCCGAGGCTGACCACTCACAGGGTGCGTCCTGGTGGCACGCTGGCCCAAGTACAATAACGCTGCGGCCACGCTCATGGACCTTGGCACCTGATGCTCAATACCGTTTAACCGGATACTACAGGAATCTGGGTTTGAGGGCTGGTGCTGATCAAGCCGACTAAACAGAGAAGCGGTCATTATTCATGGCCTCAATAAGTGTTTTTTGGGGTGCTGCTGCCACACCCAACAACCAATCTGATAATGGCCCAGCGTGGGCCGCAGCAAGGCTAACACCACTGTGGCAGCATATGCCATAGGCACCTTTATAGCTGCTGGAGGCTTGATAAATAGGTGCCCCGTCTGGCGACATGACGCGTAACGCACCCCAACTACGTACCAACTGTAATTGGGCAAGCGCAGGCATTAAGGCCACCGCATCGGCCGCAATATTCTGCATCACCTGTAGATTTGTGCTGTCATCTAAATCGGTGTGTTCATGAGAGCCACCCACCTGAATGGTGCCCTCAGCGGTTTGGCGTAATTGGGGTGAGGCGTAGTTAAGTAGTCCAGAAGGGGCCCGTTCAGTAATCAATATTTGGCCTTTAAGTGGACTCACCGGCAAGTGCATATCCAACTGCAGGCCTAGACGTTGATTGTCTAGCCCAGCACATAGAGCTACTTTTTTAGTGGTGAATGCTGCTATTTGAAAGCCCTGTTCGGTAACAACCACTTGATCTACCGGGCAACGAGCCCGATATTCAACCCCCATGGCCTGTATGGCTTTATGCAAAGCCGATAACAAATACAGCGGGTTCACTTGGCCATCTTGGTGGCTATGTATCGCACCCACTACCGACTCACCTAAGCCAGGCTGTACGGCCATCGTAGCTTCACGGTCCAATACCTGATACTTAAAATCACCCTGAGTATGCTCGGCCATGGCTGCCATTTCGGCAGACAAAGCATCAAGATCTACCTGAGTTAAGGCAAATTCTAAGCCGCCTTGACGCTGGTAAGCTAAATCAATTTGGCTTTGTTGAGTCAACTGTTTTGCAAACTCAGGCCACAAGTTAGCCCCTTGTAAGCTCCAATTAGCATAAGCAGGAAAATCGTAGCCTTTGCCTTGCACCCAAATGAGGCCAAAATTACCCACCGATGCGCGGTGATCTGTATCACCACCATCCAAGACTAAGATGCGTAATTGGGGTTGTTTTTGAATTAGGCCGTAAGCCACCGCAGCACCAACCAGACCACCACCGACGATGATCCAGTCATAAGCCTCGGCGTTAGGCGCGGGGTTCGGTAACAACACGGGCCTGTAGGTGTCCGCTCAAACGTTTTTCCCACACTCGGAACAAGTACACCAACGCGTAGGTCATCACCAAATACATAGCCGCTGCGGTAAGGTAGAACTCATACACGGCAAAGGTTTTGGAGATTAACTGACGTGAAATACCGGTTAAATCCAAAATAGTGATGGTTGACACCAAGGAGGTGGCTTGTAGCAAAAAGATAACTTCGTTGCCATAAGCCGGCAAACCAATACGAAAGGCTTTGGGCAAGGTAATACGGCGAAACAATAACAACCCAGACATGCCACAGGCTCGGCCTGCTTCTATGTCATTGCGTGGTACGGCGCTAATGGCGCCGCGGAAGATCTCGGCTGAATAAGCGGCGGTATTCAATACCAACGCTAAAATGCCACAGAACCACGGGTCACGGAAGAAGCCCCACAAGCCTAAATCGGTAAGTTCGTGGCGGAACTGGCCACTGCCGTAATAGATTAAAAAAATCTGTACCAATAACGGTGTACCACGAAAATACAATACAAATAGGTAAGCCGGTGAGTAGATCAGCGGATGCTTTGACAAACGCGCTAACGCTAACGGCACGGCACAAGCCAAACCTATGGCTAAGCTCACCACAGTAATCCACAAGGTGATCCAAGCGCCTTCGAGCAACTTGGGTAGGTACTGCCAAACAATAGAAAAATCCATTAGCGCGTGACTCCCTTATTAGCCCATGCTTCGGCGCGTTTTTGTGCCATCATCGACACTAAGGTAATGCCTAAATAAATAAACGACGCCAGCAAGTAAAAAGTAAAGGGCTCATGGGTAGCGTTAGAGGCAATTTTAGTTTTACGCATGAGCTCATCCAACTGAATAATAGAGATCAGCGCGGTCGCCTTAATCAACACCATCCACACGTTGCCCAAGCCTGGCAGGGCAAAACGCATGGCTTGGGGTAATAATATACGCTGGAAGGTTTTGATGCGGTGCATACCAATGGCCCGTGCAGCCTCTGCCTGCCCCTTAGGGATGGACTGAAAAGCGCCACGCAGTACCTCTGTGGCAAAAGCACCGTAAATAAAACCAATGGTAATGGTACCGGCGATAAACGGATTAATATCAACCCGAATGTCGTAGCCCATGCGTGTAGCAATGGACTGAATCAATGTGGGCGTACCAAAATACACCAACAATAAAAGAATAAGTTCGGGCACACCACGAACCACGGTGGTATAGATATTGGCAGCCGCGTTGGCCCACCAATTGTCGGCAAGCTTGCCCCAGCTACCGAGTAATCCAAGCAATACAGCAACCACCATAGCGCAAAGGCCTACAGCGATAGTTAATTGTAAACCGTCAAATAAGAGCCAGCCGTAGCCGTGCAAATCTAACATAAGTAATACTGCCTAATAGATTAATAAAAGGGCGGCCTAGGCTAACGCAAGCCAACATAAGCAGCCCTTTTCAGTGACTTAATTAGCCACCGTAAACGCTAAAACCAAACCACTTGTCACTGATAGCATCATATGTGCCGTCGGCTAGGATTTGCTCTAGGGCTTTGTTCAAACGATCACGTAATTCAGTGTCTTCTTGACGAACACCGATACCAGCACCAGCACCAAAGTACTTAGAGTCAGCAATGTCTGCGCCAAAGAATTCGCCTTCAATACCAGAAGCCTTCATCATTTCGTCGCCGACGATGACGTCAACAAATAACAGGTCTACACGGCCAGCAGAAAAGTCTAGGTTAGCTTCTTCCTGGGCACCGTAGGTACGGATTTCCAAAATATCGCCAAACTCGCCACGTAGGTAGTTTTCTTGAACAGTTGAGCTTTGAACACCAATAATCATGCCCGAAGTCGCTTCAGTGCTAGAACCAGCGGCACGGATAAAGCGGTTAGGCGTGTTGTAGTACTTGTTAGTGAAGTCGATCTTTTGCTTACGTTCGTCAGTAATAGACATAGACGCAAGGATAGTGTCGAACTTTTTGGCTAACAATGCAGGGATGATGCCATCCCAGTCAGAGGTAACCCACTCACAATCGGCAGCCATGGCAGCACAAAGCGCGTCGCCCACTTCAATGTCAAAACCGATTAGGTTGTTGTCACTGTCGTAGTAGTTATATGGAGGGTATGCACCTTCGGTACCCATCAAGATTGTGTCAGACGCAACAGCGCCCATAGACATGGCTAACGCGCCCGCAGTTAATACAGCAGTAACTAGTTTTTTCATAAGAACCTCATCGTTCATTTATTGTGGTTATTGTCAGCCTAATGGCTGGGATTTAATAGCTCGACGCCAAAAACTGACGGCATCGATCTGATTTTGGATTCTGGAACACTTCTTCCGGTGTACCTTGTTCTTCAATCAATCCTTGATGGAGGAATATAACTTGGGAGGACACTTCGCGAGCAAAGGTCATTTCGTGAGTCACTACGATCATGGTGCGGCCTTCTGCAGCCAACTGACGCATCACCTTCAATACTTCACCCACTAATTCTGGGTCCAGCGCTGAAGTGGGTTCATCAAACAACATCACTTCTGGGTCCATGGCTAAGGCGCGGGCAATAGCCGCACGTTGCTGTTGGCCGCCAGACAAATGGTCGGGGTATTGCTGAGCTTTGTCGGCAATACCCACCTTTTCTAACAGCTGCATAGCATTAGCCTTGGCCTCATCTTTTGACTGGCCCAACACATGCACTGGCGCTTCCATGATATTTTCTAAAATAGTCATGTGGCTCCATAGGTTAAAACTTTGGAACACCATGCCTAGCTTAGTACGTATACGGTCGACTTGTTTTTGATTAGTCGGTAGGCGGTTGCCTTTACTATCGGTTTTCATCTCGATCAGTTCACCGGCAACACGCACTTCGCCACTGTTAGGTGTTTCTAACAAGTTAATGCAGCGTAAGAAAGTACTCTTACCGGAACCACTAGCGCCGATCAACGAAATCACGTCACCCTTGTTGGCGGTCAAGGACATGCCTTTAATGACTTCATTGTCATCAAAGCTTTTATGTAAATCGGTAATCGATAGCGCTAAAGTCATAGTGGGTCCGAATACTGTGGTGTTATTATTACATTCTATATAATCACCCATGATATTGGCTAACACCGTTAACCTCAAGTTAATCGTCTTATGCACCTAACACCGAGTCGCTCTGTGTTAATTATAAGTCCATCTGCTGCAATTTTAGTGGCCGATGTGGCATTATTGTAAGTAATATCAGTCAATTTCAACCTCAACCACGATCTAATTTTGTAGCGAATCATACATGCAAGACATAATATCAGAGCCTAATCACGACGTTTCAATTACCCAAGCGCTGACTCAGGTCCACCATCGGATTAATCAAGCATGTACCTCTTCAGGCCGCGATCAAACCGAGGTGCGCTTACTGGCCGTGAGCAAAACCAAGCCCCTCAGTGCAGTTAACCAAGCCTATCAATTGGGACAACGCCACTTTGGCGAAAATTACCTACAAGACGCTTTAGAAAAAATTGAACATTGCATGTTTGGCGATGTTTGCTGGCACTTTATCGGTGCCATTCAAAGCAATAAAACCAAAACCATTGCCCATCACTTTGACTGGGTACATACCCTAGATCGCCTTAAAATTGCGCGCCGCTTAAGCGAGCAACGCCCAGATAACATGGCCCCTCTTAAGGTACTGATACAAGTCAATATCAGTCAGGAAAAAAATAAAAACGGGGTGGCTTTAGCTGATCTAGACGAACTCGTCGCTGCAGTTGATGTTTTGCCCAATTTAGCGCTTTGTGGTTTGATGTGTATCCCAGCCGCTACCCAGGATGTTGACCAACAGAGCCACGCCTTCAATCAAATGACCACCACACGAGATCGGCTCAACAAAAGCTATCCACAGTTAACCGAACTGTCTATGGGCATGTCTGGCGACCTTGATAGCGCCATTGCTTGCGGTGCCACCATGGTGCGTATTGGCACGGATATATTTGGTGCACGTAACACCCACGCAGAACAATAGATAGCCTTAGGACAATACTATGCAAAACACCCCACGAGTTACTTTCATCGGCGCAGGCAATATGGCACAGGCCATACTAAAAGGCATGCTTGCAGCGGGCTACCCACAAGACAAGATCAGCGCTAGTGGTCGTACACAAAGTAAAATGGATGCGCTAGCGGCCGCCACAGGCATTCACACCAGCACCAACAACTTGGTACTGTGCCAACAAGCCGACATCATTGTATTGGGCGTAAAACCACAGATGATGGGCGACCTCGTTAAAAGCATCGCGCCTGCCGTTGACCCGTCACAACAACTGGTTATATCCGTGGCCGCGGGCATCTTAGCCAGTAGTATAGAAACGTGGCTCGGTCAACCTGCTCCAATCGTTCGATGCATGCCTAACACACCGTCTTTAGTTGGGCTGGGGGCTGCTGGTTTATACGCCACGTCAGCAGTGAGCACCGAGCAAAAAACCACCGCCAACCAGATTATGCAAGCCGTAGGCATGACCGTTTGGGTCGACCAAGAGAGCCAAATAGACGCCGTGACCGCCGTCTCCGGCAGTGGCCCTGCGTATTATTTCCTAATGATGGAAGCCATGATCCAGGGCGCAGAAAAACTCGGCTTAAGTACCGATATTGCGCAACAGTTGGTACTTCAAACAGCCGCAGGCGCTGCCAAAATGGCGCAACAAAGCAGTCAAACACCGGCCCAATTACGCCAAGCCGTAACTTCACCTAAGGGCACCACAGAACAAGCCATAAACACCTTTAATGAAGGCGACTTTAATGGTCTATGTAGCGCCGCTATGGCCGCAGCTCATCATCGCTCACAGGAACTGGCGCAGCTATTTAAAAGCTAACGTCAGCGCTAGCAAGCAAAACCTTAGTCATTGTCTACACTTGATGCAGCGTGAAATAACACACGCTTAATATTCAGTGTGGAGTATTGATCATGGATTTGTCATTTTCTGAAAGCTGGCTAAATATAGTCCTCGACGGTTCTATAGCCATTGCCATGGCCGTGGCCGTGGCTATTTTTTATATCGGTCGTTAGTTTGCTTTATTGGTGGCCTATTTAGTGGCACGGAGCCTTAAGGCTCGAGCAACAGAGGCCACCCTCACTGGGTTCATCGTCGCCACTATCCGTGTGGTGCTCACCTTTGTCGCGCTCCTCATCGCCCTAGACTCGTTAGATGTAGACACTACAGCACTATTGACCATCTTCGCCGCCGCTGGCTTAGCGCTGGGACTGGCGTTAAAGGATACACTGAGCAATTTTGCCGCCGGCGTAATGCTTATTATCGCTAGGCCATTTACTGTTGGAGACTTTATAGAAGCCGCGGGTGTTACGGGCATGGTCGAAAAAATTGGTTATTTTTCGAGCCAAATGAAAACTGGTGACAATCGGGAAATTATTGTTCCCAATAACCATATTTATGGCGGTGTAATCATTAACGCTTCGGCTAAGCCAACGCGTCGTATCGATTTAATCATTGGTGTTGGGTATGGCGACGACCTACAAAAAGCCGAGCATATCCTACTGGAGTGCATCGCTGCAGATCAGCGCATTTTGGCTGAACCCGATGCCACCGTCGCCGTAGCCGAACTGGCCGACAGTAGCGTCAACTTTGTTGTTCGGCCTTGGGTGAAGGCGGCAGATTATTGGGCTGTTAGGTGGCACCTCACTAAACAAATCAAACTGGCATTTGATGAAAATGACATATCCATACCTTACCCACAGCAGGATATTTATTTACACCAAGCACTAAGAGCCGAGCAACAACCTTAATGACGCCCTAGGCAAGTTTTTTGTACTTGACCCGGGTTGGTTGATGATCTTTACCCGTGCGGGCTTTATAGTCTTCGGCGTATTCGGAGTAGTTACCTTCAAAGAAAGTAGCCTTCGAATCACCTTCGTAGGCCAAGGTATGGGTACAAATACGGTCTAGGAACCAACGATCGTGAGAAATCACAACGGCAGCACCGGGGAAGGCTAACAAGGCTTCCTCTAGGGCTCGTAAGGTTTCTACGTCAAGGTCGTTGGTGGGTTCGTCCAACAACAACACGTTACCGCCCTGCTTTAACAGCTTAGCTAAGTGCAAGCGGTTACGTTCACCACCAGACAAGTCTTTAACAAACTTCTGTTGATCATTACCCTTAAAGTTAAAGCGTCCAGCGTAGGCACGAGAAGGCACTTGATAATTACCTACGGTAATAATGTCTTGGCCGTCAGACAACTCTTCCCACACTGTTTTAGTGCCGTCGAGCTCACGCGACTGGTCCACGTGAGCTAACTCAACCGTGTCACCAATGTCGATGCTACCAGAATCAGGCTGTTCGGCGCCTGTAAGCATCTTAAACAAGGTTGATTTACCTGCACCGTTACCACCCACAACACCGACGATAGCGCCTTGGGGCATGCTGAATTCTAAACCTTCCACCAACATCTTATCGCCAAAGGCTTTGCTAACGCCGCTGACGTTAATGACTTTGTCGCCCAAACGGGGGCCAGGTGGAATATAGATTTCAGAGGTTTCGTTACGTTCTTGGAATTCCCGAGAACTCAATTCTTCAAAGCGGGCTAAACGTGCTTTAGACTTGGCCTGACGGCCTTTGGCGTTACTTCTAACCCAATCTAATTCTGATTTTACGGCTTTGTCGTGGGACGCTTGTTGGCGACCTTCTTGAATCAAACGTGCTTCTTTTTGCTCTAGCCATGACGAGTAGTTACCTTCGTACGGAATACCATGGCCACGGTCTAGCTCTAAGATCCAACCGGCCGCATTGTCGAGGAAATAACGGTCGTGGGTAATGGCCACAACGGTGCCGTTGTAATCCACCAAGAAGCGTTCTAACCAAGCCACAGATTCAGCGTCTAAGTGGTTAGTCGGCTCATCTAACAACAACATGTCTGGTTTATTGAGTAACAATCGGCATAAGGCCACACGGCGACGCTCACCACCCGACAAATGTACCACCGGCTCATCCCACCCAGGCAAACGCAAGGCTTCTGCCGCGACTTCTAGGGTACGGTCTAGGTTATGTGCATCACTGGCTTGGATAATATCTTCTAATTTAGCCTGTTCGGCGGCTAGTGCGTCAAAGTCTGCATCAGGCTCGGCATAAGCGGCGTATACAGCGTCTAATGCGGTTAAGGCATTTTTGGCCTCAGCCACGGCTTCTTCAACCACTTGGCGTACGGTTTTACTGTCGTCTAGCTGCGGCTCTTGCTCCAAGTAACCCACGTTAATGCCCGGTTGCGGACGCGCTTCGCCGTTGTATTCAGTATCAACACCCGCCATGATGCGCAATAGGCTAGATTTACCTGAACCATTGAGACCCAAAACACCGATCTTGGCGCCAGGGAAAAAGGACAGGGAAATATCTTTAAGAATTTCGCGTTTGGGGGGAACCACTTTCCCTACCCGATTCATCGTATATACAAACTGCGCCATGGAGCTTCCTAATTAATTCAACAAGATTGACGCTATTATACCCTGAGATGTCACTAAAAGGCATGAATCCTTGAGCCGCGGTATTTTGCCATGAGCATACTTGTGATATGGTTTGCAGCCCCCCATAATAGGGGATAGAAACAATTACCTGCAGTTACTGTATTAAGGAATTTTCGTGCCTACTACCCATGTCGCCACATCGCAATTGCCCACACCCTACGGCACCTTCGACATGCATGGTTTTGCCGATAGCGACACGGGCAAAGAACATGTGGTCCTAGCCATGGGTGACATCAGCGGCCAAACTGCAGTGTTAGCTCGTTTGCACTCAGAGTGTTTAACCGGCGACGCCCTATTTAGCTTACGCTGTGATTGTGGTTCACAATTACAAGAAGCCCTTAAACGTATTGCCGAAGAAGGCCGTGGGGTTTTGTTGTACCTGCGCCAAGAAGGCCGCGGCATTGGTTTGTTGAATAAGATCAAAGCTTACAAGCTACAAGACGAAGGGGCCGACACGGTGGAAGCCAACGAACATTTAGGTTTTGATGCCGACATGCGCAGTTATGGCATGGCCAAAGACATGCTAGACCACTTGCAGGTAAAATCGGTTAATTTAATGACCAACAACCCTCGTAAAATCAAAGCTTTAACAGACCTTGGTATTGCGGTGGAGCAGCGTCAAGCCATTCAAGTTGGCGAAAATAGCCACAACCGAGATTACTTGGCAACCAAAGCCAGCAAGCTCGACCACCTACTGTAACTTTAACCCGACCCTATTGGATGGCGAATTGAACCCATTCAATCACCGGTGTTGGGTATAGACCCAACCACAAGGTTACCGCCACCAACAGCATCAATAGCAGCTTTTCGCTAGCCCCTAAAATCAGGTGGCTATCGCCAACCGGCGCCTTACACAGTACTAATATCACACGCAAGTAATAATACAAACCAAGACTACTGCCCAGCACTAGTAAACTCAGCAACAGCCAGAGTTGACTGTCTACAGCCACCAGCACTAAATAATACTTACCAATAAAACCGGCCGTTAAGGGCATTCCGGCGAGCGCCAACATGGCTAACATTAAGGCGCCGGCTAACAATGGCTGCTGAAATAAAAGACCTTGATAATGCGTCAATGTACCGCTTTCAAAACGTCGATCCCGTGCTGCCAACTGGCTAATCACTGCAAACGCTAACATGGTCATGCTGGCGTAAGTGATCAAGTATATAGCAGCACCTTCAAGCGCGGTTGATTGAGCGGTAGCACCCAGGGTTGCACTGGCTGCTAAGGTCACAATGACGTAGCCCATATGGGCAATGCTGGAGTAGCCTAACAAACGTTTTAAATTGTTTTGCCGTAAAGCCAACAAATTACCCACTACCATGGACAACACCGCCATCACGGTCAGACCTAACAGCAGTAAATCCAAATAGTCGCCTTGAGCCATCATCAACCAACGCATGGCGAAGGCGAATACAGCCACTTTTACCGCCCCTGCCAAGAAACCGGTAACGGGTGCTGGTGCGCCTTGATAGACGTCTGGTGTCCACATGTGAAAAGGAATCCACGACATCTTAAACGCCACACCCACTAACAACAAAGCCGAACCAATGACCAAGTAGCCCGATTGTAATCGTGGCCCATCGGCGGCAACTTGCAGGTCTATATTTAAGTTACCGGCATAAGCATAAATCAAGGCCACGCCAAACAATAAAAAGCTCGACGACACACCGGACAACACCATGTATTTAACACCGGCCTCAAGGGTCATGTTGGCCTGCTGTTTACTGTGGGCCATATAACCCACCATGGCAAACAGGGATACACTCATCAGCTCTAGGCCAATAAACATACTGGCAAAATGATTGCTCGCTACCAGCACGCAGGCCCCTAAAGCCGCCAATGATAACAATATATAATACTCTTCTCGGATTTCGTCTGCCGTTTCTAAGTAGGCATAGGACATCCAGCCACAGGCAAGGCTGACCAACAACACAGTGCCTCCCAATAAGCGACTGAAGTCATCCATAATTAATAGAGGCGTCACTTGTTGCGGTGCATTGCCCATGTCGGCAAAGGCCCAATAAGCGGCCATAGCCAATCCCAAACAAGTAATCCAGCAGGTCAGTTTATGGTCCCGTACAAAGGCTAATAACAGCAACAATATAACGCTAATTGAAGCCACTAATAACAAAGGCATGAGTGATGTGAGTTCAAGCCAATTCATGTCCTAGCCTCCCTTGCCTAAGTGCATCAGATAATCCACTGGTGCAGCGGTTATGGTAAATATCAGGTTAGGCCAAAAGCCGAGCAGCACCAGACCCACCACCAATACCGCTAACATCAATAGCTCGCGTGTATTCAAATCCAGCACCTCGGTTGTGCCTACCGTCTGGGTACCCAGAGAGGCACCAAAAAAACCTTTTTGCATGATAATTAATGCATAAACAGGCGCCAGAATCATGCCCAAGGCAGCCAACGAGGCCGCCCAAGGCGCTACTTGGAACACACCTAACAAAACCATAAATTCGCCGATAAAGTTGGCTAAGCCCGGCAACCCTAAGGCAGCCACTGCAAACAACATACTCAAGGCAGCCAGTTTTGGCATTTGACCCCACAAACCGCCCATTTTATCCAAGTCTCGGGTGTGCAAGCGCTGCTGCAGCAAACCGGCAATAGCAAATAGCCCAGCAGAACTCAAACCATGACCCACCATTTGCATGACCGTGCCCTGCAAACTGAGGTGATTCCATGCAAATATACCTAAACTAACAAACCCCATGTGGCTAATGGAGGTATAGGCAATGAGACGTTTTAGGTCATTTTGAGCAAAGGCTAGTTTGGCGGCATACAACACGCTTAATACACCTAAACCCATGGCAATAGGCGCAAATGTCGAGGCTGCATCAGGAAACAAAGGCCACACAAAACGCAGTAAACCATAAGCGCCGGTTTTTAATAAAATACCGGCTAACAAGATACTGCCCGGCGTAGGTGCTTGAGTATGGGCATCGGGTAGCCAATTGTGCACCGGCAGACCTGGTAATTTAACTAAGAAAGCCACGTAAAAACCTAACATCAACCACATACCTAGGCTGCCACTGGTGTCAGTTTGAGTTAGGGTAAACCAAGAAAAGCTCCAAACGCCTGTTTGTTGTTGGTTTAACAATACCAACCCCACCATGGCAGCTAACATCAACAAACTACTGGCTTGGGTATAGATAAAAAACTTGGTGGCGGCATAGCGCCGACCTTCGTGGCCCCATATCGCGATGATGAGAAACATAGGCACCAACATCACTTCCCAAAATACAAAGAAGAGGAATAAATCTAAGGCACTAAATACCCCCACCACACCCGCCAAAGTAAACAGAAAGTTAAGATAAAACAGCCCACATCGGTGGTTAATCTCATGCCAGGCCGACAACAATGCCACGTAGCCCAGCACCAAGGTCAAACCAATAAGCACTAAACTCAAGCCATCCGTAGCCAACAACACGTGAATGCCAAAGCGCGCAATCCATGGCCAATCCATATGCAACAACCACAGCGACGTGGCTTGTGGGTCTGTGGTATCAAACCAAAGGCTGGCGTAAAACACGCTCGCCACGGCTAAACTCACCAAACTAAGCCAGCGACTAGCAGAGGCTGATTGACGCCCCACCAGTAAGGCTAAAACGCCACCGCCTAATAGGCTGATAATAATGCCGAGTAGTTGCATCGTGTCTATTCTCCCCTTGCCTTCATAGCTGCCTTATTCACCTACAACACCTTGAGTGCCAAGGCCAAAACAATAATGGCGGCACTGGCTAAGGTGGCAATATAAAATCGCAATTGGCCATTTTGTAATTGGCTAAATAGGCCGTGTAAAAAGCGACTTAGCTGAATCAATAATTTAGGTACCCCGTCAATAATATCGTGACGGTTGACCAGCGCCAGGGCGGTAAATGGGGTTAACAATAGTCGCTGGTACAGGCCGTCAAAACCCCACCCTTGAAACAAGAATTGGCGTAATTGCGGCCACTGAGCTAAACGCAAGCCCTGCCATTGATGACGCACATAAACCTGATACGCAATACCGATACCCAGCAACGGCATGGCAATAGCCACCACGATAGTCCACGTGGGCGGGTGGCCAGCAGGCGACGCCGGCAACACTGGTCCAGTGGGTAATACAAACCAACCTGCTACCAACGACAAGGCGGCTAAGATCATTAGAGGCGGGTGGAACTGCCAACCTTTAGGCTCGTGGGGCTGGGCTTTTTGAGGACCAAAAAACACCATAAACAGGAGCCTAAAACTATAAATAGCGGTGATGAATGCGCCTAAAACGCCGCCTGCCCATAACCAAGGGCCATAACCTGGCAGTTGCCAGCTGGCATTGAGTATGGCTTCTTTACTAAAGAACCCCGAGGTCGGTGGTAATGCTACTAAACATGCGCTACCAATGACAAAACACCAAAAAGGCACCGGTAATTGGCGTCGCAACCCACCCATCGAACGAATATCCTGTTCATGGTGCATGGCCAATATAATTGAACCCGCGGTCATAAATAACAAGGCTTTGAACAAGGCATGGGTCATCAAGTGAAATACACTCTCGTTCCAAGCTCCCACCCCTAAGGCAAAAAACATATAGCCAATTTGACTCATGGTCGAGTAGGCGAGCACGCGTTTGATGTCGGTCTGATTGAGGGCCGTAAAGCCGGAGATCAATAAGGTAAACAGGCCGATAAAAGCCACCACCAGCAATACGTCTGGGGCTTGCAAAAACACCTCGTGGGTTCGAGCAATAAGATAAACCCCGGCGGTTACCATCGTCGCGGCATGAATCAAGGCACTTACCGGCGTCGGACCCGCCATCGCGTCGGGTAACCAGGTATGTAATGGTAACTGCGCCGACTTACCCACCGCACCGGCTAATAAAAGGGCAGCAATAAGAGTGGGGCGATTAGCACCCATAACAAATTGCTCAGGCGCTAAGGCCATGATGGTCGGCAAGTCTAAGGTACCTAATTCTCGGAACAATAAAAATAGGCCTATAGCAAAGGCAGTGTCGCCCACTCGGGTGACCACAAAGGCTTTACGCGCGGCATAACCATTAGCGGGGTCTTGGTGCCAGAAACCAATAAGTAAGAAACTACACAAGCCCACACCTTCCCAGCCTAAAAATAGCAGCACCAAATTGTCTGCCAATACCAGCATGAGCATGGCTGCGACGAATAGGTTCATATAGGCGAAAAAACGCTGATAATCTGGGTCTTGCCACATGTAGCCTGACGCATACCAGTGGATCAAACTACCGACCCCAGTAATGACGAACAACATACTCAACGACAAGCCGTCTAAATAGAGCCCAAAACTCACCTCCAGCGCGCCTGCACTGAACCAAGGCCAAAGTTCCACTTGATAGGATTGGGCTGCGCCAGGGCTATAAAAATCGAGCGCCACCCACAGTGTGACCAAGGCAGCCATCGCTACCGACCCCACACCCACCAACCGTGCTGCCGAACGGCTGCAACGCCCATGGCCCAACACCAACAGCAAAAAGCCCACTAACGGCAAGCAAGGGATAAGCCACAACTGTTGCATCACGTTCTCCTAGCCTCGTAACTGATTCAATTGATCGACATTGACACTGTTGTGGTGACGGAACAGCAGCAACGTCAGTCCCAACCCCACGGCCACTTCTGCCGCACCTAAGGTAATCACCGCAAGAAACATAATTTGCCCTTCGGGCTGACCCCATGCGGAGCCTGCAGCAATAAATGCGAGTCCCGCCGCATTCAACATGACCTCAATGGAAATCATCATAAACAGCAGGTTACGGCGTACCATAACGCCTACCAAACCTAAGCAAAACAAGATGCCAGCGAGCACCATGGCATGATCTATATATTGGCTATCCATGGTCCACCTCCTCTAGCTCGTTGGAGCTCATGTGGGACGGCATTTTACGGGCAATGTGGAAAGCGCCGATAAGGCCTGACAAAAGCAAAAATGATGACAGTTCCACCACCAGCACGTAAGGGCCAAATAAGGCAATACCCACGTCTTTAACCGCCACACCATGTACACCATAAGGTTGTAATGGTTGGTCGCTATACATACCGATAAGTAACAAAGACAGCAAAATGGCAGCCAGTACAGAAGGCAAAATCCAGCCCCTGGCTGGCAGCCAAGCGGCTTCGTGTGCTGCCGAACGCTGGCCTTGGTTGAGCATCATCACCACGAACACAAAGAGGATCATCACCGCACCGGCATAAACAATGACTTCTAAGGCCGCGGCAAAGGCTGCACCAAGCAAATAAAAAATAATAGCCAAGGACAAAGAAGATATAATCAAATACAGCAACGCATGCACCGCATTGTGGCGACTAATCATCAGTATGGTGGCCAGCACGGTGACACCACAGCTTGCATAAAACACAATATTATAGAGGTAGGCCCAGATCATGATTGTGCTCCTGTATGCGCGCTCACGGCAACAAACTCTTTAGGTTGACCGGCTCTGCTTCTTGGGTACCCGCACCTTTCGCTCGACCGGATACCGCCTTGCCACTGAGCTCATAAAAATTATAATCAGGGTGTTTACCTGGGCCATCAATGAGCAAATGTTGTTTTTCGTAAACCATATTTTGGCGCTCATACTCGGCCAGTTCAAAATCTTGAGTCAGCTGAATAGCATAGGTGGGGCAGGCTTCCTCACACATACCGCAAAATACACAACGAGAAAAATTAATGCGGAAATATTCGGCCGACCAGCGACCACTCTCATCTTCGGTTTTTTGTAACGAAATACAATCCGTAGGACAGGCGCTGGCACATAGATTACAGGCCACACAGCGCTCTTCACCTGTGGGGTCTCTAGTGAGCACGATGCGGCCCCTAAAACGCGGTGCCAAATAAGGCATTTGCTCTGGATATTCAACCGTATCTGCTTTGGTGAACGTATGGGAAGCCACCTTCACCAAGGTCACTATATTGCTATAAAAATAGTCCCAAACGATGTATATATATTGGCCAAGGCCGGTCTTCTGTTTCATCTAATCCCGCCTCCTATATAAGTATTAAAGCGCCGGTAATCAATAAGTTGACCAGTGCTAATGGCAACATGAATTTCCAGCCGAAAGACATTAGTTGATCATACCTTGGGCGTGGTAATGACCCTCTAATCAAAATCATCAACAGCACTAAAGCCATTGTTTTGAGCAAAAACCAGCCTAATGGAGGGAACCAAGCCGGCCCCAACCAGCCGCCAAAAAACAACACGGTGATCATGGCCGCGCTCATGAGTACGCTGACGTATTCGCCAATAAAAAACATGGCAAACTTCATGCCGGAATATTCCGTATGAAAACCCGCAGTCAATTCGTGTTCGGCTTCTGGCAGGTCAAAGGGTGTACGATGACTTTCTGCAATGCCGGCCATAAAAAAGATAAAGAAGCCGACGATTTGTGGCCCAATAAACCAACCATCGGCCTGTGCCAATACCAGTTCGCGTAGATTAAAGGTGCCTGCCAGCATCACCACACCCATCAGAGACAAACCCATAAATACTTCGTAACTCACCATTTGCGCCGCTGCCCTCAAACCGCCCAGCATGGCGTACTTGTTGTCCGAGGCATAAGCACCAAACATCACCGCATAAACCCCCAGCGACGTCATGGCCAAAAAGAACAATAACCCAATGTTTAAATCGACCACTCCCACGCCTGGCGCCATGGGTATCACCGCAAACGCTGCCACCACGACAAACATTGCAAAAGCCGGTGCCACAATAAAAATCAGCCGGTCCGCAAATGGCGGCACCCAATCTTGTTTCATTAACAGCTTAATCATGTCAGCAACAATTTGTAAGGTGCCAAAAGGGCCCACTCGGTTTGGACCATATCGGTCTTGCCAAATACCCAGTAAACGCCGTTCTAGCCACGTTAACAAAGCTGCTCCAAACACGACACATACAAGGATCAGCACCACGTTGAGTAAGTTATACATTACCGGACTCATGTTAGTTGACCTCCTGCGTTACCGCGCTCAGGTTGACTGCCGCAGGTAGATGACCCGCGCTAATGGGCGCTTGGTACTGGCTCGGCAACAGCAATAAGTCCACCGCCATAGACGCATCAACGGTTAACGGCAACAGCCACTGAGCTTGCGCTAAGGCCACACAAACCTCGGCCCCATCGACCAACCCCATGGCTGCTGCGGTGTCTGGGTGCATGCGTGCACTAATGACCGTACTGCGCTGTTTTAGGGCCGCGCTTAAAGCACTAGCCCGATCGCTGGCAAACAAGTGATTCTGAGTGTGGGCCAGTATTTGCCCTGCACCAATGGTAATACTAGGGATAAGTGCAGCTGCAGCTAATGGCAGGTTAGGGCTTATGTCCAATAGCCTAAGTCCGGCCTCACCACCCTTGAGGGGGCCATTGATTTCTTGCTGGAATTTGTTGATTGCTTCGTTGGAATTCCAGCCTGGACTCCAAACCTGTGGTATAAGCGCACTGGGTTTGTTTATAGGAGTGCCTTCCATGGTAAAACCCAAAGCTGAATCAGCGTCTTCTGGCTGCTTGGATTCACTGACGTTCTCATTCGCATACAAACTGGTTCGACCCGATGCTCTATGGGTTTGGCGTGGAATCTTCATGCCAGCAATGCGGAAGTCCGCACTGGGAGCAACGTCACACCAATGGGCGAACTCGCCACCTTGTTGGCTTACAAGGTGGCACAGGTCATCAAATTTAGTACAACTAGCCAATTGTGTGACGGCGTCGCTACAAGGGCCAGCTTGAATCACCATTGCTGCTAAATTGGTCAAGCTTCGCCAGGCATCAGGCCGGCTCTGTTTGTCATGTACAGAGAAGTAACGTTGCGCGCGACCCTCGTTATTGACATAAGTGCCTTCCGTTTCAAACGAGCTGGCGCAAGCAATCACCACATCAGCTTGGTCACTGGTGGCACTGGGCAACTGATCCAACACCACCAAATGACGCAAATTTTCACACAAGGCCGCGGCCTGCGTAGAGAGGGCAAACAGGTCGGTTTGTAATACGATGAGTGCGCTGGGTGTGCTTTGTTGCTGTACTCGAAGCGCTAGGTCACCCACATGTTTAGGGTCCTTGTTGAGCAACCCTAAACCCATACTGTTGGCCGCTTCCAAAGCGTAGCTGAGCCAAGCCTCGGACCCACTCTGACGGCCTAAAGCTAACGCCAGTTGCGCCGCCAAATCAATTAACTCGGGGCTCTGGCTACTGGCACCACTGATCACCAGAGGACGTTTTGCGCCAGCCAGTAAAGCAAGGCTTTGCTGCACTTGTTCATGTAGCTTGGCAGATAGCCCGCTGCCATCAAACTGGCCCTCAACGGCGCTAGCCAAGGCTCGTGCAAAGTCACACATGTCATTTGGAGCAAGGTGCACACATTGACTGCTAATGTCATCCAAGTCGGTGGCGGCACTGGTAACGCTAATGATGGGGCTCAGTTGGTTTTGGGTATGAATACGAACAGGTTCGTCCTGCCATTTAGGAATACCTATGGCCGCTGCTTTAGCAAAACCTAAGTTACGGCTGGCTTGGCGCACGCTCAACGCCATACGTGGTGCTGTATGTAAGAGGTCTTCACCGATAATAACAATGGCATCGGCTTGCTCAATTTGTTTGAGACTTGGTGTGTAAATGTCTGGCTGGGTAAGTTGATGTAACACTTGCGTTTGAATGGCGTCTTGTATAGCGTTATGCCCTGCGTAAAAATTCGCTTTGCCGACCACACTCTGTAAAGCAAAGTTTTCTTCCACCGAGGCCCGTGGCGAACCTAAACCAAAAACGTTTTCGGCGCCTAATTCATTCATGATTTGGGCCACATAGTCTAGGCCATGTAACGTATCACAGGTGACTTTTTTAGTGTCACCCAATGGCTGAACTTGGGCTTGATACAACCCTTGATCACTATTGCTATGGGCAAATCCATAGCGACCTTTATCACAAATAAAGTAACCATTCACTTGGCTATGGTAGCGGTTAGTCACGCGCTTCACCTGCCCTTGGCGCTCTCCCACCGACACGTTACAGCCTAAGCTGCAGTGGCTACAAATACTGGGGGCCGATTGCAAATCCCACTTGCGCGTATAGCTGTCGCTCACTACTTTGTCGTAAAACACACCTGTGGGGCATACTTCAGCTAAATTGCCACTAAAGTGGCTAGTTAAACAGCCGTCTTGATGACGACCAAAATATACATTTTCTCGGCTACCAAGCACCACCAAATCATCGCCACCCGCATAATCTTGATAAAACCTGACACAACGGTAACAGCTAATACAGCGGTTCATTTCGTGGCCTACACATGGCCCCAAATCTTGGTTATGGTAGGTCTTTTTATGCCCTTTATGGCGCCTTTGAGTGTGGCCCGATTGCAACGTCATATCTTGCAAATGGCACTCACCGCCTTCTTCACATACGGGACAATCATGAGGGTGATTGGCCATGGTGACTTCTATACATTGCTTACGGAACTGACTGGCCATGGTCGCTGACAGACTCACTCGCATGCCTTCCGCAACCGGCGTCATACAGGCCATCACCATACGGCCTCGTTGATCTTCTGCGTCTTGGTACAACTGCACTGCACATTGGCGGCATGAACCCACTGAGCCCAAGGCTGGATGCCAACAAAAATAGGGTAAGTCTTTGGCCAAACCAAGGCAGGTTTCCAGTAAGTGACCCCCCGCCTTCACTTGATAGGCGCTGCCGTCAATGTAGATGGTAACAAGGTTATCTATGGTGGCATTCATATGGGCCTAGCCTCTTTTTCTAAGTCCATATCAACCTGAGGTGAATTGCCATGAGGGCAACACCCTTGCTCAATATGGGCCACAAAATCATCTCGAAAGTACTTAAGGGCACTTTGTAACGGCTCCGCAGCCCCTGGTGCCAAGGCACAGAAGGTATTGCCGATACCAATGTAGCCGCACAATTGTAATAGTTGCTCAAGATCCGCATGCTCGCCGAGACCGGCCTCTAGGTCCGTCAAAATTTGTCTAATAAAGGGCAAGCCGTTACGACAAGGCGTACACCAGCCACAGGATTCTTGGGCAAAGAACTGAATCAAATTGAGCACCATACCCACCACACAAGTTTGATCATCCAGCAAGATCATGGTGCCCGTACCCATACGACTGCCGGCGGCCTGAATGGTGCCATAATCCATGGCGAGGCCTAAATGATCCCGTGTGAGAAAGTCTGTGGAACCACCGCCAGGCAAAAATCCCCGCAATTGCACACCTTCCTGCATACCCCCGGCGAGGGCAATGATATCCGCCACCGTGGTGCCAATGGGCAATTCCCAACAGCCTGGATTATTAACCCGACCACTCACGCCATAAATTTTGGTGCCATTGTCATCGCCCAAACCTAAGTCGGCAAACCAATCAATACCGTGATACAAAATATGGGGCAAGTTGCATAAGGTTTCGGCGTTATTAACCACCGTAGGTCGACCAAATAAGCCACTCACTTGAGGGAAAGGTGGCTTAAAGCGTGGGTTGGCCCGCTTGCCTTCTAAAGAGTTAATCAAGGCCGTTTCTTCACCACAAATGTAGCGACCCGCACTGGTATGCATGAGCATAGTTAAACTAAAGCCGGCCTCATTAAGCTGCTCACCCAGTAACCCAGCCGCAAGTGCCTCATCAATGGCATTTTGCAAACGCTCAGCGCACAAGTCATAATCTGCCCGCAGAAAAATAAACGCTGTGTCGGCCTGTACCGCATAAGCGGCAATGGCTAGCCCTTCTATCAATTGATGAGGGTCATGCTCCATTAACCAACGGTCTTTAAAGGTGCCTGGCTCCATTTCATCGGCGTTACAAATAACATAACGTTGGCCTGGCAATTTTTCCAGAGGTGGAACAAAACTCCACTTTAAACCGGCCGAAAACCCGGCTCCACCACGGCCCCTTAGGTTGGCATTTTTAACCCAATCCACCACCTCACTAGGACTCATCGACAAGGCTTTGGCCAAACCCTGATAACCATAATTCGCTTGATATTCGGCAAGACTAGTGACACTACCATCGGCTTTAATATGTTGGCTTAGGGGCAGAGTAACCGCCTGGCTACTGGATTGACCATGGTTCATAAGGACTGCTCCTGCTCCTGCGCCAGACGAGCCAATTCGATGAGTGATGCCGGTGTCAGCTTGTGGGCCCGTTGATCACCCACCATGGCCACGGGTGCATGATCGCAGGCGCCTAAACACGGCGTTGGCAAAATGGTCACTGCTCCATCAGCCGTGGTTTCGCCCAAGGCAATGTTAAGTTCTTGGGTCAGGGCTTGCGCCAACCCTTGATAGCCCATAATCCAACAACTGACGCTGTCACACAGGGATATCACTGTGCTGCCTACAGGCTGGCGATAAATTTTATTATAAAAGGTCGCCACTGAATCAACTTCATCGGGGCTCATTTGCAGCCTTTGGGCAATGGCTTTTATCTTACCGTCCGACACCCAACCTTGCTGTTGTTGGACAATTTTCAAGGCCTCTATAGTGGCCGCTTGAGGTTGAGGGTAATGGGTAATTTCGGCTGCAATGGCCGTTTCCTCTTGCACATTGAGGGGCTCAATTTGGAGCCGCCAATCGGCGCAGTGGGCGGCAGCATCGGTGGCGATTATTGGTGTCATCATTGCTCCTTAGCGATCCACGTCGGCCATTACGAAATCGATACTAGCAATGATGGCGATCATATCTGCCACCATCATGCCTCGGCTCATGGTTGGAATCATTTGTAGGTGGGCAAACGATGGTGTACGAATGCGTGTGCGGTAGGACGTGGTACTGCCGTCACTGACTAAGTAATAACTATTCAAGCCTTTGCTGGCTTCAATGGGTAAACACACTTCACCCGCAGGTATGGCGGGGCCCCAGCTGGAGTGCACAAAATGATGGATCAGGGTTTCAATATCATGCATGGTGCGTTCTTTGGGCGGCGGCGTCGTCAGCGGGTGATCGGCCTTGTAAGGCCCTTCTGGCATGTGGTCCACACACTGTTGAATAATGCGTAGACTTTGACGAATTTCCTGCAAACGCACCATGGCGCGATCATAACAATCACCGTTGCTGCCTAACGGTATATCGAAGTCAAAATTGTCGTAACCGCTATACGGCATGCGTTTACGCATATCCCAATCGTATCCCGTCGCTCGTAATCCGCCACCGGTAACGCCCCACTCAATGGCTTGTTCACTGGTATACCGACCCACACCTACGGTGCGTTGTTTAATAATACGATTATCCAGCACCATTTTTTGGTATTCATCTAAGCGTTTAGGCATGCGCGCTAAAAACTCCCGCATCATTACATCCCAACCTTGAGGCAGGTCTTGGGCCACGCCACCAATCCGAAACCAACTTGGATGCATACGGCCGCCGGTAATCGCTTCAATAATGCCAAACAGCATTTCTCGATCGGCAAAAATATAAAAAATAGGTGACATTTGGCCAATGTCTTGGGCAAATGTACCAAAAAATAAGAAATGGCTTTGAATACGAAAACATTCAGACAACATCACTCGAATGGTTTCTACCCGTTGTGATACCTGTATGTCGGCGAGCTTTTCTACCCCCATAACATAAGGTAAGTTATTCATCACCCCGCCGAGATAGTCGATACGGTCCGTGTAAGGCATATACGTGTGCCAGGCTTGGCGTTCGCCCATTTTTTCAGCACCACGGTGGTGGTAACCGATGTCGGCCACTGCATCCACCACTTCTTCACCATTGAGTTGCACTGCCACACGAAACACACCATGCACACTGGGGTGATTAGGCCCCATATTGAGGAACATATAATCGGTGTTTTTGCCTTCGCGTTGCATGCCCCACTGCTCCGGTACAAAGCGCAACGCTTCTTGCTCTTCGTCT
The DNA here is from genome assembly GCA_029938085.1 of Oceanospirillaceae bacterium. Lineage (GTDB taxonomy): Bacteria > Pseudomonadota > Gammaproteobacteria > Pseudomonadales > Balneatricaceae > Njordibacter. The sequence continues at coordinate 176,439 of JAPYOS010000006.1, read as the reverse complement.
TGCATTTGCTCATCAATACTAAACGGTTCCATTTCTGTTGCCCGGGCAGGGTGTTCCTTGCGCAGCGGATGGCCCTTCCAGGTAGGTGGAATGATGAGCGGGTATAAATTAGGGTGGCCAACGAAATCAATACCAAACATGTCGTGGCATTCACGCTCGTACCAATTGGCGTTGGGCCAGACATCGGATTGAGTGTCTACACGCAGATGGGAATCCATTAACGCCACCTTAATACGCACAAAGGCGTTACCAGTAAGGCTCAAGAGCTGATATACAAGGGTAAAATCACTGGCTGGCTGGTCTTCACGATGACTACGCACACGCTCATCGATGGCGGTTAAGTCGTACAACATGGCGTAACTAGGCTGTAGCTCATGCTTGCAATAACGCAACAGTGCACCGACATGACTGGCGTCTACCCATACAGTGGGGATACCGTCAATGGTGCGTTGCTCAATCAAAGGATGTGGGAACTGCTGTTGTAACAAACACACCAAGTCAGCATCACCCATGGGGCAGGCTTTGGACTGAGTTAGAGGCCTAGTCATGAGCCTTAAACCCGATCCGGGTTAGGTAAATTTGTCATGCGCATGCGCTCTGGTGTATGTAGATCACGCTGCGAAGGCATGGAAGGCTTCTCTACCCCATTTGGACCTAGCACCCAGCTCAAAGGTCTATTTTCTTCTCGAATGGCATCTTGTAATAACATTAAACCTTGCAACAACGCTTCTGGGCGAGGCGGACAACCGGGTACGTAGACATCTACAGGTAAGAACTTATCCACCCCCTGAACCACACTATAAATGTCATATAAACCGCCTGAATTGGCGCAGGAGCCCATGGAGATAATCCACTTGGGTTCTAACAGTTGTTCGTAAAGACGTTGAATCACCGGTGCCATTTTGCGAAACACAGTCCCAGAGATTACCATTACATCGGCTTGGCGCGGAGTGGCGCGGATGACTTCTGCACCAAAACGGCCTAGATCATGGCGTGAAGTAAAGGCAGTGGCCATTTCTACGTAACAACAAGACAGGCCAAAATTAAATGGCCAAAGAGAGTTACTTTGGCCCCAAGCGACCAAATCTTTAACCTTGCCCAGCACTAAACTGTCTTCCACCGACTGAGCAAAGCTCTCATCTTGGGAGGCAATAAGGTTAGCGCCATAGGCGCCCGATTTTAACTGCGGCATAACAACCCCAAGACTCCTTTAGAGCCGGTGATTATTTAAATACACGGTGGGTGCCGGTAGCCTAAGTTAAAAATCCAGCAATTAACGTGCGTCCAAGTTGCGTAAATCGAGTTTTTGTCGGCTTGTGCGCCAGTCCAAGGCGCCAAGGCGCCACAGGTAAATGAGCGCTGCAAACAAAATCAGTATGAAGATGAGTGCTTCGGTAAAACCTAGCCAGCCCGTTTCCTTAACAGCCACGGCCCAAGCAAACAGAAACACCACCTCTAAATCAAAGATGACGAAAAAAATGGCAAAGAGGTAAAACGGAATTGGCATACGAAAGTGGGTAGAGCCGACAGGCACAATGCCGCACTCATAAGGTTCATTAACAGCACGCGACACTCTTTTGCCACCCAACAGTGCGGGCAGGGTAAGCATCAACACAATGAGGCCGCCTACCATTATCAAAAATAATGCCAAGGGCCAAATGTGGCTAATTAACTCCTCTCCATAGGTCATAATTGTTGCCTTTGGTCGAAAATAGAGACAAAAACTAAAAATATATTAGTGAAATAATTGATGTCCAACTAATTCAATAACGTCACAAGCTAGCGGCGTACAATGTTAAACAGTATAAAAGATAAAAATACCATTTTGCAACCTATCCCTCTTTTTACAAAATTATGTATAAAATACAACAAGTTAAATATAGGCAGAGAAAAACATCATAAAATCATTAAAATTGACTAACACCAACAAGTGGCGTAATACTAAATGCACTGCCATTCATCTACCCTTTGGGAGCAACTCAAAAAGGAGTTTTTGTACATGCCAAACTCAATCGATATCAAAGACTTTATGTCGATCACGCCCCTCACCTTTACCCCGGCAACTAAGATAATGGACGCCATTCACGAGATGTTAGTTCGCAAAGTTACTGGCGGCACCGTGCTAGATGATCGAGGCCAGGTGGTGGGCATTATTTCAGAATTGGACCTGCTGGATAAGCTAGAACAAATCGCCTACTACCAAGAAGGGGATGCCTGTATCGGCGATTTAATGTGTACCAAAGTGGATGTACTGCCAGGGGACACCACCTTATTTGAGGCCGCCCGTATTTTGACCAAACATCACCGTCGACGCATGCCGGTGGTTGAAGAAGGCCGATTTATTGGTCAAATAAGCTGCCGTAGCATCTTACAAGCATTTAAAGACACCATGCTTGCCCACGACAAACGGGAGGATTAGTGATCGTTTGTCAGCCAAACGTTGATTTTAGCTACCGCTGAAGACACATCCAATCCAGCTGTAGCGAGTACCTGGGCACGACCGCCGTGAGTGAGTGGCCGATCTTCATGGCCTAAACACAAGAGTTTTGTGGGCGTCGATTGCTGCGCCAGCCATTCACTTACAGCAGAGCCAGCGCCACCAATAATACTGTGATCTTCTATGGTCACAAAAGACCTGTGCTCAGTTAACAATTGCTGCAGTAGTGCCTCATCTAACGGCTTAACAAAGCGCATGTCGACTAAGGTTGCACACAAGCATGTTGCCACGTCTTTAGCCAACTCCAACAAAGCCCCAAAATTAAGAATAACCATCGCCTTATTGCCTTTGCCGCGACATAAAAGTTGCCCTCGACCTAGCTCAATGGGCACCCCAATCACCGCGTTACCGGGCGCCATTCCTCGCGGGTAACGTACAGCTGCAGGGCCTTGATGTTGATAACCAAACTCCAACATAGCTCTAGTTTCCGCTGCGTTGCCGGGTACCATAACAACCATGTTAGGCAAACAGCGCAAAAAGGCTAAGTCGTAGGCGCCCGTGTGGGTGGCACCATCCTCACCCACAACACCGGCGCGATCTATGGCCAATAACACGTCTAAATCCTGTAGCACTATGTCGTGAATCAGCTGGTCATAAGCGCGCTGTAAAAACGTGGAATAAATCGCCACCACCGGCTTAGCGCCTTCGCAAGCCATACCCGCAGCTAAGGTGAGCGCATGTTGCTCTGCAATGGCTACATCAAACAAACGTTCACTAAAGGCTTGTGCAAACGGTTCAAGCCCAGAACCGCCGGCCATAGCTGGAGTAATCGCCATCAACCTAGGATCTGTGGCAGCTCGATCACAAATCCATTGGCCAAATACTTGTGCGTAAGTGGGTGTTGTGGGGTTTTTACTGTGGCCTATCGGGTCAATTTTAGCTAAGGCGTGATAACCCACAGGGTCCAGTTCTGCAGGGCCGTAGCCTTTACCTTTTAAGGTATTAATATGCAGCAACTTAGGGCCTTTAAAACTCAACAACTCGGTTATAGTGGTTAACAATAGAGGCAAGTCGTGGCCATCAATGGGGCCCCGATAAATAAAGCCTAAGGCTGTAAACCACTGTAATGGCCCACCATGGCCATGGTTATCATCTAGAAATGTCGCCAAACCTCCTAAATTTTCGTCGATTGCCATATCGTTGTCGTTGACGATAATAAGAGCATTAGCCTGACAATGGGCCATGTGATTTAACGCTTCAAACGCCATGCCACCGGTTAAAGCTCCATCACCAATAACCGCAACATGCTGGGTGTCCGGTTCCCGTTGAGCCAGCACCATACCTAACAATGCACTGATGGAGGTGCTGGCATGACCGACACCAAAGGCATCAAATAGGCTTTCGTCACGCTTAGGAAATGGTGCTAAACCGCCCATCTGTCGCATCGACAACATGCGTTGTTTACGGCCGGTGAGCATTTTATGGGGGTAGGCTTGATGCCCCACATCCCAAATCAGGCGATCCTTTGGCGTGTTGAGTAGGTAATGCAGGGCGATGGTTAATTCAACTACCCCTAGACCTGCACCTAAGTGCCCGCCTGTTTGGCCAACACTATAAAGCAACGCCAAGCGCAACTCGTAAGCCAACTGAGGTAGCTGGTTATCTTGTAGACAGCGCAAGTCCTCAACCCCGTCCACTTGATCTAACAAAGGAGTGAGAGGAGGTTGCACTGGGATGGTTTGAATGGGGGCAAACATGGCGTTAATGCCAACCTCTAATGTTGACGGCTAACAATAAAATCAGCCAACCACACTAACGGTGCCGCAGCAGGGCCAAAGTCACTCAATGCCTGAGTGGCTTGCTGGTGTAGCTCCGTAAGCCGTTGTTTAGCCTGCGTCATACCTAACAGCGCAGGGTAGGTAGACTTATCATTCAACAGGTCGGAGCCTTGCGCTTTACCTAAGGTTTGGGTATCGCTTTCAATATCCAAAATATCATCTTGCACCTGAAACGCCAAACCAATGGCCTGGGCATAGTCGCGCAATTTTTGTAATTTCAGGTCATCTACCTCGGCCTGAGATAAGGCCCCCAACTCCACGCTGGCGACAATCAAGGCACCGGTTTTAAACCGATGTAAAGTTTCTAACTGGGCCAGACTAACGGCATCCTGCGCGGCCGCCATATCGAGCATTTGCCCTGCAACCATACCATTAGCACCCGCGGCGTTAGCTAAACATGACACCATGGCTAAACATTGTGTTGCGGTAAGGTGTGGGCCCTGTGCTTCGGTAATCAATTCGAACGCCAAGGCTTGCAAAGCATCGCCCGCTAAGATGGCAGTCGCCTCGTCAAAGGCTATGTGGCAGCTAGGCTGGCCACGACGTAACGCGTCATCATCCATGGCCGGCAAATCATCATGAATCAGCGAATACGCATGCATCGCCTCTACGGCAGCTGCCAACGGATCTAGGCAAGTATGGTCAATACCACACGCTCGAGCGCCACCATACACCAAAGCTGCACGGACTCGCTTACCGCCTTGGACTGCACTGTATGCCATGGCTTGGGACAACACGCCACTCGCTCGACGCTGCCTAATTGCAGTATTTAGGTATTGCTCTACGCGATTCTGGCTGTGACTCAAAAAGTCGTTTAAAGACTCAAATTCCACGCTTATGATTCCTTATTAAAGGGCTGCTCAACAACGCGCCCTTGGGCATCTTGCATTAACACATTAACCTTTTGTTCGGCCTGCGCCAACGCGGTTTGGCAACCGCGGGTTAAGGCGATACCGCGTTCAAACGCCTGCAAAGAATCTTCCAGTGTTAACTCACCCTGCTCCATGTTGGCGACGATGCTTTCTAGCTCGGCCAATGAAGTTTCAAAATTGAAGGCAGATGCCTCTTGGGTATTATCAGTTGTTGCCATCGTTAAAGCCCCATTACCAAACCACGAGGCATACCAAAGCTTTGCGCTAAACTTTGAATCACCAACATATTCAACAAGTTAATAATGATAAATACCAGAATCGGAGAAAAATCCAAACCTCCCAAATTCGGCAACATACGTCTAGCAGGCGCCATTACAGGCTCTGTAAGTTGCTGCAGAAGATAAGCCCCGGGATGGTTGGTTTGTGGTGCCAACCAACTTAAAACGATACTCGCTAAGATGGCAAAAAAGAGCAAATCCAACACTTGTGAACCCAGTCCGATAAGGCTCCAAATAGCCAAACTCACAGGGTTTGGCAAACCAAAACCGGCAATTAACAACACCAATACAATAAGCAGTAATTGCACTAAAAAACCCAGCACCAAGGTGGCCAAACTAAAACGGCCGGTTTTGGGCATGACTTTTTGTAGTGGTCCAATAAATGGCTGGGTGAGCTTCACCACAGCTTGCGCTAAGGGGTTGTAAAAATCAGCCTTCGCCAACTGCAGCATAAACCGAATCACTACCAACATTAGGTACAAACCAAACACGGTCTGAACCACAAATACGCCTGCATTAGTCATAAACTCAACTCACCTTTAGCCAACCATCACGGCATTCAAAAATCATGCCTATAGTGTCTCATATTGATTTGCTAGCGGCCACCAGCGATGTCGGTAAATGAGCCTGTCACGTAGGATGCTTCGTCGGACAATAACCATACTATAGCACTGGCAACTTCGTCCGGTTGACCACCACGGCCCATAGGGATGGCATTTTTGACCCGCTCAATGCGGTTAGGTTCGCCGCCATCGGCATGCATGTCGGTCGCAATAAACCCAGGCCTCACGCAGTTAACGCGAATTGACTCTAAAGCCACTTCTTTGGATAGGCCAATAGTGAGGGTATCTATAGCACCTTTGGTAGCGGCGTAATCCACATATTCGCCAGCGGCACCCAATCGAGATGCGGCAGAAGATACGTTAACGATAGCGCCGCCTTGGCCTCCATGCTTTAGCGCCATACGTTTGATCGCTTCTCGACAGCATAAAAAGTAACTCGTGACATTGGTGGTTAGCAATTGATTAATACGCTGCGCATCCATCTGCTCCACTGGCATTTGAGGTAACAACATACCCGCATTATTGACTAAACCCGTGATTGGACCAAGCTGCTCATCCATACATTGAAATAATGCCAATACCTCCTGCTCTTGAGAAACATCAGCCTGTACTGCAATAGCACCCACACCCAACTGCTGAATCTGAGTAACCAGTTGCTCAGCTTTGCGTTTCTGCTTGTGGTAATTAACACACACGTTGTGGCCTCTAGCCGCCAGCATTTTTGCAGTTGCAGCACCGATACCCCGGCTGGCACCAGTAACGAGAATATTACCCATATTAGGTTTCCTTATCAGTCAATGACTCTAAAAATAGGCCGATCTAAAACTTTCAATAAGGTGCATATTATCGGTCGCAGATAGACCTAACAGTAGGACGGTGATGACTGCGCCTAGTCCGACCAATATTTTTTTCATCATATTCTTGACCTGCAGTTTGCAATGTTTTGTTTTTACTTTTTGCCACGCATCACGCACAATTAGGCCTTCAATAAAGACTTATATCGTAGAAGGTAAGAAGCCAGCCCATGATGCATTCGATCCGCCACCTTAGCTTTATCTGTGCTGTATTACTAGCCTCTTTGGCATTGCCCAGTTATGCAGAACAAGCCATTCATAGCCAAAAATATGATATTCACTACAACGCATTTAATACCATGATGGTGACGCCAGAGCTCGCCCAAACCTATGGTTTTACGCGCGCAAGAAATCGCGCCTTATTGAATATTTCTGTGATTGATAGACAGACGATGCGACCACTACCCGCTGTGGTTAGCGGCACACGTACTAACATTCTTGGCCAAGTGTTGCCGTTAGAGTTTTTACAAATAAAAGAGCCAAACGCCATCTACTATATTGCGCAGCTACGTTTTACCGAAGAAGAAATGTGGCGTTTCGAATTAACCGTGCAGCCCGACCTAAATGCCAAACCGATACCGTTAAAGTTTAGACAAACCTTCTACTTGGAACAGTAAGCTACTCAAAATAAGTCAGCAAATCATTAAGAAACCGCCAACCCAAAGGGCTAGCCTGAAGCCGATCGGGCATCATTAGTCCTGCTTTTCGAGCTGATGCTAGTGCGTCTGTTACAGACGTCAAAGCCTGCCCTGTATTAGCCAAATAGTCGTCAGTCGACACCCCTGCCTGAAGGCGCAGCGCATTCATAAAAAACTCTAACTGCAGTTCTTCTGGGGTCACTATATGGCTAGAAGATAAGGCGTTAATCGCGCTCATGTAGGCCTTAGGCTGGCGTAACTTTACCCGCCGCTCTATCACCATGTTGCCGTCCTGCCAATAGCTCACCTTGCCATGGGCACCAGCGCCTACGCCTACGTAATCACCAAAACGCCAATAGTTAAGATTATGCCTCGCTTGGCTTGCGGGTTTTGAATAGGCAGAAATTTCGTATTGAGACAAGCCAGCAGCTTCGATTAAGACTTGGCCCTGATCCTGAATATCCACCAGCACATCTTCGTCTGGCAAGTTTGGTGGCCGGCTATAAAATTCGGTATTGGGTTCTATGGTGAGTTGATACCAAGATAAATGGTCGGTGCCAAAGTCGAGGGCTTGTTGTAGGTCTGCGAGGCCGCTCGCCAGCGTTTGCCCGGGTAAACCATGCATAAGGTCTAGGTTGATACGCTCAAAGCCCAAAGCCTGAGCTTTGCCAATGGCAAGTTTGGCTTGCCTGGCGCTATGGATACGCCCCAACGCCTGCAAGCAATCATCATCAAAACTTTGCACCCCAATGGATAAGCGATTCACGCCCTGCTCAAGAAAGCCTGCAAATTTAGCCTGTTCAAAGGTGCCTGGGTTAGCCTCTAGCGTGACTTCCATATCGCTTTCGCAGTCGATATGGGTTTTAACAAAGGTTAATACTTCGCCAATGCCCGCAGCGCTCATAAGGCTAGGTGTGCCGCCACCTATAAAAACACTGTGTAAGCGGCGCCCTGCAACGGCCTTGAGTTCGACGGCCAAGTCTTGTAATAAGGCCGCGATATAAGCGGCTTCAGGAATGTCTTCACCCGCTTGAGTAGCGTGTGAATTAAAATCACAATAGGGGCATTTACGCACACACCAAGGGATATGAATATAGAGACTTAAGGCAGGCAATGTGTACATCAATGTTACTCTAGGCCGCTAAACCAAGGCCCGTTGTAATTGCGCCAAAGCTTGACCCCGATGGCTAATGGATATTTTTTGCTCTGGGGTGAGTTGAGCCGCACGGCAGCCTTTTTCTAACACCTGAAAAATAGGGTCGTATCCAAAACCATAATCCCCTTGTGGTGTGTCCATAATCACACCTTCCCATGCCGCTTGGAAGATCAGCGGCGTAGGGTCTTGTGCATGGCGCATGTACACCAAGACACATTGAAACCGAGCGTTACGTTGATGGCTAGGTACATGTTGCAAATTTGCTATTAAGTGGGCGCTGTTGGCCGCATCTTTGGCAGCGCCGGATAACGCCGACCCCGCGTAGCGTGCCGAGTAAATACCCGGTGCACCGTGCAACGCGTCAACCTCTAAACCAGAATCATCAGCAAGTGCAGGCAAGCCCGATGCAGCCGCCGCGTGACGGGCTTTAAGGATGGCATTTTCGACAAAAGAAAGGCCCGTTTCTTCGACTTCTTGACTCACAAACTGACTTTGAGCCACCAGTTCAATACCCAGCGGCGCTAAACACTGACCAAATTCTTTAAGTTTACCTGCGTTGCCACTGGCCAATACAACTTGTCTCATTGTGCCACACACACCCAAAGCACCAACGCGTCGTCTTTGCTGACAGACACCACAGCATGACCCATCGTGCTGTCAAAATAAGTGCTGTCGCCTTCGCTAAGCGGTAGAGGCTCATATTCTTCGGTATATACCAATACGTCGCCTTCAAGAACCAGTAGCAACTCTTCACCTTCATGTCTAACCCAGCCACCAAACTCATCTAGGTTACGAGCCCGCACACGGCTTTTAAACGGCACCATACGTTTAGAATCAAGTTCGGTGGCCAGCAATTCATGTTCATAAGTGGCGGTGAGGTGCTCTCGGCCTTGTTGTTTTCTGGTGACACTGCGACGCCCAGAAATACGGGCTTCATGCACGGGCGCAAACAACTGAGGCATGTCTATGCCTAAGCCCACGGCCAGCTTTTGCATCAAATTAAAGGTGGGAGAAAGCTGGTTGTTTTCCATCTTCGACAAGGTCGATTGGGCAACGCCGGTCTCCTTGCTGGCCTGTTGCAAGGTCATTTTCCGGGCTTGGCGTAACGCCCGCAGCCGCTCACCAAAACTGGCTTGCTGAGCAATGGGGCTAGCAACGGGAGGTAATATACCCGCCTCTGGGCGCAGTCTAGACATGTACTTCTCCGTGCTGACTAATTTTGGTGATAATCACCTTCGGCAGCAAGAATAACAGAATTAGCAGTTAGTAACGTTAACTGCGAGGCCTCCGCGGGAAGTTTCTTTATACTTTTCTTGCATGTCGGCTCCGGTTTCACGCATGGTTTTAATCACGTCGTCCAACGACACCAAGTGCTCACCATCACCGCGCATACCCATATGGGCAGCATTAATGGCTTTAATAGACCCCATGGCGTTGCGTTCGATACAAGGCACCTGCACTAAACCCGCAATCGGATCACAGGTTAAACCTAGGTTGTGTTCCATGCCAATTTCAGCGGCATTCTCCACCTGACGCGGGGTGCCACCAATCACTTCTGCCAAACCTGCGGCGGCCATTGCACAAGCACTACCTACCTCGCCTTGGCAACCCACTTCGGCACCAGAAATAGAGGCATTTAACTTACACAAAATACCCACGGCTGCAGCGGCCAACATAAAGCGCACGATACCGTCATCATCGGCATTAGGGTAAAAATTGTCGTAGTAATGCATAACTGCGGGCATAATCCCGGCGGCACCGTTGGTAGGTGCCGTAACAATACGTCCACCGGCGGCATTTTCTTCGTTCACCGCCATGGCATACAAATTAACCCAATCCATGGCCGACAACTGTGGCGTAATAACTTTCACCGAGCCCAAGCTACTGAGTTTTTGAAACAGGTCTGCAGCACGTCGCTTAACGTTCAGTCCACCGGGCAATACGCCGCTGGTATGACAGCCGTTATGCACACACTCCTTCATCACTTGCCACATATGTAGCAACTGGCTCTTAATTTCTTCTTCTGTGCGCCATGTTTTTTCATTTTCCATCATGATAGCGCTGATACTTTTGCCCGTTGCGTCACAATGAGCAAGCAGTTCAACACCGGAGGTAAATGGGAAAGGCATCTGCGGCTGATCATCGTCAACCGGTATGGCGTCGGCTTTGGCTGCTGTTTCATCTACGATAAAACCACCACCCACCGAGTAGTAAGACATTTCCAGTACTAGCGCACCGGCGGCGTCAAACGCACTCATGGTCATGCCATTGGGGTGATACGGCAGCGACTCTTCAAGATTAAGAATAACATCGCGATGCTGAATAAACTCAATCTCGTGCTCGCGCATCAACGGCAAGCGTTCATTAGCCTCTATCTCTGCCAACATGGGGTGTACTTGGGGAGGGTCAATGGTGTCCGGCGCTTCACCCAACAAGCCAAGGATTACTGCAATATCGCTAGCATGGCCTTTACCTGTGGCGCCTAGAGAACCAAACAGCTCACCTTTAATCCGTGCCACTTGCGTCAGCTTAGCTTCAGCTTTAAGCTGTTCCACAAACGCCAAGGCCGCACGCATGGGCCCTACTGTGTGGGAACTAGAAGGCCCGATGCCTATTTTCATCAAGTCGAAGACGCTTAAACTCATGCTCACTACCTTTGCCGTGGTCTGGCCACGCGGTTAACTCATTAGCTTCGCACTATGGGCCATTAACTGGCGCAGCGTCTATCTTGATGCGACATCAAAGTAGCTTCTAGCTCCAGCCACCGTTGATGGGCATCCATGGCCGCCTATCGTAGGTGTAGGTATTGTGCCGTGCCTTCCAGCAACATTTGTACTGCCATTATAATCAGCACCATGCCCATGAGGCGTTCTATGGCGATCAGGCCTTTCTCGCCCAGCAAGCTGTATAAGCGGCGCGAGGCTAACAAAATAACCGCCGACACTAGCCATGCAGCAGTCACGGCCAACCATAACTCTAGCCATTGACCTTCTGCCGATTTACGCATCAACATAATCATGGCTAAGCTCGACGGTCCGGCCATAAGTGGAATGGCTAAGGGCACAATAAACGGTTCGCCATCGGGGGTTTTGCCCAATAAGCCGTCCTCTTTGGGAAAAATCATTTTTAAGGCAATCAAAAACAAGACAATGCCACCACCAATACGGATGGCTTCTTGAGACACCTGTAAAAATTCCAAAATGTGAGGTCCCAGCACTAAAAACAATAACAGCACCACATACGCAATTAACAATTCACGGCGCAATACTAAGCGCTGCCTTGCTTCTGGCACTTGTTTTAACACCGACAAAAACAGCGGAATATTGCCCAACGGGTCCATGACTAAAAACAGCAGGGTTGCGGCCGCAAAAATATCCATAAGTGACTCCATTAATTAAGGTTGTACAGTTAATCTAAACGACGCTGAATCGCCACTGAATGGCTCCAACTTGGTGTCGACTCCACATGTGTTGCACGGCCACGTTCTTGACGTGGCGTTAGATTGAAGTGGGTGCGGTAGGTGGTGCTAAAGTGGCTGGCGGAGGAAAAACCACAGGCCATACCCACTTCTACGATAGACCTGTCTGTGTCACGTAACATTTGCCGTGCCTTGTCCAGCCTCAGTTGCAAATAAAAGCGTGATGGCACACTGTCTAAATGTTTCTTAAATAAACGCTCTAAATGACGCCGAGAAAGGCCCACGTGGTACGCTAAATCGTCGGGTGACAAGGGTTCTTCAATATTGGTTTCCATCAGCGTCACAGCTTCAATGAGTTTGGGCTGACTGGTGCCGATACGGGCCTTGAGCGGGATACGTTGCTGCGCATCTTGGGGCCGCATACGTTCCACCAAAAACCATTCCGACAGGTGCACTGCCAAATCCAAGTCTTGTTGCTGCCCTAACCATGACAACATGAGATCCGTAGTAGACGCCCCACCGGCACAGGTGAGCAACTGCTGTTCTGCCTCAAATAAATGATGACTCCACATAACGTCTGGGTAGGTCACGCGCAAGGCTTCGATACTAGACCAGTGACAACAGGCTCGTTTACCGTTTAACAAACCCGCATTCGCCAACGGCATAATACCCGTGCCGATGGCCAAAATCTGCACGCCCGACTTGGCTTGCTGCAATAACCAACGTTCTAACATGGCATCGGCTGCCGTCGGCACGAGTAAGTCGCCAATTAAAAATAAGGTTTCAAGCTTTTCACTGGCAAGGTAGTCTGGCGCTGCTCCCAGCACACAATCACCGCCTACAGACAACACCCGTTGACGATAATGCGGGCGTTCTAAAATGCGGTTAGCGTGCAATAACAACTCGGCTATTTGGCCATAATGGCTCAAACTCGCCTGCGGTAAAAGCAGCAAACCTACGGTGTGATTTATTGGGGTCTCGGACATAGACTAAAGGATACACTGAATCCTCATAGGAGGGCACAAAAAGGTCATAAAGCCCGATCTAAGCCGTGGAATGTCATTTTCCCAACAAATAGGGTCGCACTATCTCAACTTACCCCCTAGTGCAGAGCGTGTGTTTCTTGAATAATAGTAGCTGGCAGTTTCGTATATCGTGCTTTGACTCAAGGAAACCTAAATGCGCACCCTCACGGATAAGAAAAACAACGCTATCGATTTAGTTTGCGACCTCATTAACACACGCCAAAACAAAACCAATGGCAAAACCATGCAACAATTAGCTCGCCTATATTTTGCCGAGAGTATCCCCGCAGAATTGATCCAATTTGACACCGACAACCTTTACGGTGCTATTGCTAGCCTATGGGACTGTGCTAAACAGCGCCAACCGGCCGAAGTAAAAATTCGTGTTTACAATCCCAACTACGACGAGCAACAGTGGCACACCAGCCACACCACAGTTGATATTATTTGTGACGACAAAGCTTTTTTGGTGTCCTCGATTACCAATGCCTTAGGTCATCTAGGCCATACCATACATACCACCACACACCCGGTAGTCGCCGTTGAGCGCGACAACAAGGGCAAAGCCACCAACATCACACCCTTCACGGGCAAGGCCGATAGCGCCAGCTTAGAAGCCATGATGCGCTTTGAAATTGACCAGCAAACAGACGCCTCTTCGGTGCAGGAGATTATTGACACCTTAACTAGCGTGATCAGCGACGTGAACTTGGTGGTTGACGATTGGCAACCCATGCGCACCAAATTGGTGTCAATTATCAACACTTTAGAAACACAAAAGCTACCTGTAACCCCAGAAGACTTAGCAGAAAACGTGGCCTTTTTACGCTGGGTGGCCGACAACCATTTTACCTTTATAGGGTATCGTTCTTATGACTTATCTAAAGATGCCAAAACCGGCCTCTGCCAACTGACACCAAAAGCGGGTTCTGGGTTAGGTAGCTTTAGAGATGACAACTGCAGCCCACACAGCTTATTACCCACTACTTTATCGCAACATCAATCGGGCTTAGCCCTCGTGCCTGAAATGCTAGTGATGACTAAGTCCACCAGCCGCTCAACCGTACATAGACCCGTCAACTTCGACTACCTTGGCCTTAAGCGATTTGATGATCAAGGCAATGTGGTGGGCGAAGATCGTTTCTTTGGACTCTATTCCTCCGCCGCCTATACCGCCCGTATTGACGAAATCCCATTGTTGCGCCGTAAAGCACAGGACTTGCGAGAGCGTATTGAGCTACTGCCTAACAGCCATAAAGGCAAAGCCCTACAGCACATATTAAACCACTACCCGCGTGACGAAATGCTGCAAGCCAGCGTGGACGAGTTGTACCCGATTATCCGTGGTGTCATCGAAACACAGGAACGCCATCACTTAAGGTTGTTTTTGCGTTTAGACACTTATGGTCGTTTTGCTACCGCTTTGGTATACGTGCCTAGGGAGCGCTTTAACACCCAATTTCGAATTAAGATGCAAGCCATTTTAATGCGCGAATTCAATGGCACGAGCGTCGACTTTAACGTCATGTTCTCCGAACAACCTCTAGCGCGCATCCAGCTCACGGTACACGGCAAAGACATTCATAACACGGCCTACGACATTGATGATATTGAGCAACAAATGCGTGATTCTATGTTGTCGTGGACTGACCATTTACATCATGCACTCAACAATAAACAGGGTGAGGCCAAAGGCAATAAGCTGTTCAAACAATACGCCCTTTCCTTCCCGCTGGCCTATCAAGAGAACTTCTCTGCCCAAGTCGCAGTCATGGACTTAATGCGGTTGCAGAAAATTAACACCGACAAGCCTCTTTCCACCTACTTATACCGCTCTTTGCATCAAGATGATCAAAGTTTAAGTTTCAAAGTGTTTGGCCACGGCAAAGCCAAGGCCTTGTCCGACGTATTGCCCATCTTGGAGCGCATGGGTGTGAAGGTTATTAATGCCCATCCCTACAGCATCAAGTCTGAGGCTGGTTTAAACCAGTGGATCATCGACTTTGTGATCCAAATCGATGCCCAAGTCAACCTCGAGGGAGCCAACGCCAAAGAACGTTTCCAAGACGCCTTTGGTCAAATTTACAATGGCCGAGTGGCTAATGATCGATTTAACAGTTTAGTATTGGCAGCCAACCTTACGTGGCAGCAAATTATTTTAGTACGCGCTATCAGCAGCTACTTACATCAAATTCAGGTGCCGTTTAGCCAAACCTATATGCAATCAACGCTAATGCGTAACGCCGGTATCACTCATACCTTAGTGCGGTTGTTTGAAGCGCGTTTTAACCCACAAGCGCAAGCCGACGCCAGCACCATCACTCAGTTACAAGAAGACATTGGTTTGGCTTTAGAGCAGGTGAGCAATTTAGACGAAGACCGCATTGTTAAGTACTTCTTGGCTTGCATCATGTCGATGCTGCGTACCAACTACTACCAGACCGACAGTAATGGCCAGGCCCACCAATACCTTTCGTGCAAGTTGGATCCAAGCCACATTCCAGGCGTGCCCCTACCGCTGCCTAAGTACGAAATTTTCGTCTATTCCACGTGGGTAGAAGGCGTGCATTTACGGGGTGGCAAAGTGGCCCGTGGTGGCTTGCGTTGGTCCGATCGCAAGGAAGACTACCGCACCGAAGTATTAGGTCTGGTTAAGGCGCAAATGGTGAAAAATGCGGTCATTGTTCCGCTCGGCGCCAAAGGTGGTTTTGTGTGTAAACAATTACCCACTACCCAAGACCGCGAAGTACTGATGGCCGAGGTGATTCGCAGCTATTCCACCTTTATCCAAGCCTTACTCGACGTCACCGACAATATAGTCGACAAACAAGTGGTGGCGCCTAAACAAGTAGTGCGCTACGACGATGACGACCCTTATTTAGTGGTCGCAGCCGACAAAGGCACGGCCACCTTCTCTGATTTGGCCAACTCAATTTCCGAGACAAACAACTTTTGGTTGGGCGATGCCTTTGCCTCTGGCGGTGCTAACGGCTACGACCACAAAAAGATGGGCATTACCGCCCGTGGTGCGTGGGAATCGGTGAAGCGGTTGTTTGCAGAACAAGGCCGCGACTGCCAAACCCAAGATTTTACCGTCGTAGGTGTTGGTGACATGGCGGGCGACGTATTTGGTAATGGCATGCTCTTGTCTGAACACATTTGTTTACAAGCGGCCTT
Organism: Oceanospirillaceae bacterium; assembly: GCA_029938085.1. Classification (GTDB taxonomy): domain Bacteria; phylum Pseudomonadota; class Gammaproteobacteria; order Pseudomonadales; family Balneatricaceae; genus Njordibacter. Next base: position 160,183 of record JAPYOS010000006.1, on the reverse strand, counting down.
TAACCACCTGCATATTTTTATTGACCCTACCCCCAATGCGGCCAAGTCCTTTGTTGAGCGCCAACGCTTATTCAACTTACCTCGCTCCAGCTGGAGCGATTATGAACAGCAGCTTATTTCCAAAGGTGGCGGCATTTTTGAACGTTCAGCAAAGTCCATCGCTCTAAGCCCACAAATACAAACCATGATGGGCACCGATGCTAAAAAAATGACACCCAACGAATTGATTCACGCCTTGTTGAAGATGCCAGTGGATTTATTTTGGAACGGCGGCATTGGCACCTATGTGAAAGCCAGCAGCGAAAACCACAGTGACATAGGCGACCCTGCCAACGACAACCTACGGGTTAACGGCAACCAGCTAGGTGCCAAAGTAATCGGTGAAGGGGGCAACCTTGGTTTCTCTCAACATGGGCGTATTGAATTTGCTCAAGCCGGTGGTTACATCAATACCGATGCCATCGACAATTCCGCGGGTGTTGATAGTTCAGACCACGAAGTTAACATTAAGATTCTGCTTAGCCAGCTCGTCGATGCCGGCGACATGACAATGAAGCAGCGCAACACCTTGCTGGCCAGCATGACTGACGAAGTTGGTGATTTGGTACTGAGCCATAACTACCACCAAAGTTTGGTGCTGAGTATTGCGCAAGATCAAGCCTGTACTCATCTGAGTGATCACAAACGGCTCATTCATAGTTTAGAAAAGCAAGGCCGCCTTAACCGGGCACTGGAAGGTTTACCGGACGATGCCAATATGGACGAACGTGCGCGCCTGCAGCAGGGTTTAACTCGGCCAGAAATCGCTGTATTACTGGCTTATAGCAAAATGCGTTTGTTTGATGAATTAATGGCTGCAGACATTGGCAACGATGCCTACCTAGCCAGCAATCTAGAACACTACTTCCCCAAGGTATTGAGCAAAAAATATGCCGCCGCCATGGGCTCACACCCCCTACGCAGCGAAATTATTGCCACCCATGTCACTAATCAAATGGGCAACCGCATGGGTTCAACCTTCTGCAACTATTTGCAGGAAGAAATGGGCGCCGAAGCAGGCGATATGGCGCGCGCCTTTACCGCTGCGTGCGATATTGTGGATGCCAATAGCCTGTGGCAAGAACTAGACCGCGTTACGCTAATGCTGGACTACTCAAAATCGATGGCCTTACACAAGAACATCCAGACCTTGCTAGAGGATTTAACCCTCTGGTTGCTGAGCCATCACGAGGGTGAATCAATCCAAGCCATGGTCGATCAACACCAACAACCCATGCAAGACTACACCTCTCAACTGGCCGATTTATTGCCACCAACCGCGGCCGAGCGTATTCAGGCACATGCACAACAACTCACTCAAAGTGGCCTAGATATTGGCATCAGCCAACGCTTAAGCCAACTTGAATTTTTATACCACGGTTTAGACGTGGCTCAAGTTGCGCGCCAGTGTGCCAGCCAAGTGTCTACCGCAGCCCAAACCTGGTACAGCTTATACGAACGTTTTCAGGGTGATTGGATCAACCAAGCGATTGCCAACTTACCCAGCCAAGACCAGTGGCAACGTAAAGCCCGCGCCAGCCTCAAACACGAATTTGAAGCCAGCCTTGCACAGTTGACCCAATCCGTGATGTCTAGCGATCAAAGCCAGGCTTGGGAACAACGCAATCAAGATGTAATCGAACGCTGCTTGAATTTGTTTAGCGAACTACAAGCTAATAGCGACATTAATTTAGCCATGTTGTCCGTAGCAGTGCGTGAAATCGCCAAGCTAAAAGCCCGCTAAGCAGCACCATTAACTAACATATTAACCCACAGATTAATTAGGATTATTTATGAGCAACACCCCCGTAACCCGCGCCCTATTTGATGAAGTAATGGTGCAAAACTACGCGCCAGCACCCGTTATTCCAGTACGCGGTGAAGGCTCGCGTATTTGGGATCAAAACGACAAAGAGTACATCGACTTTGCCGGTGGCATTGCCGTTACCAGTGTGGGTCATAGCCACCCAAAGCTAGTCGCCACCCTTAAAGAACAAGGCGAAAAGCTGTGGCATATTGCCAACGTCATGACTAACGAGCCGGCCCTACGTTTAGCCAAAAAGCTAACCGACGCCACCTTTGCCGATAGAGTTTACTTCGCCAACTCCGGTGGTGAAGCCAACGAAGCTGCATTTAAGTTAGCCCGCCGTTACGCGGTCGATAACTTTGGCGAACAAAAGAACGAAATCATTGCCTTTGAACAAGCCTTTCACGGGCGTACCTTGTTCACCGTTAGCGTAGGCGGCCAACCTAAATATAGCGCCGGTTTTGGCCCTGCTTTAGAAGGCATTACCCACTTGCCTTTCAACGATATCGCCGCCTTAGAAGCCGCCGTTTCTGCTAAAACCTGCGCCATCGTTATGGAACCGTTACAGGGCGAAGGCGGCATCATTGATGCAGACCCAGCCTTTATCAAGCGCGCCCGTGAGTTGTGTGACGAGCACAATGCCTTATTGGTGCTAGACGAAGTTCAAACGGGCGCTGGTCGCCTCGGTACTTTGTACGCCTACCAACAGACCGACATCATGCCAGACATTCTGACGACGGCTAAAGGCATTGGTAACGGCTTCCCAGTCGCTGCGATGTTAACCACCGACAAGGTTTCCAAAAGCTTAGCGATTGGCACCCATGGCAGCACCTACGGTGGCAACCCACTGGCGTGCTCTATTGCCGAAGCAGTCATCGACATTGTTAACACCCCAGAAGTATTGGCCGGTGTTAACGCCAAACACGAACGTTTTAAAGCCGGTGTAGAAGCCATTAACGCGCGCATGCCTTTTTGTGACGAAGTGCGTGGTAAAGGCTTGTTAATTGGTTGCGCTTTAAGCGAAGAATACAAAGGCCGTGCCGGTGAATTCCTTAAAGCCGCCCAAGCCAAAGGTTTGTTGGTATTGGTGGCAGGGCCCGACGTGATCCGTTTTGCACCGTCATTATTGATTCCAGACGCAGACATCGACGCTGGCCTAGCCATTCTAGAACACGCTGTGCGCCAGATTGTAGAGGCATAAGACAACGCATGACTACCCTGACTGTAAACAACGACTTGGAAGCACAAACCTTAGAATGGATTGCTACACAGCAGCAAGTCATGCAGCAAGACCTATGGACTTTGGCCGAAATCAACTCCGGTAGCTACAACGTTGCCGGCGTTAACAAAGTGGCCGATACCTTAGCGCAATGGAGTAAAAAGCTAGATTGCGAGCTAGAATTTATCGACATGCCACCGCAAGACGTGGTGGATGACTTGGGCCAGCTTAACCAAAAGCCCCTAGGCCGAGCTTTGCGTTTATTTAAGCGCCCTCAAGCGCCTACACAAGTATTTTTGTGCGCCCACATGGACACGGTTTTTCCTATTGATCACCCGTTCCAAAAAATCACTTACCTTGAAGACGACGTCATCAATGGTCCCGGCGTAGCCGACCTAAAAGGCGGCATAGTGGTGATGTTTAAGGCCCTAGAAGCCTTTGAGCGTAGCCCTTTGCAAGACCAACTAGGCTGGGAAATCCTATTTAACCCAGACGAAGAAATCGGTTCACCAAGTTCGTCGAAGTTATTCCCTGCAATTGCCAAACGCCATCACCTTGGTTTGATTTACGAACCCTCGTTTGCCGACGGTAACTTAGCCGGCGCACGCAAAGGCAGTGGCAATTTTTCCGTAGTCACCCGAGGTAAAGCCGCCCATGCAGGTCGCGAGCATCATTTAGGCCGCAACGCTATTCGTGCGATGGCCGATTTCACCCGCGCCCTAGATGACCTTAATGGCCAGCAACAAGGCGTCACTATTAACCCGGGGTTTGTACAGGGCGGCGGGGCGGTGAATATTGTGCCAGACACCTGCACCATGCGTTTTAACATCCGTATTGAAAGCAGCGATCAGCAGGCTTGGTGTGAGGCACAAATCAACACCATTTTGGCCGATATCAATAGTCGGGATAGCCTTACTATTGAGCTACACGGCGGCTTTGGCCGTCAGCCAAAACAACTCAGCCCGGCCAATCAGCAGCTCTGTGAATTGGTGCAATCTTGTGGCAAAAGCCTAGGATTAAGTTTAGAGTTTTTGCCGACCGGTGGTTGTTGCGATGGTAATAACCTAGCCGCCGCAGGCCTGCCTAATATTGATACCTTGGGTGTTCAGGGTGGTAAAATCCACAGTCAAGATGAGTATATGCACCTTTCTAGCCTCACCACTCGCTCACAACTCAGCGCACTAATTTTATTGCGCTTGGCCCAAGCCGATGACTTGGCCTGGCTGCAGCGAGATGGTATGCATAGAACTTCTATGGAGCAAGCCAAATGTTAATCGTACGGCCCATAAAAAGTGACGACAGCGAAGCCTTTGTAGATTTTGCAGCAGCCACCGGTGTGGGCCATACCAACCTGCCTAACCACCCACAACGTCTGGCGCAAAAGATTAGCCACAGTGAGTTGTCGTTTGCCGCAAGCGTTGACCAAGCTGGCGAAGAAGGCTACACCTTTGTTATGGAAGACACCCAAACTTCACGTTTAGTAGGCACCTGTACGGTAGACGCTACGGTCGGATTAAGCGAACCTTTCTATAGCTACCGGGTTGACCAAGTAGTGCACGTGTCTGCCGATTTAAACATCAATAACCGTATTCCGGCTTTACATATGGGGCACGATTACACCGGTGCTTCGCGCCTCAGTTCGTTTTATTTAGAACCCGATTACCGCTGCAATTACTACGACCAACTCTTGTCTAAGTCTCGGTTATTGTTTATGGCCTGCTTTCCAGAGCGTTTCGCCGCCACCACCATTGCCGAGATCAAAGGTGTTATTGACGAACAGGGTGTATCCCCATTTTGGGAGTCTGTTGGGCGCCATTTTTTCAGCATGGATTTTGCCCAAGCGGACCTGCTCACAGCCTCTAGCAATAAGCGTTTTATAGCTAACTTGATGCCACGTTATCCACTCTACGTGCCGTTGCTCAGCGACACGGCCCAAGCCGTGATTGGCCAACATCACGACGACGTCGAAGACATCGTCAATATCCTTGAACACGAAGGCCTACATTTTGAAGGTCACGTCGATATTTTTGATGCTGGCCCTATATTAGAAGTACGCACGCGTCATATCCGTGCTATTCGCCATGCAGAACAGATAAAAGTACAGGCCGGTAATCCAGTCGAACAAGGCAAACGGGTGCTGGTGAGTAATAATAGCAGCCACGATTTTCGTTGTATTATCGCTCGTAAACAGGGCGCCGCTTTGATTTTGAGCGAGGCTCAGCTAGAGGGTTTGCAGGTAGCCAATGGCAACACAGTCACCTATTGCCCGCTGTAATATAGCGATCAATAAAAGTCTCTAGTAATAAATCCAGAAGCGTTTACACAAAAGTGTTGTTGGCGTAACACAGGTACTATTTGCAGCATCAAATATTATCTGTAATTACCTTCTGGAGGCTCCCATGATGATCATTCGTCCCCTCGCGGCGACCGATGCCGACGCCCTGCTTGATTTGGCTCACAAAGCAGGTGTTGGTTTTACCTCATTACCTGCCGATCCAGCGCGTATTCTCAGTAAAGTAGAAGCTTCATTAGCCGCCTTTGAGAGCCAAGTGGACCTTAATTACGAACAAAGCTATGTGTTTGTAATGCAAGACACCACCACCGGCAAGATCGCTGGAATTTGTGGCATCGAATCGACTATTGGCCTCAGCAGCCCTTGGTATAGCTACCGTATTGGCACGTTAGTCCACTCTAGCCGAGAACTTGAGGTGCACAACAGCTTCCCGACCTTGTACTTGAGCAACGATCAGACTGCGTGCGCGGAAGTGTGCACCTTGTTTTTGGACCCTGAGTATCGCCACAGCAAAAACGGTAGCCTGTTGTCCAAAAGCCGATTTCTATTTTTGGCACAATTTCCTGAGCGTTTTGAAAGCAAAATTATCGCCGAAATGCGCGGTGTTTCCGATGCCGATGGCCAATCTCCATTTTGGGACGGCTTAGGCGGTCACTTTTTCGATATGCCATTTGCCGATGCAGACCGCCTGACCGGGCTAGGCAAAAAAGAATTTATTGCCGAGCTCATGCCTCGCCACCCGCTGTACATCAATTTATTGCCAGAAGAGGCCCGAGCGGTGATCGGCGAAGTACATCACAATACTCAGCCGGCCCGTAAGATGCTTGAAGACGAAGGTTTTCGCTACCAAGGTTATGTGGATATCTTCGATGGTGGCCCAACCTTAGAAACACAAGTACAAGACATTCGTGCCGTGCGCGACAGCCAACACTACACCGTGAGCGTAGAAGACCAGGTCGCCACCGGCGATACTCCGTATCTGGTCAGCAATACGAGTCTAACGAACTATCGCTGCACCATGGTGTATATCAACGCCCCCGAATCTGGACCGTTATGCATCAATACAGAATTAGCTAACGCCCTACAACTCCAAACCGGCGACCCACTCCGAGCAGTGCCATTATTTGGCCCACGCCCCTAAAGCATAAGGAATAACCATGACTCACCTAATTAATAACCAGTGGATAGCAGGCAATGGCCCGGCTTTTGACTCTGTAAACCCTGCAACTAATGACATTCTTTGGCAAGGCCAAGGTGCCGATGGATCCCAAGTAGAAACTGCCATTAATGCTGCTCGAGCGGCATTCCCGGCATGGTCCTTAAGCAGCTACGAAGATCGCTTAGCCATGGTTAAAGCCTTTCAAACCCAGCTAAAACAGCGCGCCGAAGAGATAGCGATTGCTATTGCCCTAGAAACGGGCAAACCTTTATGGGAAACACGTACAGAAGCAGGCGCCATGGCGGGCAAGATCGACCTGTCTGCCAAAGCCTACGAAGAGCGCACCGGAGTAGTGAGCAAACCAGCACCTGCAGGTACGCAAGCATGGCTACGCCACCGCCCCCACGGTGTGGTGGCTGTATTTGGCCCTTACAACTTTCCCGGCCACTTACCTAACGGTCATATCGTGCCCGCACTATTGGCGGGTAACACCGTGGTCTTTAAGCCCAGTGAGCAAACCCCTATGGTGGCGCAAATCACCCTTGAGTGCTGGTTAGAGGCAGGCCTTCCCGCCGGCGTCATTAACCTCGTACAAGGGGCCCGCGAAACGGGCATTGCACTGGCCAACCACAGCGGCATTGACGGCCTGTTCTTCACCGGCAGCTCAAGCACTGGCATGCTGTTACACAAGCAATACGCAGGTCGCCCAGACAAGATTTTGGCCCTAGAAATGGGTGGTAACAACCCGTTAATCGTCAGCCAAGTAGAAGACACCCGTGCTGCCGTACATGAAATCATTCAATCTGCCTTTATTTCCGCTGGCCAGCGTTGCACCTGTGCACGCCGTTTGTATGTGCCTAAAGGTGCTGCAGGAGACGCGCTAATCGACATGCTAGTCACTGCCACCAAAAAAATTCGTGTGGGTTTGTATGATGCAGAACCTGCGCCGTTTATGGGTTCGGTTATCTCTTCCGCCGCGGCCCAGCAGTTATTAACAGCGCAAGCGACACTTCAAGGCATGGGGGCTACCAGCCTAATCGAAATGGAACTGCTCGCACCTAACACCGGCCTACTAAGCCCCGCTATTATCGACGTAACTAACGTTGCCGACATACCTGACGAAGAATACTTTGGGCCACTATTAACCTTAGTGCGCTACGAAGGCTTCGACCAAGCCATCGACATGGCCAACAACACCAGCTTTGGTTTATCCGCCGGTTTGTTAAGTGACTCGCGCGACGAATACGATTATTTCTTGCCCCGTATCCGTGCCGGTATCGTTAACTGGAACAAACAAATTACTGGCGCTAGTGGCGCCTCTCCATTTGGCGGCATTGGTGCCAGCGGCAACCACCGAGCTAGCGCCTTTTATGCAGCTGATTATTGCGCCTACCCTGTTTCTTCTATTGAAGCCGACGCCTTAACCATGCCCGCACAGCTAAGCCCTGGCTTAGACCTTTAAGGAGAAGACCCATGAGCACCCACACTCAAGCGCTCGAAGCTAACTTTGATGGTCTAGTAGGGCCCACTCACAACTACGGCGGCCTGTCTTACGGCAACGTTGCCTCTAGCAGCAACTCGGCTCGCCCATCCAATCCCAAGCAGGCCGCACAGCAAGGTTTGCAGAAGATGAAATCGCTGCATGACTTGGGTATGTTCCAAGGCGTATTAGCGCCACAGTCACGGCCGGATTTACACACGTTGCGACGCCTTGGGTTTACTGGCAACGACAGCCAAGTGATTCAACGCGCAGCAAAACAAGACGCCGCATTATTGGCGTCTTGTTATTCTGCTTCCAGCATGTGGACTGCTAACGCCGCCACGGTGTCGCCCAGTGCAGACTGTAGCGATGGCCGCTTACACTTTACGCCTGCAAACCTAGTGAACCGCTTTCACCGTTCGATCGAACATGAAACCACGGGGCGGATTTTACAAGCCACCTTTGCCAACGAAGACCGTTTTGGCCATCATCAGGCCTTGCCTTCTTCCGACCACTTTGGTGACGAAGGCGCAGCTAACCACACCCGCTTTTGCCACGACTATGGCACAGCCGGAGTGGAATTTTTTGTGTATGGCCAACACGCTTTTAATGGCACAGCACCAAAACCTGCTAAGTACCCAGCACGTCAGAGCTTAGAAGCCTCGCAAGCGATAGCCCGTTTACACGGCTTAAAAGACGAACAAGTGGTCTATGCCCAACAAAACCCAGACGTGATCGACGCCGGTGTATTCCACAATGACGTGATTGCAGTAGGTAACGGCAAAGTGTCTTTCTACCACGAGTTAGCCTTTCTCAATACCAGCGAGGTTAACGACAATTTACAACAAGCTATGTCGAACATAGGTAATGGCGACATGCAATTCATTGAAGTCCCTGCCGACCAAGTCAGCGTACAAGACGCGGTTAAAAGCTACCTCTTCAACAGCCAATTATTGAGCCTTCCACACCTAAGTGAAGGCAAAATGGGCATAGTGGTACCCCAAGAATGCCGAGAAAATGCCAATGTATCGGCCTACCTAGATCAGCTTATCGCTAGCGACAATGCCATTGAAGAAATTTTGGTATTTGACCTCAAACAAAGCATGAGCAACGGGGGTGGACCCGCTTGTTTGCGACTAAGAGTGGTACTTAACCAAGCAGAACAAGCCGCGGTTAACCCAGCCTGTGTGATGAATGATGCATTGTTCCCGCGGCTTATGGGCTGGACCGAAAAGCACTATCGCGACACACTCAGCGAAGCGGACTTAGCCGACCCACAGCTACTCATCGAAAGCCACAGCGCCCTCGATGAACTGACGCAGATCTTGTGCCTAGGCAGCGTTTACGACTTCCAGCGTTAGTTGATGCTCACCCGGCTAAGCAAACCATAGAACACTTGTCCGGCTTTTTTACTGCGATGTAACGTCCAGCCTTGTGGCAACACCAAGTCTGTGAGGGGCTGTGGTTGTTCTACATAGATCATGGCTTTGCTGGATAAACATTGACTGTCGAACACGGCGGTAAGCATGTCTTGCATCAGCGCTAAGGCAAAAGGCGGGTCGAGGAAGACTAAGTCGTAAGTGTTAACTTGCTCAGCAGTGGCCGCCTGCGCTTTATAGTTTCTTAGCCAATCAAAGCCACTCATTTGTGCCACTTGGGCTGCCTGACCTACGGCCATAGGCAGCTGCTTTAGGTTGTCATTAAGCGTATTAGTGGCCACGGCTGATAGGTCGACAAAATCAACCTGCTTAGCACCACGCGATAAGGCTTCTAAGCCTAAGGCACCGGTGCCTGCAAATAAGTCTAAGCACCTAGCGCCTGGCACTGGCCCAGAGATCCAATTGAATAAGGTTTCACGCACCCTGTCTTGGGTTGGACGAAGGCCTGCCACGGTAGCAAAAGGGATTTTACGGCCTCGCCATTCACCACCAATAATGCGCAAGCTCTGGCGCCCAGCCTGCCCTATCGGCACCACCTTGCCTGACTTGAATCCTGTAGAGCGAGGAACAGATTTGAAACTGGGTTTGCGGGCCATAACTCGTGCCTAAAATAGAAAAGTGGGTGAATTGGCTGGTACGCCTATTCTAAGGCAATAGCAGCATAAAAGAAGCATACGCAAGCAAAAGCTATGCTAAAATTTACCTTCATCTATGTGAATATACCGAGATACCCCAGACACCATGGCCCTGTTTAATTTATTCGGCAAAAACAAAAGCCTTGCCCAAAGCGAAGAAGTTGCATCGGTCGATGCTGATCCTGTGGCTGTGAAAGCCATCGAACCGCTTGCAAAAACCCAAGAAGAAACACCCAAACAAGGTTTTTTTTCGCGCATTAAAACAGGCTTAAGCCGTACGCGTAGCAATTTAGGTGATGGTTTAGCCGATTTATTTTTAGGTGCTAAACAAATAGATGATGATCTATTTGAAGAATTGGAAACCCAATTACTGGTTGCCGATGTGGGTATGGAAGCCACTACCAGCATTCTCAAAAAACTCAGCGATGGTGTGGCCCGTAAGGACCTACAAGACCCGCAGGCGCTCTATACCGCCCTTAAATTAGAGCTGGCAGAGTTATTGCAAGGCAGCCAAGCACCATTAGTGATCCCACAACAAGACAGCCCGTTTGTGATTTTAATGGTGGGTGTCAACGGTGCAGGTAAAACCACCACCATTGGCAAGCTCAGCAAACGTTTCCAAAGCGAAGGCAAGTCGGTGTTATTAGCCGCCGGTGATACCTTCCGTGCTGCAGCCGTAGAACAGTTACAAGAATGGGGCCTACGCAACGATGTGCCGGTGGTAGCTCAGCACACTGGCGCCGATAGCGCCTCGGTTATTTTTGATGCGGTGCAATCGGCACAAGCTAAGGGCGTGGATGTTGTGATTGCCGACACCGCTGGCCGCTTGCAAAACAAAGCCCACCTAATGGACGAGTTAAGCAAGGTGGTGCGGGTGATGCAAAAGCTCGACGCCCAAGCACCCCACGAAGTGATGCTAGTATTGGATGCGGGCACTGGCCAAAATGCCCTAAGTCAGGCCAGCTTATTTGGCCAAGCTGTTGGTGTTACCGGCATTACCTTAACCAAACTCGATGGCACTGCCAAAGGTGGTGTTATTTTTGCTATGGCGCAACAATTGGGTTTGCCCATTCGTTTTATTGGCGTTGGCGAACAAGCCGACGACTTGCGACCGTTTGAGGCGGACGAATTTATTGACGCGTTGTTTAGTGAAAACAGTCTCTCATGATCGAGTTTCAACAGGTCAGTAAAAGCTATCACGACAAACCCGCGTTAGTGAATACTAACTTTCATTTACAGCGTGGCGACATGGCTTTTTTAACCGGACATTCCGGTGCCGGCAAGAGTACCTTACTGAAGCTCATCATGCTTATGGAGCGACCATCAAGCGGCAAGGTGATTGTAGATCAACAAGATTTAAGCCAGCTAAGCCGCGCTCAAGTGCCTGCTCATCGTCGCAAAATCGGCCTCGTTTTTCAAAACCACCAACTGTTATTAGACTATTCCGTATTTGATAATGTGGCCTTACCCCTTAAAATTAGCGGTTATAATGAGCGCGATTCTGGCCGCCGTGTACGGGCCGCACTAGACAAAGTAGGTTTACTCGATAAAGAGAAACTCAGCCCCAGCGTGTTATCGAGTGGCGAACAGCAACGCATTGGTATTGCCCGAGCCATTGTTAACAAACCTAAACTGATCCTCGCAGACGAACCCACAGGCAATTTAGATCCAGCCCTATCTGGGGAAGTCATGCGTTTGTTCCAGCAGTTCAACCAAGTTGGGGTGAGCGTGCTGATTGCGAGCCACGATTTAGATTTAATTCAACGCTTACCGCACCCAGTGATCCAGTTAAAACAAGGTCACCTTAGCGGCCCATTTGCCATGGCGGGGCACTAAGCATGGCTGTGACTAAACAAGCGCCTCGCAATGCCAGCCGCACCATGCCCGAGAGCGCGGGTAAACGCTTATTACGTGAACATAAAGAAGTGGCCCTTCAAAGTTGGCAGCGATTATGGCTTAGCCCTCTGGCTAACCTACTAACCTGGCTCACCTTAGCCATTGCCCTCACCCTACCCGCAAGCTTGCTGTTACTATTGAGCCAAGCCCAGCACCTAGGCCAACAGCTCAACCAAGAGCACCAAGTGAGCGTTTTTTTGGTGCCGCACGCGACCCTCGAACAAGGTCAATTATTGCGCCAAGAGTTACTCGCACGACCAGACATTGCTAAAGTGACCTACATTTCCGCAGATCAAGCCCTTAGCAACTTCAAAACCAGCAGCGGCTTGGCAGACATTTTAGACAGCCTTACCGACAATCCACTGCCTGCAACCCTGTTAATAGCCCCAGAAAACGCGGCCCAAACGCCACCAGTGGTGGCCCAACTCTCTCAGCAATTGCGTCAACTAACATTGGTTGATCAAGTGTTGGTTGATATGGCATGGCTTGATCGCCTGCAAGCCATCCTTGCAGCTAGCCAACGTGTCACTTATAGCCTCGCCTTTTTGTTGGCCTTAGGTGTACTACTGGTGGTAGGCAATACGGTGCGGCTACAAATTGAAAGTCGTAAACAAGAAATTTTAGTGATTAAGTTGGTAGGTGGCACCGACGCTTATTTACGTAGGCCCTTCTTGTACGCCGGATTTTGGGCAGGCTTATTTGCCGCAGGGTTAGCTTGGCTCATTATTCAATTGGGCGTGAGCTATTTGCATGATCCTTTGCTACAACTAGCGCAAAGTTATCAGAGCCAGTGGCAGCTGCAAGGCTTGGGTTGGGTTGGCAGCTTGGTGTTGTTGGCTACCAGTTGCGGCCTGTCTTTATTAGGGGCCAGTTTGACTGTAGGCCGCCAATTACGCCTTATTGAACCCCAATAAGGCGTAATTGGCGGCTAAATCCGGCTTTACAAAGCTTTACGGGTAAAAACCCCTGCAAAACCTTGCCTAGAGCGCTGTTGCACCCTAGAATGCTTAGCAGAATGATACCGCCAGTAAATAAAACACACGAATAGCGGTCACAGTCCCCAAAATGGCAAACGATCAGCCATACTTAAAATAGATTTAAGAGCGGACTCATAGTTACGGAGAAAGTTATGACTCAGTCATTATCAGCCATTGATGCGCTAGCACCTGGCCAAAGCCACGAGGCTTACCTACAAACAATTAGCGGCATCCCTATTCTTACCGTTGAAGAAGAACGGGCCCTAGCCGAACGCCTCTACTATCAAAACGATTTAGACGCCGCCCGTCAGCTAGTGATGTCTCACCTACGGTTTGTGGCACACATTGCCAAAAGCTACTCGGGCTATGGCCTACCTATTGCCGATTTAGTACAAGAAGGTAACGCCGGCTTGATGAAAGCGGTAAAGCGCTTTAACCCAGAAGTAGGTGTACGCCTAGTATCTTTTGCTGTGCACTGGATCAAAGCCGAGATGCACGAGTACATCTTGCGTAACTGGCGTATTGTTAAAGTGGCCACTACGAAAAGCCAACGTAAGTTGTTTTTCAACTTACGTAGTGCAAAGAAAAAATTGGCTTGGTTAACTCACGCCGAAGTGCAATCCGTCGCTGCAGACTTAGGCGTTGATGCCAAAGTAGTGATGCAGATGGAAGGCCGTATGGCGTCGCAAGACACGCCATTTGATGCGCCAGAGGGCGACGAAGACAGCGCCTTTCAAGCACCTGCCTATTACTTAGAAGATCACTCTGCCGACCCAGCCCGCCAGCTTGAAGCCAGCGACTGGGAAAACGATTCTAACACCCGTTTGGCTAACGCCATGGGTGATTTAGATGCTCGCAGCCGTGACATTTTACAACAGCGCTGGTTAGGTGATTCTAAAGCGACTTTGCATAATTTAGCTGATCAATATCAAGTGTCTGCCGAACGTATTCGTCAGCTTGAAAAGAACGCCATGAAGAAGCTCAAAGCTGCCATGAGCCTAGGTATGGACGCCGACAGCGAGTTTGCTTTTGCGGTTTAACTCACCCTAAAGCGTGATCCATTGTTAAAAAACCCGCCGCGTGCGGGTTTTGTTGTTTTGACGCCCTAGTTAATCCAATGGGCTGATAAATGCTGCCACACGTTATCCAAAATGCGCGTTTGCGCAGCTTGGGTCGGGTGTAAGCCGTCAGCCTGCATCAGGTTAGGGTGGATGGCAATACCTTCTAGAATAAAGGGCACCAAGGCCGTGTTATGTTGCTGTGCCAAATGCGCATACTGATCAAAAAATGGCCCAGTATAACGCGCGCCATAATTCGGTGGCAGCTGAATACCCAACACAGCGGCCTTGGCCCCTGCGGTCTGACTTTGTACTAGCATGCGGCTTAAATTGTCGGTGATCTTAGCAATGGGGTAGCCGCGTAAGCCGTCATTAGCACCCAGCTCTAGTAACACCCACTGAGGTTGGTATTGGGCCAATAACCCAGGTAACCGGCGCACCCCGCCTTGCGTGGTTTCGCCACTTACGCTGGCGTTGACCACTTGCCATTGGTGTTCACCTAAGGCTTGATTAAGCTGCGTTTGTAGCAATGCGGGCCAAGCCTGCGCCAGCGACATACCATAACCCGCACTGAGACTGTCGCCCATCACCAACACGGTTTTTTGCTCGGCCTGAGCCAACGGCGTTTGCCACACCCACCCCAAACTTAACACACACAATGTAAATATTTTGAAAACCTGCCGCATCTACTTCCCCTAATGACCTTACAAGCGCCATAATAGACATTCGCACTCACTGTAGCATGGTCTATTATGCCTGATTTCACACCTTTTTTAGGTGCCAAAAACGTTAGCCAAATCATTGCCAATCCAACTCAACAAGGCCATGACTTACAGATTTTACAAGACATTAATTTTACCATAGAAGCAGGCGAATCCGTGGCGATTGTGGGAGCTTCTGGATCAGGGAAAACCACGTTACTGGGAATGATGGCAGGGCTCGACAGCCCCAGCCACGGTCAACTATATTTAGCCCAGCAAGACTTAAGTCAACTCAACGAAGAAGACCGTGCCGAGTTACGCAAACATCAAGTGGCCTTCATTTTCCAAAATTTCCAGTTGTTACCTAGCCTCACCGCATTAGAGAACATTATGCTGCCCTTAGAAGTGAAAGGCAGCATGGGCGCCAAGGCGGTGGCGCAGAAGTACTTACAACATGTAGGCCTAGGCCAGCGCGGCGGCCACTACCCCAATCAGCTGTCCGGTGGCGAACAGCAACGTGTGGCTATTGCTCGAGCGTTTGCCGCCCAAGCACCTATTTTATTTGCCGATGAACCCACCGGTAACTTAGACACACAAACCGGCCATCACATCATTGAGCTGTTATTCGAGTTAAATCAACAACACCAGACCACCTTAGTACTCGTCACCCACGACTTAGCCCTTGCCCAACGCTGCCAAAGGCGCCTTAGTTTAACGGCCGGCAAACTGGCGGAGCCCACTGATGCTTAAACTAGCAGTACGCTTAGCATGGAGGGACTGGCGTGGTGGCGAATTGTCGCTGTTGTTTGCGGCCTTGTTACTGGCCATTACCAGCGTCACCAGCATTAGCTTATTTACCCACCAGGTGAAGCAGTCTATGGTGGCCGAAGGAGCCGACCTCATTGCCGCAGACTTACGCCTTAACAGCAATCAAACTGCGGCCTCAGATTGGCAACAACTGGCTCGCCAGCTCGGCCTTAAACAGGCTCATGTGAGCGAATTTCAGGCCATGGTGTTTGCCCAGCAAAACTTGCAGCTAGCCGGCATTAAAGCGGTATCTAATCTCTACCCGCTTAAAGGTGAACTGAGGGTTGGCACACAGGCATTTGGCTTAGGGCACGCGAGCACTAGTGGACCCAAAAAAGGTGAGATCTGGCCCGACTCCCGACTCTTGGCCAGCCTCAGCGCCAAACTCAACGACACCATTGATGTGGGCGAACTCAGCCTTACTATTACTCAAGTCCTGATCGCCGAACCCGACCAAGCCAACGGCTTCGCTAGCTTTGCTCCAAGGGCGCTGATGCATATCAACGATTTGGCCGCCACCAAGGCACTCCAAACAGGCAGCCGAGTCAGCCACCGATGGTTATTGGCAGGAGAAGCCGCCCAACTTAATCAACTACGCGAGCAAATCACGCCTCAATTACAAGGCGGCCAAAAATGGCAAACACCCACCGATGGCAATGCCAACATGGCTGCCACCTTAGACAAGGCCGAGCAGTTTTTACTATTAGCTGGCTCATTAGCGGTGGTGCTAGCAGGTGTGGCTTTGTCGTTGTCGGCACGGCGTTATAGCCTGCGCCAGGCCAAACACGTGGCGCTGTTAAAATGCCTAGGCCTCAAACCTAAGCAGTTGCGGTTACTTTACGTTAGTCAAATGTTATTGCTCGCAACCTTCGCCACCCTTGTCAGCCTACCTTTTGCCTGGGGCTTGTACCAAGGTTTATTAACACTCGTCTCTGAATACATACAAACCGATGCATCAAGCCTGCCGATGGCGCCTTTTATACTAGGCGCTGGCACCGGCTTTTTATGTTTATTAGCCTTTGTATTGCCGCCCATGCTAGGCCTTGCCAAAGTTGCACCCGCGCAAGTATTGCGCAATTCAGGCAGCCGCAGCAAAGCCAACCCTAGCCACCTTGCCATTGGTTTTGCTGCCATTATTGCTCTGGTTTATTGGCACAGCCAATCGGCACTCATTAGTGCCGCGCTCATCGCCGGCATGGCCGTCATCATAACCCTACTCTGGCTGTTGGCTGGATCACTCATCAAACTGGGCGACAACCTTCGGCCTTATTTAGGCCAAGGCGGTAAACTTGGGCTAGCCAATTTGTCCCGTCGACGCCACCAAAACAGCCTGCAGGTGGCCATTTTTGGACTGGCCTTAATGTTGTTGTTTAGCTTGGTGTCGGTGCGTAGCTTTTTGATTGATGACTGGCAACAACAGCTAAAACAAGACACCCCTAACTTGTTCTTATTTAATATATACCAAGAACAACGCAGCGCATTATTGGACTCCATGGCAGAGCAGAATCTTGCCACCGATGCACTGACCTTTTTTCCGATTGCTAGAGCCCGTTTGACAGAGCCCAAATTTGACACCCCAAGGGGCGACCGAGAACTCAACCTGACTTGGACCCAAACATTACCTAAAGGCAACCGTATTAGTGCCGGCCGCTGGTGGGCACCCACGCCAACCCCATTGGACGCACTAGAGGTGTCTATAGAAGTCGACTATGCTCAGCGCTTGGGCTTAACCTTAGGCCAAAAACTCACCTTTAACGTGGCCGGTATCGAACAACATGCCACCTTGACCAGCCTCAGAGAAGTCGATTGGGGCAGTATGCAGCCCAACTTCTTTTTCGTTTTTTCGGCACCCTTAACCGACGCCGGTAGCGCCAGTTACATGGCCAGCGTTTACATCGCCCAAAAAGACCGTAACAAGCTGGGCCCTTTATTGCGGCAACAACCGACCATCTCCATGCTTGATGTAGATCAAATACTACAACAAGTACAAAAAGTGGTGGGCCAACTGTCCCTTGCTGTAGAAAGCATTTTAGTCATGGTGCTGGGTGCCGGCGTATTGGTGTTAATCGCCAGCATCCAAGCCAGCATTGATGAACGACGCCATGAAAGCGCCATTTTACGCACCTTGGGCGCCAGTAAATCATTAATTAGGCGTGTTATTTTAGTAGAATATGCAAGCCTTGGCTGGGTTGCGGGGTTAATTGCCGGATTAAGCGCCGAAGCGTTAGTGGCCTTACTTCAGTACCAAGTATTCAACATGCCCGCCCAACTCCATTGGCCACTGTGGTTGCTGAGCCCATTCATTGGCATGGTGCTGATCGGGTCATTTGGCTGGTGGTTCAACCGTAGTGTAGTCACAGCACCGCCGTTAAGGACCTTAAGCAAAGCCTGACAACCCATTGCCAATACATAACTGGCACCACCCAATGCAGGGATTTTGCTTTACAATGAGGCATAGACCTCATTGCACTGGACCCAAGCATGTCCGCTATAACAATTAACTTTTTGTTGAGGCTCCTGCCATTTTTAGGCTGGGCTAAACAAACCACCCTAACCAGCGCTCGGCAAGACGCGTTAGCGGGTCTCACTGGGGCAATTATTGTACTACCCCAAGGTGTAGCTTATGCGTTAATTGCGGGTTTACCACCCGAATACGGCTTGTATGCCGCTATAGTACCGGCTATTATCGCCGCCTTATTTGGTTCATCTTGGCACCTTATTTCTGGCCCCACGGCGGCCCTCTCCATCGTCGTATTTACCACTATCAGCCCGTTGGCAGAAGTCGGCTCTGCAAGCTACATTGCCTTAGTGCTTAGCTTAACCCTGATGGCCGGTCTATTTCAGTTAGTATTATCCCTTGCTCGCATGGGCACCCTGGTCAATTTTGTATCCCATTCCGTGGTGGTTGGTTTTACCTCTGGAGCAGCGGTAGTGATTGCCACCAGCCAAATCAAAAACTCTTTAGGTTTAGATTTAGCATCCAGCGGTAATTTCATTGTTAATTGGATCGCCGTCAGCAAAAACATCACCGCCACCCACTTACCTAGTTTGGTGATTACCCTCATCACCCTCACCACCTTAATTGGCGTAAAACGCTGGCGTAAGAAGTGGCCCAACATGCTGATCGCTATGGTGGCAGGTAGCCTTGCCACGCAATTGATGCTGTTAACACCGTGGCAAGCAGCGCAGAGCATTGCCTTAGTAGGCGCAATCCCCTCCCAACTACCCCCATTGTCGGTGCCGTTAATGGATTGGGACATACTAAGGGAACTCGCTCCCGGTGCCATGGCTTTGGGCCTTTTGGGTTTGGTAGAAGCCGTGTCCATTGCCCGTTCTGTGGCCACACGTTCGGGCCAACGTATTGACGGTAATCAAGAATTTATTGGACAGTCGTTTTCTAATATCATCGGCAGCTTCACCTCCAGCTACGCCACCTCAGGGTCATTTACCCGCACTGGCGTCAACTATGAAGCCGGTGCGACCAGCCCCCTAGCCGCACTATTTGCGGCCATATTTTTAGCCCTTATTGTATTATTGCTTGCACCCTTAGCGGCGTTTATCACCTTGCCCAGCATGGCGGCTATTTTATTAATCGTGGCCTGGAATCTAATCGACTGGCATCACATCAAAATCATTTATCGAGCCGGAAAAAACGAAGCCATGGTGTTTGGTGTCACCTTTGGTGCCACCCTATTGCTACCTATGGAATTTGCCATCTACTTAGGTGTGCTGCTCTCTTTGGTGCTGTATTTACGGCGTACGTCTAAGCCTAACATCACTGCAATGGCTCGTAATACTGGTGCTAAAAAGCTAGTTTCTGCACAACGCTCTGGCCTACCCGAATGTGAGTCGCTAAAAATTATCCGCATCAACGGCTCAATATTTTTTGGAGCAGTGGACTATGTGCAATCCACACTCATGTCGATTCCGCAAAAACACGTGTTAATTGTGGCCAGCGGCATTAACTTTATAGATTTGGCAGGCACCGAGTTATTAGCCAACGAAGCTAAGCGCCTAACCGCACTGGGCGGCGGATTGTACATATGCAACCCCAACGGCCGTGTAATTAAACCCATCATCCGCAACGGTCACCTCAACGCCATTGGTAAACGTCACATTTTCGCTACTAAAACCCTAGCGCTAAGCACTATAGACAAGCTATTGGCTGAACATACGTGTGAGGGCTGTGCAGAGGGTTAATCTGCAGGCATAAAAAAACCCGCTTAGCGGGTTTTTTTAACGTTCGGTTTGCGCAGCACCAATTACTTGGTAGTACGAGCACCAAAACGCTTGTTGAAACGGTCAATACGGCCACCAACATCGATGTTCTTCTGCTTACCAGTGTAGAACGGGTGACAAGCTGAACATACGTCGATGTGCATGTCTTTACACATAGTAGAACGCGTTTCTACAACATTACCACAAGAACACGTGGCTTTGACGGCTTCATATTTAGGATGAATGTCTTTTTGCATGGGGAATAACCTCAGGGTTATGACGCCGCCACTTGATCTATTGCCAAGCACCGCATCGGTCAAATAGGCAGGCCGACAACCGGCAAGCCATAAAAATAGAGGCGGAATTTTACCAGACAGGGTTAGATAAGCAAGCCTTTTCCTAACAGCACGGGTGTAAAGCAGCTAATCCTGGCATTAAATCGCCAAAACAAACCTTAAACGCCTACTTTGGTGTAGCATAAGCGCCTTACCTAGCCTTAAAGTGTACTCTACTCACCGTGCCCAAATACCTCCACATAGTCCTCGCTACTGGCCTGCGCCAAGAGTTTACTTACTTGCCGCTGGAAGCAAGTGACTCAGTGCCTGCACCTGCCATAGGTTTGCGTGTACGTGTGGCTTTTGGGCGCAGCGAACGAGTGGGTTTAATTGTTGGCATGAGTGATACCACGACCTTTGATGCCAACAAAATAAAACCCATTATAGGCTACCTAGATACCACGGCCTTATTGCCACCTGCACTGTGGCAACTTGGCCTTTGGGCTGCCGAGTATTACCAATACCCCGTGGGTGATGCCCTCATGCATTTATTACCTGCCAAACTACGTCAGGACAAAGCTAACCAGTTGATTCAACTTAACTGGAAATTAGCCGACCTTGAACCGGACTTTGGCCGCGCCCATAAACAAAAGGCCCTTTGGCAGCAATTGCAAAGCTTGGCACCGGCCTTCAATTTGGACCAGCTGCAAAAACAAAACATCAAACCCAGCCAGCTCAAACCGTTTATCGAAAAGCAATGGCTCAGCACCAGCCAGCCGCATCCACAAGCAGTGAGTTTGCAGCTGTCACAACAACCCCTCGAGCTTAATGCAGAACAGGCCGCAGTGGTGTCTCATCTAGCTAACGCGCACCACGCCTTTAGCTGCCACTTAATCAACGGTGTCACGGGTAGTGGTAAAACCGAAGTTTACCTGCAAGCCATGGCAGAGATGTTGGCTAACGGCCAACGTATTTTGTTGTTAGTGCCAGAAATCGGCCTGACACCGCAGCTGTTGCAACGCCTTGACGCGCGTTTTAACAACCGCGTTTTAGCCTTACATTCTGGGCTTACTGAGCATCAGCGTTTAAATGCCTGGCAACAAGCCAACTTGGGCCAAGCCGACATTATTATTGGCACTCGATCAGCGCTGTTTACGCCGATCCCCAAGTTGGGTTTAATCATCATTGATGAAGAACACGACCAAGCCTATAAGCAGCAAGAAGGGTTTCGTTACCACGGCCGCGACTTGGCCATTAAACGCGCAGCTGATGCCCGTATTCCTATCGTTCTTGGTTCTGCGACGCCATCTTTGGAAAGCCTTGCCAACGTCAGTCGGGGCCGGTTTCAACAATGGTTATTAACACAACGAGCCGGCGGCGCTAGTAACCAGCGTTATGAAGTGATTGATTTACGTAACCAGCCACAGCAAGCAGGCATTTCTCAACAACTACAAGACATGGTGGGCATCCAACTCGAACTAGGCCATCAAGTATTGCTCATGCTTAACCGTCGTGGGTTTGCGCCCAGCTTACAATGTCAGTCGTGTGGTCAAACGGCCCAATGCCCTGCCTGCGATGCCAACATGACCTTACATCGCCGTCCCCCACGTTTACACTGTCACCACTGCGAACACCAACAGCCGGTTTATTTACACTGTCCTCAATGTCATAGTCATCAACTCAAACCCCTTGGCCAAGGCACCGAACGCACCGAAGAACAGTTACAAAGTCTGTTTCCAAATACACCGGTCTACCGTATCGACCGTGACACCACGCGTAACAAAGGCAGCTTAGAAACCATGCTTGCGCAGATTCATGCCGGTGGCCCCTGCCTGCTATTGGGCACACAAATGTTAGCCAAAGGTCACCATTTTCCAAAAGTCACTCTGGCGGCCATTTTGGATGCCGACGCCAGCCTCTTTAGTAGCGACTTTCGTGGCCCAGAAAAACTAGCACAATTGCTGGTACAAACCGCAGGTCGAGCGGGGCGTGAGAATATCCCTGGTACCGCCGTTATTCAAACCTATCAAGCCGACCACCCCACCATTGATCTGTTGGTAGGCAAGGGTTACAACGCCTTTGCCCAACAAGAGCTGGCCAGCCGCCAACAAAGTGGCTTACCGCCCCTAGGTCACATGGCGCTATTTCACGCCCAAGCCAAAGATGCTAACCATGCTTTCACCTTGTTGCATTGGCTGGCTCAGCAGGTGCAAGATCCAATATTGGCCGACCTCACACGCTCTTTACTTATGTTTGGGCCTATGCCGGCATTTATGGCACGTCGAGCGCACTTTTACCGCGCCCAATTACAATTACAGCACCCAAATCGCAAACAGTTACAGCAACTATTACAGCAATTATGTGCACGACTGGATCAGCATCCCGGTGCACGTAAAATCCGCTGGAGTCTAGACATAGACCCGCAAGAACTGGGATAATCACCCCTTACCCACGCACAACACCCAAAGCCCATTTTGTGGCCTTATTTAACCTATTTAGAAGCCCGTACACCGCCATGAAGCAACACATTGCCGACCTGATTCAACAAGCCATCGACGCCCTTAAAACCAGCGGCGATTTTGACGCTAACCTTGTCGCTAACATCAACATCGACAACACCCGCGACAAAACCCATGGCGACCTAGCCAGCAATGTAGCCTTAACCTTGGCCAAGGCCGTACGCCGTAAACCGCGCGATATTGCTGAGTTAATTTGTAGCCATCTACCAGCATCACCGTCGGTGGTTAAAACCGAAATTGCAGGCCCAGGTTTTATTAACTTCTTTATTAGCCAAGACGCCACCCAAGCCGTGGTTGGCAAAGTACTCGCTGCAGCCGACGCTTATGGCCGTAATAACGCCGGCCAAGGCCACAAAGTTCAAGTTGAATTTGTCTCCGCCAACCCTACAGGTCCGCTCCACGTAGGCCACGGTCGTGGTGCAGCATACGGCGCCAGCGTGTCTAATCTATTAGCCGCTGCCGGTTATGATGTACACCGCGAATACTACGTCAATGACGCCGGTCGGCAGATGAACATTTTGGCGGCCAGTGTATGGCTGCGTTATCTCCAGCAAGCGGGCGAAGCCATTGTATTTCCAAGCAATGGCTATCAAGGTGATTACGTTAATGACATTGCCAAGCAGCTACACAACCAAGCGGGTGAGCGTTTAAAACATAGCGCTGCAGCAGTGATGGTTGACCTGCATGCCGATGCCCCAGAAGGTGACAAAGAAAAGCATATTGACGACCTCATCGAGCGTGCCCAAAACCTACTCGGTGCAGATGACTATCGTTTGGTATTTGATGCCGGTCTTGACTCAATTCGTGACGACATCAAGCATGACCTACACGGTTTTGGTGTCGACTTTGAAGACTGGTTCTCCGAGCGCAGCCTAGACCAAGGTGAGCAAGTCGAGCGCGCCATAGCCAAGCTACAAGAGCAAGGCAACGTCTATGAAGACGGTGGCGCATTGTGGTTCCGCTCCACCGACTTTGGTGATGACAAAGACCGGGTGGTCAAACGTGACAACGGCCAAACCACCTACTTTGCCTCCGACATTGCCTATCACTTAAACAAATTCGAGCGTGGATTCGACACAGTGATTAACGTATGGGGTGCAGACCACCATGGTTACATCACACGGGTGAAAGCCGCACTACAAGCCCTCGGTATCGATCCAGCACGTTTAGTCGTCAAACTGGTACAGTTTGCCATTTTGTATCGGGGCCAAGAGCGCGTACAAATGTCCACCCGTAGTGGCTCTTTTGTCACCTTGCGTGAATTACGCAAAGAAGTAGGCAAAGATGCCTCACGTTTCTTTTACGTCACCCGCAAAGCCGAGCAACACATGGACTTTGACCTAGAGTTAGCCAAGTCGGAAAGTAAAGACAACCCAGTTTATTACATCCAATACGCCCATGCGCGCATCTGCACGTTGATCCGCAAATTGGCCGAAAAAGACATGGCATGGGACCAAAACCAAGGCCTAGGTCAGCTGGACAAGCTCACAGAAACTGCCGAAATCGATTTGATGCAGCAGATTCAATTGTACCCAGAGGTGATCGCCAATGCGGCCACCCACCATGAGCCCCATCAAGTGGCGCATTACCTTAAAGACCTTGCCAGTAACTTCCACAGCTACTACAACGCCCATCGCATGGTGATTGATGACGCCGAACTGCGTAACGCCCGTATGTGCCTATGTATGGCGGCCCGTCAGGTGATGGCCAACGGTTTGCAATTGTTAGGTGTTGATGCACCGGAGCAAATGTAAGCGTGGCACCCCACGACTACGCTAAACGTAAAGCCAAAAAGAAACAGCATAAACCTGCTGTGTCTCGTTTTGTGATGTTGTTTACGCTGCTGGTGAGTATTGCCTTTGTAGGCGGTTTATTGATGTTATCTCAACAACCTGATGACACCAAAGCCAGCAAGGTAGTGGCAGAAAAAACTGCCTCTAAAAACACCGCCAGCAAGCCTATAAAGAAGCCTCAAGCGACTGCCGAAAAGACCGACAGTTTCGATTTTTATACCTTGCTGCCAGACAGCCAAGTAACACCAGGCAAAGTTGAGGCCTACCTATCTACGCCCAAGGATCCCAATAAAAAGACCAACACCTTGCTACAAGCCGGGTCATTTCGGCGCTTGGCCGATGCGGATCGTCTAAGAGCCCGGCTAATTTTGCTCAACATGCCTAATGTAGTAGCAGAAAAAACCACGTCCAACAGCGGTTCGGTCTGGTATCGCGTACGTATTGGCCCGTTTAGCAATCGCTCCACCCTTAACAAAGCCGAAGACATTTTAGCTCAACAAGGCATCGAATCCATTCGTATCAACAAAACCAGTAACTAAGTTACTGGTTGAATTTTGGCCATCTGACCCCATCCACAAACAATCAGGCTTGTGTAACTCATCCAAGCTAGGCCATTCACGTTAGGACTAAAACATGACCACTATTGTATCTGTACGCCGCGGCAACCAAGTTGTTTTGGGCGGTGACGGCCAAGTATCCCTCGGCAACACGGTAATGAAAGGCAACGCCCGTAAGGTGCGCCGCCTCTATCACGACAAGGTAATCGCCGGATTTGCCGGTGGCACTGCCGACGCGTTCACTTTATTCGAACGTTTTGAAAGCCAGCTAGAAAAGCACCATGGCCAACTCGTTCGCTCCGCCGTAGAGCTTGCCAAAGAGTGGCGTAGTGACCGCGCGCTGCGCAAATTAGAAGCCATGTTAGTGGTCGCCAACGAAGAAGCTTCCCTCATCATCAGCGGCACCGGCGATGTCATAGAACCAGAACACGGCCTCATTGCCATTGGTTCGGGTGGCAACTATGCACAGGCCGCCGCTTCTGCCTTGCTGGACAACACCGAGTTGTCGGCACAAGAAATTGTGGAAAAAAGCCTCGACATAGCCGCCAACATTTGTGTTTTCACCAACCACCAAACCACCATCGAAACCATTGAGCTTGATGCTCAAAGTAACTCATAAGGCTGAACCATGTCTCATTTGACTCCCGCTGAAATTGTCAGCCAACTCGACAACCACATTATTGGCCAGCATGACGCAAAACGCGCGGTGGCCATTGCCCTACGTAACCGCTGGCGTCGTATGCAGCTCGAACCCAACATGCGTGCCGAGATAACACCTAAAAACATCATGATGATCGGACCTACCGGCGTAGGTAAAACCGAAATTGCTCGACGTTTAGCCAAACTCTCTCATGCGCCCTTCATTAAAATTGAAGCCACTAAATTTACTGAAGTCGGCTACGTAGGCCGCGATGTGGAATCCATCATTCGCGACCTCATGGAAACCGCCATGAAAATGCTGCGCGAAGATGCCATGACTAAGGTTGCTAACACGGCTGCCGACCGAGCCGAAGAGCGCATCTTGGATGTATTGCTGCCACCCGCTCGAGGTGGTGACGACCAAGCTGACAGCAAAGAGTCTAGTACCCGGCAGGTGTTCCGTAAAAAGCTGCGAGAAGGCCAGTTAAACGACAAAGAGATCGAAATTGAAGTGTCTGCCACGCCGATGGGTGTGGAGATTATGGCGCCTCCTGGCATGGAAGATATGACTAACCAGCTACAGGGCTTGTTTGCCAATATGGGCAAAGACAAAAAACAAACCCGCAAGCTAAAGATAGCCGACGCTTTAAAACAATTACAAGATGAAGAAGCCGCTGGACTGGTCAAAGAAGACGACCTCAAGCAGCAAGCCTTAGACGCAGTGGAACAAAACGGCATTGTGTTCTTGGACGAAATTGACAAAATTGCCAAGAAACAAGAAGGCGGTAGCGGTGATGTGTCTAGAGAAGGCGTGCAACGTGACTTATTGCCCCTCATCGAAGGCTGTACCGTAACCACCAAATACGGCATGGTGAAAACCGACCACATTCTGTTTATCACCTCCGGTGCCTTCCATGTAGCTAAACCATCCGACTTGATTCCAGAGTTACAAGGCCGCTTACCTATTCGAGTGGAGCTTAAGGCCCTACGACCAGAAGACTTTGCGCGTATTCTTACCGAACCCAACTACTCACTAACACAGCAGTATCAAGCATTAATGGGCGTAGAAGGGGTGGAGTTAGAGTTTAGCCCAGACGGCGTAACCCGTTTGGCCGAACTGGCCTACGAAGTCAACGAAAGCACCGAAAATATTGGTGCACGCCGTTTGCACACCTTGTTAGAGCGGTTGCTTGAAGACCTGTCCTTTACCGCTAATCTTGCTGACGGCGCCAAGGTCGTTATCAACCAGGCCTATGTGGACAACAACCTTAAGGACCTAGTTAAGAACCAAGACCTGAGCCGGTACATTCTATAGCTTGCTTAGCTGCGCTCATGGGGCAATCTACCCCAAGTAGCGCGCTAGCTGCTTATTGATTTCAGCCTCAATCTGACCCTTCATCGGGGTCAGCATCATGCCCAAGGTTAGATCCACCTCCACCAGACCCTCAGACAGGCTCATAGAGCCATTGACGCCCGTGCGCTCGAGCAATAAGGTATTATCTTGCCAACGGCTTTCTACCCCCAGTTTTGCCTGTAATTTTCCGGCAAAGGTTTGCGCCGCCTCTCGCGCTTCTTGCAGGGTACGTTGATGGGGATAGGAAACGTTAATACTCGCCATGGGGACTCACTCAATAGAGGTGTTTAAAAAGGCTATTTTATGCCTCTATATAAAACGTCACAAGACGCGGGCTATGCAGTCACAAATCACCAACCCGCCTAGATATTCCTTTTTAGTAGCAATCTATAACTTTTAAGTATTAGACACTGAGGAAAATGTTGGTAGTATGCCCTCAGCGCCAATAAAA
Source organism: Oceanospirillaceae bacterium (assembly GCA_029938085.1). Lineage (GTDB taxonomy): Bacteria > Pseudomonadota > Gammaproteobacteria > Pseudomonadales > Balneatricaceae > Njordibacter. The sequence goes on along the minus strand of JAPYOS010000006.1, from coordinate 132,867 downwards.
ATAATAAGCGCAATAAGAAAAAAAGACGCCCTTTGGCCTAATAATAAAAATAACCCGGCCTCAGAAAGCAGCTCGTAAGAGCTGCTTTTTTTATGCCTGCTATTTGCTCAACGTAGCGCCACGCTTACACATTGCACTGCTTTTGGCTTACCCAGCCAGACAAATTTAGCAACCGCGCCTTAAGCTGCTCATACTCAGCCTGGGCACCCGCAGAATCACTACTACCATCCACAAACAGCAAAATCGGCCAATACAACACACCACCGATTAGCTCTAGACGCTCCATTTCGGCATCCGCATCCCTCACACTGGCAATATCATGCATTTGCTCGGTGATACGTCGCGCCTCGGAAGAGAGCTGGTCACAACTGAAGGCATCATAAGATGCGGTAAAACTCGGCACTTCGGTATCTTCACCACCCAATAAAGAGGGCTGAGGGGCAGAGCCCGCACAGGCCGAAAGTACAAGGCAGGCGACAATAACAATAGATAATTTCATGACTTTCTCAAACATAAGCGTATCAACTAAAGACCCGTCTTTAAGGTGTTAATTCCACCCTATGGCCTTCTACTATATTACGCTAACTTGACTCACAAATGACAGACACAAAAAAGCCGACACATTGGCCGGCTTTTTTTATGCCTCAGGGCAGCTTACTTTGGCGCACGCTTACGGGCAGTTTCGGTAAGCAAACGCTTACGTAAACGAATGAAGTTAGGTGTGACTTCTACCAACTCATCGTCTTCAATAAACTCAAGCGCTTGCTCAAGGGTAAAACGAATTGGTGGACTCAGCACGATGTTTTCATCAGTACCTGCGGCACGAATGTTAGTTAGCTGCTTACCCTTAGTTGGGTTAACCGCCAAGTCGTTACCACGGCTATGAACACCAATAAGCATACCTTCGTATACGTCGATGTTTGGCTCAACCATGAGGCGGCCACGGGTTTGTAGGTTAAACAAAGCAAAGGCTAAGATCTTACCTTTAACCATAGAGATCAATACGCCGTTTTGACGCTCGGCCAAAGCACCCTTCTTCACTTCACCGTAGTGATCAAACAAAGATGTCATTACGCCACTGCCAGAAGTCAAGGTGAGGAACTGACCACGGAAACCAATCAAACCACGAGAAGGAATGATGAATTCTAGACGTGTACGACCCTTGCCGTCTGGCTCCATGTTGGTCATCTCGGCTTTACGACGACCCATTTCTTCCATCAAAGAACCTTGATGCTGGTCTTCACAGTCGATCAATACCGCTTCGTATGGCTCCATCATTACGCCATCAACTTCTTTCTCGATAACCTGTGGACGACCCACACCCATCTCGAAACCTTCACGACGCATGCTTTCGATCAATACCGACAAGTGTAATTCACCACGGCCAGATACAACAAAACGGTCTGGTGAATCACCTGGCTCTACGCGCAAGGCAACGTTGTGGATCAATTCACGGTCCAAACGGTCTCGAATATTACGGCTAGTAACATACTTACCGTCTAATCCAGCAAACGGTGAATCGTTAACCTGGAAGGTCATAGATACCGTTGGCTCATCAATACTTAGAGCAGGTAAAGCTTCCACATGGTCTGGATGACAAATGGTGTCAGAAATATTGAGACCTTCAATACCTGTCACACAAACAATGTCGCCAGCTTGGGCGGTAGGCACATCAATACGCTCAAGACCCATGTAGCTCATTACGTTCTGTAGCTTAGCAGTCCGAACTTTTCCGTCAGCACCAGACACCTTAACTTGCTGGCCAACCTTCATGCTGCCACGCTTAATACGGCCTACACCGATAACGCCTACGTAGCTTGAGTAATCCAAGGCGGAAATTTGCATCTGCAAAGTGCCGTCTAAATCTACATCTGGGGCTTTAACGTGCTCAACCAAAGCTTCAAACAATGGCGTCATGTCTTCGGCCATGTCTTCCACAGAGGTGCCGGCGATGCCATTAATGGCAGAAGCGTACATGACTGGGAAGTCTAGCTGCTCGTCGGTAGCGCCTAATGAATCGAACAAATCAAATACTTGATCCATGACCCAATCAGGACGTGCGCCAGGGCGGTCAATCTTGTTAATAACAACAATTGGGCTTAGGCCCTGTTGGAATGCTTTTTGCGTTACAAAACGTGTTTGCGGCATAGGGCCGTCTACGGCGTCTACCAACAACAATACGCAATCTACCATAGATAGAACACGCTCTACCTCGCCACCGAAGTCGGCGTGTCCTGGTGTGTCTACAATGTTGATATGGTAGCCATTCCAGCTTACTGCAGTGTTTTTTGCGGTAATGGTTATGCCACGCTCTTTTTCTTGGTCGTTAGAGTCCATAATGCGTTCGGAGCCTTGATCACGACGTTCAAGGGTGCCAGATTGTTCTAGCAACTTGTCTACCAAGGTGGTTTTACCATGGTCTACGTGGGCTACAATCGCCACATTTCTTAACTTTTCGATCATCTCACTACTCCAAACGGCCTCAATTGAACACGGCCAAAATACGTATGGGCACTGCCATATAACAGTGCCAAAAAAATGCAGCGCAAATTATAGCAAAAATACTACCAATACGCAGTATCTATAAAGGATTATTACAAGTTAAATGAATCTTGCCCTAGTTTGGTGCAAAGCACTACCAAAGCGTTCTATTTTGGTGCAGACTGTAGCGACCAAAATGAACAAACAGCTGCACAATAGCCGCAATAACACTGACTTTTCTCGAAAAACCGCCAAATATGGCCATTTTTGATGCAAAAATAAATATTGGCACGACCGTTGCTATAGAGTAGAGCAATACATCAAACAAGCTAAACCTCCGGCACCAGAGCCGGCTTATATAATTGGAGAGACTTTATGTCTGCAAACACCCTTAAGATGATCCAAGACAGCGAAGCTCGCTGGGTTGACCTACGCTTTACCGACACCAAAGGTAAAGAGCATCACGTGACTATTCCGGCTCGCGTTGTAGATGAAGATTTCTTCTCAGAAGGCCAAATGTTTGATGGTTCATCCATCGGTGGCTGGAAAGGCATTAACGACTCTGACATGATCATCATGCCAGACGATGCGTCTGCCGTATTAGACCCGTTCACCGAAGACACCACTGTGAACATTCGTTGTGACGTTATCGAACCTGCCACTATGCAGGGCTACGACCGTGACCCACGCTCTGTTGCCGCACGCGCAGAAGAGTACCTTAAGTCTACCGGCATTGGCGATACAGCCTTCTTTGGCCCAGAGCCAGAGTTCTTTGTATTTGACGACGTTAAGTGGAAAGCCGACATGCAAGGCGCCATGTACGAAATCAACTCCGAAGAAGGCGCTTGGCAGTCTAATGCCACCATCGAAGGCGGCAACATGGGTCACCGCCCAGCCGTTAAAGGCGGTTACTTCCCAGTACCTCCTGTAGATTCTTCTCACGACATGCGTGGCGCAATGTGTGATGCCATGGAAGCCATGGGTGTAGAAATTGAAGTACATCACCACGAAGTAGCCACTGCCAACCAAAACGAAATTGGCACTAAGTTCAGCACTTTGGTACGCAAGGCCGACGAAGTTCAGATTCTTAAGTATTGTGTACACAACGTTGCACACGCTTACGGCAAAACAGCAACCTTTATGCCTAAGCCAATTGTTGGTGACAACGGTTCTGGTATGCACGTGCACCAGTCTATTGCTAAAGATGGCGTTAACCTGTTTGCGGGCGACGGCTACGGCGGCTTGTCTGACATGGCGCTGCACTACATTGGCGGCATCATCAAGCATGCCAAAGCATTGAATGCGTTCACTAACGCTTCAACTAACGCCTACAAGCGTTTGGTTCCTGGTTTTGAAGCGCCAGTTATGTTGGCCTACTCTGCGCGTAACCGTTCTGCTTCGATCCGTATCCCATACGTGAGCAACCCACGCGGTCGCCGTGTAGAAGTACGCTTCCCTGATCCAACAGCTAACCCATACTTGTGCTTCGCAGCACTTCTAATGGCTGGCCTTGACGGCATCCAAAACAAGATCCACCCTGGCGACGCAGCCGACAAGGACTTGTATGACTTGCCAGCCGAAGAAGCAGCAGCAATTCCAACAGTTGCTAGCAGCTTAGAAGAAGCATTGTCTTGCCTAGAAGCTGACCGTGAGTTCTTAACCCGTGGCGGTGTATTCACCAACGAAATGATCGATGCTTACATCGAACTTAAGAACGGCGAAGTAGAAGCAGTAAACAGCGTAACTCACCCTGTTGAGTTTGCCCTTTACTACTCTTGCTAATCAGCCTCGTCATGCCGGCGAAGCTTATTGTCATTCCGGCATAGTTTATCGTCATTCCGGCGAAGGCCGGAATCTAGATCCTGACCTACGTCAGGATGACAGCAAAGTGGCCGCCCTGGATGACGATGAAAAGACCTAAACAAAGCCCTCCATGGAGGGCTTTTTAAGCATCCCATGCGCACTATTTTAGTGCGCGCGTAACAACCCACGCTAGAAAGGACGGCCATGCCTAATCCTATGCAAGCCAACCAAGCCTTAGCCGGCTTAGTTAACCACCTCTCAACGGCCATCGTTTTGGTCAACTCACGCTTGCAAATCGTGGCTATCAACTTGGCAGCAGAAAACCTATTTCGCGTTAGCCAACACCAAATGCAGCTAGAACCATTAACCGCATTATTAAATCTAGACCCACATCTGGCGCAACAGCTACAACAAAGCTGTGCCCAACAAAAATCTTTTACCATCCGCGACACGCAAATTCAGCAGACCAACGGTCACCAACTGTGGATCGACCTAACGGTAACCTCCGTAGACGAGCCAGGCAGCCTCGCCTTGGAAATCCAACCTCTAGAGCGCATGAAACGGCTCACGCAAGAGGCTCGCATGGCAACCCAGCAGCACGCTTCTTCTAACCTAGTACGCAACCTAGCCCACGAAATCAAAAACCCGCTAGGCGGCATACGTGGCGCTGCGCAACTATTAGAACGGGAGTTAACGACCGAGCAGCGAGAGTTTACCCACATTATCATTTCTGAAGCCGATCGCCTGAGAGACCTAGTAGACCGCCTGCTCGGACCACAACGCCAAGCCCAAAAGCAGGCCCACAATGTGCATCAAATCTTGGATAAAATCGAACAGCTCATCAAGGCCGAAGCGGGTCAGCGCATTAACATTGTTCGAGATTACGACCCTAGCCTTCCAGGCTTGCTGATTGATGCCAACCAACTGACTCAGGTGTTTTTAAACATCGCCCGCAATGCCTTACAGGCACTACTCGAACACCATGTAAGCAATGGCCAGATCACCCTTAAGACGCGTGCCGTACGCCGCTTTACCATTGGCAGCGTGTGCCACCGATTAGCCTGTTGCATCAGCATTATCGACAATGGACCAGGCATTGCTGATGCCATTAAAGATGAAATATTTTTCCCTATGGTTACCCACCGTGCCCAAGGTACAGGCCTTGGCCTGAGCATAGCCCAAAGCCTAGTCCAACAGCACCAAGGCCTTATTGAGTGCGACAGCCACCCCAGTTACACCTGTTTTAATATTTACTTGCCAATGGAGTCATCAACATGAGCCATGATGTATGGATAGTAGACGACGATCACGCCATCCGCTGGGTGCTGGATCGGGCCTTAACCCAGGCGCAAATTTCTAGCACGTGTTACGAACATGGCCAACAGTTGCTAGATGCCCTTGCGCACAACTCGCCCAAACTCATCATCAGCGACATTCGCATGCCCGGCATCGACGGCCTGAGCCTGCTACAAGAACTGCAGCAACGCCTACCCCATGTGCCGGTGATTATTATGACGGCCCACTCGGATCTAGGCAGTGCCGTTGCCTCCTATCAGGGCGGCGCGTTTGATTATTTGCCCAAGCCCTTTGATATCGACGAAGCCGTGGCATTGGTGCAACGCGGCCTACAACATGCGGCTGAACAGGTGGCCACCAGCAAACCTGCTCCAGCACCAGCCAGCGCCCAAATTATAGGCGAAGCCCCCGCCATGCAGGATGTGTTTCGCGCCATTGGCAGGCTCTCGCAGTCCAACATGACGGTTATGATCAACGGCGCATCTGGCACGGGTAAGGAGCTCATCGCCCACGCGCTGCATCAACACAGCCCCAGAAGTAAGCAGCCATTTATCCCCCTCAACATGGCTGCCATTCAGAAAGACCTCATTGAATCAGAGTTATTCGGCCATGAAAAGGGCGCCTTTACCGGCGCATCCAATCAGCGCAAAGGCCACTTTGAACAAGCCCACGGCGGCACTTTGTTTCTGGATGAAATAGGTGACATGCCTGCCGAAGCGCAAACCCGCCTACTTAGGGTGCTGGCCGACGGCGAGTTTTATCGCGTGGGTGGCCACAGCCTTGTAAAGGTAGACGTGCGCATTATTGCTGCCACCCATCAAGACCTTACTAAAAGGGTAGAACAAGGCCTGTTTCGTGAAGACTTGTATCATCGCCTCAACGTGATTCGTATTCCGCTACCTAATCTGAACCAACGCAGCGAAGACATACCCGCCCTGGCCCAGCACTTCTTAACAACAAGCGCGAAGGAACTGGCCGTAGAAGCCAAACTACTGTCTAGGGAGGCCGAGCAACACCTGCAACAACTGCCATGGCCAGGCAACGTGCGTCAGTTAGAAAACGTATGCCGCTGGCTAAGTGTAATGGGCAGCGGCAACCAAATTTTAGTCAGCGACCTGCCCCCGGAACTACAGCAACAAACCACCAAAACGGATGCCAACGACAACTGGCAAGTGTTGCTTTCTAAATGGGCAAAAAAAGAATTACAATTTGGTCAGCAACAACTGTTAGACCATGCCCTGCCAGCTTTTGAAAAGGTTATGATAGAAGCGGCCCTTAACCATACCAACGGCCGTCGTCGCGAAGCCGCAGAATTATTAGGCTGGGGTCGCAATACTTTAACCCGAAAAATTAACGAACTTGGGCTGTAAACTCAGCAATGAAGAAGATCAAACATGTTACACGTTGTTTTATTTGAACCAGAAATCCCTCCCAACACGGGCAATATTATTCGCCTGTGCGCCAACACCGGTTTTCAGCTGCATCTCATTGAACCTTTGGGATTTAAGCTCGAAGACAAAGCCTTAAGGCGTGCTGGTTTGGATTACCACGAGTGGGCACGTATGCAAGTGCATAAGAACTACGATGACTTTATAACCCGCGTACAACCAAAAACCATATACGCCATGACCACCAAAGGCAGCGATTGTTTTAGCAAGGCACGGTTTGAAAAAGGTGATGCAGTCATGTTTGGCCCAGAGAGTCGAGGCCTACCCGAAGACATTAGAGCGAGGTGCGACGGCAGAATTCGCTTACCCATGACAGCAGAAAGCCGCAGTTTGAACTTATCAAATTGTGCGGCTATTGTAGTGTACGAGGCGTGGCGCCAGCTAGATTACGCTGGCGCTAGCTAGGTTGCTTCGGGTTAGTGCGTTTGCTCAGGCTTTTCTTCGGCCGCGGCTTCGCCTGCTTCAGCTTGTGCTGCCTGCTGAGCGATGCTCTGAGCATACAATGCATCAAAATTAACCGGTGACAACATCAAGGCTGGGAAGCTGCCCTTTTGTACTAAGTTATCAATGGCTTCGCGAGCATACGGGAAAAGGATATTAGGGCAGAAAGCACCCAATACCTGACCCATAGATTCTTTAGGCACGTTTGCGATGTGGAATAAACCCGCTTGCTGCACTTCGGTAAGGTAAACCGTCTTTTCTTCGGCCATAGCAGTAATGGTGATACGCAAGATAACTTCGAAGGTCGTTTCGTTTAACTGACGCGCCTGACTGTTAAGGTCTACACCCACTTCTGGCTTCCACTCTGCAGTGAATGACTGAGGTGCGTTTGGTGATTCGAAAGATAAGTCTTTCAAGTACACGCGTTGGATCATAATCTGTGGCTGGGTATTCTCTTCAGTAGCTTGTGCTGCTGCGCCTTTTTCTTCTTCGCTCATGTCTTGGTTCTCTATAATTTTTATTCAAGGTGCTTCGTTACGAAGCGTTTAACAATGGGTCTAACTGGCCCTGGCGCTCTAGCGCATACAATTCATCACAACCGCCAATGGCTTTATCGTTAATGATGATTTGCGGCACCGTACGGCCACCGCTAATCTGCATCATTTGCTGACGCAAGTCGTTGTGCCCATCTACACTAATTTCTTGGTAGGCAATACCTTTGCTGTCTAACAATCGTTTAGCGCGAAAACAAAAGCCACAATAGCCAGAGCTATACATGACTACATTGGCGCTCACTTACGTACCAATGGCAAGTTTTGTCCAGTCCACTCGGCCATGCCGCCGGCCATGCGTTGAACGTTGCTGTATTCAGCTTTCTTCAACACATTAGCTGCACCTGACGCCGTTTGGCCGGTCTTACAAATAATAATAATGGGTTTGTCTCGGTATTTTTCAAGTTCCGACATACGTTTAGTGATGTCTGCAAACGGAATATTTTTGGCACCGATCACGTGGCCCGCCTTATAATCGGCCACTGCACGGATGTCTAACAGCAACACATCTTCACCGTTAGCCATCACTGTAGCTTGTTGCGGCGACACAGACGGCGCAGCTTTACGACGTTCGGTAATTAATAGTACCGACAAGGTCAGTAACAGGGCCAACACCATTTCCCAATGGTTGATGGCAAATTCTAGGTAACGTTCCATAAGCTTTATGTTCCAGCAATTAGTATATGTGCGACAAGTCCGGCGGCATTATACGCCATAGCGTGGATAATTTGGGGGCAGACTGCTAAAATATCAAGTGCCCATTGCCCAATAAAATGACCATGACCACTTCAAACCCAAAAGCCCTTATTATTCTTGATGGATGGGGACAAAGCGAATCGTCTGCTTCCAACGCTATTAAAGCCGCCAACACCCCTACCTGGGACAGCTTGCTCGCTACTCACCAACACACGCTAGTCGGCACGTCTGGCGCAGATGTGGGTTTGCCAGACGGCCAAATGGGCAACTCAGAAGTGGGGCACATGAACATTGGTGCCGGCCGTGTGGTGTATCAAAATTTCACCCGCATTGGCAAAGCCATTGTCGACGGTAGCTTCGTGGAAAACGCAGTCATACTCAGCGCCATCGATAAAGCTGTGGCCAACGACGGCACCGTCCACGTATGCGGTTTGTTGTCTGATGGCGGCGTACATAGCCACCAAGACCACTTATTTGCAACCTGCAGCCTGGCTCACAGCCGTGGCGCCAAGGCCGTAGTTGTACACGCTTGGTTAGACGGCCGCGACACTGCGCCAAGTTCTGCACAAGCCTTTATCCAAGCCCTCATGGACCATTTAGAGCCCATCAATGGCCGCATTGGCAGCCTATGTGGCCGCTACTATGCCATGGACCGCGACCAACGCTGGGAGCGCACCGAAAGTGCCTACCGCGCCATGCGTTACGGCGAAGCCGAATACGAATGTTTGTCGGCCCTCAATGCCCTGTCAGAAGCCTATTTAAATAATGACACCGACGAATTTGTACCCGCCACCGTTATTCTTGACGAACGCGGCCAACCGGCCACCATTAAAGACGGCGATACGGTACTATGTGTTAACTTTAGGCCTGATCGCTCGCGCCAAATTACCCGCGCTTTTGTAGATCAAGAATTTGACGGCTTCGAGCGTGGCGAGGCCTTGGATCTAGCCGAATTTGTAATGATGACCGAATATAGCGCCAGCATAGACACCGCCTGTGCCTACCCACCCATGCGTGTCACTAACGACTTGGGTGAAGTGATGGCCAGCCAAGGTAAAACGCAATTACGGATTGCCGAAACGGAAAAGTATGCCCACGTTACCTTTTTCTTTAGCGGCGGCCAAGAAGCACTCTACAAAGGCGAAAGCCGAGAGCTAATCCCTTCCCCCAACGTTGCCACCTACGACCTACAGCCAGAAATGAGCGCACCCGAACTCACCGACAAATTGGTGAGCGCCATTGAAAACCAAAGCTACGATTTAATTGTATGTAACTTTGCCAATGCCGACATGGTAGGCCACACGGGTAAATTTGATGCCGCCGTACAAGCTGTAGAAGCCGTAGATGCCTGCCTTACCCGTATCGTTGCCGCCTTAGCTAAAGTGGATGGCGAAGCCCTAATTACGGCCGACCACGGCAACGTAGAACTCATGCAAAACCCCACCACCGGCCAACCTCACACGGCTCATACGCTGTGGCCAGTGCCGTTAGTTTATGTCAGCTCTCGCAGCCAGACCGCCAAACTAAGGGCCGGCGTACTCGCCGACATTGCCCCAACGCTGTTACACCTAATGGCAGTGGAGCAACCTGTGGAAATGACCGGACGTAGTTTGGTGGAATTTAGCTAACTTGCATTACTTGGCCAAAATTACATGTTGCTTACTATGGTTATGGGCCGGTTTAGCCACAGCCAATAGCGAGCAGCAGGTTGAACAACGCATGCTGCAGCTAAAAGATGACATTAGCGTGCTACAAACGTGGCTCAATAAGGCTCAAAACCAAGCCTCGCAGCTGCAAAAGCAATTGCGCAAGCATGAGCAGAAAGTCAGCCAGCTCACCAAAAACATTAAACAAAACCAGCACGCCAGCCAGCAATCCAGCCAGCGTATGGAAAAATTACAAACACAAGCAAGCCACCTGCAAGACGGCCTGGCAGACCAAGAACAGCAACTCGCCAATCAGCTCAAACGCCAATATCAGCAAGGCCAAAATCCTGCGGGCAACCTATTGCTCAACCTTAACAACCCCGCTAGCCTAGCGCGCAACATGGCCTATTACCAATACCTCAACCAAGCCAGCGCCGAACAAATGGACGCCTACCGGCAAACTCTAGAAACATTGGCCCAAGTACAACAACAACAAGCTGACCTGAGCCTCAGCCTGCAACTCAAAGCCGAGCAACTTAAATTGCAGACCTCACAACTGCAACAAACCAAACAGAAGCTGGCTCACAACCTGTCGCAACTTAAAAACCAACAAGTAAGCAAAGCACAACGCCTTAGCACCGCTAAGGTGGATCAGCAGCAAGCGCAAGAGTTGTTAGATCAAATTCAAATTGCCATTGCTAAAGCCAACATCAAAGTGGCTCACCAACCTTTCATAGACGCCAAAGGCCATCTGCCTTGGCCGTTAAAGGGCACAGTGCTTAACCGGTTTGGGGTCACCCAATCGAACTACCCCCTAAGCCAACAAGGCTGGCTCATTAGCGCTAAAGAAGGCACCGACGTAGTGGCGGTACACGGTGGCCAAGTGGTGTTTTCTGATTGGCTCAAAGGGTATGGTTTAGTGATCATCCTCGACCATGGCGACGACTTTTTAAGCTTATACGGGCAAAACCAAGCCCTCTACTTAAGTGTTGGCGACCCAGTAAGTGCACAACAGTTGATTGCCAGTAGTGGAAAGTCTGGCGGTAACGCCCAAACAGGTCTATATTTCTCCTTACGCAAACAAGGCCAACCCCTCAATCCCAAACACTGGTTGCAATAAAGTAGCCCTATGACGTCACTTTTCCACACCATACCGCCGCTGACTAAAGTATGGCCTATTGCCACGGCGTTACGCTGTCTCGTCCTTAGCTTACTGCTCGTTAGCGGCGCAGCAATGGCACAAGCCCCTGCCACCAGCAGTGTGCCGCTGGCAGCCCTACAGTCGTTTGTGGCGGTGTATGAACGTATCCGCTTGCAGTATGTCGAGGCTAAAGATGACGAGCAATTATTGCAGCTTGCGCTACAAGGCCTGATTTTAAAACTCGATCCGTATTCCAGTTATTTGGATGCCGAGGCCATGACCACATTACAACAAGACACCAAAGGCGAGTATTCGGGTATTGGAGTGGAGCTGGTTCCAGAAGGCAACTATATCCGTGTGATTACGCCCATTGATGACAGCCCCGCCCATAAAGCCGGGATTTTACCGGGCGATTGGATCACCCACGTGCAGGGCCAAGCTGTCAAAGGCCTCGATAACCATGCCTTAGACCAGTTGATGACAGGCCCCACAGGCTCACAAGTCACATTGCAGATTTTACGCAAGGGCAAAGAGCTGAGCTTTGATCTAACGCGAGCGCTTATTGTCACGGGCAGTGTACGCGGCGAACTGATGCAAACTAACGTCGGTTACATCCGCATTAGCCACTTCCAAGACCACACCAGTACCGATTTACAGCATCAAATGCAGACTTTATTAGACGCAGGCGCCAAGCGCTGGTTACTGGACCTAAGAAACAACCCTGGCGGCACCCTAGATGCTGCGGCCGCCGTTGCCGACAGCTTTTTAACCCAAGGCACTATTGTGACTACCCAGGCCCGCCAACAACAGGCCAACCTGCGCTTTGACGCCACCACAAGCGACCCTAGCCAAGCATTGCCCATGGTGATACTCATCAATAATGGCAGTGCATCTGCGTCAGAAATTGTGGCAGGGGCTATGAAAGACAACCAGCGAGCACAACTGGTAGGCACCACCAGCTTTGGCAAAGGCTCGGTACAGTCGATCATTGGTTTACCTAACGGTGCTGGCATTAAACTCACCACCGCCTACTACTTTACCCCCGCAGGCCACAACATTCACAACAAAGGCATCGCGCCACATGTACAAGTCGATGACGCAAGCGACGACAACTCAACAAAAGATGCTCAACTTACCAGAGCCCTAACGTTACTCAAGAATCGTACTAATTAACCCATGATGGCACTCGTTAAACCTTTTACACATTCATTCAACCTAGTCACGTGGCTTGCGGCAGCCTTGATAAGCATTGCGCCAACAGCGTGGGCCGAAGAAGTACAGCCCGCTATGGTCATCATTATTGACGATTTGGGTTACAACCTAGCCAACGGCCTAGGCATCGTTAACCTGCCCGGACCAATTACCCTTGCGGTGATGCCGCACACCCCTCATGGCGCTCTACTCGCCCAACAGGGCAACCTAGCCGATAAAGAAGTGATGCTGCACGTGCCTATGGAAAACCACGCCGGTTTGCGGCTGGGCCCCGGCGGCTTAACCCTTGCCATGCAGGAAGATGAATTTAAACAAGTATTGAGGAGCAACCTAGCCAGCATTCCACATGTGCAAGGCCTCAACAACCACATGGGTAGCGCGCTCACCGAGCAACCCCTACCTATGCAGTGGACCATGGACCTAGCCAAAGAATTGAATTTATTTTTTGTAGACAGCCGCACCAGTGCCAAAAGTTTGGCCTTACAACAAGCTTTAAGCCAACAGGTTCCCGCCCTAGAACGCGATGTATTTTTAGACAACGATACCGCCACCGAGGCGCTAACAGTGCAGTTTGACCAGGCTGTGCGCATTGCACGCAAATACGGATATGTGGTGCTTATCGGGCACCCTTACCCTGCCACCATCGCGTTTTTAAATCAAAACCTACCTAAACTGGACGAAGAGGGAATTATACTCATGTCTGTTTCGTCCTTAATCGAGCAATTAAAGCCGCATCTCGATACCCTTTGAGGCCATGTACTGCTTGGCTTCTGGAATTGTGTATTCATTAAAATGAAAGATGCTGGCGGCCAGTACTGCATCGGCCCTACCTTCAATGACACCATCTACCAAGTGATCGAGGTTGCCCACACCACCCGAAGCAATCACCGGCACAGACACAGCCTCACTAATGGCACGGGTTAGGCCTAAGTCGTAACCGTTTTTAACGCCATCTTGATCCATGCTGGTCAATAAGATTTCACCTGCACCATACGCCACCATTTTGATCGCCCATTCAACAGCGTCAATACCCGTAGGTTTGCGACCACCGTGGGTAAAAATCTCCCAACGGGGTGGTTCGCCTGGGGCGCTCACACTTTTGGCGTCAATGGCCACTACAATACACTGCGCGCCAAAACGTCCAGCCGCTTGCTGCACCAAATCCGGGTTAAACACTGCCGCCGAATTGATACCTACCTTGTCGGCACCGGCGTTGAGCATGCGGCGAATATCATCACACGAGCGAATGCCACCGCCCACCGTAAGGGGGATAAACACTTCACTCGCCATTTTTTCCACCGTGTGCACCATGGTGTCACGGTTTTCATGGGTGGCGCCGATATCTAAAAAGGTAATTTCATCGGCACCTTGCTCGTTATAACGCTTAGCCACTTCCACTGGATCACCGGCGTCGCGTATATCCAAAAACTGCACGCCCTTCACTACACGGCCGTTGTTAACATCTAAACAAGGAATAATGCGTTTGGCTAGGCCCATGTTGTTATCCTACCTTGGTAGAGGATTAAAGTTGTGCGTCGCAATAGTCTTGCGCCGCCGCTAAATCCAGCGTGCCTTCGTAGATCGCGCGGCCGGTAATAGCACCTACAATGCCGTCGCCTGCCACAGACGCCAACGCCCGCACGTCGTCCATATTAGTCACACCACCCGAGGCAATTACAGGGATACCCGCCGCTTTTGCTAAATGGCGCGTGGCTTCTACGTTGACGCCTTGCATCATGCCGTCGCGGGCAATGTCGGTATACACAATGGAACTCACACCATCATTGCGGAAGCGCTTGGCAAGATCAACCGCCGTAACGTCGGTCACTTCGGCCCAACCTTCTACCGCCACCATGCCGTCGCTAGCATCCAGCCCCACAATAATGCGGCCCGGAAAATCACGACACGCTTGGGTCACAAAGTCCGGATCACGCACCGCTTGGGTACCAATAATCACATACTCAACACCGGCCTGTAGGTAGGCTTCTATAATCTCAACATTACGAATACCACCACCAATTTGAATGGGCAGCTTAGGGTACGCCATAGCAATGGCTTTAACGATATCGCCATTTACAGGGTTACCCGCAAACGCACCGTTTAAGTCCACCAAATGCAAACGACGACACCCAGCCTCTACCCATTGGCGTGCAACCGCCACTGGGTCGGCAGAAAATACCGTGGAGTCTTCCATGCGCCCTTGGCGCAAGCGTACACATTCACCATCTTTAAGGTCGATGGCAGGGATCATTAACAAAGGATTTTGTGACATATAGATCAGCGGCAGCAGTTAGCTACCGTCCCACTGTAAAAAGTTTTGTAAAAGTTTAAGGCCAGCAGAATGGCTTTTTTCTGGATGAAACTGCACTGCAAACAAGTTTTCTCGCGCCAGCGCCACATCAAAATCGATACCGTAATTGCACGTGGCAGCAACGATGTCTCGTTGTTGTGTGCGCACATAGTAGCTGTGCACAAAGTAAAAACGGCTATTGTCTTCGATACCGTTCCATAGGGCATGGGGCTGTTGTTTCACTTGGTTCCAACCCATGTGGGGCACTTTTAAATGCGCCTCTTGCACGCTGTTCTGCTCGCCGAAAAATGAGACCTCGCCAGGCAACTGGTCTAAACACTCTACGCCACCATTTTCGCTGGAGCGCTGCATTAAGGCCTGCATACCAACACAAATACCTAACATCGGTTTTTTGCCCATTTGGTCGGCCACAATTTGGTCCACGCCTAAGCGTTTGATCTCTGCCATACAGTCACGAATGGCACCCACACCGGGTAGCAACACACGGTCGCTGGCTTCAATTTTGGCGGCATCATTGGTCACGTAAACACGGGTATCAGGACAAACGTGTTCCAGGGCTTTGGCAACCGAGTGTAAGTTGCCCATGCCATAGTCAATCACTGCAATGGATTTCATGTTAAGGGCCTATAAACTGCCTTTAGTAGACGGCATCATACCCGCCATACGTTCGTCGGCAGTCAAGGCCATACGCAATGCACGGCCAAACGCCTTAAACACGGTTTCGGCTTGGTGGTGCGCATTTTTTCCGCGAATATTATCAATGTGTAGCGTCACCTTGGCATGGTTCACAAACCCATGGAAGAACTCATCAAACAAGTCCGAATCAAAACTGCCAATGCGGCCGCGGGTGTATTCCACCTTGTGAAACAGGCCAGCACGGCCAGAGAAATCTAGCACTACGCGAGACAATGACTCATCTAACGGCACATAAGCATGGCCATAACGGGTTAGGCCCTTTTTGTCACCCACGGCCTGATCGATGGCCATGCCCAAGGTTATGCCTAAGTCTTCCACGGTGTGGTGTGCATCAATGTGCAAATCACCTTGAGCGTTGATGTCTAAATCGATTAAACCGTGGCGCGCAACCTGCTCCAACATATGGTCTAAAAAGGGTAACCCAGTGACACAATTAAACTGGCCAGTGCCGTCTAAATTAACGCTGACTTTAATTTGAGTTTCTAGGGTGTTTCTTTCCACAGTGGCGGTACGTGCCGTCATGAGATGACCTCGTGGTGATTGATTTAACTGTCGATGTAATGAGGCCCGATTATAAGGCCTTTAGCATACATTTTACAAAGCGCTAACCCACTAAAACGTGTCTAATAGCCATAAAACACCTGTATACTGGCCATAACCCGTTATCCACAGCCACATATATAGCCACCGCCCAAAATTCATGCCCACTCAAGCACCCTTTGCTCAACAACTTCTCCACTGGTTTGACCAACATGGCCGCTACCACCTGCCATGGCAAAAAAACCGCACCGGCTACCGGGTTTGGGTGTCAGAAATCATGCTGCAACAAACTCAAGTCGCCACAGTGATTCCCTACTTCGAACGTTTTATGCAGCGTTTTCCAAGCGTAGAAGCCCTAGCCCAGGCGGCGCAAGATGACGTACTGAGCCTATGGACCGGTTTGGGTTACTACAGTCGAGCGCGTAACTTACATACCAGTGCCATTGCCATATGCGAACAACATCAAGGCCGCATGCCTAGCGACTTAGAGAGTTTAATGGCTCTCAAGGGTATCGGCCGTTCCACCGCTGGCGCAATTATTAGCCAAGCCTTCGACCAACAGGGCGTCATCCTAGACGGCAACGTAAAGCGCCTTCTCACCCGTTTATACGGCATGAAGGGCTGGCCGGGGCTCAGCCACATAGACAAACAGCTTTGGCAACTAGCCACCCAGCTGACACCTACGCAACGCAACGCAGACTACAGCCAAGCCATCATGGATTTAGGTGCCACGGTATGCAAACCTAAGCAGCCTTTGTGCGTTACTTGCCCCATGCAGTCCACCTGCCAAGCCCTCGCCGGTGATACCGTGGCGCAGCTACCTACACCCAAACCCAAAAAGGTGTTACCCCAAAAAACCATAAGTGTACTATTGCTCAAAAACCCGCAAGGCCAAATCCAACTACAGCAACGGCCAGAGAAAGGCATTTGGGGTGGTTTATGGAGCCTACCCGAGTACGCAGACCTTAACGCACTGCACGCTCACCTAGCGCTCAGTGGCCTGCCGATCAAAACCCAAGCCTTGCCCACCATTAAACACGTGTTCAGCCACTACAAGCTCAGCATCGAACCGCATTTACTGCAATTACATCAACACCCCACAAAAGTCGCCGAAAATGATCAAAGCAGGTGGTACGACGCGGCGCAACTGCATACAATAGGCTTAGCCACACCCATTAAAAAACTACTCGAGAACAACCAATGACACGCACCGTATTTTGCACCAAGTACAAAGCCGACATGGAAGCCATGGATCGCCCCCCTTACCCCGGCGCAAAAGGCCAAGCAATTTTTGAGACATTGTCCAAACAAGCATGGCAAGACTGGCTGGCTCACCAGACTATGCTCATCAACGAAAAACACCTCAACATGATGGACCCCGAAAGCCGTTCCTACCTACAAGGCGAGCTCGACAAATTCATCTCGGGCGACGATTACGACCAAGCCGATGGTTATGTTCCACCCTCAGCCTAGGCAATTGACCCAAAAATAAAGAAATTACCCACATTTCAGCAACTTATTGTTGACAGGAAAAACCAAAACGGGTTTAATACGGCCCTCTTCTCGGTAGCCCAGCATGGCGCAACCGGCTCAGAAGAGAGCAATGCAGTATTGCCCGGATAGCTCAGTCGGTAGAGCAGAGGATTGAAAATCCTCGTGTCGGCGGTTCGATTCCGTCTCCGGGCACCACAACTCCCCAAAGAACTCCACAACCTGTTGTTTCTACACGTGTTTTTATTAATTAAAAATAACGGTAGGTCTTATGGTAGGTCTAAATCCAGCATATACGTACAC
This sequence comes from Oceanospirillaceae bacterium, assembly GCA_029938085.1. Classification (GTDB taxonomy): domain Bacteria; phylum Pseudomonadota; class Gammaproteobacteria; order Pseudomonadales; family Balneatricaceae; genus Njordibacter. Next base: position 114,811 of record JAPYOS010000006.1, on the reverse strand, counting down.
TAAAGACAGTGTTTATTACTACGGCAGATCCGTACCTAAGGACATTAAAGGTCATTACACCAAAGATAAGATAGTAATATGCCTTAGAACAAAATCCTCACATAAAGCATCTATAGCGTCCACTTCCATAAGCGCAAAACTAGAAGCTTATTGGCTTACCTTGCGAATTTCATCAATGGATATCCCAGCTGCTCACCTTCTAACAAAGAGCCATGACGGCTATTCAAACACACCAACTGTTACAGCATCAAAAGACTTATACCTACGACTGAAAGGTAAGGATAGATCAAAAACGTTCTATACATCCGCAGAAAGAAACACTAGATATTTGATTGAGTGTCTAGGTGATAGGCCTATAAATGAATACACTTCCAGTGATGCGGGCCTGTTCCGAGATTGGATGCTGGATAAATCACTGTCATCTAGCTCTATCAGAAGAATCCTGACAACTGTCAAAGCAATAATTAGCTTAGCCATCTCTGAACATGGACTAGAATTTAAAAACCCGTTTAGCAGCGTATACGTTCACGACACCTCCACTGATGCAGCAAAACGACATCCCATCTCAACGGCAAACCTTATTGACGTGCAGGTACAGTGCAAAGCTGAAGATGACGACATACGATGGTTGATGGGGTTAATTTCTGATACGGGCATGCGCTTGAGCGAAGCCGTAGGATTGCTAGTGGAGGACTTTCATTTAAATGGAGAGACCCCATATGTGCGCATCCACCCACACTTGTGGAGGTCCTTAAAGACGCTCTCCAGCACAAGATCTGTGCCTCTTGTAGGCGCTTCACTGTGGGCAGCTACACGAATCGTTACCACCGCTAAGACTTCGTTTTGTTTTGAACGCTACTGCAATCGCAACGCGTGCAATTCGAATTCAGCAAGTGCCGCTCTTTTGCTTGCACAGACATGGCGCCGGGCATACGTATCTTATTCGAAGCCCACAAGGTAGCGGCTAAATTCACTGTACCACTGCAACGAGTTATCAGCTGAATACCATCAGATATAAATGTCTCAAGGCCCTAGGATACGAACGGATACTCAGGGCGCGTGATTGAGGTTAACGGGAACTAGTCACCGTGTTTGGGTTGTTTATTCACCACGAACGTCTAGCGTCTAAAGATTCCAATAGGAAGACCCGTACGATTAACCTAGATTAATCTATCTAACGCATGACATGATCGATACAGAAGAGTACGATAAAACTGCTGTACACTGATTAATCATTGCCAGAGGCTTTATAATCTGCAATTACGTAGGTGACTGAGTGCCCTGCAAATAGTTGGGAGGTGGTTATGAAACGCATGTATTTTGTGTGTCGTAATATTGATAGAGTCGAACACTTATCTGAACAGCTCTACAAACGCATCGTGTCGGGCTGGGATTTTCAAGTGCTCAGCAAGGACGAGGCGGGATTGCAGAAGCACCAAATTCATTCCGCGAACATTTTTGAACGTTACGATTTAGTCCATAGTGCTGAGCGCGGGTCCATCATTGGTGGGTTTATTGGTTTAATCGCAATACTTAGTTTTGCACGTCTAAATTTAGGCCACCTTGAACTGGGAATATTCCAGTATATAGTTGTGATGGTGGCACCGGTATTGTTTTGTACTTGGTTAGGTGGATTGATTGGTCTGCATCATGAAAATTATAAAATTTCCCGATTTCATGATTTATTGGAGCATGATGCCTACTTAGTGATGATTGATGTCAGCCTCCATAACGAAGCCCATGTGCGCAAAATTATGACTGAGCAATATGCGGACTTCCAACCAGCGGGCATCAGTTCTAGCATCACCAATCCGTTTGCTAGTGCAGATCGTCATCAGTTTAAAGAGAAGCCTGCACATTAAGCCAGTGAGAGCTGATGACAGAGGAGCACAAGGTCTTCTAGAACTGTTCTACGCACACCTTTAGCCACCCCCTTGTGATAAAGGGCGTTTTAAGTATCGCTGTAAATTACCGTGCCTCGATAGAAACATCTCATAGAACGCCCACAGGCACTTACTGAAGAAGCTATATAACCAACAAATACTTACAGATATTTAGCTCGATGCCAAGGGCTAGTTCGGCTATAGCTTAAGCAGCTTCTACTCTTCATGTGTTTGTTACACTAGGACAGTACTGGCAGCACATGGGTCGGGTGGTTTATATTTATCGTGGAGGAGTTGTTGTGCCGGAAGCACACCTAGGGTGTACTCCCGGTAGAGGACGTGAATAGCGCCCTATCGCGTAGTCTAAGCTACATTAAACAGCCTACGCCGACAAAAGTTGAAGCACAACAACGCCATTAGACCGTGTTCTTCTATTACAGGAAGGAAATATGCTAAATAGGCCGTACAGATGGTATGAAAAATGCTAGGCCATACCATAAGTAGCAGTTACGCTTCGCGCATCCTATACAGAATTCATCTGCACAAATTGGCAACACTTGCTCTAGCCCTTTAAGCTGCCAGTATTGGCATCAATGACCAAGTGGCCATTGTGCACCGTCTCTACGCGCGCTAAGTCTCCGTCTCGGCCCAATTTCAACTTTAACAGAGGCCTATGTTGATTTCGTAATATAGTGTGTCGGTACTAATTTTTTTTTGCTAGCATGCGACAAAGTTCCTGATTAAAGGCCACCAACACATGAGCACAATCCTTAAGCAACCTATTACGGGGCCCTCCGCCTGGACAGCCAAGGACTATAGCAACGACGAAAGCTATATCCACCACCTTTCGCAGCAAGATGTGGCCGATATTAATAGTGCCTTAAATGTGCTCAATGACACGGGGCGAACCTACCCAAATTTTAACCAAGAAGATTTTCCACTGGCGCAATTTGCCACCAAATTAACTCGGCTTGCCGATGAGTTAGAAGATGGCCGCGGCTTCTTTTTGTTACGCGGCCTGCCTTTGGCACAATATACGCAAGCTCAAGCGCACGCAATTTATTATGGCATTGGTCTCCACCTCGGCATTCCTGTAGCTCAAAACCCCAGAGGAGATATCCTTGGTGGCGTGGAAAACGTAGGCGATCCAAACGATAAACAGACTCGTGTCTACGAAACCAACCGCTACCTGCCCTACCACACAGACCCCTCAGACGTAGTCGGCTTGCTGTGCTTACGCAAAGCCAAGGCTGGTGGCCTGAGTAGTTTGGTGAGCGTGGCAGCCATTTATAATCAACTATTGAATCACCATCCCGAGTACCTAGGTCTGTACTACAAAACCTATCTCTATGCCCACTTAGGTAACGACCTGCCAACCCTATCTCCCTTGTTCAGCTACCACAAAGGCAAGCTTAGCTGCCGCTATTTACGTCAGTACATTGAACTCGGCCATGACATGATGCAGCAACCGCTGTGCCAAGTTGAGCGTGAGGCGTTAGACCTGTTTGACCAAATTATGTTGCAACCCGAGATGCGCTTAGACATGATGCTGCAACCTGGTGATATGCAATTTGCCAACAACTATCTGGTACTCCACTCACGCACCAGTTTTGAAGACCATGTAGCCCCAGACCAGCGGCGAAAGTTACTTAGATTGTGGTTAAAAATGTCCAACGCACGTGAATTGGCACCAGAATTTCCTGGCAGAAATGGGTTTCCACTGTCCATGGGTCTCCTCCAAAAGTAGGAGACAAATACCTTCTTTATACCGATGCTCGAGCCCTACATAGCTACTGATCTAAGATATATCGATAAATTTGTCTGTCATCACTAGCGTATGTAAACAGGCAGTCAAATCCAGTGCCGGACCAGTTTAAAAGGATACATGAGCTATTTCTCAACTCAAAGGCTTGCATATTTTCATCACAGGCGTCTCGACCTATCGAATCGGTCTCGCTAAATACAAGGCGGCTGCCGTGTTTTTGCCATTCGTATCGTACTTGGTATAACGTGCACTCTTCAGCATCATCGCTGATTTGATATTGCCCGGTGCCGTCAGGCTTGATTGTTTCGCTTCCCATTGACAACCAATCACAACCATCAGTGAGCATTTTTAGTTGGTACTCGCCTGCTTTAATATACTTACCCAGGGTGTCATTAGGCAGAACTGCTTGAGCGCTAAGATCACTACGAATACCCTGATCTTCAACTGAGGTACGCATGGTTAATTTAGTTTTTGTGTCATAAACAGTGATCATATGGGCATTTAATTCAGCACATTTTGAGTAGCTATTAACGCCCCTTGGTGTAATGCGTACGATTGACATATTACTCTCCTACAACTTATTTATATTGGGTTACTACAGACCTCGAGTGACTCGAGTTGGGCCTTCTAAAATGCTAAACGGTTTGGCCGTGGCATTAGCCAAAGCGGGGTTGCCACCAACACCTGCAAATAACTCAGAGGCCAGAAAGCCATCTAGAGCCGCTTGGTCTTGAAACAAGTAAATGCCGCCATAGGTGTTGTTCGCTTCGTCGGCTAACCAGTGTTTTGAGATCAATCCGGGTACTGCAGCAAAGGCTGGAGCTAGTTCGTTACATACACCCTCGTAGTCGCTACGGGTGATACCATCAAGATTAAAGTTAACTATTAGTGCCTTCATGCTTAGCCCTTGTTTATATCTAGTTAAAACAACTAAACTCACTAAAAGGTAGCAATTTCTGAGAAGCGACACTAGGCAGGCTGATGAGAATCTCATGAGAATGTTACTCATGGATGGCGATCACACTATAGAAATGAGTTAGTATAAATTAAGCGCGTTTAACCAAGTAAAGGCAGTTACTCAGTTATGCTTACTAGAGAAATTACCCGTAAGGCCGAATTAAAATTACTTGAACCACTGTTAGCAAGTGGCCACACACAAGTGCTTTATATTCATGGAATTTCGGGCATCGGAAAAACCACCTTATTGCAACAACTGGGGCAAACCGCTCCTATATTACATTTGGACTGCGCCCATATAGAACCAACTGACGCGGGGTTTTTGCACGCTTTAAGTAGCGCTATTGGCGAACCATTAGCATTAGATTCCTTAGCCCAACTGACCACATCCCCTACACTCATCGCCCTTGATAATTATGAATCCCTCAAATTGTTGGACATGTGGATCAGGCAATTTTTAACGCCGAAACTGCCTCGTCAGATCACCTTACTACTGTGCTCTCGACAACCGCCCCATGATGGCTGGTTGATCAACGACAATGGCTACGGCCAGTTTAAAACTTTAGAACTTGGGCCGCTCGATGCCGATCAATCGCATCAATTACTGCAACATTACGGCGTAGAGCAAGAAAGATTAATACCTTTGCTAAAGATGGCCCAAGGCCACCCTTTGGCGCTTTATTTGGCGGCTTGCAGCCAACATCGACTGCAAATACCAGAAACCCAAAACACTAATTTGGACTGGGCACTGACTCATTTAACAGAAGCTTTTTTGTCTGAGGTAGATACGCCAAAATTACGCAAAGCGTTGGAAGCCAGCAGTGTTACACGCAGATTAACCAAACCGTTGCTGCGGGCATTGCTTGAGCATGACGATGTGGAGGCCGAATACGATGGCTTACAGCAACTAGACTTTGTGGGTAGCAGCAGTGATGGCCTGCATATTCACGACCTAGTGCGCAGCTTAGTGGCAAGGTCTTACAAAGCCAGTGACCCAGAAGCCTATCGCCACCACCAACAGAACTGCTGGTGGTGGTTGCAAAAAGACCTAGATAAAACCGCTAGCCATGACCTGTGGCGCCATACTGCAGACCTATTATATCTGGTAGAAAACCCCCGCGTCAGGGAAGCCTTTTTCCCGTGCGGCAGCCAAATTGTGGCTGTAGAACCCGCACTTCCCAAAGATTATGACAACATCATGGCCATGGTCAATGCGCATGATGGGCCACAAGCTAAAGCCATAATACAAGACCTATGGAACCTGTGCCCAAGTGGCTTTGGGGTGGTGCGTCAGGACCAAAAGCAGTTACAAGGTTTTGCCTGCGTATTTGAGGCCAGCCAAGTGGCTCACACTCAAGACCCAGTGATTCAATCGATACTCTCTCACTTGAAGGCGTATCCCGTGCCTCAAGGCCAAACGGTATTGATTACACGTCGGTGGCTAAGTCGAAAAGAAGGCGAGTTGCCCTCTGCGGCACAAGGCGCGTTTTGGTTAGACTGCAAACGCCTCTACATGGCCTTTAAGCCATCTATGCGTAGAATTTACCTAGTGATAAAACAACCATCTGCTTACCAAGAAGTAATGCAGGTACTCGGTTTTAAAGAAGCAGCCAACACCTACGTGGAAATAGAAGCCATCGGCTATCACTGCATGGCCAACGACATGGGCCCCGGTTCAGTTGATGGCTGGCTTACGGGTTTAGCAGAGCGTGAGCTAGGTGTTGAACAACGGTTTAGGTTGCTGGTAGAGAGTCGCCAATTGCTGGTTGATGATCAAATATTAGACCTAACCCCGCTAGAGTTTGGTGTAGCCCAGTATTTATTAGCTCGGCCTGGGCGCACGGTGAGCCGTACGCATTTATTGCAACAGGTGTGGCTCACTCAATACCAAGGGGGCAGTAATGTTGTGGATGCCGTGGTGCGTACTTTACGTAAGAAACTAGGCCCCAATGCCAATGCTATTGCCACCGTTACCGGTGTAGGTTATCGGCTTAACGTTGATGTGGATTACACTCCGGGCAACAACATAAACGAACCATAGTCTATGTCGCTATTGTTAACTCGATGGGGTTTGATGGCTTGGTAGGCTGGGCTTTCTACGGCTTGTGTTGCTTGTTCTAAGCTTGGGAATTCCACGATCACGTAGCGGTCACAATGACGACCTTCATGGTGGCTAGTACTGCCTGTACGCACGATAAACTTACCACCAAAGGGTGTAAATGCGCTTTCTACCTTAGTGCCGTAGTTGGCCGTAAAATCTTCTTGATTGGTGATTTTCACCATCCCAATGAGGTACCCTTTAGGCATGATTATAATTCCTTATTCACGTTTTAGCGCCGTTGCGCTACAGGTTAGGTCACCCAATCCTGACATGCTGGCGTAACCTAGTCCAGTGTGGGGCGAGCTCAAAAATAATTAAGGCTCACGTTTATCGTGCAGCACCGTGACCCGTTGCATGTGCCTCACCTTAGGTAAATAGTCGCAAATGGCATAGTGATGAGTGATGCGGTTATCCCACATGGCAATGGTATTCTTGCGCCAACGCAAGCGCACCTGAAACTCTGGCTTGGCCATGTGCTGGTAGAGGTATTGTAGAATACGGTCGCTCTCGCCCTGAATTTCACCGACAATGTGACGCGTAAAGGACTGGTTAATATTGAGGTATTTAAGGCCGCTCACGGGGTGCGTATCCACAATTTTATGTACTGCAGAACCGGTGCTCTTAAGGCCCTCGTTCACTGCTTCTATACCACCTTTGCGATACAAGTCATTTCTAAAGGTACCTATGTCATGCATGGCTTCCATGCCTTCGAGGAAGTCTTGCCATACCTTTGGCAGGGCAGTGTAGGCTGCATTGGTATTGGACCACATGGTATCGCCACCCACGTCGGGCACTTCAATAGCATGTAATATGCTGGTGAACGGCGGGTTGGCTTTAAAGGTCATGTCTTTGTGCCAATCGTTGGTGTCTGGCTTGCTGCCAGCACCGCTTTTTAGCAACACAATCTGTTCATAACCCTCGATACTAGGGTAGATGGGGTGTGGTGGCTCTGGCTCACCAAAACTTTTGGCAAACGCCAAGTGGGCTTCTGGTGTTAGATCTTGATCACGGAAAAAAATGACTTTGTGCTCAATCAGCGCCTCATAAATAGCATCATAGTCTATTGCCGTAAGATTATTTAAGCAAATATCAGATAGCTCCGCACCAATAGCGGGGGTCACTTGTTCAATGTTCATGGGCGGTAATTCTCTCGTATTGGTCTGCTTTTTCACAAGCGTTGCTATGACTCATTTTGTGTTGATTTTAACAGCCCAAATAAGTGTGTAAACTAGGTCAAAAGTTATGACAAATATTAGGTGGCCTTATGTTACTCACAAACAGCATTCCTTCGGCGCAAAGTTTGCTGATTTTTGAGGTAGCCGCAAGGCATCTAAATTTTACCGCAGCTGCCCGTGAGCTTGGTTCAACTCAATCGTCTGTAAGCCAGCAAATGCGGGGGCTGGAGACAAAACTTGAACTTCAGTTGTTTGAACGGGTATACCGTGGAGTAGCCCTAACGGATACCGGTAAGCAACTCTATGAAGCTGTTGAATCTGGTTTTCAACAAATGGCAAACTGCCTAGAACAGCTGCAAAAAACTCGTACCCGCCTATATATTAATGTAGCTACTGATTTTGCTTTTGCTGCATTTTGGCTCTTGCCTAGGTTACCTCGATTTCGTGAACTACACCCAGAAGTGGAGGTACGCATCGTTAGCTCGCAACACCAGCTCGATCACACCATGCCTGATACAGACATATCCATCGTATTTGCCAAAGGCAAACCCAACAACCTGCATGCTCACCTGTTGTGTACGGGCGATGTTTTTCCAATATGTAGTCCAGCCTTATTAAAGCAATATGGCCCTGTAGAAAGCCATAAAAAGTTGGCGAGCCTGCCACTACTAAAACTGGGCGACTACACCAATCAAGGCTGGCTTGATTGGCGCGGTTTTTTTAACCAGCGGCGCAGCCTCGTAAGGCCCAGCGAACCGGTACTCAGCTTTAACAACTATACGCTGCTAGTACAGGCCGCTATTGCTGGCCAAGGTGTCGGTTTAGGCTGGGGCAACTTAGTGGATGATTTGGTGGATAGCGGCGTGCTTACGGCGTTGCGCTCATTTAGCCTCGACTCTCAATGGGGCTATTACCTAGTAGAGGTAAATGCCAAACATGTGCTGCCAGCAAAACAACACTTTGTAGACTGGCTGCTTACGCAATAGCTAACTGAACCGTTGAGGCTCAACCTCCAACATCACATTTTTTGCCAAACAATAAGCCGATTGTTGGCGGGCATAGCATTGTCTTCCTGTAGTGTAAGGCCCGCATCCATAGCCAATTGGTTGAGCTCGTGGAACTCTCTAATGCCTTGGTGGGGCACTTGCTGCTGTAACCAATGATCAAATTGCACATTAGACGGCGCCTCCAATACACCCATATATTTCATCGGCCCATAAAGGCAAAACACACCACCCAATAACAGCCGCTCGCCTATACCAGCAAACATGGCAACCACCGCTTCCCAAGGCATGATGTGGGCAGTATTAGCAGAGAAGGCTGCATCGTAATGCGCTGTGGGCCAGTGATCACTAAGCACATCTAGCGCAATTGGTGCGATTAAGTTAACTGCTGGATGGTCTTGCACCCAGCGTTTAATGCCGGCGTGATTTTGCGCTCTATCGCTCGTCTGCCAATTGAGGTGAGGCAGGTTTTTAGCAAAAAACACGCCATGCTGGCCTGTGCCACTGCCCACCTCCAGCACATTTTTCTTATCCACAAACACGCGTTCTAGTACTTCGCAGATGACGGCTTGGTTATTGGCGCAGGCTTGGGAGAATGGCTTATCCATCATGGGCTCCTATAAGGGTATGTGCTGATTATTGCTTAACTTTAGGCATGCGTACAGTGATAAACGATCGTTTTGATTACACACTCTGTCTATACTGTGGTCATTAGTTCGATTCGATAGAAGCATCATGTCCACACCACCTCGCACCACACATTTGCCCACAATCCTTGTACACGCTAAAGCCCAGGGCAATGTGCTCTACTGTGAAGACGGCCTTAGTTTTTGGGGTGGGGTTGATCCCCAAACAGGCATCATCATCGATGCCCACCACCCAAATCATGGCGCGTCACTAGCAGGTCACATAGTGTTGATGCCCACTTCTCGTGGCTCTTGTAGTGGCAGTGGAGTGTTATTGGAACTGGCTCGAAATGGCAATGCGCCGGCGGCCTTGGTATTTCGTGAAGCGGAAGAGATTCTTACTCTTGGTGCCATGATTGCCGCACAACTATTTGACCGCCCTGTGGCAGTATTGCGATTGCCCGCCGATGTATTCAGCACTTTATCAAACGCTGAACATGCTGCAATTAATCACAACACACTGGAGTTTGCTGGGCAGTCCATCACTTTGGAAGAACGCAGCGCTGAAGAACTCGACCTTACCGACACTGATCAAAACATGCTGCTGGGGCAGCAAGGCAAGGCGCTTAAAGTGGCCATGCAAGTATTGTGTAACATAGCGGTTGCACAAGGTGCCCATACGTTGATAGATGTTTCTCGTGGCCACATTGACGGCTGTATCCTAGCCCACGATGCCAATTTGGATTTTGCAGAAATGATGGCTTCCATGGGTGCTAAAACACGCATCCCCACCACTATGAATGCCATTTCGGTGGACCAAGAAAATTGGCAAACCCAAGGCGTAGCGCCTGATTTTGGCCACAAAGCCAGCCGTTTAGCGAATGCCTATGTAACAATGGGTGCGCGGCCTACCTTTACCTGCGCACCTTATTTGCTTGATGAACCACCTCTATATGGAGAGGACATTGGCTGGTCTGAGTCTAACGCGGTAATTTTTGCAAACTCGGTGCTAGGTGCTAGAACTGTAAAACACCCCGACTACCTTGACTTGTTTATCGCCATGACCGGCCGTGCGCCAAAAACTGGGGTTTACCTTGATCAAAACAGAGCCGCACAACGCGAAATTCATGTCAATATTCCTGAACAGTACGATGATGCCCTATGGCCCATGCTGGGTTGGTTAACGGGGGTAAAATCACCCGACCGGATCCCAGTTATTACCGGGCTTGAGCACCACAGCATCACTCAAGATGACCTCAAGGCATTGTGTGCAGCCTTTGGCACCACGTCTGCAGCGCCTATGTTGCACGTGCGTGGACATACCCCCGAAGGCGATATTGCGCCTACTGCCGATGCTGATCGTATAGTTATTAGTGCTGCGGATTTAAAGCAGGTGTGGCACAAATTCAATGCCGCTAGCACCCAAGTCGACCTCATCGCTATTGGTAGCCCTCACGCTTCCTTGCCGGAATGCAGAGCGTTAGCCAACTTACTGGCTGGCCAACGCTGTCACGCGGCCACCGACACCATCGTCACTGTGGGTAGGCATGTGTTGGCACAAGCCCAAGCAGAAGGGATTGTAGCGCGGCTTGAGGAGTCTGGTGTACAGGTTATACCGGACCTTTGCTGGTGCTCAATTACAGAACCTGTCTTTCCACCTAGCGCTAAAACCTTGATGACCAATTCGGGCAAGTATTCTCACTACGCCAAAGGCTTAAGCGGCCGCGACGTGCGCTTTGGCAGCCTTGCCGCCTGTGCGCTTGCGTCGCTCACTGGGCGCACTTCGGATCTGGCGCCTGGCTGGCTCAGATAATGACCATAGGTAGATCGTTTGGCCATCTTTGCTACAGTGGTTAAGTGTTAGCAATATAGCAGATACTCCGGTTTCAAAGGGTTTTTACCCAGCACTAGATCACAGGCTTTCTCTGCAATCATGATGGTGACTGCATTAATATTGGCGCTGGGTATTGATGGCGTCATCGCCACTTCCCATTTTACAGGTTCCGCAGGGATGATAGGCACTGGCTGCATCTTCACGAATAAAGTCATCCATTGCCGCGCCATGGCGAATGTGAACTCCTGGAGTGTGCTCGTGATGCTGATACTTTTTAGAAGCCGGTTGCTTGGCCACTTCTAAACCTAAGCGCATGGATTCGCGCATCACCCGCCAGTCTTCACTGGTGGCCATGTAGTTAGGGTCTATACACAAAGGGTCGTTGATGTTTGCACTGCGTAAACTCACGCTGCCACAGCTTGTAGGCCGCATGGAGCCCACCCCAGGTAAGTTCACCTTGCACTCGATGCCAGAGAGCATAAGCAACTGCGCCGAACCAAAACCGCCACAGCTTAGTATCGCCTCGCGGCTGCCAAAAACATTAATGACCTTACCTTGGTACTTCACCTCAAAGCCGGTAGCGCGGGTGCCCTCCATGGTGATTGTCAACACTTGGCAGCCGGTCCAGATGGTGAGATTTTGATTTTCCTTTTGACTATGAAGGTAACCAAACGAAACACTGTTACGAATGCCCTTGTTCACACTCATCTCAAATCGAGACACCCCGTGTTGTTGAAAACCGTTTACATCCTCAGTTAGAGGAAAACCGGCCTCTTGGCCTGCTGCCAAAAATGCGGCATTAAGAGGGCTTAGCTGTTGCTGCACCTGCGCACACATAGGCCCGCTCTGGCCTCGGCATTCACTTACCCAGCACCCGCCCACGGGGCTGCTGTATTTCACGGTTGTTGAGGTGTTTTTTGCTGCTGCGTGTAATACCACCAATTGTACTTTGAGGTGGGTTTAAACGCAGATCTCAAGCCAGCGGGCATGCGGATAATCCAAGACTTGTCAGACGATCCCACCTCCAACAACAGCACTTTATGGCCCGCATCAGACAAACCACGAGCCAACACACAGCCCGCAGATCCAGCACCGTCAATGACATAATCAAAGGTGGTTTGCATGTACAATTTTCCAACAAATAAGCATTAAGCCGCACTAAAGCCGTAAGTCCTCATCAACAGGCGCACTGCCGCTGTATTTGTGCAGCTCGTCAGCCATTCCTAGCCAATCTAATTTGTTGTCATAGTGAACGTGAAATTCGGGCTTGAACTGCTCGGGATGCTCTAGCGTAGTCGCATAGAGGTGGATTTCACCGACATAGTGCTCGGCTTGAAAGGCCATTGGAGTACCGCACTTATCGCAGAAATAGCGCTTTACACCTAGCGATGAATCAAAGCACTTTGGCTGAACGCCCGCCTTACCATCCACAGCCCAATTAAAGTCACTGAGCTTAACGCCTAGAAAGGCTACCACCGGTGCTGCGGCAATCATTGCAGTGGCAATAGCAGGCCCAAGTGGGCCGGCCTTTAGTGTTGTACTGCACGTGTCCACATAAACAGTGGCCCTTTAACTCTTCGCTCAAATCCACATCCTCATTCTTGTGTTTATTACAACCTAACGATTAATTTACCATTATTTGCCCCGATTAAAAGCATGTTGAGGCCTTCTACTGATGACTCTAGGCCCTCTAACACATGGGTGCGGTATTTGATTTTTCCTTGCATCACGTAAGGCGTTAACTTGACTAACAGCTCGGGTATCTCGCCAAAGTGATCGGGCATGGTAAAGCCTTGAATTTGAAGGCGTTTCTTAATTATGGGAATCCAGTTGGGCCCTGCGCTTGGGCTAGTGGTGGCATAGTCGGAGATCATGCCGCATACAACAATACGACCATGGGCATTCATGGCCTCAAAAGCGGGCTGTTGAATGGCACCACCAGTGTTTTCAAAATAGATGTCTACGCCATTGGGCGCAAGCTGGGCCAGCTTTGCGCCGATGTTGTCGGTTTTATAGTTGATAGCACCGTCAAAGCCAAGCTCATTAACTAGCCATGCACACTTCTCATCATTGCCTGCCACACCAATTACGTTAAGGCCATCAGCCTTGGCCAGTTGCCCCACTATGGAGCCTACAGAACCTGCAGCACCGCTCACCACAATAGTTTCACCCGCCTTAGGCTTGGCCACGTTAAACAAGCCTTGAGTGGCGGTTAAACCTGGCAGTGCGAATACCGACAATACCATTTCTGCATCTAAACCCGGCTGTACTTTGCTTAGGCCTTGGCCCGTGGTTAGCGCGTATTCGGTCCAACCCATCATGCCAATTACACGCTCGCCTACAGCAAATTGGGGATGTTCACTGGCTACAATTTCTCCCAAACCCGATGAACGCATCACGTCACCAATGGCCACCGGCGGAATATAACTTTTGGTGTCTGCACTCATCCAGCCAATCATGGCTGGGTCTAGTGACATGTGGCTTTGCTTTACTAAAAATTGACCGGATTCAAGGCTGGGAAGTTGCTTTTGCACAACCTCAAAAGTGTCTGCACTAATAGGCCCCGGGGCTGGGCGATGTTTAAGATTGATTGCTGTATAGGTGGTCATTGTGGATACTCTATTTGGTTTGAATTAATTATGCTATTGGCAACTGTAATGCAGGGCTGGCTTTAACCACCATACTAAAGTGATGATTTTCATAAACCGGCTTGAAGCGGTACCCCAACCTGAAGAGGCAAGTCATTAGCAGATCGATTGAAAACTTTTCAATTTTACCGTTCAGTAAATCACTCACGCGAGGCTGTGTGAGCCCTAATTTTTCAGCCGTTTCCCCCTGTTTCCAACCAAAATCTCGCACAATATCACGAATTGCGATCATTAAATCCGCACGTGTTTGAAGCTCGTTGGCTTCTTCTAAACTATCAGTAACCGCATCAAAAATATTGTCGAATTTAATAGAGGACATAATTTATAGCTCCGTATATATCAATATTTCCATAAAGTGAGAACTTTGATGTGGGCTTTAAAAGCAGCCATTGCGATAATCTTGGAAGGCCTGCATTAATTCGGCTTGGGTATTCATCACAAATGGTCCGCCACGGGCCACGGGTTGTTTTATGGCTTGGCCCGCGATCAATAAACAACGCGATGGCGAAGGGCTTTGCCAGCTCACTTGATCGCCTTGCGATAGAATAACCAACTCCCCGCTGCGCACTAGCTCGGCATTGGGGCCAAGCTGTATTTGCCCTTCAATCACTAGTACCAACGCGTGGTGATCAAAACCTAAGTTTTGCACAAACTCATCTTGCGCCGCCAATTGCACATCTAAGTAAGTGGGGCTAACCCCAATATTGCGCACTGCGCCATGTGTACCCAGGTTGGTTTGGCCTGCCACCACTCGCACTTGGGTGCCCGAATCTCTTTGCTCTAACGGCACTTGGGCGGGCACAAATTCTTGATAAGCAGGTGCTTTCATTTTTTCACTGCTGGGTAGGTTTACCCACAATTGAAATCCTTTAAGCAGACCGTCGATTTGTTCTGGCATTTCAGAATGAATAATACCGCGCCCAGCGCTCATCCACTGCACACCCCCAGGCTCAATAACACCTTCGTTACCGGCGTTGTCTTTATGGCGCATTTTACCGGCAATAAGGTAAGTGACAGTTTCAAAGCCACGGTGGGGATGGCTGGGAAAGCCGCGAATGTAATCATCGGGAGTGTCGCTACTAAAGCAGTCTAGCAACAAGAACGGATCTAACATGTCCACGGCTTGAGTGCCTATATAACGCGTAAGCTTGACGCCGTCGCCATCGCTGGTGGGCTGGCCTTGCACCCGTTGGGCGATGACTCTGGGCTTTGTGTTCATAACTAGCTAACTCAAAAACTGCACTGGTTTATGGGCATTGTGCTGTTAATATAGCGCAAAGTTATCGGTTCGGGTTAGCTAAACCCGCTTATTAGTATCAGAAGGCCATTGCAGCGTTAGCAAAGCCACGCCAAACACTATAACCGCGCCACCCATGAGCATGTGCTGATTCACCGGCTCGCCCAAAAACAGCCAACCGCCTAAGATAGAAAACACCGGCAACAATAGCAGATATGGCCCAGCTTGCGACGCCGGATAGCGGCCTAACACATGGTACCAACAGGTGTAACCAAGGGCTGTCATCACTACCCCTAAATAAGCCACTGCGCCCCATACGGCAACACTTGCATGGCTAAGGTGATACCAGTGCTGTTCTTCTACCAGCAGTGAGGCAACAAACAATTGTGGAGCAGCAAACACCGAAACCCACGCGATGGTGGCCATGCCCGAAAGACGATTGGGCTGACTTTGGGTTAACCGCCGCATTAACGCTTGGCCTAAAGCCCACATAAATGCGCCACCCACGGCCAAGGCAATGCCCACCCATTTACCCACTAGATTGGGTGCTCCCGTAAGAATGTAGATGCCCACAAAGGCAATGGCCAAGCCCACCAGCTGGCGAACGGTAAGGCGATCGCCTAACCACACGGCGCTGATGAGCAATAAGAACGGCGTTTCAATTTGTACAATCAGCGCTGTGGTGCTGGCATCTAATAGCTTCAAGCCGTTGTAAGACAAGCCATATTGCAAGGTAGACCCTACAAGAGCCACCAGTGCCAACGACTTACGCATGCCTTTGGGCACGGGCACAAACCACACTAAGATCAGCGCCGTTACCGAAAACCTTAGTGCCATCAACAAAATAGGCGGGAATTGATCCACAGCGGGTTTAGCAACCACTAGGCCCATACCCCACACAAGGGGCACCATTAGGGCAATTAGTACGTCAGTTAGCTTCATCGCAGGGCCTCGGCGTAGCCGGTTATCGAGTGGGTTAAAGCATGTCTTGCAAGGTATTCGCCTTAATGAGTTTTTGCAAATCACTGGCCCCACCTACTAACATGCCATTAACAAACACTTGGGGGAAGGTCGGCCAGCCGCTCCACATTTTAATGGCTAAACGTTGGCGCCATTTGCTGCCGTAACCACCAAACTCAAGGTAGGTCACCTTAAGTCCTTGTTGTTCAAGTAATTTACGGGCTTTCTTAACCGAAGGATTGATCGACATGCCAACCACCACCACTGGGTTATTGTCTACGGCCTGAATCACTGTGTTAACGGTTTCTGAGTGATACTCAGCAGTCTTAGTGCGTATGTCTGCATGAATGTTGCTAGCGTCCAGGGTTGGGCGATTTGTCATTTTTGTGTCCGTGTTAATGTTGATAATATGGCAGGTGTAGTGATTTTAGAGTGTAATTTCTGAGCAAATTAATCAGACACCTTGTCCAACATACTGCGCCATTGATACATGGGGTTGTTGGCATAGGTTTGGCTAAAAAGGAAATGCGGCCCATAAAAAAACCTCCGTATGTGCCTACTGCTAGTTGTGACTACTAGCAGACTTTAGCATATACGAAGGTTTTAGTGGGTAAGGTGAGTTACCTGGATGACGACTACTTTGTCATTGCACCTAACCAATCGTTAACCCATTGCTTGCGGTTTTGATTAATTTCGGCAGTATCTAGCTGCAATACGTTAGTTGGTGTAATGAGCTTGCCAAACGCTTCAGGCATGTCGGCAGGCACGTTCACTGGGTACATTACGTTGCTCAGCGGTACGTGCTTTTGGAACCCTTCGCTCACCATAAAGCTAAGGAATTCATCTGCCAATTCACTATTAGCAGATGACTTAAGCTTAGCAGCCACTTCTACTTGTAGGTAGTGACCTTCGTCAAACGGCGCAGCTTGGTATTGATCGGTACCTTCAATCGCCATGTGGTATGCCGGCGAGGTGCTGTAACTCAATACCATGGGTGCTTCACCTGCTAGGAACAAGCTAAAGTAGGCTTCGCTCCAACCTTTGGTAGTAGTGAGGATGTTATCAGACAATTTAATCCATGCTGCGTCGGACTGGTCGCCATAAACACTCTTCATCCATAACATTAAGCCAAGGCCCGGGGTGCTTGAACGTGGGTCTTGAATAATGACCTTTAATTCTGGTCCAGCATTAACCAACTCATCTAAGCTCTTAGGCGGGTTAGGCATGGTCTCGGTATTGTAAACAAAGGCGAAGTAGCCGTAGTCGAATGGTACAAAGGTATCATCCTGCCATTCAATCGGCATATTCAGGCCACTGGTATCAACCGTATGGCCAGCAAACAAACCCGTCTTCTTGGCATCGTCTACTAAGTTTAAGTCTAGACCTAACACGAGGTCTGCCTTGCTGGATGCACCTTCAAGCTTTAGTCGCTGCAACATAGCAACGGCATCTTCCATGCCCACAAGGTTTAAGGTACAGCCGCATTGCTCTTCAAATGTAGGTTTGATCAATGGGCCCATGCCCCAATCAGAAACAAATGAATCGTAAGTGTAAACGGTAAGCTCTTTTTTACTGGTATCGCCTGCTAATACGGGCGTAGCAACGGCGGCAAAACCAAAGCTAGCAACAGCTAAACAAGTGGCCAATTTTGAGGTGATAAAACGGGTCATGATTACTCCATAAATAACATTAGTATGCTATGACAGCCAATCTAATATTGGCAAACTATTTGGAGGAGGAGCGGCGCTGGAGAACCCAACGACTGTGCTTTTTCCTTGTTCCCTACGCTGGCATTATCCAGATCAGGTACAACGGGATTCACATTAGTGATCTCAGCCTATGGCGTTAATTAAACATTAACTAGGCACCCCGACAAGTCATAGTGGGCGCAATATAGACCATTAAAGGCCTTGATGGCAAGGGTTGACTGCCTTTGCGGCTAGTTTTGCATAGGCAATTGTTATTTATGGGGCCTATGTAATATATATTTGACACCAGGTTTATTAAATCGTACTTTATGTACGAAATATATTACATTTTGAGAATGCTATGGATGCAAAACGTAGGAAGGTATTTATCTCGTTAGCCACTTCATTGGTGGTGGGTTGGTGGCTGATGAGCCAAGTTGGGCAATGGGACACGATTGAAACCGCGGCTTTGGGCCAGCTGTTAGTCAAAGCAATTGGCATTAGCATCGCTGCGAGCATAGTAAGCTCCATTGTCATTACTATTGTTGTTAGCTTGATCTGGGGTAAGGTTGAAAAAGACGTCACCGATGAGCGAGACGCCGAAATAGAACTATATGTTATGCGTTTAATTTTGGTGTGTTTTAGCATCGGCATGATTGTTGTATTTGCCATGATGGGCTGGCAGCAACTTGCGGCTAACACCGCTTTATTGAGCATCTTTGCCTGTATGTATGTTGCCAACTTATTGGGCGACTTACTCAAACTATTTTGGTACCGATAGGGTTAACACTTGTGGCAAAAACAAAACTAGATATCGACAACAATGTACGTAAACTGCGTTTTGAACAGCAGGAGATGACGCAGCAGGCGTTAGCCGATAAGGTAGGGGTGTCTCGGCAGACGATAGTGGCGATTGAAAAAAAACGTTATAGCCCGTCGTTGGATTTGGCGTTTCAGCTCGCTCTTGCGTTTCAAAAACCTATTGCCCAGGTGTTTTTTATGAAGGCTGATGAACTGACACCGCAACACAAACCGCGGATTAAATTAAAGGCCCTTTAACATGCTCGGCACCCAAGACCTTTGGTTATTTATAGTGTCTGGCATCGCCCTCAATTTGGTACCGGGCCAAGACTTTATTTTTATTGCCAGCCGTAGCGCTAGCCAAGGTGTGCGCGCCGGAATAGTGGCCTCGTTAGGTGTAGGCGCCGGTACTTTGGTGCATATTTTTGCAGCGGCTTTTGGTGTGTCGGCTATTTTGGCAGCGTCGAGCACGGCCTACACTGTGATTAAAATATTAGGCGGTTTGTACTTAATATATTTGGGTGCGGGCTTACTTTTTCAGCGTCGAGAAGCGCCCGTAAGCCCTTCTAGCATGACTCGAGCGCCGCTGAAAAATATATTTTATCAGGGTTTTTTAACCAACGCCCTCAACCCTAAAGTCGCGTTATTTTTTATCGCCTTTGTGCCTCAGTTCATTGCTCCAGACGCCACCAACATTGCTTTCTCATTTTTGGTATTGGGCTTTATTTTCAGCTTTAATGGCATGTTATGGTGTTTTATTGTAGCTTGGTCTTCTGCCGCCGCTGGCGCTAAACTTAAACACAATACAACCTTGTCTAACGTAGCCACTAGGCTAGCGGGTGGTTTGTTCGCCTATTTTGGGCTGCGTCTATTGTTTGACGCTAGCCCGTCTAACTAGAGATCGCCATTAACGACGACAAACAAGGGATGGGTATTGTTTGCTAGCCCTTCAATCACGTCAAAATGATGTTTTTTAGGCTCTATAACCACCTCAATTGTAAGACCATGTTTTTGCCAGGCGTTTGCCAACAGATGGTTTTGTCGAATAAACTCAGGCCTTTCATTACCACCCACCCAACATGTGAGCGCCGCTTGTATCACCGGCTTTTGGAATGCAGGGCTTAATAATTTGGCTAGTTTTAGGTCTAACCCAAAATCTTGATTCATCTTAGTGTGTAATAACGGAGTTAGATCATGTAGACCGGAAATGCTGACCACGCGCACTATACGCTCTTTGAGCCCACGAGGTAGGCCTTGGCCTGCGGTCATCATCATTGTCACTAAATGACCACCAGCTGAGTGGTCTACTAATACAATAGGCCCATCAATAATTGCGGCTACCTTGTTTAGACTTTGCGCGATATCCTGGACAATTTCTTTCAAACTCACGGCTGGCGTTAAGCGGTAAGAGGGCATGGCCACCGCCCAACCTGCGTCCACCAAGGCTGCGGAAAGGTGGCTCCAGCTGTGCTTGTCGAATGCCCGCCAAAAGCCTCCATGAACAAAAAACACTAACCCCTTCGCTGGCTCACGGGGCCAAAAAATGTCGATTTTATGCCGCTCGTCCGTGCCGTAAACAATGTCGAGCTGGGCCGATCCACCTTGCATACATGTGGTTCGGTAGGCTGCGGCATTGTGAGCCCACGCAGGCGGATAGGTTTCCGCATTTTGAATATATGGTGCATTAGCGTAAGCGTCATCCCAGTTCATAGTTGTGCGCTCCTCGTGTATTGGTCGGTTTGAATTAAAATGGCTCAAGCATTTACTTTTTCTTAAAGAGGCCTTTGCACACTACTATATTATCGGCCAAACTGTGTTACTAAAAATTTATCCATGCCATAAAACCGTCTAATCTTTTGTTTTATATAATATAAATTCATCAAAAAATTTCTAGGCCTTGCGGTATAAAAACGATAATTTCGTATAGTCACGTGTGTTTATTTAATACATTTATGCAAGTTCAAAATCTTTAAATGTAATTTACACTTTAAATTTAATTGTAAATTACATTTTATTTTGATAGCCTCAGATGAAATCTATAAATAGAACGGTATTATATCCATGCTTGAAAAGACCAAAAGTGACGACTGGCACCTCAGCAACTGCGAGTCTTCCAGACCACTAACCAAACTAGAATTTGGCGTAGAAAGGCTGTTTTATTCTTATTTTCGCTGGAAGGTTGCGTGTATGAACGCAGTTGATGACGCTGGTCTAACAGCGGAAGACATTTCTGTATTGAACCTCATACGTAAAGATGACCAGCCCAAAAAGCTGACTGAAATCTCGCGCATGCTAAATCGCAGTGATGTTTCTAACTTGCAATACGCGGTACGTAAGTTAACTAAGGAAGGGCTAATCAGTAAGCAGGAGCAGTCCTCACGTAAGGACACAACCTACTTGACAACCCAAAAAGGTATTTCCGTCACCTCCGGCTACGCCGACACTCGTAGCAACTTATTAATCCAGCCTGTAGTAGGGCAAGTTGATTTAGCTGAGTTAGAAGCAGCGGCCAATACCTTGTCGCGCTTAACCGGCCTGTACGATCAGGCCATCGCACACACCAAGACGCTTTAAGCCAGAGCCTACCGATTGCGTTAACAACACAAAAAGGAGTCAGAAGATGGGAGAATTTAGTAATAAAACCGCTATCATTCCCGGCGGCGCCACCAAAATCGGTGCAGCTATTGCCCGAGCTTTTGTCGAGCAAGGTGCAAATGTA
This sequence comes from Oceanospirillaceae bacterium, assembly GCA_029938085.1. Lineage (GTDB taxonomy): Bacteria > Pseudomonadota > Gammaproteobacteria > Pseudomonadales > Balneatricaceae > Njordibacter. The sequence continues at coordinate 93,413 of JAPYOS010000006.1, read as the reverse complement.
ATTATTGCTGACATCAATGTCACTGATGGCCAGGCTTTGGCTCAAGAATTAGGTGAAAATGCCTTTTTTAAGGCGACTGATATCTGTCAGGACAATGACATTCAAGCCCTTGTTGATTATTCCATTGACAAGTGCGGCAGCATAAATTTTCTTGTCAACGTAGCTTCAACCTACCTGGACGAAGGCGCAGAGTCTACACGAGCACAGTGGTTAGAAGCCCTGAACGTGAACATAGTAAGCTCGGTTATGCTCATGCAGGCAGCCCGCAGCCAATTAGCTAAGCATCAAGGTGCGATCGTCAATTTTGGTAGTATTTCCTCACGTATAGCGCAAACAGGCCGATGGCTCTACCCCGTAAGCAAGGCCGCCATCCTACAGCTAACTAAGAGCCAAGCTATGGATTTGGCGTCTGACAATATTCGTGTCAATGCAGTTAGCCCGGGGTGGACTTGGAGCAATATTATGGACGAGCTCAGCGGTGGTGACCGCAATAAAACCGATCAAGTAGCAGCGCCGTACCACCTACAGGGGCGCACAGCAAATCCAGAGGAAGTGGCCAACACTGTACTGTTCCTCTGCTCAGACAAAGCTTCATTCATTAACGGCACCGACATTCGCGTAGACGGTGGCTACAGCACCATGGGGCCAGAAGGTTCGGAACCAGCAATCCCTAAATTAATGGAGTAATGAACACGGCAGCACTCTACCAACAATAACAATTGGAGTAGTCATGACATCTTTACATATCGGTATCATCGGCGGCGGCTTCGCTGGCCTTAGCTCTGCCAAAATCTTTAAAACTTTTGGCCATTCCGTCACCTTATTTGAAAAAGAAGGTGACGTGGGTGGTGTTTGGAGCGCGTCACGACGTTACCCTGGGCTCACAACTCAAAACGTACGGTCTACTTATGCACTATCTGACTTTCCGTACCCCAAAGGATACCCTGAGTGGCCTTCAGGCGAGCAGGTACAGAAATATTTGCACAGTTATTGTGAAAAATTTTCTTTGCTGGCTGACATTCGATTCAACCATTTAGTCACCAGCGCTACTCAAGGCGAAGATGGCCGCTGGTATGTACAAGTTACCGACACTCACCTGAATCAGACAAGCGACCACGTGTTTGACTATCTGCTGATATGCAACGGCATATTTTCACAGCCTGCGATCCCCGCCTTTGATGGCGCTAAGGAGTATATCGAACAAGGCGGCAAGATTTATCATACCAGTGAGTTCACCAATATCGATCAGGCACACGGCAAGCATGTGGCCGTAGTGGGTTACGGCAAGTCTTCCTGCGATGTAGCTCAAGCGGTTAGTTCCGTCAGTGCTAGCACTACTGTAGTGGCCCGCAGCCTGATTTGGAAAGTACCGAAAAAGCTATTTAATGTCCTAAATTACAAATTTTTATTGCTCACCAGGCTTGGCGAAGCCTTATTTGAATACATTCGCTTACGCGGCGCAGAAGCATTCCTGCACGGACCTGGCAACGCCATCCGTAAATCAATGCTGGGCCAAGTTCAATGGGTGATCACCAAGCAGTGCAAATTAAATGAATTAGGGCTACACCCACAAAAACCTTTTGAAACTATTGCCCGCAGTACTGTTAGTTTAGTGACCGACGGCTTTTTTGAAAATATACATAAAGGCAGTATTAAAGTAGCCAAAAACACCAGTATCAAACACCTAAAAATGGTGGATGGTGAGGGTCAGGCTGAATTAGACAATGGCGACACTATTGCTGCTGACCTAGTTATTTGCGGCACCGGATGGCACCAATCCGTGCCTTTTCTAGAACCTCATATAAACGCCAAAATAAACGACGAGCAAGGTAACTTCAGACTTTACCGTTCCATGGTTCCCGTGGGCGTTACTAATCTTGCATTTAATGGTTACAACTCATCCTTCTTTAGCCAACTCAATTGTGAAATTGGCGCCCTTTGGATCGCTGATTTAATCGCCGGAAAATTGGAGTTGCCGAATACTATGAGGCAAAACCAAATTATCGACGAACGTTTAGCCTGGATGCAAAAACGGACCGACGGTAAACATTGTAAAGGCACCAACATCATTCCTTTTTCAATCCACCATATTGATGAACTACTTGTGGATATGAAACTGACTTTGGCGCCTTTAACCCGATTCAAGCAGTGGTTTATGCCGGTCAACCCGGGAGACTTCGCTAGCGCCACCACCAAACTATTACGCCGCCACAAAGGAAACTAAGCCATGACCACCATAACCATTACCTCCGCTGATGGCGGTGAATTTGAAGCCTACCTATCTGTGCCTGCATCCGGTAAAGGGCCAGGCTTGGTATTATTGCAAGAGATTTTTGGAATAAATGCCTACATGCGAGATATGGCCGACTACTTTGCCGAGGAAGGCTATACGGTAATTGTGCCCGACTTATTTTGGCGCTTACAGCCCGGGCTAGACTTAGGCTATGGGGAAGAGGATTTTCAAACCGCATTTGGTTACTATCAAAAGTTCGATGTTGACCAAAGCATCAAAGATATTCAAGACACCATCCACCACCTCAAAACGCTGCCTCAGCAAGTCGGTAAGGTGGGCACATTAGGCTATTGCTTAGGTGGCAATTTGGCCTTTTTGACAGCTGCCAGAACGGATATAGATTGTGCCATTTCCTACTATGGCGTCGGTATTGACGAGCACTTGGATGAGGTAGATCACATCACCTGCCCTATGGTCATGCACTTTGCGGAACTAGATCAGTTTGCACCAGCTACTGCTGTTAAAGCGATTAGCGAGGCTTGTGCTGGAAAGTCTGCACTGGAGATATACCAATATCCAGGCGTCAACCATGCCTTTGCCACCCCCGAGCGAGATAGCTACCACAAACCTTCGGCTCAAATGGCCTACACCAGAAGCATCGCTTTGCTCCGGCGGGAAATGGGCCCCCTGTATGACCTAAGTCAACTATGGGATGCTCATTGCTTACATGAGTTTGTTACTCGTGACGTTGATGCCACAATGGCGACCATGGTGGCGCAACCTTATGTCAACCACATCCCCACCATGACCGGTGGCGTTGGCCACGACCACCTCAAACGATTTTATAAATACCACTTTGTTGATGCAAACCCTGAGGATACCAATTTAATTCCCATTTCCAGGACCATCGGCACCGACCGCATTGTCGACGAATTGCTATTTTGTTTCACCCACACCTGTGAAATAGACTGGATGCTGCCCGGCATTGCACCTACAGGCAAAAGAGTAGAGATACCTTTGGTCGCCATCGTTTGTTTTCGTGGTGATAAGCTGTATCACGAGCACATTTACTGGGACCAAGCATCGGTATTGGTACAAATCGGTAAGCTCGACCCACAAGGGCTACCTGTGGCAGGCATCGAGACCGCGCACAAATTGCTGGACGAAAACCTGCCCTCAAATACGCTAATGTCTAACTCTTGGCCATCCAGCGCGAACAAACCGCTGTAATACTGCGCCAATTACTCTTGTAGAATGCCTACCAAAAGCCTCCGCTTTGTGTGCCCACGCAGGCGGTTAGGTTTCGGCATAATCTATATATGCACATTGGCATAATGTATCGGCATAGACATCATCCCTGTACCTTCCTCGTGGATTGATCGTGTTAAATTAAAAATGATTCATGCATTTACTTTAAGCATAAAATATATTACTTTAAGCCTAAAGTAATATATTTAGACTTTAAAGGGCATATTTAGTCATGAAGATAGCTTGTATAGGTGGCGGCCCGGCAGGGCTTTATTTTGCCATTAGCATGAAATTGCGCGACCCCAGCCACCAAATTTTGCTTATCGAAAGAAACCGGCCAGACGATACCTTTGGCTGGGGTGTGGTGTTATCCGACGAAGCACTAGCTAATGTTGACCACAACGACCCTATTAGTGCGCGTGCCATTCGTGATGAATTTGCCTATTGGGACGATGTAGCCGTGGTTAAAGACGGCACTCGCAATGTGTCCAGTGGGCATGGATTTTGTGGCATTGGACGCATGAAGTTATTACAAATATTGCAACACCGAGCACTGGAGCTAGGTGTTGAGTTGCGCTTTGAAACCGAAGCCGCCGATTACGAAGAGTACATGGCCGAGTACGATCTAGTGGTTGCGTCTGACGGTTTACGGTCTAAAGCGCGGGCTCAATTTGCGACGGTGTTTGAGCCTCAAATAGATGAACGTTTATGCCATTTTATTTGGCTTGGCACACATCAAAAGTTTGACGACGCATTTACCTTTATTTTTGAAAAAACCAAACATGGCTGGGTCTGGGCCCATGCTTACCAATTTAGCGACGACACCGCCACCTTTATTGTAGAGTGTAGCAAAACCACGTTTGAAGCTTTTGGTTTTGCTGATTTAACTCAAAAAGAGTCGATCGCCATTTGCGAAGAGATCTTTAAGGACCATTTAGGTGGCCATAGCCTGATGACTAATGCCAACCACATTCGTGGTTCTGCGTGGATCAACTTCCCGCGTGTGTTATGCGAACGCTGGTCACACAAAAACCTAGTATTGATGGGTGATGCGGCTGCAACGGCCCACTTTTCCATTGGTTCTGGCAGTCGCCTTGCGTTCGACAGTGCCATTGCCTTAGCAGACTATATAGACCAAGAAGCAGACCTGCCCAATGCCTTCACTAAGTACGAAAACGACCGTCGTTTAGAGGTGCTTCGTTTACAGTCGGCTGCTCGTAACTCTATGGAATGGTTCGAACAGGTCGAGCGTTATTTAGACTTGGATCCGATGCAGTTTAGCTATGCATTGCTCACTCGATCGCAGCGCATCAGCCACGAAAACCTTCGCCTGCGCGACCCCAAGTGGTTAGCCGAGGCCGAGCAATGGTTCCAGAAACAGGGTAACAGCGCGGGTAGTCAACGCAGTCCAATGTTTGCTCCATACCAACTGCGCGGGCTTAGCCTCACCAATCGGATCGTGGTGTCACCCATGGCACAATATAAAGCCCATAATGGCAACCCCACAGACTGGCACTTGGTGCATTATGGCAGCTTAGCCAAAGGCGGCGCAGGTTTGATCTATGTGGAAATGACCTGCACTAGTGCAGATGGACGTATTACCGAAGGCTGCCCTGGGCTTTATGCGCCAGAACATGTGATTGCATGGCGTAGAGTTACCAATTTTGTACATCAAGAAAGTAGCGCCAAAATTTGCCTACAACTAGGCCACGCTGGCCCTAAAGGATCTACCCAACGCGGTTGGGAGACCATGGACGCACCTCTAATCGAAGGTAATTGGCCCCTCAAAGCGGCTTCACCCGTGGCTTGGTCCGCCGCCAATCAAGCACCCCTAGCCATGTCTGAAGCCATGATGGATGAGGTCACCAATGACTTCGTTCGTGCCGCAAAACTGGGCCTTGAGGCAGGTTTCGACATGGTTGAATTACACTGCGCGCACGGCTATTTGCTGTCTTCGTTCATTACGCCTTTAACCAACAAACGAGAAGATCAATACGGTGGCAGCTTGGAAAACCGCCTGCGGTTCCCGTTGCGCGTGTTTGCAGCCATTAGAGACGTACTACCCGTAGACATGCCCATGTCCGTACGTATTTCAGCCCACGATTGGGTAGGTGTGGAAGGCATGGACCCCGCTCAAGCAGTGGCCGTAGCCCGTGCCTTTAAACAAGCCGGAGCGGACATCATCGACGTGTCTAGTGGCCAAACCAGCACCCAAGCCCAACCCGTGTATGGGCGTATGTATCAGACGCCCTTTGCCGATCAAATTCGTCATGAAGCGAACATCCCCACGATGGCCGTCGGTAATATTTTTGAAGCAGACCATGCCAACTCTATTCTTATGGCTGGCCGAGCCGACTTAGTGTGTTTAGCACGGCCTCATTTGGCCAACCCCTATTGGACTCATCATGCCGCCGCACAGCTCGGTGATGAACAACAACAGTGGCCATTACCCTATAGCCCCGGCAAAGATCAGTTACATCGTTTGGCGCAAATTGAAGCCCAAAAAGCGCTACAAGCCAGTTCAGAAATAGGCAAGGTATAGTATGAATTTAACCAATCAACACGCCCTAGTCACAGGGGCAGGGTCTGGCGTTGGCCTTGCCATCGCTCAACAACTGGATGCACAGGGTTGCCGCTTAACCTTATGCGGCCGCAATGAAGCGCCATTAAAACAACTGGCCGCCAGCTTAAGCAACGCCCAGTTCGTCACCTGCGACGTAAGCGATAGAGCGTCATTGGACGCTGCCTTACAACAAGCGCGCGTAACCTTTGGGCCTTTTTCCATCGCCATTGCTAATGCCGGCAGTGCCGAAGCTCGCCCCTTTAGTAAGCTGTCACAACAGGACTGGCAACAGGCCATGGGGGTTAACCTTGATGGTTGTTTTAATACCTTTCAAGCTGTTTTACCTGATCTGTTAGAGCAGGGCTGTGGACGTTTAATTGCAGTTTCTTCTACCGCTGGTTTGCGCGGCTATAAATATGCCGCTGCTTATAGTGCTGCCAAACACGGCGTCATTGGTTTGGTAAAATCTTTAGCCATTGAATTAGGCCCAAAAAACATTACTACCAACGCGGTATGCCCAGGCTTTACCGACACGCCACTGTTGCAACGCAGCATCGAGCAAATCATGCAGGCCACTTCGGTCAGCCGTCAAAACGCCGAACAACAACTACTTCAAGGCAACCCAATAGGCCGTTTTACGAAGCCTGACGAAGTTGCTGCTGCGGTGGTGTTTATGTGCCAAACGTCGGCCTGCAATGGCCACACACTGACACTCGATGGGGGGGCGCCATAAATGCATAATCACTATGCAGCCAATACCCGCCAGCACTTACGCGTGTGGCTAAAACTGCTAAAAACCAGCGGCAACATTGAAGCCGTATTACGCGAACGCCTAAAGCGAGAGTGCGGCACTACCTTGCCACGATTTGATGTGATGGCGGCCTTAGACCATCACCCTGCAGGCCTACGCATGACCGAGCTGTCAGAATTTTTGATGGTCTCTAATGGCAACGTCACCGGCATTGTTAATCGACTCGCAGAAGATGGCCTAGTTGAGCGCACCCAAGACTCACAAGATCGCCGCGCTCAGATGGTTTGCCTTAGCCCAAAGGGCAACACAGAATTTCAACATTTGGCAAAGCTCCACGCCCAATGGATCGACAATATTATGCAACCGTTAAATGTGGAGCAGTCAGACACGCTAATGGCATTGCTAGAGCAACTTACAGAACCTGAGGTATCCCCATAATGAGCGCACCAGACCACTTCAGCGCCAGCCATTTCGACTGGCAATGTGTAGACGGCATCGGCACCATTCGCCTTAATCGACCAGAACGAAAGAACCCACTCACGTTTGCAAGCTATGCGGAATTAAAAAACCTATTTCATTATGTAGCCCAACAAGACACTATCAAAACCATTGTGATCTTACCCAATGGAGGCAATTTTTGTTCCGGTGGTGACGTGCACGACATTATTGGTCCTTTGTTAGACATGGACACCAAAGGCCTACTTCAATTCACGCGCATGACCGGCGACTTAGTTAAATCCATGCTCGCCTGTGGCAAACCTATTATTGCAGCGGTAGACGGCGTTGCCGTGGGTGCCGGAGCGATCCTTGCGATGGCCAGCGACCTACGCATCGCCACACCTCAAGCCAAAACAGCCTTTTTGTTTACTCGTGTTGGTTTGGGTGGGTGTGACATGGGCGCTTGTGCCCTATTACCTCGAATCATCGGCCAATCCAGAGCTGCGGACCTACTCTACACGGGCCGCAGCATGAGTGCCGAGGAAGGCGAACGTTGGGGGTTTTATAGCCGTATTGTTGAGGCTAACGAGTTAGAAGCAACAGCCAATAAGATGGCCACTAACATTGCTCAGGGCCCAAGCTTTGGCCATATGATGACCAAAACACAACTCAACCACGAGTGGAACATGGCCCCTGAGCAAGCCATTGAAGCCGAAGCACAGGCCCAAGCCCTGTGTATGAAAACACAAGATTTTGGCCGTGCGTACCAAGCCTTTATCAACAAACAACAACCTTGTTTTGAGGGTAGTTAATGATGCAACGCGATACTAGTTTTCTTAACTGGCCCTTTTTTGACGACCATCATCGGCAACTCGCGGCGCATTTAGAGCAATGGTGTGAGGCCCACCTACCCGTTGATCATACTGATATTGATCAGGCCTGCATTAACTTAGTGCAGTTGTTGGGATCGGGAGGCTGGCTTAAGCACAGCGCTATTGACCCTGAATTAACGTCGGCTCAGGCGCTGGATGTGCGCAGTTTATGCCTCATTCGCGAAACCTTAGCCCGCCATGATGCATTGGCCGATTTTGCCTTTGCCATGCAAGGCCTTGGCACTGGTGCGATTAGCCTATTTGGTACCGCTGAACAACAGCAGTGGCTACACAAAACCCGTGCCGGCGAAGCCCTTGCAGGTTTTGCTCTAACGGAGCCTCAATCAGGCTCAGATGTGGCAAACATTGAGTTAAGCGCCACTTTCGATGGCGATAGCTACGTACTAAATGGCGAAAAAACATGGATTTCTAATGGGGGCATCGCCGACCTGTATTGCGTATTTGCCCGCACTGGCGAGGCCGCTGGCGCCAAAGGGTTGTCGGCATTTTTGGTACCTGCGGATAGCGCGGGCCTAAGCGTGGTCGAACGCTTACATACCATTGCCCCCCACCCCCTAGCCAAGCTTTCATTTAACGATGTAAAGGTGCATACAAGCCAGTTGCTTGGCAAAGCCGGCGACGGTTTTAAGGTGGCCATGTCGGTGCTCGATATTTTCCGTTCAAGCGTAGGTGCCGCAGCCTTAGGCATGGCACGCCGAGCCTTGCACGAAGCGTTGGAACGTAGCCAAAACCGATATTTGTTTGGCGCGCCACTCAACGATTTACAAATGGTGCAAGGTCATTTAGCCGACATGGCCACGCAGATTGATGCGGCAGCACTGTTGGTCTATCGCGCTGCTTGGACCAAAGACCAAGGCGTGACCAGAGTCTCTAAAGAGGCCGCAATGGCCAAACTGTATGCCACAGAGATGGCCCAACAGGTTATCGATCAAGCGGTACAAATCCACGGTGCAGAGGGCGTTAGAAGTGGGTCAACGGTAGAAGGTTTATACCGAGAAATTAGAGCCTTACGTATTTATGAAGGCGCCACCGACGTACAAAAGATCATTATCGCCAAACAATTACAAGCAGGAGCACCGGTATGACATTACTCGATTCTGGCCATGTAGATACCTTTTGCCGTGATAATTTGCCGCCCCACGATCAATGGCCAGAGCTTAATGCCAGCCAATATGCCTACCCTAAACGACTCAACGTTGCCGTAGAACTCACCGACCATATGGTAGAACGAGGTTTTGGCGATCATACAGCGTTAATCGGCAATGGGCGTATGCGCACCTATAAAGAACTCACTGACTGGAGCAACCGCCTAGCCCACGCCTTAGTTGAAGATTATGGCGTTCAGCCTGGCAATCGGGTATTGATTCGGGCGGCCAATAATCCTGCTTTAGTCGCCTGTTGGCTAGCGGCCACCAAAGCCGGTGCCGTGGTGGTCAATACCATGCCCATGCTTAGGGCCGGTGAATTGGGACAAATTGTTGACCTAGCAGAGATTAAGTTAGCTCTATGTGACACGCGGTTGATGGACGAAATGATAGCTTGCGCCAAAAATAGCAACACCCTGCAGCAGGTCGTGGGTTTTGACGGTACGGCCAATTTTGATGCCGAACTAGACCGCGTCGCACTCAATAAACCAGTACGCTTTGAAGCGGTGGCCACCAGCGCAGATGATGTGGCCTTATTAGGTTTCACCTCGGGCACCACCGGCAAACCTAAGGCCACCATGCACTTTCATCGTGACTTACTGATTATCGCCGATGGTTACGCCCGTGAAGTTCTCCAAGTCACGCCCGAGGATGTATTTGTGGGTTCACCACCACTGGCATTTACCTTCGGTTTGGGTGGTTTAGCCATTTTCCCACTGCGTTTTGGTGCGGCAGCCACCTTACTAGAAACAGCCTCTCCACCGGACATGATCGATATTATAGAAACCTATAAGGCGACCATATGTTTTACCTCACCTACGGCTTACCGCGTGATGCTAAACGCCATGGACGACGGTGCCGATTTGTCCAGCCTACGCATTGCCGTGTCTGCCGGTGAAACCTTACCCGCGCCGGTGTTTAACGATTGGCAAGCAAAAACTGGCAAAACCATGCTCGACGGCATTGGCGCTACAGAAATGTTACATATTTTTATGTCTAACCGTATTGATGACGCCCGCCCGGCCTGCACTGGCAAACCCATTACTGGCTACCAGGCCAAAGTGGTCGACGAGCAAATGCAAGAAGTGGCAAGGGGCGAAGTGGGCAAACTAGCCGTACGTGGCCCTACGGGTTGCCGTTACCTCAATGACGAACGTCAAACCAACTATGTAGTGGATGGCTGGAACCTAACTGGCGATGCTTTTTATCAAGATGAGGAGGGCTATTTTCATTTTGCAGCCCGCACTGACGATATGATTTTATCATCTGGATATAACATCGCTGGCCCCGAAGTGGAGGCCTGCTTACTAGGCCATGAAGCGGTGTCTGAATGTGCTGTCATTGGCACCCCAGACGAGCAACGAGGACAACTTGTAGATGCCTACGTGGTACTCAACAATAGCTACACAGCTTCTGATGAAATGATCACCACGCTGCAAAACTATGTTAAAAACACCATTGCTCCCTATAAGTATCCTCGGTTAGTCCATTTTATTGATGCATTACCCAAAACTGAAACCGGAAAAATCCAACGTTTCAAACTGAAAAACCTGTAGTCGATTTTGTGACCACGGGTCTTAAAATAAAACCAAGAGAGGGAATTTCACCATGAAAAATAAATTAATAACTAGTTTGCTAGGCGCAGCTTTGTGCTTGGCGCCCCAAGTTCAAGCTGACGCAGTTAAAGTGGGGATGATTACCACCTTGTCTGGTGGCGGATCCGGCCTAGGCGTCGATGTGCGCGACGGCTTCATGCTCGCAATCAACAATGCCAATAACGCTGATTTAGAGGTTGTCATCGAAGACGATGGCCGCAAACCTGCTCTAGCAGTTCAAATCGCCGACAAAATGATCCAAAAAGATAAGGTTGATATTCTTACTGGCATTATTTGGTCTAACTTGGCCATGGCCGTCGTGCCAAGCAGCGTTAATCAGGGCGTACTTTATCTGTCGCCAAACGCAGGGCCATCGGCGTTAGCGGGCAAGGGTTGTCACAAAAACTATTTCAACGTTGCGTGGCAAAACGACAACCTGCATGAAGCCATGGGCAACTATGCCAATGGTGCAGATCACAATAACAGCTTTATCTTGGCGCCCAATTACCCTGCGGGTAAAGATGCATTAACGGGTTACAAGCGCTTCTATACAGGTAGCCTTGCGGGCGAACTTTACACTAAATTGGGTCAAACCGATTATGCTGCAGAAATAGCTCAAATCAGAGCTTCTGGTGCCGATAGCGTTTACTTTTTCCTTCCAGGAGGCATGGGTATCTCGTTTATGAAGCAGTACACTCAAGCGGGCATGACCACGCCTGTGATGGGCCCTGCATTCTCTTTTGATCAAGGCATTCTTCAAGCCGTTGGCAAGTCTGCTCTAGGCGTGAGAAATTCCTCCCAGTGGAACAAAGACCTAGACAACGCGGCCAACAAAACCTTTGTTGCCGACTTTGAAAGCGCCTACGGCCGGTTGCCTTCTTTGTATGCAAGCCAAGGTTACGATACAGCTAACCTGATCTTATCAGCCATGCAGACGACTGATATTAGCGACAAGGACGCCTTTAGAGCAGCCCTCAAGTCGGCTCAGTTTGATTCTGTACGCGGCAACTTCCGCTTTGGCAACAATCAACACCCCATTCAGGATATCTATGTACGTGAGGTGGTGATGCAAGGTGACGTGCTGACTAACAAAATCATTGGTGTTGGTCTAAAAGATCATCAAGATGCATACGCAGTAGACTGCGCTCTGTAATTGTAGCTGAACGACAAGCGGCACCTGCGTGCTGCTTGTCTATTGTCTGTCACCTATCGAGACACCAGTATGGATGTCATTCTATTTCTAGAGCAATGCCTTAACGGCTTACAGTTAGGCATTATGTTGTTCTTGATGGCAGCAGGACTAACACTTATATTTGGGGTTATGGGTCTAATCAATTTGGCCCATGGTTCGTTATATATGATCGGTGCATTTGCCTGCGCTGCCGTTGCCACATGGTCAGGCTCATTCGCTTTGGGTCTGCTAGCCAGTTTGGTATGCGCAGCTGCAGCGGGCGCACTCATTGAGGTTGGCGTTATGCGCCGCCTGTATCAACGCGATCACCTGGATCAGGTTCTGGCTACTTTTGCGCTTATTTTAATGTGTTCCGAAGCCATGCGCTGGTTATTCGGATCTTTCCCTTTATACCTTGATGTACCCGAAGTATTTTATGGTGCAATCGACTTATTTGGGGTGTTGCAATATTCGCGTTATCGGCTCTTTATCATTGTCTTAGGTTTGTTAACTGCCGTAGGCATCTATTTATTGATCAGTAAAACCCGAGTTGGCATGCGTATTCGTGCCGGCGCTGCCGACCGCCAAATGACGGCGGCATTAGGTATCAACATAAGCCTTCTATTCACCTTAGTATTTGCCCTTGGGGCAGCGTTGGCTGGCTTCGCTGGCGCCTTAGTTGGCAGCATTCAATCTGTGGAAGTGGGCATGGGCGAACCGGTACTTATTCTCGCCTTTGTGGTGGTCGTTATTGGTGGCATTGGATCCATTCGCGGAGCCTTAATTGGCGCCCTTATCGTGGGTATGGTTGATACCCTAGGTCGCGGCTATTTACCGCAGTTGCTGCAATTGGTGTTGGACCCAGCGGTTGCCAACACCCTTGGCGCCGCACTTGCTTCGATCGCCATTTATCTGTTGATGATCCTCATTTTAATTTTTAAACCTCAGGGTTTGTTCCCCGCCCATGGATAAGTATATGTCAGAGAAACTGGTCAACCGAAGCATGATGGCTGCGCTTATTTTATTGCCTTGGCTGGCCCATTGGTTAGACGAGCCTTACTATGTTTCCTTGGCCACCCGTGTCGCCATTTTGGCCTTGGCAGGCGTCGGCTTAAACCTTGCGTTAGGTTTAGGGGGTATGATTTCTTTTGGTCATGCCGCATTTTTTGGATTGGGTGGCTACGTGACCGGCATTTTAGCCAGCCATGCGCTTAATTACGAACCGTTATTTAGTGGTTTTATTGACATACCGGGCACCACCCAAATGCTTATCATTTGGCCGTTGGCCATGTTCATTGCCGCCATTGCCGCCGTGTTTATTGGCCTACTCAGCCTGCGTACTAGCGGTGTCTATTTCATTATGATCACCTTGGCATTTGCCCAGATGATCTATTATTTCTCTATTTCATGGCCCACTTATGGCGGCGAAGATGGCTTACCCATATATATTCGTAATGGGTTCCCCGGTCTCAACACCCTGCAACCCATACAGTTTTTTATGATTTGTTGCACTTTGCTCCTCATTACCTTGTGGGGTGTATCGCGGCTTAAAAACTCACGTTTTGGTAATGCTCTGCAGGCCTTACGGCAAAACGAAACGCGCGTAGCTGCCATTGGCATTAGTCCATTAGGCATCAAACTAACGGCGTTCGTCATATCAGCCACCATTACGGCTTTAGCGGGTTCCCTGTTTGCCGACCTCAACCGTTTTGTAAGCCCTACCATGTTTTCTTGGCACACCTCTGGTGAGATCATGATTTTTGTAATTTTAGGTGGCTTAGGGCGACTCTACGGACCTCTAGCTGGGGCGAGCTTGTTTATCCTCTGCGAAGCCCTCCTTGGCGGCTGGACAGAATATTGGCAGTTTTTCTTAGGCCTGTTATTACTCGGCGTGGTGTTATTCGCTCGCGGTGGCTTGATCGGTTTATTAAGTGGAGAGCCAAAAAATGCCTAACCCGATTATAGAAATCACCGATTTAAATAAGCGTTTTGGCGCTATTCAGGCCACACATGATTTGAACCTGACGCTAAATGTTGGCGAAATTCACGCATTAATCGGGCCCAACGGTGCTGGCAAATCGACGCTCATTAAACAAATCACGGGTTACCTTCAGCCAGACCAAGGGGAGATCCAATTTCTGGGTCAAACCATTACCCAAATGTCACCGGCTAGTCGAGCCAGAATGGGCTTAGCACAAACGTTTCAGGTTTCCTCCTTAATCATGGAATACTCCTGCTTAGACAACGTGTTACTTGTAGTTCAGGCCCGCAGCGGTTCTAGCTTTAGCTTTTTTGTCGCTGTCCGAGACGACGCAAATTTAATCCAACAAGCACAAGACTTTTTGCAGCAAGTAGGTTTATCCGACCGCCAACATCTTCGCGCATCGGCATTGTCCCATGGCGAAAGAAGACAGCTGGAAATTGCCATGGCACTGGCATTAGAACCTAAAGCATTTTTACTCGATGAGCCCATGGCTGGCATGGACCCTGCAGGGGTAAAGCAGCTTATAGAAAGCCTAAAAACAATGCGAGAACAGGCGCCGATTTTATTGATCGAGCATGATATGGCCGCCGTATTTGAACTCGCCGACCGTATTACGGTGCTAGATTACGGTCGTGTCATCGCCAGTGGAGATGTTGAAAGCATACGCAATAATAAGCAAGTGCAAGTGGCCTACCTGGGAGTAGCATCATGACTCAAGCATTGCTGCAAGTCTCCAACCTGGCTGCACATTATGGAGTGTCCCAAGCGTTATTCGATGTTAACTTAACCATACTTCCTGGCCAGGTAGTGGCCCTAATGGGCCGCAATGGCATGGGTAAAAGCACCACGGTTAGTGCTGTGTGTGGGCTCTTGAGCCCTAGCGCTGGAAAGGTTTCTTTTAACGGCCATGATTGTGGCCAGATGGCCTCCCACAAGATTGCACGTTTAGGTATTGGATTAGTACCAGAAGGACGGCGTTGTTTCCCTAATTTAACGGTGCGCGAGAACCTGCTCATGGCTGCAACAGAAGGTGAATGGAGCCTAGCTAAAGTGTGTGGTTTGTTGCCGCGCCTGAGCGAACGTTTAGATCAATATGCCAATACCTTATCAGGCGGCGAACAACAAATGTTAGCCATCGGCCGAGCCTTGTTAACCAACCCTAAACTACTCATTTTAGATGAAGCCACGGAGGGCTTGGCACCTGTCATTCGACAAGAAATTTGGCATATTGTGGCCAATTTAAAACAGGCTGGGCAATCTATATTACTCATCGATAAATCCCTTGCCGAGCTGTTGCCCATCACTGATGAATGCGTATTACTCGAACGCGGCACTACGGTTTGGAAAGGGCCACCAAACGCCCTCACCGATGATCTAAAAGACCGCTATTTAGGCATATAACCATGACACTATTCGAATTCCAACACCCCGTTTTATTCCAGCACTGCGACCCGGCTGGCATAGTCTTTTACCCGCGCTACTTTGAAATGGTTAATGCCTGTGTGGAAACTTGGTTTGATCAAGAAATCGGCGTGTCGTTTAACCAAATGCACCTACAACTTGGTCTTAGTGTACCCACGGTATTAACCGAAACTAAGTTCCATGCACCCAGTAATTTAGGTGATCATTTAATTTTTCAACTAAAGATAGCCAAGCTCGGAAGCAGCAGTTTGTTATTACAGATTACCGTCTTATGTGAAGCGCAGGTTCGCCTCACCAATGAAACAACTATAGTACTGGTAGATCAACAAAGTGGTCGGCCCACACCGTGGCGGCAATACGCCCAATTCAACACGCTGACCCATACCCATTCTTAAGGAGTTAACATGAACTTACTCAACCCACCCCATTGGAAAGCTGCAAAGGGCTACGCCAATGGCGTTATGACCCAAGGCCAACAAATATTTGTTGGTGGCCAAATCGGCTGGAATGGAGATCAAGTTTTCGAAACAGATGATTTTGTGGCCCAGTGTGAACAGGCTCTCAAAAACATCGTAGAGGTGTTAGCTCAAGCCAATGCCAAACCCGAACATTTAGTACGCTTAACCTGGTTTGTGGTAGACAAACAAGTATACCTGCAGCAACAGCAAGCCCTAGGCGAGGTATATCGCAAAGTGATTGGTCGCCATTTTCCGTCCATGACCATGGTGCAGGTAGCAGATTTAATCGAGGACCAAGCCCTAGTTGAAATCGAAGCAACGGCTGTTATCGACTAATACGACGTTTACTTACCTACTTTGGCCTTAGCTTTTTATTGAGCTCAAATCACTAAAGTACTTTTGTAATGCCGGGGCAAAATAAATAATGTCTTTGTAACCCCTTACAGAAGCAGGCATTGCATCTATGGCGGCCTTCAATTGTGTTAAGGCATGGGGTACTTGCGCCAAGGCCATCATAGGGTAGATGTATACTCGTATGGTGAAAGCGATGGCATTGGTTTGCGGCAGGCGCGTTAAGGTTTGTCGTTCACAGCGGTAGTATAAGGGCGTATTGGCGGGATAAATCTGCTTATTTCCTGGAAACTGGCCCAATTCATTGTTCCCTTGTAATGACCAGTTAAAGCGTTGAATGGGGTTTTCTACGGTGAGATGATCAAAAAACCGGTCGATTTTTGGTGTCAATTTTTCATGCAGAGTCGGTACAGGGTCGTGAATCCTCGCCATGGGCTGGCCTATTTTTTCTGCCAGATGCCAGCTGCTTGGACTACATAAGCTTGCAGCTGTAAGGCAGTGTTCATCGTTCAGCTTTTGCATAATTAACACATCATCGGCCACCCACAGTGATGCATTCCAGAGGGGTTGTTTGGGGGATGAAGGCAGCTCTATGCCGTCTGGCAAATAACACAAGCCATCGGCCAATTGGCAATATAACGCGCTGTGATGTTCCAACAAATGACGCCTTAGCGCAGAAGCCAACTCTACTTGTGCCTCGTATGACGATAGTAAGGCGTCAAAAATGTGCCGTTGACCCTGCTGACGTAATGCCAATTTATGATTTAGATAACGCGAATAGTCTTGGTCCGACTCTATCCAGTGTTGGCTATCTAACGGTGCAAGGCCCATGGAAATTGCGTCTTTGTACTGCATGTGTGGCAGGTATTTTGGCATTATGTGAATTGCCTAGTTACTAGTGGCTCTAATTAGCTATAATTTATTGTATTACGCCATTCAACTCAACAGATAACTAACGGAATTTTTATGAAAAGCAGTAAATCTTACACCCATATACTTATCATTATTATCTGCCTAGGCCTAAGCTTTTTAGTGGACTTGAAAACCGGGTTTTGGTCGTGGTTATTGGTGGCCTCAGTATTTGAGATAGTACTTTTCACTAAGCTTAAAAAAACAGACCAATAAGGATTAACGCTGTTATTTATCCAGCGCCTGCTCAACCCTAACGAGCAACAGGTCGATCTTCTCTTCCAACTGCTTATTGTGCGCCAGTATTTCAGTATTTTGTTGGCGCAATTCGCGGTTTTTAACATTGGTATCGGCAAAGCCGAGCATACGTTCGGCAATGAGGGCACCGATAAAGCCGACCAATCCCACACCTACATAAAACATGAGTGCCACTACGGTGCGACCTCCAATGGTGACAGGGTAGTGATCACCAAAACCGATGGTGCTGGCACTCATTTGTAAGGTCCAAAAGGCATCGACATAGGTGTTAATATTGCTGTTTGAGGCGCCATTTTCAAAATGGAGCAAGACCAATGCTAGTATTGCTATGACGCTGTAAAGCAAACCCACTCCGGCAGCGCCTAAGGCTAATAAGCTGTAATTGCGAATGCCATATTGGTCGGTTTTATAGAGGCGCTCATTCATGGGTTAGTTTCTCATTGGGCGGCGCTGGCTACCATACGTGCAGCCACAAAATCCTCGATGGAGGCACCGACGGACTTAAACAAAGTAATGCTGTTGTCTGGCCTAAGGTAACCATGCTGGCTCAATTGGTGTAAGTCTGCCTGAATATTGGCCATGTCAAAATGCCCCTCTTCCACAGCTTGTAATAGATCACCCGCTTCGCCATTGGCACCGGCATAGGTGTCTACAAACACTTGGCTCTTTGCCACTAACGCGCCATCAGTTTCCCTTAAGTCGGGTCGATAGGCTCCCACCAAATCTATGTGAGTATTGGGTTTGACCCAAGCACCCTTTACCAGCGCCTGATTAGACAGGGTACAACAGCTTATAACATCGGCTTGTTTGCAGCCTTGCTGTAAGTCAGTTACAGCCTGCGCACCGCTAAGCTCACGCGCAACCGCTTCCGCTTTAGCCTGATCTCGGCCCCAAATAATTACTTTTTCAATTGATGGGCGCACACTCATATGGGCATGCACGAGCTCTACGGATAACCGGCCCGTACCAACGATAAGTAAGGTTTTAGCATCTACAGGTGCTAAATAACGCGCTGCCAGTGCGGAGGCTGCGGCGGTTCTTCTAGCAGTGAGGGTAGCGCCATCGATCAAAGTAGACCAAGCGCCAGTTTGGGCATCGGCCACCAGCACTTGAGCCTGTATAGCCGCTAGACTACGCGCCGAATTACTTGGCACCACATTAACTAACTTAACCACCACCCCAGCATCTTGCGCCCAAGACGGCATGATCAGTAAAGTACGATCGGCTTGGCTTGGCTGATCTGCGCTGACTGGTTCGGGCACGGAATAATGTAATCTGGGTGGCGCCGTGGCGGCGGCATCGCCTTTGGCAAAGGCATCATCCAAGGCGTTGATGAGCGCAGGATAAGGTAGCAATTTTGCTGTTGTTGGCCCATCAATAACGCGCATATAGTTACCGCTCTAATTCGTCTATCGCCCAATCTAACGCGGGCTGGTACCAGTCGGTTAACGTGGCTTGCAGCTGCCTTAAGGAATTAATTAACTGCACCTTGTCGGCCATACAAAAGTTAATGTGGCCCACTTTGCGTACGGGCCTTACTTCTTTGCCGTACCAGAATACTTCGGCACCTGGCAGCGCTAGCCAGTCCAGGTTGTAATCAATACCAATCAGGTTAATCATCACACTATTATGCTTAATCACCGCTGGCGCAAGGGGTAAGTCTGCCGTGGCGCGAACATGATATTCAAACTGGCTAATGCTGGCCCCAGCTTGAGTCCAGTGGCCACTATTATGCACACGTGGCGCGAGCTCATTAATAAGTAAGTGCTCACCAACACGAAATAACTCCATGGCCATTACGCCCACATAATCGAGCTCATTCATAACCTTACCAAGCATGGTTTCGGCTTCGTTTTGCAGGTTCTGTAAACGCGCTAATGGGGCTAAGGTAACGGTGAGTATGCCGTCTTGATGGCGGTTTAATGCCAACGGGTAATAGTGACATTCACCGGCGCGATTACGCACCCCCACTACAGAGACTTCTTCGTCAAAAGCAATAGCTTGTTCGGCAATAACCTTGGTATGCCAACCGTCGGGAATGGCGCTGTCTTGACCATCAACCAACCAATGCTGACCACGGCCATCAAAACCGCCACTGCGTTGTTTGAGTAATACTCGCTCGCCGTATTGGCTATGCAGGCTCGCCGCTGTGTCGCCGTCTTCCACCAGCTGCCATGGTGCGGTCGCCAAATTTAAGCGGTCTAATAGCTGTTTTTGGGTTACACGGTCTGCTACCAATCCAAATACGTCTTGGTTGACAAAGTTAGGGTGTGCTGCCAGCTGATCTGTGGCTTGGGTAGACGGCCACTGTTCGCGCTCGGCGGTAATCACGTCGTCATCTTCAAGAGGAAGGTTAGCATCAACTTCGATGTCTACGGGACGTAGATCAACCCCCAGTGGTTGGGCCGCATGTTTTAGCATAGCGCCTAACTGACCTGCGCCTAGTACCCACACTCGTTTCATAGCTGGCTTCATAACGTTTGTATTAACCTTCCCTTGGGTCGGGATTATCAAGTATGGTTTGTGTCTGCTCGGTGCGGAAATCTTCGATACGCTGGGCTAACCCTGCGTCTTGGTTAGCGAGTATTTGGCTAGCCAAGAGACCGGCGTTAAAGGCTCCGGCGCCACCGATAGCCATGCTTCCCACGGCCACACCACGGGGCATTTGCACGATGGAATAAAGGCTGTCGACGCCGCTTAAGGCTTTGCTTTGCACTGGCACACCCAGCACAGGTAGCCTAGTTTTAGAGGCCACCATACCCGGCAAGTGAGCCGCGCCACCGGCACCTGCTATAATGACTTGAATACCACGCCCTGCAGCTTGGGAAGAAAACTGCATCAGTTTGTCTGGTGTACGGTGTGCAGAAACCACTTCTACTTCGTAACTTACACCCAAACGATCCATAATTTGTGTAGCTTCTTGCATACATGGCCAGTCGCTCTTAGACCCCATGATAACGGCAACTTGTGCGCCCATTGGTTTTCCTCCAGAAATGAAGGATGAATTTTACCACAGGGCACCATAAGGCTAAACAATGGAAACTAAAACTAGCCTATTTCCTTTAAAATTAGTTAAATAGGCCTTATGAATAACACCCTCTCCCCGCAACAGAAAAATATCTTATCCAGGCAGCACTGGGTTTTTGATATGGACGGCACTCTCACCGTAGGCGTGCACGATTTTTCTATGATGCGTGACGAGTTAGGCCTAGCCCCAGACGCCGCTATTTTGGAAACCGTCCAGGCGATGCCTCCCGCACAGGCCGCTCCGTTATGGGACAAAATAAATGCCATGGAATACCACTTCGCCAGTTTGGCGCAACCGATGCCAGGCGCAGCTGAGCTCCTAGAACGGCTTCACAACAGGGGCGCTAAACTAGGCATATTAACGCGCAATGTGATGCCAGTCGCACTAGAAACCCTCAAAGCCTGCCACTTAGATGGCTTTTTTGATGTTTGCGATATTTTAGACCGTGATTCCTGTACGCCAAAACCTCACCCGGCCGGCATTAATTTTCTGTTGCAGCAGTGGCAAGCAGATACCGACGACAGCGTTATGGTGGGCGACTACTTGTTTGATCTAGAAGCTGGCAAAGCGGCCAACGTGGCCACTGTTCACATCAACACCGCAGCCCAGCACCTATGGCCAGAGATGACCGACTGGGGTATCAACAACCTCCAGCAGCTTATCGGAAATTAACTGTTCTTAGTCACCTGTCTTAGCCAAATTTACAGTACTGAAATTTGGTACTAGACTGTCCAAATGAAACAAAAGCACCGCAGGACGCTAACGCTTATTTGGAAATCCTAGGGTGTTCCACCGCCGCACCCGTCCCTAAAAAAAGTTATGGTTGTTTGCGGGTATGAGACGGTGTGACATCAAAATACTGGCGATAACACTTGCTAAAATGTGGGTAAGATACAAACCCACAGGCTAAGGAGATATCACTCATGCTGAGCTGAGTTTGGGTGAGTAACTGGTGCGCTCGTTTGAGGCGTAGCTCCAAGTAATAACGCGTAGGCGTACTGCCTAAATAGCGCTGAAACTGGCGCTCGATCTGACGCCGTGTAATGCCTACTAAGGACGCAATTTCTTCGGCCGTCAACATTTCTTCCATGTTGTTTTCCATCAGGTCAATAATATCTTTTAGATTTTGTGGAAAATGTGCATCGGTTTGGTCACTGAGAAAAGCCGGCTCGCCCGTGTCGTTAATACGGTCACAAGTCAAAATATCGCAAATACCACGTACAAAGGATTTGCCACGGGCTGCTAGCATCAGCTCCAGCATCATATCTAACGCGCTATTGCCGCCTGCACAGCTAAAACACTGGTCATCAATAACGTAGGCTTTGTCTTTTAAGTCGATTTGCGTAAAGCGTTCCCGAAAGCCGGCGCGATTTTCGCGGTGTACCGCACACGCTTTGCCATCTAAAACTCCGGCATGTGCTAAGGCAAATACACCGTTCCACAACGAACCTAAGGCTTTTTTACGGATGCCAGACTGACGTAAAAATTTGACTAACGCAGGCGGTGTTTGTAGCTCTACGCGTAACCCGCCACACACTACAAAAGCGTCGACATGATCAATGTTAAGTTCGCCTAATGATTGGTCGGCCATGGCCGCAAAACCCAAATCGCTACATACGGCAGAACCGTCTACGCTCACTAGCCGAAACGTGTACAGCTCGTTTTCGCTCAGCAAATTGGCCGTACGCAAGGTATCTAAGGCCGAGGTTAAGGCCATCATAGAAAAGTTTTCTTGTAATAAGAAAGTGAAGTTGCGTAATTCACCCGGCATTTTTTTGGTCACCGGCGGGCGTGCCGCTTCTAATGGGAACACCTGGGCACTGGTTTCTGAGGGTATGGATGTATTCATGCGCCAACTATACCAGTTAACTCCAACTAGGTCCGAGTAAGTTGACGCTGCTTACGCTAATGACTTGTAAGTCTTGCTGCTAAGGGATTCAATTCGTGCCAAAATGGCTGCATTAACAAATGTTAGAGTATAGTTTATGAGTTTCACGGGTACTGATAATTACGTTGCCACCAAAGACCTTCAAATGGCGGTTAATGCGGCTGTCACCTTGCAGCGCCCTCTTCTCATCAAGGGCGAACCAGGCACAGGTAAAACCTTGTTAGCAGAAGAAGTGGCCTCTGCTCTGGGTATGCCACTCATGCAGTGGCACGTAAAATCCACCACCAAAGCCCAGCAAGGTTTGTATGAATACGATGCTGTTTCTCGTTTGCGTGATTCACAATTAGGCAATGACAAGGTACATGATGTCGGTAACTACATTAAAAAAGGTAAACTTTGGCAGGCCTTTGATGCCGACGAGCGGGTGGTGTTATTGATCGACGAAATAGACAAAGCCGACATTGAGTTCCCTAACGATTTATTAGTAGAACTGGATAAGATGGAGTTTCACGTGTATGAAACGGGCGAGCGGGTTCAAGCCAGACACCGGCCTGTGGTCATCATTACCAGTAACAACGAAAAAGAGCTGCCAGATGCGTTTTTGCGGCGCTGTTTTTTCCATTACATTAACTTCCCAGACAAGGCCACCATGAAGGCCATTGTGGATGTGCATTACCCAGACATCAGCCAAGCTCTTGTGGCCGAAGCCATGCAAATGTTCTTTGACGTGCGTGACATTCCAGGCCTTAAGAAAAAGCCCTCTACCTCTGAACTCATCGACTGGTTGAAGCTACTCATGGCCGATGAGATCCCAGAAGACCTGCTCGCCAATCGCGATCCAACCAAGGCTATTCCGCCTTTATACGGTGCCTTGTTGAAAAACGAGCAAGACGTGCAATTGCTCGAACGCTTAGCGTTTATGTCACGTAGAGAGCAGCGTTAAAGCTTATGCTGGTTAACTTTTTCTACACTTTAAAACGCGCCGAAATCCCTGTCTCTATCAAAGAGTACTTGGTGCTGCTTGGAGCATTGCAAGCCCACCTTGTGTTTGCCAACATGGACGATTTTTATCATTTGGCGCGCATTTGTTTAGTCAAAGATGAGGCTAATTTCGACAAGTTTGACCGCGTATTTGGGGCTTATTTTAAACAACTAGAAAGTCTAGAAGATGTGCTTAACGCTCTGATTCCAGAGGAATGGCTGCGCTCGGAATTTATGAAGCAACTGAGCGATGAAGAAAAAGCCAAAATCAAGTCTTTAGGCGGCCTAGAAGAATTGCTAGACGCCTTTAAAGAACGTTTGGCAGAACAAGAAAAGCGCCACCAAGGTGGTAGCAAGTGGATCGGCACTGGTGGCACCTCACCGTTTGGCCACAGCGGTTATCATCCAGAAGGCATTCGGGTGGGTGGTGAAAGCCGCAACAAAAGTGCTGCCAAAGTGTGGGAAAAACGCCAATTTAAAGACCTCGATGACAGCGTTCAGCTAGGCACTCGCAACATTAAAGTGGCGTTACGTAAATTGCGTCAGTTTGCTCGCACGGGCGCCGCCGAAGAACTGGATTTAGACCACACCATTAGTGCCACTGCCAAAAACGCCGGTATGCTAGACCTTAAACTGGTACCCGAACGCCACAATGCGGTAAAAGTGTTATTGATGCTGGACGTGGGTGGCTCCATGGACCCTTACATTCAAGTATGTGAAGACTTATTTGCCGCTTGTCGCAGTGAATTTAAACACTTAGAGCACTTTTACTTTCATAATTTTGTCTACGAAAGCTTGTGGCGCAACAATTTGCGCCGACAAAGTGAGCGCACCTCCTTATACGACATTATTCATACCTACGGCCGCGACTATAAAGTGATTTTTGTCGGCGACGCCTCCATGTCACCCTACGAAATTAGCAGCCCCTACGGCAGTGTAGAACACATGAATCCGGAATCTGGTCACGCATGGATGCAGCGCCTTACCGCTCATTTTGACAAGGTCGCTTGGCTCAATCCGGTACCTGAAGAACATTGGGGCTACACCCATTCCATTGGCCTCACCCAGCAACTCATCAACGATAAAATGTACCCCATGAGCTTGGCGGGTTTAAGCGATGCGATAAAGGCATTAGCAAAATGAACAACCCCATCATCTGCACCTGCTTCGACATACATCAAGACACCGTTGAAGCGGCCATTGAAGAAGGCCATGATGATTTCCGTAAATTACGTGTAGTACTAGGTGTAGCGGGTGATTGTGGCAATTGCCACCGGCCTATTAACAAATTACTTAAGACCCGCAGGCTCGCTAATGCGCCTACACCAGAGACACCTATACGACGTCGATTCCCTATGCCATGGCGGCACATGAGCCATGCTAAGTTAGAACAAGAATACTCTCCTAGTTCATGTGTTGATGACTTTATGGTGTATATCCATGATTACATCAACCACTCAAAAGCGGCATTTGACCAATTACCATGCCAACGCGATTTGCCGTACAGCAGTAATGAGGGCGAAGTATTAGACTATTTTCCCGCTCAAACTGGTCAAGCCAATGCCCCTCTTGTGGTTTTTATCCATGGCGGCTATTGGCAGGAACTGAGTAAAAACGAATCGTGCTTTATGGCGACCGACTTGGTCAAACAGGGTATGAATTTGGCCGTGGTCGATTACACCCTTGCCCCTGAAGCCAGCATCAATCAAATGATTGCTCAATGTTGCCGCGCCGTCGCATGGCTTCTGCAACAGGCTCAGGAATTAGGCTTTGATGCTAATAAGATCATCATAGCGGGTAGTTCTGCGGGCGGCCATTTGGCAGCGTCGGTATTACAAGCGGCGCAACAGAACTTGCACGGCCTCACACCAAGATCCATTGCTGGCGCTATCTTGCTGAGTGGGGTTTATGATTTACGGCCTTTGGTGAACACCTATGTTAACGAGCCGTTAAAACTCACAGACGAAGGTGCCACGGTGCTAAGCCCTGGCCTATATAGTAATCAGGGTTTGCCGCCCTGCGTTATTGCTTATGGCAGCAACGAAACCCAAGAGTTTAAGCGCCAAAGTGAGGAGTACCATCAGCAGTTACTCAGTGATGGCGTGCCCAGCACCTGTAGGGAAATATCGCAGCGTAATCATTTCGACATCGTCTTCGACCTAGGGTCTTTAGTAGCTGAACTTGGCCTTTAAGGTGAGCCTTTGTAAACCATCCATCAACGCAAAAGCGGTATTGGCTTTGGCCTGTATGGTGGCATAGCTTACGCTAGTTTGCCATTGATCAGTGGGCTTCCAGGTTAATGAGGCGGTTAAGGCTTTAAGTGAGCCATTGGGCGTACCAAAATGCATAATCGAGCCGTTAAACTCATCGTTTTTAAAGCTATCACTCACACCGATGGTGTAAGTCCAATCCGTAGGATTACTCGCCACAGGTGGCGCCGCTGGGGTTAGGTAACTGCTTTGATAGGTGAGCCAATGTTTGGCTGTGAGGCTCATGTTCCATTGCCGGCCGCCATCATTGAGCTCTAAGCCGATAGCTGTATCTAAACGTTTATCTGTCACTAGCCCTGTATAACCAAGGTTGTGCTGCAATCCCGTTTTGTAAGCTACATCAACTTTAAGTAAATCATCATCAATGGCTTGGTTCCAACTAAAGCCAACTAGGCCGTAAGCCTTGGCAGAAGCTTGACCCGTCGATAAGTTAATCACCGGACTGTTAGGTAACAACTGGCCAAAGTATAGGGCCCAATCACCGCCACTGCCTGTGGCGCCATATTTAACACCCCACTCTTTAGTGATTGGGGTCGCTAGGCTGACACTAGGAATAGCGCTAACACTTGGGTCGAAGTTAATAAATCCAGAAACTTCTGCCGCAGGCATGTAATAACTACCGCTGAGCAGCCATTGGGGCTCGAAGCTTGTGCCGCCGCTGGTTGCATCGGGTGCGGGGTTAATTACATCTAATACACCTGCACCTTCTACTTCACCCCAACTCAACACATAGCGGCCCACCTTAGCGCTCGTTTCTGCCAAACTGTATTGCACAATCAGCGTCTCAATGGCTACGGTGCTCAGCAGGCTTGCCGCAGGTTTATTCACATCACCAGGCCAATACTGCATGGCCTTAAGCTCAATTTCACCATAACCTAACAATCCCAATGAACGTTCACTGGATAATCGTAGGTCCGTGGTGTGGTTGGTGCGCTTATAGCCTGCTTTTGGGTTGAGCGCGAGGCTGTGTTCTACACTCAACTGGAAGGGTTCATTTTGGCTAGCCAAAATATTGTCTACTGAGAAGTCGTCGCCATCAAACTCGTCGTCGGCAAACAAATCTCCCGCCTCGTCAAAATCATCGAATAACAGGTCGCCTTCAGCATAACTCGGCGTGGTCATTAACGTGCTGGCAAGCACTAAGGCAGCAGATTTTACCAATGGTATTCTAGCCATGTGGGTAGCCCTATTATTGCGCTTGCGCACGTAATGCTTGTAGATGCCGCTGCCTAAAGGCCTGATCGGTGAGGGCTCGTTGCGTTAAAAACGCAGCATCTATGTTTAACCCAAAGGTGATGGCTTTAATCTTCATGTTAGTTAAACGCTGACTCACTAAGTTTTTGAAGGTCATGCTGCGCGCCAACCAAATACCATTAATCTTTTCAATTTTAGACACCGACACTTGTTTGATGGCATTGCCACGTTTATCAAACATTTGTATTTTTAAGCTAATAAAACGCTCCGTATCCACCCAAGTACGCACTTTGCCATAACGCGTACTTTTTAAGCGTTTTGCGGTGGGTACCGATTCAATCACAGCAACGGGGCGGCCTTTGTATTGGCCTCGCTGCAAGATGCTGTAGGTATAGTCATCCAGTTTGCCCGTTTCTTGGTCTTCGGTACTAATTTCCGAGCCAAACATACTGGTGGGTTCGGTTTCTCCGTCGTCAGAACCTGCGGCAATACGTTTTACTTTACCTAATGCAGAAAGGTACAACCAAGTTTCATTGTCTCTGTCGCTATCGTCGTAGCTATAAGACAACATGCCTATACCACGTTCGCTGGCAGGCTCTACAATAATGGCAATGGACTTACTGTCCTTGTTGTTGGGTCCCGTGTTGATTTGTGCGCTTTCTAATACTTTGATGCGCGGCTTTTCTACACATTTCAATTTGCCATTTTTGGTACCGTATTTACAGCTGGTCAGCTGCATCAGGTTAAATGACGATTCGGTGGTTTGTAATTGATTGTCATCCATTTTCTGCACCAACTCACGGGCAGACAGTTCGGCGTGGGCCGCATTGGCCACCATTAGGCTGAGGCTCAATACTAATCCTGTGGTCATTAATCGCATTATTTAGCTCCGTTAAAATCGAGATTTTCAACCACATTTTTCTGCCCAAACTTGGGTTTAAACACCATAATCAATGCAGGGAAGAACAATAAATCGCACAACAAGGCAACAAAAATAGCCAACGAACCAAAGGCACCGACCTTGGCAAGCCCTAGGTAATTACTAAAGCTCAACATAAAGAAGCCACAACCCAACACTAGGCTAGTGAAGGTTACCGCTTGGCCCACTTCTTTTATGGTATCCACCAGCGCCATGCGCATGTCGCTGTGTTTGGCCAGGGCCATGCGGTAATGGGTTATAAAGTGAATCGTGTCGTCAACAGCAATACCTATAATCAATGGTGCAATCATCAATGTATCTGTATCTAACGGAATATCTAACAGCCCCATTAAACCAAAGGCCAAGGTGGCTGGGATCATATTAGGAATAATAGACATCAATCCTGCCTGTACAGAACCCAAAGTAAGCACTAACAAACCAGAGATGACAATCATGGCTAAGGCCAAACTCTTAAACTGGTTGTTACTCATGTCATCCATGAGCCGCATCATCATGGCTAGGGTGCCGGTAACATGTATATCCATATCCGGGTAGCGGTCTTCTAAATGTGCAAAAGCGTGTTGGATATCCAGCTGTATGAGCTCAAAAAATTCAGCGTATTCGCTCGACCCGGCATTGCGTAATTGCACGCTAATATGGCTTTGGCTGTAATCATCATTCACCAAAGCCCGCCTTTCTTCGGGGTTGGAACTATTAAACAAATACAACAACTGCGACACCGCCAAGTTGTCATCTGGGATAGTACGGTAATAATCACTGCCGTCTTGCATGATGGCATGGGTGTCTTTCACCAAATCAGCAAGGGAGTTGGTACGGATAATATACTCGCCGTATGTGGCCTCAATTTTCCGTTGCAGTTGATCCATGGTTTGCAATACATCGGCTTGCATCAACGCATCGGAGGCCCGCATATCAACCAATATTTCTAAGTTACCGGTGCCCATCATGTGCTCATCCACTACCGTGTAGGCGGTGCGCAATGGTGTACCTTCGCGATAAAGTTCAGCAATATTGGAGTCAATATGCACTTGTGAAGCGCCGTACAAACACACAATAAACAACCCCACAAAAGCAAAGTTAACGGCGTGTTTAAAGCGCTGCACAAAGGCTGGAATACGATCTAACACGCCTTGCAACCAAATACCGCTGAGCAACCACGCCAAACCACTACGTCTTAGTAAATAGCGTATCGGCCACAGAATTAGCCAAACAATCTTTAACAGCATTTTGAATGGCCACGCTAAGTAGGATAACCACAGACGCCAGCCCGTTTTTACTGTGTGTACTTTGACCGCCGGCATGGGGTGCCACACATCCATCAATGCGGGTAACAAGAAAATGGTATACACAAAGGCTAAAAATACACCTGCGGCAGAGGTAATTCCAAATATCACAAACTGCGTCATGCCGGTAATGGCAAGCGCTCCCATACCCGCCATAGTGGTAATGGTGGTGAGCAATATGGGCAAGCCAGTTTTACCATAGGCTTTCGACAAAGCAGGTTCGTGATCGTGTCCTTCTCTACGAAAATACACATAACTACTCATTACGTGTACACAGTCGGCCACACCGACCGCCACGATAAGCATCACCGTCAAGCTAATAAGGGCGCTAGATTCAATGCCTAACCAGCCCAAAGTGCCAACGACGAATAGAGCACTAATACCAATGGCCACTTGGGGCCAAATCACGGCACTGGCAGAATGGAATAAGGTCCACAATAATACGTTGATCACCAACACCATGCCTAGCAGCAACATGCCCGCTTGCATCATGTCATCAACTGCCAGCTCCACCATGGACGCGTTACCTATGGGGTAGAAGTTAAATTGATCAATGTACTCGGGTTGTTTATAAAGGCTACTCACCGCATCCATAAAGGTGAGATACAGGCCAGAGTCCATGTCTTCAAAACGCACATCTGCTTGAGTGGCATTAGCATCAAAGCTGGTAGACAGGTCGTCTCCAAAGTCCTCATCTAACTCAAGGTCATCAGCACCCATTAAGTCATCGCTGGCCACATCTAAGCTACTAGACAAAGGCACAGCACCAAAATCAGTGGTCACCATGATGGCGCCAAAACGATGGTTTTTAGAGAATAAGAATAAGGGCAAATTACTTTGTGCCATCGCCACCGCTTTCACAGCATCGGCTTCAGCGCCCTGCATGGCAAGGTTTTGGATCAATCTTGGAGAGCTTAAGGTATCCCCTTGATTGACTTGAATGCGCACGTTGGTAATAGATTGCACACGTTTAATGTGATCTAGCTTACTGGCCAACTCACTGGTCAAACCAGCCGCATCTAAGGTGCCTTGGGGAATATCCTGCCAATGAGAAAGGTTACGCGTGAGTTGGTCAACCAAACGTAAAGAGGTGGGTGAAAATACGTCTCCATCTTTAGCTTCGTAAACAATAAATAGGCCATCGTCGCTGCCAAATTGGTTACGGAAATCATTTAGCGATTGCACTACCGGATCATCTTCACTAAACCAAGAGTCCAAGGTCACATCAACCACAAACTTGGTGCTGCCAACGGCCATAAAAATGGTGCTTGCTAGAGCAAGCGCTATAATGCTCCAACGCCACGGGCGCATGCGGTCTGGGAGAAGTTCAAAGTAGGTACTAATGGCCAACAGAAGGGTTTTCACGTACGGCTCCTAGCAAGGTGAGAACCACAGTATAAATTTTACCCTGTTAGGGCACAAGGTTTTCCAGTTTAATGCCGTAAAAACAAAAAAGCCCACAAAAATGTGGGCTTTTAAAGAACTAAAAGTTCTACATTAGCGGTTGAATAACGCGTAGATGACGGCGATAGAGGCTAAGCCTACTAGTCCTTCGCTGCCTAATGTACCGACAATACTGAGAACGTTTTCAACAACGCCCACGCCTACAAATGCCACATTAGCACCAAAAATTACTTCTAAAACAATGGCTAGAGCAATAAGTGCAATGCCAGCTTCGGTTAGTTTTTTAATAGTACCTACGATATTATCAATCATGATTATGCCTCATAAGAGTTTGTTATTATTATTTAGGCCATGCCAAGGATTGGCTCAATAGCCTCCGACATCATATCAAGCTGGCGGCAATTAGCAAATTTTAGACTAAATCACGCCTGCAGAACTACGCTTTTCAACTATGCTTTAAACATGTCAACAAACACTTTAATAACGTTAAGCTTAGTACTCAGTATTACATTGGGCATCAGCGCCTGTGCAACGCCGTTTAGCGCAGAACAAACGCATAGCCCTCTGGCCGCCGATATTTATGCTCAGCTGGCCCTTGGCTACATGGAAAGTGGACACTTAGAACTAGCCCATCAACGTTTGTTAATGGCGCTCGAGTTAGGCCCTAACCGGCCACTCA
Source organism: Oceanospirillaceae bacterium (assembly GCA_029938085.1). Taxonomy (GTDB): domain Bacteria; phylum Pseudomonadota; class Gammaproteobacteria; order Pseudomonadales; family Balneatricaceae; genus Njordibacter. The sequence continues at coordinate 62,327 of JAPYOS010000006.1, read as the reverse complement.
CCTTAAAGGCCTTACAAGGTTGGCAAAAGCAACAAACTCTTCAGCAGCAATAACATCAATATAAGGATTACTGGCTTAAATGCTGAATTCCCAGCCGGCCTTGGTTATACTGGGGCCATTAGTATTTTTGTTACCTCGTTGAAAGGACTTGCACCCATGTTGAACCCGTCGATCAAAGCCATGAGCTTAATCCTAGGTCTTATTTTTGTGAGCGCATGTAGCCTGCCTGCAACCACCATCCCCACTTCAAGTGGGCAGACATTGGCGGGGGACAGCCAGGTGGTGACTAATTCTTATGCAGACATTCCGATTGCAGCCAACGACGAACTCGCCGTAGATAAATCATTGTTATTGAACACGGGTGAACAATGGATTGGCCGAGCCGTATTAAAGTCTAAGCAAGACACGGTACAAGCATTTGAGTACTACATGACCAACATGCCGACCCACGGCTGGATTAATATCACCAGCGTGCAATCGGAAATCTCTGTATTAAGCTATGAAAAAGGCAACCGAGTCGCCACCATACAAATCAAGAAAGGCACTCTACGTGGCAGCCAAATTTCTGTGACGGTTTCGCCACGTGATGCCCTGGCTCAGTGAGTTGTTCTGACCTTATCAACCGCCTGTAACCAACCTTGATATAGGTTGTCCCTAACGGTTTCGTCCATAATGGGCGTAAACCGTTGATCACACTGCCACATCGCCGCAAGTTGCTCTAACGAACTGTACACTTGCGCTTGCAGGCCCGCCAAATAAGCCACTCCAAGGGAGCTACTCTCAACACAGTTGGGTCGCTCAACTTCGGCGTCGAGAATGTTAGCTAAGTGCGACAAAAACCAGTCATTCACTACCATGCCACCGTCAACACGCAGCTGATCCAAGCGCACTCCGTCCTTTTGCATAGCTGTTTGCAGGTCCTTGGTTTGATAACAAACAGACTGTACGCCTGCGGACACCATTTCTGCGATGCCTGTGTCTCGGGTTAAACCAAACACAGCGCCGCGGGCATCTGGGTCCCAATACGGCGCGCCTAAACCGGTAAAGGCAGGCACCATATACACTCCATGGTCCGGCCTCACAGACTTAGTTAGCACTTCCACTTCACTAGCGTGTTTAATTAGATGCAAACCATCCCGTAACCATTGAATGGCGGCGCCTGCCACAAAAATACTACCTTCAATAGCGTACACCGGTTTGCCATTAAGCCGGTAGGCCATAGTAGTCAGTAATCGGCTACTTGATACCAAAGGCTTATTGCCCGTATTGAGCATTAAGAAACAGCCGGTGCCATAGGTGCTTTTGGCCATTCCCGGCTCAAAACAAGCCTGCCCAAACAAAGCCGCTTGTTGGTCACCCGCCACGCCTTGAATGGGTAACTTATGGCCTAATACATGGTCGGACATATCACCAAAGTCAGCCGCACTGTCTTTTATTTCTGGCAGCATTTGAACAGGAATATTAAACAATTCCAGTAACTGCTCATCCCATGTTTGGGTGTGGAGGTTAAATAACATGGTACGCGACGCGTTGGTGGCATCGGTTGCATGAATGCTACCTTGGCTTAAATGCCACATTAGATAGCTATCTACAGTGCCAAATAGTAACTGCCCTTGCTCTGCCAGCGCCCGACTACCCTGCACATTATCCAAAATCCAACTAATTTTAGTGGCAGAAAAGTAAGGATCAAGCAGCAGCCCCGTTTTCTCAGTGATGGCCGCTTCGTGGCCCGCCAATTTAAGTTGATTACACAAATCGGTGGTGCGCCGGTCTTGCCACACAATAGCAGGGTAGATGGCATCACCCGTGCGTTTATCCCACACAAGGGTAGTTTCACGCTGGTTGGTAATGCCAACGCAGGTGATTTGTTTGGCGCTTAGGCCGCTTTTTTGTAATGCTTGGCGACAGGCTTTGATCACCGTGTCTAGAATGTCTTGTGGCTGGTGTTCTACCCAACCATTGTGAGGAAAGTGTTGTTGAAACTCATATTGGGCCGTGCTCACCACACTACCGTCGCTAGCGAAAATAATGCACCGAGAGCTAGTCGTACCTTGGTCAATGGTGAGGATGTATTGGGTCATGGCCTACTCGCTGATGGTAATCTACTGGTCAGAAAGAATCCCTAGCTCATCCCAAAGTTCGTCGACGCGCTGTTTAACGGATTCGTCCATAGTAATCGTACGGCCCCATTCGCGGGTGGTTTCACCTTCCCACTTGTGAGTCGCATCCATGCCCATTTTGGAGCCTAAGCCCGACACGGGTGATGCAAAATCAAGGTAATCGATGGGCGTATTTTCGACCAACAAGGTATCTCTTGCTGGGTCCATACGAGTGGTCATGGCCCAGATAACGTCTTTCCAATCCCGTGCATTGACGTCATCATCGGTGACGATGACAAACTTTGTGTACATAAACTGGCGTAAAAAGGACCACACCCCCATCATCACGCGCTTTGCATGACCTGGGTACTGTTTCTTCATGGTCACCACGGCCATACGGTAAGAACACCCTTCTGGCGGCAGGTAAAAATCGGTGATCTCTGGAAACTGTTTTTGTAATAAAGGCACAAACACTTCGTTTAATGCTACACCTAACACCGCGGGTTCATCCGGTGGACGTCCGGTATAAGTGCTGTGGTAAATCGGGTCCTTACGGTGCGTGATACGTGTGACGGTAAACACTGGAAAGCTGTCGACTTCGTTGTAATAGCCGGTATGATCGCCAAATGGTCCTTCATCTGCCATATCATCAGGGGTGATATGGCCTTCCAAAATATATTCTGCACTGGCGGGCACTTGCAGATCATTGGTTAAACACGTCGCCACTTCGGTTTTGCTGCCGCGTAATAATCCCGCAAAGGCATATTCACTTAAGCTATCGGGGACTGGGGTAACGGCGGCCAAAATGGTGGCAGGGTCTGCCCCTAACGCCACAGCGACTGGGAAGTTTTCACCGGGGTGGGCTATTTTCCAATCACGAAAATCTAGTGCACCACCACGATGCGACAACCACCGCATGATTAAGCGGTTTTTACCAATCACTTGTTGACGGTAAATGCCTAGATTCTGTCGTTGTTTATTGGGCCCACGAGTAATCACTAAAGGCCATGTAATCAGTGGTGCTGCATCTTCTGGCCAACAGGTTTGAATCGGCAATTTGGAGAGATCAACTTCATCATCAGTCATCACGTATTGTTGGCATGGTGGCTTGCTAATGAGTTTAGGGGCCATGTTGAGCACTTGTTTGTAAAGTGGCAACTTGCCTAACGCATCTTTAAATCCTTTAGGCGGCTCAGGCTCTTTTAACGAGGCCAATAAATGCCCGATGTCGCGTAGGCTGGCTACACTGTCGGCACCCATACCAAGAGCCACTCGTTTAGGCGTACCAAACAAGTTAGCTAATACGGGGGTGTCGTACCCTTTGGGGTTTTCAAATAATAATGCAGGACCTTCTGCGCGCAAGGTGCGGTCGCAAATTTCGGTCATTTCAAGGTGGGGATCCACCTCGGTGGTAATGCGCTTGAGCTCGCCTTGTTCTTCTAGGCTGGCAATAAAATCGCGTAGGTCTTTGTATTTCATAGTCATAACCTACGCGGTCTAGCTGCTTGTTGAGTGCCGTTTACTTACGCTTCATCGACATGAAGAATTCTTCATTGGTTTTGGATCCTTTGAGTTTGTCTAATAAGAACTCAGTCGCTTGACCATCTTCCATTGGATCCAACAACTTGCGCAAAATCCACATGCGCTGCAACTCGTCTTCGCGGGTCAACAACTCTTCACGACGGGTGGATGATTTGCGAATATTAATGGCAGGGAAGACACGGCGCTCGGCGATCTTACGATCCAAGTGCACCTCTGAGTTACCTGTACCTTTAAATTCTTCAAAGATCACTTCGTCCATCTTGGAACCGGTTTCAGTTAACGCGGTCGCGATAATGGTTAAGCTACCACCTTCTTCAATGTTACGCGCGGCGCCAAAGAAACGTTTAGGACGTTCTAAAGCGTGAGCGTCCACACCACCGGTCAATACTTTACCGGAAGACGGCACAACCGTGTTGTAGGCACGAGCTAAACGAGTGATGGAATCGAGCAAAATCACCACGTCTTTTTTGTGTTCAACCAAACGTTTGGCTTTTTCTACCACCATCTCTGCCACTTGCACGTGACGCGATGGAGGTTCGTCGAAGGTACTCGCAACCACTTCGCCACGCACCGAACGTTTCATGTCGGTCACTTCTTCTGGACGCTCATCGATGAGCAGTACAATCAAGTGACAGTCTGGGTTATTACGGGTAATTGAATGCGCAATATTCTGCAACATCAAGGTCTTACCGGCTTTGGGCGGCGACACAATCAGGGCCCGTTGGCCTTTACCCATAGGCGCGGTTAAATCAATAACACGGGCCGTTAAGTCTTCACTAGAACCGTTGCCCAATTCCATACTCAAACGCTGTTGAGGGAATAGCGGGGTTAGGTTTTCGAATAATACCTTATGTTTGGCCTGTTCTGGTGGGCCAAAGTTAATGCTACTGACCTTAAGCAGAGCGAAATAACGTTCGCCGTCTTTAGGCGGGCGAATTTTGCCATCGATGCTGTCGCCTGTACGTAGGCTAAAGCGACGAATTTGGCTAGGCGACACGTAAATGTCATCCGGCCCTGCTAAATAAGAAGCATCTGCTGAGCGCAAGAAACCGAAGCCATCTTGCAAGATTTCCAATACACCTTCGCCGAAGATGTCTTCGCCGCTTTTGGCGTGCCGTTTAAGAATGCTAAATATACATTCTTGTTTACGAGAGCGAGCCACGTTGTCGAGACCCATGCCTTTGGCAATCTCGATAAGTTCGGGCATTGATTTTGTTTTTAATTCAGTCAGATTCATAATAAGTAGAGGGGCGGCAGTGCGCCATGGGGATAAAAAAGATTATTGGAATAATTGGGGCTATGTAAGCCCATCCGCGCCCAGCCGGTGAGACAGAAGGTCTTGCTGGAGCAATCACAGTTTGTATCAACGGGCAGCGAGTGTCAACATTTAAAATACGCTAGCAAGGCGATAATGCTCTATCGCCGCGTCCATGTGACCTAAATGATGTTTTAAACGGGCCATTTCTGCGTGTGCGTGTTTGCTTGCCTGTAAGTTTAAGCTGGCCTGCAAATAGTCTTGGGCTTTACCCCACAGCTCCAACCGACGACACAAGCGGCCTAAGGTGAGCTTTAAGGCGGCGCTGTCTTGCGCCTTGGTTTGCCATGCTTCTGCGCTACTAAGCCGCTGTTCGATGTCCAATAACGGCAGGTGGGCATACTCCAATACCAGATCATCCTGCCATTGTTGCGCTAAATGTTGCTCAATGAATGCAGCGGTTTTAACCGCAGGGCTCGCTTCTATGCGCCCCATGGCTTGGGCATAAGCCAAAATACTGGCACCGTGCTGGGTGACAGTGGCTGGCGCTTTACGCCACAGCGCCTGGAGGTTATCTAAGCCATTATCGGCGGCATTGGCGGCGTTTTTTTGTGTTTGAGCAAAGGCTCTGCCATAGGCGAGTTGCTGCTGGTGGCTCAACTGTTCTGGCGTCAATTGCTTATGCTTACCCACAACAGTGAGCAACTCAATGAGCTCTGGCCATTGCTGTACACGCTGCAATACATCCAGTAACAACTGATTGGCTTCGGCATGTTGCGGGTTGAGTTGATGTAATCGTTGCAAGGATTCTAATGCGCTTTGATCATCGCCTTGATACAGGCACACTTCAGCCAATTTTAAATGTACCAATTGCTGACTGCCTGGAAACTCTGTAACTAAGCGTTGTAACACTTGTTTGGCTTCATCCAACTTACCTTGACGCCCTAAAGCCGTGGCCAAGGCTGGCAATACTACGATGGGCTGGGTCGTCACCGGCGCAAGCTCAGCGAATTTTTTTTCTGCGCGCAGGTTTTGGCCGTCGGCCAAGGCTAATAAACCGTGTCGGGTTTGCATCTGCATACGCTTTAAACGGCTCGACTCCTGCCAACGGCCTAATACTTGAAAGGGTAAATTAAACACCACCAACAAACGCAGGCTTAACACAACGGCCACAAACAACAGCACCACCACCGCCAATAACAACCACAAGCTCATTTCCACACTGGTGTTGCCCCAAGCTAACAGTACATAACCAGGGTCAACATGCATCAAAGTGCCCAACCACGCACCAGCCAACAGAACCAACAACACCACCACTACCCAAAATCGCATGGCGTTACTCCTGCACTGCCGACACGCTAGGGGTGTCGTGTAAGGTCGCTATAAAACGCTGCAAGGCATTGAGCGAACCACTGATATTAGGCATAGTCACAAGCACCTCAACCTCGGCTAGGGTGGCCACCTGTTTATGCATGGCTTGGGCCACCTTGTCATTGGCCCGATAGTATTGCTGCAATAGCCGCCGTACCTGAATTAAAGACTGATCGTAGATGCCTTGTTGGCGGCGCAGTAGCGCCACCTGAGTCTGGCTTAAGGCCATTTCGATACGCATACGCACCAGCAATTCTGCGGCGGGTGTCAGCAACTGTTGATCGGCTTGTGTACGGGACTGTACCTTGACCAGTTGCTTCAACTCTCCCCAAACACTAGCGGATACGGCTTGGGTGGATTGCCACAATACCTGTGTCCAAGTGTCCGATGTGGCTGCAGATGAGGCAGCAACCTCAGCATCGACTGACTCGGCTTGCGAAACCTGTGCCCGTGGTGCAATAAAAGTTAACTGATTGGCTTGACCCGTGAGGGCTGCGAGCTGGGCATACACACCCTCCACGTCAATGCTAGGCACCAAGGTGAGCGCTGCTAGATCTGCAGCAATGGCTCGTCTCACACCATAAGTGCCCACTTGCTCGCTGTCGCGAATGATTATGTCGGCAGCGTGCAACAACGCAATCGCCGAACTACTCGCTTGCTCCATAGCCAAACGCTGGTTGGCCAAGCGCAATAAATATTCTGCTTCGGCCAACTGCCACTGTGGCAATACTAAACCCTGATCTAACTGGGCCTTCGCCATGCGCTCCATTGAGCTGATTAAAGCGTTGTCTATGCGGTTCACTTGCGCACTAAGGTCACCTTGTTGCTGGGAAAATTGGGTAGTTGTGCTTTGCTGAGTTGCTGACAGCTGTGCCACCTTTTGTGTCAGTGTTTGTTGTTCTTGTTGCCACTGTTGTAAGTTGGCCAATTGGCCCGTTTGGTCGCTAGCGATGTTGGAGTATTGGCTTTGTGATTGCCACTGCATATACCCCAAACCAACAACGGCCACTACAAGCAGTAGCACCAACAGCCAAAGCAGACCGTGTTTAGCATTGGATGTTGTTACGGGTTTGGAGGCAGATGGTTTTGCTTTCGCTGCGCGATCTGCAGATTTAGAAACCGACTTTACTTCGTGCTCGGTTTTGCTTGGTGTTTTACTCTTGTCTTGTGTCACTGCGTCAGCATCCTTATTCACGGCCATTATGGCCTCACATCACTCGGCATTGAGTGCCCTTACCCGCTGCAATAAAGTATCGCACATTGCTTGGTTGCTAGCACCTTCGCTTACAAGCAACTGCTGATAACCTAGTTCGCGTGCCTGCTCTGCTACCCGTTGGCTAGGCACCAGCAACACCGTTTGTTGTCGGTCGCACCAGCGCTCACCACCTAAAAGGCGATCAAAGTTGGCTAGTGTATCGCCACTTTGTAACACCACAGTTTGGGGTGAAAAACGCTCTAAGTGTAGCAGAGTTTGCGTATTTATCACCGGCGTTTGACGGCGATAACATTGTGCATACTCTACCGTCACACCGACGTCTCGAAGTGTTTGCGCAAGGGTTTCTCGCCCCCCCACGCCCCGCACAATAAGCACCTTGTGATGGGGCTCTATTTGCGGCATTAAATCGACTAACAAATGTTCACTGGTGTCGCCCAATTTGGGCCGCTGCGCATCCACAGCAAAACTTTGCAGCTGCGCCTGCGTTGAATGGCCCATGACCCACCACTGCACACCTACGGGCCACTGCGGCCAGTAGTCTTGAGCCAAGTCCAACCAGTGATGTGCAGCATTGGTACTAATCACAATCACATGATCAAAGGTATAAAGGTCCATGGCCAAACGTTTGCTTTGCAAGCCATCGGCCGAACTGGGATCCACCGGCGCAATAGCTAAACAGGGTTGGTGCAATACCTCAAAGCCACTGTCAGTCATCAGCTCAATCATTGCCGCTGCTTGGGCTGTGGGTCGTGTTACCAGAACGCGCATCATGGCTAAACCGGCTTATTGTGCACTATAAATGGCTTGTAATATTTCTCCAGCACCTTGAGCCAGCAAGTCTTCTGCTGCGGTAATGCCCAACGCTTCTGCATCTTCGCGGGGGCCGGTAATCTCGGTCGTCAATACTCGGCTGCCGTCTACCTCGCCCACCAAACCGCGCAACCACAGCTGGTCTTGCTGCAACTCGGCAAAACAGGCGATAGGCACCTGACAGCCACCCTCTAAACGCCTATTTAATGCACGCTCAGCCGTCACACGGTCGGCTGTGTCTTGATGGTGCAAGGGCGCCAATAAAGCCATGGTTTTAGCATCGTCCAAACGACACTCCACACCCACGGCACCTTGGCCACCGGCGGGTAAACACTGAGTGTCGGTTAAGCGCGATTGAATGCGGTGATGAAAGTCGAGGCGCATAAGGCCTGCACTAGCCAGAATAATGGCATCATATTGGCCCGCATCTAACTTTGCTAAACGAGTATTTACGTTGCCTCGTAAGTCCAACAGCTCAAGGTCGGGGCGCAAGGCTTTCACTTGCAACTGGCGACGTAGGCTAGAGGTGCCCACTTTCGCACCTTGGGGCAAGTCATCTAGGCTATTAAAGTGGTTGCTCACAAAGGCATCACTGGGATCTTCGCGCTCACAGATAATTGCCAACCCCAAACCTTCGGGAAATTCCATAGGCACATCTTTCATCGAGTGTACGGCGATATCAGCCCGATCTTCCAGCATGGCTTGCTCTAGCTCTTTGACAAACAATCCTTTGCCACCCACCTTAGCTAAGGGTACATCCAAGATTTTATCGCCTTTAGTTTTCATACCCAGTAATTCAACCACCAAACCTGGGTGATGGCGCTCGAGCTCGGCTTTTATAAAATGCGCCTGCCAAAGGGCGAGCTGGCTTTCACGGGTAGCAATTCTTAACGTAGTCATAGTTCTTCAAAGGGGTTGAGACAATATTATGGGCACTAGTGTATCAAATTGCTCACCCATAGACGCCATACCGGTACTGTTTTATTGATCAGTTACAGGTAAAATACGCCCTTAGCTGCCCTTTTCCAACTAAGAGCCATCTTATGCCCTCTGAATCCCCTGTTGATGTAGAAAACCCGCGTCGTATTCGTAGTTTTGTAAAACGTGCTGGCCGCATGACGCCGTCGCAAGAACACGCTCTGGAGCATTATTGGCCACGCTATGGCTTACAACTTAGCCAAGGACTACTTGATTTTGAATCGTTGTTCGGCAACAACCACCCGGTGATCATGGAAATCGGTTTCGGCATGGGCGACTCACTCTCTACCATGGCTGCAACCATGCCGCAGAACAACTACATTGGCATCGAAGTTCATCGCCCGGGTGTAGGCCGCTTACTGAACAATATCGCCACTCAAGAATTAACCAATGTGCGGGTTTTTTGCGACGACGCCATTGAAGTCATGGCTCAATGTATTGCCGATGACAGTTTGGGTGGTGTACAGCTGTTCTTCCCAGACCCATGGCATAAAAAGAAGCACAACAAACGCCGTATCGTGCAACCTCAATTTGCTCAAGATATCCGTCAAAAGTTAACCGCTGGTGGTGTATTCCACATGGCCACCGATTGGCAGCCCTATGCAGAACACATGATGGAAGTAATGGAGCCCGCCGAAGGTTACAGCAACCAAGCCGGTGCCAACCTATACTCACCCCAACCAGATTACCGCCCTAGCACCAAATTCCAACGCCGTGGCGAAGGCAAAGGCCATGGAGTGTGGGATTTAATGTATGGCAAAAACAGCTAACGGGCCTGTACACCCATGACTCCCGCCATCGACCAACTTATCGATCTGGGCATTCCCCACCAAACACACGAATACTCTCACGACTCGAGTGCAGCGTCTTATGGCATGGAAGCCGCCCAAAAAATGGCTGTGCCGCCGCAACAGGTGTTTAAAACCCTGGTGGTAGATGCCGGTAACAAACGTTTAGCCGTAGCGGTGCTGCCGGTTGATCAACAGCTCAACTTAAAACGTATGGCCAAAGCCATTGGCGCCAAAAAAGTGACCATGGCAGACCCTGATGCAGTGAGCCGAAGTAGTGGTTATGTGTTGGGTGGGGTGAGCCCTATTGGGCAAAAGCGTGGGCTTACTACGGTGATTGATGTTAGCGCTGAAAGGTTTGAACGTATCTATGTGAGCGGAGGCCGTAGAGGTTTGGAGATCGAGCTCGCAGCCAGAGATTTAGCCACTGTGACCGATGGTCAGTTTGTAGCAATTACTTAGTAGATTCAGGTTTGTTTTTGGGGTCATGGGCACGTAGATCCCTAACACTCCAAATGGTTCCCGCAACAAGAAAAATCATAACCGCGATAACGGCAATACCAACAATAATATCATTAAGCATCTTTGATCTCCTGTATCAGTTGGCGCATGCGATTAAAGCGAGCCCATGCAAAGACTATAGTCAATACAATAACAAACGCGGCAATGGCCAACAACAAAGTTTCTTCAAATCGGTGAGTAACCAGCCAACTTAGCACCGCTAGGATCACACCCACACAGACAGACAAAAAACACCTGCTTTTGGACAGATAGTTCTTGTATTAACCCTTCTTCAAGCGCCACTTTTAAATCCCTCTAACTACACTTGTTGATAAGTTTAGTAGAGAAAATCAAAAACTCCATTAACCTCTAGTCGGTAAAGGTCACGTAATTCGGATCCAGATCAACCACCTGCGCGCTCATGGCGGCCGAGGTAATACCAATATCAATGAGGCTTTGCACAATCATATTGCTCAGACCTTGTTTTTGCTCGGCAGTACGGCCAGACATGATGTGTGACGTGGCGTGAATAAATCGGTCTGAACCAGTGCCAGATATATGGTGGTCGTAGCCGGTGCAACGCACTTTAATGTGATCCGTTTGAAATAATTCTGAGTTCACATGAGCGTCGAATACGGCCCGCAGCAACTGATCAGGCGTAACGCTGGAGCTGAGCTGATTGGAAATTTCTATGACGCAATGTGGCATGATGCAATCCTACTGAGTATATTGGTGTATGTTATTAGTGATATTGAGCACTTTGATCGTGCACAGCATCAACAAATACTTTTGCACTTTCTGGGTCTACAAACTGGTGAATGCCGTGACCTAGGTTAAATACATGACCGTCGTTAGTACCAAAGTCTGCCAGTATACGGCCAACTTCAGCCTGAATAGTGGGCGCGTCTGCATATAAAACGCTAGGGTCCATGTTGCCTTGAAGGGCCACTTTATCACCCACACGATCGCGGGCAACGCCGGCTTCTATGGTCCAATCTAAACCTAGGGCATCGGCACCTGTAGCAGCCATTTGCTCCAACCATTGACCACCATTTTTAGTGAATAAAATCACCGGCACTGGGAGACCTTCCGATTCACGGGTAAGACCGTTAACAATACGTTGCATGTAATCTAACGAGAAGGCTTGGTAACAAGGGCCACTTAATACCCCGCCCCAAGTATCAAAAATTTGTACTGCCTGAGCGCCAGCTGCAATCTGTGCATTGAGGTAAGCGATAACGGAATCTGCCAATACACTAAGCACCTGGTGCAGCAATTCCGGGGTTGAATACATCATGGCTTTGATGTGACGGAAGTCTTTGCTAGAGCCCCCTTCAATCATATAGGTTGCCAAGGTCCAAGGGCTACCGGAAAACCCAATCAAAGGTACGTCGCCCGACAAAGCACTACGGATAGTGCTAACGGCGTTCATCACGTAACCAAGGTCGTCGTTCATGTCCGGCACGGTAAGGGCGGCTACATCGGCTTCTGTACGCACTGGCTTTTCAAACTTAGGACCTTCGCCGGCTTCAAAGTATAAACCTAAACCCATGGCATCTGGCACGGTAAGGATGTCTGAGAACAAAATAGCGGCATCTAAGTCGTAACGACGTAGCGGCTGTAGTGTGACTTCACAGGCAAAATCGGCGTTTTTGCAAAGGCTTAAAAAGTCCCCTGCTTGGGCACGAGAGGCGCGATATTCTGGCAAATAACGTCCGGCTTGGCGCATCATCCATACTGGAGTGACATCAACAGGCTGACCCATAAGGGCGCGAAGGAAGCGGTCGTTTTTTAATTCAGGTTTTGAAGCAGTCATGGCGGGCAATGGGGCCTTAAGGCGATATAATAAAGATTGCCGCTAATGATATAGATCACCTGCTTAATTGTCACGGGTTGTGGCAACTAAGCAGGTTTATACTGCCGTGACGTTAGACTTGTAAGTAATCCAAGATGCCATCGGCAGCGCGGCGGCCTTCATCGATGGCGGTAACCACGAGGTCTGAGCCACGCACCATATCACCACCGGCAAAAATTTTGGCATTGGTGGTTTGGAAGGCGTACTTTTTTGCCACTAAATCAGATTTTTGAGGCACTTTTACCCGGTCCCAATCATCCAGTTCAATGCCGGCGTCTGCCATCCACGGGGTTGGGCTTGGACTAAAACCAAAAGCCACAATCACAGCGTCGGCTGCAACAACCTCTTCGCTACCTTCAATCACAACAGGGCGTCGGCGGCCATTTGCGTCGGCCTCACCTAATTCTGTAGTCACTAGTTTGATACCAGTGACTTTGCCATCTTCGCCTATAATTTCTACTGGCGAACGGTTGAACAAGAACTGCACACCTTCTTCTTTAGAATTGCCCACTTCTTTCACAGAACCAGGCATGTTGGCTTCGTCACGGCGATAGGCGCAATACACGTTGGCCGCAGCTTGGCGGATGGCTGTACGATTACAATCCATAGCGGTGTCACCACCACCCAATACCACCACTTGTTTGCCTTTCAAGTCGACAAAATCGGCTTCGTCTTTTTCAAAGCCCATACGGCGGTTAATGTTGGAGATAAGGTAAGGTAGCGCTTCGTGAACGCCGTCTAGGTCTTCACCAGGGAAGCCGCCACGCATGTACTTGTAGGTGCCCATGCCCATAAACACAGCATCGTATCCATCCATCAGTTGATCCAAGGTAATGTCGGCGCCAACTTCTACGTTGAGTTTAAACTCAATACCCATACCTTCGAAAATTTGACGACGCTTGGCCATCACCGGCTTTTCTAGCTTGAATTCAGGAATACCAAAGGTTAGCAAGCCACCAATTTCTGGATGACGATCAAACACTACAGACGACACGCCATTACGCGCCAATACATCGGCACAGGCCAAACCTGCAGGGCCAGCGCCAATAATAGCGACTTTTTTGCCGGTCTCTACCACATGGCTAAGGTCCGGTGTCCAACCCATGGCAAAAGCCGTGTCGGTAATGTATTTTTCTACAGAACCAATGGTGACTGCGCCAAAACCGTCATTGAGAGTACACTCACCCTCACACAAGCGATCTTGTGGGCACACACGGCCACAGACTTCTGGCAGTGAGTTGGTTTGGTGGCACAGCTCCACGGCTTCTAAGATGTTGCCTTCGGAGACGAGCTTAAGCCAGTTAGGAATGTAGTTGTGCACTGGGCACTTCCATTCGCAGTAAGGGTTGCCACACTCTAAACAACGGTGTGCCTGGGGCTTAGCTTCTACCTCGGTATATGGGTGATATATTTCAGCAAACTGGCGCTTACGCAAGTCTTGATGCACCTTTGATGGGTCTTGACGGCCTACATCGATGAATTGAAAATGGTTCTCTAATCGTTGAGCCATAGTAGCCTCGTATTCTTTGTAATGTGTTTCTAAGTGCTTGGCAATCGCTTGCTAAGCCTTGGGATTATTCTGTCTTGGTCCGAGTGGTCGCCATAAGCTGCTGTAAATTGGCGGCTTTGGGTTTAACTAACCAGAACTTACTCACATAATCTTCAAAATGTTTGCTTAACTCTTTGCCCCAGCGGCTGCCAGTAGCCTCGAAGAAGTCGCCTAATATACCGCGTAAATAGCTGCGATATTCTTCCATGTCTTCGCCACGAATACGGTGAATTTCCACCAACTCGCTGTTGTATTTGTCTACAAAAGTGCGGTCTAGATCTAACACAAAAGCAAAACCACCGGTCATACCTGCACCGAAGTTATAGCCTGTGTTGCCTAATACGGTCACTACGCCACCCGTCATGTATTCACAACAATGGTCGCCAGCGCCTTCGATGACGGCGTGGGCACCTGAGTTACGCACGGCAAAACGTTCGCCAGCACAACCTGCAGCCATTACGCTACCGCCTGTGGCGCCATACAAGCACGTATTGCCCATAATAGAAGTCTCGTTAGACTTAAAGCTAGATCCTTTAGGTGGGTAGATAACCAGCTTACCGCCGGCCATGCCCTTACCTACGTAATCGTTGGCGTCGCCTTCAAGGTACATGTTTAAGCCACCGGCATTCCACACACCAAAGCTCAAGCCAGCTATACCCTTAAGGTAAACTTCTAATGGGTGGTCCGACATGCCCTGATTGCCATGTTGCTTGGCGATAGCACCAGAAACTCGAGCACCTACGGAGCGGTCACAGTTGGTAATGTTGAACTCAAATTTGCCACCCTTTGAATGAGCAATGGCATCGGACATTTTATCAAACATCTGTTGGTTCATCGCACCCGGATCGTACGGATGGTTGCGGCTCACCTGACAGGTATTAGGCTGATCTGGCGCAATACCCGCTTGGCTAAGTAACGGCGATAAGTCTAAATTACGTTGTTTATTAGTCACGCCTGCAGAGGTTTCTAGAAGCTCTGTATGGCCTACCAATTCTTCAATGCTGCGTACACCTAACTGCGCCATTACTTCACGGGTTTCTTCGGCAATAAAGGTGAATAAGTGTTTCACCATTTCTACGGTACCGCGGAAGTGATGGTCACGTAATTGTTGATTCTGTGTAGCAACACCCGTGGCACAGTTGTTAAGGTGGCAAATACGCAGGTATTTACAGCCTAATGCCACCATCGGCAGGGTACCAAAACCAAAGCTCTCGGCACCGAGTAGGGCCGCCTTGACGACATCAAGGCCGGTCTTTAAACCACCATCCGTTTGGACTCGCACTTTGCCACGTACACCGTTGCCGCGTAAGGATTGGTGCGCATCAGCAAGGCCTAGCTCCCAAGGGGAACCCGCATAACGGATAGAAGTCAGCGGGCTTGCCGCTGTACCGCCGTCGTAGCCCGAAATAGTAATCAAGTCGGCATACGCCTTGGCCACACCGGAGGCAATGGTGCCCACTCCAGGACGCGAAACCAATTTTACAGAAACCAAGGCTTCTGGGTTCACTTGCTTCAAGTCAAAAATTAGCTGAGCCAAATCTTCGATTGAATAAATATCGTGATGCGGCGGCGGTGAAATCAAGGTAACACCGGGTACCGAATATCGCAAAGTAGCAATCAAGTCATTGACCTTGCCGCCTGGCAGCTGGCCACCTTCACCGGGTTTAGCACCCTGAGCTACTTTAATTTGCAACACTTCCGCGCTCGCAAGGTAGGCCGGCGTTACGCCAAAACGACCGGAGGCGATTTGCTTAATTTTAGAGCGTTTGTTGGTGCCATAACGCACTGGATCTTCACCACCTTCACCAGAGTTTGAGCGACCCCCGAGTTCGTTCATGGCCATAGCCAGTGCTTCGTGGGCTTCTGGTGACAATGCGCCTAACGACATGGCTGCACTATCAAAGCGTTTGAATATTTCGCTAACCGGTTCGACCTCACTAATGTCGATGGCATTGGCTGGCTTAAGTTTAAGCAAGTCGCGCAAAGACGCTACGCCACGCTCATTAACTAGCTTGGCGTACTTCTTGTACACTTCATAATCGCCGGTTTGTACGGCTGTTTGCACGGTAGTCACTACGTCGGGATTATAGGCGTGGTATTCGCCACCATGAACGTACTTAAGCAATCCACCTTGCTGAATAGGCTTACGGTCTATCCATGCTTCTGCGGCTAAGGCTTGCTGTTCCAGCTCAAAGTCGGCAAATTGTGCACCTTCAATACGGCTAGCCACACCATGGAAACATAGGTCCACCACTTTACTGCTCACACCAATGGCTTCAAACAATTGAGCACCGCGGTAGGAGGCGATGGTAGAAATACCCATCTTAGACATGATTTTAAGCAGGCCTTTGTTGATGCCCTTACGATAAGCTTTGTGGCAGTCGGTCGGATCACCGATGATTTCACCCGAAGCAATCATGTCATTGATGACGCGGTAACTTAGGTAGGGGTATACCGCTGTCGCACCAAAACCAATCAATACGGCAAACTGATGCGAGTCACGGGCACTACCGGTATCGACGACAATATTGGCATCACAACGTAAACCCAAGTCGGTTAAGTGGTGATGTACCGCACCCGTGGCCATCGCGGCAGGGATAGGTAACATGCCCTTTGCAATGTCACGATCGCTTAATACGACAATGCCTTTTCGATTACGTACCGCGGCCGCGGCTTGCTGGCGCACCTCTTCAATAGCCGCTTCTAGACCCAGGGCCGGATCATAGTTAAGGCTAATGGAGTGCACACGAAAACCGGGTACATTCATATGCAACAAATCGGTGTATTTGCTGGCAGACAAAACTGGAGAGCCTAGAACGATACGTTTGGCAAGCTCAGGCCCTTCTTGGAAAATGTTGCGCTCGCGGCCCAGACACGTTTCCAAAGACATCACCACGGCTTCACGCAGCGGATCAATAGGAGGGTTGGTCACTTGTGCAAATTGCTGACGGAAGTATTCATACACCGAGCGCACTCGGCTAGACAATACCGCCATCGGCGTGTCGTCGCCCATGGAGCCTACAGCTTCTTGTGCACTTTCGGCTAGGGGACGAATCACTTGATCACGTTCCTCATACGTAACCTGATACATCTTCATGTGTTGATTCAGTTCACCTTCACTAAAGTCATCAAAACACTGCTGTTCATTTAGGGTGCTCTCCAATCGAATGGCCGACTTACGCAACCACTTTTTATAGGGCTGAGACGCCTTGAGTCGGTCATCGATGTCTTTGGTGTGCATGACTTCGCCCGTGTGGGTATCTACAGCCAAAATTTGACCCGGCCCCACACGCCCTTTGGCAACCACGTCTAATGGGTCATATTCAAAGGTGCCAATTTCCGATGCCGTTACTAGATAGTCATCTTTGGTCATTACCCAGCGCGACGGACGCAAACCATTGCGATCTAATAAACACACCGCATAACGGCCAGTGTTTAGTACCATGCCGGCTGGGCCATCCCATGCTTCCATATGCATTGAGTTGTATTCGTAGAACGCCCGTAACTCTGGGTCCATCAACTCGTCATTTTGCCATGCTGGCGGCATGATTAAGCGTAAGGCACGGAATACGTCCATGCCACCCAACACCATTAGCTCTAGCATGTTGTCCATACTGGAGGAATCGGAACCGGTGGTATTGACTACCCCTTCAAGTTCTTGAAGCTCTGGAATAAGCGGTGTAGAGAGTACATTTTGACGGGCCTTAGCCCAGTTACGGTTGCCTTCGATGGTGTTGATTTCACCGTTGTGCGCCAAAAAACGGAACGGTTGTGCCAATGGCCAGCGAGGCAATGTGTTAGTAGAAAAACGCTGGTGGAACGTACAAATAGCCGTGGCTAGCGTTGGGTCACCTAAGTCTTTGTAGAACACCGGCAAATCTACCGGCATCATCAGGCCTTTGTAGGACACCACACGATGAGACAAACTACAAACATAAAATTCTTCGTCAGCCTTGAGTGCATACATGGTAGTCTTTCGAGCCACTAACAAACGCGCTTCAAGCACTTCGCCACGCAGCTCTGGGCTGTTAACAAATACTTGCTCAATACGCGGCTGGCAATCGGCACCTATGGGGCCTAAGCAAGAAGGGTCTACCGGCACTTCGCGCCAACCTACCACTTCTAAACCATTGTCTTCGATCGCCTGGTTGAGAATATTTCGAGAGTGGGCCGCTTTATCTTCGTCTTGCGATAAAAACACCATACCCACACCGTAGGATTCGGTCAGCTCTTCAGAAAAATTATCCAAAGCCACTTGGCGCATAAAGTCGTCGGGCATTTGTAACAACAAACCACAACCATCACCCGTCTTGCCGTCAGCGGCAATGCCGCCACGGTGGGTCATACAGGTTAACGACTCAATGGCTTTTTGCAATAAGTCGTGACTAGGATCACCATGCATGTGGGCAATAAGCCCGAAGCCACAGTTATCTTTAAATTCTTTGGGGTTAAAAAAGCCAGCGTTCATCGGCATCTCTCTCGCTAATCTGGCAAACCATTTTGGCTGCCCTAGGTATTAACAAGTGTCACCAATGCATAACAAACGAGAACAAGCATCAGCAGGACACTTGCCGTAATTAAAAACCCTTATAAGGGCTTATAAATATATTGAATCAACAAATGGACGAATATCCTACCTGAGAATGGCGTTGCAAACAAATATTTCGGGTATTTGGTGGACAAATACCTGCACAATAGCCGACGTTCGCTACATTTTGTAAAAGTTATTCAACGCTAGTGTTGAATTTATCGCGAATCTGCTGCTGAATCTTCAACACCTGACGCGGCCAAGGTTGCTGGTTGCGCAAAGCGAGAGGCAAAGCCTTAATGGCATCACGAGCCGCGCCACTGTTTTGGTAATCACCCACCAATAATATATACCAAGGTGCATTGCCACGCTCAAGTTGCAGTACATAATAGGGCTGCTCGAGCTTATGCCGTGTCAAAAAGGCCTCTAGCGTGGGCTCCAGACGCGCCCCTAAAACCTGTAAACTAAAGTGCTCTGGCGACACCTTCATTAGTGCTGCATAACCATAAGCATGCTGACTAATGGCCGTCGCTTGAGGCCAAGCGGGTAACACGGGCGTCGCGGTGGCAGCGGGCTCCGGCACTGCAACGACGACCGCTGGCTCGAGCATTGACTCAGGCTCTAACTTTGGCTCAGGCTGCAGTTCGGGCTGCAAACTCACATTGGCCGATGGCGTAGACAGCTCAATCGGCTCCAGAGGAGGCAACGCTTGGGCGATCGGCTCGCTCAATAGGTCATCGGCAGCCTCAACATCGGCCTCAACGACCTCGATCACTGTCGCCACCTGCGGTAGGTCTATGGGCGGGCGCGTCGAGTCGGTCACATAATTAAACACCCATATACCTGCTAACAGGCACACCACCATAATGGTGGCGGCAATGTGCATGATCGGCAATCCCGTTTGCTGCACAAAGCCACCTTTATGCAAGGCTTTATTAGCCAGCATGTTCAGATAGCCTGGGTTACCTTGAGCCAACTGGTGTAATTGCAACAATTGGATAGGGGCTAAGCCCTGACCCTGAGCAATACCCATGATTTGTAATCGTTGACGCAGGTAATCGGCACTTTCTTCTTGGCTAAATGGAGCCAAAACTAAATGATAAAAGCGTTCTTGACGCATTTCGGTGAACTGAGGTGCTTCGATACGCTCCACCAAACTTTGGTCGGCGCACAAAATAACGTGCGGGCGCGAATCCACTTTGGCACTTCTGGGCAATAAGTTAGCTAACAATTCCAAGGCATCGTCGTCTAACCAATGCGCATCGTCCACCACTAACAGCAACACTTGCTCGTCTCGGGTGAGCTCCTGAGCCAGCTCTTGAATCGCAAGAATAGACACCTCAAGACTCGCATGATTAGGTAGTTGCACGGGTAATTGCTGGACCAATTGACGTATGACCCAAGCCGCCGAAACGGTTTCGTTTAAGGCCAGGTGGACAATACAGGCATCGGCAGGCTGCACCCTTAAAAACTGGTCTATAAAGGTGCTTTTACCGGCACCCGTTGCTGCAGTAACCAATACTAAGTAATCTGAAAAGTGGCTCAAATGCAGTAATGTGTCGAGCTGACGACCACGTGCCTTAGCTTGATACTCGAAGCTCATCAAGTTGATCGATTGATGGTCTTCTTCTTGCTGCGCCAATTGACGCATGTAGGCGCCATAGGCGGCGGCCAAGTTGGAGGCCGCATTGGATGCTGACACTGCGCCGGAGTGACTCATAGGACCCTAGCAGACCGGCTGGTGATTAAGGGTTTGATGTAACAGTTCCAAACTGAACTCGGAGGTAACAACAGCAGCACCGAGTTGCTCTAACAAGATGAGTCGAATGGTGCCATCGGTGACTTTTTTGTCAACTTGCATATGTTGCAGATAGTCGCTGGCTGTCATTGTCTCAGGGCCCCATAGAGGTAATCCAGAGGCTTCCAGCAAGCGGGTAATACGCTGCACTGTAGGCCGGTCAATCCAACCTAAACGATGGGACAGGTCGGCGGCCATGGCCATACCAGCGCCCACGGCTTCACCGTGTAACCACCGGCCATAACCCATTTGTGTTTCAACTGCGTGGCCAAAGGTGTGGCCAAAATTAAGCAATGCTCGGCGGCCTTGTTCACGTTCATCATCAGCCACAATTCCGGCCTTACAGGCGCATGAGCGGTAAATGGCTTGGCTAATTAACGCCGGTTCCAACTGTTTAAGCTGTTCGATGTTAAGGGTTAGCCATTCGAAAAAAGGCGCATCGGCAATAAGGCCGTACTTAATCACTTCGGCAAGGCCTGCAGACAATTCGCGTGCCGGTAAAGTGGCTAAGCTCTGGGTGTCGATGAGCACACATTGAGGCTGATGAAAGGCCCCAATCATGTTTTTACCCAAGGGGTGGTTAACGCCGGTTTTACCACCCACAGAGGAATCCACTTGTGACAACAAGGTGGTAGGCACTTGAATAAAATTCACCCCCCGTTGATAGGCGGCCGCGGCAAAACCTGTCATGTCGCCAATGACGCCGCCACCTAAAGCGATCAAGGTGGTGGTGCGGTTGTGGCGTTGCTGTAAGAGGTGATCAAACACCAAACTCACGGTATCTAAATGTTTGTGCTCTTCGCCGTCTTCTAACACCAAACGATCTAACTGCAAACCTTCAATTTGCAAGCTCTCTAAACCCGCAACCAAGGTGTCTAAATACAGCGCTGCAACCGTGGTATTGGTGACCACTAATATTTGCTTTCCGCTAATATGCGGGGCCAACAACTGCGGCTGCCGCAACAACCCGCTACCAATATAGATGGGGTAACTTCGATCGCCTAAATCAACCGTGAGTGTTTGGTGTGTGTTGGTCATGGCCTGGGCTCTAGCCTACAAAGCGCGAATGGCTTCTATTTGTTTGATTATCTCTGCCACTAACAAACGAGGATTTTGAGCGCCGGTGGCTACCTGAATGTCCGCGGTTTCTTCGTACAGCGCATGGCGGCTAGCAAATAGGTCGCGTAACACTTGTTCTGGGTCTTCGTTTTGTAATAGCGGCCGGTTCTTGTCTTTAGACGTACGCTCAAGCTGCTGCTCTACTGTAGCAAACAAATACACCACCGTGCCACGGGCTGACAGATGCTGGCGATTTTCTGCCGATTCAACCGCACCACCACCTGTAGCCATCACCAAATCTCGCTGTTGAGACAACTCGGCAATCATATTGGCTTCGCGTTTGCGAAAACCAGCTTCGCCTTCAACATCAAAGATCCAAGGAATGTCAGCGCCAGATCTGTCTTCTATTTCCCTATCTGTATCTAAGAACTCTAATTTGAGTTCACGAGCAAGTTGCCGCCCGATGGTGCTTTTCCCAGCACCCATGGGGCCAATTAAAAATATATTCACCGTGGATTTCCCTGTTAATAAACAGCAACAACAAAACCCGGTCATCAAGAGCTTATTGCTCTCTGCCGGGTAGGATGCATTAAATTATGGGGATTAAGGTCAACTTAATCAAGGGTAATCAAGGGTTAACTATACGAGGAGTGACAAAAACCAAGAGCTCAAAACGTTCCGTGCCGTGTTTGCGCCGCTGGAACCACTGGCCTACCAGCGGTAATCCGGCCAACAGCGGGTTAGACAGCAAACGGTCCAGCTGTTGTTCATACAGTGCGCCACCCAATACCAGAGTTTGCCCAAGGCCCACCACGGCACGCGTTTTAAGGCGATGGGTATTCAGTGCAAGCTCGCCATTAGGCAACAAATCCCCAATCGAGTCTTGCATCACCAGCAAGTCTAATTGCACTTGTTGGTGCGGTAACACCCTAGGTGTAACAGTGAGCCCCAATACCGCCTGCTTCCATTGCTGCTGCTGACCTGCCTCAGTGGTCATTAAGTAAGGCACCTCCTGACCTGTTTCAATACTACCCGTGTAACCCTCTTGCACTAAAATTTGCGGCTGCGCTAAGGTAAGCATCTTACCACTGGCTTCTAGTGCTGCTAACTCTAGCTGCAACAACACATGGGCGCCTATCAAACCAAATTGCAAACTGCCTCCCGCCGAGTTAAACCCGAGCCCAAGGTTCGCGCTTTGCAACGGCTTGGCCGAGGTGCCATCAACGTTACCTAGGGCACCGATAAAATCCAACCCACTAGACTCACCTAAGTCAGATTTTGCAATCACGATACGACCCTCTATTAATAACTGATCCAGCGGTTGGTCCAGTTGGCGTATCACCTTGGTCAATTGCGTTGCGCGTGCCACCTCGTCGTAAATGAGCATTTGATGGGTGCGAGAATCAGCTAACAACTGCCCCTGCGGCGACAATAATGCGGTAGCGTTTTGTAATGTTGAAAGCATGTCATCAACCGCCACATAATTTAGCTTTACCCGCGTCATGGGCAACAAAGCCATGCTCGATGCATCCACCCTCTGCGACACTATCAAGCCCTGCGCCGTGTGCTTGCAGGTGAGTGAAAAGCCGCTACAAATCAGTGCCAAACCTTTTACTGGCTGAATTTGGTTAAACACCAAACTCACCTGAGTGTCGATGTCGTCGGCTAACACTAAATTAGTCTTTGCCGCCAAGGCGAGCTCATACAGCACATCAGTTATGGGCACTTGGCGCACATCAATGTCGATGAGCGGGATGTCATCACTGCGGCTTAAGCCGGCCGCCAGTACCAGCACCAGTAGCCACCAAGGATTAAAAAGTGTCCTCATGGGCACACCCCCGTTACACACTGACGCTGCAACACCCATTGCTGCTTACCCTGCTGCAAGGTCACTTGCTGCGCATTAGCTCCGATCAACCGCCAAGGCCCCACAGCCTGACCTAGCTTCAAGCGTTTCACCGTGCCGTTAGCGACCTGCCGAAGCCACACCAAGGCCCCCTTGTTAGCTTGCTGACTATAACCAGCAAAGCGCCAAGTCGGTTGAGGCACAATGCTCTTTGTAGTCACGTTTTCTAGCTGCTTAAACGGCCCAGAAAATTGATCAAAGGCCAAACCTATGGCCCACTGTTGAGCCAAGGAAAGCGGCCTGTTGTGATCGCCCAAGTCTGGTCCCAACGGGTCGGCCTGCCAGCTCATTGCCAAGTCCCATAGACCTGAAGAAGCAGACACTAAAGACAACTCAGTGAGTGTCCAACCGACACCGTTAGGCACCGGAGCGAGTGCCCGCCATTGAGAAACTGGTAACTGCGCCGTGAGCTGTAGGCTATCCTGTGCCGCCGACAGCTCCACTGACGAGGATAAGTGGGACAGCTGTTGCACCATGTTCTCTGCTGCAACAGCTGCTAAATTATGCTTCATTGGATCAGGCCTCAGCGCCAATGAATCGAGGGTTTGGTTAGGCATTGCGGCCACAGAGTCATGAATTACCTGGTACTGCACCCGTAAGCCAATACCGTGGGGCTGCGCATTTAAGGCCAAGACCTTAGAATTCGGCCTAGCTTGTATCCAGGTTTGCCACCAAGGTTGCCAAGCTTGCATCCGGCTCAGCTCAAATTCTACACGCCCAGCCTGCCCCTTCAGCTGCGTCCAGCGCCAACGCGTGAGCTGCTGGGCATCTGACAGTTTGGTTACCAAAGTGGCCAGCTCCAGCGCGGGTAACCACGCCTTATGTTGCAGCCCTTGAGTGACTGAAGCATTGCGCTGGGCCTGTTGCGTTTCACGCATTGTTAACCAAGTGTTTTGCTGTTGTTGATGAAGGTACAAATGCCCGGCGTGCAAAACATCATGGGTTTGAGACACTGCCTGCCGCCAACCGGCGTACTGCCACCCCACCGACGCCAGCAACAGTAGGCTAACGATTAAACCCAAGGCCAGCATGGTATAGCGCTGGCGTCGCTGCGCTAACAGAAGTTGTTGAAACCACGGCAAAAAATTGGCCTCGTTGGGCCGAGGTTGACGCCACATTATCATGCCTTACTCCAGCATTTTTGCGCCAACCACCACGCCATGGAGCTATCTGCACCGACCTCGTTAGGGCATTGCACACAGCTCAACACCAGCGGCTCTAGGCTAGCTTCCAGGGTGGTGACAATCACCGCTTGCAGATTGGCTAAGAGGTTCTCAACCGGGCGTGCATAATGGGTATTAAGCACCAGCAACATAGTTAGCGCCGGGGCCAGCTGCAAGTGCTCTACCAACACACTTGAGGCATCGAGGTTAAGCTTTTCTGCCGCCCAGCGTTGATACGCTAGCTGTTGCTTAATTTGGCTGTTAACAATAGTTTGATGCCAAAGGCGTGGCTTATGGGCCTGTGTGAACTGCAGTTGTGGACCATGCAGCCAAGTGAAATACCCTTTTGGCAAGCCGACGTTAACCAACAAGTGCCGCTGGCCCACAAGGTCATTAATTTGCCTAAGGCATCGAAACCAAGCAGAACACTCTGCCTCAGCAAGTGGGTCAAAGGATTCAAGCGGGGGTATTGGCACCGACCATTGGCCCAAACAAAGAGGCGGCCCTTGGGTATCGGGTGGGTTTTTAGGTGGCTGCAATAGCACCAAGCGCAAGTTTTGCGCTTGCCAATCAAGGCCAAGAGACACGGAGCTAACGATGCGCTTACTCAATTGCTTCAACATAATTCCCATCCATGGGTGGCGAAACTAAATATATCTTATATACTTTCGATTCTTTTCCGTCTTGAGCTTAAGCATAGCATGACATTTGTACGCCGCCTGTTTAAATGGGGATTCATCCTCGGCACTCTCTGTGCTTTACTGATAGGGGCGTTTACTTGGTTTTATCTGATCCCTCGGTTACCCGATGTCAGTGCCCTCAAGGACTATCACCTACAGACCCCATTGCGAGTGATGAGCCGTGATGGCAAGCTAATTTCAGAATTCGGTGAGCAACGCCGCATCCCTTTACGGATCGATCAAGTGCCGCAGGACTACATCAACGCGCTAATTTCTGCAGAAGACGAAAACTATTACAGCCATTACGGCGTCGACCCCAAAGGTTTGTTGCGTGCAGCAGTACGAATGGTTCAAGCGGGCGGTAAAATCCAAGGCGGTGGCAGTACCCTCACCATGCAGGTGGCGCGTAATTATCTATTAACGCTAGACCAAACCTTCATCCGCAAATTTAACGAAATATTATTGTCATTTCAGATTGAGCAGCAACTCAGTAAAGACCAAATTCTAGAAATGTACTTCAATAAGATGTTTATGGGCCACCGCTCGTATGGCATCGAAGCAGCCTCTGCCGTGTATTACGGACGCTCGATTAGCGAATTAGAATTACCCCAACTAGCCATGTTAGCGGGTCTGTATAAGGCACCATCAAAATACAATCCAATTTCCAATCCAGCACGTTCCAAAATACGCCGCAATTGGATTTTAGGTCGCATGTTAAAGCTCGGCTATATCCATCAGCAGCAACATGATGACGCCATTGCCACCCCGATTATTGCCCGCCATCACAGCCTTAAACCAGAAACTTCGGCATCCTACGTCGCGGAAATGGTGCGCCAAGAACTGTTTGACACCTTCCCCATAGAAGATGTGTACACCGGCGGATATCGGGTCTATACCACCATCGACAGTCGCCTGCAGGACGCCGCACAACTGGCCGTACAAAAAGGCCTGCTGGCTTACGATCGACGCCACGGTTTTAGGGGCATTGAAATAAACCACGGTGCCGACTTAGCCACCGAAGAAGCCGAACGCATTCTCAATCGCATCCCAGTATTCGGCCCACTGCAGCCCGCTATTGTGCAGCAGCTCAACGAAGATTCGGCCAATTTAATCATGCGCTATGGCGTCACCGCCACCATCCAATTTAGCGACATGAGTTGGATCCGCCCCCGTATTGCCATCGACCACTTAGGCCCTAAACCCGAACAAATAAGTGACATCCTCACCGTGGGCGACCAAATTCGTGTACGGCAGGCTTATTCTGACCCTAGTGTTTGGTATTTATCACAAGTGCCCGACGCTCAAGGTGCGCTCATCGCCCTGGATCCACAAGACGGCGCTATGATCGCTTTGGTGGGTGGCTTTGAATACCTACACAGTAAATTTAACCGCGCCACACAAGCCTTACGTCAGCCTGGCTCAAACTTTAAACCCTTTATCTATTCCGCTGCCCTAGAACAAGACTTTACGGCCGCCACCTTAATTAACGATGCCCCGGTGGTGTTTGCCGACGCAAGTTTGGAAGATTCATGGCGACCAGAAAACTATAGCGGCAAATTTTTTGGCCCCACGCGCCTGCGTAAAGCCTTATATAAATCGCGCAACTTAGTTTCGATTCGCATTCTGCGCGAAATCGGCATCAAGTCGGCAATCGACTACGCCAGTCGGTTTGGCTTTAAACCAGAACAATTACCTCGCAATTTGTCCCTTGCCTTAGGCAGTGCCAGCGTGCCACCTATCGATGTAGCCACTGCTTATGCCAGCATTGCCAACCAAGGCTACCAAGTCACGCCCTATTTTATCGAGCGTATTGAAGACAGTTTTGGCAAGGTGTTGTATCAAGCCGAGCCCACCACGGTATGCGCCAACTGTGACTATGTACGCGCAACCGATACAGTGAATTTAGAAAATCCGCCTGAACCACAGGCAACCATCATTGATAACGGCGCCATCATTGCCCTAGACGAAGCCATCGACCAAGAAGATGCCGACCAACAAGCTGCGCAGGATGCCTTATTGAGCAGCAATAATCGGCCCACCACCGCGCTCCCCATTGCCCCACGCATTATGGATGAGCGCGTCAATTACATCATGCACACCATCCTTCAAGATGTAGTTAAAAAAGGCACGGCGCGTAAAGCGCAAAAACTAGAAAGGAATGATTTAGCGGGTAAAACGGGCACTACCAACGACCAGAAAGACGCGTGGTTTTCGGGCTACGTTGATTCCATGGTAGCCACGACATGGGTTGGGTTTGACCAACCAAAAACCTTAGGCAGAAACGAATTTGGTAGCACCGCTGCACTGCCTATTTGGATTGATTTCATGCGTGTGGCCCTAGAAGGCACACCAGAACACCAGCGCACCCAACCGGACGGCATGGTGACCATAAAAATCGACCAAGCCACAGGTGAGTTAGCCCGGCCAGAAGACACCACATCGTTAGAAGAAATTTTTCGCGAAGAGCGCACGCCTATACAAATGGCGCTACCTAAAAACAACCAATCCACCGACAATGCTAGCCTCCAAGAAGCGGCACCCGAGCAGGTTTTTTAAAGCCCGCTGAGTGCTGGAGCCTGCTCCAGCATGTCTAAATTATAGACGCTCATCAAACCCGACAAATAACCCTTTTGACGTTGTTTTTTACTCAGCTTACGCCACGACAACCAACCCCTTGCGACAATGGTTTGCCCAACCCATGGTTGTAACTGTTGGCGGCTGTTGAGTTTTAACGGCGAGCCTGCGAGCAACTGTTTGTCTATTTTAATGCCCGCTTGGCCACCGAAACCAATATACCAGTGGTGCTGGCTTTCATTGATATCCCCCACCACACCCCTCATACGCATAAACCCACCTTGCTTGGAGGTTAAATCGGCCGCTTGATACACAGACGACATCGCCGTGCGCCAAATACCCAAGCCTTGCTTACGCGCACTCGCCTCATGCTGCCATAAACAATCCTCAGCACCTCGTGCGTCCATACTCACCACGTAGGCTAAACCGCGGGCCACAAGAAACACCTCGGCACTTAAACCGGCGCCATCATAAATTTTTACTAACCACCGGTCGTAACGGTCTTTAGTCTTGGGCAACAAACGCAAATAAATCTCGCTTTGCCGCGCTAACTGCTGCTCCAGTTGATCCCTAGCCTGCTGTGCATAGGGTTGCTCTGGGCGTGATTCATGAGCCATCTCGGTGGTATTAACCTGCCCCAATCGCAAGCGATGGCCATGAGCCAAACTGAGACTATCGCCATCCTGCACATACCAACGCTGCACCTTATAAATATGACCCACTTCAGGCTCTCCCTGCCACGCAGATGCTCGCAGCATTTGTTGCTCCGACAAAGCCAAACACTGCGCTGATACCGCAGGCACATTGGCTAGCGCCAAAAACACGCAACAAACCTCAACCATTCGCCTTATTAATTTGTTATTCATGTCCACTTACTCGCACCCTGTGTGATCATATAGCATAGCCTGTTTCTAACAGGTGCGTCATTCAATTGAGGCCAACGCAAGCCAGCCAATTATACCTTTGACCTGCGGCCGATAAGCGCTTGCTTATACACCAGACTCCTCGTTAAAATAGAGACCTACTATCGCCCCCACAAACCAACAGGAACACCCATGAGCCAAACTAACGAGACTGCCACAAACCAACAATGGGGAGGCCGCTTTAGTGAGCCTACCGATGCCTTTGTGGCCCGTTTTACGGCATCAGTGGACTTTGACCAACGCATGTACCGCCAAGACATTCAAGGTTCAGTAGCACATGCCAAAATGCTCACCCATGTGGGAGTATTAACGCAGCAAGAGTGTGATGATATTTTACGCGGCTTGGAAGAGATTCGTATCGAGATTGAACGCGGCGACTTCACCTGGTCCGTGGCCCTCGAAGATGTACACATGAACATCGAAGCAGCCCTCACCGCAAAGATTGGCATGGCCGGCAAGAAGCTCCACACAGGTCGCTCTCGCAACGACCAGGTAGCCACCGATATTCGCCTTTATTTACGTGATGAAATCGACCTTATTTGTAGTGAAATCAGTCGCTTACAGATGGGCTTTATCGGCCAAGCCAAGGCCGAAAATGCCACTATCATGCCCGGCTTTACACACTTACAAACAGCACAACCCGTGACCTTTGGCCACCATGTATTGGCTTGGAACGAAATGCTGCAGCGCGACTACGAACGCCTACAAGACTTGCGTAAACGCCTTAACATTTCGCCTTTGGGTGCGGCGGCTTTGGCCGGCACGAGTTATCCTATAGATCGACACATGACCAGCAAGTTGTTAGGTTTTGATCGGCCCACAGAGAACTCACTAGACTCTGTGAGTGACCGCGATTTTGCCATTGAATTTTGTGCTGCAGCAAGCCTTATATTAATGCACTTATCCCGCGCCTCAGAAGAACTGATTCTGTGGACCTCAGTACAGTTTGATTTTATCGACTTACCGGATCGCTTCTGTACTGGCTCATCCATCATGCCGCAGAAGAAAAATCCAGACGTACCTGAATTAGTACGAGGCAAGACCGGCCGCGTCAATGGCCACCTCATTTGTTTATTAACCTTGATGAAAGGCCAACCGCTCACCTATAACAAAGACAACCAAGAAGACAAAGAACCGTTGTTTGATACCATTGATACGGTCAAAGGTTGCTTACGCGCCTATGCCGACATGGTGCCAGCCTTAGTGCCCAAGCGTGATCAAATGCGCGCTGCTGCGCTTAAGGGGTTTGCCACCGCAACTGATTTAGCCGATTACTTGGTAGGTAAAGGCTTAGCATTCCGTGACGCCCATGAAGTGGTTGGCAAGTCCGTTGCCCATGGCCTGGCTACTGGCAACGACCTGAGTGAAATGAGCTTGTCTGAATTACAAACCTTTAGCGACCTGATCACCGCTGACGTGTTTGATGTACTGACCTTAGACGGCTCGGTAAGTGCCCGCGATCACATCGGTGGCACAGCGCCTAAGCAGGTATTGGCAGCGGCAGACCGGGCGCTTGCCCTAGTCAGCAGCCGCCAGCTATAGCTTAGGCTGGCAATACATCTAAGGCACTGCAGTCAAAGCGCTCTTGCGCTTGGTCTTGTAGTGCCTGGGCCAGGCATTGGCCTAAAGTTTGGCTATTGTCAGTGGTTAAGCGCCAGCTGTCTTGCTTTTGTTCAAAGTGCAAGCCGCCTGCCAAACACGCCAGCCAAACTTGGCTTAAGGGCGGCTGGCGACTCAATATAATTTGACTCGCATTTTCACAACTAATGGTGAGTAAACCACTGGTGTTAACGTAGTCAATATCACTTTCTGCTTCATCTAGAATTTCTTCCACCTGCAAAAATAAATCGTCAACCTGCTCGTGGAACTGCGCTTCACTCATGAATTTCACTTTTGGTAATGGCCTCGTCATTAAGGCCGTTGATTAATATGCGTTCAAAGTAACCCATTGCCGGTGTCTGCGCTAGTGTAGACGCCTGTTTCAAGGGTATAATCGTAGCTAATTAGTCACTTAACATTACAACACTGCGGGTGCCAACGTGAAAAAATTGGTTTGTTTATCGCTACTCTGTCTCAACTTGACCTTAGGCTTGGCAAGCTGTGGTCAGGCGGGAAGCTTATATGTACCCGACACCCTAGCAACCACAAGTCATTAAACGAGTCATCGACACCATGGATAATTTTGAATACCGCAGCAACCGGTTGTTTGCCGAAGACATCGATGTAGCTAGCCTGGCGCAGCAATACGGCACGCCCACCTATGTCTACTCACGAGACACCCTAGAACGTAACTACACGGCCTACAACCAAGCCCTAGAAGGCTGTGACCACTTAGTGTGTTACGCGGTAAAGGCCAACAGCAACATTGCAGTACTGAATGTGCTTGCGCGCCTTGGCGCCGGTTTCGACATCGTTTCTATTGGCGAATTGGAGCGAGTGCTAGTGGCAGGTGGTGATCCCAACAAAATTGTATTCTCCGGTGTAGGCAAACAAACCCACGAGATGCAACGGGCATTAGAAGTGGGCGTCCACTGTTTTAATGTAGAATCTGAAGCCGAGCTAGTACGCTTGCAAAGTGTTGCTGCCAGTATGGACTGTGTGGCACCGATATCGTTACGTATTAACCCCGATGTGGATGCAAAAACTCACCCTTACATTTCTACCGGTCTAAAAGAAAACAAGTTTGGTATTGGCATCGACCAAGCGCCAGCAGCCTATGCCCAAGCTACCGCCATGAGCCACATCAATGTGATTGGTGTAGATTGCCACATTGGTTCGCAGCTCACTCAAATTGAGCCCTACCTAGACGCCATGGATCGCTTGTTTGTATTAATTGATACCCTTGCAGAACAAGGGATCGGCATTACCCACTTAGACCTAGGTGGAGGCCTTGGTGTCTGTTATGGCGACGAACAGCCACCCGCCATTAGCGATTTTATTGCCCGTGTACGTACCCACCTTGGTGCCCGCAACTTAGCCTTGGTATTTGAACCTGGCCGCTCTATTTGTGCCGATGCAGGGGTTTTATTAACCCACGTAGAATACATTAAGAACAATGATGACAAGTATTTTGCCATTGTCGACGCCGCCATGAATGACCTCATTCGCCCTGCCCTATACAGTGCATGGCAAGACATCATTCCTGCCGACTTAAACTCTAAAGCCAGCGTGCAAGACTTTGACATTGTGGGCCCTATTTGCGAAACCGGCGACTTTTTAGGTAAAAACCGCCACCTCGCTATTGAGGCTGGAGACCTGCTAGCCGTATGTAGTTCGGGTGCCTATGGTTTTGGCATGGCCTCTAACTACAACAGCCGCAACCGTGCAGCCGAAGTGATGGTGGATGGCAATCAGTCTCACCTCATTGGTGAACGCGAAAAATTATCACAGCAATGGGCCCGAGAGCGCCTATTACCAACCACATAAGCAACAAGGACGGGGCTAAAATGCTATTACGTTTTGCCAAAATGCACGGTTTGGGTAACGATTTTATGGTGATTGATCTCATCACCCAAAGAGCACATTTATCCACCGAACAAATTCGCCGCTTGGGCGATCGCAACACCGGCATCGGTTTTGATCAGTTGCTATTGGTGGAAACACCGCAAGCGCCCGATGTGGACTTTCGTTATCGTATCTTTAATGCCGACGGCAACGAAGTAGAACACTGTGGCAACGGTGCGCGCTGCTTTGCCAAATTTGTACATGATCAACGCTTAACCGGCAAACGTGAAATTGCAGTACAAACCAACAATGGCCGTATTGTGTTGCACATGCAAGGCGACCATCAAGTAACGGTGGACATGGGCGAACCTATTTTGTCTCCTGCCGCCATTCCGTTTGATGCTCCCCAGCAAGCCCCTAGCTACTCGATTGAACAAGACGGCCAACACTACACTATAGGGGCCGTATCCATGGGCAACCCCCACTGCGTATTGATTGTCGATGATGTGACCACTGCAGCCGTACATGAACTTGGGCCTAAGCTCGAACATCACCCGCGGTTCGCCAACCAAGCCAATATTGGGTTTATGCAAATCCTTGACCGCCAAAACATTAAGTTACGTGTATTCGAACGTGGCGTTGGCGAAACCAAGGCCTGCGGCACAGGCGCCTGTGCTGCGGTAGTGGCCGGCCAACAACAGGGGTTATTAGATACTAAGGTTACTGCACAGCTGACCGGCGGCGACTTGCTCATTGAGTGGCAAGGCCCTGGTCATCACCTGTCCATGACTGGACCTGCAACCCATGTATACGAAGGGCAGATACGCATATGAGCCAGCTAGACAAACAAGATGTGGCTGATTATTTGCGCCAAAACCCAGACTTTTTTAACCAATACCCTGAGCTACTAGCCGACATAGAACTGTCTCATAATTGCGGCCAAGCCACGTCGTTGATTGAACGCCAAACGCAAGTCATGCGCCATAAATTACAAGATTATGCCACTAAGATGTCGGACATTTTAGGCACCGCTCGGCGTAACGATGTGCAGTTTGAAAAAACTAAACGTTTAGTCATTGAACTGGCTGCAGCCACCAGCCTTAACGCCCTCACTGAGGCTCTCAAACAAAGTTTTATCAACGAGTTTCATGCCGACGCGGCCCACTTGGCCTTATTTTCCAAAGTCGAAAATACGGATAAGCACCCCAATTTGAGCGATGCCCAAGGTGACCAACAAATCATCGCCCTGGCGGACAAAAACTGGGCTTATTGCCAAGCCTTTAAGGGGCCAGAGTTGCTACAGCTGTTCCAGCATTCAAGTACTCTCAAATCCTGTGCTATTGTGCCTTTATACCTAGGTGACACAGCCCTTGGTGTACTCATTATTGCCAGCAACACCGAAGACCACTACAACCAACAGTTGGATACCTTATTTCTTAACCACGTTGCCGCCGTAGCAGGGCGATGCCTCGGTCGTTTAACTTAACAATGCCAAACCCTAGCGCTAGCTTAAACCAAACAGTAGCAGATTATTTGCACTATTTGGCTTATATCAAACGCTACTCCGAGCATACTGTTGCCGCTTATCGACGCGACATCCAGCGTTTGATAAACACCATGCAAACGCACCAGCACGACCTATGGAGCGACACCCAAGCCGATACTATACGAGCCGCCCTGACACAGGCTCGCCAATCTGGTTTGTCCCCCAAAAGCTTGCAGCGCATGCTCTCCAGCTGGCGCAGTTTATTTACTTACCTTATGCAAAATGGCCTCGCCAAGCACAACCCAGCGGCGGGAATACAAGCTCCTAAAGCCGGCCGACGACTTCCCAACAGCCTAGACCCTGATCAAATTAGCCAGATCCTTGACGGCCCAACGGACAAAAATGACCCTATGGCCACACGTGATCAAGCCTTGCTTGAACTCACCTATTCGTGCGGCTTACGACTAGCAGAACTGGCGAGCCTGAATATACTCGACCTAGACCTTGGCGACGCCATTTTACGGGTGACCGGTAAAGGCAACAAAACCCGTCAGTTGCCCATGGGCCGCCAAGCCATCAAGGCCGTCAATGAGTGGTTGCAACAGCGCAAGCACGTTAAATGCCTCGATGCGAATGCCCTTTTCATTAACCACCGCGGTCAACGTATGGGCCCACGGGGTATTCAGTTACGCATGGCCAAAATGGCCGCCTCCCAAGGTCAACACCTACATCCACACATGTTACGGCATTCGTTTGCCAGCCATCTATTGCAATCCAGCGGCGACTTACGCGCAGTGCAAGAGCTGCTTGGCCATAGCAACATCAGCACCACACAAGTGTATACTCACTTAGACTACCAGCATTTAGCCAAAGTATACGACCAAGCCCACCCAAGAGCCCAGGCACATAAACCCGCAGACTTGTCGGCAGAGAATTCTAACCATGATTAAAGTCATTACCTTTGATTTAGATGACACCCTTTGGGACATTGGCCCCGTTATCACCAAGGCCAATACATTGATGCTTGTATGGATGCAACAACACGCGCCCAAGTTCAGTGAGACTTATGACCACCAAGGCATTGATGCCTTGCGTGACGAAATTTGGCAACAGCAGCCGCAGTTAAAACACGACCTCAGCCAAAGCCGTATTGCCCTCATTCGGTTGGGCTTAGAGCGCTGCGGTTATGCCTCGGCGGCTAACCTTGCACAAGCGGCGTTTGAGGTTTACTTTAGCGCCCGCAATGACGTGCTTTTTTTTAACGGTGCCCAACAACAGCTACAAACCCTTGGCAAACACTACATTGTGGGCGCCTTGACCAACGGTAATGCCGATTTACAGCGCGTGGGCTTAGATCACTTATTTGATTTCTACTTTAATTCTGCACAAGTCGGCGTCAGCAAACCTCATCCCAAATTTTTTGATGCCGCCTTGCAGCACACTGGTTTGCCGCCCCAAGCGTTTATCCACATTGGTGACCACCCACAACATGACATTGCCGGCGCACAAGCTGCGGGCATGCACACCATATGGATGAACCCCAACAATGCGGTTTGGCCAGCAGGGCAAACTAGCGCCAGCCAAGAGATTCAGAACCTCCATCAACTCAGCGACGCGGTGGCAAAAATCCATGGCCACTGAACATGCGTTTGCACCCTATGTCCGCGCTTTAGGCAAAGGTAAGCGTGGCAGCCGTTCGCTAACCCAAGCCGAGGCGCGTGACGCTATGGCGATGATCTTGCAACAACAAGTTGAACCCGAACAGCTCGGCGCCTTCTTAATGTTGCTACGCTTGAAAGAAGAAACCCCGCAAGAGCTGGCCGGATTTGTGGAAGCGGTGCGCGCCCATCATCACTACTCACCTGCGTTGGTGTCGGGCATACAAGTGGATTTGGATTGGTCCACCTACGCCGGTAAAAAACGTCACTTGCCTTGGTTTTTGCTGGCCGCATTGACCCTCGCAGGCCAAGGTATTAAGGTCTTTATGCATGGTGCCAAAGGCCACACAAAGGGGCGTATTTATAGCGAAGATGTTCTCACAGCTATAGGTGTACCTATTGCTCAAAACTGGCAACAATGCCAGACTCAGCTGCAACAACACAACTTTAGTTTTATGAGTTTGCAACAACTGAGCCCAGCCCTAGACCACATAATTGGTTTGCGGGCTATTTTTGGTTTACGCTCACCGGTGCATACCTTAACCCGTCTGTTAAACCCGCTGGCGGCTAAACACACCATTGATGGTGTATTTCACCCCGCCTATGGGCCACTACACCAGCACACGGCCATGTTATTGCAACACCCCCGTAGCCTCACTATTCGAGGCGATGGGGGTGAAGCAGAAATACGCCCTGATGCCGACTGTCATTTACAGTGGGTTGATGAGCAGCAGGCCAGTGACGAAGAATGGCAACGAACACTTGCCAAGAGGGACACACTAGAGCAAAATCTCGACCCATTAAGGCTAGTTAGGTTATGGCGTGCTGAGCACCAAGACCAGTATGGTGAAGCTGCAGTTATCAGCACGCTCGCCGCTTGTTTGGTGTTGCTAGACCAAGCAAAGGGTCAAGTTGAAGCGCAAACGTTGGCGCAAAATTGGTGGCAAAACCGCAACAAACAGCTTATGTAATATAGTTATAAGAATTTAGTTTTTTATAGCTAATGTATTTTTGTTGTATCGCTTATATAATTCATTTAGTATTCCGCTGTTTTAAAGTATGCGCTTTAAACTGTGGCTTAAATAAGGGCACTATTTCCCATGAACAAAGCAATCTACCCAGGCACGTTTGATCCTGTTACTAATGGCCATGTAGACCTTATCCAACGCGCTTCAAACCTATTTGAGCAAGTGGTGGTTGCGGTGGCAGAAAGCCCTAAAAAGAAGCCAATGCTGGATTTAGAAACGCGCGTAGAGCTTACACGCATTATTTGTGAGCCCATGGGTAATGTGACCGTTATTGGCTTTACTGGCTTATTAACAGAACTGCTACCCAAACAAGGGGCCAATATTATCTTACGGGGCTTACGAGCCGTGTCTGATTTTGAATACGAATTTCAGTTAGCCAAAATGAACCGAGTGCTGGCACCGGAAGTAGAAAGTATGTTTTTAACCCCTGCGGAGAAACATTCCTTTATTTCCTCAACGTTAGTGCGAGAAATTGCATCCTTGGGCGGCGACGTCTCGCAATTTGTCCACCCCTTAGTGGTGCAAGAACTCAATCGACACTTAGCTAACTAACGCAACAATTTAACAGGAAAAGTAACATGTCTTTAATTATCACCGACGATTGCATCAACTGCGATGTATGTGAACCGGAATGCCCTAATGAGGCGATTGCGCCAGGTGAAGAAATCTACGAAATTGACATGAACAAGTGCACCGAATGTGTAGGTCACTATGACGAACCTCAGTGTGTCGAGGTGTGTCCTGTAGACTGCATCCCTAAAGATCCAGATAACGTGGAAACCAACGATCAGTTAATGGATAAGTACATTAAGCTCACGGCAGCATAAGCCGTAACAACAGCGAGGTTGAGTATGGAAACAAAAAAGCTACAGGAACTTCTAGGCCGGCTACACTCTGAATTAGCGGATCATCAAATTGATGATCCAAAAGTGCAACAGCAACTAAAAACTCTGCTGCTAGACATTCAGAACCAAGTCACAAACTCGCAACAAACTCAGCTGCCTCAAGCGCAAAACGCGTCAGACTTCGCATTGCTGCTGAGTGCGCAATTCCCGCGTCTCAGTTCGACGATACGAGAAATTGCGGACCAACTCGGCAAAATGGGTATTTAACGGCAAGCTAACGCTGGCACAATTTACAGTATACGGTACTACGCTGGCCCAGCCGGCTTTCTACTAACGGCTGGTTACAAACCACACAGGCCTGCCCTGCACGCCCATACACTTGCAATTGTTGTTTAAAATAGCCAGGGTTACCATCGCTATCAACAAAGTTGCGTAGCGTTGTGCCGCCTTGCTCAATGGCTGCAGCAAGCACTTGTTTACAGGCCCCTACCAACAAATCTAAGCGTTTAGCCGCAATTCGGCCGGCTTGACGGTGAGGGTGAATGCCTGCCATAAACAAGGCTTCGTTGGCATAAATATTGCCCACCCCCACTACTTTTTTACTGTCCATAATCAAGCTTTTAATGGCCTGTTTTTTGCCTTTACAGACATTTAACAAATGCGCCAAATCAAACTCTTCAGACAAAGGCTCCGGGCCTAAGTGAGCCAACAAAGCATGTTCCATGACCGGGTGCGGCTGCCATAACAGACAGCCAAACCTCCGCGGATCTCTGTACCTGAGGGTCACTTTCTCAAACACTAAATCCACGTGGTCGTGAAACGACGGCGGTTCGTCATGGGCCACAATACGCATACTGCCGGTCATGCCTAAGTGGCCAATAATGGCACCCTGATCAAACTCGAACAGTAGATACTTGCCGCGGCGTACTACCTTCCGTAAGACCTCACCCTCTACCTGTTGGGCTAAGTCATCGGGCACTGGCCAGCGTAACCGCGCGTCTCTAACGGTTACACGCACTACTTTTTGTACCTCGATATGCGGGCTAACACCCGCTCGCGTGGTTTCAACTTCGGGCAATTCTGGCATAGGTTATTTACAGCTCACACTTAATTTGGTCAATTCACAATGTCAATAAAGCCATGATTGTTAAACCTTTTCAAGCAAATTTTTCGTCTCCATCTGTTGACAGGCATACTAAAACGTTTATGGTTATAGCTAAATAAAAGACACCTGACTCCAGCCAACAAAGGAATTGACCATGCTAAAATCCGTTAAAGTTGCCGACTACATGACCCGGCAACTGATTACCTTTCGAGTAGACACACCTTTGTTTGACGCCATTAAAACGTTTTCTGAAAACCAAGTTTCTGGCGCCCCAGTGATTGGCGAAGACAACCAGTTGGTGGGCGTCTTGTCTGAGGTGGATTGCTTAAGAGGCATTTTAGACAAAACCTACCACGAAGAAGAAGTGGGCGGCACGGTGGGTGAGTTCATGACAAAAAAAGTGGATACGGTGAGTGACCACACCGACATTATTGCCGTAGCGGAACAGTTCATCCACCGTGGCCGACGCCGCATCCCAGTGGTCGAAGACGGTAAGTTAGTCGGCCAAGTTAGTCGCAAAGATATTTTACGCGCGGTCAACGATTTCATTTGCAAGGATTGTGATTAAAACAAGGTAATTGTGCTAAAGTAGAGGCCTTATTCACAGTTAATTGTTGGGTTAATTGCCGCCATGGGCCGCCTGTTTAACAAACACATCATTGTAGCCATTAGTGGCGGTATCGCTGCTTATAAAAGCGCCGAACTAGTGCGTTTGCTAAAAAAATCCGGTGCCCAAGTACAGGTTGTCATGACCTCTGGTGCCACTGAATTCATCACCCCACTGACCTTACAAGCTTTGTCGGGTAATGCCGTGCACCAACACTTGCTAAATCCTGAAGCAGAAGCTGGCATGGGCCACATCCAGCTGGCGCGCTGGGCCGACGCTTTGCTCATCGCCCCCACCACAGCCAACGTGATGGCACGTTTAGCTCAAGGCCAAGCCGACGACCTATTAACCACCTTATGCCTAGCCACCAGTGCCCCT
This sequence comes from Oceanospirillaceae bacterium, assembly GCA_029938085.1. Lineage (GTDB taxonomy): Bacteria > Pseudomonadota > Gammaproteobacteria > Pseudomonadales > Balneatricaceae > Njordibacter. The sequence continues at coordinate 23,181 of JAPYOS010000006.1, read as the reverse complement.
GTGTTACTCGCACCCGCCATGAACCAAGCCATGTGGGCAGACTCTGCAACGCAAACTAACCTGCAAACACTCACACAACGAGGCTATCAAATATTGGGGCCCGCAGAGGGTGAGCAGGCCTGCGGCGACGTAGGTGCTGGCCGCATGCTAGAGCCTAGCCAACTATTACACGCCCTAGAAAGCCAGTTTGAGCAAGGCCTTCTAAGCGGCAAAAAAGTAGTTATTACTGCGGGTCCAACCCGCGAAGCCATTGATCCAGTGCGCTACATCAGCAATCACAGTTCTGGAAAAATGGGCTACGCCTTAGCTGTTGCAGCGTGTGATCAAGGTGCTCAGGTGGTTTTAATCTCCGGTCCCACTCACATTGCCGCACCTACAGACGTCACATTTGTGGCCGTTGAAAGCGCACAACAAATGCTAGCAGCCAGCCTTGAAGCAGGCCCTGGCGCAGACTTTTTTATAGCTAGCGCAGCGGTCTCCGACTACCGCCCTGCACTGGCCGCCGAGCAAAAATTAAAGAAACACAATGCTGATCATGGTCTAAACTTAGCCCTGATCCAAAACCCAGACATCCTCGCCACCATGGCTCAAACATTCCCCAGCACCACTCATATTGGTTTTGCAGCCGAAACCCAACAACTCATTGTGCATGCCCAAGCCAAGCTTAAAGCCAAGGCCGTGCAAATGATTATTGCTAATGACGTTTCCGACCCAAGCATCGGCTTTAACAGCGATGACAACCGCGTGAGCTTAGTCACCGCCGACGGCGTAGACGAACTACCCTTGTTATCTAAGCCTGCGCTGGCACGGCGTTTAATTGACGCCATCTTCAAGCTTAGTTCCCATTAATTCAATTGTTTAAGGCCCTTTCATCATGACCCAACGCCCGCAGCTTGCCGTTAAAATACTAGACCCTCGCTTAGGTCAAGACATGCCTTTGCCCACCTACGCAACACAGGGCTCGGCAGGCATGGATTTACGCGCGTGTATCGACGCGCCAATTACCCTCAAGCCAGGTCAAACCGAACTCATTCCCACCGGCATGGCAATTCACATTGAAGACCCGAGCCTGTGCGCAATGTTGCTGCCTCGCTCCGGCTTGGGCCATAAACACGGCGTTGTATTGGGCAACTTAGTGGGTCTTATCGATTCGGATTACCAAGGCCAACTCATGGTATCCTGTTGGAATCGTGGCGCCACCACCTTTGTCATCGAACCGGCCGAACGCATCGCCCAGATGATTTTAGTACCCGTGGTGCAAGCCGACTTAACTATCGTTGAAGACTTTGATGCTAGCATTCGCGGCACCGGTGGTTTTGGCCACTCGGGTCGCCAGTAAATTTAACCCAGGAGATTACCCGCATGGATCGCTTACGCTACACACCACCTAGACCTCTGACTAACGAAATATTTCGTGCCTATGATATCCGCGGCATTGTTGACGAACAACTCAGCGTGGCTATGCTGTACCACATTGGCTTAGCCGTTGGCACACAAGTCAGGCGCAACGGCGAAGATAGTATTGCCGTAGGCGCCGACGGCCGTTTGTCTAGCCCTAATCTCAGCCAAGCACTAATGGCGGGCTTAGCTGACACGGGTTGTCGAGTATTACATTTAGGCGCAGTGCCGACGCCAGTACTCTACTTTGGTGTTAAAACCCTAGGCACCCAATCTGGCGTTATGCTGACCGGCAGCCATAACCCGTCTAACTATAATGGCTGCAAAATTGTTATTGGTGGCCAGACCCTCGCCAACGAGGCCATTATGGCCTTGCATGACTTGATACAAGCACAAGACTACGAACGGGGCATGGGCGACATCGAAGAACATGCCATTAAGCAGGCCTATCAAGACCGCATCTGTAGTGATATTAAGTTGGCCCGGCCACTTAAAGTGGTACTCGACGCAGGTAACGGCATCGCTGGCGACATTGCACCTAAGCTATTCAAACAACTGGGCTGCGACGTCATTCCGCTGTTTTGTGAGGTCGATGGTAACTTCCCTAATCACCACCCAGACCCTGGCAAACCCGCCAATTTAGTGGATTTAAAACGAGCGGTAAAAGAGCATGGCGCCGACATAGGTTTGGCCTTTGATGGCGACGGCGATCGTGTTGGCGTGATTACCGAAAACCAAGAGATGATCTTTCCAGACAAATTATTAATGTTGTTTGCCGAAGACGTGATTAGCCGCAATCCACACGCCGAAATTATTTACGATGTAAAATGCACACGTTTATTGGATCCATTTATCCACACCTTAGGTGGTACCCCCACCATGTGGAAAACCGGTCACTCCCTCATAAAAAGCAAAATGATCGAAACCGGCGCCCTATTAGCCGGTGAAATGAGCGGCCACATTTTCTTTAAAGAACGTTGGTATGGTTTTGACGACGGCATTTATAGTGCCGCTCGCCTATGTGAGATACTGGCCAATTCTGACGTGCCTGCCAGCCGTTTATTCAGCCGCTTCCCGGCCGACGTAAGCACTCCTGAGATTAACATTGCGGTCACCGAAGACGAAAAGTTTGATTTGGTAGAGCAACTTCAGCGAGCCCAATTTAGTAGTGGCAAGGTGTCTACTATCGACGGCATTCGTGTAGACTACACCGATGGCTGGGGCCTCGTTAGAGCCTCCAACACGACGCCCGTGCTAGTGCTGCGTTTCGAAGGTGAAACACAGGCCGTATTAGAGCGTATTCACAATGAATTCCAACATCATCTACATGCCGTAGATGCCAAGCTAACCGTGCCGGATTACACTTTATGACCCTCGACCGCAAAGCCGCAATCAACGTTGCTCAAGTACTCAGTGAAGCCTTGCCTTATATTCAACGCTTTACTGGCAAAACCATTGTCGTTAAGTTTGGTGGCAACGCGATGATCGACGAAGACCTCAAGCAGAGCTTCGCCCGTGACATTGTATTGATGAAGCTCGTGGGTATGAATCCTGTTGTGGTACACGGGGGTGGTCCTCAAATTGGTGAGTTACTCACTAAATTGAACATTGAATCTCATTTCGTTAATGGTATGCGCGTCACCGACACGGCCACCATGAACGTGGTTGAAATGGTGCTGGGGGGCTCGGTGAATAAGGACATTGTTAACCTCATCAACCAAAATGGCGGGCAAGCCATTGGCCTTACAGGTAAAGATGGCAAGCTGATTCAAGCCAAACAGCTTAAAGTGACCCATCAGACCCCAGACATGCTGGCCCCTGAGATCATTGATATCGGCCATGTAGGCGAAGTCAGCGCTATAAACACCAATGTACTCGACATGTTACATAACAGTGATTTTATTCCAGTCATTGCCCCTATCGGTGTCGATGACGAAGGCAATTCGTACAATATTAATGCTGATTTGGTGGCCGGCAAAGTGGCCGAAATCCTGCAAGCAGAAAAACTCATGCTGCTCACTAACACGGCCGGTTTATTAGACAAAGAAGGCAACCTTTTAACGGGCCTTTCTACCGCTCAAGTGGACAGTTTGATCGCCGATGGCACCATTTATGGCGGCATGTTACCTAAGATTGGTTGCGCACTAGATGCGGTTAACGGCGGCGTCAAACGAGCTCACATTATTGATGGCCGCGTGAATCATGCCACCCTGCTGGAAATCTTCACCGACCAAGGTGTTGGCACGTTGATTACCAACCCCTAACAATCAGACTTACCCATAACAACAAAGAACAACCAATCGCCTTATGACTCAAGCTAAAACGTCCCGCAAAGAACAAATCCTTCATGCTCTTATGATGATGCTAGAAGACCGCACTAGCCGCATCACCACGGCTGCACTTGCCAAGCAGGTGGGTGTTTCAGAGGCGGCCTTATATCGGCATTTTGCCAGTAAGGCGCAGATGTTTGATGCCTTGATTGATTTTATTGAAGACACCATTTTTAGCCGTACCAAGCTGATTCAACAACAGGATCTTGGCGCCCTTGCTCAGTGCCAACAAATTATCACCCTACTGCTCACCTTCGTTGAACGCAATCCTGGCATTAGCCGTATTCTTACGGGCGAGGCTATTGTGGGTGAAAAGGAGCGCTTGGCCACTAACGTCAGTCAGATGTTTGATAAACTGGAAGCTCAACTAAAACAAATTTTACGTGAAGCTGAAATGCGTGAAGGGCTGCGCACGCAAGACACTCCTACGGTCACGGCCAGCATGATCATGGCGCTAGCAGAAGGACGCATACGCCAGTTTAGCCGCACCGATTTTCGCCACAAGCCAACTCAGGACTGGGCCAACCAGTGGTCCCTACTGAGCCCTAGTTTAATGCGCTAAACCGCGGCGCTTGATACGCCGTAATCGTTGCGGTAGGCCAGCATCGCGTCGATGTGCTGCTGGTGACCACCTTGCTCTTGTAGGTATTCAAGAATGTTATCAAAGTCGATGATGCTCACGACCTGCATGTTGTAATCCCGCTCCACCTCTTGAATGGCCGACAACTCACCTTGGCCACGTTCCATGCGGTTAATGGCAATTAGAGTAGCCGTTGGTGTGGCCTGATGGGCCTCAATAATAGCCATTACTTCACGAATAGCTGTGCCTGCAGTGATCACATCGTCAACAATGGCCACTCGTCCAGCTAATTCAGCACCCACAATAGAGCCCCCTTCGCCGTGCGCTTTAGCTTCCTTGCGGTTAAAGGCATAGGGCATGTCGATACCATGGTGTTCACTCAAGGCCACCGCCATGGTGGTGGCCAAGGGAATGCCTTTATACGCAGGCCCCAAGATAACATCACACTCAATGCCAGAATCAACCAACGCTTGGGCAAAATACTGGCCTAGTTTGGCCAACGCTGAACCGGTGTTAAACAGTCCAAAATTAAAATAGTAAGGGCTTGTACGGCCAGACTTTAAAGTGAACTCACCAAACCGTAACACCTGACGGTCAATAGCAAAATCAATAAATTCACGCTGGTAGTCTTTCATATTTTCCTCATTATTTAACGGCCAGTAGCCACATCAAAACAACGCGCATTATACACTTTTCGGGGCCCGCTAAGGCACTAAATTAGCCGCGTAAATAAAAGTAAATAGCATTAATCTGCAACTGGCCTGGTGTGCCACACCGCTGAGTCCGTGATACAATCAGTTCGAAATAATAATTACACCCAAAATGCGTGAATGTGGCTTAACTTAGGCCCGATCCACGCGAGCGATTAGACAATACCCATGCGCATTATTACTTTAAATGTCGAAGGCATACGCCAAGCGGCCAAACGCGGACTCTTTACCTGGATGGTGGAGCAAGACGCCGATGTGGTCTGCCTGCAAGATATCCGAGAAAAAGACTACCAGCTAGACGACCCCCTATTTCACCCTGCCGGCTGGCACGCCTACTTTTTTGATGCCTTTGAAGACGGTTATAGCGGTACAGCCATCTACAGCCGCCACCAGCCTAAAGCCATTATGACCGGCCTTGGCTTCCCCGGTTGTGACTTTGAGGGGCGCTTTATTCAAGCCGATTTCGACAAAGTCAGTATCGCTTCATTGTCCGTGCCTACGGGCCTTGGTGATGATGACAAGCAAGACGCCAAAAACGAATTTATGGACCAATTTAGCAATCACTTACGTAAAACCTTGCGCAAACGTCGCGACTTTATATTTTGCGGTACGCTACATACGGCCCATAAACCGGCAGACCTCTCTGGCTGGTACGTTAACCAGAAAAACTCAGGATTTTTGCCCGAAGAACGCGAAGTGTTGGATGAAATATTCTATCAAATGGAATTTTGCGATGCTTTTCGCCAGGTCAACCAAAACGAACGTCAGTTTACGTGGTGGCCCGACTACAATCGCGCCTTTAAGCTTAACGAGGGTGCGCGCTTAGATTATCAAATCACCACCCCCAATTTGCGCCGCAGCGTGCGCAATGCCCGCATTTACCGCGAGCAACGGTTTTCTGACCATGCGCCACTAATCATCGACTATAATTGCGACCTTTAGGCCGCCAGCCCTTCAAGCTGGCGCAAGTCAGTTGCTAACTATTGAGCAAGTGCCGCGTTTTGTAGCGCGGTAATTTCCGCAATGCCGTTGCGGGCCAAGGCCAACATAGCCGCCATTTGCTCTTCCGTATAAGGTGTTCCCTCGGCAGTGCCTTGTACTTCGATAAAACCACCGTCTGCAGTCATCACCACATTCATATCGGTTTCCGCTTTAGAGTCTTCCGCGTAATCTAAGTCCAACACCGCCACGTCCTTATAAATGCCTACGGAAATAGCCGCAATTTGACGCTTTAATGGATTGCCTTTCATAGCGCCATTTTTATCTTTCTTTAAAACGTTGATGGCATCCACCATAGCAATGTATGCACCGGTGATAGACGCTGTGCGCGTGCCACCATCGGCCTGCAAAACGTCGCAATCCAGGGTAATGGTATTTTCACCCAATTTACCCAAATTCAACGACGCCCGTAATGAACGACCAATTAAACGCTGAATTTCCAACGTGCGTCCACCCTGCTTACCACGGGCTGCTTCGCGGCCGTTACGTGAGTGCGTTGAACGCGGTAGCATGCCGTATTCTGCAGTGACCCAACCGCTGCCAGAGCCCCTTAAAAAACGCGGCACACCACGCTCCACAGTCGCCGTACACAATACCTTGGTATCGCCGAACTCTATCAACACAGAGCCTTCGGCATGTTTAGTGAAACCACGGGTAATCTTAATGTCGCGTAGCTGATCAGTTGCACGACCACTTGGGCGTTTAAAGTCGAGTTTGAGGTCTTTTAGCTGATCTGTAAGAGTGGATGTCATGGGGAACCTTTATTCATTAATGGATAACTTATGCACGGCACAAAATACAAGACAAACTAACCACCTCGTATCTACTAGCACCGCAGATATGCCCTATTTTAAATCAGTTGACCGCAGATGGCACGCAGCATGACCGCTTTTGCGCGCCACCACCCAATGGGCCTTGAAAACAACACCTGACATTGCCTCGCAGCTTGCTTATAATTGGCTATTGCTTACTCATACGGCCCCAATATGTCTCACACCACTGGTGCACTCTATATTCTTTCAGCCCCGTCTGGCGCTGGCAAAACTAGCTTGGTAAAAGCTTTGTTAGCACAGGACCCGCAGGTATGTGTGTCAGTGTCCCACACCACGCGTAAAATGCGCTCGGGTGAAGAGCACGGTGTCGATTATAACTTTGTTAGTCAACAGAACTTTGGCGAACTGGTCGAGCGCCAACTTATGCTGGAATACGCTACGGTGTTTGACAATAGCTACGGCACATCCAAAGCTTGGGTCGAAGCTAATTTAGCCTTAGGCCAAGACGTTATTCTAGAAATCGACTGGCAAGGGCGTGATCAAGTTCTGGCCATCTTCCCCGCAGCTGTTGCGGTCACCATCCTACCTCCATCCCAAGCGGCGTTACAAGATCGCTTGCAGGGCCGTGGCACCGATTCTGCCGACATCATAGCTCAACGTATGGCCGAGGCCCACAGTGAAATTAGCCATTACCACGGCAGTCACTTTTTAGTCATCAACGACGACTTTAGTGAGGCATTAAGCGATTTACAGTGTATATTCAGCTGCCGACGCCTAAAAACACCCCAACAAGCACATAAACACGATCAATTACTTGCTGATCTCTTGTCAACAGGTGGCTAAATTTTGTACACTAGCGCGTCTTATTTTCGGCCTTGTCAGATCATGGCCGACCCATCGTTATTGCAATATAGGTAAACCCACATGGCTCGCGTAACCGTAGAAGATTGTTTGGAAAACGTAGATAACCGCTTTGAGCTCATCATGGTCTCCTCCAAGCGTGCCCGTCAACTCGCCACCGGTGGCAAAGAAGCCCACATTGAATGGGAAAATGACAAGTGCACAGTTGTTGCGCTACGTGAAATCGCCGATGGCTATATTAATGCCAGCATCCTTGACGAGCAAGATGAACTGAACCAACAGTTTGTTGAAACGCCTGCTGATCAAGACGTGTTAGATGAAGTCACACAAACCGTAGCCGAACCTACTGAAGAAGTAGTTCAGGGCACGCCTGACATCGACGAGTAATTCAGTAGCTAGTTATTAGCCCTAAATAAACTTAAAAAAAGAGCCAAATGGCTCTTTTTTTGTTACTAAATTCAACTTATTGGCAACAAGTCTGCCCACTCCATCATTTTTCCGTTACCATGGTTTTATCAACCGCAAAGGATGCTCCGCTATGCCCACTATCGACGCCCTCGCAAAGCGTCTCGACGACTACCTTGAACCGACCCAGGTGCAAGCAGTACGGCGGGCATACTACTATGCCGAACAGGCCCATGACGGCCAAATGCGCAAGAGTGGCGAACCCTACGTTACTCACCCTCTAGCTGTCGCCAGCATCTTGGCCAGCATGCACATGGACCACGAAAGCCTTATGGCCGCCATGTTACATGATGTCATTGAAGACACCGAAGTGGATAAGCCCGGGGTAGAAGGCCAATTTGGTGAAGCCGTTGCCAACTTAGTTGATGGCGTCAGCAAGCTGACCCACCTAGAATTTAAAACCCGTGCCGAAAGCCAAGCTCATAACTTTCAAAAAATGGCCATTGCCATGGCTAAAGATATCCGGGTTATTTTGGTCAAACTGGCAGACCGTTTGCACAACATGCGTACCATTGGCGCCATGCGCCCAGACAGCCGTCGCCGCATTGCCAAAGAAACCACCGATATTTATGCGCCTATTGCTGGCCGCTTGGGCATGCATGATCTCAAAATTGAGCTCGAAGACTTGGCTTTTTCTGCCTACCACCCCATGCGCTACAGGCACATTCAAAAAGCCGTAATTGCAGCTCGAGGTGAGCGCAAGGCGCTTATGGAACAGGTACAGATTGCCCTAGTAGACTGTTTAGAACATGATGAATTTCCTGGCCAGATAAGCGGCCGACAAAAACATTTGGCGGGCATTTATAACAAGATGAAAGAGCAGCAAAAGTCCTTTCGAGAAATTATGGACGTATTTGCGTTTCGTATCGTCACCGACAAAGTCGACACCTGTTACCGTATTTTAGGCGCCGTACACCACCTTAATCTCTACCGCCCAGTGCCGGGCCGCTTTAAAGACTATATTGCAATCCCCAAGTCCAATGGATATCAGTCTTTACATACCACGCTCTACCGCGCAGGATCGGGCGTACATACGCCCATCGAAATCCAAATTCGCACCCAAGAAATGGAAGACATTGCCAACCACGGTGTCGCTGAACACTGGTTCTACAAAAACACCAATAGCCGCGCCCAAAGAGCCCACAACCGCGCCCAGCAGTGGATCCGAGAACTGGTGGAAATGCAAAAACGCTCCGGTAATGCCATGGAGTTTATCAACCATGTGAAGCACGATCTATTCCCTGATGAGGTGTACGTCTTCTCCCCCAAGGGCGGTGTGTTCTCATTACCTGCCGGTGCTACACCCATCGATTTTGCCTATGCGGTTCATACCGACATTGGTAATACTTGTATTGCTTGCCGTATCAATCGTCGTTTGGCGCCGTTGAGCCAAAAATTAGATAGCGGCGATACCATTGAGATTGTGACCACAGCCAGCGCCAAGCCAAACATGAGTTGGTTAAACTTTGTCGCCACTGCCAAAGCCAGCAGCAACATTCGCCATGCCCTCAAACATCAGGCTACGGATGACGCCGTGAACTTAGGGCGGCGCTTGCTGAATCAGGAATTAGGCACCAATGATCTGAGCCTTGACACGATTGATGCCCAGTTATTAAAACATTACGTCGGTCAGCACAAGTTAACCAGCGTAGATGCGCTGTTAGCCGAAGTAGGCGCGGGTAAACGTTTGGCCTATATTGTGGCCACTGCCTTAAGCCAAGACGCCACCGATGAAGAAGGTCAGACCAAGGCCATAGGGCCCATGGAGATTCACGGCACCGAAGGCGTCATGATTAAGTATTCACGCTGTTGTCGGCCTATTCCCGGCGACACTATCGTCGGCCACCTCAATGCTGGCCATGGTATTGCTGTGCACCGAACCTTCTGTAATAACATGCAAGATATCGGTAGAGACAAAGACAAAACCCTGGCCTTAGTGTGGGCAGAAACAGGCGATCGCGACTTTGATGTGTGTTTGGAAATTGAAGTGTCGGCCAGCCGCGGCATCATTGCCAGTTTGGCCACCAGTGCCGCCAAGGATGACGCTAACGTCGAAAAAATTGACGTTAACGAAAAAGACGCACGTTTGTCTGTGGTTAATTTGGAGATTAGCGTACATAACCGTGTGCACCTAGCTCAGGTGATTAAGTCGATGCGTAAAATTGCCGGCGTTATTCGACTCAATCGCACTTAGCCTGGTGCAACATGGAAATCACGCAACTTAATGGCGTTGGCCCAGCCCTAGCCGCCAAATTAGCCAAACTAGGCTTACACCAAGTTGAAGATCTGCTGTTTCACTTGCCATTACGTTATCAAGACCGTACTCGCGTCACGCCGTTACACGCACTCACCCCGCGTTCGCAACATTTGGTTGACGGCCAGATCACAAGTTCGGCCTTGCAGCGCGGGAGGCGCGTCAGCCTACGCGTGTCCATTAGCCAAAACGGTGCACACTTAGGCTTGCGCTTTATGCACTTTCACGCCAACCAAGCTAAAAGCTTTACTGAAGGCCGCAACATACGTTGTTTTGGTGAAGTACGACCGGGCCCTCAGGGTTTAGAGATGGTGCATCCAGAATATCAGTTGTTTGATGATACCCCGCCGCCACTCGCCGACCAGCTCACCCCTATTTACCCCACCACAGAAGGCATTAGTGTAGTGCGTATTGGCCAACTCATTGAATTGGCTTGGCAGCAGCTTGAGCACCAGCGCCTACATATAGAAGAGCTTCTGCCGCAACAACTCATCAAACAATATCAACTACCGAGCCTGCAGAGCAGCCTGCAACAATTACACTACCCCAAAGTTGGCGTAGACATTCAACAACTCGAAAGCCAGGTTACGCCCGCTAAGTTGAGACTGGTCTTAGAAGAGCTCATCGCCCATCAGCTCACCCTCAGTCGCGCCAAACAACAAACTCAAAGCCTGCCGGCGCCGGCATTAGCGGCGGTACAAAATTTAGAACAGCAGTTTATCCAACAGTTACCGTTTAGCCTGACCGGGGCGCAACGTCGAGTCTGGTCTGAAATCATGGCTGATGTAAGCCAGCCGTTACCTATGGTGAGGATGGTTCAAGGTGACGTGGGCTCAGGCAAAACCGTGGTTGCCGCCCTAGCCGCGTGCCGTGCCGTAGACAATGGCTGCCAAGTTGCGGTACTCGCGCCCACAGAAATCTTGGCCGAGCAGCACCTGCACAATTTTAAACACTGGCTTGAGCCCCTAGGCGTGACGGTAGTATGGCTAACGGGCAAACAAAAAACCAAACCCAAGCGTGACGCATTAGCGGCTATCGCCAACGGCACCGCTCAGATCGTCATAGGCACCCATGCCCTGTTCCAAGACAGTGTGGAGTATCAACACCTAGGCCTTGCGGTGATTGATGAACAGCATCGTTTTGGCGTGGCACAAAGGCATTGTTTAGTCGCTAAAGCCCCACCCAACTGTGGTTTACACCAATTGGTTATGACCGCCACACCCATTCCACGCACCTTGGCCATGAGCGCCTATGGCGACCTTGATCATTCGGTGATTGATGAACTGCCCCCGGGTCGCAAACCTATTAACAGCGTATTGCTCAACAATGTACGGCGAGCCGATGTAATCGAACGCGTGCATCAAGCCTGCGCCAGTGGTCAACAGGCGTATTGGATCTGCCCACTCATCGAAACCTCGGAAGTACTACAGTGCGAAGCGGCGGAAGACACCGCTTTGTTGCTTGGGCAACAATTACAAGGGGTAAATGTAGGTCTAGTTCATGGTCGTTTGGCGGCGGCGGACAAAGCCCAGGTGATGGCGCAATTTAAAGCCGGTGAAATTCAGCTACTGGTAGCCACTACGGTCATAGAAGTGGGTGTAGACGTACCTAATGCCAACCTCATGGTCATCGACAATGCCGAACGCCTAGGACTCGCTCAGTTACACCAACTGCGAGGTCGTGTAGGGCGAGGACAGGCTCAAAGTCATTGCCTATTTATGTATCAGGCGCCGCTATCACGCATGGGACGTGAACGGTTGGACATATTGCGCCAATCCAACGACGGCTTTGTGATCGCCGAAAAAGACCTACAACTGCGCGGCCCAGGTGAAGTACTGGGCACCCGTCAAGCCGGCGCCATCGGATTACGTGTGGCTGACTTAATACGCGACGCTCATCTATTACCACAGGTAAAAAGCATGACGTCGACATATGCATCCCATCCTGCCAAAACAGATCAGTTAATCGCACGATGGGTCGGTGATAACCAAATATTTTCCAAGGTGTAGGTTGCTAAAGAGAGAAATATACTACTATAGGAAATATTTTCCATCATTATCGTCTTTTTTGAACTAAAGTCACAATATTTAGTTAGATTTTGTTTACAAACAGTGAAATTTTTTTTATATTACCCGTCTGAACATCGAAGAATAACCTCAGTGAATACTGAGAATTCGTAGTTTGGTAACAAAAACAAAAATATTTTGCATAATTTTCTGCACTAAAAGATAAAGTCCTTAAAAGGAGGCTTCTTATTATGAAACTAATCAATAAAGTTTTAACCGGTGTGGCTCTTACTGCCATGACTGCTACCGCTGCCCAAGCTTCTACTTTAGAAGACGTACGTGCTGCTGACGAACTGAAGTGTATTGTAACTACTGGCTTGGCTGGTTTTGCTGCACCTGACGCTAACGGTCGCTGGGAAGGTTTTGACGCTGATTTCTGTCGTGCTGTAGCTGCTGCCGTACTAGGCGATGGCGACAAGGTTCAGTTTGTACCTACTACGGGTAAGACCCGTTTTACTATGTTGAACTCTGGTGAAGGCGATATTTTGTTCCGCAACACTACTGAGACTCTTAGCCGTGACGCTGACTTGAAGCTAAGCTTCTTGCCAGTTAACTTCTATGATGGTCAGGGCTTCATGGTTCCTGCAGCACTAGGCGTAACTTCTGCATCTCAACTAGACGGCGCTTCTGTATGTATCCAAACAGGTACGACTACAGAACTGAACTTAGCTGACTACTTCCGTGCAAACGGTATGTCTTACGAGCCAGTACCAATTGAAACTAACGAGGAAGGCTTCACCAACTATGTAGCTGGCCGTTGTGACGTTTATACAACTGATGCTTCTGGCTTAGCGTCTACTCGTGCAAAGTTCGATGATCCTACACAACACGTTGTGTTGCCTGAAATCATCTCTAAAGAGCCATTAGGTGGTGCTGTACGTCATGGCGACGACCAGTGGTTTGATATTGGTAAGTGGGTAGTTAACGCTTTGATCAACGCTGAAGAAATGGGCATCACCCAAGCTAACGCTATGAACCTTGCTGCTAACGTTGGCAACAACCCTGGCATCAACCGTTTGGTTGGTTCTGAAGGCAACATGGGCGAAATGCTTGGTTTAGACGCCAAGTGGGCTGCACGCGCTATCGCACAAGGCGGTAACTACGGCGAGATCTACGAGCGTAACGTTGGTCCAAATACCCCTCTAGAAATTGCACGTGGCTTAAACGCTTTGTGGAATCAAGGTGGTGTACTTTACGCTGCTCCAATTCGTTAATTAATACGAATTTGCAGTGTTAAACTGGGGTGCTTCGGCACCCCAGTTCATGTCTGAAAGTTAATTATCTTTGGTTGCTACACCTTTGATTACAATCAAATGTTAAATTGTGGAATTGCATTTAACTGATGATATTTACGTAGCACGGTTCACCTTATGAGTACTCCTACATCTAACACCAATCCTTTGCTGCGCGCTTGGTATAACAAAGAAGCCCGTTCAATCATCGTGCAAATTATTGCCGCAGCTCTGATTATTTCATTTTTTGCCTATGTCATTAATAACGCAGTAGTGAACTTAACTGCCATTGGCAAAGACATTGATTTTGGTTTTCTCTGGCAAAACGCAAGTTATGACATAAACCAACACCTCATTGAATACAGCTCCACCTCTAACCACTTTACGGCTATGATAGTGGGCCTAATTAATACTCTATTAGTCGCCGGCGCAGGCATCATGTTAGCCACAATCCTTGGCTTCATATTAGGAGTGATGCGCTTATCCAATAACTGGCTCACGCAAAAAATTGCCTACGTCTACATTGAATACATACGTAATGTTCCTGTTTTATTGCATATTCTGTTGCTACACGGCCTTATTGTAAGCTCATTACCACGCCCTAAAGGCTCGTTTAATTTTGGCGATGTCTTTTTCTTAAACAATCGAGGCTTCCAATTGCCCAGCCCAGATTTTCAATCTTTATTTTGGATCGTGGGCGCTTTTGTTATTGCCGGTATCGCTTTTGCGTGGTGGTTTGGCCATCATGCTCAAAAAGTTCAAGATGAAACGGGTAAAGCCTACCCAGTAGCAATGATCAACATAGCGGCCATCGTGTTGCTTCCGCTTGTGGTCTACTTTGTATTAGGCAGCCCTATCGAGTGGGACGTGCCGGCCCTTAAAGGCTTTAACTTTAAAGGTGGCATGGTTATTCGCCCTGAATTTATTGCCCTTTGGTTAGCATTATCTTTTTATACTGCGGCCTTTATTGGTGAAATTGTACGTGCAGGCATCGTGGCAATTAACCATGGCCAAACCGAAGCCGCTCAAGCCCTAGGAATTTCTAACAGTCGCACACTCAAGCTGGTGGTTATCCCTCAAGCCTTACGTGTAATAATCCCGCCTCTCACTAGCCAGTACTTAAACCTAGCGAAGAACTCATCGCTGGCGCTTGCGATAGGCTATATGGACATCGTGGCCACCATTGGTGGCATTTCCCTCAACCAGACAGGCCGTGAAATGGAATGTATGTTGATCGTTATGGCCATTTATTTGGCTATCTCTCTGCTGATTTCCTCGGTTATGAACTGGTACAACAACCGTATGCAATTAGTGGAACGTTAGGGAGAAATGACAATGACTGAACAAACTTATGCCCCGGGAACACATCCCGATCTACCGCCACCAAGTGACACTATCGGCCTTATTCACTGGTTAAAAACCAATCTATTTTCTTCGCCGGTTAACTCTGTTGTGACTTTGGTGGCTATTTATTTATTGTATTTGGCCTTGCCTTCGGCCTTCAACTGGTTGTTTATAGACGCAACCTACGTTGGTGAAACACGCAAAGACTGTGCCCAAGAAGGCGCATGTATGGCTTTCATCGGTGAGCGTTTTAACTTATTTGTATATGGTTTTTATCCAGCCGAATTGCGTTGGAGGGTAAACTTAGCAGCTATTTTGTTAGCTGTTGCAGGTGCTGCAGTTCTTTGGGACAAGATCCCTGCCCGCAAGCACATGCTTAAATTTGCCCTAGCTTATCCTTTGATCGGTGCTTGGTTATTGAGCGGCGGTTTTGGGTTAGAGTCCGTAGGTACCCATTTGTTTGGTGGCCTCATGCTGACGTTAACCATTGGTGTCACAGGCATCGCATTTTCCTTGCCTTTGGGTATTTTATTGGCCCTAGGTCGTCAGTCTCAACTGCCTATCATCAAGTACTTTTGTATTGGTTTTATCGAGTTTATTCGCGGCGTGCCACTGATCACTTTGTTGTTCGTTGCTTCAACCATGTTGAGCTACTTCTTACCTCCAGGTACCACCTTCGATTTGTTACTGCGTGTACTCATTATGGTAACCTTGTTTGCTTCCGCCTACATGGCTGAAGTAGTCCGTGGTGGTTTGCAGGCATTGCCTAAAGGTCAGCTAGAAGCAGCTGATTCCCTTGGCTTAAACTATGGCCAAGCCATGCGTTTTATCATATTGCCACAAGCTTTAAAGATCTCCATCCCTGGCATCGTTAACACCTTTATCGGTTTGTACAAAGACAGTACTTTGGTCATCGTCATCGGTTTGTTAGACCCACTAGGTATTGGCCGTGCGTCGGTCGCCGATTCAGCCTGGTTAGGCTTATCTACCGAAGTTTACCTATTCGTCGCCGTTTTCTTCTTTATTTCCTGTTTTGGTATGGCGCGCTATTCTCTTTACCTTGAGAACAAGCTCAATACCGGCCACAAGCGATAACAACTAATTTAAAGGTTTCTCCACATGTCAGAAGCACAAAGTAACTCTACTACAGAAAAGTGTATCGAAATTCGTAACATGAACAAGTGGTACGGCGATTTCCATGTTCTTAAAAACATCAACCTAGAAGTGCACAAAGGCGAAAAGATCGTTATTTGTGGCCCCTCTGGTTCCGGCAAATCGACCATGATTCGCTGTATTAACCGTTTGGAAGAGCACCAACAAGGTGACATCATTGTTGATGGTACTGAACTAACCAACGATTTAAAGAATATCGACGCCGTACGCCGCGAAGTAGGCATGGTGTTCCAACACTTTAACTTGTTCCCACACCTAACAGTGTTAGAAAACTGTACCTTGGCACCAATTTGGGTGCGTAAAATACCTAAAGCCGAAGCCGAAGCGACGGCCATGGAGTTTTTGGAGCGAGTTAAGATCCCTGAGCAAGCTAACAAGTACCCTGGTCAGCTTTCGGGTGGTCAGCAGCAACGCGTGGCCATCGCGCGTTCTTTATGTATGCGCCCTAACATCATGTTATTTGATGAGCCGACCTCTGCGCTTGACCCAGAAATGATCAAGGAAGTACTAGATACCATGGTATCTTTGGCTGAAGAAGGCATCACCATGATTTGTGTAACCCACGAGATGGGTTTTGCTAAGAAAGTGGCAGACCGAGTGATCTTTATGGACCAGGGCGAAATCATTGAGTCCAACAATCCCCATGATTTCTTTGACAATCCACAGCACGATCGTACTAAATTGTTCTTGAGCCAAATTCTAGGCCATTAACAGATGTTCTGAAGGTTTTCGGCATCGTTCAATATCATCTTGAGCGGCGTCGAAACACCTTAGATGTCTCGACGCCGCTCGATATGACAACACCCATACCCACACTATCCCAACTCGCCCTCATCGAACAGCAACTGGGCCGTAGCCCCAGAGGTTTAAAAGCGGTTGCAGCCGTTTCGAACAGCGGCATTCCCCTAGCACTAAAAATGCATCCACTGGTGGATGATAAGCCATTTCCTACACTCTACTGGTTATGCGCTAAAGACCTACATAAAGCCATCAATCAGCTCGAAACAAGCGGTTTAGTTAAACAACTTGAGCAGAAACTGAAGGACGAGCCGGAATGGATGGCCGCTTACCAAGCGAACCATCATGCCTATGTAGCTGAACGTTGGGCCAATTGTTCTAGTGCTGAACGAGAGCAACTGCAAACATTGGGCTTTGCGCCTTTATTTGAGTCTTATGGCATTGGCGGCTTGCGAGATTGGCAACAAATACGCTGCCTGCACATGCATTACGCCCACCATTTGTGTGGCGATAATGTAATTGGCCAATACCTTGATGAGCACTACGGGCTCAATGAGCTCGTCATTAGTATATAGACTGCCACAGGCCTTCGCAGTGACGGTTGGCTCGACCCGTTTAAGCGTCCTGAAACTGCCCCTCAGCACGATTCTTAACCACCTTGTCTACGTTGTAGATTCTACCATTCATGCACAGGTACACGCCCTGCGGGAGCGACTGCACGGCAGCTACGGCTACACCTAGGTTAAAATCGGCGTCCGTGAGCTTGATAATGGCGGGGGCCATGGCTCCCATGATAACAATGGTCTTGCCCGTAGCCGCTTTTAATACTTGTCCGGTATCCACCATGGTATCGGTGCCATGGGTGATAATGACATGTTCGCCAGAGTGGGCTTGCACCGCTGACAGGATCTCACGACGATCTTCATCGGTCATGTCTAAACTGTCTTTAGAGATCATCTGTGTGACGTCGTAGTCAAAATTGGCTTTCACCCGCTGCAATATCTCAAGCGCTGCTGGCGCGCCGATATGATATTCACTAAGGGCGTCAAAATAAACTTTATCGATCGTGCCGCCTACGGCGAGGACTTGTAATTTCATTGTCAATTTCCTGATCTAAGTTACGGCTTGCCCCACGGGCACAAGGCTTCAACATGGTCGCGCCCGAGGCGCTCTAACGTAGCAATATTGTCCACAAAGATCTGCTCCGGATTCTGTACATGGGCTAATGCTTTGGTCATTTGGGCCTGGCGAAGCAGATGAATGGTGGGGTATGGCGCGCGGTTGGTGAAGTGACTTAAGTCGTGTTCGGCCACTTCGTCAAACTGGTAGCGTGGGTGAAATGAAGCCAATTGCACGTGGTCGCTCAGGTCACTTTGCTCTAACAGTTCTTGAAACCAATCCAGTAGGTCGAGATAGTCATCGAATGTTTGTAGCCCATGCGGAAACATTAACAAACTAGTGGCAATATCGGTTTCATCAGCATTGAGGAGGAGCTCTAGCTCAGCAACATAAAACGCTTTCAATTGCGCATCACTAGCGCCTGTAGCCACAGCGTAGCGCACTTGGTTTTGCGCCACCACCGTGTGCGAAAAAGGGCACAGATTGAGGCCGACGACCATGTCTTGTAACCATGTTTTGGTTAACTCAATGACCTGTTGATGATCTGCGTCGAGTGTCTTGCTGGTTAACTTGTTGATATAATGGTCCTATCTTATTAGCTTCTTCCACGAGCGTCATTTGCCCATTTCTCTAGTTCATTCTCAGCGGCCATTTGCCCCTCACTGGCGCAGTTACAAGCGCCCATTGGCACACCAAGTTCCGCGCCAATGGCAAGCGTGGCTCAATGACAGCGGGTCTTTGACCCAACGACTTATCCAAGCCAGCGATGGTGCCTTTGAGGTGCGGGTGGTGCGTAATTACTGGCACACCCCTAGGCGTTCAGAAGCTCGGGCTTTGGCTATGAAAGGCCGTCAAAAAGCCATTATCCGCGAAGTTGAATTACTTTGCCATGGCCAAGTGTGGGTTTGTGCTCGCAGTATTATGCCCTACAGCACCTTAACCGGACGGCTTCGAAGATTCAGCAACATAGGCACTAAGCCATTGGGCGAATTACTCTTCAAACACCCCAATATGGTACGCGGGTCGTTACAAGTGGCATGCTTCATATCGCGCCACAGCCCGCTGCAGCATTGGGCAAGGCGTTCGGTATTTTATCTAGACGGTAAGGGTATTTTAGTCACTGAGGTATTTATGCCACCTATGGCCCAGCTAAAGCCGCCAGCCGTATAGGTAATAACTGTGTGAGTTGAGCATGTAGTGCTTGGTAGGCCTCTAAGCCAAGCCCTAGCGGATCCGTGATTTCCTGCTCAGCGTGTAATAACTGCACCATTGGACGCTCCGCAGCATTAACGCTTTGGCCAAGCTCAACCACAAATCGAAGATGTTCCTGGGTCATTACCCACACATGGTTGGCCCACTGTAAATCCTCAGCTTGCAATTGTCGGCTGGTACCGCGCCATTGTATGCCAGACTGCGCTAATACTTGTCTTGCATCAGCGGTGGTTTGCGCGCCGTGTGTGGCCCTAATGCCGCAGGAGGCAAACGCCATAGTCTTACCGTTTTTACGGGCCCATTCTACTGCCATGGCGTTGGCCATTTGCGAACGGCAAGTATTACCAGTACAGATCAATAATAGTCGTATTGTTTGGTTTGTCATCGAGTCTATAACCGAGGGAATTAGGTGTGCTTATGTTAGCATGGTGGCTTTGATATTGAGCAGCCCCTTTACCGATGTTAATCTCCGACCGCTGGCCCGACTACAAACAACTTATGCGCCTCGACAAACCGGTGGGCACCTACCTTTTGCTATGGCCTATGTTGTGGGGTCTTTGGTTGGCTGCTGAGGGCGTGCCACGCTTAGACCTACTGTGCATTTTTGTAGTGGGTACTTACCTAATGCGAGCCGCAGGTTGCGTTATCAATGACTATGCTGACCGCCACCTTGATGGCCACGTTGAACGCACCAAACAACGCCCCTTAGCGACTGGCAGAATTACTAGCAAACAGGCTTTGGTGCTGTTTTTCGGCCTATGTATTGCCGCCTTTGTTTTGGTACTTTTCACCAATACAGCCACCATCAAATTGTCTGTACTCGCCGTTATTTTAGCAGCCGCATACCCATTTATGAAGCGCTATACCCATTGGCCCCAGGCGGTACTCGGAGCGGCCTTTGCCATGGCTATCCCCATGGCCTTTAGCGCTCAAACAGGCACCACGGGTATAACTGCATGGCTCACCTTTACCGCGGCCGTGTGTATGACCATTGCCTATGATACCTATTACGCCATGGTAGACCGAGAGGATGACTTGCAAATTGGCATTAAATCCACCGCAGTGCTTTTTGGTAATTGGGATGTCGCCATCATTGGGTTATTTCAAGCCGCTTGTGTGGGGCTATTGATGTTGGTTGGTCAGGTCAATCAGCTTGGCGGGTTTTACTATCTAGGCGTGGCCACCATGGCGGGTTTATTTGTCTATCAAAATAAACTTGGCCGCAGCCGTGTGCGCAGCAACTACTTCAGCGCCTTTACCAACAGCCATTGGGCAGCTCTCAGTGTGTGGATAGGTTTAGTGATCGATTTGATTTAGCCCTGTATGCTCATTCACGTAAAGCGCAGTGGCACCCGCCACAGCAATAGGCATGACGAAAAAGTTAACCACAGGCACCATCAATAAGAGTGACACCCCACCACCAAACCCCAGATGTAATAGCCTTTGTTGGGCCAGCGCCTGTTTCATGCGCCGAAACTTAACCCCATTATTATCCATGGCGTAATCCACATACTGAATGGCCATCATCCAAGCACCAAACAATAACCACAACCAAGGCGCAACAACGTTCAGCCCCGGTATAAAACTTATAATCAACAATATCACTACGCGTGGTAGATAATAACTCAGTTTACTTATTTCACGGCCAATAGAGCGAGGTATACTGGCCACCACGTCGCCAACAGTGGCTGACTCTACTTCATGGCCGGTTAAATGTTGCTCAACTTTCTCGGCTAATAGGCCATTAAAGGGTGCGGCAATAAAGTTAGCCAGCAAATTGAACCCCCAAAACACAGCCATGGCAAAAAGGCCAAAAAATAAAGTCCAAAGAAACCAAGTAATACCACTAAGCCAGCTGGGTAACCAGCCTACAAAGCCATCCATCCAACCGCTTACGTAGCTCACCAATAAGCCTAAACCTAGGCTAAACATGATGACATTGACCAGCAACGGCAACAACACAAACACCCTTAGATTTGGCTGTATTAACAGCTTAGCGCCTTGTATTAGGTAACTGAAACCTTTAAAAATCTGCATCGAACACTGCCTTATTGTTGACTACATTGCCATTGGACCTGGCGCATCAACAGCTGGCAAGTGTTAGCTTCAGGCCGTTCGAAGCAAACATCCCGAATCCAGTCTTTGCTAGGCTGGTCTTTTTTCTCTGCAAATTGTGGCACACCTTCACACATTTGCTCGCTGGGTTGAGCCACTTGTACGCAGGCCTTAAAAAACTTACCGTAATAGACGCCACAGCTAAAATTGCTACAGCCGGCTGACTGACGAAAGGTTTCCACCAAACAGGCTTGTTGATCATGCGTGACGCCAAAGCGTTGGCCCGCTTCTGTAAACTGCGGAACCTGCTCTAAATGGCGGCTATTAAGGTTGGCCTGATACTGCTCAAATATGACATAGGCTAAAACACCTATAACCAGCCAACCCAGAAATTTGACTAACCGTTTAGTAGAAAGTGACATACGCGCTCGTGTAAATAAGGGGGAGGGTCGGACTCAACCGTCGGTCATGCTGATGCCGATGTTACTGACTCCATCGCCCATAGACATGGTTTTCAATTGGTCAATTTGTGATGCTTTAGCCACGTTTTGTGAGACTAGCAGCTGCATAACATCATTTTGAAACGCCAGTTCTTGTGCCATAAGGTCGTGGGTTGAAATATGGCGAATCAATTCTTCATCACCCATTTCTTCATCGGCATGCAGCTCCACAAACTTAGCCACGCTTTC
The DNA here is from genome assembly GCA_029938085.1 of Oceanospirillaceae bacterium. Classification (GTDB taxonomy): domain Bacteria; phylum Pseudomonadota; class Gammaproteobacteria; order Pseudomonadales; family Balneatricaceae; genus Njordibacter. The sequence continues at coordinate 1,183 of JAPYOS010000006.1, read as the reverse complement.
GCGCGACAGATGGGCCACACTGGCGGCGTCTTCGAAACTCGCATTATCAATGCAATGTAAGGTCGCCATCAATGCCACAAGCGCGTCAAACGCTAGGCCCGCACCAAAACTTTCATCTTCTTCGCCATGAACAATGGCTTCCACTTTCGTTAGCTGGGTTTCGGCATTCATGTTGCCTCTTAACGACAACTGTTTCCACACTTGATCTAGCGCCGTACGTGCGACCTCAACGTTGTTGGTTTCTCTCAAGCTATCATACAGGACATAGTGAGGGAAAATACGTTCGCATAGGGCCGCAGAAAAGGCTGTTTGTTGCCAGTCTTGCATCTCGCGTAAGGGGGCATATAGTTCGTCAAAATACATAACAGTTCCAACCACTAGAGTGAATACACCACCATTATACGGCGTCCGAGGGCTGCGGTCATTGTTGACACGTCATGATTACATCATCAAGTTGGTTTTATCCCCGTGCCACAGCAAATGCCGCGATAATAATACCGCCGCCCAAGGTACGAGAAATCGCATTAGCCCAGCGAGATTGCCCCATATAGTTAAACAGTTTTCGTCCCATCAAGGCATAGCTAATCATCACTACCGCTAGGCACGTCATTTTTAACGCGCCAAAATATAGGATGTCGTGAACAAAGTAATCTGGACGCGTAAACTGCGGAAATAATGCCATAAAAAACAACAAGGCTTTAGGGTTTGATAAGGAGGTAAACATGCCCTGTCTATAACTTGCCCAAACACTTTTTCGTTGTGCGGCTTCAGTGTTTTTGTCGGCATGAGGTGTACCAATGCCGTAACGAATTATTTTGTAACCAAGGTAAACCAAATATAGCGCTCCGATATACCGCAGACTGTCGAATAGGATCGGGGTTTGGGTCAGGATCAACCCTAGACCCGTTGCTACCAAGCTAATCCATATAACGTTGGAGGTTAACAAGCCTAAAGTGCCCGCCACAGCATTACGAAAGCTAAACGCCGACTGATATAAGATAAATAACACCGCAGGCCCGGGGGTAACTTCGAGAAACAGCGTGATAGCGAGAAATTGGAGCGTGGCTTCGATCATCGACAAATCCTTTTGATGTGGCTGGAGTATAGCACTCAGGTCATGCCGGCGTAGGCGTCACGTCATTCCGGCGTAGGCCGGAATCTAGCGGGGTTGGAGAGATCCTGA
>JAPYOS010000017.1 GCA_029938085.1 Oceanospirillaceae bacterium | reverse complement strand
AGGATGACTGCGGCCTAATCATTATCCTCTAATGTTGATAATCGTTTGCGTCAAACTACTTGAGGTTTCGATGGCTTTAGCGTTGGCCTGGAAGTTACGTTGCGCGGTGATTAAGTTCACCAGCTCTTCGGTTAAGTCCACGTTGGCACGTTCTAATGCACCACCTTGTATATCACCAAAGCCGTCTGATCCCGCCTCACCTAAGTCTGCCGCACCGGAGTTGGTGGTAGACACAAAGTTAGCGTTACCCACCTGTTTTAAACCGTTGGGGTTAGCAAAGTTAGCCATCATTAATTTACCTAGGGCTACCTGTGTGCCGTTGGTATAGTTGGCTCGCACAACACCGCCTGAGTCAATATCTAGTCCGTCTAACTGACCCGACGGGTAACCGTCCTGAGATAGAGACAACACGGAGAAGGGTGCCGAATACTGAGTCGAGAACTTACCGTAGTCTACGCCCAAGGTTAACAAGTCAGAACCGTTGCTCGGGTCAAATGGTGAGTACTTTACACCCTCTTTTGGCGAAATCAACTTACCATAAGTGTCAAAAGTCAGCTCACCCTTATCGAGGTAGATGGGCGTCCATGCTGGCGTGGCATCAGGCTTTTGAGTAGTTTGCTTGCCCGCCTGATCGATGTACAGAAGGTTACCTTCTTGGTCTTTCGCTTGCGTCACCACAGTCACTGCTGGCACCGTGCCGCGGATTTGAGCCGTGGTATCAAAACCCCAGTTTGAGTGGCCGTTAATGTTTACCGATGAGTTAGCACCCACGGTTCCCGAGGTCACGCTAAAGAACTGCCCAGCCTGGTTAAACTTAACTTCAACATCGTTCACTTGACGGCCATCTGTATGTTGAATCAAGTTAATCCGATCTTGTATGGCCTGGGCAAACGTATGGCCAGTGTAGGCCGCTGGTGGCACTACCACGGTACCGTCTACGCCGTCTATGGTGACACTAATGGTGTTATCATTACTGGTTACCGAGAAGGTACCGGTAATATCCACACCTGCTTTGGACCCCGCAACCGTACCTGCGGTAGAGGCAAGGCCAGTACCTATGGTATTAGCCACTTCGGTGTCATAGGTCGCGCCTACACCTAACAAGTGGCTAGCACCACCAGCAGAGGCTGTACCGGTAGGAATAGTCACAGAAATAGTAGAAGCTTCACCAGTTGTACCCGAACGGAAACTAAACTTATGGGAATCTTTACCATAGGTCACAACCAAACCGGTACGTTGTTGTTTTGCATCTAAGTTTAAGTCGCCTGCTGGCACAATTTGACCACCGTTAAACACTTCGCCTACATCGGAGAAAGATGCTGTGGCGCTATCCAAACCGAAGGCAGTTACACCCGTTGGCGAAGACGCTTTAACACTGCCATAGGTGGCATTAGTTGGGGTGAAGGTTAAGGCCCTAGTGGTGAGGTCGTAACCTACTATTACGGGCAAGCCTGTCACCGTTACACTGTCGGTGCCAGTGTAGGTTACAGCATCCACTTTAGCCTGCACATTAGCGACCAACTGTGCTCGTGTAAAGTCGGTAGTGCCTTCTTGGTACTGATCGATCACAATGGTCAGGTCGTTAGTCGAATCACTTTCGCCCATACCTTTGTTAATGTCGTTACCGCTACTGTCTTGCAACTCGATTGTGATGGTGCGATCAGCAGAGCTGGTTGGCATTTGATACGCCCGTTCGTCACCAAATTTGGAGTTAAGTTGACGCGTCATTTCGGCGGCCAATTCGGTACCAGTGTATGAGCCTGCTGCGATATCAATGGTTTGAGGATCACTGCCATCTACCGACACGCTTACAAAATTAGTGCCATCAAAGGTACCTATGCCTTCTGTCGACCAACCTGATGAAGCTTCGGTATTGGTTTTGGTTTCAGTAATTGCGTTCACTCCATCGCTGCTGGCGGTCACGGCCATAGCAGGTAATGCGGTGGCATTAAATGCCGTGATGGTCACATTGTCGCCTGCACGTTCGGCTTTAAAATCGCTTTGCCCTGCATTTATTTTTGCTACTAACGAGTCCAAGGTTGCGGTGTGGCTTGTGATAAAATCCTGCGCATAGGTGTTGTTACCGTCGTTGAAGGAAATACTGCCTCCAGTGTCAACATCGGCATCAAAGCTATAGGTATCCACCTCCCTTACCGGGGTCACAATGGAAACTTTGCTACTGTCTGTAGAACCAAAATCGTGGCCCACGGTAGCACGAGTCATGTAACCGCCAGAAAAAGTAGCTGGCTCAGAAGGTACTGTAGTATTTTGGTCATCGTTAAAATACAAGGGGTGTGCGGCCGCAGCGTTAAAAGTTGGATCGATGGCTGCTGGGTTAGTACTTATTTGACCAAACTTGTTCATGTACATGGTTTCACTCTTATCATTTTTGGCCGAAATGATAGACGGATCTAATTCTTTGTCACCAATGAATATTTTGGTGTCCCACTTGTTGGTAGGGTCTGCCTCGGTTGCAGAACTGGTTTTTACATAATAAACCGTAGCAATGTGTGGGTTACCTAAGGAGTCGTATACTGTAATAGACGTTGATTTGTTAAACGTATCACTGTCGTTACGATCAAAGCTGTAGGGGTTATCCACCGTGTAGACTGCTGATTTAGGTAAAATGGAGGCACCCGCCGGTAAGTTTAGACCTAATTCAATTTGTGACGAAGGCTGTGGTAAACCTGCGGTAGAAGGCAGCTGCAAAGACTTGGCAGAAGACAAACCAGTGGCAATTACCGAGCCGTCATCGTTCACCGGGAAGGTTTGTAAGTACTGGCCCGATGAGTCAACCACATACCGGTCGTTGTTAACACTAAACGAACCCGCTCGAGTGTATGCCGTTTGGTTTGAGGTTTGGCTGGGTTTCAAGGCGAAGAAACCCTGACCGGATATAGCCAAGTCTAAGGAGTTACTGGAGAACTCAATATTACCCTGGCTAAACTGCTGGTTTACTTTCTTCAAAAGTACACCCTGACCGATGGCGCTAGAGGCGTTCTCCAACGGTGAGGTTGCAAAGATGTCACCAAACTCAGCACGGGATTTCTTAAAACCCACAGTACCTACGTTGGATACGTTGTTTGATGTGATACCTAATTGTGCTTGCGCCGCGTTTAGGCCTGTTAGTGAAGTATAGAATGACATGAGTCGATCCCCTCTATTGTTACTTTTATTTAAGTGACGCTAACAACCTATTGGCTGATACGCTTAACGTTTGAAAAACTTACATTGCCTTGCCCAGAGACGTTGAGGGTGACCTCGCTACCTTTGAGCTGAATACTTTGCACCGTGCCATACACCTGCATGGCGGGCGCTGTGGACTGACCATCCCTTATCGCGCTAGCGCTCAGGTAATAGTTAGCTTCTGGGGCGGCGCTACCATCGTCCTTAATACCGTCCCAGGTAAACTCTTGAGTGCCTGCCATTTTGGCGCCCAGCTCTAAACTGGCCATCACTTCGCCAGTTTCAGACTTAATATCAACACGTACGTCGTTGGCGGCGGTAGGCAACTCTATTGCTCCACTGAGTTGGCCACCGGCCAGTTGTGCCCAGTTGCCATTAACCAGTGCTTGTTTACCAATCATCGATGCCGAATTACTCATCTGCTGACCCTGATAAATATTCACTAGGTTATCTATAGACTCTCCCATTTCGGTAATACCACTGACAGTAGAGAACTGCGCCATCTGGCCCATAAACTCTCCATTTTCCATGGGTTTCATTGGGTCTTGGTGCTGTAATTGGGTGGTGAGCAACTTTAAAAAGTCCTCCTGCCCCAGCACCGAGGTGCGTTTTATTTCTTTTTGCTGGGTCGATTCGAAACTGCGTAAGTTTTCGGGTATCGCCTGGCTCACTGATGCGGTCATCATTTACTCCTTTCTTGCATGCTTTGCATTTACTTAGCTATTACCTTCCTAACTGCAAAGTACTCATCATCATTTTTTTGGTGGCGTTCATTACCTCAACGTTAGTTTGGTAAGATCGAGAGGCGTTCGTCATATCCACCATTTCCTCAATTGAATTGACATTCGACATGTACACATAGCCGTCTTCATTAGCTCCAGGGTTTTGTGGTTCATATCGCTTGCTATTAACCCGTTCCGTAATGTGAATACCAGCTACCGAAACCCGCGCTTGGAAGTCGTTATTGGTATGGGCATCCATGACAGTTTTAAAAATAGGTTTTTTAGCTTTATAGGCTTCCGACTCAGTAGCTCCAACCACATCCATATTGGCCAAGTTACTGGCAGTGGTATTCATGCGCACCATTTGTGCATTCAAGGCGGAACTTGAGATTTGTAGAGCATTTAACATCGACATACGAGTGTCCTCTTCTTAATCACGGTTCGATCGGTCGGTTTATTCGCCACGTAAGGCGCTCATGACGCCTTTAATTCGGTTGTTCAAAAACGTTGTAGTGGCTTGGTAGCGCAGTGAATTTTCTGTAAATAAGCTGTTTTCTGTGCTAATTTCTACGGTGTTGCCGTCCACTGACGCGCTGTTGGGCATGCGATATTTGACCATGCCTTCACCCTCTAGCGCTTGATACCCACCCACAGAAAAGTGCCTGCTGTTGCTAGTGCGCATAGAACCATTAGTGGTTGCGGCCATAACACTGCTAAAATCCAAGTCACGAGCTTTGTAGTTAGGCGTATCGACGTTGGCAATGTTAGACGCCAATACGGCAGTACGCTGCTCACGTAACTGTAATGCGGTGCCATGTATGCCTAGTGGATTTTGCAAGATACTCATAATCGATCGCCATTTAAGTAAACTGTTTAGGGGCTAAAAACACCCGCTACACAGTCACTAAAGCAACGATTATGCCAACTATTAAATTGTGATATAAAACAATGATTTATAATTTATTTAAAGAAAAATACTGGCACTTATTAAACAAGCGGCAAAGCCTTGCCGCCGTTACAATCAGGCGCTGCTTGTGGCCCTGCCTTATACTGCTGGGCCTCAGCCAAAATCCGGCATTCGCAGACCAATGGCAAAGCCATGAGAGTATCTACCAGGCCATTAATCAATATGCTCTAGATCATTTGGGCGGCTCAGCCACTAGCACACAATTAGATGAGCGTAGCCGTTACCCCTTGTGTAAGTCGGGTCTGGTGATCAGTCTGCCTTTCAATAATCACAAAACTATTAAGGTGGCCTGCCCTAAAAGTGTGAGCAGCAAACAACCCAAGTGGTCACTGTATCTTTCCATGAAAGTTAACACCTCAGTGATGGCTTGGCGCTTAATAACGCCCATCCCCCAGCATGGCATCATCCGGTCGTCACAGGTACAACTACAAAAGCATGCGCCAAACAGCCTCAATTTTTTGGACGTGGACAGCAGCCCGGTGGGCAAGCGAGTAAAACACGGCATAGCCGCCGGCCATTGGCTGAGCAAGGATGACTTTACCGAACTCCAAACCGCTTGGAAGGCCGCCAGTGATTTGGCTCAAGGCGTGGTGATCACCGCGCAGCACCTGCAGGCTAGCCGCATTCAGATGAAGACAACCACAGCTAACCTTCTCACCGACAAAACGCAGATTATTGGCCAGTTAGCCAAGCGTTATATTAAAGCGGGCAAGCTCCTCAACACGGGCGACATTGAAGGCCAACAACAAGTGTTGGTGGCGAGCCAACCACTGACAGCAGGCCGCGTGCTGATTGCCGCCGACATGCAATTACAATGGTTAGCTAACCACAAACTACGCCATGCAGGCTTTAGCCAAATCAATCAACTGGTTGGTTGGGTGACTAAGCGTCACATTTCTGCGGGGGCAGCCATCACCAAAGACATGTTGCGTGCGGCATACTTGGTAGCTAAGGGCAACCAAGTAAGCCTGCAAATTAACCGCTCTAACTATAAAATTACCAGCACAGCGCGGGCCTTAGCCAATGGTAATTTGGGCGATAAAATTGACGTCAAAGTGCTTCAAAGCGGTCTCATTAAACAGGCCGTAGTTACTGGCAAAGGACAAGTTGAACTATTACGCTAATGGCGCTTTACAGGTCAATGCTAAATTAACTGATTTTTTTTAAAAAGAATGCTATTTTAGACTCAAGTTTTCAGCCAACCTGCCGATAGCTACTGCGTAGTTGAAAAAAAGGCAAGAGGTGCCATATGAACGATATCAATAATCAATACCAAGGTGTTGCTGGCAATAAAGCCAATAACGCTCAAGCTAAAGCTGCCAACCAATCGCAAGAAATTCAGCAGCAAGCTAATGTAGCTAAAACGCAGCAAGCCACTGAACAAGCTAAGGCGCCCCCCACTCAGGGTGCGGACCAAGCCAAATTTACGCCGGAGTCACAAACTTTGTTACGCATGACTCAAGCCAGTAAAGACGTGAGTGATATTAACCAAAAGAAAGTTGATCGCATCAAGCAGGCCCTAGAAGACGGCGAGTTTCCGATTGATGCTGCACGTGTTGCAGAAAAAATGACCAGCTTAGAAAAATTAATCCAAGGGTAAAC